>DBFWLO010000010.1:0-121953 GCA_048465415.1 Candidatus Scatosoma sp.
ATATATCTGGGCGTTATGCCTTCTATATAACCATAGTGGTGATAATGGCAGAAAGGTTCCACCTGTTCCCATTCCGAACACAGAAGTTAAGCTTTCTCGCGCCGAAAGTACTTGCCGGGTCACTGGCCGGGAGGATAGGTCGTCGCCACTTTCCAGTTTAATCGGCTGTCTTTAAGACGGCCGGAAATATTGCTCCTTAGCTCAGTCGGTAGAGCATCGGACTGTTAATCCGAGTGTCGTCAGTTCGAGCCTGACAGGAGCAGCCAAACCGTTTGAAAGTAACATTTCAAACGGTTTTTTTGCGCCGTTTTATGTATTGGTTGTGATATTTTAACGACTTTTCCCTATCCCGTGCCACCTTCGGACTACCTAAAAAACAAAGTGGGGGAAAATGGGGGAAAATCAATAGTCAAATTTCTTGATTTCTTGTTGCTGAAACTCTGCGGAAAAGTGGGTGTAGACGTTTGTCGTCATCGTGTTATCCGCCCTATGTCCCGCCCAAAGAGAAACGATTTCCCGCGCAATCCCGCATTCCTGCGCCCGCGTGATAAACGTATGGCGAAGCTCGTGCAGGTGATGGGCGGGAAACCATTCTTTGAAAGTGCGGGAGAGCCGGTTCGGGTAGAGGGTTTTTAAGGATTCGAGGTCGTTTTCAAGATTGGGGAGCAGCCGCCGCAGTCGCGGGGAGATAGGAATCAGCCGGGCTTTTTCTTTTCTGCCCGCTCTCTGCTTGGCGGTGATAACTTTGATCCAGATTCCATCGACTACTTCGGCGGTCGCAAGCTCTGAACGGCGGATCCCAGTATAAAGTATAAAAATAATTGCTTCGCCAGAGCGGGTGTTGCCGGCAAGACACTTTTCCACGAGTTCGAGTTCTTCCTGCATCGTCAAAGCCTGTCCATGTTCTTCTTCGTACACGGGGACTTTGACTTTCGCCATAGGGGAGTGAGGAATAATATCGTCTACCACGGCATATTCAAAAATCGATTTCAAAATTTGATACCGTTTCCGCGCGGCTCTCGCTTTCCCGATTTCCGTTAAACCGTTCAAATAGTCCATGATGTCGAATTGTTTAATATCCCGCATATCCTTTTTTCCAAAATGCGAGTTCAAATCATTGAGCTGCGTGACGTAATCCTCATGGGTTCGATGTTTGATATTCGGATCGCGGGACAAAAGCCACTTCCCCGAATATTCCTCGAAAGAGACCGAGGGGGCGTTCGCTTGCGCGATTTTGTTGAGACGTTCATACTCTTTCAGCTTTTGCAAAAATCGGATTTTTGCAATATCCAATTTTTTCCCGGAAGCGGAAAGCCTTTTCCTATTGAGTTGTACGCGAATTTCGTATGAGTCGCGGTTTTTCCTGACATGGGCGATAATCGCCCCGGTGATAAATAATTTTTTCAGTTCGTTTGGCATTTCTTCCATCTCCTGTGATGTGAATGATAATGCCGTATTTCTTTTTTTCTTTTCGCCCCCGGTGAATGCCGCGGGGCTTTTTTCTTTTTCGCCGCCGGGAAACAAAATAAATTTTGCTCTGCGTTCGGCAGCATCCTCATCGGAAACGTGATTCCGTTCGATGACGGCAACAATCATTCTTGCCGCGAGTTCTAATTCCTGCAAATCTTTTTGAGTCATAATACAACCCCTATAAATGAATTTGCGTATTCACGCATAGGAAAATTGTAAAATGATTTTCAAAGAAAGAAAAGATATTTTTATTTCTCGTCTGTCGTTTCGGAAATTTCTTTTGCTTTGCGGGTGAGCAGTTTATCTTTATCGGTAGCGTTGAGAGGTGAAACAACGGATTGTCCGAGGACTTCTTCCACGCTTTGCCGTGCGCTTTTGGCTGCGCCTCCGCCCAATTTTGCTATTTGTCGGTTTTCTTCCATTGTTTGCGGTTTCTCTTTTTGAGAAAGCGCGATGGTGGTGAGTTCGGCGAGAGAGGTGAGGACAAGTTCCATATCCGTCATATTATCGCGGAGATTTTCTTTTTTCAGATCTTTCAATTCTTTGTATTCCTTGACGGATAATCCCGACCAGGCTTTTGTTATATCGTTTGTTAAAATTGCAAATTCTTGATCACTCTCTACGCCGCGCGCCTGCCATTCGTTCGTTAAATTTTTCCGTGCTTCGATTGCGCTCATGCGTTGGCGGATCCATTCTTCGGAATATCCCTTTTGCCTATAATAATTTTGCGCACGAATAATCGCTTTTTCGGGATCGGCAATTTCGTCCAGGCGTTCGCTGCCGAGCTGCGCCAGCCACATCTTGAAAGGCTCGGCTTTCGGAGAGGGAATGGACTGTACTAAACGCAGGATTCCTTTTGTATTCAATACATCGGTTTTGTAAAATTTCCCATCTGACGATTGCATTTTCAGTTGTACGATTTTATCGTACAACTCACTGCCTTCTGCTGTAAGTTTACGTTTTAAGTCGCTCCAATAACGACGGGGATTATCGCTGTCAGTCAGAACGGCAACGACGTCCACGACGGAAAAATACCAATCTTCCTCATCTGCGTTCCAGGCGGTACGAATTTTTTTCTCGTTAAAAATTTTCAGTTTTGTTTCCATGAATTTATCCTCGAAATATTATTTTTTTCCATAGGTAGAAACTGGCTTGTCCTGTTCTTCCAAGCGAATATCCGCATAGGAAGAAACGCGCATCTTGTTAAAAGTATCGAGTTTTCGATAGGTATCAAGTAATTTTTGTTCGTCTTGCGGTAGTGGGGCGGGCTTTTCTATTTTTATCGTAACGTTTCCGAGGTCGTCCTCCCTGCCCAGTAAATAGTCTGTTGAACACTCGAAAAAATCCGCGTATCGAATAAGAGTATTTGCCGTAGGTTCATTCTTTCCGATTTCAATCATTGCTACACAAGCTTTGCTTACTTTTAGGGCTTCAGCAAGTTTTACTTGCGAAAGCCCTTTTTCTTTTCTTAACTGTTTTGAAAGTTCACAAAAAGTCATTTTTATATCCTCCTAAAAAAATTTTATCATAAAAGTGAGCAAAGCTATTGACAACTCATAAGTTTGAGTGTATAATATACTCAAAATAATGAGTGGTTGTGCTTCGTTAAAGTCGTGTGTCGCGGCGCAAGCGATGGCTGTCGAGGAAATACCCATGGAGACTGGCGCGAGCCGTAGAAAGCAAAAGAGAGGGTAAAATGCAAGGATTTATCGAAGTAACGGCAAAAGACACGGGGCGGAAGGCGTTAGTCAATATATCAGATTTAGAGGCAGTTTTCGACGAAGGAAAGACGGCAAGTCTTTGTCTTAAAGCGCATACGACATTACGCAAAATAACGCACTATACGATAGAAGTCGAGGAAACATATTGGGAGGTAAAAGAGCGGATAGTGGAAGCGCAAAGAATATCTCTCGATGAGATAGAAGATCTCGAAGAGTAAAGCGGAGTTGTCGCGGCGTTGGGAAAGAAGCGCTGCTACAAAATAAAAAGCAGAGGTGTAAAAAACATGAAACAGCAGGCAACAGAAATTAAAATCGGTGTGCAGCATGAGGCGAAAGTACTCTTCGAACGTGGAATGACGGTAGGCGGGTGTTACTATCTGGTCATTTATGGACAGCATGTGAACGGCTATTTTTGTAGCGTTATAGATCATTTCGCGGTAGAAATGGCAGAGCCTTCGGACACGTTTTACAACAGCGAACGGCTATTTGCGGCAGGCGCGCCGGAATGGCTGGCGAACGGGATCGCAAAGGCAATAAAGTTCATCTGCGAAAAAATGTCGCCGAAAAAAAGTCCGGAGGAAGAAGCTGCGGAGGTAGAGAAAAAGTTTGACGATATTTTCAACAGCGCCGTCGCGGGCGGTAAATAGACAATAAGCGCCGTGGTATTTCCGGGCGCGGAAATGCGACAAACGGGCGCGCGAGCCTGTGCGTTGCGACACTTCTGTAAAAGGCGGGCGAGTTACCCCCTTAGCGCGCCCGCCGGAACAGAAGAAAGGAGGGAAAAATGGCATTGAAAAAACAGCGAAAACCGTCGTTGAAGAAAACGCAGGGTAAAAAGAAAGCGGCGGGGAATAGCCGAATAAAAGAGGTCTCCGGGACGAGGTGGGTATTGCATAAGCATACGGAAACAAAGAAATATCGCGGTTTTGCGACGAGACAAGAAGCGGAGGAATTTGCGGCAGCAACGCCGGTGCAGCGCAGTGTCAAGATAACGGCGGAGAAGGCGAAGCCGGCGAAATCTAAAAAGCCGGCCAAGCGCGCGACGCCAATGCCGGCGCCGCAGCGGAAAAAGCCGTACACCCCGCCGACGCTGGACGTGGTGGGCCTGGATAAATTGCCGCCGGCGGCAAACGAGGGGAAGGTACGAAATTTCTTGGACGGAAAAAAGAAATTCGGTAAATAGATGAGAAGGAGGAGTCTAAAATGAGCGGAGGGTGGCTGCTGTTAGCGAAAATACTGATCTTGTTTTATGTGTTGGTGTTTGCGGCGGGACTGATTGTCACAATCGTGAAAATCACGGTAGAGTATACGAGGCGCGAGGCGCCGGCGCGTGCGAAGGCGGAACCACAGCAAATCAGCGCGGCGGAGGTCGAGCAACTGAAATACATAAAAGGGATATTAAACGACCTACGCGGGCATGCGGAGCAGGGGGAAATCGTGAAATCGAACGGATACAGCTACGATATAAAGGACGTTCGGGCATCGATCCGAGTGATAGATAAAATTTTGTGGGATGCAGAGCGCGAAAATCGAGGCGGCCGCGAATGAGAAAATACTATGTGTGCCCGGCATGCGGGCGAGGAATGAGCGTGAAAAAAATCGAAGCGGAGCGAATGAAAAGCTGTATCTGCGGGGAAGAAATCGACCGCGGGCGTGCGGGACTGCCAGAGTTGGATAAGGAACAGCATTTCCGATGCGCGTACTGCGGTACGGATAATATCATTCGATCGGAACGCACGCCACCAAGCTATACGGTGAAGTGTAAGGCGTGCGGTCGAAAAATAGCACAAATCCATAAATACGCGCCGCTCGTGTATGGGGCGCGGGCATAGAAATTTCCTCCTTAAACGGCATAGTGGGCGCCGCAAAGTCCCACCCCAAGTGGAAGGCTCACTATAAAAACCAGCCGCAGAGAGTTTCTGGCTGCCGTATCGCGGGCGCGTGAGTCCCGCCCCACGGGCGTGGCCCGATTCGCATTTTCCTCATAAAGGGCGGTCGCCTTGCTGCGGCCGCCTGTACGGGGAAATGATAAAAAACGGAGAAGTAAGGAGAAAAGCAGATGGAAGGAAAGACAAAAAAGATCATCAGCGGGGTAGCGATCGGATTGGCGGCGATCCTCATCGGCGGGGTGGTAGGACTATTAGGCAGGTCGCTGGGTTGGTTTGGAAAGACGAAAGCAGAGTCGGAACCGACGCCGGAACTATTGAATTTTGAAGAAACGGCTTACGGGACGTATGCGGTTTCTTTAAAGGATTACACAGCCAAAAAGGTAGTTATCCCCGCTTCTTATAACGGGAAAGCGGTAACGGAGATCAGCGGCTGCGCCGCGCTGCCGTCGATTATGGAGCGTTATAACGCATCACTGTACAGCAACACGGACACCCAGATAAAAGATACTTTGGAATATGTTTTTATGGGCGAAGAAGTACGCCAGGAAGTGAATGATTTTGGTGCGACATTGGGGCATATCGGATTCGGAGCGGCGACGAATTTGCTGTGGCTTGAAATCCCGGAGAGTGTAAAGATCATTCATGCGTATGCGTTTTATGGCTGTTGTTCGCTGATTGAGATCAAAATCCCGAAGGGGGTGACAGCACTCGAAACGGGTACATTTCAGTACAATTCCGCATTAACGAAAGTGGACTTGCCGGAAAGCGTGAATAAGATCGGTGAAAATGTATTTTTAAGATGTTCAAATTTGAAAAAACTAAACCTTCCTGTATTGGAAACCTTGCCATCGGGTTTATTCTGGAAAGTATCGCTTGAAGAAATGGTAATCCCGGAGGGAGTGAAGTATATAGCCGCGAATGCGTTTAATGAGTGTAAAACGTTGGCAAAGATCGTATTGCCGAGTACGTTGGAAAAAATTGAAGATAAAGCCTTCCAAAATTGCCCGGAGTTAAAGACGGTGTATAATCTGTCGAAACTGGAAATCGTAGCGGGAGCGGAGACGTTCGGGGGCGTGGCGAAGAACGCGACGAATGTCTACACGGAATTACCAGGGGAACGAAAGGAGTGAGCAGATGAAAGAAACGAGTAAGAGAATCCTGGGCGGGGTGTCCATCGGTTTAGCGGTAATATTGAGTTTTGGCGCGATAGCGCTGTCGGGGAAAGCGTTGGGTTGGTTTGGAAGTAAAGATCCGGTCAGACCGGAGCCGACGTTGGAAGCGTTGAATTTTGACGAAACGGGTTACGGGACGTATTCGGTAAGTCTTAAAGATTACACGGCGACGGAAGTGGTGATCCCCTCGGAGTACAACGGCAAAGCGGTGACGGAGATCGGCGGATATAGCGCGTTGCAAGCGATGTGCGTGATGAATAGCTTCATTGCGAGTAGTAAGACAGAGGATATTGAGAAAGGTATGACGGATATGTATGGCGCGATGACGGGCAGCGGAATCCCGACGGAAGCGGGACATATCGGATTCGGAGCGGCGGTGAAGCTGGAAAAAGTAACGATCCCGGAGAGTATAAAAATCATCAATGACTGCGCGTTTTTCGGCTGCATAGGTCTGACAGAAATCGAGATCCCGGACAGCGTGGTAAAAATCGGAAATAACGCATTCCGGAATGCGACGGGCTTGACGAACGTAAAATTGCCGGAACGGTTGGAGAATTGCGGCAGCTATGCGTTTAGTAACTGCCGGTCGCTGATAAATATCCATATTCCGGCAATGACGGTGATACCGATCGGTATGTTCAAATATACGGGGCTGAAACGGATAGAAATTCCCGCGGGGGTAAAAACAATTTCAGGATATGCGTTTAGAAATTGTGAAAACCTAACGGAAATGGTGTTGCCAAATACGCTGGAAAGTATCGGGGAAGAAACATTTTATTCCTGCAATCAATTATCCGAAATCCTACTGCCGGAGAAACTGGAAATTATAGAAACGAACGCATTTCAAAATTGCAGCGGATTAAAAACGATCTATAATTTATCCCGCCTACCTCTGACAAAAAATGCGGACACATTTGGCGGGGTAGCAAAAAGTGCTGAAAATATCTATACGGAATTGCCGTCGGAGAAAGAGTCGGCGAAAAAATAAGGAGAAAGAAAATGAAAACAGAGACAAAAAAGAGCAAGTGGATGGGGATTGTGGCAATAGGACTGGCGGTAATCTTATCGGGCGGGGCGTTTGCGTTGTCTGCAAAAGCGTTGGGCTGGTTTGATAAACACCCGAAAGAGCCGGCGGCGACGCTGGAAGCATTGACGTTTGAAGAAACCGCCTACGGAACGTATTCGGTGTCTTTAAAGGATTACGAAGCGACGGAAATCGTAGTGCCATCTAAATTTTCCGGGAAAGCGGTGACAGAAATCGGGGGATCGGAACTGTCGGGGATGATGTTGGTGCAGCAATTTCTGCAAGGAACGCCAACGCAAGAAAGCGTAAAAACAGTATTGGATCAAGTGGCAGCAACAGGCGGTTTAGAAAAACTCTCCGGTCTGAACGAAAACGGGTTTGCGTGCGCCACTAAATTAGAAAAAGTGACGTTGCCGAATAGTATCAAAAAGATCGGTTCTTCGGCGTTTATGGGCTGTTATGCGTTGAAAGAAATTAATATCCCGGACAGTGTGGTAGAGATCGGACATTTTGCTTGGATGGGCGCGTTTGGTCTGCGAGAAATAACCTTTCCGGAAAGTGTGAAAAGAATCGGATCAAACGTATGTTTTGCGGCGTTCGGCTTAGAAAAAGTGACGTTATCGAAAAACATAGAACACCTCACCGGCTCGGCGTTTCAGTATTGTACGAGCCTGACGAAAATCGAGATTCCGGCAGGCGTGAAAGAAATACAAGGCGTAGCGTTCGCGAACTGCACAAGTTTGGCGGAGATTATATTGCCGGAGACATTGGAGGGAATAGAAGCGGACGCGTTTCAAAATTGCACGGCCTTGAAAACGGTGTATAATCTGTCGAAACTGGAAATCGTAGCGGGAGCAGATACGTACGGCGGAGTAGCAAAGAACGCCACCAACGTCTATACGGAACTGCCGGCGAAAGAATAAGGAGAAAAAACATGAACACAAAACGAATATTCGGATTGATATTAGGCCTCACGATGTTATGCGCGGCCGGCCTGGTGGGTTGCAAATATAATGACGCGGCACAAGTTCCGCCGTCGGAGCAAGGCCAGATAACTCCTCCGGCCGCCGGAACGGACGAAGAAGAGGAGGTAATCCAGGGCGAGACCGGCGGGCATTATGCGATGCCGGAAAAACTGGCGTTTACGTCCACGGCGTTGGCGGCCGCGGGGGAAACGGGGATCGTGGCGACGATCACGGCGACGGTGGAACCGGCCGACGCGGCGGATAAATCGGTGGACTGGTCGGTATTATGGGACGAATCGGCGACGCTAAAAAATAACGCCGTGACGGAATATCTGACGGTAGCGCCGACTTCGGACGGAAGTACAACGGCGACGGTGACGTGTAAAAAATCCTTCGGGAACGATAAGATCATGATCAAAGTGAAAACGCGCGACGGCGGGTTTGAAGCGTTCTGTACGGTCTCGTTTATCGGAATCCCGACGTCGCTCATAGTGACGACGGACATCACCTCGGAGGTTCAAACAGGCGGGGGTGTATCGCATACCTATTACCCACTGAAAAGCAATCGGACGACGGAAATGACGGTAATGCTGGATAACGGGGTGCATGACGTGGCGGAATCGTATTACGAGGATATAGAAGTTTCCCTGATCTATCCGACGGTAACGCATTATCTGACTACGAGTTCCACAGAGACGGAAACCGAGCTGGCGAACGAAGCGTTTACGAATGTGCCGATCAAGGCCATGATCTCGAATAAGAAACTTGTGATCGAGACAAAAGACTGCATCGAGGCGGGATATGCGTATATGCGGGAAGGGAATAAGCACGGTGCGTTTGTAAATTTTGCGGTGCCGTCGGAGCTGCACGGAATCCAGATTGTATTGAAGTGCGGCGAACTGACGGAGACGGTAAAGATCAAAGTCGTTTCCGGCGTCACGAATGTGACGATAGACAGTACCTTGAAATTTTAAGAAATAGGAGGGCGGCGAGATGGCGGGATATAAGAAAAAGAGCAGAGCCGGGACAGTGATAGCCACGATCGCCGCGATCCTGATCCTGGCGCTGGTGGTCGGGTTGATCTATAAACTGACAAACGGATTCAACAGCGATCCAAAGACGTTCGCGGTGGAACACAACGGAAAACTGATTGTAAACGATGAGACGGGGGTGTCGGTATCGTCGGGCGATACGTTTACGATCAAACGCCTGACGAATAAATCCCAGGACTATGATATAAAAATCTACGCCGCGGGCACGGAAGAAACGGATTTTACGTTCACAATCGGCGCGGAGGAATATAGCTGGTACGGCGACCTCGTAAAGCCAAAAGTGGAACTCACGGGAGGATTTACAATAAAAAAGGACGGCGACAGTTTCAATATAACGGGCGGGCTACGGAGCGCCTTGGAAAACTATGCGGCCGGGCTGGGAATAGGCATGCCGGAGACGATCCCGGCCGGGGATAGGTTCCGTATGGAGATCACGGTCGGGAAATCGGTGATGAAGATCGGATTTACTATCGCCGCGAAGGTGACGGGGGTGACGCTGCCGGGAAATTTGATAGTGGGCTGATAGTCGGGTATTACAACTGAATAGGAGGCGCGGCGAGATGCGCAGGTACATACAAAGACGAATACAGGCGATAGCGATATTTATGCTATCGATCATAGTCTGGGCGACGGGATTTCCCGTAGCCTTTATAAAAATGCCTGCGCAGGCGGAAAGTGAAAACAAGTATGACGCCACGGCGGTCGAAGCGGATCTCGGGGAGATAGATTTATCCAAATACCCGAAGGACGAAAAGGGCGAGCCGGAACTCTATTCGTTCATGGAATACTGCTATTCGGATAACGCCTTCCGGCGGAGTAACTACGGAATATATCTGTATATCTATAATCCGGCGCAGCTCGAATTTTCCTCCCGTTCGGGCGCATCGAGCGTCAATATGGCGGTATCGTACACCGAGGCGGGGCAGCCGAGCGAATATAAAAATCTGCCGTTGAAAGTTTGCGGCGCGACGGTGGGCGAGCAGGAACGATTGTTTTATAAATTCCGTGTATTGGACGCGGGGGAGCTGCTGACGAACGCGGCGAAACAATCGTCCGCGAGAGGCGCTCGGCGCTATGATGTGGCCGGGGTGCAATTATTGAAGAAAGGCGAGCAAAACGCCGTGGATTATTCTATTTCCCGGACATACACATTTACGGGCTATGCAGCGGGGTGCGGAGAGGACAGCGAAGCGGAATCAAATCTCCGATGCGAGTGGTCGCAGTTAGAGACGATTTCCCTGGACGTACATCATACCAATTACCGGGTGGGGAGCGAATATAAAGAGAACACGCGGCACGAATTGAACAGTGTATATTTCAGCGTCCCGGATAAATACATCACGCAGTACGGGAATTTGCAGCGGATCCGTGCAGAATGGTACGAATATAAAACCTCGCCGATATTCGTGACCGCCGACTCCGGAGCCTATACCGCGCTGAAAGATCGCATCGGGGTGAATATTGGGAAAAAGGACGAATCGCTGAAATGGCGGATATTATGGGACGAAACGCAAACGGGCAACGCTGCGGGCCATGCGTATCATTTCGGGAAAGATTATAATCGACTTTCGGATTATGATACCTGGGGAACGGATATAGCAACGATAAATGGCGAAAACGTTTCTCAAATCGCATGGCTGTTTTCGACGGGCGGAGCGGATTATAAAAACTATACTGTTTCCCGTGAAGCCGTGGAGAACTGGGCGAAAACGTATTGCGGGAAGTACGGTAAAACGGCGGACGTGTTAGATAAATACAGCAGCGAACTTTTTGCAGGAAGCATCGATGCCGACCGGGTGCAATACCTTGCGGAGCCGTCGCAAAAACGCGGGTACGTATTGCGGGACTTCGACGCGGGCGACGAGTTCAATTTATTATCCTATGACGATACGCACAGCGGCTGGCAGCGGTTCTGGGACTATTTCGGGAACTGGAACGCGGATTCGGGCGGAGGAAAAACGTATAGCCCGATCGAGGAAGTTACCGCAAAGAACTATACCAAAGACAAGGGCACGGATTGTTCGACGCTATTATTAAACGGAGAGGATTACACGGAATTTTCTTCTTTCTGCGATACGGCGTTTTTGAAAGGCGAGCACCCGTTTTTATTCCGGTTTGCACAGACGGATTATTATAGCTCGGCCGCACGTTACGATTATGTTACGGATAATCCGTTGGAGACGGGGTATTCGTTATCCGATCAGGACGGCTACATTGCGCAGCAGACTTGTTTTTTAAACTTTGATATTATCCAGCTCACATTCCAAAAAGACGGCAAAGACACGGTGATCGCGGCGGTATCAAACCCGATCGATATTTTCAATGCAGTGGAGCCGCCGATAGATAAAGGCGGCTGCGATCGGGATATGATCAAAAAAATTATTGCGATCGTAATTCTCGCGGTATTAGTCCTGATCCTTTGGCGGCCGATTGTTTGGCTGATAAAGAATTTATTTGCATTGATCGCGGCGCCGTTCAAAGCGATCGGGAAGGCAGTAAAGAAGAAAAAGAAGAAATAACGAGGTAGGACATGGCAAAGAAATCAGCAAAACCGACACACAAAAAACCGGTCACGAAAAAGCCCGCCGTAAAGAACGCGGCGGGCAAGGAACCGGTGAAGCCGGTGAAGAAGTCGCAGTCGGTCATAAAACCCCAAGCCAAGAGCAAGCGTTCAACGACGACTAAAAAGAAGCCGAAGAAATCGAGCGTGCTTATGTGGTTGGCGAGGATCCGCAATAAACTGCTTTTTGATTCTCCCAAGCCGGAAGAATCGCATACGTATTTGATCTATGAGGACACAAATACCGGCGAGAAACGCGCGATCCAGACCACGCATCTTTATAATGTGGACGAAAAGAATATGACGAAAGTCAAAAAAGGGCTTTTGAAAAAAGTAAAGTTTAACGAGTTTGAGACGCCGAGCGGAGTAAATAACTATTATTACTCCACGGATAAAAGCGGAAATCCGTTAGAATTGAAAAACATGGAAATCATCAATAAAAATCCGGTATCGGAAAATGAAGCGGCGGAAATCCGAGATTTTGCGAAACGGCGCAGGGAAAACAAGACAAAAGAAAAGCCGTAGGCTTGTTACACTCCTACGGCTAAAAGATGGATTCATCTTTACTGTATATCTATTATACCATACGTCGGATAGGGAGTCAAGCTAAAATATGGGAAAAACAAAAAAAATATTAATTTTGGTTTTGAAAATTCTCTTGTATCTTCTCCTGGCGTTGGTGGTGGGGTATTTAGTATTCACGGGGAAACAGGTATTTTGAAATGAAAACAAAATTCCGGCGAAAACACATATATCATATTTTATCCATTGTAGCGCTCTTGGGTTCTGTGTGTTTTGCCGTCTTTCGGTTTTCCCCGGTATTTTGGCGGGTGTTGCAGTCGTGCAAGGATTTGGGGCTTTCCATCGCCTTTTATTTCACGGAAATGCTCGGCTTTGAGGGCGCGGTGTCGCCATCTGTCACGAAAATCCCGCACGGGATCACTTCGGTGCTGCCCATAGAGCCGGCGGCGTTCAAAATACAGATGCAAACGTTCGGAAATATGCTGATAAACAAAACGAACGCGCAACTCTATTTCATCCGTATCGGCCGTGGGGTTTCCACATTTACGCAAATCATTTTAATCGCTATGCTGCCGCTGGTGATGTTAGGCGTTATCATCACCGTTGCGTACAGCAAACCCAATACCCGGCATAACGTCGATACGCGTCCGCTGGCGGTGTGGAAAAAAATAGAAGATAAGGTGTATCGCCCGGTTAAAAAGTTTATTGCCGGATATATCGAGTTTTTAAAAAGGGACGGGAAATATCTGAAAATACTTTGCGTACTATGGATGTATAATTTGAACATTGTCACCATAGGCGTCGAAGCGATGGCGTATATATTTTATTTCCCGCTTGCGATGCCGCGGATAAAATTGTATACGCAAATCGTAAAACTGGCGATGGATCTGACGGTGGCGATCGGGTTCCTGCCGTGGTGGGCGTGGGTGATAGTGGGTTGGGTGATTTTTGATAAGCTCCGCAAAAGCCGGGGGATGCAGGCGCTGCAAGGCTATGAAAGTAGAAACCGGGATTTTTTGGAAGCGAATCCGGGCGCGCTGTTTCTTGTGGGAAAGCAGCGTGCAAAAAAGACAACGATCATTACGGATATGGCATTATCGCAAACGGCGATTTATCGCGAGAAAGCGAAAGAGAAATTACAGAGCCGAGATTTACAGTTTCCGTTTTTTCCGTGGATCAATCTCGAATTATCTATACAATACGGAATCCGTCGGGGGAGCTTGCCGACGCTGGCGAGGGTTCGGTGCTATATTCGACAATTAAAACGCTGTTTTTACGGCTGCGAAAATTGGGAGACAAGACAGCAAAAAAATATTCTGGCGAGGTTGGAAAAGAGATTCGGCTATACTCATGAAAAATATATTTTCCCCAAAGAGTGGACTCGGAAAGAGAAAGAAGCGTATTACAGGGAATACGGTCATCTACGCAGAGAGTTTATTTTCGGGTATGACTTCGAGCGTTACGGGGCGGAATATAACGATAACTTGGGAATGATCAATATTTTCGAGGCATTGGAAAAATACGCGCAGCTGTATTGGATTTACATAGCGCCGACGCTGCTCTTGGCAAACTATGCGATTCGTACAGACACGAAACGAAGCGATTGCGGAAACTTCCCGATTTTCGACGACGATTTTTTTCGCCGGGATCCGAAAGAGATTATTGCGGAATACTGCCGCGTTTTGGATTTCGACGCGATGCGTTTAGGAAAGGTATTCGAGGAAAACAACCCGAATAAAGACGGCTTGGAGATCGGCGTGGTGAACGTGATGGAGGTGGCGAAGGAACGCGGGAACCAGCATACCCGGAAAGGGAAACGGGACGATCCGGGCTGTAATCAAATCAACGATTTATTCGAGTTGGACGTGAAGATGCACGGTCATGCGGCGACGATAGACAATTATACGTTTTTTAGGTTGCTGATGGACGACCAGCGCGCGGATTCGCTCGCGGCGGATGATAAAGATTTATGCGATACGTTGACAATCAAAAAAGTATCGGAAGCGAAAATAGTAATGCCGTTCTTTGCCGTGGAGGAAATAGGTTATTTTTTGGCGACCAAGATTTTTGATAAAGTATATTATACGCTTCGGTATTTACGTGGAGATAATACGCTGTTCGTCTATCTTCTGAAAAAAATGTATCGCCCGATTTATAATCATTACGTGCGAATATTCAATCAGTACTCGGTGTATACGGCTACGGTGCGCGTGGCGAACGAGATGACAAACGAGGTCATTTCAGATAAAGGAAAGTATTATATCAGCACGAAAAAAGTGTATTCCTATCGCTTTGCGACGGACGCGATCAGCGAATTTTATCACCAGAAAGCGCTGCGGTCAAACAAAGGATTAGACGATTTTGCGAGATATAAAGACCTGCATCCGAGCTGCGAGGAGATGAAAGAGATACACGGTCATTTCTATAAACAGATTTTCGATGTGTTTGATATTGAGGAAATCAGCGAGGAGCAGCGAAAACGCTGCCGTCAAATGGCGGGAGTGAAGTATGTGTGGCATAATCGCTGCGATGACGATAATGCGGAGTAACCCGTAAATCCATAGTCCAACGTCAACCGACGCAGGCGGGAAAATGCGACCGGGCGCGGGGCGCGTAATACTCACCTTATCAGCTGCGCCGAAGGCGCAAAGAAAAAGGTGAGGAACTGGCAGAGCCGGAACAGACCAGATAAGTGAGCGTTGCCCGGAGAAAAGACGGGAACGGGACGACGGCGGAAATGTGTACGCATATACACAGACCGCGAGCGGGCTGGGGAGAGGCGGACACAGAGCCGGCGGCGAACCGGTCACGGCGCCGGGCAACGCAGTGCGGGCAGAGCGTGGAAACAAGCCGCGGCGCGCCGCATTTCCTTGAAGAATTCCGCATTGTTTTCCCCCGCAGGAGGCGGCGCAAAGCGTCCGCCGACGAGGGGGTAAATTCCCGCTGATTTCGAAAAATTTTTCAAAAATTGAGGCAAAACTATGACGACGAGGGCGCTCAAAATTGAAAATTTAACAAAAATCGACGCGACGTCGGCGCAGATTCTGCGCGTGATTTCCCTGCATTTAGGCGCCGAGACGGCTGCCTATGTAGATTATAGTCTGATAGCCAAATCGTTGGATATAGACCGCGACACCGTGCGAAAAGCCGTCAATAGAATGATTCAGAATAAGATTTTGAAAAAGGAAAATGGAAAGTTATCAATCCCCAACGCCGTTTTGGTGAATTGACGGGAGGAGCAGCAATGAAAACGATAGCGGCGTGGAGCGGCGGCAAAGACAGCACGGCTGCCATCATTACCTATTTAGCCCACGGCGGAAAAATTGATGAAGCGGTATATTGCCGGGTGATGTTTAATGATACCGTTTCCGCCGAATACCCCGAACACGAGGAATTTATTCACAGCATAGCGATCCCGAAGCTGGAAAGCTGGGGAATCCCGGTGAGAGTGGTGCAGTCGCATGTCAGTTATGTGGATCAGTTTTTAACAGTCTATCAATCGGGTAAACGCCAGGGCGAAATTTACGGATTTCCCTATTTACAAGGCGCATGGTGTAATGATCGATTGAAATTGCGTCCCTTACGCGAATATTTCCGGGGGGTAGGAGAACATAGACAAATCGTCGGAATCGCGTATGACGAGCAGCACCGCGCCGCCAAAAAGACGGTTGCAGGCAGAATCCTGCCGCTGGTGCAGTATAAAATCTGGGAAGCGGACACGTTCGACATCTGTCGCGCAGAAGGGCTACTATCGCCGGCGTATGAGTTTACGACGCGTTTGGGCTGCTGGTTCTGTCATTCCCAAAAGGTAGCGCAAATCAAACGCCTATACAAATATTATCCGGAGCTATGGGCTGAATTGGAAAGATTGGATAATCTGTCCCCGGTGGCGTTCCGACCGGATTATCCGCTGCAATACTACTCAAAACGCTTCGCGCGGGAAGTTCGGCAGGAGCCGGAGCGGGATTTAATTGATCTATGGAAATCGCAGATAAATGAAAATAGATATTTTCAAAACTGAAAACCGGTATCGGGTGATATACGCGGATCCGCCGTGGCGGGAACGCGGCGCAGGAAAAATCAAACGCGGCGCGGATAGACATTACCCATTAATGAAAACCGAGGAAATAGCCGCTCTCCCGGTGAGCCGATTGATTTCGTCGGACGGGTGTCATCTGTATGTATGGGCTACAAACAATCATTTGTTGGACGCCTTCGAAGTGGTTCGGGCGTGGGGGTTCCGATATGTGACAATGATAACATGGGGCAAGGATCGTATAGGATTGGGGCAATATTTTCGGGGAAAAACGGAACATTGTATTTTTGCGGTCAACGGGAATCTGCCGTATAAGATTATAGACGGCAAACGCCAGCAGGGGGAAACATTGATAATAGCCCCGCGGAAAGAGCATAGCCGCAAGCCCGAAGAAATGCGGCAGATGATAGAGCGAGTAAGCTATGAGCCGCGAATAGAGCTGTTTGCTCGGCGCCCGGCGAGCGGCTGGGATTGCTGGGGCAACGAAGTATAAATATATTCCCCGATAAAGGGAACGGTAGGAACGAAAGGAAGGTACATACATGGGAGCGTTGGCGATACCCGAAAATTTTACATACACGAAGCGGTATTATTCGCATTTGCAGGCAATGGCAAAGGCGGGTTTTGCCGCGCTTGGAAAAGCGGTATTCGGATTTATTTTCGGGGAATGCAGTTGGAAACAGACCTGCGAGGAAACGTATCCTCAATTAGCTC
Organism: Candidatus Scatosoma sp.; assembly: GCA_048465415.1. Lineage (GTDB taxonomy): Bacteria > Bacillota > Clostridia > Christensenellales > Borkfalkiaceae > Scatosoma. The sequence goes on from DBFWLO010000010.1 coordinate 17,126, forward strand.
ACAATTTGAATTGTTCTCGCTCCTCTGTTGCAAGGTGGGTAAAAAGGTTAAACGAAAAAGGCTTGATAAAACGTCTGGACAGGACGCGTTCGGAATATGAAACGAACGAGCGCGCCAAGGACTCGGACGGATTTATTATCACGCCTTCCTTTTTCTATACTATGGAATTTTCGTTCAAGAGCGGAACAAGATACCTTCGACAAAATGAAATAGACGTCGGGAGTTATATATTGAGTTGGAGCCTGAATCCGAAAACAATAGGATATAAAGGCTCGATCGGGAATATAGCGCGAACGCTGGGAATATCGACGACTACGGCATCGGAAGCGATCGATGCTTTGATAGAAACGGGACTGATAAAACGCGAAGAAACGCCGGATTCATTGAACGGTGCGGCAATCTTCAAATATACAGCGGATAAAGAGCTGGTGTATGCGGTCCGAAAAGCTTTTCGGAAAAACAAGAAAGAGGAAAAGCTCCCGGAGAACATTAGGCAGGCAAACGAAAAAGCAGCGCGCGAGAGTTACTATTCAAAGTTGAGAGCCGAGGCAGAGCGGGAAGCGGAAAAGCGCAGTCGCCCGTTGCGATTAGACGGGAAATATGCGGCGGCGTTCCGAGAGCGCCGGAAGCTCGATGTTGCGGAAAACAAGGAGATCGACGAGGAAAAGCTCCGGGAGATAAAGAAACGGCGTGAGATCCTTTGGAACACCATCACGGATCGGGCGCGTGCGTTCGGATTTTCCGAAACAGAACTTTCGGAACTCGGGGAAGCGTTGCCGAAATATAAATGCCGGAAATGTTCAGATACGGGAATAAAACCAGACGGAACATATTGCGATTGTTACCCCGAATGGCGAAAGCGACTAAAAGATATAGACTTTACGGCGGGTGTAAAGTCTGGGCGAATTGGATAAAAAATAAAAGCGTGGAGAGATCCGCGCTTATAGTCGTATAAAAAATTGAGCATTCCGCCCCCGAAGAAGGAGCGGGATATTTTTTTGTCTTTCGACCCTCCGAAAATGAGATTTTCAAGGTATTAATTTTGGAGGGTAAAATTTTTCAAGGTCTAAAAATTTGAGGGTACGGTGTCATTTTCGGATAGTAATATAATGATTATAATTCTTTCTTTTTTTAAGAAGGAATACGCGGCGGCGCCGGATAGCGGGCGCCAAAGCCGCAGGAAGGGAAGGCGGAAGGATAGAAACGGGGAAGCCCGGGGGCAGGCTTCCGGGATATGGTAGAAGGAAAACGGAAAGCCGCGGATGCGGCTTTCTCGGTGTTGGCGCTTGTGGGCGGAGGCGCTGCCGCCGCGGTGAATCTGCCCGGCATGCTGATAAATAACGATTCCCCGCTCGGTGCGGTAAAAAACACTTGACTTTGTTGCATTATTGTGTTATAATTTGACTACACTATACAGGGAGGACTTTTCATGGGAGAGATTTCTATTCGTCCGTCGAGAGACATCAGAACAAATTATGCCGAAATATCGCGTTTGTGCAAGCAGCACCCTGTCGCCGTGACGGTGAACGGGCGGGAAGATTCCGTACTGATGAGCCACGAACAATATAACGACATGCAAGCGGAGTTGGCTCTTTTGAAAGAGCAGTTACAGATGTATGCGGTATTGGCGAACGCTGCCGACGATATTAAAATGGGACGGATGTACAAAGCGGACGAAGCGTTTGACGATATTGTATCCAAACTGAAAGGGCTGTGATATGAGTTACGAGATCGAAGTCACGGCAACCGCGAAACAAAATTACACGGATATAGCCTTTTATCTTTACGAGGAATCGAAAAGCGTCGATATAGCGGTTAAGTTTATTCGGGAATTGCAGGCGGACGTTGAGCGGCTGCGTGAATTTCCGAAAAGCGGGGCATTGCCGAAAGATAGGATTCTATTAGCGACAGATTATAGATACCTTGTCCACGGAAATTATCTGACATTTTATACGATAGATGAAAAGTCGAAAAAGATTTATATTAGCGCCGTGTTTAATGCCAAAGAGGACTATAAAAGAGTTTTAAGCCGGTTATAATGTACAGCGGCGTCGGTTCGTGTACACCAAAAATCGCGCGAAGGGCGAAAAGGCGGGAATTGATACGGGAAGCCCGCGGGCGGGCTTCGATATGGCTCGGTTTGATATGAAGCCGCGGACGCGGCTTCGTCGATTTTACCCAGTTGAGCAAAAAGATCCGTCGAAAGGCGGCTGATAGATTGTGAATCCCTACCGTCGCAGCAGGGCAAAATAAGAAAAAAGCCCCGCGGCATCCGTCGAGGGCGAAAATTAAAAGAAATACGGCGGGGGAAAACGGGGATTTTAAGAATGAAAAAATCGCTGAATCCCTTATGAATAAAGGCATTGCGAGGGTTCCTTTTGCCCCTGTTAATCCGAGTGTCGTCAGTTCGAGCCTGACAGGAGCAGCCATAATAAATAAACAAACCTGTACTTTTCAAGTACAGGTTTGTTTATTTATTGAAAAAACTTCATTGAAAATACGCATTTACCCTTTTACCGTTGAGAATTTGGAAACTAAGCAATCAGTTCTTAAAGATAAAGAGAAAAATCCTTCCCGTAGAACACTGGAACTTTTATACACTAAAATGAAGGCGAGAAGGAAGCGACTGGAAAGCGGGATAAAGTTTTGGGTGAAAATTGGGACGCGGAACACAATAAAGAAAAGTAATCATGCAAAGCGCTCTTTTTATACTTGGATTTTAACGTGCGAGGCAGTTCTCTGTTAAAGTTCTAATTGCATAAAATTTAGTAAGTAATGATTTTGAAAGAAACTAAATTCGTAATAGTGATTGTGGGGCGATGGATAATCAATATGTAAAATTGCGCGTTTTTAGTGCTATGTATGAGGTAAGAGTATGGCATTAACGTATAAATATAGTATTAATCTTTATCTTACGCGTTTCCCGGATAAAAAGTTGTGCAACTCTATTATTATATAGGGTTATAATTCCATAAAGAATATTTGCATTTTTATGAGAAAAAAAGAATGAAGTTGCTCCGAGACGGAGAGGTCGCGGAGAGGTTCGCCAAATATATCGCGTATGTTCGGGCGTAGACCTTTGAGCGGTAAAGTAGGCGCCTTATTTACTTCCGGTTGCCTTTAAACGTATATAAAATACGTATCTGTCCGTTTCTATGGCTGCGAATAAATTAGTGTGTCCGATGGGCAATTGCCTTTCCGCTTCTGTTTTTGATTGAAAAAAAATGTGGTGAATTTGTGTTGGTATAAGTTTTAATTATGGTATATATAAAAAATATCGGGGGTAAATTGGTGAAATTATATTTGACATCTTTTAATAAAATGTATATAATAAATTAAATAATACTATTTTTATACAGGAAGTATTTTCTTCTTAGCATCGTGTCAGCCGTGTGGTTGTGCAAATAAAGAGTCAAGGAGAGTAGTAATGAAAGTAAAGAAGCTGCTGTGTACATTGTTGATAACGCTTTCTACCGTTTTGGGATTGGCGTTTTCGGCGGCTTGTGCCAAAAATCCGGTGAAGCCTCCTGTGGATCCCCCTAAGGAAGAGGGACCTGAAACGGGCGTCTATTATTATGACTCCGATGAAGGCGAGTACCTGATTTCACTCGGTAAAGGTGATCAGGTGGTTTTTACCACGGCGAAACTCTCCGCTATCGGTACTTATTCCATAGAAGGAGGGAATCTTACGTTTACCGTTCCCGCTGCAGAGACGGACGGAGAGGACGAAAAAGGTACGAATATCCCCGCGATTCTCGCCGGGAATGTACTCACCGTGACATATGAAGAAACCGAATGGAGATTTTTAAAAAAGATCATGTATTCGGTTGTCTTTGATACCGGAATTCAGGAAGAAGCGACAAGCGTTTCCGTGCTGAACGGAAAGACGATTGCGAAGCCTGCGGATCCTACCCGCGAGGGGCAGCTATTCCTCGGCTGGTATGCGGACAAGAACTATCAGAAACTTTATAATTTCGGATCCGAAACCGTGACAAAGGATACGACTCTTTATGCGCAGTGGACTCCGGTGGTTCCCGAACAGACGGAATATGAAATTAAATTCGATCTCAATTACGAGGGGGCGGAGTCCGTCGAGTCGATTCAAACGATTGGCGGAAAACTTTATAACGTTACGACGCCCGAACGCGACGGATACGATTTCGGCGGCTGGTGGATAAGCGTCTACAACGATCCAGACAGGCTTTCCTATAAATACACCGAGGACATGGTGTTTTCGGAAAATCTTACTATGTATGCCAAGTGGTTGCCTAAGAGCACGGGAAACAAGCTTTCCGCGCCTGTTGTGACCGTGACGGAGACCGGGATCACTTGGACGGATACCGGTGCGGCCACCTATTGGGTTGAGTTGGCGTATATCAGGGAGAATGGCGACGAACAGCTTCTTATTGGTCAATTTGTCACTTCTCCCGGCCAAAAGTTTGATTTCTCTTCCGCCGCTGCGGGAGATTATGTCGTGCGCGTGAAGTCCTGCGCGGCGATTTCACAAAACGATTCCGACCCGGCGATCGTTTATTACCTCAATAAGGGACTTGAAAAAGTCTCCGATTTCAGCGTGGCGGGCGACGCGCTTATTTTCAACGCCGTTCCCCATGCGGAAAAATATCTCGTCACCGTCGACTGCGGAAATAAAGAACATAACCACACGTTGTTCGATAACGGCAAGTCCACTTATTACAACTTCTCCAACTGCGAGATGCAGGAAGGTGGAATTAAATTTACTGTCACGGCGGTTGCGGACGGATATGCTTCCTCGACTTCCGAAACGTTCGTATACGAGAGAACGCTCGAGTCGATTTCTCAATTTGCGTTTGATAACGAGAACGAGACGCTTTCCTGGAAAGCGGTTCCCGCCGCGGCTTCTTATATCGTCACGATTACCTACGGCGGTAAGTCCGTAACCATGAACATCGGCGGCAAGACGCAGATCAGTCTCAAACAGTATGCCTCCGCCGACGGAGATATCAAAGTCGGCGTCTATCCCAAAACGAAGGGATATAATTCGCCCGAAGCTGCGGAGTATACATATAAAAAGACCGCTCTTGCGACGCCTTCCGATATTAAGATTTCCGGAACGATTTTGAGCTGGGCGTCCGTTGACGGTGCGGAGAAGTATGAAATTCGTATCGGCCAGAATAAATATTTGACGAATACAAAGGAAGCGAAATTCGATCTTTCTTCCATTGACAATGACATGAATTGGACAAAGGCGGCCGATTATCGTCTCTCTATCCGTGCAATTGGCGCGCAGAACTCGTCGTGGAGCGACGAGATCGATATCCGTTACTATGCGCTTTACAGCACGCTTTCTTATGCGGAAGGACTGCTTTCCTGGCGTCACGTTGTGGGCGCGGCGGCGTACGAAGTCAAAGTCAACGACGGAGAGGTGCAGACGCTTACCGACGGCTCCAATCATACGGCGATTACCTTTAACCGCGCCGGCGAAAATATTCTTTCGATCCGCTTCTTTGACGGAAACGTCTGGTCGGACTGGGCGACGCTGACGGTCAAAGCCTATGAAATCTCTTTTGACAGCCGCGGCGGATCGGGTGTAGATTCTTTTTATAAGGCGATCGGCGATCCCGTAGATTTTCCCGAATCTACGCGTGCGGGATATACGTTCGGAGGCTGGTATAATTCCGTATCGGGCGCGAGCGGCAACGGCGCGCTGTATCGGGACGAGTTCTTCGGCGAAACGGGCGATATAATGCTCTATGCCTATTGGAAACCCGCGACCTTCAAGGTTACTTACGATTGCGGAGAAGGCAACACGATCGAGAACGAAAGCGGAGAAGTCATGTACGGTAAGGCCTATCAGCTCGACGTTCCCACGCCCGCGGACGGCACCCTGGTATTCATGGGCTGGTATTCGGAGGCAAACGGCAAAGGGATTCAATATACCGACGCAGCCGGAAAGAGCCTCGACGTCTGGAAATTGCCTTATGGCGTCCCGGTAATCGCTTGTTGGCAACAGCTGCTTTCTTATTCGAGAACTTCGGACGGAAATTCGGAAGGATATTCCGTCGTAAGAAATAAAAAAATTGCTGCGGCTCTTTATGTGGATATCACGATTCCCGCGACCTATCAGGGGCCGGACGATTCGCAACCGCTGCCCGTTCTGATTGTCGACGGAGCCGCCTTTGCATCGTGTTCCTCTCTTGAAAGTATCCGTATTCCTAATTGCGTCACGATCATCGAATCCACTGCGTTCAATAATTGTTCGAGTCTTAAAAAAGTGGAAATCTATAATGTTGATGGCGTGATCGATCCCGTATATTCGTCTCTTAACGGTACCATTATTTTTAAGAATCCGAGAACGAAAGCCGTGGATTTGTTCTATGTCCCGCAGGGCTTGGCCGGCGACGAGAACGGTACGTACTTTGTTCCAGACGACGTTACCAATATTCCTTACAGAGCGTTTAACGGCAACGTATTTGTCGAGATCGTGGTCTCTAAGAGCGTTGTGACGATCGAAGGAAGCGCGTTTTACAACTGCTCTAACCTTGCAAAAGTAACGTTTGCGCCGGGAGGCACGGACACTCTTATCTTCCGCGGCGACACGTTCAGATCCTGCTCCGCTTTAACGGAAGTGACGATTCCCGCACGTGTTTCCGAATTTGACCCCAGTTTCTTCGCGAGCTGTTCATCGTTGCAGAGGATCAACGTAGAGGAAAGCGAAAAGAGTCTGTACGCCTCCGAAGACGGAATGTTATTCAATAAAAACAAAAGCGAGCTTTTGTACTGTCCCGCGGGCAGAACGGGCAAATATGAGTTTGCCTCCTCGGTGGCTTTCGTTGGCGAAAAAGCTTTCTATAAGTGTAAAAACATTCAGGAACTCGTGTTTAACGGCTGGATGCAGTATATCGGAGAGAGCGCGTTCGAAGGATGCTCCACACTCGTGAAGATCACCTTCAAAGGCGCGGAAAATAACGAGGCTGTTAGTTTGGCCATTGGCAAATCCGCCTTCCAGGACTGTAAAGAATTAACCGACATCGTATTCGAGGCAAAGAGCCGCGTTACGGAAATCGGCGAGCTTGCATTCAAAAATTGTTCGAAGCTTGTGGCGATCTCCCTGCCGGCAAGCTTGGAAACAATCGGCGCCCGTGCCTTTGAAACCACTAAGATTTCCTCGTTGACATTTGCGAAAGACGGAAAGCTGGCCGCCATCGGAGACAGCGCTTTCCTCGGACTTCCCATTGCGTCCCTTCAATTCCCTGCAAGCCTGGCAAAGATCGGCGCCAAGGCATTTGGCAATAATTCTTATCTTACTTCCGTTGAATTCGCGGACAGCACTACGGAGCTTACGATTGGTACGTATGCGTTCCAATCTTGCTCGACGCTTAAAACTATAACGATTCCCAAGAACGTCGTTTCGATTGAGGACGGTGTATTCGACAGATGCACTAAACTCGCCAGCATCACGGTGGATCCTGAGAGTGAGTATTATTTGACGGCGGACGGCGTATTATTCGATAAAAACTTTACACAGCTGCTGTTCTATCCCGCGGGCAAAACGGGTACGTTTGTGCTGCCCAAAGACGTGAAGTCTATCGGTGCGGGCGTGTTCAGAGGAAATGAGAGTCTCACCAGTATTCAGATCGGCAATCAGGTCACGTCCATTGGTACCGACGCGTTCAGAGAATGTTCCAATCTTAAAGAGGTCATCTTCGACCTGGATACAACGAATACGGAAACGCTTGTTTTCGGCAACAGCGTCTTCTATGATTGCAGGGCGCTCACTTCTTTGGAACTTCCCAATCGAGTAGAGAAGATTCCGGACGAATTTGTGAAATCGTGCTTTTCATTGGGAAGTTTCATTATTCCCGACAGCGTGACGGAAATCGGAACGAAGGCATTTACGAGTACGGCTCTTAAAAATATAACGATTCCCGCCTCTGTGACGTTGATCGGTAATAGCGCTTTCTCGAAAGATACTTCTACGAAAGGGTATAATCCCCCGCCTCTCAGTGTTGTGTTCGAAAACGGAGAGGAACCCTTGGAGGTCGGCATTTATTTATTCGATCAATCGGTGGTTGAGTCCGTGACGCTTCCCGAACGTCTCATAAACATTTCCGATTATATGTTTTACCGTTGTTACTCGCTTAAACAGATCGAGATTCCTTCTACGGTAATTTCGATCGGATATGCCGCATTTAACGATTGCACCAATCTTGTCAGGGCTTACTTTAAAGATTCCGAAGATCCAAATCGGACGGTGACGGTCGCGGACGGCGAATATAAGAGCGGCGGATCTACCGGTGACTCTGATTATTATTACGGCGCATTCTGCAACAATACTTCGCTCAAAGAGGTTACGCTTCCCAAAGGACTTACGCGAGTCGCCAATTATATGTTTTACGGCTGCGCTGCTTTGGAGCGGATCGTCATTCCCAACACGATCACGAACGGAGCGGAGGATGCTTTTGCGGTCGGACAGTGTGCATTCAAGAACTGCACCAATCTTCGCGTTGTCGATTTCCAGACGGGCGGCACAGGCCAGATCACGATCGGCGGCAGCAGTTACTATCGTTACAGCGCGACTGGTACGTCTTTTCGTGCGAGTGTCGGCGCGTTCCAGGGATGCGTTAAACTTGAAACGGTAAATTTCCCTGAAAATCTTGCCGGCACAACGGACGTCAAAGGCAAAGAGATTGCCGCGGTAAGCGCTACCGGACAGATATTCGACGGTTGTACTTCGCTGACGAGTTTCCATGTGGCAAAAGGCTCTGCCGTAGATAATTATTACTACTCAACGGAAAACGGCTTGCTCTGCTACAAAAGCGGCGACGAAAATATTCTTCTGATGTGCGCGCCCGGCGCGACGGGAAAGATCGTCGTTCCCAATACCATAACCAAGATTTCTCACATGGAAGAGGATTTATATAAGACCGGGGCTGTTCGAGTCGGCTTCAACAACTGCAATTACGTTACGGAAATTGAATTTGAAAAGGGCGGCGAGCACGATCTCACGATCGACGGCAGTTTCTATATCGATATTAATCACTCCGGTTATTACGGCGCGTTCAGCGACATGGAGATGCTTCAAAGGGTAACGCTGCCCGCGCGTCTCAAAACGCTCGGCGGCTGCGCGTTTGCAAACTGTCCGAATCTGACACAAGTCGACTTTGAGAAGGAGAACAGCAGGCTCGAAAGTATTGAGGAGTATGCGTTCTACAATACCGATTTTACGACGATCACGCTTCCCGATTCCGTCAAAACGCTCGGAAATTATCTGTTTGCGAACGCGAGTCTGCAATCGATCACGCTTCCCGGTTCTCTCGAAGCGCTCGGCGCCACATTCGCAAATTGCAGCACTTTGCAGGAGCTGGTCTTTACGAGCGGCGGCAACATGAATTTCACGTCCGTAAACGGTATCGTTTATAAGTTGGTAAAGAACGCAAGCGGCGAGACGATCGGCAGAGAACTTGCCTATTATCCTTATGGGAAAACGGATACCTCGTTCCAGGTTCCCGCGGACGTCGTAAAAATCGGCGACAGCGCGTTCAAAGACAATCGGTATTTACAGACTTTAACGTTTGAGAACAGTTTGGAGGCTTTGAAAGCCGACAGAAGCAACGCTCTCGTTCTCGGCGAAGCCGCTTTCCAGAATTGCACGGGGCTTACGTCCGTCGTCCTTCCCGTAAGGTTGACAACGAGCTATCGTTTAGCTTTCGCCGGCTGCGCGAAACTTAAAACGGTGACGTTTGAGGACGCCTGCGAACTTCAAACGATCTCCGAAGGTATGTTCTGGAGCTGCGGGAATCTTCGTTCGATCACGATTCCCAAAAAGGTTACATTTATCGACAACGGCGCCTTTGTAAACAGTCCCTTCCTGAAAACGGTCACTTTTGCCGCGGACGGCTCGCCCGTTCAATTATATGCAAACGCTTCCAGCACTTCCTATACTTATGTTCCCAACGACAGTTCCGGCAGTTATAAATTAGGGGTGTTTGCGGGTTGTTTCGGACTTGAAACGGTTAATTTTAACAACCGTCTCAGCGAAACGACGATTCCCGCTTATACTTTCAATCAATGCCGGAGTTTAAGTAAGCTCAATGACGTTAAGATCGAGGACGTCGCGAAATACGCGTTCTATAACTGTACCTCTTTCGCGGACGACACTCTCGATTTCAGCAAGCTGACGAGCGAGATCATCAATACCAATGCGTTCTACGGATGCGAGTCGCTTAAAAACGTTTCCCTGCCCGAATCGGTGAAAACGATCGATTCCAACGCGTTTTACGGATGTATTTCTCTTCAAAATATTAATCTGGAAAAGGTTGAATATATAGCCGCGAGCGCGTTTAAAAACTGTTCGGATCTTATTGAGGCGGATTTGAGCGGGTTCCTCGGTTACTCCGAGAAATATCCGACAGTTCTCGGTTCGAGCACTTTCGAGGGGTGTGCTTCGCTTACGCATGTTATCTTGCCGGCGACCTTGACGAAAATCAGCGGCAGTGCTTTTAAAGGCTGTGAAGCGCTCGTTTCTATCGCACTGCCCGAAGCTCTCGCGACCTTAGATACCTCTGCGTTTGAGGGTTGTGCGAGCCTTAGCGCGATCAATTTAGACAAGGTTCAATATATCAACCAGAAAGCATTTTTGGATTGCACGGCTCTCACTTTTGTCGATCTGAGCGGCTTTATTGGCTATGGCACCTCCTCTTCCAATATCGGTAAATTATACACGGACACGTTCCGCAATACGGGATTGACTTCCTTTACTTTCAATAAATCCGATGCAACTAAGACAAACGTCATTCCCGCAACAATTAAGCAATTATCTAACGGCGTATTTGCCGGGACAAAATTAAAGAGCTTAGCGTTTGAAGATTCCGACGTATCGCTCTATTTGTCCTCCGGCTCTTCTCCCACGAGTACTTTATCGCACAGCTACGGCGTATTCGAGGGCTGTACGGAGCTTGCTTCGGTAGATTTCGGAGAAAGAAAACTCAGTATTTCAACCTGTACGTTCAGAGACTGTGCGATCGAGGAGATCGTAATCGGCAAGGCTGTAACGCTTATCAATTCCAATGCGTTCTACGGCTGCACGAAGCTCCGTAAGGTCAGTATTCCCACCGACGGCGCGTTGACTACGATCGGCGTAAATGTATTTACGGACATGACGACGCTCGCCACGGTGGAATTCACGAGCAGCGGCACTCCCGGTACAAAGTTCACCACCATTGACGATAACGCGTTCCAGAATACCGGTATCAGCGAGATTGTCATTCCTACCAGTGTCACCAATATCGGGGCGTATGCGTTTGAAGGCTGTCGGAAACTCACTTCCGTGACGTTTGCCGGCGACGTAGAGAATCCATCAAAGTTGTCCTGGATCGGCGACGGGTATACGGGAAACAATAAGTATGCGTCCTACACCTTTGCCAACTGTCCGCTTCTCAAAACCGTGGTATTCCCCGTGGGGGACAACGTCAAAATCGGCGACAGCACCTTCACGAACAGCGGAATCGAGGAAATCACGCTTTCCGACAGCGTTACCGCGATCGGTTACGGCGCGTTCAAGGATTGCGGAAAGCTCAAAACAGTGAATATAGACGCATCGAACTCCCAGCTTTCGATTATGCAGCCTTATGCTTTTGCGGACTGCGGTTTTGAGGAAATGCCTACGATTCCCGCAAAGTTGACGTATATCAACTCCTACGTATTCAGCGGCTGCGCGCAGATGACGAACGCGTTGATTCCTTCCAACGTAGAAACTATTTTTGAAAACGCGTTTGAAAACTGCACGCGTCTTTCGACGGTAGAATTCAAAGAGGGCGTTACGGGAATTTCGGATTACGCGTTCCTGAATTGTACTTCTCTCGAAACGATCGGGCTTCCCGCGTCGCTCGAAACGATCGATAAGAACCCGTTTGTGGGCTGCGCTAATCTTCAATCGATCGACGTTTCCACGAACGCAAACTTTACGTTCCAGGACGACGCTTTCTATTCCGAAACTACGCTCGTGATGGTGATGCCGAATAAGCAGGGGACGTTCTTTGTTCCTAATTCCGTTACGGCAATCGCGCCCGGCGCGTTCGCGGGCACGAAAATTTCTTCGATCATTATTAATAATCCCGATATGATGATCGGCAGCTATGCATTCGCTTATATGAAGCAGCTCGAATCGATTACGCTGCCCGCGAATCTTACCGAGATTCCCGAAGGCGCGTTCGCTTACAGCGGACTGACGAACATGGAGATTCCTGCGGCAATCACGGCGATCGGCGAATATGCGTTCGCTTACAGTGCCCTGACGGGCATGGATATTCCCGAAACGGTGACGAGTATCGGCGGCTATGCGTTCTACGGCTGTGCGGAGCTCGAAACCCTTACGTTCGGAGCGGAAAATTACGAATTCTTCGGCGACTACATCTTTGCGCACAGCGGCGTTTCCTCGTTGGTACTTCCCGGAAACGTCACTAAGATCCACGACGGAATGTTCGAAGGATGTGTCAATCTTACGAACGTTACGTTTACAAATGCGGTGACTTCGATCGGCGCGTATGCTTTCAAAAATTGCGGCCTTACGGAGTTTGTCATTCCCAATACCGTGACTTCGCTTGCGGGCGGCGCCTTCTCAGGCAGCGCTTTGGAAAATATCGTATTCGAGGAAGGCGGAGAAACGCTTGTACTTGGCGATTGGAACACGGCTAAGGAGGAGCAAAGCGCGTTTGCGGGACTTGAATCGCTCACGAGTGTGACGCTTGCGCGTATCAGCGTGATCCCTGCTTATCTGTTCGCCAACTGCACGAATCTGACGACGATCAATTTGCCTGCGAGCGTCGAGACGATCGGAAAGTATGCGTTCATGAATACGGGAGCAATCAAAACTGCGGGAGCGGAAAGTTTCGTTATCCCCGCGACCGTCACGAAGATCAATTTCGGCGCTTTCTTAGGCAGCAACATCGAAGCCGTTGTTTTTGCGGAGGGGGATACCCCGATTACTCTTACCAACGGTTCCGAGTCTTCGGGAAAGGTCAGTAAGGAAGGTATTTTCCAGGAGACTAAGAGCCTCAAATCGGTTACATGGTCTTCCCGCGTGACGAGTATTCCCTCCATTATGTTCTATTCGAGCGGAATTGAGGTCATCGACTTGCCCGAGGGATTGACGAAAATAGGTAACTATGCCTTCTATAATTCCGGAATCCGCACAGCGGTTATTCCCAATTCGGTGACAGGTACGAACGGCGGTACGTACATGTTCAGCGAATGTAAGAATCTCGAAACAGTGACGCTTTCCGAGAAAATGACCGTAGTGCCGATCGGGGCGTTCATGAACAGCAATCTGCAACGGATCGTCATTCCCGCAAATATAACAGATCTTTATAGCTATTCGTTCAGCGGCTGTTCAAACCTTACTTCTGTAACATTTATCGGCGAATCGATTAAACTTGCGAAACAAACCTTTATGGATTGTACGGCACTTAATGAGCTCGTGCTTCCCTCGGGAACAGTTGCGACGGCTGTTGAAGTGTTCTCCGGTTGGACTCAATCGCAGACTATTAAAATTCCCCAGGAAGGCGAGGGAATAAGTTGGACGTTGGGCTGGGATACGGGCTGCAAAGCGAAGATTATTTGGCAAGCTTAATACATCGCAAGATTTAGGTTTCTTCAACGGAACAGTGGGAAACGGGATCGGCTTTTTGCGGATCCCGTTCCTCACAACTATTTTACAAAATTATAGTAAAGGGGTTAAATTTACCAATTTTTCTTTTAAGTATAAATTTTATTTATATTAAATATAAATTTTTACAAGAAAACCTTCTATAAATATCGTTGACAGAATAGTGAAAAGAATGATATAATATATAGAACCTATATATAGTATAGGGGGGATTTATAATACGTCGTAATATACGGCGAAAGGAGTGAGTATATGGACAGCAAAAATGTATTTGGTAAGTATCGGAACCGCCTTGTGGCGGAAGGCGTGTTGAAATCGCTTATTCTCGGTCTTTTAGTCGGTTTTGCGGTCAACATTGTCGTGGCGACGGTGTCGTGCTTTGTTGATTTCAACGGACTGTGGATCTCCATCGGACTTTGGTTCGGCTGTACGTTGGTCAGCGCTCCCATATTCTATTTTGCAAAATTCCGTCCCACAACCAAACAGATCGCCGCGCGAGTGGATCGTTTAGGACTTGAAGAGCGCGTTATCACGATGCTCGAACTTGAAAAAAACGAATCGTATATTGCTATGCGTCAACGCGAAGATGCGAAGTCCGCTCTTGCCGCGACGAACAAAAAAATAAAATTTAACATCTTTACTGCGGCGTTCATGAAGCCCGCACTCGTTGCAGGGCTTTCGGTCGCGTTCGTTCTCAGCGCTTCGGCGACCACTATGGCGGGGCTCAAAGCCTACGGCGTCATCGATCGTTCTCAGGAAAGCGTCATGCAATATACGATAAAATATGGGATTAAAGATGCTCTTTACCCGCAGGACGAAAAAAATGATACGAATGCGAACGTCCCTGCCGCAAAAAAACTGAGCGTCGATAAAACTGTCGGGGAAGACAAAGCAAAAGAGACGGCTTTGCAGGGACATATCAACGGTTTGACCGAACAGAAAGTCGAAGAAGGGACTACGACGACCGTGGTTGTTGCGGTTGCAAGCGAGGATTGGGTGTTCGTGGGATGGAGCGACGGACATACCAGAGCGGACAGAACGGATGTCGCCGAGGGCGGAGATCGGGAAATTTACGCGATCTTTGAGGAGAAACCGGTGGATTCCGACGATACGGAAGTTGGGGATTCTCTGTCGATGAATAACAATAGCGACTCAAACCAAACCGGCAATCCCGGCGAGCCCGGAGACGAGAAATATAAGGATCCCAATAATCAAGTTATCGACGGCAAGACAAATTATCAAGAAATTTATGAGCAGTATTATAAAGAGGCGATGGAAATTCTTGCAAATGGGGGCGAAATCCCCGCTTACTTGCAAAAACGCGTGGAAGCCTATCTTAATATGTTAAAGTAAATTAAAAAACAACCCAAAGGAAAGGACGAGGCAGAACACAATCATGGTAACAGAACAAAACATTCAGAAATTCAGCGCGCAATGCAAAGCGATTTTCGAGCAACTCGAGCGCGACGTCATCGGTATGAAAGATGTTGTGGAAGGTGCGGTCATTGCAATGGTCGCGGGGGGCAACGTCCTTTTGGAAGGCGTGCCCGGCGTTGGCAAGACTCGTCTCGTGCGTTCGTTGGGACGCGTATTCAGTCTCCCTTTTTCGAGGATTCAGTTTACGCCCGATTTGATGCCCGCGGACGTTACGGGAACAAACATCATCGTCAAGGACGAGGAGGGAAATTCAAAGTTCAGTTTCCAGCCGGGACCTATTTTCAGCAATATCATTCTCGCCGATGAAATCAACCGCGCTACGCCCAAAACGCAGTCGGCGCTCCTCGAAGCCATGCAGGAGCATACGGTTACGGTCATGGGCGTGTCCAGAACGCTCAATGAACCTTTCTTCGTTCTCGCAACGCAGAACCCTATCGAGCAGGACGGTACCTATCCGCTTCCCGAAGCGCAGATGGACCGATTCATGTTTAAGCTCATCGTAAAGAATCCTACGCTTGACGAACTTATGAGCATCGTAAATATGACTCAAAAAACGATGGCGGAGGTCGCGGACACGGCATGCAACGGCGAGGATTTGCTCGAAATGCGAGCTACGGCAAACCAAATCCCCGTAGCGGAAGAAGTCATGCGCTATGCAATGAGATTGTGCTCTGCCACGCACCCGGATAGCGAATGTGCGTCGAATGCGGCCAAGAAATACGTCCGTCTCGGCGCAAGCCCCCGTGCAGGGCAGGCGCTCATTTCTGCCGCGAAGGTGAAAGCGCTGATGAACGGTCGATTCAACGTTTCCTATAACGACGTCAACGAGCTTGCCTATCCCGTGCTTCGTCACAGAATGAAGCTTAATTTCGAGGCAATCGCGGAACGCGTTTCCCCGGACGAGATCATCGCAAAGATCATCGGTGAGCTCAATAAGGGCGAGCGTCTTGCTCCCGTGGAAAATATGCCGCTTCCCGAAGCGGCGCTCGCGGAGGACTTGCCCGAAGAAGAAAAGGCGGAGGGTAAGAAGAAGCGCGGTCTGTTCGGGAGAAAATAATGAAGGTATCTTATTTAAACGATGCGTTTTTCAGTCGGCTGGAAACGCTGGCGTTAAACCTTCGCACCGATCTTTCGGGATATTTCGGCGGAAAACACCTCGTCAAGACGTACGGTCAGACTGTGGAATTCGCCGATTATCGCGAATATCAGCTCGGAGACGATATCCGACGCATCGACTGGAATCTGTATAGCCGTTTTGAAAAATACTTTCTTAAGCTGTTTACGGACGAACGCCAGATGCAGGTTCAGATTTTTCTGGATTGTTCTGCTTCCATGGGTAAGGAGAATCCTAAAAAGGCTGCTTATACGATAGCTACGGCGGCTGCTTTAGGATTTTTGTCCGTTCATAACATGGACAAGGTTTCCTATAAGCTCATGCGTGAAAATCGTGCGGAGGATCCGTTCGGCACGATCGTCGGAAAAAATGCTTTTTTCCGTGCGATCAGCGAATTGGAAAATACGCAATTTGCCGAAGAGACGGATATTGAAGCCGCAGTCAAGGGCTGTCCCAATCTCGGCAGCGGAAACGGGCTTGCGGTGATCATTTCCGATTTCTTTACCGAAAGCGATTGGAAAAAGGCGATCGATTATCTTTGTTATCTGCACAAGCAGGTATTGCTTATTCAGGTGCTCACGCCCGAAGAGGCGGAGCCTACTTACTCCGGCAGAGTCAATCTCATCGATCTCGAATCTCCCGATCTCTCCGACGGAAGAAATATGAAACTCAGAATTAACGGCAGTATGCAAGCCGCCTATGACGAAGCAATTCGTGATTTAAAGGCGGGAATTAAAGCATTCTGCGTTTCCCGCGGAGCGGAGTTCGTTTCCGTGCGCACCGATCAGCCCATTGAGAAAATGTTGTTCGGTGAATTATTGAAAATAGGAATAATGGGATGAAATTGTTAACACCGTTGGGATTATTGGGATTATTGGGGATTTTGGTATTGCTCCTTATTTACCTTTTGAAACCCAACTACCAACAAAAGATGGTTTCCAGCACCTATGTCTGGAAACTTAGCCTTCGTTATCGAAAGAAAAAGCTGCCGATCAGTAAACTTAGAAATTTATTGATCATTCTTTGCCAGATTCTCATCGTTACGGCATGTGCGCTGATTCTGACTCAACCGGTTATCCAGGCGGAGGGACCTCCCGAAATCACGGAAAAGGTTGCGGTGATCGACGCTTCCGCTGCCATGCGCGTGAAGGGAGAACGGAATACCCGTTTCGAGCGCGCGGTGGAAAACGCCAAAGCATGTTCCAAGGACGTTTTTGAAAAGGACGGAATCATGACTATCATTCTGGCGGGAAAGAAAGCCGAAATTCTGGCGTTCCGATTCAAAGCGACGGACTCCCAAGACCTCTACGCGATATTCGACGAACTTCTTGCCGAAGATGCCTGTACTTACGGAAATGCGGATATCGACGGAGCACTTAAACTTTCGGGCGACGTATTTTCGGAGAATCCGTATGCGGAAGTTATTCTTTATACGTCGAATAGGTACATAGACAAAGCGAACGTTCAGGTCGTTGACGTAAGTGAACAGACAGAATGGAATGCGGCGATTCTCGATTGCCGCGCGACACTTGAAGAAAACTATTACACCTTTTATATTGATGTCGTGTGTTACGGCAGGAGCGAGGAACTTACCGTTACGGGAGAAATTTATGGCGTGAATAACGACGGGGCAAAGCTCTCATTCAGCACTGATCCTGTTTATTGCGAAAATGGTCTGACGCAGACCATTGTTATAAAAAAGGTTAAAACAAAAACAGGTAAAATAGATGTTTTTAAATTCGATTCCATTTATGTCGAACTCAACGGAATGGACGACGATCTTTCCTACGATAATCAATTCTATCTTTATGGAGGAGAAGAGCCGACAATCCGCATACAGTATTACAGCAGCGCGCCCAACACCTTTTTCAGCGACGCTTTAATGATTCTTCGCGACGGTATGCGCGGACGCTGGCGTGTGGAAATTTCCGAGGTCAGAACCGGAATACCGGAAATGAGCGGTTTCGATTTCTATATTTTTGAGCATCAGATGCCTGCGGAGCTTCCCAAAGACGGAGTTGTGCTTCTCGTCAATCCTTCGACTGTTCCGAAGGATTTAGATATAACACTGAGAAAGAAAAAGATCACAGGGAATTTTCAGCTTTCTTCGGGAAAGACACATGAAATTACGCAGTTTATGAATCCGGAAAAAATTGAGGTCAGCGAATATACGCGGGTGGAGACTTACGAAGGCTTTGAGCCTTTGCTGTACTGCGGCAACGATCCCGCTTTACTCGTCAAAAAGGATAAGGCTGCAAGGATAGTCGTTCTTCCGTTCAGTCTGAATTATTCGACCTTTCCGATACGTATAGATTTTCCGGTATTTATAGAGAATCTTTTCAATTATTTTATTCCTTCTCCGGCTACGATCGAAACGGAAGAGGACGGCGTGAAAGTGAAAACGCCGCAATATGTATTCGACATCAACGAGAATTTATGGCTCAATACGCGCGGTACGGCACTTTATTTGCAGGGATCTAACCCTAATGAGGGAACCAATTACGAATTTGAAGCTCTTCCTGCGGAAGTCGCGCTTTCCAAATGCGGAGTGTATACAATTAAACAAAAATTGCTTTCAGGCGAAAGCGTCGTTACTTTTATTTATGCGAAAATGCCTTCCGAGCAAAGCAATATTTTCCGTACGGTGGACTCGTTGGAGCCTGTGGGAACTATTTTACCGGAACGAAAAAAGGACGACGATCTCATCGTCTATTTTGCCGCAGCGCTTATCGCGTTGTTGTTTACCGAATGGTTGCTGCAAGCGCGGGAAAATTTTTAGGGAGTAACGAAATATGACGAATTTTCAAATTCAATTTACGTATCCCTGGCTTTTGCTGTTGCTTATTCCAGCGGTATTTTTTTCACTCTTTCCCTACTTCCGCAAGCCGAAAAAGTACCGCCGCACCCGGAACCGTATTATTTCCGTTGTGCTTCACACCATGATCATGGTACTGTGTATTTTCGCCCTTTCGGGGATTCATTTCAATTATAAAAAGATCAATGCAGATAACGAAATATTTCTTCTCGTCGACGTATCGTACAGCGGAAGAGAAACGCAGAAGCAGAAAAACGAGTTTGTCGAATCGGTGCTCGATAACGGAAATTCCGAATACAACATCGGGATTATTACCTTCGGTTACGACCAAAAATATGCTGCGGAGCTTTCTACGAACGCAAAAGAGACTTATGAAAATTATTTAAACTCTCTTAAAAACAATATGCCCGACGACAGCGCGACAGATATCGCTGGCGCCGTGTCCTTCGCGCGGAAGTGTGCAACGCATCCCGAAACGGCGAAGTTCGTTATTTTATCCGATGGTATTGAAACGGACGGCGAAGCGCTTACGGCCATTAAAACCGCGGCAGCCGAGGGTATTCGTGTGGATACGGTTTCTTTTACTGATAAAAATAGGGACGAACAACAAGAGATACAGATCGTAGGAATGGTGATGCCCGAAGATACCATCACAGTCAATACGGATACTAAGTTTGGCGTAACCGTGCAAAGTTCCGTCGTACAGGACGCGAAGCTGACTCTTTTTGATAACGATGAAAAAGGAAAATCAATAGAAATTTCTTTAAAGCCGGGGGTAGAGACTTTTGACATTACGCATATATTTACCGGCCAAGAGCTCCATACGCTCTCCTTTGAGATTTCTTCTAAAGGGGAAAAGGAGGCGCTGAAAGATAAGGTAAAAGCGAATAATGTATACAACTCCTATATTTACATAGAAGTATATGATAAAATTCTTATGCTGGAAAGTATTCCGGACGAATCGGCAAATCTAAAAGCGATTTTGGAAAAAGATTATACGGTAGACGTTTTAAATATTGCCGACGCCACGGGAATTCCCAGTTCGCTCGAAGAAATGCGTTTATACGATCAGGTCGTTCTTGTCAACGTCACACCTTCCGATATGCCCGAGGGATTTGAAGAATTGCTCAATACTTACGTAAAGGAATTGGGCGGCGGACTTTTCACTGTCGGAGGGAATAAAGCGAACAGTGATAAAGAAGCGCACGCATACAATCGCGACGAGTTGTATAATACAACTTATCAGGAGATGCTTCCCGTACTTGCCCAAAAATATACGCCCCCGCTCGGAGTGGTCATTATCATCGATTGTTCGGGAAGTATGGACAAAGTTCTCGAAGACGCGAAAGCGGGCGCCCGCGCCTGTCTGAACGCTATGACCGACCGCGATTATTGCAGCGTTATGGCGCTTAGCGACGATTATCAGGAGAAACTTGCCCTTACTCCCGTGACGCGCGAATATGAAATTGTCGCCGCGATCGACAGTATTGAAATAGGCGGCGGAACGATGCTGACTCCGTCGATTAAACGGGCGGGAGATGCGCTCAAAGCGCAGACGAACATTGAAAAGAGACATATTATCGTCGTTTCCGACTGTATGTTTAACGATGGAGTGGAGAGTTACAAGCCCGTGCTTGAATCGAACTATGAGGCGGGAATCACCCTTTCCATCGTCGGCGTCAATACGTCTACGAGCAGCGAAGCGGTGGGCAGGGAAGCCGTTAAGATCGGAAACGGAGGGCAAGATAACTGGGAGAGAAAATATCATCATTCCAACAACGGCGAAGATCTTTCATCGATTATGCGCGAGGATTTAAACGTTCCCGAGATCAAAGAAATTTCGTCCGAGTCCTTTACGCCCACTATTCGTATCCACAACGCAGTCGTCAGCGGCGTCACGCAGGAAGATATGCCGAAGTTGAAAGGCTATTACGGCACCAAGATCAAAGACGGCGCGGAAATCGTGCTTGCGGGGCAATTTGTCCCCATTTATGCTCAGTGGAAATACGGAAACGGCAGAGTCGGCAGTTTTATGTGCGACTTGAACGGAACTTGGTCCGCGGAATTCCTACAAAGCGAAGCGGGTCCGAGAATCATCAAAAATATTATCAGCGTACTATTTCCGCAAGAGAGTATTCGGGAAAAGGAAATTGTCGCGACGCTTACCGAAAAGAATTACGGGAATGTACTTAACGTATATACGGATATGGAAACGGACGAGCGTATCGAATTGCAGATTAAGAAACTTCCTACGGGTAAAGAACAGGTTGTCAGTCCGACAGAGGAAGCAGGTTATACGCAGATTCCTTTTTCTATAACTTCTCCCGGCGTATACGAGATCGTTGTGCAGAAAAAGAAGGGGACGGTAGTCGTTTCCGAATGTACTCTTTACAAAGCATTCTCCTATTCTCAGGAATATAATATGTTCGTGGAAGCAGATGAGAAAACGTCACTCGCATTACTCGGTGGAATGGCGGGCGCCGGTAAAGGCAAGGTTATTGAAGAGGCTCATGAAGTCTTTGACGACTACTTTGTTAAGAGGGTTCCTTACAGTTTTGATCCCCGTCTGATCTTCGTTATTATTTCGATCGTACTCTTCCTTTTAGACGTAGCTGTTCGTAAATTTAAGTTCAAGTGGATTCACGAATTGATCCGCGAAAGGAAAGAAAAAGAAGAATTGGGAATAAAAGTATACGAGAAGGAATAGTTTCTCATGAAGCGTGCCGCAGGGTGCGCCGGCATTGGAGGAAAAATGAAAAAATTTCGTCTGTTGACGATCATTGCTCTCATTGCGTGTTATATTCTGTCCGCTGCGGCGTGTACGGGAGGCGGCACCGTACTCGATACCCCGACGGGACTTTGGGTGGACGCCGACCTGACGCTGAACTGGAACAAGGTCGAAAATGCAAGTAAATACAAAGTAGATATCAGCGGTCAGGAAAAAAGTACGAGAATAACAACTTTTTCGCTCGTTTCGCTGGAAGCAGGCTCTTATACGCTACGAGTCAAGGCGATCAGCGACGAAGACACGTTTGCCGATTCCGAATGGTCTGCGCCTTATGAGTTTGTGCGCGACGCCGAAACCGGACTTTCTTACCGGCTCACCGATGATGAAAGCGGATATGAACTTATGAGCGCGGGCTCCGCGGTGGGCGTCGTTACCGTCGAAAACGTATATCGCGGCAAGCCGGTCGTAGCGATTGCCGAAAACGCTTTTTACGGCATCGATCGTGTGACTTCGGTTATTATCGGCAATAATGTGCGGACAATCGGAAACAGTGCTTTTTTTAACTGCGGCGATCTTGAAAGCATCACGATTCCCGAAAGCGTCGTCGAAATTGGTGAAAATGCGTTTCAAAACTGCCATAGCCTCAAAGAGATCGAGATTCCCGCAAATGTGACGGAAATTGCAAAGGGTACCTTTGCCAGATCCGCGATAGAACGTATTGTACTTCCCGAGACGCTTGTTTCTATCGGCGAAAACGCGTTTACTTCTTGTCAGCGGCTTAAAGATATAACCTTTGGAAATAATTTGACGATAATCGGCGATTCCGCATTCCGTGAATGTACTGCATTAACTGCGGTCGTTTTGCCTGACAGTCTTACGACGCTGGTTGATAAAGCGTTTATGGAATGTACCGCGCTCGCGTCCCTTTCTATGGGAACAGGACTTGTTTCTATCGGACAATATGCATTCCAGGACTGCATATCGCTAAAAAGGATCGAGATTTCCGACAGCGTCGAAGTACTCGGTAAATCGTGTTTTTATGGTTGCAGCGCTCTGTCGGAGATTTCGCTCGGCGCAGGCATAAAATTTATCGACTCGACGGTATTCGGGGAAACCCAGTTTTTAAAACAGCAAGAGGGTGTGGTTTATCTCGGAGATACGCATAAATGGCTGGTTGTAAATAAAGACACGGAAGCAGCCAATATTTCCATTGCGGAGGATACCTACGGGATTGCCTCTTATGCTTTTTACAACAGTAAACTGGAAAGCGTAAAAATCCCGGACAGCGTCCACTTCGTCAACCCGGGGGCGTTTGCTAACTGCAGTACAATGATGAGCGCAACGATCGGCGACGGAATATCGGAGCTGAGCTCAAGCATGTTCCATAACTGCTCCAATCTCAAGTATGTAACTTTCGGCGCAAATGTTCAACGGATAAACGGAAATGCTTTTAACAGCTGCACAATGTTGAAAACCATCACCATTCCCGAGACGATTACCGAAATCGGACAAAACGCTTTTTATAACACGGCGCTTTGGAACTCTACCTCCGGCTTGATATATGCCGATAATTGGCTTGTCGGCAGTTCGCTTTCCGGAGAAGTTTCTATTAAGGAAGGAACGGTCGGTATTTCCGATTATGTTTTTTATAATTCAACGATGGATTCGGTGGCGTTTCCCGAAGGATTGAAATACATCGGAGAAGGCGCGTTTGTCGGTGCAGCGATCAACAAAAAGGTGGAGATTCCCGACGGCGTTAAGGAGATCAAAGATTACACTTTCTATTATTGCAAATCCCTGCCTGGCGTATATCTGCCCAATTCGGTGACAAAAATAGGAAAATCCGTTTTTAATGAATGTAATTCTTTGAAAAATATCCATCTTTCTACCGAATTGACGGAAATCTCTGATTATTTATTCTATAACTGCACTTCTCTGGGAATGCTCGTCATTCCGAATAAGGTGCAGCGCATCGGCCGAGCAGCTTTTTACGGATGTACGCAGTTAGGCTGGGAATTAGAGTCGAAAGAGTTGGGGGGCATAATTATTCCGGTACGCGTTCCCGTTAAACTTGTACTTCCCGACAGCGTAGAAGAAATTGCCGAGTATGCTTTCTACAAAAGCGGACTTTACGAGATCGGATTCGGAACAGGTCTTAAAAAAGTCGGGAAGTCCGCTTTCTATTGCAACGAGAACCTTCAAAGCGTTTCTCTTCCGGCGGGCGTTGCGGAAATTTCCGACTTTGCATTTTACGGGTGCAAAAACCTCGAAAAAATTACTATGCCCAACGTGACGAAAATTGGAAGATCCTCTTTTTATGGATGTAAGAAGCTCGAAAACCTCGTGCTTCCTGCGACGCTTAAATCGATCGGCTATATGGCGTTTCAGGATTGCAGAGCACTTAAAACGCTCATCATTCCCGCAAGCGTGGAAGAGATCGGAGATTTCGCTTTCCTTTGCGGCGACGTTTTGACAGTATTCTGCGAAGCGGAAAAAGCGGGTGAAAATTGGAGCCCCGCATGGAATAAGCGTAACCGTCCCGTCATTTGGGGGTGTACGCTATCGGCAGATAAATCATACGTCGTATCTTTCACAATGAATAACTCTGTGGAAAATTATACGGCGGAAAACGGTATCAATGCCCCTTATCGTGAGGGATATACGTTTGACTGTTGGCTGAGCGCGATGAAGGACTATGACGCAAAAGATGTTCATAGCGCCCCCGACG
The DNA here is from genome assembly GCA_048465415.1 of Candidatus Scatosoma sp. Classification (GTDB taxonomy): domain Bacteria; phylum Bacillota; class Clostridia; order Christensenellales; family Borkfalkiaceae; genus Scatosoma. Next base: position 41,593 of record DBFWLO010000010.1, read on the forward strand.
GCACTAAGCTGAGCGCTTCCTGGAAAGAAATAGATGAACCGGAACCCGACCTCCCCGACGAAGGCGGAGACGAGGCCCAGGCTTAATTTTATCGATATAGCGCATTAAAAGGAGACATCATGAAGAAACTGAATAGAGTTCTGCTTATTGCAGCACTTACCGTTGCAGCGTTCTTCGTTACGTTGTTTGCGGCATCTTGCTCAAAGAAACCCGAGTACAACGTAACGTTTATGAACGGCGAGGAAATCGTTGCTACGGTGACAGGCCACGAAGGAGACGTCCTCGAAGCTCCCGCGGCTCCCCAAGAAGAGGGATATTCCTTTACCGGTTGGAGTCTTGGCGGTACCGGAGAAATCAAAGAATTCCCTACGACCATTCCCGGTGAAGACGTTACATATCATGCGAACTATGCGAAACTTTACGCGATCGAATTGAACGTCGGAAGCGGTACGCTCGGTACTCAGAAGGTTTACGCGAGCGCGGGCAGCAATCTTTACGACGCGCTCAAAGACGTCGTTCCCACTACTTCGGACGATACGTATTTTGGCGCTTGGTTCTACGGAAACAAAGAAATTACTTCGGAATCGAATACGATTATGCCCAGAAAGGACATCACCGTACGTGCCCGTTATAAAGTCGATTATACGATCCAATTATATAAGCAGACGGAATTCAATGTCGACGGCTACGATAAAGACCCCATCGTGCAAAACGGCTCGGATTATGTTGAAACGAAAGTAAAGCCGACGGTGGTCTATCCCGAAGATTATGAGTACGTTTCGGAAACCGGAGAACAGACCGAGTTACAGCTTTCCAACGAGAAAGAAAAGAACGTTTATATTTATTATTGCCGGATTATCGGCGTCAATCTTGAATTTAACGCCAACGAGCCTGCGGATACCGAGGTCGCCGGTGAAATGGAGTCTCTCTATCTCCGCAAGGGAACGGAGACGAAAATAGCGGAGTGTGGTTATACCATTCAAGGCTATCGTTTTGCCGGCTGGGCAACTAAGGTAGACGGTGATGTTGCTTATAAACCCGGCGAATCGTTCGACGGTCAGCAGAATCTTTTCCTCTATGCGGTATGGGATAAGGGATATACCGATATGCGCGGAGGCGTCGATTATGTGTATATCGATCATTTCGATAAGCAGTTAGCTTATTTAGAAAGGACGGGAATATCCGAAAAACTCGGTTCGTACGATGAAGATACGAGAATTTTTTCCTTTGAGAAAAACGCGTCTTCCAAACTTCGCGGCCGTCTCGCTCTCGACGGCGAGAAATTCTATTATTTAGACGACGTAGAAGGTACTTACGGCGTTTATGACGCGTACAATTACGAAGCTAAATCGGAATCGATCAAGATCAACAGTTATAAAGACGCAGTATATACGAACGCCGAAGGAACGTCGGTAAACGGAACATATACGCTCGGCAAAGAAGGCGATTATGAATTTACTTCCGAAAGCGGAACAGCCTTTTCTTTCCAGCTTACGACGGTGGATAAAGAGGGAACCGTTGGTTGCTTTATCAAAGGAAGTGAAGCCGGAATGTTCTTTATGCTCGACGGCAATTCGATTTCTCCTTTGTTCGTTTTGTCTCTTGACGGCTACGGCGGCATTAGTATAATTCTCAATCTTTCCACTTCGTATAGCGGCGTATATCAGCTTTCCCAGCTCGTAGAAGACGAAATCTATGCGGCAGTTTATATGAACGGAGAATATCAGGCTTTGATCTTCCGTACGTATATCATTGAAGGAAAGTCTATTTTCCTCACGAGCGACGGCTTGCAGAATTCCTTAGAATATACTTACACGGACGAGGTTTCAGGCGCGGAAAAGACGGACGTACTTTTTATCGATGGATACGGTACCGCTACGTATACCCCCGACGGCGGCGAGCCGCAGGAAGGAAGCTATACAGTGCTTGATTCCAGTACTTACTCTCTGCAGTTTACTCCCAAGGAAGGCGATGGTTTTAAGTTCACATTCGATTCCAAGGGAAAAACCTACCAACCCATCGAAAAGCAGTGCGGACGCTACCAGTTTATGAGCGGCGGTTATATTTATTACGTTCTTCTTCAAGTGAAGTATGACCATACCGCGACTATCTACGTTCCCAACGCCGACGGTAAGACGTGGACGCCTATGGTAAACGGTACGTATGTGTCGGTCTCGAATCCTGAGAACAGCTTTATTTTCACCGCCGACGAAGACGGCTGGGTTATCGAAAACGAGGCTTATCGGAAAAAATATTCCGAGTTTACTTTCCGCGTCGGTGTGACGAATAATTATTATATTTTTGAAATTTACAATGCTGAGATGGAGGGCAAGATTCTCACGCCCGGCGACAGCAACTATACGTTTACGGGATATAATTCCGTGGTATGCAATATCCAGTCAAATCGTTATGAGGGAAGCTACCGTATTTATACTCCCGAGGACGGCAATACGTTCTTCAACTATATTGAAATTCTGCTCAGCAATAAAGTGACGATCATGCTCGTCGATATTAGTAAGGATTCGACGCCTGTGTATAAAGAATACCTCGGCAATTCTTACGAAAACAGTTATAACAATCCCGGAAAATATTCCGCGCGTATTTATCCGCTGTCCGACAATTATATGGCAGTGGCCATTTACGACGAAGCGTCTAGTATGTATAAGTTTACCCTTTTGGGAACTTTCATCAATCAGGATAAGGATGAGAACAGCGACGCGGATAACTATTTCCTTTTCAACTATACGGCCGCCGCGCCCGACACCGAGGCGGAGATTCTCAACGAATTCGGCGAATTCCGCTGCCAGCTTTGGACTCTTTCGGGAACGAGAATATTCTTACAATATGATGAAAACCGCGTTCATACGGCGTCGGGATCCGACGGAAGCTCGATGGAATTTACGGCCTACGGATTAGTTAACTATAAGGCGAGCCAGACGGCGGAACCTGTGCAGGGCAGATATTTGCAGCGCGGAGCGCTCTTTGCTTTCACTTCCTTCGAGACGGGCAAGAGTATTCTTTTCCACTTTACCAACGAAGAGGAAACGACATATGCTCCTGCCGGGGAAAAGGAAGGCGAGTATTATTTCTTTGACGGAAGCCAGCCTTACACGGATTCCACTTTGGTTTTGGCGGGAGTTTCCGCAACGCTCATTTCAAAAGACGGCGAAATCGACGGTCAGTATGTTTATGACGAAGAAACGGAAGACTATCTCTTTACGGCGGACGGATATGAAATGCGTTTCCGTCTCACGCAGGTAACGAATACGCAGACGCAGCAGACGTATCCCGTATATTATGTCTCCAATCCCGATATCATTCTCAACCTTTCTGTCGTTGATAAAGACGATAACGAGATCGGCACGATTAAATGCGACGGTTACGGGACCTGCACCTATTATGATCGCGGGGAGGATATTACGTATACCGCGAAGATTTCCACGAACGATAAAAAGACGGCATTTTCCGTACGTACGTACAGTGCTGCGGGTACTCTTCTTACCACGCGTTATTACGAAATTAAGAATGAAGCGGAACCCGGTATCGTATGGGAATATGGGTTTGAAAAAAATACTTATATCGGCTATGATAACGGCAATTATCTCGAATACGTGATCACGCTTGACGGACACGGCGTCGCGAAGAAATACAATCTTAACAATACTCTCCTGGAAAGTGGAACGTACGAAATTAATGAGGAAGGCATGTTGCTTTACACCGCAGCCGGCCAAACAAAAGCAAAGGAATATAAGTTGTTCGCTTCGGGCAGTAGTTCCGCAACTATTTATTTCTGTACGGAGATCGATGAGAACGAAGGTATTTATTATGCCGACGATTGGTCGGTCCTTATCCTCGACGGGTATGAAGTCAATGCCACTTACATCGACGGAAAAGGGATTCGTTATACGGGCGGTTATACGATTTTGAAAGACGGATATGTAAAGTTCAGTTCCTCTAAACTTTCCGCTCCGCTGATCGTCACGCTCAATAAGGAAACGGGCAAATATGCGCTCGCTACCGAGCAGTATATCGCCGAAGGCGGCAAACTTCTTGCCTGGGTGGATTATACTGCGACGACAGTCACTCTTCCCGAAAATATTTCCGAGATCGGAGAGGGCGCTTTTGAAGGAATGACCTCGCTCGTCTCGATCACAATGCCCAATGTTACTTCCATCGGTACAGGCGCGTTCTATTACTGTACGTCGCTTAAAACGGTGGTGGCGAATAAACTTGTTTCAATCGGTTCGCGGGCCTTCTACTATTGCAGTGCGCTGACGGATATAAACGGAGAAAAGATCGAATCGATCGGTATCCAAAGTTTTTACGGATGCACTTCTCTCACCGAACTTACTCTTACCTCGGTCAAAACGATCGGCGCGCAGGCATTCCTGCACGCGCGTACTCTGCGGAGTATTACGATTGGAAGCGCGATTGAAGAAATCGGCGATAACGCGTTTGCGTATGTCAATGCAGACGGAAAAGAGGATACGGTTGTTACGGTGACCTTCCTCGGTACGGGAGTTCCTACATTCGGCGAGGAAATATTTGCGGGTGTTCCCCTTACGGAGCTCGAAATCGTCGTCGTCGATGAAGCGACAAAGGCGGCTTTCGCGGCGAAATTGGAAGCGTATGCGGAGGCCATCGTTGTAGCGGCAAAGATCGCGGCGTGATTTATTAGAAACGACGCGGTACAGAAAAAAGTTGTCTCGTTTGCCGCTTTATTCCCCGCCGGTGCGGAGGAAGAAAGCGGCAATAGACATTTCTATCAGAAAATATAAAAATAAAGTTACAGCATAATGTTCGCCGTTATAAAAAAATATAGCCTCTTCTGATAATAAATAACAGATTAAGGTACGTATTGAAAAGGCTGAAAAATTATTTATAAAAGCCGCGAGACATGCTTTACTTTTTTTGAAATTTGCTATAAAATATATAATGTCACAAAATATATAATCAGGTATTTATACGGTGCAGGCCATCAGGGCATGCTCCGCATCCGTTTATTTTTAGTTTCCCGTTTGCGTCGCGGTTGGCACAGCTTTTCCGTGGCAGACAGTTTTATGAGTTGAAAAGGAAAGCAAGATGACAAAGTACAAACGTAGTGTCTTAAAACTTCTTTCGGTGGGCGTCGCCTGTGTAATGTGTGCGGGCTTTGTTCTCGGAAACAATAATTTCCAGGGCGATGATTTGTCGTCCGGATCTTCGTCTAAAAAAATAGGCTTATACGATCGTTCGCTCAAAACGAACGTCGAAGACTATTTCGACGATTCGGTCGTATATAAACTTCCCGAGACGGTTAAGAAAAATCAGGAAATTTCCGTAATTGTCGAGATGAGCGTCGACAGTGTGCTCGATTCTTATAAAGACGATGCAAACGGTGCGCGTTCCGTCGCGGAATATCGGACGAGCAAAAAGGGTGTCGCCGCCTTGAAGGAGATCGACAAAAAAAGAGCGGAGCTCGTCAAAAAGCTGAATAAGTCGGGGATTCCCTATAAACAAGGAGAAACCTACGATACTGTTTTAAGCGGCTTCGAGATCACGCTTAAAGCGCGCGATTTTGACGAGTTACAAAATCTGTTTGGTTCGAAAGCGACTTTGATCGTCGGCGAAGAATATGAAGCAGCGCAGACAGATGTGGTCGAGAACGACGTCAACGTATACTCTACCGGTATTTTTGACAGTTCCGACTCCGAATATCAGGGGAACGGCGTGGTTATTGCCGTACTCGATACGGGACTCGATTACACCCACACGGCGTTTAATGTGGATAATTTTACCACACCGGACGAAGATCTGGCGTTCACACTCGGTGATGGCTCTGAAAAGGACGTCTCCAAGAAAGTAGGCGCGACCACTGCGGCGACGTTTACCTCGGGCCTTACCGGCGAAGATGTTTACGTTAACAAAAAAGTTCCCTATGCGTACGATTATGCGGATAAGGATCCCGACGTCCTTCCCATCGACAGTGCGCATGGTACACATGTCGCGGGCATTATTGCGGGAAAAGACGACACGATCACGGGTGTTGCGCCCAACGCGCAGCTCGCAATTATGAAGGTGTTCTCCGACTCCGCTCAGGGCGCGAAAACCTCGTGGATTCTCGCCGCGTTGGAGGATTGCGTCACTCTCGGGGTAGACGTCATCAATATGTCTCTCGGTACTGCTTGCGGATTTTCCCGCGAAGTCGACGAGACGGAAAAAAATAAGATTTACGACAGTATCAAGGAAGCGGGTATCAGTTTGATCGCTGCGGCGTCCAACGATTACAACGCGACGTTCAGTTCGGAGAAAAACGGAAATCTCGGACTTACTTCCAATCCCGATTCCGGTACGGTTGGCGCGCCGTCCACTTATGACGCGGCGTTGTCCGTCGCTTCTATCAGCGGCGTAAAAACTCCGTACCTTATGTATAACGACAAAGTTATATATTTTAAAGAAGCCAACGATAAAGCGTCCAAACCCAAGAACTTCGTTAACGAAATTCTTAATGCGAACGAGAACTCGAAAACGTTTGAATACGTGACGATTGCTGGGTTCGGAAGCGCGGTCGATTATAACGGCCTCGACGTGAAAGGGAAGATCGCTCTCGTAAAGCGCGGTACGACGACGTTCGAGGATAAAGCGAAAGCGGCGACCGATGCCGGCGCGGCGGGCGTTATCATTTACAATAATGTTTCGGGTGAAATTTCTATGGCAATCGGTTCTGCTTCGGCAGCCGTTTGCTCCATTTCTCAGGACGACGGCGAGCTTCTCGCAAAAAACGCCACCGGTAAACTTACGATCAGCCGCGAACAGGTAGCGGGACCGTTTATGTCAGATTTCTCGTCATGGGGACCTACCTCCGACTTGAAGATAAAACCCGAAATCACTGCTCACGGAGGGGATATTCTCTCCGCTGTGCCCGGACAGGGATATGAAAAACTTTCCGGTACGTCTATGGCCGCGCCCAATCAGGCCGGCGTAACGTCGTTGATCCGTCAGTACGTCAAAGAGTATGTCGCGACCGATGCAAGCAATACGAAAGAAGTTACAGCGCTCGTCAATCAGATCATGATGTCGACGACGGACATTGCCTATAATAAAATCGGACTTCCTTATGCGGTGAGAAAGCAAGGCTCCGGTCTTGCCAACCTGATTAAGGCGACGACGACGCCCGCGTATTTGACTACGTTTGAAAACGGGCGGGCAATGGATAAAACCAAACTCGAACTCGGCGACGATAAGAATAAGACGGGCACCTATGAAATGACCTTTGCCATTAATAATATAGGTCAAACTATGCTTACATACGATGTCGACGCTATCGTGATGACCGAGGGAGTAAGCTCGACTTATACCAATCACGGCGAAACGACCGTAACCGAGGAAGGCTATCTTTTGAACGGCGCTTCGCGGAAAGTCACGTCTGTTTCCGGCGATGGTTCGGCGAGCGGCAATACCGTTACTGTCAGTGCCGGCGGTACGCTGCAAGTTACCGTTACGGTTACTCTTTCTGACGAGGATAAACAATATTTAGATGAATCTTTCGAGAACGGTATGTATGTCGAAGGGTTCGTCACTTTGACCGCGCGCGGGACTAAGGGGATCAATCTGAACGTTCCTTTCCTCACTTTTTACGGAGATTGGACGCAGGCTCCCATTTTCGACGAGGAATATTTCGACACGAATGCGGACGAAATCGACGCGGGAATAGATGATGCCGACAAGGTCATGGAAGACGCGTATGCGACGAAAGTGATCGGCGGATTGTATAGCGATTATATTGCTTATTTGGGATCGTACTGGTTTAAGCAGGATCCTTCGGCAACTCAGATAGCCGCGCAGAGGGATCATGTGGCGATATCCAACCAAAATAACGGGGCTAGCGGAAACACTACGATCAATCAGCTCGAATATATCTGGGCGGGTATGCTGCGTAACGCGAAGCATGTCGACGTAAAAATCGTGGAAGATTCCACGGGCGAAGTGGTATTTACAAAGACAAATTATAATCAGCGTAAATCTTATAGTTCGGGCGGATCGATTTATTATTCGTCCATCGACATCGGATTCAGCGCGATTGAACAAAGTCTTAAAAACAACACCAAATATACGGTTACCGTCGACGCCTATATCGACTGGGAGGGTGAACAGAACAATAAGCGGAGTACCATCGAGTTCCCGCTGTACATAGATTTTGAGGCTCCGATTGTCACGGGTGTCAATTATCGTACCGTATACGACAAAATTAATAAGACGACGAAGCTGTACGCCGATCTCAGCGTGTACGACAACCATTACGCAATGGCGACGCAGGTCGGACAGGTCACTCATTCCGACAAAGGATTTTCTCTCTCTTCTTTCGGAAAATATATGACGCCCATCTATTCGTCGTTCAACTCGACTTCCGTCGTGACGGTCGAGCTCACCGATTATATTAATAATTTGAAAGAGTCGGACGGACTTATTTATAATAAAGACGGCACGACGACAATCGACGAAAACAATAATACTTTTGTTGCTGTGGTTTATGATTATGCCATGAATCATGCGATTTATGAAATTCCCTTACCCGACAACATCGCTTCCATTTTCTTTGAGGTCGATGCAGACGCTAAAAAAGGAGCTTTGAACGACAAACAGATCGAGGCGGGAAAAATTACCGAAGGCGAACAAGTTCTCGTCATGAGTCCGAACGAAACGTTCAAACTTACAGATGTGCTTCAAGTTTATCCTTCGTCGAGCTGGGTTTCTACACTGGATTACGTTGTCAGCGATGAGGCAATTATCGGGGTGGTCAACGGAACGGTTGTAGCTCGCTCTTCGGGCAAGGCGACCATTACCGTAAAGGGTAAAAACGGAGCGGGAGAAGAAATTTCCGCTACGCTCGACGTTACGGTTCTTGCACCTGAAGATACCGCGCTCGGCTATATCAAATACGACGCGATTGCCGCCAACAGATTTGATGTAACCGGCTTCTACACGGATAACGCTTTTGTCGTTCAATCGACGGACGACCGCACGATTGGGGAAACGGGCAGTCTAAATGTATTCGGACCGACTCTCGAAATTTCCATGTATCCTTCCGAACAGGTAACCTTGCGCTATATACTCGACGCGTATTTTCCGGATCGTACAACGGTGAAATTTTCGTCTTCGAGAACGGATATCGCTTCCATAGACGAGAACGGTACAATCACGGCCAAGTATACGGCAAACAGAGACACGAAAACCTATATCGCAGTATCGCTTCTTTTGGACGGTGAGCAGAGCACAAGCGTACGTATAGCGGTTACAGTCAAAAATCCGTTCATTACGAACAGTATTTATCTGAACTCTTACCGGGGCGCGGGAGACGAGAACAACTGCGTCGTCATTCCCGACGATCTCGGCATAACAACGATCTATTTATATGCTTTTTCGGGCTACGATCTCGTAGAAAAAGATCTGGAGAACGGCGATGTCATCACCGAAGAGGATCCTTATCATCTGAAACAGCAATTCCTCGGCAACAATAAGATCAAAAAGGTTATTATTCCCGAAGGGGTTACGGAAATCAGTCAATATGCTTTCGCCAATTGTACGGCTTTGGAAGAAATTGTGCTTCCTTCGACGTTGAAAAAGATAGGTTACGGTGCGTTCTACAACTGTACTTCTTTGTCGAAAATCAACCTTGGTGACGTTCAATTCATCAATAAGGAGGCGTTTTATAAAACGGCCATTACCGAGGCGGATTTCTCTTCTATCGTATCGTTCGGCGATTACGCTTTTCGCGAAAGCAAATTGAATGTACTTCAACTGCCTGCCTCTGGTCAATCCATAGGTGTGGGCGCCTTCCAGTCTTGCGAGAATCTCGCGGAAGTGACGTTTGATGCGGAAAAAATCAAGGTTGGTAAATCCGCGTTTGCGGGTTGCAAGAAGCTTACTTCCATTTCTATCAATGCGGCGGTTATTTCTGCGGAAGCTTTCAAGGATTGCGCGGAGCTGAGTAAAGTAACGCTCGGCAAGGACGTTTCTGTCATCGGCGAATATGCTTTCTCTGGAACCAAGGTGGCAAAATTCCGGCTCGATCCCAATAATACCGTGCTTTCCATAAAAAATGGCGATGATTCGATTCTTTATAAAAATAACGGCAAGCAGCTGGTAGTCGCCGCGCCTGCGGCTAAGACGACGAGAGTCGAGACGGACGCGACTTCTATCGCTACGGGAGCGTTTTCCAAAAATACAAATCTCATTTCCATCGTCGCGAATAACGTGACAGAGGTCGGGGACTATGCTTTCGCCTACTGCACGTCGCTCATGTCCGTCTCAATGAACAATTTGAAATGGATCGGAAATTACGCGTTTATGGGTACTGCGATGCAAAACGTTCCGAACAGTATGGGACTTATTGCGATCGGAGATTATGCGTTTGCGGGAACAAGACTCGCTTCCGTCAATATCCCGGATAATACAGAGGTCGGAAACTTCGCTTTTGCAAGCAACAATTTTCTTAAAGTCGCTACGCTCGGCAACGGCGTAACGCTCGGCGAAGGAGCTTTCTACCGTACCGCGCTTACCAGTGTCACCGCGGGATCTGATTTAAATATCGGTGCCGGAGCGTTCAATTCTTTAACCACTTTGACGAAGGTTACCTTAGGTGCCGGAGCGAAAATCGGGGATGTTGCCTTTTTAGGTACCAAGTCATTGTCTTCTATCGATCTTTCTCATGTTTCTTCGATCGGCGTGAATGCTTTCCAGGGTGCCACGAAATTAACTTCTATCGATCTCACGGATTTGGAATTTTTGGGCGAATCTGCGTTTTACGGGGCCAGCGCACTTACCTCCGTGGTATTCGGCGATAAATTGACGAATATTTCGGTCGGCGCGTTCTATGGCTGTACCTCTTTGACAAATGTAACTTTAAGCAATTCGATTATCGAATTGGGTAATTATGCGTTTTCGGGTGCGGCGCTCGAAAATATTAATCTCAATCACGTGGCAGTCATCGGGGACGGCGCGTTGACTTCGACTCCTATTAAGTCGGTTACTTTGGCCGAAGGGGCAAAAATCGGCGAGGGTGCGTTCAGCGGCTGCGAAAATCTCGCCTCTGTGAAAAATCTTGATAAAGCCGTATACATAGGCGGCTACGCGTTTGTTAAAACGGCGCTCACGAACGCGAATCTTGATTCCGCGACATACATAGGAGATTTCGCCTTCGCTAACACGAAGATTACCTCCGTGTCGTTTGGTGTGGCTTTTGACGAAAACGGAAATCAAAGCAGTAAGGGTAAATTACAGTCTCTTGGAGAGAATCCTTTCTATAATTGCGAAATCGAAACGTATGCGGTGAATCGTAACGTGTATTTCAACGATAAAGTTGTAGGGACTGAGTCGGTCGATAACTATGACATATCGGAGAACGTAAAGATTATTTCGGGCGTTTTGTATCAAACCGTTCCTAACGGTTGGGAGCTCGTTTCCTATCCTATGTCGGACGTCCGTACTTCGTATGTGGTTGAAGAAGGAACTGTCCGGATCGGTGCGAGCGCATTTTCCGGCAGCGCTTTGAAAAACGTGACGATTGCTTCTACCGTAGCGGCCATCGGCGATAAAGCCTTCTATGCCTGTGAGAACCTTCAAATGGTCGTGTTCAAGGGGTATACAGCGCCCATCTTGGAAGAAATGTACGACGAAAACTATATCAATACGCTGCCTATACCCTATGAAGGATATTTCTCATATAAGAACTACGTCATCGAAGGTCTGGGTATTTCCAAATACTATATGTGGAACGTGACCTCTATGTTCAACGATTTCTATTTCGGAGCGAACTTTGCAAACTATATAGGCAGAATCGACAATAAGCTTATTATGGTCAAACCGATCAACGGACTGAATTATGATTCGTTTATCTTCGGTCAGTATTTCGAAACGATAGTAGAAGGTTCGACGGCCGCAGATCAGACAACGCTTGCGGCGATCGTGGCAATCGACGGAATTCCGAAAGATATCGAGCTTACGCCCGAGTGCGAGAGACTTGTCGCCGAGGCAAGGAACGCTTACGATAAGATAAGCACGAACGATCAGCGCGCGTTGGTTACCAACATCAGCAAGCTCACCGATGCGGAGAGAAGAATCAATTATCTCAAATCGCTCGAAAAAGTAGATCCCCCTCCCCAGCCTCCGACAGAAAAGTCGTATACCACAGTCATCATTATTTCTGTTTGCTGCGGCGCTGCGGTTATCGCGGGTGTGATCGTGGTGATATTCGTGCTCAGATCGCGTAAAAATAAAGGTAAACCCGACGGCGGTGTGGAGGAACTCACCGGCAGTACGGGGGAACTCGCAGTCGGCGAGGACGACACGAAAAACGATACGGACGACAACGCGGCGCATTCGTCAGACGTAGATACGGATGAAAAAACAGACGACTGACGTACGAGGAGCAAGATGAAAAGAAGAGTAAAAACGATAATAGGTCTTGCCTGTTGCTCTTTGCTTTGCGTGGGCTTGGCGGCCTGCGTAAGGGAGACGGAATTAACCAAGCTGGAAAAAGAGAACTTTATCGTCGGCGTGGTTTATGACCCTAACGGCGGTAAGCTTTTTGATCGTAGCGGCGTGACTATCGACAGCCGGTTTAATCCCGATACATATACGGACACGGATAACGACGGAAAAATCGAGATTTCGCTGAAAACTACTGATCCCGTTACGGCCAATTTAGTCACTTCGAAGTCGGGCATACCGACAAAAATAGGGTATTCGTTTGCGGGCTGGTACCGAAACTGCGAACTTTCTTTTGATGACGAAAACAGACCGTTGGACGATTACGGAAATCTGCTAGAACAACGTGAGGACGGAAAACTGTATATCGCCGGAACGGATACGGTATCGAAACAGGGGTATGTCTATTCGGGACTTTGGGACTTTGATAAAGATAAGCTGGTTTATGAATTGGGCACGGGCAAATACAGCATTACGCTGTATGCCGCGTGGGTGCCGGAGTATCAGTTCAATTATTATTATCAGAAAGAAAATTCTTCCGAATGGACCTTGTTCGGCTCTACAACGTTCAGTTATACGGAGACGCAGGCGTTCAAGGACAGTTATCCGTATACGGCGGCAGTCAGCAAAACCATGAACGCCGAATGGATGTGGGTTCCCAGGTGGAGCGGAGCGAACGATACGGGAGAGATGGTTTATTCCACCCGCTACTCCGACAATCAAAAAGATTATACTTTCCCCGCGGTTAAAGATTATACTTTTGCTTCGGCATATTCGGACGAGACCTGTACACAGAAAATAGAAGATTCTTTCCAACACAGCGGAAAACTCGTTTATAATGAGGAAAACGAAAAGTTGGAGATCGAAAATCTTTTTCAGAATATTTACGTTAAATTTGAAAAAGGCGAGCAATACCGTGTAACTAACGCCAAAGAGTTTACGGAGTACGCAAAAAATGCGAAGCCTTCCAGCGTATATACGATCCTGGCGGACGAGTTGGACTTTTCGAAGGAAATTTGGCCTTCCAAGCTTTCGACGGAAGAATTTGCGGGAAAGATCATCGGAAACGGCTGTACGTTCAAAAATATCACGGCGGAAAATACGTCGGACGAAGTGAAAAACGGCGGACTTTTTGCCTCGATCGCAGCAGACGCGGAAATTACAGACATCGATTTCGTCAACGTCACTTATGATATAAAGACGGGAACAACCGCGAAGCTCGGCCTCGGAGAAAATGCAGGCTTCGGTCTATTCACCGGGTATGCGGACGCCAAAGCGAAGATCAGCGGCATTAGGATCGAAAATTCCGTACTACGCATAGGTAAGCTGTTCAGAAACAGTTATCAGATTAATCTCGTTTGCGGTAACGGTCTCGAAGGGGTTTCTTCGGACGGGGTGAGTCTTGTTCTTTACGGAGAAGCATTTACGCAGAACAAAGAAACAAAATATCGTTACTACGTAGTATCCGTCGAGGTGAACGCCGAAACGGGGGACGTACTTCCCAAAATCGAAATTTCCAGTTTGAGAGCGGAAGTCAGAGACGAAGAAAGCTATGTCGCTTATCCTAAAACCGAAAATTAATTTATAAACTATCATAACGGAGGGATTCCAATGAATAAAAAAATAGTTAGAACATTATCGCTTGCACTGGGCGTAGTGTTCAGCGCGTCCGTTTTGTCCTCTCTTACGGGGTGTTCCAAAAAGAAGAAGAAGGACACTATCGTTTTGATGACGGAGGAGCTGAACGGTTTGTTCAATCCTTTTTACGCGACGTCGGGCACCGACCAGGATATAGTCGGTATGACGCAGATCGGTATGCTTACTACCGACGACAACGGTAATACGACTTGCGGTGCAAACGAAGCGACGGTAGTTCTCGATTACAAGATCGAGGAAGTCGCGGGTAATTCCGTATATACCTTTGTCCTTAAAAACGATCTCGTATTCTCTGACGGCTATGCTCTTACGATGAACGATGTATTCTTCAATATGTACGAGTATCTCGACCCCGTTTATACGGGTTCGTCCACTATGTACTCTATCAAGATCGAAGGGTTGGACGCTTACCGGCAGCAGTCGAATCAAGGTTCCGAAACGGACACCACTACGCAGGCGATTGCCCTTGCAAACGCGAGAAGACAAGAGTTGCTCGATATATACGACGAAGCGAACCGTACGTACAATCCCTCTTCGACGTCGTATAACGTAACCGAACAGCAGATGCTGGACTTTATTCAGACATGGATCGCAACGGGAAACTATACCGAAGCCGTCGGAGCTAACAAATCGGGTAAAGACGACGATACTTATTATCGTGAAATGATCACCGCAGACTATAAACGCATCTGCAAACTTTTTGACGAAGAGTTACATACCGATTTCAAGACGGCAAAGGACGCTTACGATCTGGAAAGCAGCGAATTGCCTTATAAAAAATGGGCGGACGATCAGCATTTCAAGAACGACGTATTCAAGTTCTTCTATTACGAAGGAATGATTAAGCCCAAGTACGCAAAAGTCAACGGCAAAGACGATAAAAACAATATCGAAAGTTTCGACGGTATGGATCTTCTCAACCGGTATAATACGGAAGAAAAAGCCGTCAAGTACATGTATGATTATTACATGCAGCAGAAATTCGATTCCGTCATCAGCGGCTGGGGTACGGCTACAACCATTATGACCGAATTCGAGGCGAAAGCGAAGGAAGTTCTGCTTCACCAGAAAATAGGCGACGGACAGCTCGAATATCCCAACATCAGCGGTATTGTTTCGCTCGGCCATACGGGGAACAAAAATTCCGTCACCGTCAACGGGAAGGAATATCATGTGGCGCAGGCGCACGACACTACGTATATTCAGTCGGACGGAACGCCGAATAAGAATTACGGCGCGGTCATCGACAAGAACCAGTACGACGTATTGCAGATTACCGTAGAGGGCACCGATCCCAAAGCGATCTATAACTTCGGTTTCACCGTTGCTCCCGCACACTATTATACGGCGGACGCGGAACATCCCAACGGCAGACAAATCGATATTTCTAAGAACGAATTCGGCGTGGAATGGGGCTCGTTTACCTATCAGAGTCACGTCATACAATCCGATCTGCACGTAGGAATCCCCGTGGGTGCAGGACCTTTCGTCGCTACCGACGAAGATAACAGAGATAATCCCGAGGCAAAGAACTTTTTCAGCAGTAAGATTGTATATTTCAAAAAGAACAGTAATTTCAGCTGTCTCGGCCCTCAGTTCGAGGTACAGGCGGAAAAACTTCGTTTCCAGGTCGGCAGTTCGAGCGATGCTCTCGACAATCTCGCGAGCGGCGCCGTTGATTATGTTACTCCTCAGCTCACCACCGACAACAGCAGAAGACTCGACTCCATGAAAGCTCAGGGCATAGAGAGCATGGCGGGGTGGCAGCTCGGTTACGGCTATATCGGTATCAATGCGGGAAAAGTTCCCAACGTTTACGTACGCCGCGCGATCATGGCTGCGATGCAGACCGAACTCGCCTGCGAATACTACAAAACCGGTACGTGTCAGCCTATTTCCTGGCCTATGTCGAAAGTAGGTTGGGCATATCCTTCCAACGAGGATAACGGTCATTCCTATACGCAGTGGGAGGAACCCGAACAGAACGTAGTAAATAAGACATATACCGAGACGATCAAAAAAATCAAAGATTTGATGGCACAAGGCAAGGTCAGCGAAGGATCTTCCGAATTGAAGATTAAATTCACGATTGCAGGTTCTTCCATTACGGAGCATCCTACCTACGGCGTGTTCAAACAGGCGGCGGATATCCTCAATAAGTGCGGTTGGCAGGTGGAAGTCGTTCCTGATTCTCAGGCGCTCGTAAAGCTGTCTACCGGTTCGCTTGCCGTTTGGGCGGCTGCGTGGGGATCTACGGTCGATCCCGATATGTATCAGGTTTACAGTCCTTATTCGACGGCCACCAGCGTAAAATCGTGGGGATATCAGCAGATTCTCTCCGACAGTAGAAAGTATTCGTACGAATACGATCTTCTCCTGAATCGTACGGAGGGCAACGGCTCGCTCGCCGATATTATCGACAAAGCGCGTTCCACCAACGATCGGACGAAACGTAAAGAACTTTATGAAGAAGCGATGGGACTTGTTCTCGATCTTGCGGTCGAGCTGCCTGTTTATCAGAGACAAATGCTCTATGCATATAACTCTAACACGGTCGAAGGTTTCGCGAACTGTATTATCAATGATCCTTCCAGTGAGAATAACGGACTGGTGAATCCTTATTCGTCGCCTCTCGGCAGAGTTTGGGAACTGAAACTTAAAAAATAATTCTACCGCAAAATAAAGACCGAATTCAATCGGAGAAATAATGTTTAAATATATTCTAAAAAGAATAGGGATCTCAATATTTATCCTCTTTGGCGTTTCCGTTATTTTGTATGTCCTTTTGCGCTGCATGCCCACCGATTTCGTCGAGTCGAAGATCGCGGCTCTGACGGCGGGGGGCGAGGACGTCAAAGAGGAACTGATCCAAGTCATGTATAAGTCCTACGGTCTCGACGGATCGATTATCAAGGGCTATTTTTCCTGGCTCGGCAATGCTTTGCGGGGCGATTTCGGCAAGAGCTTTATCAGCCAGCGTGATGTTGTGTCCGAGATTTTCAGTAAGGACAGACTCGGCACATCGTTTTTTGTGGCCGCGGTCGCAACCGTTTTTGAATTTTTGATCGCGATCCCGCTCGGTATTACAGCGGCGACGCATCAGTATTCGGTCCGCGACTATGTCGTTACGGTGCTAGTGCTCATCGGCATTTCTCTGCCGTCCTTCTTCTTCGGACAGTTGCTCAAAGATATTTTTGCGAATAAACTCGGTTGGTTTCCCGTCTCGGGTATGAAAGATGCGGGCGTGACTTACACCAGTGCGATCGAAAGAATCATGGACTATCTTAGACATATGTTTCTACCGATTTTGACAGTTGTAATTTTAAGCATCGGTTCTCGTATGAGGATGACGAGAACGAATATGCTCGAAGTCATGAACTCCGACTATATTCGTACGGCTCGTGCGAAGGGATTGAAAGAGAGCGTCGTCGTATATAAGCATGCTTTCCGTAATACCATGATTCCTTTGGTAACCAGCCTTGCAGGGTTGATTCCGGGGCTTTTCTCGGGGGCAATGATTACCGAACAGGTATTCAATTTGACCGGTATAGGCAATTATGCCTTGACGGCAATGACGCAGG
Source organism: Candidatus Scatosoma sp. (assembly GCA_048465415.1). Classification (GTDB taxonomy): domain Bacteria; phylum Bacillota; class Clostridia; order Christensenellales; family Borkfalkiaceae; genus Scatosoma. The sequence goes on from DBFWLO010000010.1 coordinate 59,295, forward strand.
GGGATATTCCCGTCATCATGACATACAATATGTTCCTTGCCATTCTATCCGTTGTAGGCGTATTGCTCGCCGATCTGATGTATGCGGTTGTAGATCCCCGTGTCAAACTCGCTTAAAGGAGAAACTATGGAAGATACCGAAATTTTAGAAGAAGGGTTACCCGAAGCTCCTCTGCCAGATGGAGACGGGGAAACTCCGCTCGATAAAAATGTCAGGCTTATGTCGCCTACGCGTATGGTCTTGCGGCGTTTTTTTCGCTCTAAGCTGAGTATAGTGGGAATTGTAATGCTCGTGGCGCTTTTTCTATTTTGTTGGCTCGGGCCTGTCGTTTATCAGCGCTGGGGCGAAACCGAAACGGACTACTCGGGAAATACCGTTTACGATAGATACGAGCGGAGAACCGAGGACGGAGAAATTTATTACCAGGTAGTTATTACCAATAACGGGGTAAATATGCTCGCGCCGATAGGTGCCGATCATATTTTAGGTACAGATGAGCAGGGCATGGACGTGTTCACTCGTTTGATGTACGGCGGCAGGCTTTCGCTGACGATTTCTTTCCTCGCCGTATTTCTCACTTCTGCACTCGGTATTATTTTAGGCGGTATAGCCGGATATTACGGAGGTTGGGTAGACAACGTTATTATGCGTCTATGCGATATATTAATGTGTCTTCCGACGCTTCCGCTGATGTTAATTATCGGTACGGTATTGCAGGCAAACGATGTGCCGTCTGAATATTACATATATTTTCTAATGACCATACTATCACTATTCTCATGGCCGGGAATGGCACGATTGGTTCGCGGTCAAATTTTGTATCTTCGCGAGCAAGAATATATGGTTGCAGCGCAAGCGATGGGATTTTCGACGCCGAGAAAAATTTTCAAGCATTTAATTCCGAATATCCTTCCGCAAATTCTCGTTTCCATGACTCTTTCGCTCGGCAGTATGATTTTGTATGAATCGACGCTTTCCTATTTGGGTTTGGGCGTAAAGATTCCTTATGCTTCCTGGGGAACCATGGTGGAAATCATTTCAAAGCGTCCCGATATCCTGCAAAATTATTTCAATGTATGGGGCCCCTCGGGCGTGTGTATCATCATCGCTGTGCTTGGCTTCAATTTTATCGGAGACGGTTTGCGCGACGCGCTTGATCCTAAACAGAGGAGATAACCATGGGCGTATTCAACTCATTAAAAAAAGACAATGAGAAAAAGACGGACGTGACGGAAGAAACGGCCGCAACGGAAAAGAAGACAAGCGCAAAGGCTTCCGCGAAACAGCACTACCTGACGGGAAAAGAGGTCAAAGAAATCGCCAAAGCAAATTCCAAAGAAATGCGGCGGCTGGAAAAAGAGAAAAACCGTAAACTTCCGGAGTCCGAATACACGACGACCATGAAAGATGACGGGAATATTCTCGAAATTGAGAACCTCCATTCCTATTTCTTTACCGATCAAGGCGTTGTCAAAGCGGTAGACGGCGTATATTTCAATATTCCGCTTAATTCCACGGTCGGCGTCGTCGGCGAATCGGGCTGTGGGAAATCAGTAACCTCTATGTCAATCATGAGACTTTTGCAGGGGCCTACGGGACAGATCGTCGAGGGTTCTATCCGCTTCAAAGCGATTGATTTCAAACGCGACGAAAAGGGAAATTATATTCCCGTGTATGAAAAAGATGAAAACGGCGAGATCGTTTTTGAGAATGTCGTAGATAAAAAGGGGAATGCGAAACTCGATAAAGAAGGAAATCCCATCAGAAAACCGAAGCAGATGAAGGACGAAAACGGAATCGGGATTTTCGAGAAGGAAGAAAAGGTTTTCGATATAGCGAAAATGCCGATCAAGGAAATGTATCGCCTGCGCGGAAGACAGATGTCTATGGTGTTTCAGGAACCGATGACATCCTTGAATCCTGTCTTTACGATCGGTAATCAGCTCGACGAAGTGACTGCGTTGCACGTTCCCGGCGCGACCAAAGCATTTGCGAAAAAGCGCTCGATAGAGATGCTGAATATGGTGGGAATCGCCATGCCGGAGAGAGTATATGCCTCTTATCCGCACGAACTTTCGGGGGGGATGCGTCAGCGTGTCATGATCGCTATGGCATTGGCTTGCGAACCGCGGCTTATCATTGCTGACGAACCTACAACCGCGCTCGACGTAACAATTCAGGCTCAGATTCTGGATTTATTTAACGGCTTAAAAAGTAAAATAAACGGTTCTATTCTATTGATTACACACGATCTCGGGGTTATCGCCGAAATGGCGGATTATGTGGTCGTCATGTACGCCGGCAGGATTATAGAGCAGGGAACCGTTTTGGAAATTTTCCGTAATCCTTGTCATCCTTATACGCAAGGTTTGCAGAAATCGAAACCAACCATGAATTCCTCCGAAGATCAGCTGTTTAATATTCCGGGGAATGTTCCGAATCCTGTCGATATGCCCCCTTATTGCTATTTTAAAGAACGGTGTACGCAGTGCATCGGCAAATGTTCGGGAGCATACCCCGGGATGGTGCAGTTAAGTCCCACGCATTTTGTCGCTTGTCATTTATATGCTCCGAAGGAAGATTGATATGGAAACAGAAGAAACGAAACAAAATTCACTTGATCCGAAAGAGGAAAAGGATTTTTCAAATTACGACGATCAGGCGGAATTTGCCCGGGCACAGACGGAACGGGACGAGAAAGTGGAAGAGGATAAAGCGCTCCCTCCCGATTCTGACGCTATTTTGGAGGTAAGGCATTTAAAGAAGTATTTTACCTTAAAAAAGACTCTGATGGGCAAACCTATAACGAGTTTAAAGGCCGTGGACGATGTGTCCTTTAAAATACGTTCAGGCGAAACGCTCGGTATCGTCGGCGAATCGGGCTGCGGTAAGACGACGATGGGGCGAACGATTTTAAAGCTGCACCAACCTACGTCCGGTCAAATTTTCTTTGAGGGTAAGGATATCGCGGGCTATAAGCTTAGAGAGATGAATGCGCTCAGAACGAAGATGCAGATTGTCTTTCAAGATCCGTATTCTTCGTTACCACCGAGAAGTACCGTCGGCGATATTCTCGCCGAACCTGTCAAAGTGCATAAGATCGTACCGCCTTCGCTGGTGAAGGAATATGTACTGGGCATCATGGAAAAATGCGGGCTTCGCGATTATTATTATGAAAGATATCCCCATGAGTTTTCGGGCGGACAACGTCAGCGCATTTGTATCGCGCGAGCGTTAGTGGTAAATCCTGAACTGGTCGTTTGCGACGAGCCCGTTTCTGCGTTGGATGTTTCCATACAGGCGCAGGTAATCAATCTGCTTAAAAATTTGCAGAAGGAAAGAAAACTTACTTATTTGTTCATTTCACACGATTTATCGGTTGTGAAATATATTTCCGACCGCATTGGCGTCATGTATTTGGGCTCCATGGTAGAATTTGGCGATAAGGATAAAATTTTCAATCATCCAATGCATCCGTATACCCATGCATTGTTCTCCGCTGTTCCTAATCCTAACCCTGAAGAAAAAGGAAAACGAGTCGTTCTTAAAGGCGATATTCCTTCGCCTGCGAATCCTCCTATGGGCTGCAAATTCCATACCCGTTGCCCGAAAGCGATGGAAATATGTAAGCATATCTCGCCCGTATATAAAGAATATGAGCCGGGACATTTTGTCGCTTGCCATTGTTATTCGCAGGAATAAGATCTTAGATTTTATCTCATCCTATAATCCAAAAATGTATAGCGAAAGGGGCTAAGCGCATTAATGTCGAAGAAGAAAAAAAAGAAGAAGGAAAAAGTTATCTATTACGACGATAATTCGACGATCAGCGATATGTCGCAGGTGACGAAAATCGGTCAGCGAAAACCGTCTTCACCTCCGTCGGAACCGAAGCGAAAATCGACTTTCGGGGAAAAGTGGAGAACCTATTGGTCGGCAGTCAGAAGAATGTTGTTGCCAATGTGCGTTGTTTTGCTCGTTTTACTGCTTCTTTATCTTTTGCTTATCAGTATTTTCTAAGTTCGTTTACGAAATTTAAAGTAATGAAAAAAGTCCGCAAGGACTTTTTTTGTTATCAAAAAGTGAGAATTTCAGAGAATAAAGTTCTTCTACCGGTAAATTAAACAGCGTATTTTTCAATACGATCGCAACGGTCTTTTTAGGCTTTCTAAGAAAAACTATTCAGTTTCAGGTTAAAGACAGTGCCTTTGGCAATGAAAATAATTTTACTTTTATAATATAGAAGCAGCGTATGAAACAGACATTTATATACGGTTATTTATAATAACCGGGCATGAATAAAGATATGTAGGGGTGAACGTGGAAGTTGGAGAAACAATCAATAATGGATTAGACGCGGAAGAAAAGAAACTTTACGCTATGTAAGAGTGCTTCACTATGGGAAACAACAAGGAAACGGAGTTAAGAACCGTAAAAATCATTTGCTTTGGTGGATTTTTTTATATTGCAAAGGGGTGCAGCCCGTGAGCTTTTTAAAAGTTTTGGAAAAATAGTTGGGAGAGTCGAACGCGAAGGTTTCCGAGATCTGCGTTACCGTCATGTCGCTTTCGCGCAGGAGTTTTTTCGCTCGTTCGATTTTGAGATTTAAAAAGTAAGACATGATCGTGCGGCCGGTGGTCGCTTTAAAACGTCGAAACAGGTAAGATTTATGATAATTCAGCTGCTCGCAGAGATCGTCGATCTGTAAAGCGTTGTGAATATTTTCGTTGAGCAAGGAGACGATCTGTCTGGTGATGTATTCGTCGAAATCCTCTTTGAAGAGAAAGATCGAGGAATTCTCCTTTTCCGTCTCGTCCCGCATGATATCGATGAGAAGAATTTCGAGAAGATTCTTGATCACTTGCAGCCCGCCGAGCGCGGGCTTTTTCTTTAACGGCATTTTTTTGATGGAAGGATCGGAATAGGGAACATCGAAAGTTTTTTTACTCTCTTCAATGATCATATAGATAAGTTTCAGCAAATTTTTGTTCAGTTTTATCTTCCTGCCTTCGAAAAAGTGAACGGCTTCGCTCCTGCATTCAAAGGAAATAATAAACACGTTGGGCGCGGTGCGGGTGTTGGCGGCGAGGGTGTGAAATTCGTTCGGCTTATGAAAAATCATCTCGCCTTCTTCTAAAATGTGCGTCGTACCGTCCCCCGAACAGACGACGGATTCCTTATCCGCATATACGAGCTCCCAAAAATCGTGGCTCTCGCCTAAAGTCGCAAAATTTTTATCCGGTTCGAGATAGTGAACGGTGACGATCTTACTCACCAGAAGAAGATTTTCGATCTTATATTTATAATACTGCTGTTTCATGATTCTGTTCTCCCGCAGTGTATTATTTTACTCTTTTTGTGCATTACAGTCTCTTGAAAGAAGAAGCGGAATGTGATAGAATATCGGCAAAAGAGAGGAGGCAGGTATGAGAGTATTGGCAATCGGGGCGCACCCCGACGATATAGAGATCGCGTGCAGCGGCACGCTCGCGAAATGCGTTAAACGCGGCGATACGGTGATCGTGTGCCACGTATCGACGGGAAATCTCGGTCACATGGTGATCCCGCCCGAGGAACTGATCGGGATCCGCGCGGAGGAGGCCAGGCGCGCCGGCGCGCTCGCGGGGATCGAGGTACTCTCCGCAGGTTTCCACGACGCGGACATCTACGACAATAACAAAGAGACGAGGGAAAAGCTCGTAGACATTATCCGCGACGCCGATCCCGATCTTATCATCACCCACAATCCCGACGACTACATGCCCGACCATACGGCGGTGGCGAGACTGGTATTTGACGCGAGCTTCGCCGCGACGCTGCCCGGTTACGGCGGGAACACCAAAGGCCGCGCCGCTAAGCTCGTCCCCCTTTACTATATGGATTCGCTGGCGGGAGTGAATTTCAATCCCACGGAATTTGTGGATATCTCCGAAGAGATCGATCTCAAAATCCGTATGCTCGAATGTCACGAGAGCCAACTGGTCTGGATGCGCGAACACGACGGAATCGATTTTGCGGATATGGTGAGAACCTGTTCCCGATACCGCGGTTATCAATGCGGCGCGGCGTACGCCGAGGGATTCAGGCAGTGCCAGGTCTACTTGAAGGGCACGACGAAGAGATTATTACCGTAAATAAAAACAAGGAGCAAAAAAATATGGATTTCAATTCGACCGTAAAAGGCAGTATGCTGGAAAACTTCTATCCCGCGGGCTGGGATTTCAAAAAGATCGACGTGTGCGTGGATTCCCCCGAAAACGTGACGAAGAGGCAGCCTTCCTGGAACAAGGATTTCACCCCCGTCCCCTGCGATACGCTCGCCGATTTCGACACCTATATGGGGCACGAGATCGCCTCGCAGATTCGACTCGCCAAAGAGAGAGGGGAGAAGGTGGCGTTCATTTTACCCGTAGGGCCCATGGGCATGTATCGTTGGGCGGTGTATTTCCTTAAAGAGTGGAATGTCTCCTGCGAGCACGTTTATACTTTCAATATGGACGAGTGGAGCGACGGGGAAGGCAACACGCTTTCTCCCGACAACTCCGGTTCCTTCCAGTACGCTATGGAACACGCGCTGTTCGATCCGCTGGGGGAATTAACCGTTCCGAACGCGCAGAGAAACTTCGCGACGAAGGAAAATCTTCCGACCTATCCAGACAAGATCGCCGCGCTTAAAAAAGAAGGCGCGAAATTAGTGCTCGTCTACGGCATCGGCAGAGTATGCCACATCGCGTTTTGGGAACCGCAGTTCGCGGGCGAGTACGCGACGGCTGCGGAATGGGAAAAACAGCCGTACAGACTGGGCGCGAAGATCCACCCTCTGACGGTGGAACAAAACGCTTTGACCAGTTTCAAATCGAGAACGACGCTCGTTCCCTGCTGCGCAAATACGATCGGGCCCGGTCTCTTCTTGCAGGCGGATTATGCGATCGGCGGCGCGGACGGAGCCTTCGGACGGGGCATGCAGTGGCAGGGGCTTTCCCTGTGGATGACGTTGCGCCACGAAAAGACTCCCTGGATCACTTCGACGTATATTCCCACGCTGGCGGGAAAGCTCTTCTTCTTAAAAGAACTCGCCGGGCCGCTCGTCGCCGAATGTAATTGACGAAACAGATAGTAAATCAGCCAAAAATACAGGATTTTGTGCGCGGAGCATGAGGTCCTGTATTTTTGGCTTTTTAAGATTTTTCCCGATAGGCTTTGGGAGATACCCCATAGTATTTTTTGAAATCGCGGCTGAGCTGAAAGGGGGAAGAATAGTTGAACTCCGAGGCGAGCATGTTGACGGTCGAAGAAGTCGTTTTCAAAAGCACGGCGATCCTTTTGAGCTTCTGCTGACAGATATACTGCTTGGGCGAAAGGCCCGTAAATTGTTTGAACACTTCTCTGAAATGCCGTTCGGAGAGAAAACAGGACTTGGCGAGCCGGGTGATGGACAGATCGAGATTAATATTATTATTGATATAGGCGAGCACCTTTTTGATATTGGCATAATGAGGAATCGTGTTGTTTATTTCGTCCTTGCAGTACTTGATCCAGCGATAGACGAGCTCGACGAAAAGGGCGGTGGTGAGCATAACGTTCGTCTCGTCGTAGTTCTCCATAAGTGAGAACATCTCTTCGTTCAGCGCCGATTCGGGATATGTTTTGTCGATAAGGTATATCTTATTCGGCTGAAAGAAAGGCGTCGCGTTTTCCGTCGTAAAGTTATACCAAAGATACGTCCATTTTTCCTTGGTCGGCGAATATTTGATTATGCTTCTCACGTCGAGAAGAATGAGACTGTTGGGCGGGAGAATGAAAGTACCGCTCTCTGTCCGGACGATTCCTTTGCCCAAAAACGTGCGGATAAAGCAATAGAGCTGAAAGGGTTCTCCCACCCGCGTCCTGGTCGCTATATAAGTACCCGTGCGTTCTACCTGCCATACGCTGTATAAATATGGCGAAAATAGTCGATAGTTGTCGTAGATGGTAAATTGTTGAGAAGTTTCCGTTTCCTGAGTGGTCATGATTTTTCCCCCCGGTGAGGTCATTATAGGATATGGGTTTTCAAAAGTCAACGGCTGCCGGTTGCAATCGCCGAAAAGCATATTCTTTCTGCCTATTTGCCTATGGACAAATAGCGGCGCCGATGCTAAAATTCTATTATCCATTGTGATCGCGGAATCGAGAAACTATACCAAATAAGGAGAAAAATGATGCAGGAAAAGTCGAGCTTGGCGAAAAGGCCGAACAGAGCCAAACGGCTGCGGACGATTTTTATCGCTTCCTTTCTTATATGGCCGGCGTTGCAGCTTTTCGTGTTTTATTTCGTCGTGAACAGTCAGTCTATTTTGATGGCTTTCCAGAAAAGCATACCCGGCACGACGGACAGATACTGGACGCTGGATAATTTTAAAAGGATCGTCGTCGAGGGATTTAGCGGCGGCGAACCTCTTTTGAAGCAGGCGACGATCAACACGCTGATTTTCTTTTCGTTCAGCTTCTTTATTCTCACGCCGCTCAATCTCATGATCGGTTATTTCTTCTATAAAAAGATGCCGGCGTACAAGATCTTCCGTTTTATCTTTTATCTGCCCGCCGTCATTCCCACTACGGTGCTCGCGACTTTGTTCAAATACATAATAGCGCCCGACAGCAGCGGGCTGTTGGCGAGCCTTCTGGCGCGCATAGGCGTAGCGCTGCCGAACCTGTTGGGCAGCAGCGAATACGCAATGAAGACGATGCTCGTATACAGCGCCTGGACCGGGTTTACGGGTTTTCTTCTGACTTCCAACGCTATGAACCGCGTGCCTGCGGAAGTGGTGGAATCGGCCATGCTGGACGGCATCACGCCCGTGCAGGAGGTCGTGAAGATCCTCGTGCCTCTCATCTGGCCGACGATTGCGACCTCTCTGCTTTTATCCGTTATGAGCATCTTTACTTCGAGCGGGCCTATCCTCTTCTTCACGCAGGGAAATTTCGGAACGTATACGGTGTCCTACTGGCTGTTTGAAAAGGTCATGACGGGTACGAACATGGAATACGCGGCGGCCGTGGGTATCTTCTATACGATCGTGGGCTTTCCCATTCTCTGGATCACGAGGTGGCTGAGCAAACGAGTGGAGGAGGTGGAATACTGATGGAAAAAGCAAAATCGAAGTCCCGCCGTACGACGAACGGACAAAAAATTTTGTATACCGTGCTCATCGTCATTTTTGCGCTCTATTCCCTTTCGCTGCTCTTCCCTCTGCTTTGGGCGGTATTGGTGGGATTGAAAACGCAGGAAGAATACATGACCAACTCTCCTTTCGCGCTGCCCGAGGCCTGGGTGTTCAAAAATTATGTCTCCGCCTTTTTCGATCTTGAAGTGGACGGAACTTCGTTCATGGGCATGATCGGCAACTCGCTCTGGTACGCGGTCGGTTCTTGCGTACTCAATCTCTTCGTCTGTTCCATGACCGCCTATATTTTCGCAAGGTACGAATTCAAGGGCTCGCGTACCATTTATAGCGTCCTGCTCATCATCATGCTCATGCCCATCATCGGCAACGGACCGGCTATTTACCGGGTTTTCAGCCGTTTGCAGATCACCAACAGCCCGCTGTTTCTCATCTCGACCGCCGGCGGTATCGGCATTAATTTCCTGTTTTTGGAAGGGTTTTATCGAAACGTGTCCTGGTCGTACGCGGAAGCGGCGTTCATCGACGGCGCCAGCCACTGGACGGTGTATTTCCGTATTATGCTGCCCCAGGCGCTCGGCATGGTCTCGACGCTCGCGATTATTCAGTTCATTCAGTACTGGAACGATTACGGCACGCCGCTTCTGTATTTTCCCGAACTGCCCCCTCTGGCGCTCGGACTTTATCAATACGAGATCAAGATGATCCGACACGCGAACATGCCCATCTATTTTGCGGGGCTGGTTCTGTCGGTGATCCCCGTACTCGCCATCTTCGGTTTGTGCCAAAACTCGATTATGGAAAGAGTGGCGCTCGGCGGACTCAAAGGCTAAGGTAAGAAAAAAATTAAATTATAAGATAGAGGAGAAGAAAAAGCTGTGAAAAACACAAAAAAACTAACGGTGTTATTGCTCGTCGCCGTTTTTGCGGCGGGAGGCATGGCAGGCTGCGGCGGCGGAAAAAAAGCCAAACGGAACGACCAGACCTTTTTGGAGATCCAGTTTTACGAACGCGGTTACGGCAGCGAGGGGATCAAGGCGGTCGCCGACCGTTATATGGAGCTTAACAAAGAGGTGACCGTCGATATCACCTGCGTCACGGACAATACACTCGCCACCGACATTTATTCGGGTCCGGACATCGTATCGACGGATATGTATTTCAACGGCGGCGACAATCTGTTCAATCTCGTCAACTCGGGAGAAGTCAAGTTCAACGGCGTCGCCTATCCCAGCTATTTCGAGCCTTTGACGGAAGTGTATAACTATGTGCCCGAAGGAGAGACTCGGCCGATCAAGGAGAAGATGATCGATTCTTACGAAGAGTTTTTCAATATGGGCGACGACGTGTACTACGTCATGCCCTGGATGGGCGGTTACACGGGCATCGTTTACAACAGCAAAATGTTCGACAATTATAAATGGGACGTTCCCCGCACCACCGACGAACTCTTCGAGCTTTGCGACAAGATCGTCGCCACCGACGCCAAAAGCACAAATAAAAACTCCAAAGGACAGAGTATCGATATCGCTCCGTTCAGTTTCTGTTTGGAGGATTCTTACTGGGAATACGTCTATCTTCAATGGTGGGCGCAGTATGACGGCGTCGAACGGTTCAACCGTTTCTTCGAGGGAAAGGACGAAAACGGTAATTATTCCCCGACGGTGGCGGCCTCCGACGGCAGACTGGAAACGCTGAAAGTGCTCGACGGCGTGCTCGGGACGTATAAGATGGAGAGCGGGACGAAAAAGCCGAGAAGCAATATCTACTGCGATCCCACGCTCGCCACCCGTTCTTATATCGATACGCAGTCGACTTTCCTCAACGCCGAAGGCGCGCGCGTCAATCTCAACGGCGCCACGACTTCCGCGATGATGCCCAACGGCGACTGGCTGGAAAACGAGATGTACGCCAATTTTTCGAATAAGATCGAAAACGGCGAAGTGGAGTTCAAGATCATGAAAACTCCTCTCATCAGCGCGATCGCGAAAAAAACTTCCTTCAAAAACGCTTCCGACGCAGACGCGAAACTGAGGGAACTCGTCAACTATATAGACGGAGGCAAACAAGGGGAGAAACCCGCGTTTGCGACCGACGACGATATTAAGACCGTCGAGGACGCGAGGGGAATCGGATCTTCGATCGGGTATCGGTCGGGCGTGTACGTCCCCGCTTTTGCCACGGCGAAGGAAACGGCCAAGGACTTCCTCAAATTCATGTATAGCGACGAGGCGATCCGGATCAACGCTCTTGCTTCGCGCGGCACCAATCTTCCCGTGGAATTCGACTGGTCGGGAGTCGAAAATAAGCTCTCCGTTTTCCAAAGATCCAAGCTGGCGACGCTCGCCTCGACGACCTCTTACGCTTTCAGCTCGGATAAGTACGCGATCAGATACAGAGGCGGACTCGTTCCCTTCAAGATCTATACGCCCGTCGAGGTGAAATTCAATGTGAGTTCGGCTAAGGATTACGTCGATCCGCAGACGATCTTCATCGACAACTATAACGAATTCGTGCGGCTGTGGCCGACGATGATGAAAGACGCCGGCGTGGAATATTGAGCGCCGCAAGAGGGAAAACGATATGAAAACGAAAAAGAGAATTTTCGGTCTGCTTCTTTCGCTGGGGCTGAGCGCGGCCGTATTGAGCGGCTGCACGGGCGGCGGCGATTCCGCCTCCAACTCAGCCGGCGGGCAGGGGGAACCGACGGTGACGCTTTGGTCGGCGTCCAATCTCGACAAGATCATGCGCGACGACGAAATCGCGGACAAAAAGCCCGCCGCGCTCGATTTTGAGATGTGCAAGAACGAAGTGGAGGGCGCGCAGTTCCTCATTTCCCCCGAGAACGGTTACCGCGTGGGATCCTTCGACGTCGAGATCTCCGAGCTTAAAAATGAGGCGGGGGATACGCTCGGGAAGGACGCGATCAAAATCTATCTCGCCAAATACATAAACGTGACGAATAAAATCGGGCCCAATCCGTTCCTGCATGCGGGGTATATCCCCGACGCGCTCCTGCCCTTCGACGTGGCCGTCGAGTATGGAGAAAATACCGTCGAGGGAGTGAATCAGTCGGTGTATGTGACGATTGAAACGCAGCCGGATACCCCCGCGGGGAATTACACGGGCGTATGCACCGTCGACGTGGACGGCAAAGAATATACCCTGCCCGTCCGCGCGACTGTCTGGAATTTCGCGATTTCCGAGGAAGTGCACGTCCAGTCCCTCTTCCAGATCTGGCAGGACGAACTGATGAACGGCGAGCTGGACAGTTCGGACGAAATGTATCAGATATATTACGACAAACTGGCGGATTACCGCATTTCGGCGACGAATCTTCGCGCCGACGGTAAGGAAGAATTCGTCGCGGCGGCGAAAAAAGCGACTCAGGATCCCCGTATCTCCGCTTTTGCGCTCCCGTACACCTCCGTCTACGTGCCCGGCGTCGGTATGGACGTCGACTACAACGAGGTGAAAAGCTACCTCAAAGCGATGATTCAAGAGAGCACGGAGGAAGTGTTCCTGCTCGATAAATTGGTCTATTATTTCGGCGCGTTGATCGACGAACCGCAGTATTCGCAGTCTTACGACATTGCGCAGCGCATTTTCCCGGGCATCAATTCCATGGAAGAGAAATTGATGGAGGAGCTGGACGCGGAAAACTTTTTCGACGACAAAACCACCGAATACCGCGAACGGGTGCAAGATACTCTTCTCAATCTGCCCAATATTTTGACGACCTATCACAGCCCCGAATATTTTGACGACGCGGATCCCACTTATTGCCCGCTCTTCAACGAATTCGACGGGGACGAGAACATGGCGAAGTACCAGCGCCTCAAAGAAGCGAACGGACATCTTTGGTGGTATGGGTGCATGGGCCCCTGCCACCCCTATCCCGCCTATCATCAGGACGACAATCTGCTCGGCGCGAGAATCCTCGGCATCATGCAGTACGATTATCGGATCGACGGCAACCTCTACTGGGCGGTCAACTGTTACAGCAAGCAGACGTCGGGCACGGGCGACGTTTTAAGGCCCGCCGATCCTTACGAGGACGCGTCCCGTTGGTTCCCCGACTGGCCCACCAGCGGCGAAGGGTACCTCTTCTATCCCGGAATCGATTACGGCATGAACGAACCCGTCGTTTCGCTGAGACTGGAAACGATCCGCGACGGCAACGAGGATTACGAATATCTCTACGAACTGGGCAGGCTCACCGAGGGACTCTCCGAGTACTACGATATGGAGATCACGACGGAAGGCATGGTATCCAACTTATACGACCGGTTATATCACGGCGTACAGTACGTGCCCGACAACGAAAACTTTTCACAGGTGCGCAGGGAACTGGCGGCGATCATCGAACGCTGCGGCGAAGATAACAAGCTTGTCATCAACGGTATTCGTTATACGGGCGACGACGCGACAATCGAATTTTTGTCCGCGGACGGCTATGAAGTGAAAGTCAACGGCAAGACCGTGGCCGGCGCCGCGCAGGGCAAAGGAAAAAAGTACAATTATACGATCAAGATGAGCGAAGCCTCCAACTATTTCCACATCTCTCTCGACAAAAACGGCGAAAAGTATGAGACTTCGGTATTCGCGGGCGGAAAGACGAAAATCGTTTCCACGCTCGATCATGCGGCGGACACGGCATTGCTTCGGCCCAACGATCCCGCCGTACAGGTGTCCTACAATGAAAACGCCGCGTTCGCGGTGTCCGGCGGTTCCGCAAAGGCGGAGATCGAGAGCAAGTTCGATCCCGAAAATCCTTTGGCGACGCTGACCTATAACCCGCAGATCTCTCTCGGCGTGTCCGAGCTCGGACTCGACGTTACCAAGCTGAACAATTTCATCTTCGAGGTCTATAACGCGAGCGACATAGACGTGGAAATGAGAGTCAAACTCAGCGCGGGCGGGAGCATGTATCAGCTGACGAAATTTACGCTCAAAAAGGGACAGTGGAACTCGGTGAAGCTGGAAGGTGTCTATCTGACCGGCTGGGCGTCGCTTTCCAAGACGCGGTATATCGTGCTCGAATTCAATAATACGGTAGGCAACGCCAATAAGGAAGGCATGCCGCCGCAGACGCTGTATTTCGACGATATCATTTACAGCGAGCGGGCGTGAGAAAGGAGGAGAAAGCGATGAAAAAAAGAATCTGGGGCTTGCTTCTCGCAGGCGTGACGGCGTTTTCTTGCGCGGCCTTCTCCGCGTGCGGGGGCGGAGCGGACGATTCGTCCGCTTCGGACAGCACGGGCGGAAAAAAGGCGGGCAATGTGCTCATCAGCGGTTTTTCCGATTTCAAAGAACTGCGCACGTTTAAATTCAGCGGATATTTCCATAAAGCCGAGGTCAATACCGATAAGGCGTATATCACCGAAGGAGACGCTTCGGCAAAGTTCACGGTGGACGGCGGCGAGGGCGGTATCCCCGAATTCAGCATCTACACGGACACCAAATACAACACCAAAAAGGATTATACGGACGTGCAGGCTTTGTCCGTGGACGTTTTCAACGCCGGCGATACGCCCCGGAAGATGGAAATTTATTTTATGACCAGGGAATCGGGCGCGACGCGCGCGAAATATATCGAAAAGGAATACACGCTGCAAAGCGGACTCAATTCCCTCACCTATACGCTTGAACGGGACGTGGCGAAACAGATATGTTATCTCGATAAGGTAGAATATATTTCTTTTCGCTTTGAGAACGGCCACAACGATCCGTACGTGCTGTATATGGATAACCTCCGGGCGCATCTGACCGACGAGCCGATCAAGGAAACGAAGAAAGAATATAAGCAAGACGAACTCTTGTTCTTCGACGACAAAGTGGATAGATACTTCGCCTCGGCGACGACGGTGCGGGCGATTCCGACGGAAGCCGCGACGCTTTCCCTCAACCGAAATCCCGCATACATCAAGGGCGGCAGCGGTTCCCTGCAAGCGAAAGTCGTCGTAGATCCCTCCGGCGCGGCAACACATTCGCCCGCGGTGACGATCAGCGGCGAACCGGTCACGAGGATCGATTTTTCCGAGTATTCCAAAGTGCAGTTCAGCGTTATGACCGATCAGGATCTGAAAGACAACAACCTCATGGTCGAGTTCTTCGACGTCAACGGCGTATTCTTAAACGCCATCGACGATATTCGTTCCCAGATCGGCTGGGGGACGACGATCGAGGCGGGCAAATGGTATACGTTGGAAGTGGATATCGCCAAACTCGTCGAGGCGGGACTCGACGTGTCGAAGATCGACAGGATCAATTTCTATTACCTACACGTCATGCAGGGCGAACCGTTCTCCTGGTACTTCGACGAATTCAAATTGATAAAATAATGAAAATATGAGTAAAGGAAAGGGAAAAAAATGAAAAAATCAGGCAAAATCTTGTTGAGCGCCGTCATGGCGACGGTCATGTCTTTTTGTATCGCCTCGTGCGCGCAGGAAATCTCCGGGGATTCGTCAAGTCCGACCGATTCGACTTCGAGCTCGACGGCGGAAAACAAACTCACCTTCGAGGTGAAAGCCGAACTCAACGCGGAAGTCGGGGATTATTTCCAGATCCCCGAAGCCGTCTGCAAAGATTCGGAAGGAAATCGATATTTTCCCGAAGTCACGGTGACGGACGCGGCAAATAAGTCCGTAGCGGTGGAAGACGGCAAATTCTTTATCGTCTTGATCGGCGAATACCGCATCAAGTATTCCGTGGAATTCGGCGGCGAAACGATCGTCAAAGAAACGAAAGTCACGGCGACGGACGGCGTGCCGCCTACGATCAAACTCGCGCAGACGGAAGTTTACGAGCTGCAAGGCACTTCTTTCACGATCCCCCAGGCGCAGTACGCGGATAATTGTACGAAGACGGAGGACCTCCAAACGAAGATAGAAGTCCTTTTCGACAAGACTCCGATCACCCCCCCGGACGGCGTTTTTACGCTGGACAACGCGGGCAGGTATACGGTGACGTATACCGCTACGGACGCTTCGGGCAATACCGAACAGGCGGTGCTCACCGTCAACAGCGTGGCGAAGGAAGAAGGGAATCTTACCTATTTCGACAAGAGTTTCGGCGTCAACAGTCTCGAAGCGTATTCCACCAATCTGGGATATGTCGGCACGGTCAGCGAAAGTCAGGAAAAGACGATTGCAGGCGAAGAATACTCTCTCAAATACGAAGTACCCGAAAACGGCGCGCCGGCGGGCTTAGGCGGATTTTATGTAAGGACACCCTTTGTCAGGGACGTATCCGCGTATAAGTATCTTTATTTCTACGTCTACACCGAGCAGTCGGGCGTCGGCGTCACCTTCAACGGCGTATACAGCACGGACAGGGTACAGCCGGGCGTATGGAGAAAGATCGTCCTTATCCGCCAGGACAACGGCAGTTATAAAACTTCCTGGGGAACGGATGCGTTCATGACGGGAGATCCGGTCACGCCGCAGAATATGACGAATTTCCTTTTCCTCTTCTATCTCCCCGCCGCCCAGACCACCATTTATACCTCGGCGATGCGCGGCACAGACGAATTGCCGGCGGCGGAGATCGATTTGGCGGATTCGTATGCGAAGGACGCGGAGTTTGATATCCCCAAAGCTATCGTAGACGGCGAGGCGTGCGACACGACGGCATATATTCTCCAAGACGGAAAGGCCGTAAAGCTCACGACGGCAAAATATAAGCTCGCCTCCGAAGGACAGTACACTTTCCTCTTTGAGGTCGTAAAAGACGGCAAACTCGTGGACGTCGTACAAAAGACGGTGATGTGCTATACGCAAGAACCGGGGAATATCACCTATTTCAATCAAAGTTTCGGCGTGGAAAGTCTGGAAGCGTACTCTACCAATTTAGGATATGTCGGTACGGTTACGGCAAGCCAGGAAAAGACGGTGGAAGGCGAAGAATACTCTCTCAAATACGAAGTACCCGAAAACGGCGCGCCGGCGGGCTTAGGCGGATTTTATGTAAGGACACCCTTTGTCAGGGACGTATCCGCGTATAAATATCTTTATTTCTACGTCTACACCGAGCAAAGCGGCGTGGGAGTAACTTTCAACGGCGTATGGAGCGGGGACAGAGTACAGCCGGGCGTGTGGAGCAGGATCGTTCTAATCCGTCAGGAGGACGGCAGTTACAAGACCTCGTGGGGCACGAACGTATTCATGGCGGAAAGTGCCGTCACCCCCCAAAACATGACTGATTTCCTTTTCCTCTTCTATGTCCCGGCCGGACATACCGCCGTTTACGTTTCGACGATGCGCGGCGCAAACGAGATGCCCGAAGCAAGCGTGGAACTGGCGGATTCCTTCTGGGAGAACGAGGAATTCACGATTCCCACGGCGACGGGAATCGAAGGCGCAGCGCAAAAAGTATACGTTGTGCGGGACGGTCAGACCAGGGAGATCACCGAAAACGTCTATGCCTTTGAAAGAGAAGGGGAATATCTTCTCGCTTTCGAGGTCTATAAAGACGGCAGGCTCGTGGACATAGTGACGAAGAAAGTGATCTGTTATGCGCAGGAAGAAGGAAACGTCACGTATTTCAATCGGGAATTCGGCGCGGAAAACGTCGATGTGTTTCTGGCGGTGGGAAGCGTTTCCGCAAGCAACGAAAAGACGATCGCGGGAGAAGAGTACGCCCTCAAATATGAGGTGGGCGCGGGCGTTACGGCCGGCGGGATCGTTCTCAAAGCGCCCTACATCACGAATATATCCGATTATCGGTATCTGTATTTCTACGTATACACCGATCAAAGCGGCGTCGGCGTGTCCCCGGGGGCGGTGTTCACCAAGCATAGGCTGGAAGCCGGGCGCTGGACGAAAGTGGTTTTGACACGGACTGCGGACGGAAGCAATTATACGACGCCGTGGGGCATGAACGTATTTCAGGCAGGCGACGCCGTTACCCCCGAAAACATCACCAATCTCTTATTTTATCTCTATCTTCCCGATACGGGCGCTACCGTTTACTTTTCCGCGATACGCGGCGCGAACGAACTGTCCGAAGCGAGCGTCGATATGGCGAGCACTTATCGGGTAAATGAAGAATTCGATATACCCAGGGCTGCGATGACGGGCGCGGAAGGCTTGACGCAAAAGGTGTGCGTGATCAAGGACGGCACGGCGGCGGAAGTCACTGCGGAAAAGTATAAGCTTGAAAACGAAGGCGTATATACGTTCGTATTCGAAGTGAGCGTCAACGGCAGACTTCAAGACGTCGTGACGAAAAAAATCGTATGCCATGCGGGCGAAGAGGGGAACGTCACCTATTTCAACAAGAGCTACGGCGCGCAACTTCTCGAAGCGTACAACGCTTACGGACACCTCTCCATGAGCAAGGAAAAGACGCTCGCCGGCGAAGAATACGCGCTCAAATACGACGGCGACGCGGGGGCTCCGGCCGGTGCGGGCGGACTCTATCTGAAAGCGCCGTATATTACGGATATTTCCGCCTACAAATATTTGTATTTCTCCGTCTATACCGACCAGGCGGACGTCGGTGTGACGTTCAACGGAAATTGGAGCCCGAACAGACTGACGGCGGGGCAATGGACGCAGATCGTATTGACGAGACAGGAAAACGGCAGTTATACGACGCCCTGGGGCACGAACGTATTCGGGGACGGCGTTACGCCGCAGAATATGACGAATTTCCAGTTTTTCTTCTATGTTCCCGCTACGGCGTGCACGATCTACTTCTCGACGATGAGAGCTTCGAACACGCTGCCTACGGCTTAAAGAAACGTAAAAGTCGGGAGAATCGGACGCTCGTTCGTTTCTCCCGCATAAAAAGGAGTTTGTAAATGATGGACAGATTCGGCGTATTGCTGGATTGTTCCCGCAATGCGGTCATGAAACCGGACAGAATCAAAGGATTTATCCGTATCCTGGAAAAATTAGGCTATAATTGTTTGCAGCTATACACCGAGGATACCTATGAGCTCGACGACGAACCCTGTTTCGGCTATCTGCGCGGCAGGTATACCAAAGCGGAGCTCAAAGATCTGGACGCGTTCGGCAAGGCGCACGGGGTGGAGTTGATTCCCTGCATCGAAACGCTCGGTCATCTCGAAAAAATCTTCGAGTGGAGCGAGTATGCCGACATCAACGACTGCGACGGCGTGCTTTTGGCGGAAGAAGAAAAGACCTACCGGCTTATCGAGAAGATGTTTTCGACCTGTGCCGAGTGCTTTTCCTCCAAACGAATCAACATCGGCATGGACGAGGCGCACCGTCTGGGGCTCGGGAAATATCTCGATAAACACGGCTACGAAAATCGCTTCGATATCTTTTTAAGACATCTCGATCAGGTGACAAAGATCGCTAAGCGGTATGGCTATACGCCTTCGATCTGGTCGGATATGTTTTTCAGAATCGCTTTTCGTGGGGAATATATCCGCGAGGACGGCGAGCTCCCGGAAGAGATCGTCCGCAAAGTCCCCGAAGGCGTGGCGCTTGCCTACTGGGACTACTTTTCCGCCGACGAGAAAACGTACGAAAAGATGCTCGATAAACATCTTTCCTTCCATAGACCGGTATGGTTTGCGGGCGGCGCGATCAAAAGCTGCGGTTTTCATGCGGCGAACGCGATCTCGTTGGACCGGCTGGGTAAATCGCTGAAAGCCTGTCTCGCGAACGGGATCGAAAACGTGCTTATCACCCTTTGGAGCGACGGCGGTGCCGAATGTCCTCCCGCGGCGGTTCTGCCCGCGCTCACCTATGCCTCTGAATGTGTCAAAGGCAATTTCGGCGTCGAAAACGCCAAAGAGAAATTTGAGCGGGTATTCGGAGAAAATTGGGACGATTTCCTGCTCTGCGATCTTACGGGCACCGATCTGCCCCGCCAGGACGATATAGGCACCGGCGCGAAGGAAATGCTGTATAGCGACTATTTTTGCGGCCGCTTTCAAAATTTCGTGTCCGATACGGGCGTGGAACGAAAGATGTACGCAAAGTACGCGGAAAAATTCGAAACCGCCGCTAAGCGCAGCAAAAATTTCGTGCGGCTTTTCGAGTTCTACCGCGATCTGAGCCGGGTGCTTTCCGTCAAATACGACCTCGGGTATCTTTCCCGGAAATATTATTTGGCGGGGGACAGGGAAGCGCTGAGAGGGCTTTTGCCCTCCTATCAAAAGACGGCGGAGCTGTTGGAAGAATTCCTTGTCTCTTTTGAAAAGCAGTGGTTCCACGACAATAAACCCTTCGGGTTCGAGACGCATGAAATCAGACTGGGCGGCGTTCTGCGCCGCACGAAAAGCTGCAAAAGAAGAATAGAAGATTATCTCGAAGGCAGAGCGGAGAGCATACCCGAACTCGAAGAGCCGCTGCTCGGAAGGCCGGAAGGCTGCCCGGACGGGTGTTTGCCGTTCCGAAACTCTTATACGTATATTGCTACGGTAAACACAATATAAATCAAAGAAGGTATAACTATCATCATGGAAAAAGTAAAAATCGGTGTGGTCGGTCTGGGCCAAAGAGGTTACGGCCTCGTACATACGATCCTTGCCTGCGAAGAAGGTTCGGTCACGGCGGTGTGCGATCTCTACGACGACAGAGGCGCGAAAGCGGCGGACGAAGTGGAGAAGCTGTCGGGCGAACGCCCCGGCGTTTATGCGAATTTCGAAGATATGCTCGGCGATAAAAACGTGGACGCGATCCTCGTCGCTTCGTCTTGGGACTCTCATATCGGTCTGGCGATTAAGAGCATGAAGGCGGGAAAGATCACCGCGCTCGAAGTGGGCGGCGCCTACGACGTCGAGTCCTGCTGGGAACTGGTCCGCGCGTACGAGGAAACGAAAACGCCGTTCATGTTTTTGGAAAACTGTTGTTACGACGCGTTCGAGCTTCTGTCCACCACGCTCGCAAGACGGGGCATGCTCGGCGAGATCGTGCATTGCCACGGCGCTTACAGCCACGATCTGCGAGACGAGATCCTCGGCGGCAAGGTAAACCGGCACTATCGGCTGGAAGATTATAAAAAGAGGAACTGCGAGAACTATCCCACGCACGAGCTCGGCCCCATCGCCAAACTTTTAAACGTGAACAGAGGCAATAAACTGATGTCGCTCGTTTCCGTGGCGTCCAAAGCCGCGGGGCTCGAAGAATTCGCTAAAAACGACAACAATCCCGATAAGAGTCAGATCGGCGTCCGGTTTGCGCAAGGCGACGTCGTCAGTACGATCATCACTTGCGCCCACGGCGAAACGATTACGCTCAAATTGGATACGACATTGCCCAAATTCTATTCCCGCGAGTTCACCGTGCGGGGGACGAAGGGCTTTTGCCTGCAAGACGCGAATATGATCATGATCGAGGGAAAGGACAATATTCACGAATCCTTCGTACCCAACGAAATGATCGGAAAATATCTCAACAGCGCCGATCATTACGCGGAATATATGCCCGATATCTGGCGGAATATCACCGACGCGGAGCGTGAAAAGGGGCACGGCGGCATGGATTATCTGATGATGAAATCCTTTCTCCGCGCCGTCGTCGAAAAAACGGAAATGCCGCTCGACGTATACGACGCGGCGACCTGGATGAGCGTCACGGCTCTCTCCGAACAATCCATAGCCCTGGGCGGAACGCCCATGCCCATACCCGACTTTACGCGCGGGAAATGGGTGAATCGGCCGTGCAGGGACGTGACGGAACTGAAATTATAAATGATGAAGATATTTCTCGACGGTACAAAATTATGCCTCCAAGCGGACGACGGGATAGCGGTGAACGACATCACGGCCTTCGCCGAATATCCCGGCACGCATTACGATACGCTTAAAATCGTCAACAGTCCCTGGAAAATAGAAACTTCCGGGCCGGACTTTGCGCGCGTTTCGGACGGCGCGTTCTCCCTGGAATTTTCCGTGAAAAACAAAGTTCTGAGGATAAAGGGCAGCTTTACGGCGGCGGAAGACACGCCGCCGCTTGCGAGGCTGTGCTTTTTTAAAGGACGCGTGAAAGAACGCTTCGAGAAGGCGTACATCAACGGGTATACCCTGTTCAACTCCCTCAAAATCCACGAGATGCAGGCTCCCGTAAACGTTTGCGCGCTTATGAAAAACGAACGAAAGGAAAGCTCCGATTTTGCGGTGGGACTCCGAACGCGGGGCGGCTGCGTGACGGCGGGAGCCGTAACCTATCGGGAAAACTACGCGGCGGTGGAAGTGTGCGAAAACGGCGAACTGCTTTTGTCCGCGCCTCTTTACGGAAGAAGGGCCGCCGCCGGGGAAAAAATATCCGCGGACGAGTTCGTCCTCGTCTCTTCGCCCGATCTCAACGCAGCCCTGGGTGGGTTCTCCGATCTCGTCGCGGCATTTAACGGCGGGGAACTTTCCGAGGCCGGAAATTCCCGGTCGGGCTGGTGCAGTTGGTATTATTACGGCCCGGACATCTCCGAAGAGATCATTCTCGAAAATATGTCCGAGCTTAAAAGACGCAAGATTCCGGTCGAATATATCCAGATCGACGACGGCTGGAATCGAAAACGCGGGGACTGGCAGGCGAACGATAAATTTCCGCACGGCATGAAATGGCTCGCGGATAAAATCCGGGAAGAAGGATTCCTGCCCGGAATCTGGGTGGCGCCGTTTACGGCGGAAAACGATTCCGAACTTTTTAAGGCGCATAAAGAGCTGTTCGTCAAGGAATACGGCAGCGACGAGGTGTTCGGCTGGAACTCTCTCGATTTCAGCGTGCCCGAAGCGCGGCAATTTCTTTACGATCTGTTTTACAAGCTCTCCCGCGAATGGGGGTTCCGCTATATAAAATTCGATTTCGTCGCTTTCGGGCTCTCGGCGGGCAGACATGCCGATCCGGCTTATAACGGCATCAAAAATTACCGCAAAGCGCTCGAAATCATACGCTCCGCGGTGACGGAGGACACCCTTCTTCTCGCCTGTACGAGTCCTTTGACCGCGCCGATCGGATTTGTGCACGGGATCCGCGTCAGCAAAGATATTTTCGAGCGTTGGGAATCTTTGAAAGAGATCGCCGCGCAGGTGCTTTTGAGAAACTGGCTCAACAAACATATCCGCATCGATCCCGACTGCCTGATGCTGCGCTCGGCAGAAAACGAAGAGGACGACTGTTTCCGTCGCTGCACGCGCACGGAACAGGAAGTCGAGACCTTCGTGACGCTCGTCGGCGTTTCCGGCGGTACGGTGATGCTGTCGGATAAGATTCGACTTTTGAAAGAGGAACAGCTCGACAAATTCCGCTGCCTGCTTCCCGTTAACCAGATTGCGGGGCTTCCCGTCGATATAGCGGAACGCTCCATTCCTTCCGTCGTCGACTGCGGGGAACAAAACGGCATACGCACGGTCGCGCTCTTTAACTGGGAGGATTATCCGGAGAAAATAACGTTCGAGCTCGGCGGAATGTACCGCGTATTCGAGTTCTGGAACAAAAAAATTCTCGGTAAAGTCTCCGTCCTGTCGGAGACGATCCCGCCGCACGAATGCAGGGTATTTCACTGCTCGCTCGCCGGCTCGGTGCTCGCCGGCGCTTACGACCGGCTCGTTCCCAGCCTGAACGTTTCCTTCCAAAAGGGCGGGATCGGACTGAAAGAGATGAAGCCCGGCGAAAGGATTGTGTGTTGCTTTGAAGGGACGCCGGCGGCGGTAAAAAATTGTAAAATAGAAAGACTCGAAAAAAATTATTATCTCGCGACCGTTTTAAACGCCTCGGCGGAGATAGACGGAGGAGGGGAGAGACATGAAGGACTTTTTGAATAAATACATGTTGGAGATCGGCGAGGAGTCGGAAACGCCCTTTCTCAACCGTGTAGGAATTTATCAGGACGGGACGACGCCTATGTACCGTGACACGGACGGGACGCTCTGGGCGATGAGCGGTCATTCGCACATGGGGCATATCGGTATGTTTTCGGGGACTTGTCTCGGCGATCTCAAAGAGCTCTATCCTATACACACGCTTTTTTGCGTGGGACACGCCGATTACGCGTTTTCGGGGATACGTTATCCCGAAGGCGTGAAGCCGCGCGGCAGCATCTGGCCGTTCGGGCTGTATATCTGTCCCGTCACCCATCGCTTTTTCTGCTTTTTTCACAACGAATCGGGCTGGAACGGCAAGGGTACGGCTTACGACGCGCTGGGGGCCTGCGATACGCCGCGCTTCGATTCCGATTTTCGGCACATCGGACTCATGCATTCGGATGACGAGGGAAAAAATTGGATATTCGACCGCTGGGTGCTGACGGCGGAACACGTTTGCTTTACGGAAAAATATAACCCCGGCGCGGGGAACGCTCTGGGACAAAAATCGGGCCGGGTAGGGCTCGGCAGCGGCGACTTTTCCCTTTACGCGGAGCCTGACGGCGAATACCTGTATCTGCTGTATAATATTTTATATGTGGATACGGAAAAAGCGTCTTGGGAAAACTGCGACGTGTATATCGCGCGCACCCGCAAGCGCGCGGACGGGATCATGGGCGATTTCGTCAAATATTACGAGGGGAGTTTCTCCGAGCCGGGGAATCTGGGCAAGGAGACGCCGGTTGTCGAAAACGCCTGGCACGCCCGTATCGTACAGATGAAAAAATATGATACCTTTCTCATGACTTCCTCGCCCATGCGTCCGACCGGAGAATCGAGCCGGCTCATAGAAAACGTCATGGAGCTGAGAAGTTCGGAGAATATGCTGCGTTGGAGCGAGCCCGTCCGCGTGATGAAAGACGGAAAGGAATTCGGCAATCACTACGTGGCGCTGCTCTCCGACGACGATAAAAATCAACCGAACGTCGTCGAGGGCGACGAGGGTTCCGTGCTGAGCAATCATAACGGTACGGACGTGCTTCGCTATAAAGCGGGATTTGTGAAGAAGTGACATCATGGACGTTCTTATTTTTGGCGGTCAAAGCAATATGCAGGGACAGACCGGGAGTTTTCCCGCAGAGAATCCCCTGATCGATAACGCTTGGGAGTACAGATATCTGACGGACAGTCTCCGTCCCCTTTGCCACCCTGTAGGGGAAGATATCGGCGAGGGGGAACTTTTGGGCGCGCACGAGGGCGGCGGTTCTTTGCTCCCGGCTTTCTGCCGCGCTTACATAGAGGGCGCCGGAGGCAAGGCGGTTGCCGTACATGCGGCGAAAGGCGCCACTGCGATCGCGGACTGGCGGCGCGGGACAAAAAGATACGCCCGAGCCCGCGATAAAATCTTCGCGGCGATCGCGAAGGCCGAAGAGAAGGAAAAAGTGGAAAAAATTTGTTACGTCTGGCTGCAAGGCGAGTCGGACGCGGTCGCGGGCACTTCCGAAAAAGAGTATCTGGAAAGTCTCGTCGCTTATAAAGACGCGTTAAAAGAAGATGTGCATACGAATGTTTTCGGAATCGTCCGCGTGGGATATTTCACGGCGGATCCGTCTGCCGATGAGGCGATTATGCGCGCGCAGGACGAAGCGATCAGGCGCGATAAAGATTTCGCGCTGCTGACGGATATATGCGCTCGGCTCAGCCGGGATCCCGCATATCTTAATCCCGCCGCCCCCGGACATTACAATAACGCGGGTATGGAACTCATCGGCGCCGAGGCGGGTAAAACGCTCGCGAGGCTGAAATAATGCCGTATGTATATCTGATCGGTTCTTTGATCTGCGTGGCTTCGACGAGTATTTTCGGCGCCTTTTACAACCGCGGAACCGAGGGGAAAAAGGGCGGGCCGGCTCTATATAATTTTTTGCAGATGCTCGCCATGTTCGTATGCTGGGGGGTGATTTTCGCCGTCGATTTCAGCTTCGAACCTAAAGTGTTGCTCTATTCCCTATTATTCGCCGGTTTTTATACGCTGTGCGCGGTGAGTATGATCCATGCCTTAAAGCTCGGCTCCGTGGCGCTGACCTCGCTGCTTTTGCAGCTTTCCCTGATCGGCGTGACGATCTGGGGATTTATTTTCTGGAACGTCAAAATCACTCCTCTCGTCGTTTCCGGTCTCGCGCTCGTAGTTCTTTCCCTTTGGCTGTGCCTGTATCCGGGAAAGAGAAAAGAGAAGAAACCTTTCAATGTAAAATGGCTGATTTGCGCGCTGTTGATGTTCGTCGGCAACGCCGGCTGTTCGATTGTGCAAAAACACCAGCAGCTCGCTTTCGATGGGAAACACGGCGCCCTGCTGATGGCCGCCGCCACGGGTATTTCCGCCCTCGTATGTCTTATAGGCTATTTAAGAAGCGATAAGACGGACACGCGCCTGATCTTGAAGCGTTCCTGGCCCTTTCCCGTACTTGCCGGCGCGAGCGGAGCGGCTCTCAATCTGTTCGTCATTTTAATGGCCTCTTCCACGCTCTCGCCCAGCCTGATTTACCCGGTGATCGCCGTAGGCGGACTCATGCTCACGACCGCTTTTTCGGCGTTCGTGTTCAAGGAAAAACTTCGTTGGTGGCAGTGGGCGGGGATTGCCGTCGGGGCCGCGGCGACGGGGCTTTTATCTGTATAAAAATGTTTTTTAAGGAGCAAGAAGAATATGAGCGACGTATACATCGGCGAACGGGAGCTTTGGAAGCGGCCGTTCACCGCCAAGAGATATATTCACCCGCCTTTATCGGAAGAAGTCATAACGATGTGGCCGGACGGAAAGATCCTTTTTGAAGAAGTGAACACAAAAATATATTCGGCGTATTATACCGCCTCGGCCTTTAAAATCTTGCTCGGCGAGTCTCATGAGGAAATCGATTTCAAAAAAGTGAAATACGAGACCGATCCGTCCGGGATTCCCGTGCATGCCTTTACCTATGAAAAGTCCGGCGTCGTATTGCGTATGGAATCGTTTTGTTCGATCGAACGAAGCCCGGTCGCGTTTGTGAAACTTTCCTTTATCAACCGCACGAAGAGTCCCGTTTGCCGGAAATATTCGCTGATTGCGCGCACCGGAAATATAGTGCGGCTGATGGGCGTGGAGCAGGACGGCTACGCGCATCTGAATACCAACCTCGGCAACTGGGGTTTTATTCCCACGGAGTTTGTCTTTGAAAACGACCGCGTGCACGACGGAGCGGTCACGCTCGAACTTTTCGGCGCGGAGGACTGCCGACCGCGTTGGCGGGGGAATCTTCCCGGCGTTCCCTGGCGGTATCGAGGTTTATTGGAATTCGACATAGAATTGGGAGAGGGCGCGGATAAAGAGATCGTACTGGCTTTTTACCGTACCGGAAAAGAAGCGAAATTAGGAAGCTACGAGGAAGAAAAGGCTAAGGCGGTAGGTTTTTGGGAACGAGAACTCGCGAGGATAAAAATTTATCCGCGCACGAACAGAAAAAACTATCGCACTATGTATCGAACTCTCGTGGCGAACAGTTTGCAGATGTTCGCCCGCCCCAAAGGGGAGACGTACACGATTGCCCGCCAGGGCGGTACGCAGAATAATATCTGGCCGGCGGAAGCCGTTTATATGTTCCGCGCCCTGGATCGGATCGGCGATTTTTCTTTCTATACCGAGCAAGCGATCGATTTCTATCTTGATAAACTCTACGTTTCGGAGGGAGAAGAAAAGGGCTCTTTCCACACGCTGAGCGGCTCTATCGGCTGGGCGAGCGATTCCGCAGCCATTTTGGAAACGATCTCGTGGCATATCTATTACGGCAGCGCGAAAACGTATGAAAAATACAAAGACCGTGCGCTCGAAATCTATCAATGGATCGAAAAAAAGCGTTCGGAGACAAAGAACGGGGAGTTCGCGGGCAAAGGCTTATTCCCGCCCATGCGTTCCTGCGATTGGGAAGACGTCATGCAAACCTGGACAAAGACGGACGCGTTTCATCTGCAAGCGATCGGAGCGTTGATAAGGGCGTTTGAGAAATACGGCCACCCCGCTCTCGACGAGATCAGGCGCGGCAGGGAAGATTATCTTGCATGTATGCGCGCGGTCCTGGATAAACTTGCTTGTGAATATAAAGACTGCGACGAAATCGTCGTGCCCATGCACGTCGGAAAACCGGCGAAAGAGCCGCAGACCGAGGGGCCGTTCGTCGCCGACGGCGTCAATCTCATCGTCAACGGCGTTTGCGATCCCGAAAGCGAAACTGCCGCCAAAATAGAAAAATATTATATCAATCGCTGCATGTTTAAAAACGGACTGCACGGTTTGATGAACTGCGGGCTGCTGCCCGGGCACCAATGGGATCCCTGGGCGGGGCACGTCTGGTATACGGGATTTGTAGATCAAAGCTGGTTCGACGTCTTTATGGCGCAGGGGCGGAAGAAAGAAGCGGAAGAGACGTTGAACGCGCAGCTCACATATTCCATGACGCGGGAATATTCTGTCTGCGAGCGTTACTGCGACAGCGATCCCTATTTCGTGCCGTGGCTGCCCAATGCCAGCGGGAACGGCAGAATTATAAATATGCTGCTGGATTTTTACGGAATATAAGCGGGACCGCCGCCGAAACGCTTGAAATTAAATTCTTCCTATGCTATAATGAAAAAACGCAGCGGAGGAATTTTTTTCTTTCCGGGAAAATAAGCATAAAGAGAGGGACGATATATGACCATTCACCACGACAAACTCGGTTACGGAAAGCTCGTATCCAGCAGAGAAGACGTTTCCGAAGAACGGCTTTTGGAAATGGCTCGGCTCTTGTCCGAATGCGAAGAGTTAACGAACGAAGAAGACGCGACGAAAAAAGCCGCCGAAAAAAACAATGCGGTAACGGGAAAGTGAAAAATATTTTATCGGGAAAGTGAAAAAATAATTTGACAAATCCAAAAAAGGTATGATATAATAAAAACGTATAAAAAGAGAAATATTGTTGGCAAAGTTACAGCAATGTAACGACGCAAAACTATAGGGACTTATCGAGTCAGCCAGTTGCCGTATTTCCGCACAGCGGAAGTATGTCTGCCGGGTGACTTTTTATTTTGCGAAAGAAAGGGGCAGGGTTGAGATGAAAGACAAAAATGCGAAAATTAAATCTTCCGCGCGTTTAACCGCCGTCTTGTCCGCGCTCTTTTTTCTTTTGTCGGCGGTAACGGTGAGTTATGCCTGGTTCCGCTTCGGCGCTACGTCGGGAAAAACGCATATCGGCACGGGCGGAGACGCCGCGGTGACGCTGCAAATGGCCGTCTGGACGCCCGACTCTTCCGGGAACGCTGCTGCCGAGGAAAAAGGCAGCTACGTATGGGGAGAGGAAATATTTCTCGAAGAAGATTCCGCGAGCACTCCCCTGTTCGGAGCGGAGTACGCGGGGGAAACGCCCCCGTTGCAGTTCGGAAACATCGACAATTTATCTTATTTACATAAATCCAACGTCGTTTGGTTTTGTCTGAAAGTCAAGGCGGCAGAGGGACGCAGCTACGGCGATCTGAAAATTTCTTTCGGAGAAACACCCTATGTGTTTTTCCCTAACGTAGACATGGACTCCGCGTCGGCGGAGATGGACATGGAAGCGGTAAAAAAGGGGATCGATCCCTATTTGGAAGAACTTCTGCAATACGGCTGCGCGGCCTCTTATGCGGCGCCCGTCGCTTTCGACGCGCCCGTAAATCCTCAAAAAGAAGACGGGACGGCGGAATCCTATTATCCGATCACTCCCATAGGCGCGGCCGAGTCCTATAAGCTGAGTATTTCGGATTATAATTTCGTCAAAAAGGAAAAATCGCCGAGTGGTGACGACTCGGCCTCGGATTCCTCTTCGGAAGAATCCGACAAAAATTTCTCGGGTATTGCTTCCGTCCCGGAAAACGGGGAATATTACTATCTCTATTTCCGCTGCGCGCCCAATCTCGAACGTTACGCGTATCTTTCGGAAGCCATCAGCGAATACATGCCCTGCGTCTTACAGTTTTCTTTGCGGGTAAAGGCTTCGATAGACAATAGAGAAGTTTTCGTATAACGTTAAAGGAAGTTTATATTTTAGATCGAAACAAGGAGCGAAAAGCGATATGAAAAGAAGGAAAGTCATGCCTCGTATTATACTAATTTGCTTGTGTTTTTTGCTTTTCGTCGTATCTCTCGCCGTAGGCAGTTATGCTTATTTCAAAACGGATCTGACGTTTAACGGTTATGCAAACGTAAAAATAGACCTGATGTTCGACAGGCTTACGGACGCGGCTCTGAAACAATATTGGGACACGTTCAAACAAGACGACGGCTCGCTCGCGCTTAGAGGAAACGACGGTCTCGACGGCAAGGAGATGACGGGCGATTACGTTTGGGGGCACAAGGGAAATCCTTACGTAATTTCTCACACGAAACATTTGCAAAATTTATCCACGCTGCAAAATATCGGTTATTTCAAAAATAAATTTCTCGAAACCAATTATACCCAGGATGCGACAGGGAAAAAAGTCTTGAAAGACAGGGATACGGCGACCTATTTCGACGGCTATAATCTCCCGCACTTCCTGGTTTCCACCGTCGAGGCAAAGCCGATCGTCATCGACGCGGGCGGAGAGACGATCAAACCGGTCGGCAATGACGACTTTCCCTTTGTAGGGGTATTGCGCGGCGTTTCCGATAAAGCGGTCGCCGTACCTTTATCCACCGGCACGACGACCACAACGTCTGCGATCGACGGCGTTACTGTGTCGGACACTCCGGCAAAGGCAGATCACGGATTTTTCGGACAGATCGGTTATCTCGGCTCGGAATTGGAGAATAAACCGGTAGACGAAGCGGGGAACGTTCTGATTTTCGAGGGACAGATTTCCGTCGTTTCCGATCTCCTTCTCTCGGATGCCAAGATCGTCGTCCAATCTTCCTTATGGGAAAAAGTGAAGGAGTTTATCACCGATCACCTTTTTACTTATACGCCGATGATCGGTTCGGAGCAGGAAGATACATTGCCCCACGAAAATCATCACATCGGCATTTTGGCTGCCCATGTTGAATATGCGAATTTCAGCAATATCAGTATCTATTATAGTGCGGACGATATTCCCGCGTTCGATCTGAACGATGCCACGGATATCAACGGAGTAAGAGCAAACTATTCTTCCGTGACGGGGATTTTCGGATTCGTTTATAATCTTAATCCGGAAGTGAATGAAAATGGAGAAATCCTGGTCGGCTCCGGCGTTAATCAAGGTGATCTGTCTGTGGGCAGCGACGGGGGCGGCGGTACTTTATCGGGCGAAAATCCCGGGTATATTCGCGCCAAAGAAATGTATGAAAAATTTCATTATTACGGCGCGGGTAATGAACAGCCGGGAGATATTCTTATCTCTAACGCAACCGACTTCGAGGGAAATAGTCTGACGTCGTCCGTCACCTCTACGGAACTTAGCACAGACGGAGGATGGAGGTTTCAAAGGGTTACCCGTTATTACTTTACCGACGGCGTATTTACGTTTGCCTTATCCGAGAATCAGAACGATACGATCTCCGACCTTTGGGAAACAGTGGACGGTGTCGTCAATGCGCCCGCTTATGAACTGGGAGGTAACGCCGACGGCGATTGGACGGTTGGCAGTTTAAAAAACGCCCTGGAATTTTATACGGATCTGACACCCGTAAACTCTATTGATACGGCAAAAAATTATGTAATAGGAGGAAAGGGCACGGACGGTAGTTTTGGGCTCATCGACCTGCCCAACGGCGGTTCGGGAAGCGTTCCCCTGAAAACTTTAAGTGCAGTACCCATATTGGATACGGAGTCTGGAAAATATCGATTTACTTATGACAACGCTTCCGATCGTGAGGAGATAAACGCCTATCGGGTAAATGTCACCGGCGGCGCATCAACGGGTACCTATGTGATTTCCAGTCAGCTTGGTGAAAACAAGAAACTGGGCGTAGAAAGACCTTGGGGATTGAGCGGAAATAATATTACTATTTATGCCGGAATAAGTAACGATAGTAATTATTGGATTGGGGGAACTGATTACGAATATGACGTGAGTTCCATATATGATCATGTAAACCGGAGTTGGAGTTTTTCCATTACTAATAATAAAGTAAAATATTATATCACAATCACAGCCGCCGGCCTGGGGATTTCCACGTCCTCCGCGGACGCGGCGAAATTCTATTTTTTCGACGTCTCTTATGCGGCGGGCAAAAAAGCGGGCGCCGACGCACCCAAAGGTTACGTCCCGGTGGAAGGCACGGGATATGCGGGAGAACTGTTGGCAAATCAATATGTACTTCGGCCGCAAACAGAGGCCGGAGCCGCCGAAGTTTCGAGCAATACTCCCGTTTATGATTTGGTTGCATTATCCGAACTCGGCTGGAAAGATCAAAACGGGACCGAGATCTGGAAAGAAGGGGATCGATTGACAAAAGTGTTCAGCATGAAGTCTGTCGTAAACTGGGGCGTAGCCGCTTCCATCGGCGGGTTCGGGATAGGAATCAACGGAAAAGGCGGTTTAATCAAGGCTCCCGTCGGTTCCAATGGTACATTGGCATATATTCCTACGGGAAGTTTGGCCTTCAATATCAATAAAGTACCGGAAGGCGGTGCGAAAATCCGCGTCATCGTAGCCGTTCCCCAGGGTTCAAAGGTCGATTCTCTCGGTTTTGACAGAAAAAAGAACGCCCAGGGCGCCGATTATAATGATTACTATTTGGGAATCTGGAAAGGAACGGGAACGACAAGCGGCGATTTTTTCAGCTATTCTGGATTTAATAAAGAAGAAGCGTATGCAAAGATCGAGCTTCCCCGTTCTCAGCCCAAAGAAATGGCGCAGGACGCGGAGGGAAACTATCTCCCTACTATGGACGGCCTGAACGAATATGTTTCGGTCAATTTCGGCGGCACGACTTATCGCGCTTATTTACAGGGCGATCGATATTTGATCGCTTATGAGTTCAATGTTTCGGAGGGCGGCGTTTATATCCTCGCCGCGTCTGATTCCGCGATGCAGCTCGTTTACTGTTCCGTCGACGGCATTGCGTCGGCGGGGCGGGACGGATCGGGCGGCACGAAGATCGGTACGGTCGATTTTGTCTACGACAATAGAAAAGAAAACGACAACACAAACAAAGGTAGAGTCGTTTTGGTGAGCGATTATTCCTCGGAAACGGGCGGGGCCGAAACTTCGGATTTTTACTATCGTTCCAATGTGATTCTATATTTCGATAACGAGATCTCCGAAAACAATACGTTTGTCTCGTTGAATTACGAGCGCCTATATGTTCGACGATCGTGGAACGATGCTGTCACGGACGGAGTAAAGTCGG
Organism: Candidatus Scatosoma sp.; assembly: GCA_048465415.1. Taxonomy (GTDB): domain Bacteria; phylum Bacillota; class Clostridia; order Christensenellales; family Borkfalkiaceae; genus Scatosoma. The sequence continues at coordinate 92,593 of DBFWLO010000010.1, forward strand.
CCATGACGGTAAAGGTATACGACGAATCCACAGATACGGCAAGATATATTAAGATCAGAGGCTATAACCGAACGTATGACAGGCTGAATCCTCAATATACTTTTGAGGCGCGTCCGAACGAACCCGTTACGTAAATTAAGCGAAAAGGTAAATTTTGATTTTATAAAAGGAGGAAAGGAATATGGCGAAAAGAAACGACGCGCGTCTCAGACGCGCGGTGTGCAGTCTCGCGCTGTCGCTGGTAATGTTTGTCACCGCCTTGTTTACGTACGCCGGATTTTCTCTCGGCTGGTTTTCCTCCAATCAAAAAGTGGGCGCGGGCGGGGCTCAGCTGGGCGTTGCCGTGCTCGATGTGACTGCTAAGTTCGAGGCCTTCGACAAAGCCGGAAATTCTGTCTCGATAGACGGAGAGCGCGGCGATATTTCCTTTGAAAAACTTCTGCCCGGCGATACCGTTTCCATACGCCTCACGCTCACCAACAACACCGAAAAGGATTTGCGGGCGGATTTTTCCCTGCTCGCGCCCGAGGCCTGCGAAACGCCTGTCGTCTCGGCGGACGGCTTCGTCTATTACTATCTCGGCTCGCAGATCCGCGTGAAAGAAATGAAATTAAACGATACGCTCCTGTCCGGGCCGGGAGGTGCAAACGAGCTTCGGCTCCTCGCTCCGGCGGACGGGGATTATGCGCCAACGCCGGACGGCGTAAAGTTCGGCGTGAATAAGTTGCTTATCCCGCAAGATTTACCGCTCTACTCGGGCGCGATTCTTCCCGCGAAAAACGGCGAAACTGTCTCTCCTCAAATTTTTCGGATCACTTTGGAATTTGTAAATGCACAGTTCGATCAGAGCGCGCTCAAAAAGTTCGGCAAAAACGGAGAAGTGTGTTTTCGCCAACTCGACGCGGCGTATACCGCCGTATCCGCTTCTTGAAAAAAGACTCCCCTGCCCAGGGAAGTCTTTTTAAACGGGACGTTGCACGCGCCGTAAGTCATGCCAGCTGCGGTATGACGATCGCGAGGAGCACGACGGCGCCGAGCGCGATACGGTACCAGCCGAAGGGCTTAAAATCGTGTTTCTTGACAAAATTCATGAGGAATTTGATGGCGAAGAGGGAGACGAGGAAGGCGACGACGCAGCCGAGCACCAATGCAAAAATCTCGGTGCCGGCGAACCCGCCGCTGGCGAGAAGGAACTTGACGATCTTGATAAAACTGGCGCCGAACATGACGGGGATCGCCAAAAAGAAAGTGAATTCCGCGGCGGCGGGACGCGCTACGCCGACCAGGATCGCACCGAGAATGGTAGCGCCCGAGCGCGAGGTGCCGGGGATCAGGGACAGGACCTGAAAACCGCCGATCATCAATGCCGTTTTCCAGTCTATCTCCTGCGTCGTTTGGATACGGAAAGCGCGTTTTTTATTGCGGTTTTCGACAATGAGGAACGCGATACCGTAGAGGATAAGCATAGCCGCGATGACGACGGGTTTGTGGAGATGCGCTTCGAGAAAATCGTCGAGGGGGATTCCGATGACGGCGGCGGGCAGACAGGCGACGATCACTTTTCCCCAAAGAGAAAGGATATCCTTTTGCACGACTGGCTTTTCTTTATTTTTCCACTGAAAAGGAAAGAGTTTTTTCCAAAAAAGCGCCACCACCGCGAGGATTGCGCCGAGCTGAATGACGACGAAGAACATAGATTTGAATTCGTCGCTCTGACGTAGAGGCAGGAAGGTGTCGAAGAGAATGATGTGGCCCGTACTGGAAATGGGCAGCCATTCGGTGATCCCTTCGACGATTCCCAGCAGAATAACTTTGATTATTTCTACAAATTCCATATCTTTCCTCCCGCCGCGGCGGCCGATTCTTTATTTAATCTCTTCTTACCATATTCGACAATAATCAAATTATAACATGAAATTCCCGTTCTGTCCATAAAATTCACAATAATTTCAAAAAAATATTCAAAAAATACCCCTTAAAGGATTGCAATTCTTTTAAAGCTGTGCTATAATAATAGCGTATTCAAAATAGAAACTGTGAACGGCTACGGTTTTGAATTTGCCTTTTGCTGTAAATCCAGATCGACGTGTTTTATGTTCTTATTCGGGGTACAAAAAAATTTTTATTTCTAATGGAGGTACCCCAAATGAGTCAAGGTACGGTAAAATGGTTTAACTCGGAGAAAGGCTATGGCTTTATTGCCAACGATGAAGGCGGCGAGGACGTTTTCGTACATTATTCCGCTATTCAGTCGGACGGCTACAAGAGCCTGAAAGAAGGCCAGAAGGTTTCTTTCGACACCGAAGCCGATCCCAAGAATCCCAATAAGCTGCGCGCGGTGCATGTCAACGCTCTGTAAGCCTGAACAGCAAAAGTGATTTTGTGTAAGACATAGGTTATGTCTGAGACGAAAAACGCTTGCGAAAACGAAAATCGTATTTTTCAACCGCACTTGTCTTTTCGGACGGTGCGGTTCTTTTATTCATTTCCGATCATTCAAAAAAGGAATCCGCTGCATGGAGAAAGAAGAAAAAACGCAAAACGGTCCGTCCTCCGCGGTTGAAGAGCCCAAGTCCGCCGAACGGACGGACGAAGCAAATTCAAAGGACGCGTCTCGGGGCGATAGCGCCGAGACAAACGAAGAAGAGATTTCTACTTCCGAAGAAAAGGGAACAGCGGAATCGCTTTCGCGGGAACCGGGGGCGGACGAGAAAAAGAAAGGTTTGTTCGCGAGGGGTAAGGACAAGCTCGTTCACTGGAAAAACGCGCTCTTCGACGCTATAAACGAGCGTTCGGCGGAGATCAAGCACGCCAAAGCCAAGCGCATTGTCGTGGGCGTAGCGATCGCGTTGATCGCTGTTTTTTTCATCGTATTCTATTTTCTCGTGGGGAAAAAGATTGCCCTCTTCATCAATAAACCCGAAGAGTTTCGCGCTTGGCTGGAAAGTTTCGATAAAGGGAGCATCGTCATCTTTATCTTTCTGCGCGTCGTGCAGACGGTTTTAAAGCTTATTCCCGGCGAAGCGCTGGAGATTGCCGCGGGGTGCGCTTTCGGCGTATGGGGCGGACTCTTATGGTGTTCGGTAGGCAGCATCATCGGTTCTCTGATCATCATTTTCCTCGGCAAGCGCTACGGCATGAAGCTGGTGGGATTGTTCGTCTCGCCTGAAAAAATGCAGTCTATCTCTTTTCTCAAAAATAAAAAGCGTTTGAATTTCACCTTTTTCCTTCTCTATTTTATCCCGGGCACGCCGAAAGATATGTTCACCTGGCTGGTGTGTCTGACCGATGAAAACGTTTTTCTGTTCGTCCTCATCACAGCCATCGCCCGGATTCCTTCCATTGTCACCTCCACGTGGTGCGGGCAGGAACTGGTGAATGCAAATTATCCGCTCTCCATAGGGATTTTTGCGGCCACGATCGCACTCAGCGTTATCGGCGGGCTCATTTACAAATTGGTTTTAGGCAAACGCAAGAATAAGGAAGCGACCGAAAACGGAGGAAAGCCCTCCGACGAGTCTGCGAAAAAGTAAAAATTCAAAAAGCGTATCTAAACCGGCCGAAAAGGTCGGTTTTTCGGTTTTTTTGAACGAAAAGAAACAAGATGCGATTTTTGCCGAAAAAACGCGCAATCTGTCATAATAAGGGTGCAAAAATTCCTTTAAAAACGACAGAAAAAAGAAAAAACAAGTAGAAATTTTTGCGATTTTTTACCATATTCGTGATTGTTTTCTATTTTTCGACAAACTCAGACAAAATTTTTTATTGACTTTTCCCCGTATTATGTTATAATAGTATCACAATTTAATTGGGAGGATAAGCTACATGTTATTAAATTATTGTGCTAAAACGAAAGAAAAAATTACGTTGAACCAGATACGGGACGAGGTGCTTGCGATGTTGAAAGTTTGCTTTGAAGGCGAAACGGAGGAGGCGGGCGATAAGCTCAAATTGGTATTGCCCGACGGTTCGGCTTTTGCCGTTTATGTCTGCGAAGAGTGATTTTTCTTTCCGTAGTTTAAGGATCGGAACTTCTTCCGGTTCCGAGGAAAACTTATTGTAGCAAAAACAAAGCGCGCTATTGACAAATAGCGCGCTTTGTTGTATAATAGTTTTATAATAAAACTCCGACGCCGGAGTGGACGGCGAAACGAAGGAGGAAAAACACAATATGCATCCCGATCCGTTGTTTTGGGGGATCACCCTTTACGATATATTTATTCTCGTCGGCGTAGTAGCGGCCTTTTTGCTCGCCGATTCAATGACGGTGAAGAGAGGTTTTTCCGTCTCTTTACAGCGTATCGTCATCGTGTGCGCGCTTGCCTGCGTGGTGGTGGGATACGGCGCGGCGGTGCTTTTCCAGGCCTTCTACAATTTTATGGAAACGGGGAATTTCGAGATCGCCAACGATACGGGCGCAACTTTTTACGGCGGTCTCATCGGCGGCGCAATCGCTTTCCTGCTCATTTATTTTATCGCGGGCAAGCATTTCTGCAAGAACAACGAAGCTGTCAAGCGCTTTCCGGATATGCTGGATATAGGCGCTGCCTGCGTGCCGTTGGCGCATGCGTTCGGTCGGCTCGGCTGTCTGTCCGCCGGCTGCTGTCACGGCAGGGAAACGGACGCCTGGTACGGTATTAAAATGTGGGTGGAGATCGGAGGCTCTTACGGGTATAAAAAGGTGGTGCCCATTCAGCTCTTTGAAAGCATTTTCCTCTTTATCCTCGCCGCGGTGCTCATTGTGCTTTTCTTTAAGAATACGGGTAAACATAAAATTCCGCTCATGCCCGTATATTGCGTAGGTTACGGGATATGGCGTTTTATCATCGAATTTTTCCGCGCGGACGACCGAGGCGAGACCATCGTTCCCTTCCTGACGCCTTCGCAGCTCATCGCGTTGCTGCTCGTCGTGGTCGGCGTCGGCTATTTCGTTTTATGGTACTTCAAATGGCGGAAAAAAGAAGCCCCGGCATTGGCCGTGGGAGAAGATGCGGAGGAAAACGAGTCGGAAAACGCTGACGGACAGGCGCCGGCGTCCCAATCCGAAAATGAGGAAAAAGATCGGGATAACGACGACGAAAAAGTTCAGCCGCCTTCCGATAAGAAAGACGAATAGCAAATGTTTCGACGAATTTAAAGAAAACGGAGCGGTCTGTCATATAGGCCGCTCCGTTTGTATAAGAAAAAGTAAGACGGTTAAGGCTTAGCCTTAACCGTCCTTTTTACTGAAAAAGAGATGATCGATACAAGTAAAAATATTTGAAAAAATTAGAAAAATTTTCCAAAAAACACTTGACAAACTAATAAATATGTGCTATTATTAGTATATCAAATATATTTGAAGAGATAAGAGGAAAGGAGGAAGGAATGGAAAACATCGAATACATTTTTTCACTGGCGGGAGCTGCGCTGAGTCTTCTGGCGGCTTTTCTGACCGTCGTCGTCAAGTTGATGAAGGTGGTCAAGGAGTGGAGAGAAGTTGCGGACCGGGAGAAGATCGTCGCCAAGCTGCCCGATCTCATTGCGGAGGCGGAAACGTTTTTGGAATACAGCGGGGAAGAAAAGAAGGCGTATGTATTGGACAAGATCTCGCGGTTTGCCGTGGAAACGGGGATTCAGACGGATCTGGAATTTGTTTCCGGGAAGATAGAGGAGCTCGTGAAATTGTCGAAAGAGGTAAATAAGCGCGGGTGAACCCCCGGACGATGAACGCAGCTTTGCCAGATTTTAAGTAAGAGAGAAAGAATGAAAAATATAAACGACGGGTGCGGCTTTTCCGCCGCGCCCGTTTTAAAAATCTCTTTTTAATTTTTTAAATTCCCGTTGACTTTTTTCTTCCTACATGCTATAATCGTTAAAGAAAAATAAAACAGAGGGAAAGTATTTCTATATACTTTAACGTTCAAGTAGCTCTGTAAATAAAGATAATAAAAAACCGGAGGAATGCAGGCCATGGAGCAAAAAGAAGCGGAAGGTTTATTCGAACAGTTATTCGGTGCGCGGGCGGAGGATCTGTTTACCGCTGCGGGCAGGATCAATGTGATCGGCGAGCACGTGGATTACTGCGGGGGCAAGGTATTACCCGCGGCGCTCAATCTGCGCTGCAACGTTTACGGAAGAAAGAACGGCAAGAACGTCATTCGCGTCGCGGCCAGCGACTTCAAAGAAGTCGTGACGTTGGAGATCGATAAGCTGGATTCTTATAAAAGTCTCAAATGGGGCAACTATCAGGCCGGCGTCGCCTATTATCTCCGCGAGAGCGGCACGCCCATCGTCGGCTGCGATCTGCTTTACGATTGCACCGTTCCGTTCGGCAGCGGCCTTTCCTCGTCGGCGGCCATGGAGGTCTCGACGGCGGTTGCGCTGTCGGAATACGCGGGCGTGGAGTATGATAAGAAACAACTGGCGCTGATCTCTCAAAAAGCCGAAAACAAGTATGCGGGCGTCAACTGCGGAATCATGGACCAATTCGCTTCCGCGATGGGCAAAAAGGACCACGCAATCCTGCTTGACTGCGCTACCCTCGAATACGAATATATTCCTTTAAAACTCGGCGATTACTGCCTTGTCGTCGCCAACTGCAATAAGCCGCATAACCTCGTGGAGAGCAAGTATAACGTTCGCCGTCACGAAGTGGAGACGGCTTTAAAAGAGATTCAAAAAATAAAACAACTCACTTGTCTGGCGGAGCTTACGCCTAAGGAGTTCAACGAAGTCAAATACGTATTGTCGGGGATCGTCACGCAGCGCGCGGAGCACGTGGTGATGGAGTGTCAGCGCGTGAAAGACGCGGCGGCGGCTTTGAAGGCGGGCGATCTTGTAGAGCTCGGCCGGCTTCTCAACGAGAGCCATTACAGTCTGCGGGATTTATACGAGGTGACGGGAAAGGAACTCGATACGCTGAGTGCGCTGGCGAGAAAGGAAACGGGCTGTCTCGGTTCGAGAATGATCGGCGCGGGTTTCGGCGGCTGTACCATTTCCATCGTCAAAAAGAACGCGGTGGAAGGTTTTGTCCGCCGTGTCGGCAAAGCGTACTACGACGCGATCGGCTATCGGGCTTCTTTCTATGAAACTTCGATCGAAGACGGGATTACGGTGCAAAAATTATGATGGATCAAGCACTTTCCGACGTATTGACTTATGCGAAACTGCATCTCGGCCTCCAGGAAGCGGATACCGTATATATGGCCAACCGCCTCATCGAAAAACTGCGGCTTTCCTCCTTCGAGCCCTGCGAGGCGGACGAGAAAAAAATCGCCGCGCTGCCGGCGCCCGACGCGGTGACGGCGCCCCTTATCGCGTATGCGAAAGAAAACGGGCTCGTCGAAGAGGGGGAAGAAGAGTTTTTTACTTCCGACCTCCTGGATATACTTTCTCCGCTCCCGTCCGCCGTACTGGAAAAATTCCGCCGGGAATATGAGCATAATCCGGAAACGGCTTTCGACGGGCTTTACGAACTGGGCGTAAAAAACGATTACGTCAAACATTCCGCGATCGCGAAAAATAAATTCTGGGTGGCGGAGACCACGAAAAACAAGATCGAGATTACGATCAATTTAAGCAAACCGGAGAAAAACAACAAACTCACGGCAAAGCTCAAAAACGTTTCCGCCGGATATCCCAAATGTATGCTCTGCCGCGAAAACGTCGGATATGTGGGGCAGGGCAGGACGCGGCGCAACATGCGCACGATCCCTTTGTCGCTCGCGGGCGAAGAATGGTTCTGGCAATATTCTCCCTATGCTTATTTCTATCAGCACGGGATCGCCATCAATGCCCGGCATACGCCGATGGTGTTGAACGGCAGAACGTTTTTAAAGCTCCTGGATTTCGTCGATTTCGCGCCGCAATATTTCATCGGTTCCAACGCGCCCCTGCCCATCGTGGGCGGCAGTATCCTCGCGCATGAGCATTTCCAAGGCGGCAAACATGTCTTCCCTATGTTCAAGGCACCCGAAAAGCTGTCGCTTACCTGCCCCGTAGCGGGCGTGGAAGCGTCTCTTCCCGATTGGTACAACAGCGTCGTGCTTTTGAAGGGCGCGGACAAAGCGTCGCTCGTGAAGGCGGCGGAGATCGTGCTTGAAAAATGGCTGGGATATTCGGACGCGAGCGTCGGCATCATCGCGGAAACGGATACGCCGCACAATACGCTGGCGCCGATCGCGAGAAAGACGAAAGACGGCTACCTTCTCTATCTGTTGTTGAGAAACAATCGCTGCGACGAGGAAAACCCGGACGGTATTTTCCACGCGCATAAAGAATACCATAATATCAAGAGCGAGTCTATCGGGCTCATCGAAGCCATGGGTATGTTCATTCTGCCCGGCCGGCTTGATTATCAGCTGAAAGAAGCGGAAAAATTCCTCACCGGCGAGAATACTAAGGTCGAGGAAAACTTGGCGATTCACCAAGAAATGATCGCTTCTTTGCTCGAGGAATACGGGAATCGACTGACCGCAAAACAAGCGCGCGAAGCGGTGACGAGGCGCGTGGAAAGCGTCTGCGAGCATATCCTCGACAATACGGCCGTGTTCAAGCGCGACGAAGAGGGGCGCGCGGCGTTTTTGAGATTCCTCGGCGTCTGCGGTTTTAGCGCAGATTAACGCCGTCCGTTTGCAAAAAAAATGTTTATGCGGACAGCTCCGACCTGAAAACGAGGTCCGGAGCTGTTTTGATATGGCGGCTTGCGCGATCGCGCACACCAAACGCGCGGAAATGGATCGGGAAAGGAGAAAAGGGATATGGCGGGACGGGTTACGATCAAAGATATAGCGGCGGCCGCGGGGGTGACGCCGCAGGCGGTTTCGCGCGCTTTGCGCGGCGCGGACGATATCTCCCCCGCCATGAAAGAAAAGATCAAAGCGATCGCCGGGAAGCTCAACTACGTCAAAAATTCGGCGGCGAGCTCGCTGCGCTCGGGCGGCACCAAAATGATCGCCGTCGTCTACGACAATCCCATCAACCTCTATTTTTCTTTCATGACCGCGTATCTCCACGAGAGCTTGAAGGCGCGGGGCTATTCCATGCTGATGATGGTGGAACCGGTGCGCCGTTTTTCGGCCGAGCTGTATCTTTCCGTGCTCTCCCGCAACGTCGACGGGATTCTGAGTTTTTTGGAACCGACGGAAGAGGCGGGGAAACTCGTCGACGCTTACGGCGTGCCCGTCGTTTTGGTCGGCCGGCGTTCGGACGTGAAAAACGTGGACTGTATTTACACCGACGACAAAAAAGGCGGGGCGGCGGCCGCGGCCTATCTCGCGGATCGGGGCGCAAAAAAGATCGTCTGCTTTTCCGAGAATACCGACCTGACTTGCGCCCGAGACCGCTTGGAGGGCTTTCGGACAGAGCTTCTCCGGCGTGGAATTTTCGATGAAAAATTATGTTTTTTTCTCAACGGCGAAAACACGGCTAAGCGCTGGAACGAGTTTTTGAGTATGAGCCGCCGGTTTGACGGCGTGTTCTGTTTCAGCGATCTCCTCGCCTATGAGACGATATGCGTTTTAAAAACGCGGGGTATCAAAGTCCCCGTCGTCGGCTATGATGACGTACGGGAAAAGATTCCTATTCCCACGGCTTTGCCGTCCGTTAGCTCGGACAAACGCGGCATCGCGGAAAGCGCCGCGGCGTTCCTTCTCGATCGGATCGCCGCGCGGGAGGAAAACGGGGAAGGCAGGGGAGAGACGAACGCGAAAAAGGAAGGCGGTAAAGACAACGGTCGGCGCGAAAAAATGTTCGACGTGTATCTCGTGGAGCGAAAGTGAAAGTTTTGTCTTAGAAAGCGTTTCGCTTGACTTTTTTCGCGCCCGATGCTATCATAAAATACATTATTCCGCGCTTTTCGCGGCCGTGAAAAAGGAAAGGGGAAACGGAGGGGGAAGCCGGGCTTGTACGGCCGCGGGAGTAAGGAAAAAAGCCGGCGTTTAAGGCAAGTTCAGAGGAGTTTATAGAAAGTTTATGCAGACGGAAGCAACGAAACGAGCCCTCACGGAAGGACCGATCCGACGAAGCCTGATCTTTTTTGCGTTGCCCATTTTCCTGAGCAACCTTTTTCAGCAACTTTATAATTCCGCCGATTCGATCATCGTCGGGCGGTTCATCAGCGAAGAGGCTTTAAGCGCCGTCTCCTCGTCGGGCAGTTTGATCTTTTTGCTGGTCGGATTTTTCAACGGTACCGCAGTCGGCGCCGGCGTCGTCATCGCGCGTTATTTCGGCGCGAAAAAATACGAGGATATGCGCCGCGCCATTCACACCGATCTCGCGTTCGGCATCGCCGCGGGTGCGATCCTGACCGTGGCGGGCGTGATCTTTACCCCCGCGCTTTTGCGCATGATGGGAACGCCTGAAGACGTATTCGCCGATTCCGTCGCCTATTTCCGTATCTATTTTTACGGCGCGATGGCGGTCGTGCTTTACAATATCTCCGTGGGGATTCTGCAAGCGGTCGGGGACAGCCGGCACCCGCTTTATTATCTGATCTTTTCCGCTTCCCTCAACGTGGGGCTCGACTTGCTGTTTATCGGCGTATTCAAAATGGGCGTGGGCTCGGCGGCCGCCGCGACGGGAATCTCGCAGGGCGTGAGCGCGCTTCTTTGTATCGTTCAGCTGTTGAGAACGAAGGAAGTGTATAAAGTATCCCTGAAAAAAATCCGTTTTCATAAGGATATGCTTGGACAGATCCTTCGCTACGGTCTGCCGTCCGGCGTACAGAACTCCGTCATTGCGCTCGCCAACGTCGTCGTGCAGTCGAACATCAACGCGTTCGGTAAAGACGCGATGGCCGGCTGCGGCAGTTATTCCCGAATCGAGGGCTTCGCTTTTCTGCCGATCACCTGCTTTTCTTTGTCGTTGACGACGTTTATCGGGCAAAATCTCGGCGCCGGGAAATTCGACCGCGCCAAAGCGGGCGCGCGGTTCGGAATCCTGTGTTCGGTCGTGATGGCGGAGATCATCGGCGGGGCGATCTGGCTGTTTGCGCCCTATTGCATCGCGCTTTTCAACGATGCGCCCGCAATGATCGAGTTCGGCGTGCGGCAGGCGCGCACCGAAGCCCTGTTCTATTTTCTGCTCGCCTTTTCTCACTGTATCGCGGGAATATGCCGCGGCGCGGGCAAGGCGACGGTGCCTATGTTCATCATGCTCGCCTGCTGGTGCGTGATTCGTATTATCTATATTACGATCACCGTAAAATTTATCGACAGTATCGGCGTTATCTTCTGGGCATATCCGCTCACCTGGGGATTGAGCTCGCTTGCTTTCCTTGTCTATTATCTTCGTTCGGACTGGGCGCATGCCTTTGAAAAACGGAAAAAAGCGGAAGAAACGATTTTATAAAGAAACGCGCGTTTCGCGTCGAACGAAGGGATATCTTGTCGTTTTATATATGCCCCGTCGTGCATAAAAGCCGAAAGAGGGGATATATGCGCGGCCGGGCATGTGTAGAATTAAAAAAACAGAGTCGAAAAACGTCGGTTTTCCGCGAAAATAATTTTCTTGAAAAAAAGACGCGAATCGACAAAAGGGAGGGAATGATTATGAAATACGTTTTGGCGCTCGATCAGGGCACGACCTCTTCGCGGGCGGCGCTCGTGGACGAAAATCAGCATCTGACGGCGATATTGAACCGCGAATTTCCGCAGATCTATCCCGCGGAAGGCTGGGTAGAGCACGATCCCATGGATATTTGGTCGAGCCAGTACGGCGTGATGATGGAAGTGGTGGCCAAGAGCGGCGTGGCGCCCGAGGACATCGCGGCGATCGGGATCACCAATCAGCGGGAGACGACGATCGTCTGGGATAAATTTACGGGCAGGCCTGTCTATAACGCCATCGTCTGGCAGTGCCGGCGCACCGCGCCCATCATGGCGGAACTCAAAGAAAAGGGGTATGCAAAAAAGATACTCGAAAAGACGGGGCTCATTCCCGACGCCTATTTTTCGGGAAGTAAGATCAAATGGATCCTCGACAACGTAGATGGCGCCCGGGAACGCGCCAAGCGGGGGGAGCTTCTGTTCGGTACAGTGGATACGTGGCTGGTATGGAAGCTCACGGGCGGCAAAGTGCACGTCACCGACCGCACCAACGCTTCGCGTACCATGCTTTTCAATATCGATACTCTGCAATGGGACGACGAACTTTTGAAAATGCTGGATATTCCCCGATCCATGCTGCCCGAAGTGAGAAGTTCGGGAGAGATCTACGGCATGGCGAACGTCGGGGGCATGGGCGTGCCCATCGCGGGGATCGCCGGCGATCAGCAGGCGGCGCTTTTCGGCCAGGGCTGCTGGGAGAAGGGGGAGGCGAAAAACACCTACGGCACCGGCTGCTTTCTGCTCATGAATACGGGCTATGATCGGCCGGTGAGCAAAAACGGACTCTTATCCACCGTCGCCGCGACCGTCAAGGGCACGAAGCCGCAGTATGCGCTCGAAGGCAGCGTATTCATCGGCGGCGCCGTCATTCAATGGCTGCGCGACGAAATGCGGTTTTTTACGGAAAGCCGGGACGCGGAATACTATGCGCGCAAAGTGGCCGATACGGGCGGGGTATACATAGTGCCGGCTTTTACGGGGATCGGAGCGCCGTACTGGGATATGTACGCGCGCGGCACCATCGTCGGCATTACGCGCGGCACGAAACGGGAGCATATTATCCGCGCCGCGCAGGAATCCATCGCTTATCAGTCCGCCGATCTCGTATCGGCGATGGAAAAGGACACGGGTATTTCCCTCAAAGCGCTCAAAGCGGACGGCGGCGCGTCCCGCGACGGTTTTCTCATGCAGTTCCAGGCGGATATACTCGGCAAGGAAGTGCTTCGCCCGGCCGTGCACGAAACGACGGCGCTGGGCGCGGCATCCCTCGCCGGACTCTCGGTGGGCGTGTGGAAGGATATGGAGCAGATCAAAAAACTTTGGAAAGCGGAGTCCTCCTATCTGCCTGCGATGGAGAAAAAGGACAGGGAGGAAAAGCTCGCGAAATGGCACCGCGCGGTCGAGCGCAGCCTCGGCTGGGATCTGCCCTGACGGCAGCGGACGTCGAAGGGCTTTCTTTTGCAAAATCCTTGACAGCCGGCGTTTGTTGTAGTATAATTAATAAAAAAGAGCGTATCGTTCGGGAGGTGAGAGGGGTTGAATTGTATCTATTGCAAAGGGAAATTAGAGCGCGGAACGACGACATGTCCCCACTGCGGCGCGCCCGTTACTTCGGAGAACGATCCCGATCCGGCGCCTGTTTCCGAGTTGATCCGCAAAGCCGTCACCACGGTGGTGGGCGACGAAGAATCCCGCAGAAGCGGCAGAAAAAGCAAATATATCGCGGGAATCCTGGGAATTTGTTTCGGCTGGCTGGGTATACATAACTTTTATGTGGGCAGAATCGGCCGCGGTATCGTGCAGATACTCATCTGCTGGACGGGTATCAGCGCCGTTTGGGGCTTTATCGAAGGCCTGCTCTGTATTTTCGGAAATTATCGGGACGGGGAAGGCCGCCCGCTCGTTTAAAAGCAAATCGACGCATATATAACGCCCGGCCGCATGTGCGGCCGGGCGCATTCGTATGAGAAGATGGATTTTCGGGAAGAATAGATAAGGGACACGATTACTCGAAAACGGGGATCGTGTCGAGATATACGATGTCGGGCCGTTTGGCCGCCTCGCCCTCCGCGAGCACGAACGCTTTTTCGGCAATGATTCCGCCCGCTTTTTCGACGAGGGCTTCCAGGCCGGAAAGGGACGCGCCCGTGGAAACCACGTCGTCCACGATTCCCACCTTTTTGCCTTTGACGAGCTCCACATCATGCTTGGAAAGATAGAGCCTCTGTTCCCTGCCCGTGGTGATGGAGGACTCGATGAGCACCTCGATCCCGTCCTGCATATACAGTTTTTTACTCTTGCGGGCTACGGCGTAGTATCTTTGCCCGAGATTGCGCGCGATACAGTGCGTCAGCTGCAATCCTTTGGATTCCGCCGTGAGGAGCACTTCGCAGTCTTGGAGCTTAGGCGCGAGCAGTTTCGCGCAGCGTTCCGTGAGTTCGCTGTCGCCGTGCAGATTGAAAAAGGCGATCTTAACCCCGCTCGGAAGGGGCAGAATCGGAAGTTTCGCTTGAAATCCTTCAAAATTTACCGTGTAAAATTCCTGCGTCATAAGTAAAACACGAGCTCCTTTTTAAATTCTCTTGGGATCGAAAAAATTTCCGTATCTATTGTATCACAAGATTTTCAAAAAGTAAACGGATTTTTGCCGTTCCCGCGCCGGGATTTTGGAAGGGAAGCGGCTAAGATTCCTTTTCCGGCTTCTCATGTATAATCAAAGTTGACTTTTACTTATAATAATGATACAATATTTCTATACCCCAACGGGGTATACCGCATGGAAAAAAGCGGAAAAGGAGTGCTTTTGAGCGAAATTACGGCCATTACCCCGCAGGTAAAGGACAAGACCAGATGCAATATTTTCGTGGACGGACGCTTCTATTGCGGTATGACGCTGGAAGCGGCGGTCAAGAACCGTTTGAAAGCGGGCCAGGCGGTGGATCCCGCGCGGCTTTCCGAGATCCAGCTCGAAAGCGAGAAATCCACCGCGCTCGATAAGGCGCTGAATTTTATCTCCGCTGCGCAAAAGACGGAAAAGCAGGTGCGGGAGTATCTCGCCGGAAAGGGATATCTGCCCGCTGTGTCGGAATACGTGCTCGAAAAGATGCGGGAATACGGTTTTCTCGACGACGGCTCTTACGCGCAGAGCTACGCTTCGTCGGCGGTCAAGAGAAAGGGCGCGCGCCTCATTCGCATGGAGCTTAGGAGCAAGGGCGTCGCCGACGAACATATCGAAGCGGCCGTGGACGGGCTCGAAGGGGAAGAGGAAACGGCAAAACGACTTTTGGAAAAATATATGCGCGGCAAGCCAAGCGACAGGGAAACGCTCTATAAGGCGTTCCGTTACCTCATGGGCAAAGGCTTTGAATACGAAACGGCGAGAGCCGCGCTTTCCGCGTTCGGAGAGACGGACGAGGAAGAGTAAAGACGCGCACGCGCGGGGAAAAAACGATGCGAATCATACGATTGGAAGAAACCGATTCGACGAATATTTACGCCAAATCGTTGAGAAAATATAAAGAAGACGCGGTGGTGACGGCCAAGCGGCAGACGGGCGGGCTCGGAACGAAAGGCAGGAGTTTCGCTTCGGCCGAGGGCGGCGTTTACATGACGAGACTGTTTTTTTACGAGAACTTTCCCGCGGGCGACGCTTTCCGGATCATGGCGGACGCGTCCGTCGCCGTGTGCAGGACGTTGGAAAATTTCGGTCTCGCGCCTAAGATCAAATGGCCCAACGACGTATACGTCGAGGAACGGAAAATCTGCGGAATCCTTATCGAAAACACGTTTTCGGGGGATCGGATCGTCTCTTCCGTCGTCGGTATGGGAATCAACGTCAACAACGTTCTGCCGGAAGAATTGCGGAAAGTGGCGATCTCTATGCGCGAGGCGGCGGGACATGCCTTCGATCCGGACGCGGTGGAGAAAACGCTCGTCGAAGAGACGGGAAAGAGGTTTCCGATGGAGGAATATTTACGTCGGGTGGGTTTTCTCGATCGTCCGGTTTTCCTCATCAGAAACGGTGAACGCAGCCCTGCCCGCGCCCTTTCCGTGGACGAACGGGGGGGACTGTTGGTGGAAATCGGTGGAAAGACCGAGCGCGTGACGGCGGCGGAAGTCTCGCTCAGACTGCGCTGAAAAGGGGGATTTGAATTATGCGGTATATACTCACGAACGCGCAGATGCGCGCCGCGGATAAATTTACGATCGAAAATCTCGGCGTTCCGTCGCTGCTGTTGATGGAACGGGCGGGCGCCGCGCTGGCGGAGGAAGCGCAGAAACTTTGCCCCGACGGCGGGATTCTCTGCGTCTGCGGCGGGGGCAACAACGGCGGCGACGGATTCGTCTGCGCGCGGATCCTGCTGCAAAAGGGCCGGGATGCGGCGGTATTCTGCGCGGCGGAAAAATTTTCCGAGGAATGCCGGAAAAACAAAGAAGAGTTTGAAAAACTGGGCGGGGAAATATACGCCGTTTTTCCGCGGAAACGCTTCGCGTTGATGGTAGACTGCCTGTTTGGCACCGGATTTTCCGGCGAATTGGAAGGCAAAAACGCGGCGGCGGCCGATTTTATCAATTTTTCGGGCGCGAAAGTCCTTTCCGCAGATATTCCTTCCGGCGTCTCGGGCGACAGCGGGGTGGCGGCGAAACGGGCGGTCCAAGCGCACCGGACGCTCTGCATCGGCGAATATAAAGCCGGCGTATTCCTGGGCGACGGCATCGATCTTTCCGGCGAACGGGCGCGCACGGACATCGGCATCGCACTGCCCGGCTTGGGGAACGAAGGGGACGGCTACGCCTTTCTCGTCGGCCGGAAGGAAGCCGCGGCGCTGCTTCCTCCGCGCAAAAGGAATACCCATAAGGGCACGTACGGAAAGACCGCGATCGTGGCGGGGAGCGCAAAATATACGGGCGCGGCATATCTCGCCTCGTCTGCAGCGTTGAAGAGCGGAGCGGGCTACACGTATTTATTCGCGCCCGAACAGCTCTTGTCCCTCTACGCGCTGAAACTGCCCGAAGTACTGCTGGCGCAGATCGGCGAGGGGGACAGAATCTCGTTCACGGAGAAAAATTTTGAAAAATTGCTCTCTTTCGATTCGATCGCTTTCGGTATGGGCGCGGAGGTGAGCGAGGACGTTTTCGCCGGCGTGAAATACCTTTTAAAGACGTATAAAGGCAAACTGATCCTCGACGCGGACGCGCTCAACAGCCTGGCAAAATACGGCAGGAACACGTTCGAAGAGCTCTTTGCCGGCAAAAAATGCGACGTGCTTGTGACGCCGCATATCAAAGAGTTTTCCCGTCTGACGGGCGAATGCGTGGGCGCGCTTTTGGAAAAGGGGCTCGACGCGCCCAAATCGTTCGCGCAAAACTACGGCGTGACCGTGCTTTTGAAAGGCGCCGCGACCGTCGTTTCCGACGGGAAAAAGACGGCCGTCAGCGTCGCGGGCACTCCCGCGCAGGCGAAGGGAGGCAGCGGGGACGTGCTTGCGGGCGTGATCGCGGGGCTTTGCGCGGGCGGATTATCCGCTTTCGACGGCGGCTGCGCGGGCGCGTATCTCGCGGGCACGGCAGCCGAGCTCGCCGCGAAAGAAACGGGGGAATATTCCATGACTGCGTGCGACGAGATCGCTTTTTTAGGCAAGGCGTTTCTGTCTCTGCGTTCCTGAGCCCAATCAGCGATAGCCGAAAATGCGCACGAATATCGAAGATAGGATCAAAACGGAACCGAAAATCAGGTAGTACAGAGGGAAAGGCGTGATCAGGGAAGTGAGCAGAATGAGAACGCCGCCCCAAAGAAAATGCCGGCTGTTGCTCTTGGCAAAATAGACGCGCAACCGCTTTTTCTTTTTCGGCGCGCTCGCGTTCTCGCAAAGATAATGTTCGGGCAGGAAATCTTCCTTTTTCAGCATGCGGTATATCTCGTTGCCCGTCGTCGTTTCTACGCCGAATCCCGCGCAGAGTTTTTCCGTCTCGGGCGCAAGCTCACCGCAGAGCAGGCATTTTTGTTTGTCGCTCTTCGCGCGGACGATGACCGCCGCGCTGTCTCCGTCGGCCGGCCGGACGGTGAATAGGGGAAAATACAATTTGTCTTCCGTCTCCACGGCGTAAAGCCCGCCGCAGATTTTCGTCTTGCAGAGAAATTCCTTCCGTTCTTTTTTTTCGGGTTCTTCTTTCTCTTCCGCTTCTTTTTCCGCCCGGCTGAGGAAAAAGTTGCGGAAATATTCCGCGTTCTGTTTTCCCGTGGAAAGCGCGAGGTGCAAAAGCAGTTTGTTTTTTTCTTCCTCGTCCTGCTTTTTCAGGCACAGCCTGTCCCGCTTGCGGTCGAGGAAGAACCAAACGGGCACAGCCGCGAGAATCCCCGCCGCGGCCGCGAATAACAGAGAGGCGACTAAGGGCAGACGCAGATAGCGGAAAAAGCACAGCACGGGGAGAAATACGACCGCGAAGGCGAAAATAATGTCGGAAATAAAAGCGGATTTTTTCATGTTTTTATTTTTGACGGAATTTTTACCGTTTAAACTTGAAAAATGCAACAATATGTAGTATAATGAAA
This sequence comes from Candidatus Scatosoma sp., assembly GCA_048465415.1. Lineage (GTDB taxonomy): Bacteria > Bacillota > Clostridia > Christensenellales > Borkfalkiaceae > Scatosoma. Next base: position 110,734 of record DBFWLO010000010.1, read on the forward strand.
ATATGAGAATCGGAATTTTCGGCGGATCGTTCGATCCGGCTCACGTCGAACACGTGCGGCTGGCGTGCGCGGCGGTGGAAAACTTATCCTTGGACAAGCTGTTGGTGATGCCCGCGCATACGCCTCCCCATAAAAAAAATAAAAGATTATCTTCGGATCAGGAGCGGCTGGAACTTTGCCGATTGGCTTTTGCGGACTGCCCGCAGGCGGAAGTGAGCGATTACGAGCTTTGCCGCGGCGGTACGAGTTATACCTATCTCACCTGCCGCCACTTTAAAGAAATCTATCCCGACGCGGAGCTCTTTTGGCTCGTCGGCACGGACATGCTCCGCGATTTCCCTTCCTGGCGGAATCCCGAGGATATCCTCGACCACGCGACGCTCGCCGTCTGCGCCCGCAACGAAGCCCCCGGCTGGCTGGAAGAGGAACAGACCTCCTTTTACGCCCGCTTCCGCCGCCGTTTCGCAGTCATCGGCTATAACGGCGCGGACGTTTCCTCGACGAAAGTGCGCGTTCTGGCGGCGGCGGGGGAGGATTTAACGCCGCTGGTGGGGAGCCGCGCGGCGAAATATATCCGTGAAAAAAATTTATACGCGATCCCGCATGCGAAGGAAGCGCTCGCGCTCGAAAAGCCTTCCCGGCGGGCGCATAGTATCCGAGTGGCGATTCTCGCCGCCGAACGGGCGCCGGGACTCGGTATCGGAGAAAAGAAAGTGGTGACGGCTGCGCTGTTCCACGACTGCGCGAAAAATCTTTCTCCCGGATCCCCGCTCTTAAAAGGGTTTTGTCCGCCGAAAGACGTGCCGGCGCCCGTGCTCCATCAATATGCGGGCGCGTATGTCGCCGAGCACGCGTTCGGGATTTCCGATCCGGAGGTCCTCGACGCGATACGCTGTCACACCAGCGGCAGGGAAGAGATGACGAAACTGGACAAACTGATCTTTCTCTCCGATCTGTTGGAGAGCGGCCGGGAGTTTCCCGGTGTGGAAAAATTGCGCGCGGCTTTTTGGAAGGAGAAGGATAATGTGGACGAATGTCTGTACCTGGCGCTGAAAAATACGCTCGTCCACCTTGAAAAAGAGGACGGAGAGATTTATCCGCTCACAAGCGAAGCCTATGAATTTGCGGCGCGCGAACTTGCGAAAAAACGAAGTAAGGAGAAAAAATATGTCGGAAATCAAAAGTAAAGAATTGGCTCGGGCGATATGCAAGGCATTATCGGACAGACGGGGGAGAGACATCGTCACGATCTATGTGCGCGACAAAACGGTGCTGTGCGACTATTTCGTGCTGGCGAGCGGCAACAGTTCCACGCAGATCCGCGCGCTCGGCGAACATGTGGAAGAGAAGATCGCCGAGGAATATAACCTCGAACCGACGAGGACGGAAGGGGTGCACGACGGCAGGTGGGCGGTCATCGATTACGGCGACGTAATCGTGCATATCTTCAACGACGAAACGCGGCTTTTTTATCACCTCGAACGGCTTTGGGAGGACGGCGGCAATCTCGAAAAATACGTGGAGGACGAGTCCTCCGGACAAGACGAGGAAAAATAAAACTTCATAAGATCGGATAAGATTCTGTCGGCGAAATTTTTTCGCCGATATTTTTCTGCGAAGTTTTACGAAAAATACAACAAAAACGCATAAAACCCGAAAAAATTATTTATTTTTACGATATCGCTTGCTTTCTTGACTGGAAAGTTGTAATATAGTAATAAGTTTCGCTCGCGACTACGCAGGGAAAAAGGAGGAAGGTATGAAATCGAAAGTATTCCGGCGTATGGATTCGCAGGTCGCGATCCTGCTCATCGTCATGCTTTTTTTATCCAATTTCTGTATCTTTTTCGTCTGCTATCACATCACTTACAGCAGTATGGTAAAGAGTCTGCAAGAACGAGTCAACAACATTTGGGAATACCTCGAAAGCGTCGTTTCACCTCTCAATTTCGACACGATCAACGGGAAAGAGGATATGGACGATCCGATCTATATCGAGACGAAAGAGGCGCTCGAATCGGTGCGGCGTATCTCGAACGCGCAGTATGTGTATACGGCGAAGCGTGCGCAAAGCGGGCGGCTCGTCTACGTCGTGGACGGTCTGCCCGACGATTCTAAGGAGTTTCGTTATCCGGGCGATCCGATCGAGCCGGAAATACAAGGCGAGCTGGATAAAGCGCTGAATAATCAGCTCGTCATGCCTTCGAAGATCCTCAAAACGGACTGGGGGAAAATTTTTATCGCCTATTGTCCCGTACATAACGAGCAGGGAGAAGTGATGGGCGCGCTCGGCCTGGAAATTTCCGCGGAGACGGAATACGATTCCTTCGCGGATATGCGGCTGTTCGTGGTTTTTTTCTGTATCGGGCTTTTTATCGTTTCCGCCGCCGCTTCCCTTCTGATTTTTCGCCGTATTTCCAATCCCCGCTTCCGGGATATGTCCAACACCGACCTTTTGACCGGACTGAAAAACCGCAACGCCTTCCAGACCGATCTGCATAATTTGAACGTGCGGAAGCTGTACGACGATTACGCGGTCATCGTCGTGGATCTGAACAATCTGAAAGGCGTCAACGACAGCCTGGGACACGACGAAGGGGATGCGTATATCGTCAAAGCCGCGGCGGCGATAAAAAAACTCGAAGACGAAAAGGTGGTGGCCTATCGCTACGGCGGAGACGAATTCGTCGTCCTCGTGCGCGGAAGCGGGAATAAAGATCTGGAAACGTGCGAAGAGGAGATTTTCAGGAACTTTGAGCCCAGCCGTAAAGATTTTTCCGTCCCCGTCTCTCTGGCGCTCGGTTCCGCGAAGTTCGAGGCCGGCCGGGACGTGGATCTGGCCGACACGCAAAAGCGCGCCGACCGCAATATGTACGAGGACAAAAAACGCAAAAAAGCGCTCATAACCGAAAGCGAAGAAAAATAAACAAACTACCCGTCCGAAGAAAATGCGGACGGGTAGTTTATTGAAAACGAAGATTATTTGAATTTGATCTCTTTCGGCGGGGAATAGGAGTCGCGGGTGCGTTTGCGCTTGCGTTCCACGATATAATAGACGGGTTCGGGCGGTCCTTTGGCGGGCTCGTCTTTTTTTTCGGGCTGGGGGGCGTCCGGTGGGTTGCCGGCGCGGGAAGAGGAGTCCTCCCGTGTTCGTTCGGACGGCTGCGGGGGACGGTTCGTGTCGTTGCGGTCCTTTTGGTATTTCCAGCCGATTTTGGCCAGCCGGACGAGATGTACGCCCAGGAAACAGACAACGAAAAGAAATATCAGCCAAAAAGCGCCGGTGAGCGGCGCGGTCAATAGACAATTTTTCATGCTTTCATTATACGCTTTGCGTACTGTCACAAATTGGGGGATTTTGGAATAAATTCGAAATTTCTGCCGCATACTTGAAGCATGGAAAGCGAAAACAAACTGGGAAAAAATTCGGGCATCGTTCTTTCGCCGTCGGAGGCGGAGGAATACTGCGAATTCAAGCGTCAGAAACGCATCGCGGAAGTGGCGGCGGCGCTCGCCAAATCGGAGCCGTACGCGGCTGACCGCGAGCTCTTTCAGGGCGAACTCAAAAAGATCGCGGACAGCGCCAAGCGCGTCAAAGCGGCGGCGGTAAGAGCCAACCCGCTGCATGTCGCCTATCTTCGCGGCCTGCTCGAAGGCAGCGGCACGACGGTGGATTGTGTCGTGGGCGGAATCGGGGAAACGATCGCGAAAGTCAAGGGCTACGAGGCGAAACTCGCCGTACGCGGCGGCGCGCGGGAGATCACGCTGATCCCGAGCTACTGCGCGCTCAAAAGCGGCAGGACGGGGGATACGAAACGCGAGATCAAAAGGGTATGCCGCGCGGCGAGACGAGCGATCGTCAAAGTGGCGGCGGATAAGTCTTTGACCTATGCGGAGATGCTCCGACTGGCCAAGCTCGCTTCCGAATGCGGCGCCAAATACCTTACCGTCGAGTTTTTCCCCGACTGCGGCCGGCTCAAACGAGATCTGCACGACAGCTGTATGCTGGAAGTGACGGGTGTGGAAACGGCGGGCGATTATAAAAGCCTGATCGCCGCGGGTACGGAACGCATCGGCACTTCGCACGCGGAAGAAATTTACGCGGAACTGATGAAAGAAGCGGAAAACTGCTCCTTCGCCGTCTCCTTCGCGGAACCCGTCACCGTGTCTCCCGCGGCGCCCGCGCCGGTACCTCCCGCGCCTCCCGCACCCGCGTCGGAGGCTCCCGCCAAAGAGTCCGTCGCGGCGGCGGAAGCGAAAAACGAAACGGCGTTTGCGGCGACCTCGGAAAAAAATAAGAAAGCGGAAAAGCCGAAGGAGACGGCGGAGCAAATGTCCGTTTTAAGCGACAAAAAAATGCTCGGCGGCACGCTGCTGAAATAGAAAACGAATGCTCGGACCGCGGCCTAAGAAAAGGGAACCGCGGTTTTTTTCGCAAAAAATTCAACGCTCATAGAAAGGCCGAGGAAGTCATATAATATAACGGTATGAAAAAACTGATTATTTTATTATATATAGCCATAGCCGGCGCGTTCGTGACGGCGTTTTCAATGTGTATAAACGCTCTTTCCGTGCCCGTATTTGCCGTTACAAGGCCGATGTGCGTCGTCCTCGACGCGGGGCACGGGGGGATCGACGGCGGCGTCGTAGGGCGCGAAACAGGCGTTAAAGAGAGCGATTTGAATCTGGCGATCACCATGAAGCTGAAAACCATACTGGAAGAAGCGGGATTCGACGTCGTTCTCACGCGCAAGACGGAGGCGGGGCTTTACGGCGCCGCCACGAAGGGTTTCAAAAAGCGGGATATGCAGAAGCGCAAGGAGATCATCGAGGAGGCAAAACCGATCGTGATGATTTCGGTGCATCAGAATTTTTATCCCACGCGCACTTCCCGGGGCGGACAGGTGTTTTATAAAAAAGGGAGCGAAAGCGGCGAGAAACTCGCGGCGGGAATCCAGCGTCAGTTCAACGCGCTCTACGGGGAACAGGGAGTCAAGGAACGCGTAGCCGCGACGGGGGACTACTTTATGCTCAAATGCACAGATTATACTTCCGTGATCGCGGAATGCGGATTCTTGTCGAATAAAGCGGACGAATCGCTGTTGGTGACGGAAGAGTATCAGAAAAAGGTCGCGGCGGCGATCTATGCGGGGCTGGCGGATTATCTGGCCGCCGTTTCGGGAGCCTGACGCCTTCGGGACATGTCTGTTGCGCGTTGTCAAAATGAATATTCAACGCGGCAAAAAACGTTTGCAATCGCTTGTATTTTTCACTTGGTTGTGGTATAATGTATATAAAAAGCGGCCGCCCGTTTCCGGCAGAAAAAGGGGCGCGGCATTCGAGGAGAAGGAAAGGGTGTTCGGGTTAGACAGCGCTTTATCCAAAGAGGAGGCGCGGCTTTTGAATCCCGTCGTGCTCGCGTTCGTGGGCGACGCGGTATATTCCCTGTACGTGAGAGAAAAACTCGTGTTTGCGGGCGGCGGCAAAGCCGCGGATTTTCAGCGCACGGCGGCGAAGATCGTCTCCGCGCACGGCCAGAGCGAATTTTTAGAAAAGCTGATTCCCCTTTTAAACGAAGAGGAAACGGAGATATTTCGCCGCGGCCGCAACGCGAAAAAGGCAACGAAGAGCAAGAACGCGTCCGTGGCGGAGTATAACCGTTCCACCGGTTTCGAGGCGGTGCTGGGCTTTTTGTACGTCACGGGCAGCCGGGAACGGATCGACGAACTTTTGAGCGTCGATACGGACGACTCCTATAAAATCAACGCCGTGAGCGAAGGATACAGACCGGGCAGATGAAAACGGAAGGAAGAAACGCCGTCGCGGAACTTTTGAAGACGGATAAAAACATCGATAAAATCCTCATGGAAAAGGGGGCGCAGGGCTCCCTTTCCGCGATTTTCGCCGAAGCGAGAAAACGGGGTGTCCGCGTCCAGTTCGCCGACCGCCGGGCGCTCGACAAAGAGAGCGAGAACCGCCGGCATCAGGGCGTCATCGCCTTTACGACGGAATACGAATATTTCGACCTCGACGAGCTCATCGCTTCAAAAAAGAGCGAAAAGGGCGGTTTTCTCGTACTTTGCGACGGGATCGAGGACGTACATAACCTCGGCAGCATTTTGCGGGTGGCGGAGTGTGCCGGCGCGGACGGGGTGGTGATCCCCAAGGCCGGGAGCGCGGCGGTGACAGAGAGCGTGATCCGCATTTCCGCGGGCGCGGCGGAGCACATCAAAGTCGCGCGGGTATCCAATCTCAATCAGGCCGTAGAAACGCTGAAAAAGAATAACTACTGGATATACGCGCTGGAAGCGGGCGGGGAGGAGATTTACGCGGAGGACTTTGCCGGCAATGTAGCGCTGATCGTCGGCGGCGAGGACAGCGGCGTCAAACGTCTGACGAAGGAGAAATGCGACAAAGTACTGTCCCTTCCGCTCGGCGGCAAGGTCAATTCGCTCAACGCTTCCGTGGCGCTCGGGATCGCGGCGTACGAGGTCGTGAGAAAGAGGTTGGGAAAATAAATGAAACCGGAAGAAAAAAAGACCGCGCCGAACGACGGCGCCGAGCTAAAAATCTCCCCAACGCCGGACGAGGAACTCGTCGTTCGCGCGCAGGCGGGGGACAAGCAGGCGACGGAAGAACTGATGCTGAAATACGCCAGTATCGTCCGTGTCCGCGCGCGCGGCTTTTTTCTCATCGGCGGGGAGACGGAGGATCTCATTCAGGAAGGAATGGTGGGGCTGTATCACGCGATCGGCGACTATCGGTTCAACAAAGAAGACGGGCTGAGTTTCAAAAATTTCGCATATCTTTGCGTTTCCAGGCGTATTATCGACGCGGTGAAAGCGTCGGCGAGAAAGAAGAGCGTGCCGCTCAATAATTACGTTTCCCTCTTTCAGTCGGAATGGGCGGTACCCGTTTCCAGTCCCGAAGAGGAAGTGATTCGCAGCGAGGACAGGCGGGAATTTTTGCAGAAGATGAGCAAGGAACTCTCCGACTTTGAGTTTCGCGTCATCGTGATGTATATGGACGGACTCAGCTGCGCGGAGATCTGCGAGGCCACGGGCAAGGACGGAAAGAGCGTGGACAACGCGATCCAGCGCAGTAAAAGAAAACTGCAAAAGGTACTGAAAGACCGCTGACGGCCGGGAAAATCAGGGAAGAGAGGGACTTCGGCAAAGTACGAGAGAAGAAAAAGCCGCGGGCGAGCCCCGCGCAAACGGAGAGAATCATGGGATATCTGGCACTGTATCGGCGGTTCCGGCCGACCACGCTCGACGAGGTGGTGAGACAGGAGCATATCGTAACCGTTCTGAAAAATCAGATAGAGACGGGCAGAATCGGCCACGCCTATCTTTTTTGCGGCCCGCGCGGCACCGGTAAGACGAGTATCGCCAAAATTTTCGCCGCCGCCATCAACTGCGAGCACCCCGTCAACGGCTCGCCCTGCGGTAAATGCGCGACCTGCCGGACGCTTTCCGAGGCTTCCAACCTGGATATTTCCGAGATCGACGCTGCTTCCAACAACGGCGTTGACGAAATGCGCGACCTGCGTGAAAAAGTACAGTATCCGCCCGTTGCGGGCAAGTATAAAGTCTACATCGTAGACGAAGTCCACATGCTCTCCACGGGGGCGTTCAACGCGCTTTTAAAGACGCTCGAAGAGCCGCCCGCGCACGCCGTGTTCATTTTAGCGACTACGGAAGCCCAGAAGATTCCCGCGACGATCCTTTCCCGCTGCATGCGGTTCGATTTCAAATTATTCCCGCAGGCGGATCTCGAAGCTTTGCTCAAAAACGTGCTCGAAAAGATCGGAAAGCCCTACGAAGAGGAGGCGATCTCCGCGATCGCGCGCGCGGGCGCGGGAAGCGCGCGGGACATGCTCTCGATCGCCGACACCTGCATTTCGTACAGCAGCGGCAAACTCACCTACGAGGCTGTGACCGCCGTCCTGGGCAGCGCGGATTTCGCGGCGACGAGCGCGCTGTGCGGCGCGATTTTAAAAGGCGACGGCGGCGAGGCGTTTGAAAGGACGGAAGAGATTCTCGCACAGGGAAAGAGCGTGGGGATACTGCTCAAAGACGCGATGAATTTTTTCAACGCCTGTTCGGTGGCCAAGCTCTGCCGGGACGCGGAAAAAATTCTCTCGCTGCCGAAGGATATGTTTGCGGCGGTGGCCGCGGCTGCGGAAGGGACAAACGGACATCGGCTGCTGCGCGCGATGGAAATTTTCGCGCGGACGGAGAACGATTTGCGCTATTCGGTGTCGCCGCGCATCGTATTCGAGACGGCGGTGCTCAAAGCGAGCATGCCGGAAGCCGACTACGATATCGAAGCGCTTCTGGCGCGCATCGCCTCTTTGGAACAGCGGCTGAACGAAGGCGCTTTCGTACCTGCGGCTCAGGCGGCGGCGTATGCCGCGCCGGGCGAAGAAAAACCGGCCGATCCCGCGCCTCCGCGCGTTCCGGAACCGGAAAAAACAAAAGCGGAGCCGTCTTTGCCGCCGCGGGAAAAGAGCACCAAAACCGCCGCTTCGGCGTATGATAATTACGAGTCCGCCGTTTTTGAAGAAGCGCCTCCCGACGAGGAGGAGACGGGCGGAAACGTGTATTTCGACGCGGATTTCCTGCCTGCGGAAGCGAGTCCCAAGCCCGCGCCGGTAAAAATTCCCGCGCCGGGTTCCGCCCCGGGGAAAGAGGAAAAACCGGAACCCGGCCGCACGGACAAAACGCCTGTTCCCGCGCCGCGCGCGCCGGAACCGGCTCCGGCAAAGCCGATCGTACGCGCCGCGGCGGTGCCGGGAGACGCGAAAGCCACGTTCGGCAGTTTCCTGCGTTCTTTGCGCAAAGTCGGCCGCAACGGCGTGTTGTTCACGATCTGCATGGATCTCGACAGCGCGTACGAGGGGGGAACTTTCGTGCTTTATACCGAGAGCGAGACCATCTATCGTTCCCTGACCAAAGAAGAACATTACGCATTGATGAAGCAGGCGTTCGAGGCGATCGGGCTGACGGATTTCGACGTGCGGCTGCGGGGCAAAAAGAGCGACGAGTTCAATAAGAGCCTGAGCGAACTGAAAGAAAAATTTTCGGACGTAAAGATCGAAGTCAAGTGAAGGAAATTTCTTCGCTGACGACAAATAATACAATGAAAACGGAGGACGAATAGATATGGCAGGATTCAAAGGCGGCAACGGCGGAAATATGCAGAATCTGATGCGTCAGGCGCAGAAGATGCAGGAAGAAATGGAAAAGACCGCGGAGCTTTTGGACGATTGGGAAATCGTAGGCACGGCGGCGGGCGAAGCCGTCGTGGTCTACATGAACGCGAAAAAGATCATCAACGGCGTCGAGCTCAACGAGAGCGTCGTCGATCCCACCGACGTGGAGATGCTGGAAGACCTCATCATGGCCGCTATCAACGACGGCTATGCGAAGGCGGATAAGGTATACGAGGAAAAAATGGGCAAATACGGCGACATGGGCTCGCTCGGAGGAATCATTTAAGGCATGGATATTTTCATCGAACCCATCGGGCGGCTGATCAACGAATTTTCCAAACTGCCCGGCGTGGGAAAAAAGACGGCGCAGCGCTACGCCTATCGAATCATCAACATGAGCGACTCGGACGCGCGCGCCTTTTCGGACGCGATTTTAAACGTGAAGAAAAAAGTGAAATACTGTAAGGTCTGCGGCAACTTTACGGAACAAGAGGTCTGCGAGATCTGCCGTACCCGCGAAACGGGCGTCATCTGCGTCGTCAAGGAACCCAAAGATGTGGCGGCGATCGAAAAACTGCACGAATTTAAAGGCGTTTACCACGTCCTGCACGGCGTCATCGATCCGATGGAAGGGGTAGGCCCCAACGATATACGGGTAAAAGAACTGCTGGCTCGGATCGGGGAAGGCGGCGTCAAGGAAGTGATCGTCGCGACGAATCCCGACGTATCGGGCGACGCTACGGCGATGTATCTTGCGCGTCTCATCAAGCCTTTGGGCGTGACGGTGACGCGGCTTGCGCACGGCATACCCGTGGGCTCGGAAATCGAATATACGGACGACGTGACGCTGACGCGGGCGTTCGTCGAGCGCAATCAAATCTGAAAAGAAGCGGCGGACAAGCGCCGTTTTTGCTTTTCCGACAGCGGAAAAGCCGCGCCCGCGGGGACGCGAAAAATAAAATCAAGGAGAAGACTGTATGAAAATTTCGGTGTTGGGGTGCGGACGATGGGGATCGTTCATCGCATGGTATCTGTGCAATAAGGGGTACGACGTATATTCCTGGGGCCCGGAAGACGACTATTCTTACCGCGTCTTAAAAGAGACGGGCAAAAACGAGTATGTGACGCTGGACAAGCGTATTCGTCTCACCTGCGATCTGGAAGAAGCCGTCAATCACGCGGAGATCATCATCATTTCCATCTCCTCGCAGGGACTGCGCGGCTTTGTCAGACGTATCCTCGCCTACGATGTGGCGGATAAGGACTTTGTGCTTTGCATGAAAGGGATCGAAGTCGCGACGGGCGCCAGACTTTCGGAGGTGCTGACGGAAAGCGGCATTTCTCCCGAGCGCGTCGCCGTGTGGGTGGGCCCCGGCCATATCCAGGCTTTCACGCAGGGCATACCCAACTGTATGGTCATCGATTCCGCGTCCGAGACGCTGAAAAAACGACTCGCGGATAATTTCAAAAGCGATCTGATCCGCTTTTACTACGGTTCCGACCTCATCGGCACGGAGATCGGGGCGGCGGCGAAAAATGTCATGGGGATCGTCGCGGGTATTCTCGACGGTTGCGGCTACGTTTCCTTAAAAGGCTCGTTGATGTCGCGCGGCGCGCGGGAAGTGGCGCGGCTGATCAAGGCGATGGGGGGTAACGAACTCTCCGCCTACGGGCTCGCGCATCTGGGCGATTACGAGGCGACGCTGTTCAGCGAATACTCTCATAACCGCATGTACGGAGAAATGCTCGTGAAGGACAAAAAGTTTGAAAAATTGGCGGAGGGGGTACCCACGGCTGCGGCGATGAAGAAACTGGGCGAAAAGTACGACGTGGATCTGCCGATCACCAACGCCGTCTACGACCTCTGTTACGGCGAAGCCGAGGAAGGAGAGGACTATAAATCGCGCTGTACGAAAATGCTCGCCAAGCTGTTCGCGCGCGATACGAAATCCGAGTTCTATTCCTGAGATTTCGTAAGGGAAAAACGCGGCCGCAATATGCGG
>DBFWLO010000011.1:0-49975 GCA_048465415.1 Candidatus Scatosoma sp.
TGGTGATAATGGCAGAAAGGTTCCACCTGTTCCCATTCCGAACACAGAAGTTAAGCTTTCTCGCGCCGAAAGTACTTGCCGGGACACTGGCCGGGAGGATAGGTCGTCGCCACTTTCCATTTTTTTAGGGTATCTTATCTATTCGATAAGATACCCCTTTTTTCGCCTACCATCTTACTCAATAAAGCTCTTTTACCGGTTTGGCAAAAGAGCTTTTACTGTATAGATTTTAGAGATTTACGCCGAAATCGCTGACGACGATCTGGCCGGTGAGCGCTTTGGACTCGTCGGAAGCGAAGAAGAGGAGAATGTTGGCTACGTCTTCCGCCTGGCAGGATTTGAGGGTAAGATCGCCGTGTTTGTTCATGGCGCCCATCATGTTCATATCGAGCGCGGCGGGGTTGAGTCCCATCGTCATGGGCGTGGCGATGTTGCCGGGGCAGACCGCGTTGCAGCGGATATATTTATTCGCAAGCAGCATGGCGGTATGTTTGGTGATACCGATGATCGCGGCCTTAGAGGCCACATAGGCCGCGCCGCCTCCGCCGTTATAGCCCGCGACGGACGCTACGTTGACGATGGACGCGCCTTCGTTCATGTGCGCGAGCGCGGCTCTGATGCACTGCATGGTGCCGACTTCGTTGATGGCGATGACTTTCTCGGCGTCTTCGTCGAGGTATTTATCGATGGCTTTGAGCCCGGTGTCGAGCACGCCCGCGTTATTGACGAGTATATCGATTTTGCCGAATTTTTCCACCGCCGCCTTCATGAGATTGACGCAGTCCTCGTTCTTGGAGATATCGGTGGGGACGGTGAGCACGCTGCCGCCGGCCGCTTTGACTTTCTCCGCCACCGCGTCGAGCGCGTTCTGACGGCGCGCGCTGATGACGACGTTGGCGCCCTCTTTCGCGAACAAGAGCGCGGCCGCTTCGCCGACGCCTGAGTTTCCGCCCGTGATTACTGCTGTTTTGCCTTGTAAACGATTCATATTTGCCTCCGAATCAGATAATATTTGGAGCAGACGGCAGGTTTGTCCTGCCTCTACCATCGGGTATTTTACCACTTTACGAGACGATTGTCAATACCCGTACGTAAGTTTTCATATCTTTTCACCTGTTTTTAAGAAAAGTCGGCAGGCGATTGCGAAACGCCGCGGTTTGTGTTATAATAGTGACGACGGAGAAGCGAAAAGGAGAATCGGAAGATGGGTGTGACCAAAACGGATTTCGTGCGGGGCTTGCAATGTCCCAAAATGCTTTGGCTGGACTGCCACAGACCGCAGGAAAAGGAAATTCCCCCGGTCGTACAAAAGAAATTGGATCTGGGCAACGCATTCGGCGACAGGGCGATGGGAATGTTCGGCGAATATGTCGAGACGACCACCTACCGCCCCGACGGCAGACTCGATTACGCGGAGATGCTCAAAAAGACCGAGCGGTATCTTTTGGCGCAGCTGCCCGTGATCTGCGAAGCGGCTTTTTCCTGGCAGGGAAATTACTGCGCGGCGGATATCCTCAAAAAAACGCCGGGCGGCTACGAGCTGTACGAGGTGAAAAACGCGGCTTCGCCGAGAAAAGAATTTCTCGTCGATCTCGGATTCCAGCGTTTTCTCATACGCCGCTGCGGTGTGAACGTCGAGGGCTGTTTTCTCGTGCTCAGGGGCGCCGTCACCCCGTATAAGATCGTCGAAGCCACGGCGGCCGCGAGGTCCTACGAACGGCTGGCGGAACAAAAAATACGCGTTTTCGGAGATTTAAAAAAACAGGACGCGGAACCGGAAATCCCCCCGGGACCGCAATGCGACGCGCCTTATCGCTGTTGGTACTACGACTATTGCCGCCGCGGCGGCCTGAACGCAGGCGCGCCCGATCAGAAGGAGCGGACTTCTTCCGATCGGGAGGACGGCATAGACGAATCGACGGACAAAGGCTCGGGTTCTTGGGATACGGAGAGGGAGGGAGAGCGATGAAAGCAAAGTGCATTTGGAAAAAGAGGAAGATTGCGGCGGTCGTTTTAGCGGCCGGGTTGCTGCCGATGTTCGGCGGCTGCGCTTTTTTCACAAGGAACGGCGGGTTCACCGCCGGCGCTCCCGATATAGTGTTCGGCGAAACCGGAGACGGGGAAACGGGGTTGGAAACCGCTCTGCCGCCGGCGGGACAACTCACCGCCGGGGAATGGAACGACAACAAACATTACGAGTTTTTCAAGACGTTGTTCAAGGTTTGGGAAGAGCCGATATATCCGCCCGACGCTTCCGTTGCGGAACGCGTGCCGGCGGGACAAAGCGGCGTGTTTGCCGGTTTCCTCAATTCCTGGAATTGGGGTATGTGCACGCAGGACCGCATCGATGTAAACGTTTTGGACGAGACGGGAAAACCTGCCGCGGGCGCGAAAGTCGAGCTCCTCGATCCTGCCGGCGCCGTGTTGGCGCGCACAAGGGCGGGCGCGGACGGAAAGGCGTATCTTTTCCCCGACGGGGAACAAATCGCCCTGTCGCAAGATTGGCGCGTCGCTGCGGGGTACGAGGGCGGCGGGGGTGCGGCGGAGACGGAGTTGACGGAGGAGCGCGCGTATACGCTGACGCTGGCGGAGCCGGCGCATGGCTATGCGGGGATCGATCTGTGTTTCATGGTCGACGCCACGGGCTCCATGCAAGACGAGCTTGCCTATTTACAGGCGGAGCTCGGCGACGTGATCTCCCGCGTGCGGACGGAGCTGCCCGGCGTCGAGCTGCGGCTGGCGCTGGTGTTCTATCGGGATTTCGAGGACGACTACGTGACGAAGGTTTTCGATTTCACCTCCGACATCGATTCGCAGCAGACCGCTTTGGCCGCGCAGAGCGCGGAAGGGGGCGGAGACTTGCCGGAGGCGGTGCATGAAGCGCTGACCGCTTCGCTCGCTTTAAACTGGCGGGAGGACAGCCGTAAGATCCTCGTGCCCGTTCTCGACGCGCCGCCCCATCAATCCGTCGTGGATCAGGGGAATTGGAGGGATATTACGAACGCATACGGAAAACTCGTTTACGACGCCGCGGCGCAGGGAATTTCCGCCGTACCCGTCGCGGCGAGCGGTGCGGATACGCTGACGCACTATCTGATGCGCTCCACCGCCCTCCTTACCGGCGGGACGTATATTTTCCTCACCGACGACAGCGGGATCGGCAATCCTCATGAGCAGCCGGTCGTCGGGGAATTTACGGTGGAGTATCTCAATTCCTGTCTGGTGCGGGTGATCGGCGAACTGTACGACGGCAGAGAACGGTCGGCGGTCGATTTCAGACAGGACGGGCAGGGCTGAGACGAAGGGCTTTGCCGTGAAAAAAACGACGAAAAAATGCCGGAAAGCGGTTTCGGGAAGTTGACAAAATAGAAAAAGTATGTTAAAATGCATAGGTCAAAGGGGAAAAGCGTAGAATTTTCAACAATTCCACGCTTTCTTTCTATATTTTTTGAAGTTTTCAATGCAGCTTTTCTCGGATAAAGACTCTAAAAATACTTTTTTAAGGAGTTTTTATGGAAGAACAACTCATTTCCTCCGCACCCGAATCGGGGGCAGAGGAGAAAAATAAATTTTTGGGCGAGGCGAACCTCAACCGATTGCTCTGGAAGTTTTCCCTGCCCTGCGTCTTATCCCTGCTCGTCAGCTCGCTCTACAACATCGTCGATCAGATTTTTATCGGCAACAGCGAACTCGGTTATCTCGGCAATGCCGCGACGGGCGTGGTATTCCCCGTCCTCGTCGTCTCCCAGGCTTTCGCTTGGTGCTTCGGCGACGGTTCCGCCGCGTATCTGAGCATTTGTCAGGGGAAAAAGAATACCCGCGATATTCCCAAATGCGTAGGCACGGGCGTAACGGTGACGCTGCTTTCCGCGCTCCTTCTCCTTTTCGCCTGCGCCCTGTTCCGGGAGCCTTTGCTCTGGCTCTGCGGCGCGTCGCCGCAGACGATCGGCATGGCGAAGGAATATTTGACGATTCTGCTCGGGTTCCTGCCTCTTTACATGCTCTCGAACATGATGAATTCGATCATTCGCGCCGACGGAAGTCCCGCTTATTCGATGGCGGCGACGGCGAGCGGCGCGCTCGTCAATATCGTGCTCGATCCGATTTTTATTTTCGTCCTGCATTGGGGGATCGCCGGCGCGGCGTGGGCGACCGTGCTCGGCCAGACCGTTTCCTTCTTCTTCGCCGCGGCGTATTATTTCCGCGCCAAAACTTTCAAGCTCCGCGTCCGGGATCTGATCCCCGATTTCAAGGCGTTCGGGGAGGCGGTGAAGCTCGGTATCTGCACCTTTATCACCCAAATGTCCATCGTCGTCGTATCCCTGGTATGCAATATTTTATTTTCCCGGTACGGCGCGCTCTCCAAGTACGGCCCCGATATTCCCATTTCCGTCATCAGCATCGAAACGAAGGTCTTTACCATCGTCATCGATCTCGTCGTCGGCGTGGCGCTCGGCTGTCAGCCGGTATTCGGGTACAACTACGGAGCTAAGAAATACCGACGGGTGAAAGAGGCGTACCGCAAGGTGATGCTCGTCACGATCTTCGTGGGGATCGCCGCGACGCTGATTTTCGAGCTTTGTCCGCAGGTGGTCGTGCGCATTTTCGGCAGTCACGAAGGGCTGTACGAGGAGTTTGCCGAGCTGACGTTCCGCGTCTTTCTCGCGCTCATTCTCGTCACCTGCGTCATCAAAATGAATTCCATTTTCTTTCAGACCGTAGGCCAGCCCGTGAAAGCGGCCGTGGCGTCTTTGACGCGGGATCTCGCTTGTTTCGTGCCTTTGGCCTTCCTGCTCGCGAACGAGTTCGGAATCCGGGGGATCCTGTACGCCGCGCCGATCGCCGATCTTTTGGCGGGGATCCTGACCGTAGGGCTGACGGCGGCGTTTTTCAAAAAAATCAACCGCGCGGAACGTGCGGAGGAACGGCGGATACGGCAGTTGAAAGAGCCTTTGGAAAGCTGAACGTTTTCCCTGCCCCTATCAGAAAATCCCGGTTCGTCCCTTTTGGACGGATCGGGATTTTTAGCGCCGATCAATCGGAAACGACGTCGTAAGGGAAGCCCGCGAGAAACGCTTGCAGGTGCTCGACCACTCTCTTATGCAGCCGGCGGCGGGTTTCCCGGGGCTGCCAGGCGACGTGGGGAGTGAGACGGCAGTTCTTCGCCCGCAAAAGGGGATTGTCCGCTTTCACGGGTTCTTCGGAGACGACGTCGAGATACGCGCCCGCGAGCCTGCCCGTATTCAACGCCTCGGCGAGCGCCCGTTCGTCCACCAGGCCGCCGCGCGCGGTGTTGACGAGGATCGCCGTCGGCTTCATCAAAGCCAGCGTTTCGCGGTTGACAAGCCCGACGGTGGAGGAATTTTGCGGACAATGCAGAGACAGGAAATCCGACCGCGCGAAGATCTCCTCCCGGCTCACACATTCGTAAGGGGAGTCTTTCGGCTGCGTACGGGTGCAGACGATGACGCGCATGCCCAGCGCCGAGGCGATCTCCGCCACCTTTTTGCCGATGTTTCCGAAACCGAAAATGCCCAGCGTCTTTCCGTTCACTTCGACCATGGGATAGTCGTAATAGGAGAACACGCCGCATTTTTCCCAGTCCCCGCGGGCGACGGAAGCGGCGTAATCGAGCAGACTGCCCGCGCCCGCGAGCAGCAGGGCGACCGCGTGCTGCGCCACCGCGTCGGTGGAATAGCCGGGAGTATTGGAGACGACGATTCCCCGCTCGCGGCACGCCGCGAGGTCGACGTTGTTATAGCCCGTCGAATACAGGCCGATATATCTGAGCTGGGGCAGGGCTTTGACGACGCGCGCGTTGAGATCGGTCTTATTGACTAAAAGCACGTCCGCGTCCGCACAGTTTTCGATGACTTCCTCCGCGCGCAGACAGGGATAGAGCCGCAGCCGGCCGAAGCCTTCGAGGTCGGAAAAATCCACGTCGTTTGCAAAAGAGATGGTATTGGTGCCGATCAGACAGAGAACCATGGCTTGCTCCTTATCTTGAAAAATAGAATGTTTCCATTATATCACACCGGCAGAGATTTATCAAACGTTTATTTCCCCTCGGCCCTCCCGCGGCGCTTGAAATCGATAAAAAGGAAAAAAATCGATAAAAAACGCCGTGAACTTGACAAATGTCTTGACAGATGTCAAGAAAAAGCGTATAGTATTGAAAGCGGTGCGAAAAATCCGTGAAAAGAAGCGTGCGGACGAAAAAGGAAGTCGGATATGCTTGATTTACAGGAAAAATATGATATAATAATAGTGGGCGCGGGCGTAGCAGGGCTGAACGCAGCGCGGTTTCTGCCGCGGGAGAAGAAGATTCTGCTCATTTCCAAAGAGAGTCCGTTGCACAGCGACTCCTATCTCGCGCAGGGCGGGATCTGCGTCCTTAAATGGGACGGGGATTACGATACATATTACGAGGACACGCTGCGGGCGGGGCATTACGAAAACGTGCCGCGGGCGGTGGACTGCATGCTGCGTTCCTCCCGCGAGACGATTTCCGACCTGCTTTGCGCGGGAGTGCGGTTCACGCGCGACAAGGCGGGGAATCCCCTCTACACCCGCGAGGGCGGGCACCGCAGCAAACGGATTCTTTATCACGAGGACTGCACGGGCAAGGAGATCACTTCCCGGCTCTTCCGGGCAGTCAAGCGACTCGAAAACGTTCAAATCCGGCCGTATACCGTACTTCTCGATATTCTTTCCACGCCGAACAACGACGAATGCGTCGGGGCGGTTGTTCGGGACGAGGAGACGGGAACGATCAAAGGGGTGGGTGCCGATTATGTGATTCTCGCCACCGGCGGCGTGGGCGGGCTGTTCCGCTTCTCCACGAATTTCCGAAACCTCACGGGGGACGGCGTGGCGATTTGTTTAAAGCACGGCGTCAAAACCCGCGACGTCGATTATATCCAGATCCACCCCACGACTTTATACACGAAAAAGCGCGGGCGGAGGTTCCTTATTTCCGAGTCGGTGCGCGGCGAAGGCGCGGTGCTTTTAAACGGCAAGGGAGAACGCTTTACGGACGAATTGCAGCCGCGGGACGTGGTGACGGCGGCGATCTGCGCGGAAATGGAGAAAGAGGGGAGCGATCACGTCTATCTCGATTTGAGAACGATCCCCACCGAGACGATGAAGACGCATTTTCCGGGCATCGTTAAAAGATGCGCGGAAGAAGGGTACGACGTATTTTCGGCGCCCATTCCCGTCGTGCCAGGTCAGCATTATTTTATGGGCGGCGTCGAAAGCGATACGGAAGGCCGGACGAGCATGAGACGCCTGTTTGCGGTGGGGGAAACCTGCTGCAACGGCGTGCACGGAAAGAATCGGCTCGCCTCCAATTCCCTTCTCGAAAGTCTCGTTTTTGCCAAGCGCGCCGCGCTGCGCATTTCCAACGCCTACGAACCGGCTTCCGCCGGGTTGTTCGGGGAAGCGCTCGCACGCTTCGACGAACGGGAATATAAAGATAAAAAAGCGCTGGCGGAAAGCTATAAACAAGCGGTCTTTCAGGAAATCGAACGTCAGCGCGCGCACCGCGCGGCGAAGGCCGGCGGACAAGAAAATTAAGGAGATACGATCATGAATCCGATCACGCAGAGATTACAGGCGGACAAACTCATAAGAATGGCGCTCGAAGAGGACATTACGAGCGAGGACGTTTCCACTAACGCGGTGATGCCCGCATACCGCAAGGGAACCGTGCAGCTTTTATGCAAACAAGACGGCGTGATCTGCGGTCTGGGCGTATTTCTGCGCGCCTTCGAGCTTCTGGACGAGGGCACGACTGCAAAATTTTACGTTCAAGACGGCGACGAAGTGAAGAAGGGCGAACTGCTCGCCGAAGTGACGGGGGATATCCGCGTGCTCTTGTCCGGGGAGCGGGTGGCGCTCAATTATTTACAGCGCATGAGCGGTGTCGCCACCTATACGCGGTCGGTGGCGAAACTTTTGGAAGGGAGCAAGACCAGACTCCTCGACACCCGCAAGACCACGCCGAACATGCGCGTATTCGAGAAATACGCGGTAAAAATCGGCGGAGGCAGCAACCACCGCTATAATCTGTCGGACGGAGTTTTGCTCAAAGACAATCATATCGGCGCGGCCGGGGGCGTCGCGGCGGCGGTGAAAGCCGCGAAAGCGTACGCGCCGTTCGTGCGCAGGATCGAAATCGAAGTGGAGACGCTCGATCAGCTCCGGGAGGCTTTGGACGCGGGCGCGGACATCGTCATGCTGGACAATATGCCGCCCGAACAGATGGCCGAGGCGGTGAAAATGGCGGCGGGCAGAGCGGAGACGGAGTGCTCGGGCAACGTCACGAGGGAAAATATCGCCCGTCTCAAAGATCTCGGCGTCGATTATATTTCCAGCGGCGCGCTCACGCACTCCGCGCCCATTCTCGACGTATCCATGAAAAATCTGCGCCCTGTGGACTGATAGAGGCGGGGCAGGGCTGCGGCGAAGCGATGCCGCCGACAAGGGAAAACAAAAAGACGGGGAGGGAAGAGATGACGGATAACATCGGAAACATGGCCCGGGAAAAACGCCGGGAACGGATTCTCGCGGCGATCGGCACGGGCGACGAGCCGCAGAGCGCGAGCGTATTGGGCGACCGCTTCGGCGTCTCCCGCCAGGTCATCGTGCAGGACATCGCGGTGCTGCGCGCGGAGGGCGCGCCCATCGTGTCCACCAACCGCGGTTATATCCTCGCCTCCCGCCGGCAGGCCGCGCGCGTGTTCAAGGTTTACCACACCGAGCGGGAGCTCGCGGAAGAGCTCAATCTCATCGTCGATCACGGCGGTACGGTGAAGAATGTCAGCGTCAGTCACCGGGTTTACGGCCGGATCGAGGCGGAATTGAATATCGAAAACCGCGTCCACGCCGCGGAGTTCGTGCGCAGTATCGAGGGCGGCAAGAGCCGGCCTTTGATGGTCGTCACGGAAGGATATCATTATCACACGGTCACGGCGGCGAACGAGGAGACGCTGGATAATATCGAAAAGGCGCTCAGAGAGCGCGGGTTTTTGCTGGATAAGTAAATTATATCGTCGCATTGAGAAACTTGGCAAACTTTACGGGAAATTTGGAAAATCATGAAAATTACGGTATATGCGGGGGAATACGGAAGCTCTCCCGCTCTGAAAACGGAACACGGACTGGGGCTGTTCATCGAGACGGCGAATCACGCCTGTTTATTCGATTTCGGCAATAAGACGGGCGCGGCGAATCTGAGCGCTTTGGAAATCGAACCGGAAGCCGCGGACACGGCGGTGCTTTCCCACGGCCATATCGGTTGCGGCGGGGGGCTGCTTGCCTTGAAATCCCGTTTGTCCGCCGCGAAACTGTACGCGCGGGAAGCGGCTTTCGAGGGACACTATTTCAAAAAGTCGCGCTGGAATTACAAGACCGTGGGACTGCCGAAAAAAGTAACGAAGGAAGGGTATATCTATCCGAAGAGCTTTCTCAAAATAGACGAAGAGTTCACCCTCCTCGCCAATTTCAAACGGGAAAAAGAGAACGGGGATCCGCGCTACTTCGTCGACGGCGAGAAGTACTTTGAAGTCGATACCTTCGCGCACGAACAGGCTCTGTTGGCGACGGAGAACGGCAAAAGCGTATTGTTTGTCGGCGGGGCGCACGCGGGGCTTAAACAGATGATCGAGCGCGCGGAAAAGACGTATTCCCGCCCCGTTTCCGCCGTCGTCGGCGCGCTGGCGCTGACCGATAAGAAGGGCAGGCCTTTATTCGGCGAGGAGAAAGTTAGGAATTTTGCTTTCGAACTGCAAAAGTTCACCGCGGCCGATTTCTATTTCGCTTCCGGCGTGGGGGACGGCGCGTTCAATCTCTTGCAGGAACAGCTCGGCGGCCGGATCCGGCGGCTGAACGTGGGAGAAACGAAAGAACTCTAAAATTAGAAAAGCGGCGCGGTTTTCGGACCACGCCGTTTTTTTGTGCTTGTTTTTTAAAAATTTTTGAAAAACTTTCGTCTATTGGGTGTTAGGAAGGCTCCAAGACGCATAGAATAGATTTCGCGGGGCGGCAAAAGACGCCGAAAAAGCGGGAAAAGAGTCCGGAACCAGGGCTGCGGGGGCCGGTTTCGACAAAATCCTTCCGAAAAATTTCTTTTCCCCATGTTATAAATCCTCTTGCGGCCTCATAGATTAAAACAGAACAATACCGAAAGGAAAAAGGAGATTTTTTATGAACGAAGAAATCGAATATGCCGAAATGCTGGAAATTCCCGTTTCAACGGTCAATGTCGTCAAGAAAAAGAACCGCCGCGTCCGCGGCAAAAACGCTCCCAATCTGAAAGAGCGTTTGATCTCCCGCGTCAATAACCGCGTCGGCGACGCTTACGACAATTCCGATTCCGTTCTTGCCGACTCCGCGCCCGCAAACACGCTCGCGCAGGATCCCGTTTACGCTTCCGCGGAAAACGCCGCTATCGAAGGCGCGGCGCCCGATACCTCCGCGCTCGAATCGGAAATAAACGATTACGCCTACGCGGACGGTGGCGAACGGCTCGACACCGTGCTCCTCGCCGGCACGGAGAAAAAACGCGGCAAAAAGAAAAGATTCCGCTTTTCCAAAAACGACGAGTTCGACTATGCCGCCGAGGGCGGCGAGGAAGGTTTCGACGGGAACGATGTGGGCAGGTATGCGGTGAAAACGCCGTCCGAGCGCCGCGCCGGGATCGCGCTCACGGTGGAATTCGCGCTCGCCTGCGTGCTTTGCGGCGGTATTTTCCTCACCAACGTCTTTATGCCCGCCAGCGCCATCAATACCTTTTTCAGAAGTCTGATGCCCGGCACGACGGCAAAAGCGGATACGCGCGTTTATTCCGATTTTACGCTCACAAGCGTCGTCAGCGAGCTCTCCGACGCCGAAATCACCGTCTCCCCCACGGGCGTGCTCTCCTTCACCGACGAATGCTGCGTCTATCCCGCGGTGGACGGCAAAGTCGCGGAGATCACGAAAAACGCCGACGGCACGTACGACGTCAAGATCTCCCATACCGACAGCTTTTACGGCGTCATCGGCGGCCTCGACTACGTTTATTATAATACCGGCGATAAAGTGTACTCGAACGTACCCGTCGGTTACAGCAAGGGCGAGACGGCCGTCCGCGTCACGATGTATTCGGGCGACGAGCTCCTCAACTGCTACACGGTCGACAGCGAAAACTGCCTGACCTGGGCGAAGTCGGAGAGCTGACGAAAAAAAAGTGAATTTTCGGACGCCGCCTTTTGCGGACTCTTCCGACGAGTCTCGTCGGGACAACGATACGCCTTCCGTCCCGTCCGGTTCGCAAGGACGAGACGGTACGGGCCAGGGAAAAAAGAACCGCCGTACCCTCGGCCGCAGAAACGGGTTTTCGGTGCATCCGCTCTTTCTGCTGCTGGGGGTATATTATTGCTTTATCGGCGAACTGCCCATGTTCCTCATGAGCGCGCTGGTGGCTTTGCAGCACGAATGCGCGCACGCCTTCGCCGCCGCGCGGCTGGGCTATCGGCTCAATCGGGTGGTGCTGATGCCCTACGGCGCGGTCATCGACGGGGATCTGTCGGGGATCGGATTCAAAGACGAGATTTTCGTGGCGGCCTGGGGGCCGCTTTGCAATCTCTTCACGGCCGCGGGATTCGCGGCGCTGTGGTGGATATATCCCGACGCTTACGCCTTCACGGACACCGCCTGTTTCGTCTCCCTCGCCGTCGCGCTCGTCAATCTCATTCCCGCTTATCCTTTGGACGGCGGCAGAGTCTTACGCTGCGCGCTGTGCCTGCATCTGAAAGAAAAGACGGCGGAACGCATCTGCCGGGGCATTACGTTCGCCGTGGCGGCGGCGCTTCTCGCCGCGTTCGTGACGATCTGGGTGAAAAGCGCGCCCAATTTCACGTTGCTCGCTTTCGCCCTCTTTCTCGCCGTAGGCGCGTTCGGGAACCGTAAACCGGAATCCGCCCGATACGATAAGATCAATTTCTCGTCCAAAGCGGCGTTTCGCCGCGGCGTGGAGATCCGCCGCGTCGCCGTGGAGGAGACTTGCACGCTGAAACGGGCGGTCGGCTTCGTCACCCGCGACCGTTATCTGATCCTCGACGTGTACGACCGCGCGGAGAATTATCTCGGCGAGATTCGGCAGAACGAGCTGGCGGAAATTTTCTTCGAGGCCGGACTTTATCGCACCGTCGGGGAATTTTTGTAAAAAGAACTGAAAAACCGTCCGGGAATTTATAAAACCCCCTTGCCAAACTGCGCATTATATGGTATAATATGCAAAAAGTTAAGCGAGAGATGAAAAAAGTTGCGCCGAACAAAGGCGGGTGCGTTTTCCTTCTCAGTGGAAACGGAAATTCATGTAAGCGGGTTTTAAGAATACGGAATGAAGAAAGAATGGTTTTTCGACCGCTATTGCGGTCAGCAGTTTGTCGCGCTTTTGGAGGACGGCAAACTCGCGGAATTTGCAGCCGAGAAGGAAAAAGGCGGAGATATCGTCGGAAATATCTATAAAGGGCGGGTGACGAACGTCCTGAGCGGCATGCAGGCCGCGTTTATTTCCTGCGGTTTGGAGCGTAATTGCTACCTCTCTATGGAGGAATCGTACACCGACTATTCCAAGTACGACGGTACCATGGGCGGAACGAACGCGCAGATGCTTGATTTAAAAGAAGGCGACGAGGTGATCGTCCAGGTGACGAAGCCGCCGCGCGGCAACAAAGGCGCGAAGGTGACTACGCATCTTTCTTTCGTGGGCAAACATCTCATTTTCCTGCCCAACACCGATTTTGTCGGCATTTCCCGCAAGATCACCGAACCCGAGCTGCGTCAGAATCTTCTCTTTACCGCCGAAAAAATGCGCGAAAAGCCGGGCGAGGGCTTTATTGTCCGTACCCAGGCTCCCTTTGTCACCCGCAAACAACTCAAACGGGAAGCCGAGTACCTCAAAAATCTTTATCGCGCTATGGAAGAATATGCGCTCGGCGCGCCCGTGGGAAGCGTGCTCTATAAAGATTTCGACTTGCCCGTGCGCGTGATGCGGGACAGCATGGGAGACGACGTCGCCGCCATGTACGTGGGAGATCAGGATTTGTACGATCGGCTCTTGCGGCTCGTTCGTCTGCGGGGGGATCTCTCCGAACGAAAACTTATTCGTTATACAGGCAAGCGGTCGATGATGCGGGAATATGGGATTTCCGATCTCGTCTTTGCCGCCGCGCAGCCGACCGTGCCGCTCGATAACGGCGGCTATCTCGTCATCGATCATACCGAAGCGATGACGGTGGTGGACGTAAACACGGGCAGTTACGTAGGCGATAAGAATCTTGAAGACACCGTGTTTTCCGTCAACCTGGCCGCGGCGAGAGAGATCGCTAGGCAGGTGCGCCTGAGGAATATCGGCGGGATCGTTGTCGTGGACTTTATCGATATGCTCAACGAGACGCATAAAAACGCCGTGACGGCGGAACTCACCGCCTGTCTCGCCAAAGATAAGGCGAAATGTCACGTCCTGCCCATGAGCGAACTCTGTCTCACTCAATTCACCCGTAAGCGCGTAGGCTGCGACGTACTCTCTTTTTTGGTTAAGCCATGTCCCCATTGCCATTCAATAGGCTTTGTGCCCGAAGATATTTTCGTCGTCACGCGGATCCGCGCCGATATTCTGGATTGCTTTGCAAACGGCTACCGGGCGGCGATTATTGAATTAAATGAAAACATTATGCGCCGAATTTTGAACGAAAAACTTTTATCCAACGAAGTTCGGACACTTTGGTCGGATAAGCGCGTTTATATGGTTCCGCACCGGACTTTCACAGAGGCGCAGTACAGTGTGCGCGGCGACAATTCGGGCGTGCTCCACTTGCCCGACAAAGCGCAAATGCTTTATTGAACAAAAATACCGTCGGCGGAAACAAGCCGGCGGTATTTTTATTTAAAAAAGATTGTAAATACTCTTGAAAAAATATAAAAAGTATGATATAATGAAATCAAGCAACAGGGGTGACTCCCGAGGCGGTTAGCAATCCTCCCGTAAAAAGGAGGTGGTTTTATGAGAAAAGAGCTTATCGAACTTCTTTCGCTTTTGGTGAAAGAAGGGTACATAATTTCCTTTCGGGTTACAAAGGGTAAAATCTATGTGACAATAAAGCAATAACCGCCCGAGCGCTGGTCACGTCGGCGGTTATTACTTTTTGTTTTAACTACTTACGGGGCTAACCGTTTAGGGGTTTGCCCTTGTTGTGGGTTTATTATAGCACAAAAAAACGGCTTTGTCAATAGTTCTTTTGGAAAAAAATTAGGTATATAAAAATCAGGCGGAGTTTTTTTCCGCCTGATTTTTTATTTATATAGAATATGAAAAATAATATTATTTTAAATTAAAAATATTGAACATTAAAAACAGATATATTTTAAATAAATATTTATACGACGAAAGATTTGACGATAGCGAGGACTTGTTCGCTGTTTTCTTCGGGAATTTTGCGAAAATACTCCAACATCAAAATTTCTTTGGCGGTAAGTTTATTGGTATCGATCTCGGAATAAAATTCGGTCAGGGTAATGCCGAACACCTCGCAAATTATTTCGATCGTCTGTCTCGTAGGGAGTACGTTTTCCTTATTGAACCATGCTTGCACGGCGTTTCTCGACATGCCGATTTGGGTGGCGAAATAAGACAGCGACCACCCTTTTTTTATTCTCAACATATCGATGCGTTCAATGATGTTCATTCGTACTTCTCCGAAGAAAGTAACTATATTTTACAATAAATAATTTTCAAAAGCTATAAGTGATTTTGTAAATTAAGGTCAGTGGACTTGTCATTATTATTATGAGCGTATGGGTTTATAAAATCCAAGTGTTATAATAGACAAGCTACGGGGATTTTTATAGCATTTATTATAATATATCTTCCGTTTTTTAGTTTGCGCTTATCCGTAAACTATGAAGGAGGAATTTATGATTGTCACTTTTTGCGGGCATGCCGAATGTCGCCTGACGGCGAAGGAGCGGGAGCGGCTGAAAAAAACATTGCGGGGAATTTTGAAAAAATTTCCCGACAGTAAATTTTATTGCGGCGGATACGGTGACTTCGACGAGCTATGCGCGCGGGAAGTCCAGGAATTGAAAGGGGAGTATCCCGCGCTCGAAGTGGTGTACGTCACTCCCTATCTGCCCGTTGTATCGGGCGAAAAATGGAAAGCGTTGCAAAAATTTTACGACGCGATCGTTTATCCGCCGCTCGAAAACGTGCCGCCGCGGTTTGCTATCCTTGCGCGGAATCGTTGTACGGCGGAGCGGGCGGATATCGTGATCGCGTATGTTTCGCATACCTTTGGCGGTGCGGCAAAAATGCTCGCTTACGCAAAAAAGAAGAACAAACGAATCGTCAATTTATACGAGGAGAAAAAAATATGAATTGGAAAAAAGTTTTATGCGCTGTATTTCTTGCGTGTTCGGCGGCGAGTGCGTCGCTTGCGCCTTTGGCGACGCACTCGCCGTCGGACGCGCGGGCTCTGGAAACAGAACCCGCGCCCCTGCCCGGCTTTTCGCCGCTGTTGACGGAAGCCGGAGAGAAGCTCTTTTTCACGTCCGAGCGCGTTACCTTAGACGCGCGGAGCTTGACGGGCATGCGCTGCGCCGTGGGCGTCGAAAGCGTTTCGACGCTGAAAAACGCAGGCCCGAGGCAAACGGCTGCGATAGCCGTGCCGTTCTGCGGGTATGCCAAGTCTCCGCCGGGCGTAACCGTGACCGTCGACGGCGACACGGTTTTAGGGCGCGTCGTTTACGGGGAAGAGTATGTGCGCGGCCGCGACCAAGGGATTCCGTCGCCGGAGCTTGCCGCGCCGCAAACGCGGGGCGGGGGAACGCTGTACGTGTTCGACACGGCGGGACTCGATTCTCTGCAATATACGCTGCGCTATGAAAAAGGGCCGCTCTTTCACGGCGGCTGCAATCGGTTCACTGCCGCCGAAAACGTGTTTTCGGCGGTATGGGAAGGCGTCGGGGAAAGCTACGAGTTATTCGTGGGCGGAGATTCGGAGATCGAGACGGCGAACGCGGCATACAGCCAGAGGGAGCTGACTTACGACGAATATTTCGAGAGGAGCTACGCCCTGTTTGCCGACGATCTCGCCGCGCCGAGGGAATATCATTACACGAGGTATGCGGCCGCGGTTGCGTCGGGAACGCGGACGAACGCCGTCGATTTCTATTTGGACGGGGACGAGACGGAGATCGTTATGTTTTATGTATTCGATTTGGAGTTTGCGGCGGGTGAGGAAAAAGAACTGACCGTCGTGCGGGACGCGGAAGCGGCCGCCGACGCGAGCTTCGAGCCGTATTTGTGGCGGTGCGAATACAGGCGCGCTTTTTCCTCGCCCTGTTCCTGCCGACTGCTCGTGTCAGACTGTCCGTATCTATGGGAGAGCGAAACGCCGTTCGAGCGGACGAAGGAAGGGTATGAATACGCCGCGGCGGACGGGGCGGAACGGATTCGGATAGCGCTTTGCGCGAGCGAAGCACCGCGAGGGATATTACAGCCGAAACGAAAATCCGCGACAAAAACAATCGTTGCGATTTGTCTCGCCGCGCTCTTGTGCGGCGCGCTGGGTTCGGGTGTTATTTTCTACGTTTTCAAACGCAAAAAAGCCGGCCGATAAAACGTCGGCCGGCCGAAACGGGGAGGACAGGGGTGCGCTGAGCGCGTGAATAAAAAACTTAAAGGAAATTTTTAAGGCTCTTTTCAAAGCCTTCTTCGAGGGCGATCAGCTCTTTCAGAAGCGCGGTGATTTCCTCGTCGTCGTCGGGCGCCTGATCGCTCAAAGAAGTCTTTAAGGCGGTGATGCCCATGACCGTTCCCTGCACCATCATTTCCGCGATATGGGAGCGGGAATTGTCGGTGAGGGTGTTCATTTTGATAGAGCCCCACATCATGGCCTTTTTCATGGGGTTAGGCTCTTTGAGTTCGAGCGCCTTATTTTTGGCGATGCATGCGGCCTTGCCGCAGATCTTTTCGTATTCCTCGTGCTGACGCTCGATCTCCGCTTTGAGTTCTTCGTCGTCTATTTCGGGCAATATGTCCGAGATCGATTCGAGGGCGAGCTGGCAGTTACGATAGATCTCCGCTAAGATTTCTTCGCTCTTTTTTGCTTCCATTTTGTTCTTCTCCTTATCGCTTTGAGTTATTACTCACAGTTTTCGTCAAAGCAAGGCAAACTATACTTGGAAAAACACCGTTTTTTCGCCTTTTCTCTATGGAAAAGTCGCAAAAGCGAAGAAAAACGCTTGACTTATTTCCGGGGGATATGGTATAGTATATTTCGAGCCGACAGAGACGGGCTTTTTAAGCGTCGTTCCGACGCGCGATTTTGCGTGCGGACTGACCGCCTTGGGATTCTTCGAGACTGGAAAGAGGAGGTAAAAAACTATGTACGCTATCATCGAGAACGGAAACAAACAGTATAAGGTGGCCGAGGGCGACGTCGTAAGAGTCGAAAAGCTCACCGCGAAAGAGGGCGAAACCGTATCTTTCAACACGCTGATGATTTCCGACGAGAACGGTATCAAGACGGGCGCGGACGCTGCCGCGGTCAAAGTCACCGCTACGGTCGTTAAGCAGGGCAAAGACAAGAAGATCATCGTCTTCAAGTATAAAGCCAAGAAGAACGAGCGTAAAAAGCAGGGACACAGACAGCCCTACACCGCAGTAAAGATCGAAAAAATCGAGCTTTAAACTGCACTGTTCCGAAGGCCGGGAAGCCTTCGGGGTAAAATTTTAAATAAGGAGAAATAAAAATGATATTTATCAGTTTATTCGCTCATAAAAAAGGTACCGGTTCTTCCCACAACGGGAGAGACAGCGAAGCGAAACGGCTCGGTCCCAAGCGCGGCGACGGACAGCCCGTGCTCGCCGGGAACATTCTCGTGCGCCAGAGAGGAACGAAGATTCATCCGGGTACCAACGTAGGCATCGGCAGCGACGATACGCTTTTCGCGCTTATCGACGGCGTGGTGCGTTACGAGAGATTGGGCAGAGATAAAAAACAAGTCAGCGTCTATCCCGTCGAGGGAACCGACGCCGCCGTCGCCGAATAAGCGAAGGCTTTAAAAACGTTAATAAAAAAGACCGACGTTTCGGGGATTCCCGGCGTCGGTCTTTTTTACGCGTTTCGAGTTCTCTATTTTTAAGCCGCTTTCGTCCGGGACTCGGATTCGCCGCCGTTCGTCTTGGCGCGGACGGCGAGATCGCGTTTTTTGAGGATTTTGTCGATGAGCGCGCAAAAGACGATCGTCGAAACGACGCCTCCGCAGGCGTCGGAGATAGGCTCCGCCCAGAACGCCGCTTCCGCGCCGAAGAAGGGGGGCAGGGTTAAAGTGAGCGTGAGCATGAGAACGATTTTCCGGAACATGGACAAGGAAACCGCGACGGGCGCGATTCCGAGCGCCGTGAGTCCGTCCACCAAGGCGTACTGAAAGGCGAGGGGAAGGAGCATCAGCGTATAGACGCGGATAAATTTTACGCTCTGCGCTTTCAAAGTCGCATCGTCGGTAAAGACGGAAACGACCGGTCCCGCCGCGAATCGGGCGATTAAAAACATCACGACCGTATAGACGAGGCAGAGTCCCAAAATCCAGGCCTCGCATTTTTTCACGCGGTCGGCGCGGTTGGCGCCGTAATTATAGGACAGCGCGGGCTGCGTGCCGCCGGAAATGCCGCCGAGCGGCAGCGTTACGATCTGCATGAACGAGAGCATGATTGTGGCGGCGGAAAGGAGCGCGTCCGCCTGTTCGCCGCCGTAGGCGCGGAGAATCCCGTTGAGCGCAAGGATCATAATAGAATCGGTGGCGATGATGAGGAAGGGCGAGAGCCCGAGGAGCAGAATTCTGCCTACCGTTTTTTTGTCGTAGCCGCCAACGCCGAGCCGCACTTCCACCGACTTGCCGAGCAGGAAACAGACGGTGAAAACGGCGGAGATTGCCTGCGAAATCACGGTCGCGAGCGCCGCGCCCGCGACGCCCATTTCAAACGTGTAAATGAACAGGGGATCGAGGGCGATATTGGCGGCGGCGCCGATGAGTACGGTGACCATACCCGCCTTGCCGTGCCCCTGGCCGACGATGTAGGCGTTGAGCCCGGTCGTGAGTACGGCGAATACGGTGCCGGCGGCATACCAGGAAAGATACTCGGAGGCGTAGCCGGCGATATTTCCGCCCGCGCCGAAGAGTCGGAGCAAAGGTTCTTTGAAGGCAAAGACCGCGGCGGTGAGGACGAGAGAAAGCACGGCGAGCAGCATGGCGCCGTTATGAAGGATTTTTTTTGCACCCTCGGCGTCCTGTTCGCCCAGTTTGATCGACATGGCGGGCGCGCCGCCGAGACCTACCCAGGTGCCGAACGAGGAGAGCAAAGTGACGATGGGCCCGCAGATCCCCACGCCCGCGAGGGCGAGCGTGCCCACGTCGGGCATGTGTCCGATGTAGATCCGGTCGACGACGCTGTATAAAACGTTGACGAACTGCGCGAGCATGGAAGGGATCGCGAGCTTTAAAACGACGCGGAGGGGCGCGTCCGTAGCGAGAAAGTTTCCCGGAGAATGTCGTTTCATCATAGAGGTTGCCTTACTGTCTGTGCGTGTATTCAAAGCACTATTATAGCGTAATCGTAAAAAAATGCAAGCGTTTGACGGGGCGGGAAGAAAAGAACGGAAATATTTTTCGGGTAAGTTTCGGCAAAAAACACAAAAAAAGGAGAAAAACCTCTTTTGAGCGCAACGCCCGGCCTTCTTTTTTCGTCCATACTAAGTGAAAGGGGTAAAATTCCCCGCACTCGGGAAAAGGAGGGATCGATGATGAGAACGTCCTGGAAAAAAATTTGCACGGCGGCGCTGACGACGAGTTTTGCGCTGGCCTCCGCGGCCGGGTTCTCCGCCTGCGAAACAGGGAAATCCGGCGCTTATACGCCCGAACCGCTGTCCGAAAAAACGGTGAACCTCGCCAAAGCGCTGAAATCCGAAGAAAGCGTCCGTTCGGGCGCGGCGAAAGATTTTACGGAGAAAAATCTCGGTTTTGCCGCGGAATTTTTCAAGAAATCCTACGAGGGACAAAATACGCTGGTCTCTCCGCTTTCGATGAGCATCGCCTTAGCGATGACCGCGAACGGCGCGAGAGGCGAAACGCTTGCGGAAATGGAACAGGTGCTCGGCGCACCCAGGGACGAGCTTAACCCCTCGCTTTCGGCGTATATGAACGCTCTTACGGCGCTCAGCGGCGAAAGGCTCGCCCTTTCCCTCGCCGATTCGCTCTGGATTAAGGATCGCTTCGCCGATTCCGTCCGCAAAGAGTTTTTAAAAAAGAACAAGGACTTTTACGACGCGGAGATATTTTCCGCGCCCTTCGACGAATCCACCCTCGAAGACGTCAATAAATGGACGAGAAACAAGACGGAAGGCATGATCGACAAACTTTTGAGCCGGATTGAGCCGGGCACGATCCTGTATCTGATCAACGCGTTGTATTTTGCCGGCGAATGGCAGGAGCCTTACGCGGCGGAGCAGGTGCGCGAAGGCACGTTCGTCAACGCGGAGGGCGCGTCCTCTTCCGTGAAGATGATGTACTCGACGGAAAGCGTCTATCTTGCGGACGAAAATTCGGTCGGATTTATAAAACCCTATCGAGGCGGTAAGATCGCGTTCGCGGCGTTTTTACCGGCGGAAAATGTGACGATCGGGGAATATGTGGCGGGCATGTCTGCGGCGAAGTGGAAAAACTTGTTGGAAAGCGAGAAAAAAGACAAAGGCGTTTCCTGCGCGCTGCCCGCTTTTTCCTATGACTTTTCCATTCAGGCGAAAGACCTTTTAGCGCAGCTCGGCATGGAACGCGCCTTTTCCGACGAGGCGGATTTCGGGGATCTTTGGAAGGGCGAACGGGGAATATGTATCGATCAGGTATTGCAGAAGACGCGGATCGAGGTGACCGAGCGGGGCACCAAAGCCGCGGCCGCCACGATAATCGGCATGAAGGAATGTGCCGTCGAGACTTATATGGTGACGCTCGATCGGCCCTTCGTCTACGCCATCGTGGATATGGAAAACAAATATCCGCTCTTTCTCGGCGCGGTGACCGATTTATCGCGGCGTTAAAGAAAAACAACGGATAAAGAGAAAAAATCCGGAAGACCGGCTCGGGCGCTTCCGGATTTTTTTGCGGCCAAAATATTTTTTGAAAAATCTCGTATACTATATGCGAAAAAGTTTTGACGCGGGCACCCGGAGCGAGCCCGCACGCATATAGATGAAAAGAAACCGATCAAAAAAGGAGAAAGCGGGGAAAAAGCGTTTCGACGGGGGCGGCGGACGTCTTTTTTCGCGAAGCGCTTTATCAAGTAAGATACACAGGATTTACACGGTTTTTTCTTTGCGTTTTCGCGTCGGATATGATATAATATAAACTATATACATAGAACCGTAATTTTTATCGTATTTTGTCTGACATACAAAAATTTTAGCGCTATGTAAACGTTTTTTTTATTATATTTTTCCTATGATACGAGGAAGGAATCGGGAAGTGATTTCCACAGTCATTTTAGAATTTGGAGAGAGATATGAAAGAAGTGTCCAACGAAACGCGGGAGCTCGTTTCCTCCGGCGGCGAAGACGTTTTTGAGGAGCCGCCCGAAACGTCGAATGGGAGTTCCGCCGGAGAAAACAAGAAGAAAAAAGCGCGGGAAAAGAGGGCGAAAACGAAATCGCCGGAAGGGAAAAAGCTCTACGGCGTCAGAGTCAGCTCGCTGCTGTTGGTATGTTATATCGCGTCTTTTCTCGGCTGGTGGGTGGAGAATATTTTCCGTATCTTCTCCATCGGCGTATTCAACGACCGGCATCAGATCCTGCCCTTTCTCGCCGCTTACGGTTTCGGCATTTTCGTGCTCTACTTCGTATTCGGCACGCCGAGCGAAATGCGCGTTTTTAAAAAACGTATCCTTCCCGAAAACACAAGGCGCAACCGGATTTTACGCGTGGTGATTTACTACGCGTTGGTGTTCGTACTCATTCTCTTCGGCGAGATGGGAGTGGGGCTCCTCTTCGAGACACTGCTTGGGATCCGCGCCTGGAACTATACGAACATTCCCCTCCATATCACGCGCTATACGAGCATTCCCACCACCTTCGGCTTCACGACGGGCATCACTTTGCTGATGCAGTTCGTTTTCCGTCCCTTCGTGCGGCGCGTCGAGCGGATCCCGCAAAAAACCGCGTTCCGGCTTGCGCTCGTGTTCGGGATTCTCATCGCCGCCGACTGGCTGATCATGCTCGGCACGGGCCTCTTTACGAAC
Source organism: Candidatus Scatosoma sp. (assembly GCA_048465415.1). Lineage (GTDB taxonomy): Bacteria > Bacillota > Clostridia > Christensenellales > Borkfalkiaceae > Scatosoma. Next base: position 22,337 of record DBFWLO010000011.1, read on the forward strand.
AGCTTGCCCAACTATTGGGAGATCGTCTTTTGGTAAAAAAACGTCCGGCCCCGTTCCGCGGGCCGGACGAAATTTTTTAATTCCTTTGACTTTTCCGCGGCGGATTCGACGCCGCTCGCGCGGCAGAGGACGAAGTTCCCGCTTTCCGCCGCAAGGAAAAAACGATTCCTCTCTTAAAATTTTAAACGCCTTACGCGTCCTCCTCCGCGAGATGTTCTTCATGTTTATCCGGTTTGACCGTCAGCGTCTTATAATCGGTGTACGTCACGAATCCCGCCGGCGTTTTCGGCGGCTTTTTTACATACCGGCGTTCGCAGTAGTCGACGAGCGCTTTGTTTTCCGCCCGCGCTTCCGAGTAGTAGGCGCAGATCTCCGCGGCGAAAATAAGTATCTCGTCGCTTACCTGCCTGCCCTGTGTCTCGACGACGACATGCGAGGAATGGTAGGTTTGCACGTGCAGCCAGACGTCCGCAGGGGCGCTGCTTTTCAAAAGCCGGTCGTTTTGGAGATTATTGCGGCCGGAATAAATGCGGAAACCCCGATAGGAATATTCGCGGAAGGGTACGGCGGATTCTTTCTTTTTCCCGCCGGCTCTTTCTTTTTGCGGCTTGACGAGCCCGAGCGCTATGAGTTCCGTCTCGATCTCTTTGAGGTCCTCCGGCGATTCCGCGCTCGCCAAAGAAGCGGCGACGCTCTCCGTGTAGACGATTTCCTCTTCTTCTTTCTTCCGCCGCGGCGTCAGCGCTTCCAAAGTGCGCTTTTGCTTGGCGTAAGTTTTGAAATATTTCTGCGCGTTCTGCGCGGGCGTCAGCGTCGGATCGAGGAGGATTTTCAATATCTTGCCGCCGTCGTACCAGTTCTCCGCCGCAAACTCCTTCGCTCCCTTGTCGATTTTGTAGAGATTGGCCGTCAGAAGTTCGCCCTTGACGCGGTTGGTTTCGAGACTCTCCGCTTCTTTGAGCCGTTCGAGCGTGTCTTGCAGTTTCTTGCGCTGTTTTTTGCCGAGCGCGCGCACGGCCGATTCCAGTTTTCGCCGTTTGTCCTCGAAAGAGCGTTTCGTCTCCTTAAAGGTGTAATATTCGTCCTCCGCCTTATTGAGCGAGGGCATGGGTATGCCGCCCGGAACGGGAAAGGCGAAAAAGTCGGAGGGGATCCCGTGTTCCGTCACGAGACAGGGCTCGGAAGGGCGGCTTTCGCAGAATTCCCCGATAAATTCCCAGATCGGCTTGTCGTGTGCGTAAAAACGCAGGAGCTGCCGCGCGGTGGGCAGGGCGAGTCCCGCCACGTTCTCGAAGAGAAAGCGGGCGTAATCCTCCTCGCAGCCGCTCTCCGCGTGCGTCGAAAGAAAATTTTCCGTGCGCTCTTTGAGTCCCGCCTCGTCGAAGGGGGAAAGTTTGTCCTGGGATTTGGGGTATACGTATTTCGCGCCGGCGAGCAGTACGCGGTGCGCGTTCTCTTCGAGGGAAGAGGTTTTGAGCGCGCCTAAGATCACTTCGCCCTCCGTCAGGATCAGGTTGGAGTACTTTCCCATAAGCTCGCAGCGCAGCACCCGCTCGCACTCGGAAAAGTCGGTGGTGCAGTGAAGCCGGAGCTCGACGATGCGCTCGAAGGCGTGCTGGGAAACGGAGAGAATCTCCGCGCCTAAGAGATGTTTTCTTAAAAGCATGCAGAAATTGGGCGCCACGGGCGCGGGCTCCTTTTCCGTTTGGGAAAGGCAGACGCGCGCGTTGGACGCGTTTGTGCTTAAAACGAGTTTAACCGTCGTCTTTCCGGTGTATATAATAAAGGTAACCTCGTCTTTGTCCGCCTGGGTGATGCGGTTGATTTTTCCGCCTTTGAGAAGAGCGTCGAGTTCCGCCGCCGAACGGCGGATATGAAAAGCGTCCTGGGGCATAATATGGTCCTCCGATGAATGGAACGTCCTTTGATCGGCCGTGTAAAGCCCGAAAACCCGCGAAAGCGGTCGAAAAAATTTTTTCGGGGAAAGGATTTTAATAAATTATAACGTAATTTTCGCAAATTGTAAACGAAAATGCTTTCTTTTCTCGGAATAATATGATAAAATGTAGCTTGCACAGCGAAAAGGGACCTCGCGCCCAAGCGGAGCGGATCCGGAAAATTCCGAAAACAAGAAGCATTATTTAGGAGAAAGCATATTATGAAGTACACGACACAAGCCGCTGAAAAAAGCACGGTAAAGATCACGATGAAATTCGACGCAGAAGAGTGGAAGGACGCCATCAATAAGGCGTACCTCAAAACGAAGGGCAGATTCGCCGTCAACGGGTTCCGTAAAGGCAAAGCTCCCCGCAACGTCATCGAGCACGCCTACGGGAAGGGCGTATTCTTCGAGGACGCGCTGAATATTCTGTATGCCGAAAATTACGGCGGCGTGCTGGAAAAAGAGGCGGAGAAGATCACGGCGGTCGGCGATCCCGAACTTTCCGTGGACGATCTCTCCGACGAGGGCGTGACGCTCGTGGCCGTTACTCCCGTCAAACCGGAAGTGAAAATCGGCTCCTACAAAGGTATGAAAATCAAGCGGTTCGCGTATACTGTAAAGGATACCGACGTCGACGCGGAGATCGATCGCCTGCGCGACCGCAACGCCCGCAAGGTGCCCGTAGAGGACCGCGCGGCGGTGCAGGGAGACGTCGTCAATATCGATTTCGTGGGCACGGTGGACGGCGTCAAATTCGACGGCGGCGAAGCGGCCGGCTTCGATCTGACGCTCGGCAGCGGGCAGTTCATTCCCGGATTCGAGGAGCAGGTCGTGGGCATGAAGATCGGCGAGACCAAAGACGTCAACGTCAAGTTCCCCGAAAATTACCAGGCGGAGGAACTCAAAGGCAAGGACGCGGTGTTTGCGGTAAAGCTCAATTCCATTCAGGGCAAGGAGCTTCCCGAGCTCACCGACGCTTTCATCAAGGACGCGACGGGCAGCGAGACGCTGGAAGAGTACAAGGCCAAGACGAGAGAACGGTTGCAGGCGCAGGCGGATAAGAACTCCCTCGACGCGACGGAAAACAGTATTTTGGACGCGATCGCCGCGACTTCGGAAGCGGAAATCCCGCAGGCGATGATCGAGCGGGAGATCGATAATCTCGTGCAGAAATTCGAATACCAACTGATGTACCAGGGACTGAAACTTCAAGACTACCTCGATTTCATCAAGGCGCCCCTCGAAGAGTTCAGAAAGAATTACGAAGAGCAGGCGAAGAAGAACGTTTTGAGCCAGCTGATCATTTCCCAGATCATCAAAGATGAAAATATTGTAGCTACGGACGAAGAAGTGGAAGAAAAGGTTGCGGAACAGGCGGCGTCCGTAGATAAGAGCGCGGAAGAGTACAAAAAGGGCATGGATCCCCGGCAGTACGACTATATCAAAAGCGATATCCTTATCACGAAGCTGTTTGAGTTCCTCAAAGCCAATAACGAAATGTATTCGGAGGAGAGCAAATGAGCGAAAAAAATATTTTGATTCCCTACGTCGTGGAACGCACGAGTACGGGCGAGCGCTCGTACGATCTGTATTCCCGGCTGTTAGAGGACAGAATCATTTTTTTGAGCGGTGAGATCGACGACGCGGTTGCGAACACGGTGGTGGCGCAGCTTATCTATCTGGAAGGGAAAGAACCGGGAAAGGACATCAATTTGTATATCAATTCCCCGGGCGGGTCGGTGACGGCCGGCATGGCTATTTACGACACGATGAATTATGTCAAATGCGACGTTTCGACGATCTGTATCGGATTGGCCGCGTCGATGGGCGCGTTTCTTCTTTCGAGCGGCACGCGCGGCAAGCGCTTCGCCCTCCCCAATTCGGAGATCATGATCCATCAGCCGCTCGGCGGCGCGCAGGGCCAGGCCAGCGACATCAAGATCCAGGCGGAGCACATTCTTCGCACCAAAGCGAAGATGAGCCGTATCCTGTCCGAAAATACGGGCAAGGATCTCGCGGTCATCGAGCGCGACACCGACAGAGACAATTATATGTCTGCGGAGGAAGCGCGGGTTTACGGACTTATCGACAAAGTATTTGTAAGACGCTGAGAGAGGTTGGCGCCGGCAAAAATACGGACACACAAAAATATTCTCGCGCAAAGCTCCGAAGAAGGGTTTTGCGCGGTATTTTTCAATCATTCAAAATCAGAACGGGGTAAAACACATGGAAAAACACGAACAGCATTGCTCGTTTTGCGGGAAATCGAAGGACGAGGTACGGCGGCTGATCGCCGGACCGGACGGGGTTTGCATCTGCGACGACTGCGTGGATATCTGCAAGGCGATGGTGGACGAGACCAACGAAAAGGATAAAGCCGTCGAAGTGCCTTTGAAAAAACCCGCCGAGATCAAGGACGAACTCGATAAATATATCGTCGGGCAGGATAAGGCGAAAAAAGTGCTTTCCGTCGCCGTCTACAACCATTATAAACGCATCAATTCCCTCGTCGCGGCCAAAAAGACGGCGGACGACGGCATAGAGATCGAAAAGAGCAACATTCTGCTTTTGGGGCCTACGGGCTGCGGCAAAACACTGCTCGCGCGCACGCTTGCGAAGGTGCTCAACGTGCCGTTCGCCACCAGCGACGCCACGACGCTCACCGAGGCCGGCTACGTCGGCGAGGACGTGGAAAATATCCTTTTGAAACTCATTCAGAACGCCGATTACGACATCGAGCGGGCGCAGCGCGGAATCATCTATATCGACGAGATCGATAAAATCGCGAGGAAGAGCGAAAACGTTTCCATCACGCGCGACGTTTCGGGCGAGGGCGTACAGCAGGCGCTTTTAAAAATCATCGAGAGCACGCTCGCGAGCGTGCCGCCGCAGGGCGGCAGAAAACACCCGCAGCAGGAATGTCTGCGGATCGACACGACGAACATTCTCTTCATCTGCGGCGGGGCGTTCGTGGGGCTCGACAAGATCGTGGCTTCGAGAAAGGACGACACGATGCTCGGCTTCGGCGGCAAAGTCAAGCTGGGCGCGGACGAAGTGGACTACTCGGCGCTCGACGACGTCAAGCCGCAGGATCTGACCAAATTCGGACTCATTCCCGAATTTGTGGGGCGGCTTCCCATCGTCGTCAATCTCGATCCGCTCGGCGAGGACGCGCTCGTGAAAATCCTCACCGAACCGAAAAACGCGATCATCAAGCAGTATCAGAAGCTCATCGGCTTCGACGGCGTGAAACTGACGGTGGAGGAGGACGCCGTGCGCGAGATCGCGCAGACGGCCATTCGTTTGAAAACGGGCGCGCGGGGACTGAGGACGATCATCGAGGGATTGATGACGGACGTCATGTATCAGATCCCTTCCGAAGAGGACGTGGAAGAAGTTATTTTGACGAAGGAATGTTTGACGAGCGGCGCGAAGCCGAAAGTCGTCTATAAGCAAAAATCCGCTTGAAGAGACGGAAATTCTGAACCGGTACGGGTTTTCCGCGCCGGTTCTTGCATTTTTCGTCGGTATATGATATAATAAAAACAAAACTGCGCAAGCGGACAACCTTTTGAAAGCTGTTTAAAAAGCCCGCGGGCGGGGTAAAAATAATTATATGGAAAAGTATACGGAAAAACAGACACCAAAAACGAATATATTGTCCATCGTGCCCCTCAGGGGCAAGGTGGCGTTCCCGAATACGCACATCTCTTTCGAGGTGGGGCGGGATATCACTTTGAAGGCGATCGACCGCGCTTCCGCGGCTTCCGACCGTCTGCTCTTCATCTGCGCGCAGCGCGAAACGGAAAAGGACGAAATCACCTCTTCGGACATTTACACGGTGGGCACGGTGGCGAAGATCAAACAAGTGACGCAGCTTCCGGGCGGCACCCTGCGCGTTCTCGCGGAGGGGCTTTACCGCGCCCGCGCCCGGTCGATACAGTTCGAGTCCGGCTATTATTACGCCGTCACGGACGAAATCGTAGCCGTGCACGGCGACGAGGTGCTGGAAGAGGCGTATTTCCGCACGGCGCGGGAGATGGTGCGCGACGTGCTGACGGCCGACGGCAAGATCGGCAAGGACATTCTCTCTCAGCTCGAAGCCTGTTCCGATCCCGACTCGTACGTCGATATGACCGTTTCGGCGATGCGGGTGCGGCTGGAAATCAAGCAGGAGCTCCTCGAAGAGGAGTCGTTGATCGAGCGGCTGAAACTTTTCGAGCGCTGTCTCAACGACGAACTGGAAATCGCCAAGATCGAGAAAAAGATCGCCTCCGCCGTCCGGCAGAACATCGACCGTTCGCAGAAGGATTATTTTCTCCGGGAACAACTCAAAGCCATTCATTCGGAGCTTGGAGACGACGGCAAGGAGGAGGACGAATACCGCGTCAAGATTCTCGCCAAAGGCCTGCCCGAAGAGGTGGAAAAGAAATGCCTCAAAGAGCTCGACAGACTCGACAAAATGCAGTCCGCTTCCCCCGAATATACGGTGATCACGGGTTACCTCGACTGGGTGATAGACCTGCCCTGGAAGGAGGAGACGGCGGACACCGAACTTCTCGCCGACTGCGTGAAAGTGCTCGACGCGGACCATTACGGCCTAGAAAAGATCAAAGAACGGATCACGGAATATCTCGCGGTATTGAAGCTCACCGGCAGTATGAAAGCGCCGATCCTCTGTTTCGTCGGTCCTCCGGGCGTGGGCAAGACGAGCATCGCCCGTTCCATCGCCCGCGCGCTGGGGCGTAAATTCGTGCGCATGAGCCTCGGCGGCGTCAAGGACGAGGCGGAGATCCGCGGCCACCGCCGCACCTACGTCGGCGCGATGCCCGGCCGGATCCTCTACGCCATGAAGAACGCGGGAGCGGTAAATCCCGTGTTCCTGCTCGACGAGATCGATAAGATATCCTCGGATATGCGCGGCGATCCTTCGAGCGCGCTTCTGGAAGTTCTGGATCCCGAGCAGAACTCCACCTTCCGCGATCGCTATCTCGAAGTGCCTTACGATCTGAGCAAGGTGCTCTTCATCACCACCGCCAATACGCTGGACACGATCCCCGGCCCTTTGCGCGACCGTATGGAGATCATCGAACTCTCCGGCTATACGCTCGAAGAAAAGAAGGAGATCGCCAAACGCTATCTGATTCCCAAACAGCTCGCCGCCAACGGGCTGACGGACAATAACGCCGGGTTCACGGACGAGGGGATCCGCGCGGTTATAGAAGGGTATACGATGGAGGCGGGCGTGAGAACGCTGGAACGCACCGTCGGCACCGTCTGCCGCAAGATCGCCGTACGGTATGCGGACGACAAAACGCTGCCCAAAGTCACGGTGGACAAGGCCGAAGCCGAGAAACTTCTCGGCGCGCCCCGCTTCACCGCCGACGAGGCTCGTAAAAAGGAAGAGGTGGGTGCGGTGACCGGGCTCGCCTGGACTGCCGTGGGCGGCACGACGCTGACCGTGGAGGCGTCCGCGATGCACGGCAAAGGCGAGATACGTCTCACCGGCAAGCTCGGCGACGTCATGAAAGAATCGGCGCTCGCGGCCATTTCCTTTATCCGCTCGCATGCGGACAGATACGGCATTGCGCCCGATAAGTTCGAGACGACGGATATTCATATTCACGTGCCCGAAGGCGCGACGCCCAAAGACGGGCCGAGCGCGGGCATCACCATCGCCACCGCGATTCTCTCCGCCTTTACCGGCCGGCCCGTGCGCAAGGATATCGCCATGACGGGCGAGATCACGCTTAGGGGCAGAGTCCTGCCCATCGGCGGCTTGAAGGAAAAAGCGTTGGCGGCGCGGCGGATCGGGATCCGCAGCGTCATTATTCCCGCCGAGAACAAGAAGGATATAGAAGAGATCCCCGAGTCTGTGCGCGGCGAGATATGCTTCATTCCCGTTTCCGACGCCGACGAGGTATTCACGCTGGCCCTCCGCGGCAAAAGGGAAGCCGCGGCCGCGGACGAGAGCAAGCAGGCCAGGCCCAAGCGGGTGACGAAACCCAAGAAAGAGCCCGTGCTTCCCGTGTCCGATCCGGCCGGCGTGCCCATTTCCCCGGTTTCCGGCGGCGTGCGCTGCCAAAGCGGAAAACGAAGATAAAAAACAAACGAGGCGCCCATGGAAGGGACTAAAGAAAAAATAATCATCAAAAACGCGACGTTCATCACTTCGGCGGCGAGCGAAAGCCAGTTCATTTCGACGGAGAAACCGATGATCGCGGTATGCGGGAAATCCAACGTGGGAAAGAGCTCGTTCATCAATATGCTCGCGAACCGTAAAAAGCTCGCCAAGACGAGCGGCGAGCCGGGGCGGACGCGGCTCGTCAACTATTTCGACTTCGGCGCGTTCGTGCTCGCGGATCTGCCCGGCTACGGATTTGCGAAGGTGTCCAAGACCGAAAAGGAAAAATGGGGACGGACGCTGGACGCGTTTTTCAAAAACAAACAAAAAATTTCTCACGTTTTCATGCTGGCGGACAGCCGGCACGATCCGACGGCGGAAGACGTGCAGATGATTAAATTTCTGCATTATCATATCATTCCCTTCACCGTCGTGCTCACGAAAGCGGATAAACTTTCCAAGATGAAGCTGAAAGAGCACGTGAAAGCGATCGCGGCGGACCTTTATATGGGGATCGAGAACCTGATCCCGACCAGCGCCGAGACGGGTTTGGGCAAAGACGCGGTGCTTGCGCGGATCGGTGACGTGATCGAGAGGGAGAAATCGCGCGCTTCCGAAGAGCCGGAAGAGGAAGAGCCGGAGAAAGAGACCGGGGAAGGAACTGCCGCATCGCCCGCGGAGCCCGGCGCTTTATAAAAACAGATCCGCAAGGATAAAGAAGGACGATTCGATGGGAGAATTTTTAAAGACTTGGTACGGCTTGACGCTGTTCGTCGTCTTCGACGCGGCGGCGGTGATCGCGGTGATGGCGATCGCTTACCGCTGGTTTTTCAAGCGGTTCTGGGATATGCTCGTCTCGCTGATATGTATGGCGGCGCTGTCGCCCGTCTATCTCGCCGTGGTCATTCGCGGGAAAATCTTTCAAAAGCGTACGGGCGCGATGAAATCGCTGCTCACGCGTGAGTTTTACGTGGGGAAAAAAGCGAAAACGATCGTCCTGCATAGCTTTTGCACCGTCGACGACGAGGGCGGCGAAGCGGGAAAATACGGCCGCTGGCTGCGCCGTACGGGGCTTTATAAACTGCCCTATCTCGCCGACGTATTCTGCGGCCGTTTAAGTTTTATCGGCGTGCGGAAATTTACCTTTGCGGAGGCGGCGTTCGTTTCGGAATCGGACGAGGAACGTTTCGGCGCGCGCCCCGGGCTCATCGATCCTTTGGCGGTGACCGGCGACGCGGATACCGATTACCAGGAAATGTTCGCCTCGGACGTCCGGTATGCGCGGAGAGTGAGTCTGTTCGGGGATTTGAAAATTTTCTTTATCTGGCTGCTCAAAAAGATCCGCGGCGGCAAGAGCCGCGAATGGCTGGGCGTGACGGCGGATAAGACGTACGCGCAGGCTTTATTGGAAGAGGGCGGCATTACGCGGGAGGATTTCGACGTCGTCGCGGCGAACGCGGCGGCGGAAACAGCCCAGCTCCATAAAAAATACGAAGAGGCCGAAGAGAGCGAAGAAGAGGAAGAACCCGACGAACCGGCCGCGGATACGGACGAGCCGGACGCGGCGGCGGGGGATTTTGAAAACTCCGACAAGTCCGAACCCTGAACCTTTTCGAAAATACGAAACACGCCCGGCCGAGGGAAGCAAAACGACGGCCGGGCGTGTTTCTGTATTGGAGGAGTTTCTCTTATGAACGATAGAAAATAAGCGCGGAACGTTTAGAGAAAACGTCTCGTTTCGACGTAATAATTCCAGCGCTGGGCGCTCATTTTTTCGATGCGCGCATAATCGGAAGAGGTGTGCAGAATATAATTGTCGCCGAGATAGATGGCCACGTGTCCGATGCGTTCGATGCCCGTATTATCCTCTCTGGACGCGTTGGTGAAATAGATACAGTCCCCGCGGCTCAGCTCTTCTTTGGGCACATGGACGCCCTGTACGGACTGCGAACGCGTAGTCGTCTGCAAGAGTATGCCGGCGGCCTCGAAAAAGACGTATTGGACGAGCGAGGAACAGTCGAATTTCGATTTTGTAAATCCTTTCAATCGATTCCCTCCCCCGTCGTGCACGCGGACCGCGCCGTAGACGTAGGGCACGCCGAGCTGCTTGTAACCTTCCCAGATGACGTCCTCGACCAGCGTGTCGTCGCTCTTTTCAATGGAAAAGGAGGACGTGTACGCGGCGCTTATATAGACCGTCTGGTTCTGATAATACGTCTTGTACCAGTCTCCCGTCTTTCCGGCGACTGCGTACATGGTATCCTTCTCCGCCGTGCCGACCACCGGATAATTCGTTCCCGCGCCCGAGCGCAGGTTGACGCTTTCGCCCGTGCAGCGTATGTAAGAGGCGTATTCTTTGGCGGGCGGTTCGGGTTCGTCGGGTACGTCGTCCGGTTGGTCGGGCTGGTCGGGTACGTCGTCCGGTTCGTCGGGAGAATCGGGTACGCCCTCGTCGACGCTTTCCGAAGCGGAATGATCGGGCGCCGAGCCGCTTTCGGGCGGCGTTTTGGCGCACCCCGCGATGAGAATAAAAGAAAAGGTCAGAGCCAGCAGCGAAGCGGCCGCCCTCGATGTTTTTTTCATGATAAAACCTCCGATTTTGATGGATATATATAAATATTACCGCGTTTTCATGCAAAAAGCAAGACACAAATAGCGGAAAAACCGGCAGGGATTTCCAAATAAGCGGCTTTTGGGGCGTTTTTTTCCAGGGTATGGAAGAAAAGGAACAATTTAATGAAAATAGAGAGAGAATTTTATGCGCCGCAAAAAAATATCTGCCCGAAGGTTGCCGTTTTTCCGTCCGTGTGTTATAATAGAGCTATGGTGAAATTATTGACGGACGTACACACGCATACGAAGTTTTCTCCCGACGGAATCGACGGGATCGAGGAAATGCTGAAAGCGGCGCACGAACGAGGCGCCTGTTATTACGGCGTCTCTGAGCATTTCGACTACGATTATAAGGTGGACGGGGTCCGCTTCGCCGGCGGCGCGAAGCCCGTCTACACCGATCCCGAGCTCTATTTTTCCCGCGCCAGAGCGTTGCAAAAGTCTTACGCGGGGCGCATGGAAGTGCTGGTCGGCGGGGAATTCGGCTTCACCGCCAACCCCGCGGCCGCGCCTTTGTACCGACAACTCCTCGAACGGTATCGCCCGGACTTCGTCGTCAACAGCGTCCATTCCAACGGCAGGGCGGACTATGCGGAAGCGAAGGCGTTTTATGCGGACGGAGCGCTCCGCCCCAAGAAGGAGGTATACCGGGAATATTTTTCCTTGGTGGAAAAGAGCGTGGACGCGCCGTACGAATACGATATTATCGGACATCTTACCTATTGTACGCGTTACGCGCCCTATGCGGACAAGCGGGCGCGCCGGGAAGATTTTGCGGACGAATTGGACGGGATTTTGACAAAGGTCATCGCCGCGGACAAGATTTTGGAAGTCAACAGTTCGAGCTACGGCTGCGCGAACGAGTTTCTGCCCGACAGGGATATTTTAGAACGCTATTTCGCGCTGGGGGGGCGAAACGTCTCTTTCGCCTCGGACGCGCACGGCGTTTCGAGGATCCTCGATAAAAGGGAGATCGTGGTTTCCGTACTCCGGGAGATCGGCTTCGGCTTTATCACCGTGCCCCGCCAGGGAAAACATATCCGCGTGGAAATCTGAAAGCCACGGGGCAGGGGAGAGACGAATGAACAAAGATTGGTTTACGACGGAAAAGATCGACGACGAAACGTACGCCGTAGGGGAATACCGGCACTGGGAACAACCCCACTCCTATCTCCTTTTGGGGCGGGAGCGGGCGCTTCTCATCGACACCGGCCTCGGCGTCGGAAAATTGCGCGCGGAGATAGAAAAGCGGACGGCTCTGCCCGTGCGGGCGGTTTTGACGCACGCGCATTGGGACCATATCGGCGGGCTTCGGGAGTTTGCGGATTTTGCGATGCACGCCGCCGAAGCGTCCTGGCTGACGGAAAAATTTCCGCTCTCCTTGGAAGCGGTGAAAGGGGCGCTTGGCAAACGGCCGCGCGATTTTCCGGCCGGGTTCGAGATAGAGAAATATCGAGTGTTTCAAGGCTCTCCTTCGCGGCTTTTAAAGGACGGAGATACGCTGGACCTGGGCGGGCGGCGGCTGACCGTTTTGCATACGCCCGGCCATTCGCCGGGGCATTTGTGTTTTTACGAAGCGGAGCGCGGGTATCTCTTTTCGGGGGATCTGCTCTACGCGGGGTGTCTCGACGCGTTTTATCCCACCACCGATCCCGTCGCTTTCTTCGAGTCTTTGCGGAAAGTGGAGAAATTAGAGATCGAACGGATTCTGCCCGGGCATTATTCTTTGGATTTGCCCGCTTCGCTGGCAAAACGGGCGGCGGCCGCGTTTGGAGAACTTGCGGAACGGGGCTTGCTGCGCCGCGGCGGCGGGACGTTTTGCTTCGACGGGTTTTCCGTACGTCTTTGAAAGGAAGACAAACAAAGGAAGAGATATGGGAGTTTTATACGAGAAATTGAGGAATGGCACGAGCCGCGAGGACGTGCGCGCGGCGTTTTTCGGGGAGTTCGGCCTGTCCTTTCCCGCAAGACAGAAGTTCGACAGTACGGAGCAGGTCTTGTACGTTTTCCGCAAGGAAAAAAGATTCGCTCCGCCGCAGGGCATAGCGTCGCCGCTCGCGCAGGCGCTGTATATTTTGCGCGAACTCAAATACGGCGAGGCGGGCTGTCCGGTGCCGCCGTATATTTGCGCCGTCTGCCGCGGCGAGGCGTTTTTCGTCAAAACGAAGTCGTTCTCTAAATTTTACGCGCGCCGCAAAACGGAGAAATACGACTGGGACCGCACGCCCTGTTCGCCCTGTCCGAAGCTGGTTTCGGAGCTGATCGAAAGCCCGGCGTTCGCGCGGATCCGCGTCTATGCCTTGAAAGACGCAAACGAGGAAGCGGCCTTTCGCGCCGCTTTGAAAAGGGTGCGCGCCATCCAGCTCTCCCTGTTCGAGCGCGAAAAAAAGACCATCGACGAGAACAACTTTTTGAGCGTCTACGAATACTGGTCCTCCCTCTTCACGGAATCGCTGGGCGAAAGCGGGGAAGTGCGGAAACTGGCGGAATACTTCCTTTCCGACGTCGAAACGGGGAAATCTCTGAACAAAAACGGCCGCGTGGAGTTTTCCTTCGGCGGCGAAAAGGTAACCAAGAGCCTGCCCGTGTACGAGTATAACTATTTTTGGAGCCTCTACGAACGGGTAAAGGACGAAAAGACGATCTTCGCCATTCGCCGCAAGATCGACCGTTTAAGCGAGGATTTCGCCCGCCGGTTCGAGGGTGAATTTTATACGCCGATCGCGTTTGCCGGCAAAGCCTTTGAATATCTTCTCAAAACGATCGGCAAAAAGAAACTCGAAAGCGGAGCGTATCGCATCTGGGACATGGCGGCAGGGAGCGGCAATCTCGAATTTACGCTGCCGGGCGCGGCCCTGCCCTATACCTACGTCTCCACTCTCTCCGAAGACGACGCCAATTACTGCCGCCGCATTTTTCCGTCCGCGCAGGTGTTCCAATACGACTACCTCAACGACGACGTCGAAAAGGCGCTCCGCGAGCCTGCGCAGTGCCGTATGGAGCTGGGCGAGGAACCGCCGGACGAAGAAACAAAGACTTTCGCCCGCAAAATGCCGGAGAAACTCTGGAAGGACCTTCGTAATCCTAAGCTCAAATGGCTGATCTTCATCAATCCGCCGTTCGCGACGAGCAATCTCTCTTCTTTGTCCGCCGGTAAGATCTCCAAAAGCGGAGTTTCCGATACGCGGGTAAGGCAAAAAATGCTCGAAGAGGGGTACGGGGAGACGGGGCGGGAATTATTTTCGCAGTTCTTGTTTCGGATCTCGCGCGAATTCAAAGGCAAAAAGGGGTATCTGGGCCTCTTTTCCACGCTCAAATATCTCAACGCGCCCAACGATCGTCGGCTGCGCGACGGATTTTTCCGTTACCGCGCGGAACGCGGCTTCCTGTTTTCCTCGGAATGTTTCGAGGGCAGCAAAGGCAAGTTCCCCGTCTCGTTCGCCGTCTGGAATCTGGAAAAGCAGCAGTCTTTGGAAACGCAGACGCTCGTGTTCGACGTGTTCAACCGCGAAGCGGAAAAAGTGGGCACGAAACGCGTCTATACGGCGGATCGGGGCAAACTGTTGAGCGCGTGGGCGCCGCGCCCGCCGACAAAATACGTTTTTCCCCCCTTTACGGGCGCGAAAAAGATCGGCGCGAACAACGTCGACGTGCGCGACCGGGTGGCGGAAGGGTTTCTCTGTTCGCTGATGTGCTGCGGCAACGATTTTCAGCACCAGAATCAGACGGCGCTCTTTTCCGGCCCCCAGGCGAGCGCCGGCTCCTATTCGGTGACGGCGGAAAATTTTGAAAAGTCTATGGCGGTGCACGCCGTGCGCAAACTCCCCAAAGCCTCGTGGTCGAATAACCGGGATCAGTTCTACGCCCCCGACCGGGAACCGGACGAGGAATTTTTCACCGACTGCGCGGTGTGGAGCGCGTTCGCCGATTCGGACAATACCGTTTCCTTGAAAGAGGTCGTCTATCAGGGAAAAAGCTATCGCGTACGCAATCAGCTCTTTCCCTTCTCCCGCGAACAGGTAAAGACGTGGCGGGAAGAGGGCGGAGACATGCGGGCGGAGACGGCGGAAGAAAATTTTTTCGACGGCTTTTCCGGGGTTTTCGGGGACGGACTCGTCGAAAGCGGAGTCGCGGACGAAGAATCGTTTTTCTTTCAATGGCTGAAAAAGAGAACTCTTTCGGGGGAGTCCGAACGTGTGATGCAAGCTGCGGCCGATTTTTACGCATACTGTTTCCGAACGGGAAAAGCGGAGATCTGGGACGCGGGGTACGCGCAGCTCAAAGCCGCCGTTTTGAAAGACGAGACGGGCAGGGCTTTGCTGACGGCGCTCAAAGCGGCGCACAGAGAGCTCGGGAAATCGCTTTTGCCGCGGGTGTACGAATACGGATTCGTGGCCGCGGACGTGGAATATTTCGAGGAGGGCGAATAAATGTCGAAACTGGACTTGCTCAAATTTTTAGAGAGTTACGACGGGGAAACGGAGCTTGCCGATTTCACTCCCGCCGAGCTTCAAGAGCTGATCGAAAAAATGCAAAACGCCGGAGCGACGGCGCCGTTGACAAAAGAAGAGTTCAAAAAACGTTATTTTGAATATTATGATGATGTGAAGGATAAATCTCTGAAACGGCAGGACTGGTAAAACCGCTCGCCGCCGGCGAGAGCAAAAAAGGAGGAAATATGAAAAAGTATAAATACCTGATTTTCGACGCGGATCATACGCTCATCGATTTCGAGGCGGACGAACGGGAGGCGTTTCGCCGGATTTTCCGCGAGTGCGGCGTCGAGGCGGACGCGGAAACGCTCGCCCGCTGCCGTCAGCTCTCGGTGAAAACGTGGGACGACGCGGGGCTTTCCAACGTGGGCGACGAAACGATCCAGCGCACCTATCACGATCTTTACCGCAGCCATTTAACGCTGCTGTTCACGCGCATTTTCCGCGAATACCCCGCGCCGATCTCGCCGCGGGAGGCGGAGGATAAGTTCCTTCGCTATCTCGAAGACGGCGGCGCGCAGGTGAGGGACGCCGAACCGGTGCTTGCCGCGCTTTCCTGTCATAGCGGCGGGGACTATAAAATCTGCGTCGCCACCAACGGACTGCACAGTATCCAGACCGGCCGTCTGCGGGCGATGGAAAAGTATTTTTACCGCATTTATATCTCCGAGGACATCGGCGTCATCAAACCCCTGTCCGCGTTCTTTTCCCGCGTATTGAGCGATTTGAAGGCAAGTCCCGACGAGTGCCTGATGATCGGGGATTCCCTGGAATCGGACATCGCCGGAGCCGAAGGGGCGGGGATTGCGAGTTGTTGGCTGAACGCCGACGGCAGAACGAACCGCACGGCTTTTCTGCCCGATTACGAGATCGCGAGCCTTAAAGAACTGCTGCCCATTCTCGGCCTTTCCCCGTCGTTTTAAAAAACCCGGACTCGTCGGAAGGTTTGAAAACAGAAGAATTATTCGACGAAAGATTTGACGATAGCGAGGACTTGTTCGCTGTTTTCTTCGGGAATTTTGCGAAAATACTCCAACATCAAAATTTCTTTGGCGCTGAGTTTATTGGTATCGATCTCGGAATAAAATTCGGTCAGGGTAATGCCGAACACCTCGCAAATTATTTCGATCGTCTGTCTCGTAGGGAGTACATTTTCTTTATGGAACCATGCTTGCACGGCGTTTCTGGATATGCCGATTTGGGTGGCGAAATAAGACAACGACCACCCCTTTTTGATTCTCAACCTATCGATCCGTTCAATGATGTTCATGGATTGTGTCTTTCCCGTATTTCTGATTTTTTTCTAGTAAAAAACCTGATCCCTCAACGCCGTATATCTATTATACAACGGATCCGCAAAGGAAAGATAGACTTACGCATTACATAATGTATACATGAGATAATATAGTTTCACGTGAAAACAATCTCTAACAAAAGGGCTGAAAAAGCCGGTAAAACGAGGGATTTAAGCGATTGGAGAGAAGGATAAAGGGGAGTTTTTCGACTTCGGGCGTTATAAAGCGACAAAAAACCACTCCGGTTTGGAGTGGTTTTTATTACTTTTGTCGAAAAGAAAAACTCAGAGCACTTTGGAGAGAAAGTCCTGCAAACGGGGATCCTGGGGGTGAGCGAAAAATTCCTCGGGCGTGTTTTCCTCTTTGATGACGCCTTCGTTCATGAACAACACGCGCGTGGCGACTTCTTTGGCGAAGCCCATTTCATGCGTGACTACGACCATGGTCATGCCTTCTTTGGCTAAATCGATCATTACTCTGAGCACTTCGCCGACCATTTCGGGATCGAGCGCGCTGGTCGGTTCGTCGAAAAGCATGATGTCCGGTTCCATCGCGAGCGCGCGGACAATGGCGATACGCTGTTTCTGACCGCCCGAAAGGGTGGCGGGATAGACGTCCGCTTTCTCTTCCAGACCGACTTTTTTCAACAGCGCCAGCGCTTTTTCCTTCGCTTCGGCTTCGGAGAGCTTTTTCAGTTTGATAGGCCCGAGCGTAATGTTCTGCATTACGGTGAGGTGGGGGAACAAGTTGAACTGCTGAAAGACCATACCGATTTTGCGGCGGTGCAGATCGATGCTCTTTGCGATGTCTTTGCCGATCTTTTTCTCTTCCGCGTGCAGGGAAACGTATTGCGCCTGTAAAGCCCCGAAAGCCGCCTCGTCGAACGGCGCGTTTTGCTTTTTAGCCGCGGCGCGTTGTTTTTTTAAGGCTTTCAGTTCCTCGGCGAGATAAACGGAGCGGTTTTTGAATACGTAGTCGCCCTCGAAAACGATCTCGCCCGCCGTGGGCGTTTCGAGGAGATTGAGACAGCGCAGAAAGGTGCTTTTTCCGCAGCCGGAGGGGCCGATGACCGCGATGACGTCGCCCGCGTAAATTTTCGCGTCGATGCCGCGAAGTACGTCCAAAGTCCCGAAGGATTTTGTCAGTTCCCGCGTTTCGAGCAGTAATTTTTTATCGCTCATTTTTTGCAAATCTCCTTTCGACGCATCTGATCAAGACGGTGATGAGCATGACCAGCACGAGATAGATCAAGGCCAATACGATATAGGGAATAAAATATTCGAGATTGGCGTCTCCGATGGCTTGCAGCGATAACGTCAAATCCATCACTCCGATAAAACTGACTACGGAAGTTTCCTTGATCAGCGCGATGAATTCGTTGCCGAGAGTGGGGAGGATATTCTTGATCGCCTGCGGCAGAATGATGCGCAGCATGGTCTGGGTGAACCCGAACCCGAGCGAACGCCCGGCTTCCATTTGTCCCTTATCGACGGCGTTGATGCCGCTGCGCAGCATTTCCGCCATATAGGCGGCGCTGTTCATGCCGAAAATGACGATCGCTTCGGGGAGATCGCCGATATTGAGATTGATCGCGGGGAACACGGCAAAGTGCAGCAACAACAGCTGCACGACGATAGGGGTGCCGCGGAAAATCATGATGTAACCGTCGCAGATACGTTTGCAGACGGTGACGAAGGGATTTTTAGAGGGAAGGAGCTTTACGGTCGCGAGCAGACAGCCTAAAAGGAAACCGATACAAAGCCCGAAGAGCGCGATCAACGCCGTGTTTCTCAATCCCAACAGACAATGTTTATATCCGCCCTGTTCGTAAAACTTGGTCCAGAAAGCGATGAAAATTTTCATGTTTATTGATTGATGCTTGCCGCGATCATGATCGAGGGCTGCTTATCGAGAATCACGGCGTCGATTTTGCCGTTGGAGAGATCCTTCATCGCGAGCGCGCCTGTTTTATAGCTTTTTGTGGTGAGATTCTTAAATCCGTCGTAGCCGAAATCCGCATCGCCCGCCGAATACATGAATCCCGTGGTGCCCCTTTGGGTGCCGATCGTATATTTGGCCGATTTGGTTTTGAGAATGGCTTCGACGTCCTCTTTGGTTTCGCAGGCGTCGAACGTGTTGTCGCTCTCCCGCACCGTGATCACCTGTGCGGATTCGTAATATCCCATCGCGAAATTGACGTGTTCCAGCCGGCTGTCCGTGACGGTCATGCCCGCCATACCGATGACGCTTTCCCCCGTCTCCACGCTGGTTACCACCGCGTCGAAATCCATATTTTTGACGAAGAGATTTTTGCCGAGATTCTCGGCGATCTTATAGGCGATTTCGATATCGATCCCCTTAAACGCGCTTCCCTCGTAAGCCTCGAAGGGCGGGAACGCGGCGTTGGTCGCCACGATGAAATCGTCCTTTTGCGGCGAACTCGTCTTGTTTTCGTATGTAAACTCGGCCGTGCCGTCGAAATAGGAATTGATGAGCTTGTCGAGCGAACCGTCCTCTTTGATAGGTTTCAGGAACGCGTTCACCGATTCGAGAAGCTCGGTGTTTTCCTTGGCGATCGCAAAGGCGTAAGTCTCCTCGGTCAGCGTGACCTCTTTGAAAACTTTGACGTTTTCGGCCTTAGTCGAGCAGGAAACGGCGGCGAAACAAGCGGCGGCCGTCAAAGCGGCCAGAGCGGCGGTGATGAATTTTTTCATGATTTTATATCCTCATTCCAAACGATTTTTTTTGTATGACGATATTTTATACTTTTTTTCCGCGTTTGTCAAATGCTTTTTGTATAAAAATCAGATATTTTCCGCCTTTTTCTTAAAATTTTGTATAAACGCATGAATACTATGTATAAAAACGATACGGCATATAAAACGCCGTTTCGCCTTTCCTTAAAAATTCCTGTCACCTCCCTATTGACATTTCGAGGGTTGTATAGTATAATATTAACAGCTTACGTAATTGCCGGTGCCGCATAGAAAGGGCGCCCGCCCTTTTTTTATTGGAAGCGCAAAGCCGCGGCGCGTCCGAGATAAGGCGAGTCGGCGCAGGAGAGAGAGTATGGTTGCAGTATGGTCGATAGCATTGGCGTTGTCCGTCCTCTTTTGCACGGGGATCGTGTCGGCGCTCCTTCCCCGTTTATTTCTCCGTTCCTGTTCTGCGCGCGACGTCTCGTGCGACAGGGGGATTCGCCGCGTCAAAGAACCGGAGGGGCGCAGTATTCTCTACGAGCCTGCCCCGGAACAGAGAAAGTACGTCCGGCAGTACATTCTCTCCGAGCGGAGAGGAAAAAAGGTGATCGTATGCCGGATCGACGAGTCCCTTTCCTATCTCGATTACGACGTCGCGCTCTTCGATCGCTTCGATAGGGCGTTCAAAGTCCTCAACGTCAGGGAACTCATCGAACGCAAAGGGTATACGAAGGAAGTGGAACTGCCCGCGGCTACGTCTTACGCCGCGCTCACCGTCAACGAAGCGGACGGCGAACGAGCGGGCAAAGAGTCGAAACGGGCGGCGCGGGGCGGGAAGCTGGCGGCGTTTTGGGCGCTCAGCGCCGTGGCGATCACCGCGGAGATGTTTTTCGTCAGATTTTGCTGCGCGTATCTGTTCGGCGGTCTGTTCGGGGAGAGTTTTTTCTATGCCCCGGAGGTCACGTTTTTCACCTGCGTGCTCTCCGCCGCCGCGATCGCTGTCCACGTGATCGCTTACGTGTGCGCGGCGAAACTCAGAGGGAAGAAAAAATCCGCCGGGGGAGAGACGTGATGCGGGAATATAAGGTGCTTTGCAAGGGGACGTGTCCCCGAAGCGAATTGGACAATTTCGTTTGCGTCGCGCAGTATCTCCTCGTCGGGAAAAACGGAAAAAAGTTTCTCCTCTTAAAGCTCTCCAACGACCGGGACGAAGCGGTGACGGGGGTAAAACTTTCGATCCGGCAGAGGAATGCGGCGGGCGAAAAACTCGGCTCGCGGATCGTGGAAGCGCGGGTGAAGAACGGCAAACCGCATACCCGGTTCGTTTTGACCGACCGGATCCCCCTCGATGAGGAATGCGCCGACTGCTCGGTGGAGCTTATTTCCGCCGATTTCGGCGCGTATGCGTATTCCGTCCGGGACGGCGCGCTCGTCGTTTCCTATCGCGGAAGAGCGGAACGCGAAAAGAAGAGCGAAGAGGAATATTTGCGAAAAACGAAAGGAAAAAAAGTTTCCGTGCGCAGCCGTTCCGTCAAGATCTCCGTGCTCGCGCTCGCAGCCCTCGCTTCCTTACTGATCGCCGTGGGAATAACGTTTTGGAATCTGCAAATTTTCAAGGAGAACGCGACGGGGTTCCGCCAAGCGGGAATCGAATACGAATTCGTAGACATCTCGAAACCGAAATATGGCCCGATCCGGGTGACGGGATATAAAGGCAACTCGAAAAGGGTGGTGATTCCCCGGGAAATAGAGGGGTATACCGTCGTCGAAATTGCCCCTAACGCCTTTCAGCACAACCGCGGCCTCGAAGAGATCTCCTTTCTGTTTGCCGGGGAAGTACAGTCCGGCGCTTTCTTGGGCTGTATGAATCTCACGAAAGTCTTTTTCGGCGACGTTTACGGGATCGGTTCCGCCGCGTTTGCAAATTGTTCCCGGCTGACGGAGGTTACGGCCCGGAATCTGGAATATATCGGCGACTATGCGTTTGAAAATTGCACGAGTCTTTCCCGGATTTTTCTTTCCAACGACGCGAAAACGGTGACAATCGGTGCGTACGCGTTCGCCGATTGCCGGAGCCTCGACGCCGTGGAGATCGATCAGTTTATCCGTTATCCGACCAGTTGCGTCTTGTTCACCAAGGGCGACGGTATCCGGAGTTTACATCTCAAAAATTACAATTATAAAAGCTTTTACTACGGCGGCAGCGAGGGGCAAGCGCTCTGGACTCTCTTCGGTTACACCCAGCCTTATCGTTTGGAGAGCCTCACGATCGATTATATGGACGAAATCTCCCCTTGGTTTTGCAGCGATTTACCTTCTTTGGTCACGGTAAATATCGGCGCGCTTTCCTCTCCGCGGATCGGCAGGGACGCTTTCCGAGACTGTCACAGGCTGGTTTCGCTGAATGTGCCCGCCGGAATCACCGAAGTGGGCGAAGAAGCCTTCCTGAACACTGCGATTACTTCCTTTGAAGGGGAAAACCTGCAATCGATCGGCTCGCGCGCCTTTTACGGCTGTTGCAATCTCCGGTATCTCAATATCGACTGGAACGAGAATTTGACATATATCGGGGATCTGGCTTTTGCCGGCTGTACGTCGCTCACGGAACTGCGGATTCCCGAAAGCGTCTCTTTCATAGGCGGGGACGCGCTTCAAGGCTGTGAAAATCTCCAAACGCTCACCCTGCCCTTTCTTCCAAACGGATTTTTAGGATATATTTTCGGAGCAAGCCTTCTTTACGAATCGAACGGCTACGTGCCTTCCTCCCTCGCCGAAGTGAACCTGACCTCTTCCCTCGACGTCGCGGATTATGCGTTTTCAGGCTGCTATTCTCTCCTGCGCGTCTTTCTCAATCCGCAGGTCAAGAGCATAGGGGAGTATGCGTTTTCCGATTGCAGTTCTTTGGAATATGCGGCGCTCGGCGAAACGCTTACGGAGATCGGTAGGGCGGCGTTTGTGAATTGTCGCGCACTGACTTCCATCTCTCTCCCCGATACCCTTTTAAAAATCGGCTTGGGCGCGTTTTCTTACTGCGATTCGCTGGAAGAAATCACCCTTCCCTTTGTCGGCGGCTCGCGGGAAGATAATCGATTTTTCGCTTACCTTTTCGGCGCTTACAATTATGCAGACTCCTATGTTGTCCCTAAAAGCCTGGAACGAGTCGTGCTGACGGACGAGACGGAGCTGCCGCCGTACGCCTTTTTCGACTGTTCTTCTCTCAAAGAGGTTTTGGTTCATCAAGGGATCGAGTCGATCGAAAAAAGCGCGTTTTCAAACTGTTGGCGACTCGTTCGGTTTACGCTTCCCAGCTCGGTGAAATCGATCGGAGACAGTGCGTTCAACGGCTGTTACAGGCTTTTTGAAATCTGTAATTACAGCGCGCTGGACGTTCAAAAAGGCGTGATTAACTCCAACGGCGGCATCGGATTTTACGCGCTGAATATCTACGGCCGCGCGGGCGGCGGCCCGATGACTAGGGCGAAAGTCGGCGAGTACGAATTCGCGAGGGCGGAGGACGGCTGGTATCTCTTCGATTACAGACCGACGGAGGATCTGTTTCTGCCGGAGCGTTTTTCACACGACGGAGAAACTATTTCGAATTATCGGATCCCGCGGAACTTTTTCGCTTACGACGACGAAATAAAGAACGTGAAACTTCCTAAGGCTGTTACATATCTGGGCGATTACACGTTTATCGGCTGTCCGAACCTCATTTCCGCGACATTCGCCTCGGAAAGTTCGTTGAAAGAGATTCGTGAAGGTACTTTCAGCGGCTGCGGAGAGCTCCGCGAGGTAACTTTGCCTTTGGGCGTGGAACGGCTGGGCGACAGTGCGTTTTCTTTTTGTTCGTCCCTGAATAGTTTCACGATCGGCGCGGCGGTTTCCGAGATCGGCAAACAGGCGTTTTACGGGTGCGAAAATTTGTACGAGGTATATAATTACAGCTCTTTGAACGTGACGAAGGGAAGCGAGGAGCACGGCTACGTGGCCTACTATGCGTTGGCGGTGCTGAACTCTCCTGAGGAAGAGGGGCTGCGGGAAGTGACGGTGGACGGACTCGTCTATAAGACGCGCCGGGACGCGTGGTATCTGATCGGTTATACCGGTTCCGCGGAGGAACTCACTCTCGACTCGTTCGAGTACGAAGGAAAGACGATCGATGCTTATACGATCCTCCCGAAGGCTTTTTCTCAATGCGGATCGCTCGTGCGGCTGAACGTGGGCAAGGCGGTGACGGGGATCGACGAGATCGCTTTTCTGAATTGTTATAATCTGGAAGAAGTCGTATTCGCTAAGGAATCGCGCGTTACCCGGCTTGAAAGAGGTGCGTTCAACGGCTGCGTAAAATTGGCGCGGATAGAGCTGCCGCCGACGCTTCAAGCGATCGGCAAAGATGCGTTCGGCTATTGTTATAGCCTGGAATCGTTGGTTTTGCCGCAAAGCCTGCGGGAAATCGGCGATATGGCGTTTTGGGGCTGCGAGGCGCTGAAACGGATTTATAATTTAAGTTCCCTGCCCCTGCGGGCGGGGAGCGAGGAATACGGCTGCGTCGCGTACTATGCGGCGGAGATCCTCGATTCGCCCGACGAGGGCGCAAAGACGCTTCGCGCCGCGTAAGAAAAGTGAGAGAAAAAACATGAAGTATCGGGAACTCCTCGAAAAACTCAATACCGCGCAGAAGATCGCCCTGTTGACGGACAGCGGCTTTCTTGCCTCGCCCGAGGCGGCCGCGGCCGGACTTCCCCGCGTACGTTTCTCGCGGCTCGGCCGGGCGGGAGACTCTTCCTTGTATCCCACGCCGGAGGGCGCGGCGAATTCGTGGAACTTGGAGCTGATCGGCCGCATGGCGGAAGAGCTCGCGCTCGACGCCCGGGAAGAGGGCGCGGACGCGTTGATCGTGCCTCCTGCGAACGTAAAAAGCAATATTTACGGCGCGGGCGCTTCGGAGGATCCTTATCTCGCGGGCACGTTGGCGGGCGCGTACGCGGCCGCCGTTTCGCGGGCGGGCGCCGTGCCCTGCGTGACGTGCTGCGCGCTGGGGGAGACGGACGCCGAATTTTCCGACAAAAAGGCGAACGCGCGGGCGCTGAAAGAATATTTTTTAAAAGCGTTTGAAACAGCCGCGGCGGCGCTGCCTGCGGACACGGGCGCGTTCGTCGCCTCCCGCGCTTGCCTGCCGGGGGAATATGAAACCGTCAACGCCGGATTCGTACACGACTGGCTGCGAGGGGGAATCGGAAAGGAACGTTTTATCCTCTGCGAAGGGACGGGCGCCGAGTCGGCGGCGGAGGCGCTCCGCGCCAGAGACGCGACGTACTGGAACGCTTCCGCGCGGAAGTTGGAGTCGGCGGTGGAAACCTATCTGCGGCTGAAAAAATCCGTCGAGGAGGGAAGCGTTCCTCCCGCGGAACTGGACGCGGCGTGCCGCGCCGGCACGGCGTGCCCGGAAGAGGAACTGGACGCGGCGGCGGAGAGAGCGCTCGATTTCGCTTTCGCCTGTCGGCGGGCGCCGCTCGAACGGGCGGAGGACGCGCAGCGGGAAGCGAGACAAAAGAAAGCGGCGGAGACCTCTTTGCGGCTCGCCGAGGAATCGATGGTGCTTTTAAAGAACGAAAACCGCGTATTGCCCCTGCGGAAGGGGGCTCGGGTGGCGGTGATCGGCCCGGCCGCCCGTGCGGAGGATTTCGCGCCCGGTTTTCCCGAATATCTCGCGTCCGTCGCCGACGCGGCCGGATTGACCTATATCGGTTATGCGGACGGCTACGGGCTGAACGAAGACCGGAGCGAGGAACTCCTGCCCGAGGCGTGCGAATTGGCCCGGCAGGCGGACGCGGCGCTGGTCTTTCTCGGGCTCGGGAACAGGCGGGGGGAGAGAATCGCGGCGCGGCGGACGAAACTGCCGGCCAATCAGCTGGCGCTTTTGGACGCGCTTCGCGGCGCGGGCGGAAAACTCGTCGCCGTGGCGACGGACGACTGCCAGATCGACGCGGGCTTCGACGCGGGGTGCGGGGCGCTGATCGCCGCGCCGCGCCCGGGCGCGTACGGCGCGGAGGCGCTCGTCCGGCTTTTGACGGGCGAAAGCAATTTTTCCGGCAAGCTGGCGGCGACCTGGTACGACGAAGCGGACGAGACGTTCGCGTCGCTGCGCCGCGCCAAAGACCTCGGCAGAAATAAAGTCGGGACCTTCTTCGGGTACAGGCATTACGATACCTCGGATATCCAAGTCCGTTATCCTTTCGGGTTCGGACTGAGCTATACCAAATTCGAATATTCCCGTCTTTCGGTAAACAAAGAGGAAGTGCGCCTGCAACTGAAAAATACGGGAAAAACGGCGGGCGCGGAGATCGTGCAGGTATACGTCGGCAAAGAGGATTCGGCGCTTGTCCGGCCGAAAAAGGAATTGAAAGGGTTTGCGAAAGTATACCTGAAACCGGGGGAGAGCAAGGAGGTCTGCGTCCCTTTTCCGCCCGACGCGTTCGTCGTATACGACGAAACGGGCGAACCGCGGACGGAACACGGTTACTATGAGGTGTATATCGCGGCGTCCGTCTCGGACGTGCGGCTCAAAGGAAAGGTTTTTGTGTTCGGGGACCGTTTGGACGCCGGGAAAGAGGCGCTCGCCGATTATTTACAGACGCGGTCGAATATCGTTTCGGGAGGATACGTCATGGAAACGCCGGGCAAAGGCATCGAACGGAAACAAAAGATATTTATGATCGTTTCCGCGATCGTCGCGGCGCTTTTTGACGCTTTATACGTGCTTCTCGGATTTCTCCTGAGCAATGAATTGACCGACGATATTTACGATCTGTTTTTGGTTTTGTCCGGATTTCTCATCGTCGTCAATCTCGTTATGATCGCCGCGGTTCTCCTATTTTTCGTCTCGCGGTCGCGGAGAAAAAAGCGCGCCGCGGCGGAATTTATCCGGCAAAAGGAGAAAGCGGCGGAGGAGGAATCGGAGGAACGGGCGTACGAAAGTCTTTTCGACGAAGCGTTTGCCGCCCTGCCCGGGACCGCAGAAAAAGACCTGTCCGCCCGGACGGCCGAACCGGAAGAGACGAACGACGACGGAGAGATTTCTCTGCGGCGCGCCGCGGAAAATTTTGTCTTATTCGCGGGCGAGCGGGGGATCGGCGTGGACCAAGCGACGGCGCGGACGGTGTTGGCGGCGATGGCCGCGTCACGGTTGGTGCTCCTGAAAAGCCGCACCCCCGAACTGCTCCCGCCGTTCGTTTCCCTTATCGGCGAATATTTCGGCGTGCCCGCCTTCCTAAACGAAGCGAAAGATTACAAAACTACCGAAGACGTGCTGATGGAGCGCGAGGAGGACGGAAGTTATGCGGAAACGGCCGTCGCAAAGGCCTTGAACGCGGCGGCGGAACGCCCTTCGAGAATACATGTCGCTTACTTGCCGGTCACGGGGCTGGCAGGAGCGGGGGATTGGTTCATGCCGTTTATGCGCTACATTCTCAACCCGCAGAAGACGCAGCCCCTTTCCCGGGGGAGCGGAGACGAGGCTTCTTACCGACTCTCCCCCAACCTCTGGTTCTTTTTCGGGCTACCGGCGGGAGCGCGGTGGGAAGAAATACCTTCTTTCCTCGCAAACGCCGCGTACGCCGTGCGCGCCGATCTGTTCCAGACGGCGGAAGCGGAGGAGAAAACGCCTTTCGCGGCGCCGAGCCGTTCTAAGTTCTTAAAATGGGCGGCGGCGTGCGAAGCGGACTATCCGCTCGGCGAAGAGAAGTGGAAAAAGGTGGATAAGTTCGAGCGTTACGTAAGCGGCGCGACGGACGGCCGCTATCGGATCGGCAATAAATCCTGGCGGAGCATGGAACGTTTCGTCGGCGTATATCTCGCGTGCGGCGGCGAGGAGGCGGAGGCGCTGGACGGCGTCGTGGCGGCAAAACTGCTCGCGTCCGCCCTGCCCGCGATCTCGGGAAAGACGGAAGACGCGAACGGAGCCCTGCCTGCGCTCGAAAACATCTTCGGCGAGGAAAATCTGGCGGAGTGCCGGCGCATGACGGAAGAACAGGACGGAGCGCCCTCGCTTTGACGGGCGCGGCTAAGGAGGCCGGGAGAGTATGAACGGATTGCCGGGTTTGACGAAAAATTGTATATCGGCCGCTTTAAACAATACGGCGCTCGCGGCCCGGAGCGCCTCGGGTTCCGGCTATGTTTTTCTCGTCTGTGCGCTCGTTATTTTCGCGCTCCTCGCGGCGATCGTCGTCTCGATGATGCTCGGCGACGCCAAAGCCCCGAAAACGGAGCCGGCCGAGCAGTCGGGAGCGGCCGTTCCCGGCGCGGCGGCGGAACAAAAGAAAGGGCCGGAGGGAAAGCCGGGGGAGAGGTTTTACAAACTGAGCGAGATCGACCGAAGGCGTGGGGAGTACGGGAAGAGAAGCTACGCTGAGGAGGTGACGCTGAAAAGTTTCTGCGAAGGGTTCCGAAACTACGCGGCGAGCCGTCTGAAACT
>DBFWLO010000012.1:0-7419 GCA_048465415.1 Candidatus Scatosoma sp.
TGGTGATAATGGCAGAAAGGTTCCACCTGTTCCCATTCCGAACACAGAAGTTAAGCTTTCTCGCGCCGAAAGTACTTGCCGGGACACTGGCCGGGAGGATAGGTCGTCGCCACTTTCCAATTTTTTAGGGTATCTTATCTATTCGATAAGATACCCTTTTTTCGCCTACCATCTTACTCAATAAAGCTCTTTTGCTAAACCGACGAGCTTAGCGCAACCGCAGGATTTAAAGACTGAGGGTGGAATCGAGCTACGGAGGTTTTAAGTGCAAAAAGTTGCCCGTCCGGTACGGCACATGGAAGAATAGCCGCTGGTGCGAAAGCGGGAGAGCGTGATCCGGCAGACGCACTGGCGGTTACGCATTTACATGAAGTTCAGATAGTAAAAAGACATAACCGTGTGGGCGAGAGGCGTACCCTAAGGGGAAAACCGGATATGCGAAACCGAGAATCCACCGCCTCAACGGTGGAGATCAGCAGCGTTGCGCATGGAGTCTGTGAAAAGCGATATAAGAAAAAAAATGTGGTTTTACAATAAGGATTAATAAAATGAGAGGACGCAAAAAAGCGAAATTTATTCAATAAATTTAGAATATTTAATTTCCCATGTATATTATTTAAAAATAATATACATGGGAAAAGGACAAAAAATAGGATTTTAAAAATTATTTTAAATAATACTATGTAAAAGACTTGTCAAAAGTTGGATAAATATGGTAAAATAAAATAGTAAGGTATATTAATATTGCACCGACGATTAATATTTTACAATAATATTTAAAATATGATGAATATGGGGACAAGATGAAGTATCCTGCTTATCGGTTTCAACGCGAGCAAAATAAAAAATTATATATGATTACTTTGCTGAGCATCATTACATCGGTTATTCTATTTTTGACTTCGGCAAGCTGTTTGCTTTTTTTGAAAGTTGATCAGCCGCTTAAAAAGTCTCTTTTAGACGCCTATGAAAACGATGTGGATTTTATGAACGGTAAAACTTTGTTTAAAAACACAACTATAAAAAGGTGTAAAAATAATAATCCTTCTTTGGTTGCTTCGAGGGTGAAAAGTATGGAGAACCCTGAATTTATGATGCAAAGCGGGGCGAGTATACGTCTAAATGAAGCGACAGGTATGCGTTTTAAAGCCTATGTCGGAGACACTTTAGCCAGAGAAGTCTCGGAAACGGAGAAGAAGACTTTCGGCATCATAATTGCACCCGCTTTCTATTTTGAAAAAGCATTGTCCTTAGCAACGGAAGGAGAAGCGTACGATTATGTAACGCTTTTAAATCGTTTGGTGGAAGAGTATGGCGCTAAACCCGCGCTGCGCCTCAGATGTGAACCCGTAGAGGAGAACGGCCGAAAAATCATTCAGGGTTCCGTCGTAAGTATCTTATATAAAAATACTAATCTTGCCTATACGGCTGCCGCTTACGTAGAGACGATAAGCGAGACGGGAGACGTTTCTTATTCTTACGCAGATTATCCCGACGATTGTTTGAGCATGGCTCGTTCCGTGTCCTATATTGCTAATGCCGCGCTCAACGATAAACCCGATATATATTCCGAGGAGCAGAAAGAAGTCTTGCGCGGCTTTCTTGACCGTAGTATAGATTATGCGGCCTCGTTGACGGAGGAAGAATCGGGAAAAATTATAAAAAGGGAGCTTACTCTTACTTTTACCGATTTGTCCAATGAAACGCTGCAAATCGGAGATAACATTACCTTCGTTATACACGCAGTTGTCGACTATAAAGGAAACGCAGAGACTACGGATAAGAGAGTGGTGACGATTCCTTTATATTGGGAGAGTTCTGATTCTTCCGTACTTAAATTTTCAGGGGCAGGCGTCGCAGCCGTTTTAGCGGAGGGGACTGTATCTGTTTCCGCTTCCTTCGGGGAAACGTCCGTCACTCGGGAACTCCGATGCGGAAATACGATTTATCGTAAGTGTGAAATACGTGACGCAAGCGGTTATGATCGCTTGGTAGAGATCGTTCCCCAAACAGCGGAAATAAAGGAAGGAGAACTTTTTAAAAGTACGATCCGGGTAACGGATTACGCGGGCTATGGGGAACTCTCTTTCTGGCTGGACGGAACGCTCTGCACGACGGAAAACGGAAGTTATGTTTTTTCCCGAACGATTACGGCGGATACCGTAGTCGAGCTTACTAACATTTCTTCCGCATTGAATTATTTTGTGATTGAGAATACCTCTCTTACCATTAAGAATGAAGCGAATTTTCGTAAAAACCTGCCTACAAAAATTGTGCTGCCTGCTTTGGCGAAAGACGGAAAGACAGTTTTGAAAACGCTTAAACAATATACTTTGAATGATAGAACCGGAAAAATCGTCTGCGTGAATCTTCGCGATCTGATCATTCCGCAAAGTTACACGACGATTCCCGAAGACTCGTTTAAATATTGTTCCGCGCTGGAAACGATCAAACTGTATAATACTTCTCTGTCGGGTATGTCCAATACCTTAAAAACTAACTGGACGGGCTGTACGGCGTTAAAGAATATTTACGTCCCGGCAGAGGCGTTGCAGGCGTACTGCGACAGCAAATACTGGAGTTCGAAAAACGAATTTTGGAAAGACAATACGCATTTAAAAGAGCTTCCGGCATTATAAAATGGCTTTACGGCGAAAAATGCGTGAAAGAAATAAAAACTTATATATTTTCATACGATTATAGTTGACATTTTCTCCTCAAATACAGTAAAATAATAATAAGTATTTAAAAAGGAGATACAGCGTGGACGCAGACGACAGTAGTAGGCCAAGTTCGCTTTTTACTTCTGTTCCGAATTTGAATAGATTCCCGATTTGAGCATAACTTGACGTCCTTTGGACGGTCAGGTTATGCCTTTTTGTATTTTAAATAGTCTTGGGAGAAAAAAATATTTATGTTCGGAGCAGTCATTTTACAAATTGTACTTATCTTTCTCAATGCGGTTTTCGCGAGTGCGGAGATCGCGGTTATATCGACCAACGAAACGAAATTGCAGAAAATGGCGGAGAAAGGAGACAAACGCGCGGGACGACTGGTGAAGCTGACCGCGCAGCCCGCTCGCTTTCTATCCACCATTCAGGTGGCCATCACGTTGGCCGGACTTCTCGGAAGCGCTTTTGCGGCCGATAACTTTGCCGAACCGCTCGTAAACGCGCTGATAAGGGCGGGCGTGCCCCTGCCGCAGGGAACGCTCCATTCTATCTGCGTCGTGCTCATCACGTTGATTCTGGCCTATTTTAACCTCGTATTCGGCGAGCTGGTGCCTAAACGTATCGCCATGAAACGCGCCGAAAAGACGGCGCTCGGTATGTCGGGGACGCTGAAATTCGTCTCCGTGATCTTTGCGCCCATCGTCTGGCTTCTGACCGTTTCCACCAACGGGATTCTGAAATTGCTGCGCATCAATCCCAACGAAGAGGACGAGGAAGTCACGGAAGAAGAGATCATGATGATGGCGGAAGCCGGCAGCGAGAAAGGATCGATCGATACCGAAGAAAACGAGTTCATTAAAAATATTTTTGAGTTTAAAGAATTGACGGTGGGCGAAGTATGCACCCACCGCAAGGATACCGAGCTCTTGTTTTTACAGGAGAGCGACGACGAATGGCGGTCGCATATCCGTTCGACTCGTCATACCTATTATCCCGTCTGCGGCAAAGATATAGACGATATATACGGTGTGCTCTGCACAAAAGATTATTTCCGACTCGACGATAAATCCCGGGAAAAAGTTTTGAAAAACGCCGTTTCTCCGGCGGTGTTCGTCGCCGAGAATACGCCTGCCAATACGCTGTTTTATAAGATGAAGATGACGCGGGAATATTTCGCGGTCGTCGTCGACGAATACGGAGGAATGAGCGGTATCATCACGATTCACGACCTTCTCGAACTGCTGGTCGGCGATCTGACGGAAAAAGACGATAAAGCGGAATATGAAATCTCCCGGATCGGCGAAAACGAATGGGAGATTACCGGTCTGGCGCCCATTGACAAAGTAGAGGATACGCTCGGCTTACAGCTTCCCGAAGAGGAAAGAGAAACTTTTGAAACATTCGGCGGCTATGTGTGCGGCATGATGGGCACTCTGCCCGAGGACGGTTCGACGTTTGAATTGAGCACAGACTTAATGAATATTCACGTCCTTCGCGTCGAGGAACGCTGCATCAAAAAGGTCGTCGTCCGGCTGCTTTCTCCGCAGAAAGAAGCGCTGGCCGAATAATAAGCCGAAAAACCGACCGCAAACTAAATTGCGGTCGGTTTCTTATTTATGAAGTCAACGACTCGGTATCGTCGAGATAAGGTTCCATCATTTTCATACTGTTGAGGAGGACTATCATACAGCCGTAATATTTATATTCGGGCGGGCCGCCTATAATCTCTTCGATCGTTCCGTCGAGGCAAAAACCTTGTCCGAATACCCCTACGAGCTTTTTGGAGAGATTTTCGTCTAAATAGCCGAGAATGCGGTTGAGTTCGATGCTGTAAACATAAACGTTGAACGGAAAATCCTCCAACGGGAGATGAACCAGCTGCAACTCGTCTTCCGCGCGGCTTTGCACAAGCGCTCCTTGCCTGTCGTTGTACTTTACGCCGTGGACTTTGCAGAGAATCGGAAATTCCAAACCGTATTGCTTGCACCGGATATAGGTAAAAATTTTACGAAAAAAGTTTTTCGGTTTCATGTATTTAGTTTATCATAGTTTATCCGAAAAGTAAATACCAAAAGTAAAAAATTATCATTAAAGGCTTGATTTTATCAAAAAGATTTGTTACAATAGTAGAAAGAGCGGCGAAGTCGTTCGTTGGAAAGGGGTAATAAAAAATGACGTACGAGCAGGCAAAAATACTGCTGAGCGAGAAGGGGCAGGAACAGTTATTAAGGTTTTACGAGACATTGAGCGAAGCGGAGCGAGAGAATCTCCTTTCGGGAATAGAAAAGATCGATTGGAGTTTTGAAGAGGTTCTGAAAAATCCCGAAGACCTGAGCGGCAAAAATCGTTTTATCGAACCGATCGGCGGTATGCGGCGCCCCGAAATAGAAGAACGGAAGGAAGAATTTAAAAAAGTCGGCGTGAAAGCGATTCGCAGCGGCAAAGTCGCCGCGGTCCTGCTAGCGGGCGGACAGGGCACGAGACTGGGCGTAGACGGCCCCAAAGGCGCGTATGACATCGGAATCACCAAGCCTTTATATATTTTTGAACAGCAGATGAAAAATCTTTTCGAGGTGGTGGACGAGTGCGGCGCCTATGTTCCTCTCTATGTCATGACCAGCGAGAAAAATTACGCGCAAACGACCGCATTCTGGAAAGAGCACGGATATTTCGGTTATCCCGAACGGGAAGTCGAATTTTTTATTCAGGATATGGCTCCGGCAGTGGATTTCAAGGGTAAAATTTATCTTGAACGCAAGGACATGCCCGCTTTGTCCCCGAACGGAAACGGCGGTTGGTTTTCTTCGCTGCGGCGAGCGGGACTTTGCGGGAATCTGCATAAACGCGGCGTCGAATGGATAAATATTTATGCGGTCGATAATGTGCTGCAACGCATTGCCGATCCCGTTTTTATAGGCGCAACCATTTTGAGCGGTGTGAACTGCGGCGCAAAAGTAGTCTGCAAAAGCTGTCCCGAAGA
The DNA here is from genome assembly GCA_048465415.1 of Candidatus Scatosoma sp. Taxonomy (GTDB): domain Bacteria; phylum Bacillota; class Clostridia; order Christensenellales; family Borkfalkiaceae; genus Scatosoma. Next base: position 5,653 of record DBFWLO010000012.1, read on the forward strand.
GCGGGTGGGAGTGCTTTGCAGAGAAAACGGCGTACCCGCCATCATCGAATATTACGAACTGACACAGGAAATGGCGAATCAAAGGGACGAAAACGGAAATCTCGCCTATATTTACGGCGTCATTTTGAATTATCTGTTTCGGCTCGATAAGTTGGAGGAGATCTCCGGCAATCATATTCCCGTGCATATCGTCAAAAAGAAAATCGAGTATGTGGACGAAAAGGGGCGCGTTTGCACACCGGAACGGGAAAACGGAAGAAAATTTGAAACGCTGGCCGTGGATCTGATCAAGCCGATGGAAAGCGTATTGCCGTTCGAGGTCGATCGGGAAAAAGAATTCGCGCCCATCAAAAATAAAACGGGCGTAGACAGCGTAGAAAGCGCGAGAGAATTATTAAAGAAAAACGGAGTGATTCTGTAAATGGCAACGGATTTGGTGGGCAATGAAAAGTTGCAGCGGTTTATACAATTATTGAGCGATCTGAATCATGAAACGGCGGAAGTTTTCTCCACGGGAAAAACGGAAATTTTTCATAAAATGAACGATACGATTCTGGAAATGTATTCTATACAGCATACGGGCGAGGAAGAGGCTTATACGGCGATCGAAGAGGACTGTCAGATCATCTATCGGAATTTTAACGCCGTTATAGCTATGCTGCGCAGCAACGAAAGCGTATTTATTGATAACGCGACCAACACGGCTGTGAGGAAATTTTTACAGAATATTTTTGATGCGAATATTTCTATTCTTACTGCCTACGGTCTGATTTAAACTTAAAAATATGGAAAACGGCTCTGTTTAAAAACAGAGCCGTTTTTTATGCTAAACAAAAAGGAAGAACTGAAAAAGGCAGCGATTTCTTTTGTGAAAAATTGAAAATCTCTATTGACAAAAGTCCTTTCAGGGGATATAATGGGACTTGCTGTCTTCTCTTGCTTCTGTTGCCTCCAAACCCTCTCTGTTTTTTATCGTAACTTTTGAGAATAAAAGCCGAAGTTATGATAAGACAAGCGGCAAGTTTTGCCCTATACTTAAAGTATAAAAAATATATAGCTTGGACTGCGCTATGCCTGAATATCGCAGTTCGGCGCAGGGGACGAAAGACAAAAGCCGCGACTTCGGAAAAACTGAAATCGCAAAATGTCAAACCCCCCGGGGGGTTTGAATGTTATCCTATATAACATTCAAAAAACTTACTCGGCGGAGCGAAGCGGTAAAAGTCAATTTTCGTAAAAAGAGGGTTCATCGCGTGAAAACGCGTGGATTAAAAAAGTCTTGGAGGAAAAAATGAAGAGTATCAAAAAGATCAGGCTTTCGATCACTACCGCGTTAGCGACAGTGGCGGTAGCTTCTTTGGCGATGGGATTAAACCTAATCAATCCCATATCCGCGGACGCCGAAAACCGCGTTGTCAACGGTTGGAACAGCGAGGTGACGAGGGGAACCGCCGCTGTCGATTTAGGCGTTGCCGCAAAAGAAAATTATGCGGAGTTTAAAAATTTGCAGGACGGAGACGTTCTCTCTTATGCGAGCACTGTGAAAGCTCCGATCCGTTCGGATCTCGTCAGAGCTACGCCTTACGCGTTTTCCGTCATTGCCAAAGGAAGCGCGAACGCAACGATCTCCTGGACGTTTACGGCCACGGGAATGACCGCGCCGCTGCGTTTCACGACGGTAATCGGCGGGGATTCGCTGAGATCGGAGACGGAAGGCAAAGGCGACTGCGTTTATTACGAAGGCAATCATCAGCGCAGAACGTATAA
>DBFWLO010000013.1:0-35103 GCA_048465415.1 Candidatus Scatosoma sp.
GTAAAACTCGTTACATAGTCGGAGAAATCCATAGCGCCGCTGATAGGCTCCGAATACAAAACCTTTTTGCCGTCGAAGGTCGCCGCGCCGTTTTCGACGGTGATCGCGCCGCCCGTCATGTCTTTACAATCGCGCACGGTAAGATCGAAATTACCCGAGCTGTCTTTGCCGGGATTTGCCTCGTCCCTGAACTCATAATGTACGAGCGGTCGAAGCGTCGTGTCCGGGGCCGGCTCGGCATGGGTGACGGAAGCGAAGCCTAAGCCGAAGGTCCCGACGGCCAGTGCGCCCAGACAACTGAGCAGAGTCTTTTTTTTCATATATTTTTCCTCCTTAAATCTCTCTTTTTGATCAGCAGACAAATCATCAGCGCCGCGGGCGCCGTCCATAAAATCGTCCCGAGAAGCGAACTGTTGCAGCCGTCCGCTTTCGCCGCTTCCACAAACTCGACCGTGATCGTCATATCTTCTTCTATATCGTCGATCACTAACTGATTGCCGGTTACGGAAACGTTTTTGCCGTTGACCGTCACTTTGCCGACTCGATAACCTTCTTCCGGCGTCAAAAGATAGATGCGGCTTGCGCCGTGCGTTACGCTCTCGCTGTCCGCGATATCGATCGTACCTTTTCCGCTCACGTTTGCCGAGACGGTATGACGCGCCTGCTCCGTAGCGTCGGCAAGTATAATTTCAATCGTCGTGTCGCCGTATACCGGCGCCGAGACGAAAGTGCCGTTCCCGCCCGCGTAATAGACGGGGGTGCCGTTTTGGCGTATTTCCTTCACCCTTTTCCCCTCGGGGCATTGTACGGACAGCGTAATCCGGCCGCCGTATACGATCGATTCCGGAGCGCCGGAAACGGCCGCGCCGCCGCCGAGCACGGAGACGGCCGCTTTGGGCTGTACGGCGCCGAGGGTGAAGGGCGCGAGCGGCAGGCCCTGTTCGTTATATAAAAAGTTGAATCCGTCCTTATAAGAAGAAGCGTTGGCGAACTGGGCGTAGGAAACTTTCGTCGCCTTGCCGCTGAATCCGCTCAGCGTGACGAGATTCCCCTCCGCGGAAGCGGTCGCCGCTACCCATTTGCCGCCGACCATAACTTTGAAGCCGTCGGGGGCGCGATTCCCGTACAGCGGCGTCAATACAGCCGCGTCGCGCATGCGGATCCGTACTTTGCCGTCCAGATACTCGATCTGTCCGGGATAGGGACTGAGCCCCGCCGCTTCGTCGTCGCCGTAGACGTATTTCATGGCGATGGACGCCGCGCGGCTGCCGAACAGGTATTTGTCTTTCTGCGGGTGAATGTCGTTGGGTTCGCCCAGGTCGATACCGCAGTTGACGTAGGACAGCGGCACCGTTTCCATCGTGTCCCACTGCATTTGCCGAAATTGCGGCCAGTCGGTTTGGTTGAACTGCACGAGCTGAGCGGAAATGACGGGAAGTTCTGCGCCCGAAGCCGCGCGCAGGTCGGAGACCAGCCGGGAGAACTGCGCGGGATAGCGCGCGATGTCGTTGCAGTTAGATTCCCCCTGATACCAGATCATACCGTCGAACGTGAAAGGAAGCAGGTGCGAAAGCATACCGTTGTAGAAAACGCTGGGCGTATAGCTGTCGTCCTCCTGCCGGCCGATCTCGGCCATCGCCTCGGCGGAGAGCCATTGCTCGATCTTGGAACCGCCGACGGCGACCTGCACAATCCCGACGGGAATCGTTTTTCCCTCGCGGGCGGAGAGCGACTTTTGCAGTTCGAGCGCGAACGCGGAAGCGTACGCCGAATAGTCGCCCGTGACCACGCTGTCGTAAACGGTGCAGTCGTCCCATTTAAGGCCGAGGTTATAAGGGTATGTCACCTCGTTTTTGGGCGTGGCGTATTGCTTGAAATAGCGGATATTGTTATAATCGGCTTGCTGATAGGCGGAAAGCGACGGATTCGCGGTAAGGTTCGCCGCCCAGTCCATATTCGATTGACCGCTCGCCAGCCATACTTCGCCGACGGCGATATTATGCAGCGTAATCGTCTCTTCCGGCTGCGAGGAGGAAGTCAATTCGAGCGTCAGACCTTCGGGATATACGGGCAGTCCCTCGAAAGCGAGCTGCCAATCGCCGTTCGGGCATGCGGTTTCTTCCGCAGCCACGAGCGTATCGCCGTCTTTGAGTTCGGCTCGTATCGTTCCCGCGCCGCCGGTACCGTACAGTTTGGATCGGTTACGGCTGAGCAGAAGGTTATCCGTAAAGACGGGCGCGAGCGTCAAAGGCAAAGGAGCCTTCTCATCGAAGCGGAAGCGCTTTTCCGCGTGCAGGCCCGAAACGTTGGGATAGGGCGTGTTCATAAGGACGCCGAGCGCGGTGCCCGTCGAGCCCTCCCGTTTCACGCTCAGCCACATCACGCCCGCTTCGCCTTCCTCTTTGCCGTCCGTGACGGTCATAGTCTCGGGCAGACGATTGAGAAGGAGATAGTCCGCACAGGCGGGATTTTCGACGCTTTCTTCCGGAGGCGTCGTTTCGGCGATATACGATTCGGGAAGCGGCAGATTCAATTTTCCCCTTCGTCCCGCCGCTGCGAGCGCGTTCATCGTCCCGCCCGGCATTGCGTAGCCGTAAATGCGCACGTCGTCCAGTTCGCCGTTATAATAATCGTAACTGCCCGAAGCGCCCGTGTGCATGAATCCCCCGAGCGCGAAAACCTGATGGCGCGAGGCGACCGCCAAATCCCCCGGCATATCCGTTTCCGCGACCGTTTTGCCGTTGAGCGAAGCGGCAAATTTCCTTTCCGCCGCGTCGACGCTGAATGAAAAATGCTGCCAGGAGTTGGGATCGGAAATTTCCCACGTACGGCTGTTTTCGGAGTTGTTGAATCCGATGCGGAAGGTGAGATACGACTTGCCGGTGTCCGCCTTTTCGTACAAAAGCAGATATCCGTCTCTATGACCGTACATGCCGCTCGAATAGACGCGGCTGGTTGCACTTTCGAGCGGACGCAGCCAGACGGAGACCGTGAACGAATCGAGCAGGTCGCTGAAATCGAGCGAGTTGCGGACGGTGTCCGCGTACAGCACCGAATCGCCGGTGAAACGAACGCCGCCCTCCTCGCCCCGTTTCATACGGGTGTTCGGGATCGCGTTCGCCAAAGACGCGATGCCGAACGTGTCCTTTCCGAAGTCTTTCGGATCGTCGAATTGATAGGAAATGATCGGTTTGATCGCGCCGAACTCCGTTTCCTTAGCGGCCGCGTTCGCGATCTTACCGCCCGTCGCGGCGAAGGCGCCGCCTACCGCGCATAAAAACGCGGTCACGCCCAAAAGTGTCGTTTTCAAAATATGTCTCATTCTCATATTCCTCTCCTTATCTCAGCGTAAACACGGTAGTCGCGCCGCGCCCCGCGTTGCCGATGAGAAATGTGCAGCAGATCCGGCCGTTCCAGCCCTCCGGCGCCCAGGCTGCGAGATCGAGACGGTATGTTCCGGACATACCGTTGCCCATGCTGACGATCTTTTCGGCGGCGCTTCTGCCCCCGAGCGGCAGCGCTATATCTTTGCGGAAATCTTTGACTGCGAAAAAGGTACTGTTTTCATACCCGTCGTCCGTACAAAAATCGATCTTTACGCCCAGCGAGCCGGCTTTGCTTTTGATCGCGTCGCCGTACGTATCGTACGACAGCGTGATCGTTTTTCCTTTCATCTCGTCGAGCGTCACGCACATCGCGCTTTGCCCCTCCGCGTTATCGGCCATACCCACCACCGCCGTCATGCTTCTTTCGTTGAAATCGGCGTAGGGAGTCTTGTCGGCGCGCGTCGGATACCAGTAGTCTTTGCGCACGATGCGCCCTAAATCGACGTCCTCCGAGACGACGGAGGTTTCCGCGCCGTTGAATTCGACGTAGTAACTGTCGCGGTAGCCGACCGTAAAGGTGATTTTTCCGTCCTCTGCGTCCGGGTGCGATTTATGCAGCACCTTGACCGGCTCGTTTTCCACGCCGTTGTAGTATTCGTCGCCGATGGCGTAAACGTCCAGGCTTGCGGGATCGAAAGGAAGGTTTTTGCAGCTGAGCGTCACCGTGATCTCGCCGCTTTCCGCGTTTTCGGTGTTATTATAGAGAATGATTCCCGCCCGGTCTTTATCGACGCCGGCCAGATAGTCGAGTTTATCGTTCCCCGTGTCCACCGAGATCGTACCGTACGGCAGGCGCGCGTACGCCCACATCGCGTAGAACCCGAGACTTCGCGCATAGGAGGTGTCCTTTAAAAGATAGAAATCGTTGGAAATAAAGGAGGGCCAGGAAACGCGGGTGATATCGGTCGCGTCTTTCAAAGTTTTGAACGAGTTATAAAAACCGGGCAGACAGTTAGCCGTGTCGTCCACGATCGAATTCTGGTTGGTGCAGGGGTGAAATTCGGTAACGTGCTGCTGCATGGTGGAAATGTCGTAGCGTTTTCCGCCGAGCCCTTCCGCCGTGCCCTCCTGATAGCCGTTGAGCGTACGGCGTATATTATACAGCCAATAGGAAAAGTTCTGCATCTCGTCGTCGTTTCCTTCGTATTTGCCGTTAGGGCCGCCGTAGAAATGCCAGGACAGCGCGTCTGGCATATACCCGGAGGCCTCGCTTTGTTCCATGAAATACTGCCAATACGTTTTTTGCTCTCCGTCGATGTTATATTTTTTATTCTCGTCCATGAATGCCATGGGCCAGCACAGGCCGAGCGCGGTCACCAGCGCGTCGGGATCGCCGCGCTTCAAACCGCGCGTCGACGCGATCGTCATATCTATGGCTTCCCGTACCGAGCCGCTGAAAAAGGAAGGCAGGTCCGGCTCGTTCCAGGTCTCGTACGCGCCGATCCGGATCTCCCGTTCGCGCAGGAATTTGGCGGCGTTATACCAAAACTGTTCGTACTTTTCAAGATCGGGCGCCAGAGCCCAGCTGCCTCCCGTTTTCTGGGCGTATTCGGGAACGCCGATGAGCACGAGATAGGGTAAAAGTCCGGCGTCGTTCATATAATCGAGCGCTTCCAACGTCTGCCGCCATTCCGTTTCGCTCGTGCCGTCGCCGGGGCTGCCCAAAAGGGAGCCGATACCGCCGTGGTCGATGGCGAGATCCATACGAATACTTTCCGCGTTGAGTCCATAGGCGTTTTTCAGCTGTTCGAGAGCTTCTATATCGTTGAAGCCCCCGCCCTTCGCATACGACCACGTGGGCGAGAACATGTCTATCTTTTTGACGTTTGCCACCTGCGTGCCGTCGCGCGTCCCGAAATCGACGTCGATCTCTACGGCGGACTTTGCCGAACAGCCGGCAAACGGCACACAAAGCGCCAGACTGAGCGCCAAAGCGAGTATTTTCTTTTTCATACATTTATCTCCTAATCTATATCGGACAAAAGAGCCGGGCGGCGCCAAACTTCGCCCGTTTCTCCTTTATTCCGCTCAGCGATACTGCAAAGTGATGTTCACCCGCGTCTCGTCGTTGCCGCCGTTGTCGGTGGGATTGAGTACGAAATAGACGGTTTCGCCCTCGGCTATTTCGTAATCGAACTCGATCGTGCCGTCCCTGTTTTCCGCCCGCAGACTGATTCCGTCCAACTCGTTTTCGAACGATTTGTCCGTCACCACGTAAAAGGTGACGCCGTCGTTTCCCGGCTCCTGGGCGCGCAGGAGCCTCAGCTCCGCTTTGGCGTGAATCCTGCCCTTTGTGGGCGCCCGCCAGCCCGCCATGACTTCCCATACCACCGGCTGACCGAACACGAGTTTTTTAGAGGGTTTCCAGAGCGTTTTTTCAATGTAAACAGGATCGTTGTCCACGTCCGTGCCGCCGCGGTAATAGCCGCGGTATTCGCTGAAATACATGGGCTCGATCGTACCGTCGAGCACGGAGCCGCAGTAGTACGACCACCCGCGGTAGCCGTTGCCGTCGGCATAGTCGGCGGACAAATCGTAGACTTCGTTTCTTCCGCCCGAACAGCCCGTCAGCGCGCTCCATACGAAAAATCCCGCGACAAGTGCAATCCATTTTTTACGCATGGCGTTTTTTCCTCCTTATGACGATTCCGATCGTGACCGCGCCCGCGACGACGATAACGCCCCCGACGGCAATGCCCGCGATCGCCCCTACGCTCAGTCCCGGCTGCGACAATTCGTTAAAATTCCCCGTTTTGTCTTTATCGAGACGGATAACGCCCACGAAATCGGCGTGCGAGTAAGCAGAAAGTTTTCCCGCGAGCTGCTCGGCGCCGAGCGGCGTTTCGTCCGCCGCACGTTCGACGTAATAGAGTTCGGTGCGGTAAGAGAACGAATCGCCGGTGTTGTTATAATTGTCGCCGCTGTCGAGATAGAGTACGACGGTATCTCCCTGTTTGACATGGAAACGATAGGCGGCCGGTATGGGATCCGTTTCGCCGCGCTCGAATTTCTTTTCCCAGAGCGGCTGATTGTTATGATAAATCCCGGCGTTGACTCCGTCGCCGCCGCTGCCGTTTTTGGTGATCGTGCCTTCGAGCGCCACCGTGCCGGAGACTTCCGCCACCCAGATTCTCATGACGCCGAACAATCCGCCGGGGTGCATGCCGTCGCGCGTGATGTTGCTGTACCGCTCCACGCCGTGCCAGGCGATTCCGTCCTCGCAGGTGCCGTAACGCATGAGTACGTATCGATCGGGACGGCCGTAAGCGGTGAACCAGCCGCCCGCCCCTTGCGTATCTCCGTACCAGGCGGTGGGATCGACGACTCTTTGGACGCCGAGATCGGCGTAAGGATCGATCTCTTTATCGTCGGGCGTTTCGCCGGCGGCGGGGACAAAAGTCACCGCGCAGTCCGTATGGTTGGAATCGCCCGCATTGTTGCCGTTTTTATTGACGACAAAGAGGAGAAGATCGCCCCGGCTTACCGCAATATCGCGGTTTTCAAAAGTCTTCTCGCCCGAACCGGGTTTGATCTCTTGGGGATAGTCCTCGCTCACCTCTTCCGCCGAAGCGGCAAATCCGATCTCCGTCTTTGTACGGCGCAGGAGAGAAAAACGAATCCCGTCCTCGCCGTTCACGCCGGTGATTTTGGCTTTTGCGTACGCGCTTCCCGCGCAGGGCGCGCGCCAGACCATCATCACGTCCAGCGAATTTCCGGGGTGCAGGTTTCCGTCCGCACCTATGGCCGCGTACGTCTCGCTGGTGGCCCACCGCGTCAGCGTTTCGTCCCAGGACGCCAGATAGTAGGCTCCCCTCGGATCGCCGTACATATAATACCAGCCGTCCGCGCCCTGTTCGGAGTTGATTTCCTTCCACGTATAGGAAATCTCTTCTTCCGCCGCGGCTGTGACCGTCGGAAAGAATACGGCGGCGCCTGCGGTCAAAAAGAATATCGCGGCAATCAGCGCGGCATATAATTTTTTCATCGCTTATCCCTCCCGATCTGCGTTCCGATCGTACTTCGCCGCCGTTTTGACGGCTTCGTTATACTCCGTCGTAATGACCGCGCCGCCGTCGCGGTTGAATTTCTGCACATACGCGTTCCAGGCCGCTTCAAAGGTATCGTTATATACGACGAGAGACGCGTCGGTATTCTGCGGCCGGCCGGTCTTGGCGTAAGAAGCCGGCATAAACTTTTTGGCGTTGTTCGGATTGTAGAAATTCATGACCGTCGAGAGCGCCGTAGCGCTTATATCCTCCCATTTATCGCGGTAGGAAGCCGTTTGCAGAAATGGATAATCGTCGAAGCGGTTATACGTTTTGGCGGTTTCCATCGCGGCGATGATCTTATCGGAGTTCGTCGCATAGGGACTGTAATAATCGTTCGTCCAACTACCGAATGTGCCGAGCGGAGCGCAGTTGTCATAAGTGCTCACCGTGTGGCTGAATCCCTGAGAATCCTTGCCCATCAGACTCGCCTTTTTCCCGTCTTCGACTTTGTAATGCACGCCTTCGATACCGTAGACGAACAGATCCTGCCCCTCGTCGCTGAGCAGATAATCCATCAGCGCGAGCGCTTTTTCCCGTTTGCTTTCGGACATCTGCGAGTTGAGACAGACCACCGTCCAGAAATCCGGCTTGCCGCAGATGCCGCTCGCCCCGCCCGGCCCCGCCGGGAACGCGGCCATACATACCTTTTTTGAAGCGGTCTCGATCGTGTAGGAAGGATTGGCGGCGACCATCGTGCGCACGATATTATTGAACCAGACCTGCGCCTCCATCATGCCGATCTTGCCCTGCGCGAATTTATTCTGCTTCTGATCGAAATCGTCCACCAGCCAGTCGGGGTCCATGATTCCCTCGGCGGCCATGCGCGCCAGAAACGCCGAACCCTTTTTGGTGCCTTCCTCGATCCAGCTCGGGTGATAGCCTGTTTCTTCACTGCCGTGCATGTTGTCGTAGCCCGCGCCGAACGCGTAGTAAACCCAGTTGTCCGACCAGCCGTCCTTGTTGGAAGAATAGCCGTAAGTATCGTCTTGACCGTTTCCGTCGGGATCGTATTGGGTGAACGCGCGGGCGAGACGATAGAAGTCCGCCATCGTTTCGGGAACGGTGAATTTTTCGCTTTCCAGCTGCGCGGCGGTTACGGAGGAAACGGAAATCCCCTGTTCGTCGGCGACGATCTGTCTGAGTTTCTCGGGTTTGTTCAGATTATCGATCCAGTCGATGCGCACGTACAGCGCGTGTTCGAGATCGAGATTGACGGGAATCGCCCAGTGCTTGCCCTCTGCATAGCCGACGTTTTTCGCCAGATAGTCGTGCTTTTGAAGTTGGCGGTAAACGTTGGGATAATTGCTCGCCGTGACGTAATCGGAAACGGGCAGAATCGCTTCGTCGGCGATCATTTTGGAATAGAGTCCCGGCTGTTCGGGGCCGTAAGTGATGAACATATCATAGAGATTCCCGGTACCGAACTGCTTATTGAGCGACGTCATGTACCCCGCGGAGCCGACCGTTTTCGCGACGACGTCGACGCCGATTTTTTCTTTCACCGCGCGGTAGAGGGGCGTTTTGGAAAGCCTCGCCGAAGCGACGGACGCGAAATCCCAGCGGAAGAGCGTGAGCTCGCTTTCCGAACTCTTCTGCCGCTTGCCGCAGCCGGACAGCGCGCAGGCGGCCGCCAGCAGGGCGCATAAGAAAATCGTTCCTTTTTTCATCTTCATTGTTGTTTTTTACCTCCAAATATTCAATTTTTAACGGCGCCGAGCATGACGCCCTTGACGAAATATTTCTGAATGAACGGGTACACGCAGAGAATGGGAATCATGGAGACGATGACCATCGCCGCTTCCTGCCCCTGGGCGAACAGTTTGGTCGTGTCCACCGGCCCCCCGCCGCCGAAGCCGGAAGATTGGTTGCGCGCTAAAACGTTGCGCAGTTCGAGCGCCAGGGGATAAATGTCCGTATTCTCCAAAAAGATCATTGGCCAGTACCAATCGTTCCAGCGTTCGACGAGATAGAAAAGACTGATGGTGGCGATGCCCGCTTTGGACATGGGCACGACGAACTGCATAAGGATACGGAAATCCCCCGCGCCGTCCATGCGGCACGCCTCGATCACCGAGTCGGGAACCTGCGACAGGAGATTGCGCAGAATGATCAGATTGAAGGCGCCGACGCCGAAGGGAATGAACAGAGAAAACAGCGTATCCGTAAGACCTAATCCGTCGACGGTGAGATAGAAGGGAATGAGTCCGCCGCCGAAAAACATCGGAATGAGGATCATGATAAAGAAGAGCTTTTTGCCCGGCAGGTCCTTCTGCATCAACGCGTAGGCGCCAAAGATCGTCAGGATCATGCTGTAAGCCGTACCGGCCAAAGTGACGCCGACGGAAATGGCGAACGCCCGGAAAATCCGGTCCTGAAAGAAAATGATCTTATACGATTCCAGATTGAAATGCAGGGGCAGTACGAGAATTTTTGCGCTCAAAAAGTCGGACAGCGAGGAAAAGGACAATAGTAATTCATAAACGAAAGGAAAGAGACAGGCGCTCGCAAACGCGACAAGAATGATTACGTTGACGACGCTGAACGCCCCTTTCTCCCTTTTCTTTTTTCCGCGGCCGGCCGCGGAAAGAGACAACATATTTCTTTCCATCTCTCTAACCTCCGTAAATCCCGTAACCGTTGAGTTTTTTGACGATGAAATTCGAACCTATCATCAAAAAGAAGTTAATCACCGTCTTAAAGAGTCCCAGCGCCGCGCTCCTCTCGAATTCGCCGTTGTCGATGCCGATCTTGAACGCATAGGTGTCGAGTATCTCCATCACGTTTTCGTTCCCCACGTTATAGAGATTATAGATGGCGTCGAATCCGGCGTTCATGACGTTCCCCACCGCCAGAATGAATTGAATGGTGATGACGGGAAGAATACACGGCACCGTGATCGAGCGCATGATGCGCAGGCGGCCCGCGCCGTCTATCTTCGCCGATTCGTACAGCTCGGGATTGATCCCCGACATCGCGGAAGTATAGATGATCGTCCCCCAGCCGGCGCCCTTCCAGATCTCGGAAAAAATAAGAATGGGATAGGCGAAAGCGGGGCTGGTCATAAAATTGATTCGTTCGCCGCCGCATAAGGCGATGAGATTGTTGACGATGCCGTTATTGAGCGAAAATAAACTGTAATTGAGATTGGCAATGATTACCCAGGAGATAAAGTTGGGCAGATATACGGCCGTCTGGATCCCCTTTTTCAGTTTCTGCCCGGCCAGCTCGTTCATCAAAAGCGCCAGGATCAAGGGCGCGGGAAAACAAAACGCGAGCTTGATGAAACTGATCGCGATCGTGTTGCGCAGCACGCGCGGGAACTCGGCGGTTCCGAACAGCCATTCGAAATGTTTAAAGCCCACCCACGGACTGCCGAGAATTCCCAGACTCGGACGATAATTCTTGAACGCGATGACGATTCCGTACATGGGGACGTAGCTGAATATCACGAAAAAGGCGACGACCGGCAGCATCATGGCGTAGATCTGCCAGCGCGCCGCGATCTTCCTGCCCAGCCGCCTGGCGTAGAAAGCGCGCTTCCCTTTACTTTGTTGTTTCAAGATGTGTGTTTTCATGTTTTTAATTATATAGTATCATTCCCGGTTTTTCAAGTAGGCGGGAGAAACTAATGTCACAAAATTTTAATCTCTTTAAACTTTACGGACAAACTTTTTTAATTTTTGGAAGATAATTCCAGGAAAAGAACAAAAAATCACCCCGCACGCTTTACGTACGGGGTGTCATAAAATGAAAGTTGTCGTTTCAATGCAGGGAGCCGTCTTCTATGCGTTCGCCCTGACGGAAGTCCTGTTTGACGGATTCGTAAGGTTCGAGGGAATGGTCCGTTACCGTTTCGCCGGCATTGCGCCGATATTCGGACGGAGTACAGCCCATCGTCTTTTTGAAAACGTTGATGAATTGCTGCTGGGTGCCGAATCCGCACTGCCGGGATATCTGTTTGACGGGCGCGGAAGTGCTGCTCAAAAGACTGCACCCGCGCTTTACGCGCAGCCGGGTGACGGATTCCGTCACCGTACTGCCCGTATAGGCTTTATACAGGCGCTGTAAATACGCTTTACTGACGCCCGCGTAAGCGGCCATGTCGTCCAGAGAGAAGTCCTCGAAACAGCTGCTTCGAAGATATTCCTTCGCTTTTTTTATGTAGGCGACGCCGGAATCGGAAAGGAGATTTTTGACGCATTTATCCATCTCCACGAGCAGCATGAGAATCAACGTTCTGATTTCGACGGCGTTCCGCACTTCCTCGTACTCCTCCGCAGCCAGCAGCTCGACCAGTTTACAAAGCACGAATTTGACGTTTTCGTCGTCCGAAACGTGCAGAAAACGGCAGCTTGAAAGATAACGCAGACCACGCAGCGACCGGATCAGCTGACGGAAATTAACCGCAAGAATCCCGTCCGCTTTTTGAAGCAGGGAGTTTTCCCGCTTTTGCGGTTTCAGCTCCACGTTGCTGATGACGGCGCTGTAATCCCCTTCAAAATAAATGGAGTGTCTGAGTCCGGCGTTGATAAAAATAAATTCTTTGGGATTGACGGTGATGGTCGTATAATTTTCTCCGTCCTCCGAATACTCGAAGAGAAAAGTCCCTTCGATGCAGTACATCACCTCGTAATATCCGTGAGCGTGACGGTGCATGCCGAAATTTTTATCGAGCTTTTTCAGATAGAAAGAAACGGGATCCAACACTTCGTCGGCGATCTCTCCGAACATCTTATACGGCATTTTTCACCTCCTGAGCGCCTATTCTCCCTTCATTTCCACGATCGGTACGTTTTTGTCGAGGATCTTCATACATAATTTTACCGAATCCCCGATGGCGCCGATGATATCGTCCGGTTCTACGCCCAAAATCTCGCTGCCGAGAGATTTGTCGATGAACGTCTCGGCGCACTGTACCTTCGAGAATTTCGCCAAATCAAGCCCGCTCTCGATCCCCTTCTTTTTCTGTTTGCCCTTTATCCATCTGGCGGCTAGTGCAAATATCCAATCGGGGACGGTCCTGATTTTTTTCTCCGGGCAGCCGAGATAGTTATGAAAGACGGCGAGCAGCTCTTTCCAGGTCAGATTATAATAGCCGATCGGATAGCAATGCCCGCCTTTGTTTCGTTCGATCGCGCCTGCGGCCGCCTGGCCGACTTGTTTGACCGTGACCATAGTCGTCCCCCCTTTTGGCCACAGCGTCGCTCCTTTCATTTTGCGGATACTATCGACGAGGAATACCCATACCGGTTTCCGGCCCGGCTGGGTGCCGAAAATATAAGGAAGTTCCAGTACCGCGACGTCGAAATTTTCGTCGGCAAAGCTCAGCGCAGTCTCCTCCTGTTCTATCCGGCTGCGGATATAGGGATGATATTTCGTCAGTTGAAGGCTTTCCCATTCCTTGGCGAAATAGGAAAAATACGAGCCGCAGACCACGGCGTGTCTGACGCCGCAGGCTTTAGCGAGCTTTAAAAGCCGCCTGATCGGATCGATGTTATATTTTTTATAGAGCTCGTAGATGGGCGCGGGGGCTTCCACCCGTTCGTCCACGCCGGCCGCGAAGACAAAGCCCTCGCAGCCTTCGAAGTGCCGGCAAAGCTCTTCGTCCGTCATTTCCAGATAATTCCCGAATTCGATTTCCATTTCCGGCGGCAGCTGCGCGCCCGCCGGCAAAGGCGGCAAGGCGACGCTCTTTACCTCATGTCCCCGCGCGATCAGTTCCGCCGCCGCCTGGCTCCCCAGCAGTCCCGTTCCTCCGATGATAAAAACTTTCATAAATTCCCTCCTTCGGTGAAACCGCCGCCTTATTCAAAGGCGGCTTTCATCGTCAGGGACAGTATAGCACAAGTTTTGAAAAAAAGCAAGAGCTGCCGGATTATTTTACCGTTACGCGCACTTTATATTTTATATCTTCCGCGGAAGCGCCCACGCAAAGCTCGTATTCGCCTTTGGCAAGCTCGTATTTTCCCGACGCGGAGGAATAGGAAACGAACGTCTCCGGGCCGAGGACAAAGGAGAAAATTTCCTCTCCGCCCGCTTTGATTTGCTTTTTGAGAAAGGCTTTTAGTTCCTTGACGGGCGCCAGCGCCGAGGAAAATTTCCGGGCAATATAGACTTCGACCGTCTCTTTTCCGTCCGTATCTGAAATGTTTTTGACCGCCACGCTCAGCCGGAATACATTTTCCGTCTCGCTTATCCTTTCCGCTTCGCAGTTCGTATACTCGAATTTCGCGTAAGAAAGCCCGAATCCGAAAGGAAAGCGCGTCGGCAGACGGTATCTGTCGTAATGCCGATAACCGACGAACGGCCCTTCTCTATACCAATCGCAGAACGCGTCGCCGTCGTAAGGATACGCGGGCGTGTCCTCTATGCGCAGGGGAAAGGTCTCGCTGAGTTTTCCCGAAGGACACACTTTGCCGGCGAAAATCTCCGCCGCCGCGCGCTGCGCTTCCTGTCCGCCGAAGCCCACGTACAGCAACGCTTTTGCGCAGTCTATCCAGTCGGAGACGTCCACGGCGCTGCCGGCGACGAGCTCGACGATCAGATTCGGATTGACTTTGCTCAATTCCCGGATCGCCCGCACGAGCTTTGGATTGAGTTTTATCTCCGTGCGGTCGAATCCCTCGCATTCCGTATACTCCGTATTTCCCGCGCAGACGATACAGCAGTCGCAGGAAGCGGCCAGCCTCACGCTCTCGGCGAAATTTTCGAAAGAAAAATCTCCCCACGCGCCGTTGATGCCTTTGGAATACTTCACTCGCTCTTCCCCGAAAAACTCTTTCAGACAGGCGGTAAGATCGGCGGGTTCTCCCTTGACGGCGACGCTTCCCGATCCCCCGCCGCACACGGTACGCCCTTCCGACATCTGCCCGATCACGGCGATCGTCGTCCCTTTTTTCAAGGGCAGGATCCCCTCCTCGTTTTTAAGCAGCGTAATTCCCTCCTCAGCGGCCCTCAGGGCGATTTCTTTGCGTTCCCCGAAGGAATACCCGGCCTTGCGTTTCTTCGTCGCCTGGGCGCATTTAGAGGCCAATTCCGCAACGCGGCGGGCGGAGGCCGAGATCTTGTCTTTTTCGACCTTTCCCTCTTCCGCGGCCGCGCGGAGCGATTCGCAGAGCTTATCGTCCTGAGGCATGATCAGATCGAGTCCCGCCGAGATCGCGGCGGCGGGATTTTTGACGGCGCCCCAGTCGGAGATGATTGCCCCGTCGAAACCGAACTCGCCGCGAAGAAGATCGGTCATGAGGCGCGGATTTTCGCTGACGCGTACCCCGTTGACGAGATTGTAGGAGATCATCGCCGTCCAAGGCCGGCTTTCCGCTATGGCGATGCGGAAGGGTTCGAGATAGATATTCCTCAACGTCTTTTCGTCTACTTCTGAGGATTGATAGAGCCGGTCCCGTTCCATATTGTTCGCGCAGAAGTGTTTGAGACAGGCGCCTACCCCTTTTTCCTGCACGCCCGCGATATATCCCGCCGCCATTTTCCCCGCGAGATAGGGATCCTCGGAAAAGTATTCGAAATTTCTCCCGCATAAGGGACTGCGTTTGATATTCACCGCGGGCGCGAGTAAAACGTCCACGCCGTGTTCGATACATTCGTCCGCGATCGCGGCTCCCACCGCTTTCGCCGTTTCGGGATCCCAGCCGTTGGCGAGCACACAGGCGGAAGGATAGCAGACGGCGGGAAGTTCCCGCTCGTTTTCCACTTTGCGCAGTCCCTGCGGTCCGTCGGACATTGTCACTTCGTACAATTTTCCGCCCAGCGTCTGCGTGTGCCAGTTGTCGGCGCCCATGACGAGCGTCAATGATTCTTCCGGTGTCAAATCCATACATTCACCTTACCTAACAGTATTTTGATATGGGTAAGCTGCGGCGAAAATGTTTCGCCGCAGCGCGCTTGTCAGAAAGAAAAGATTCCGCCGCCGAACGTCACGAGTTTTACCGATTCTACGAGAATCACCGTTCCTTCGGGAACGCTGTTTTCCCAGTTGGAATCGACGACGCGCAGCGCAAGCCCGTTGAGATTTTCGCCGAGCTTGGCGCCGTCGGTAAAGTCTTTGATTTCGGAATCCTCCGCGGAGAGAATCTTTTTCACGGGAAGCAGCATGGTCGCCGAAGTTCCCGCTTTGAGATAAATATCTCCGTACCACAAGGTCGTAACCACCAGATCGACTTCCGAAGGATTGGAGAGCGCGATCGCCACCGCGTCGTAGTCCGCGAGTTTAAAATTCGTTTCCGTGGGATTAAAGGCTATATTGCAGTATCCGTTCGCAGGCGAAGTGATCTCGATTCCTTCCGCCGTCGCCTTCGCCGTGCCTCTGTGCGCGTACACCCCTTTCGTCGTTCCCGCTTTGAAAGCCTCGAACGCGCCTTCCGCCGTCTGATCGACGATCGCCGCGTCTCCGCCGCAGGAGAGCAGGGAGAATCCGTCGTTTTCCGCATAGGCGTACCCCCTCATCGCCCCGAGATAGACCGTGCAGCCCTTTTTCATTTCCGCGACCTTTTCCTCGTCCCAGGTGCCCGAAGAGTCTGCGAAGCCGATGAAAAACTCCCCGCCGTTCCAGGGCGCGTCCCCGTCGTCCGCACGGTTTTTATAGAACCCGCCCGCGACTTTGGCCGCCGAGAACGCGATTTTCGTCCATTCTCCGTGTTTGAGCGTCACCCAGTCCGACCAGTACGTTTTGCAGATCATATCGTAAGCGTTGGCGTTAAAGACGGGCAGAATTAAATAGTCGTAAGCCGAGAGATCGGTAATATAAGGCGCGTCGAACCGGACGCTGAACGTACATTCGGAAGCAAAAACGCAGTCCACCGTGGAGACGAGACGAGTGGAGCCCGCTTCCTCTCCGAATTTATGCGCCGTATCGTAAGACATGACCGCGCCGGAAACGGAGACCTGGCGCTTTCCGACTTCCCGGTCGAAATAGACAAGCTCGTCTTGGACGACCTCCCCCAGCTCGACCGTCTCGCCGCGGATCTTGCCGATGTTCAAAGACACCGTTCCCGTGTAATAGGAATAGACGCGCATGGTGACGCCGGGCAGATCGGCGTTCTTGCAGATCGCCTCGAACTCCGCCGTGGGAATGCTGATCTCCGCCCAGGTCTGGCCCTTGATCGTCGTATATTTGTACCATTCGCCGTTGAAATCGACGTACATTTCCCCGTCGGCGTCGGGATCGCCGTTGAAGACGGGCACGACGATATAATCGTACTTTGTCACCACGCCGCCGATCGCGGATTTCTCGATCGTCACCGAGATCGTATTGTCGCCGCCGCCCTCCCCGTTCAAAGTCACTTTCAGAGAGCTTTCCTCGTCTTGGTACTTCACGGAGGTATCTACGGTGACGGAGCTGTTCTCCGAAGAAAGCTGTTCCGCGCCTTTGAGATCGGTGTAGACGAGCACGTCTTCCTCTCGTTCGTAGAAGCCCCTCAGCCCCGCGATCAGCTCGATCTTGCTGAACGCGACTTCGAGTCCGTCGTAGTTTCTGCCTTCGCTGCCGTCGCCGATGAGACGAATCGTCATCGTATCGTCGATGAGATAGAGATCGTCGAGATTCTTCGCATATATCCGCACCTCCTGCCATTCGTTCGTCAGCTGCACGGGGATCGTCCCCCAGCCGATCTCCGTTTTCGCGCTCGCCATCTTATTGCGGGCGGTGAATTTCACATAGAAGCGGAGATAATCCAGATCGCCCATCAGTTTAGCCAGTTCTTCCTTGCCGTAAGCGGTATAGCGGATCGTAAAGGCGCAGCACGATTCGAGCGCGAGGCGGGAATCGCCCGTAAAGACGAGCGCGCCGCCGATGCCGAGCTCCTCGCTGATAAGGTCGGCGTCTTCCCGCCAGGAAAGCATATTGTCGGTGAAGGAACCGATATACGAACCGGCGGCTCTGGTGTCGAACTCGGCGATCGTGATCTTCTCGTTGCCGTCCACGTAATCGTAATTGCCCGCGATCAGATTGCCTATGTACCATTTTGTCCCGGCGGCAAGCATTTCCCCTTCGGGTGTGCCCCAGCTGTTGTATCTGTCCGAACAGGCGAACACCATATTGGTGACGTCGTAAATGGTCTGATAGTCGCCGGAAGTCATCGCCTGATTGCCCTGTTTAAAATGTTCCGAAGGAACGGCGTACCAGACCGTCGCCCCGGCTTGCACTTCCACGACCGAGAACCACCAGGCTCGCACGGTGATGGGATAGGCGTTGGGGTTATGAATGGGTACGATCATATAATCGAAATTGCCCGTCACTTCCGTGAGATAGGGTGCGGCGAGCTCGATCGCGGAGACGTAGTCGATCCCTTTTCCCGCGCCCTGCGTGCCCTCTATCGCCGATTGACTGACGTCCTGCGTGAGCACGGTCGCGCCCTTGCTCCCGTCCTCCCAGACGAAATCCGCGTCGAAGGATTTCTCCGCGTTGTACGCTTCGATCTGATTGACGCCGAAAGCCTGATTAAAATAAGCGATACAGCCCGCGATTTCTTCCGGGCTTTCGACGACGGTGAACGGCACGGCTTTTTCCGCGTCGTTTCCGAGCTTATCCCGGGCGGAGAAAATCCATTTATATTCCCCCGCCGACATGGGCGTGTAGGTTTTTTCCTCGATCTGCGTGCGTACGCCGTCCGGGAGCTCGACGAAAATTTTCAGACTTCCCTCCTCGATCCCCGAAGCGTCCGCCGCCTCGAAGGCGGGGACTTTGATCTCTTTCCCCGTCCAGACGCAGAACTCGCTCTCGGAGACGACGGAGACCGTCGGGCCGACCGTGTCGGCGGAAGTCACCGTCACCTCGAACGTGAGCTCCGCTTGCAGATCTTCCGCCTCCATCAAGCCGTTGGAAACGTAGGTGAGCTTATAATCCCCGAGCTCGCCCAGGGTGAAGGAAGAATAGGAAATCACGACCGTTTCGCCACTCGGCGAGAGGGCGGCGTTCATTTTCGCCTTGTAACCCGTGTCGGCGCCGTCCTTGAAAATTTTATACTGGGGCGCGGTATATCCCGAACCGAAAGCGGCGGTGATATTTTCCGACGTCTCTTCGAGCGTATATTCCGCCTCTTTGGGCGCGGACGACTGCGTCTGCGTGCACGCGGCGGCGCATAAAAGGGACAGACACGCGCCCGCGGCGCAAGTCAGCAGCAATGTTTTTTTCGTCATTTTTTCTCTCCTTATTCATAAACTTTCGATCTTTGCGATCTCAGCGGACGGCGGGCGCTATATAATTTTTGACCGAGGAATACCTCGCCTTTTCATAAGAAACGGCCGCTTTATGGAAACTGTCCGCCTTTTTCGTTTCCAGCCAGAAATTCGCGTCCAGATAGCCCTGGCCGCCGTAATTGTCCAGTCCGCCCAGCGTCACGAGCGGCGCTTTGTAGTCGATGGTGACGACCTTGAACCCGTTTTTGTAGGCGTTATTCAGGCTCTTCACGTACTCGCTCATGACGATACTCTGATTGGACGAGGCGTCGTAGCCGTAAGGCTGCGTGAGGCCGCCGCAGGCGGAAGCGAAGATCGATTGTCCGAGCTCCGAAGTCATAAAGAGCAGAAACGCTTTGGCGTTGTCGATATTTCTCGCCTTTTTCGGAATCCCGACCGCGTGTCCGAGCGCGCCGCAGGTGACCATTTGCCGAGCTTCTTTGATCCTCGCGAAATCGGAAGCGGACACGCCCGCGTAAGAAGCCGCCCCTTCGTCTATCGCCCGCACGATTTCAGCGAGCGTCTCGTCCGTCATGGTTTTGTTTTCGAGCTGTTCCACGATAGAACTCAGCACGGGCGTGCGCATGAAACGCACCGGTTCTCCGTTTTCTTTCACCGCCGCGTACGTCTCCCTTTCGTACCAGTCGCCGCAGCTTAAAAAGGCGGAAGGATTCGTATTGGACTGATAGACGCCGGAAGCGAGCTGTTTCTGATGATCGATATACCCCAGGCCTTCGGAAACGGGATTGACGTTTCCCGCCGATTTCTTGATGAAACGTTCGAACGCTTCCAGCGCTTTGAGCCGGCCTTTCGCGTCGAGGGATTTTCCGTACCCCTCCGCGTCCTTCGCCACCTTTTTCTCCCCGCCCTCGTAGTACTCGCCGTAATAATAATTATAAAAATCGTCGAAGCCCTCGTACTGCGCCCACCACGTCTCCACGACGTACGCCCAATAATTGAGCTCGGGGGAAATCGTGATCCCGTAGGCGCGTTTTCCCGCGTAGGAAGCGTCTTGTTTCACTTTCCCCGTCTCTACGGCGTTGAGGTCGGAAAGAAGCCGGGTAAATTCGTCCGACGTGACCGGCTCTTCCCACTCGCCCGCCCCGAATACCCCGTCGAGAACGGTCTTGTTGTAGTGGAGCCCCGCCAGCATTTTCTGCCAGGGGATCATATAATAGCGGTCGCCGAAGCGATAGAGCGAATCGAGTCCGCTGCGCGCCAGTTTTTCCCCCACCGTCTCCGTTTCCCCCTCGGGCGCGGCCGCGACGATGTCCGAGATGTCGGCGAGCTGATCGGAATAGACGTACTGGACGAGCGGCCCGCCGGAAAAGACGAGATCGTAGGTCGATTTTTCCTGACCGATCGCGTCGGTTCCGACCGAGTTGCTCACGTCGGGAACGACGCGGACTTCCACGCCCGTCAGTTCGTTGAATTTCGCGCCCAGAGCGTCCAGCCAGTCCCGGCCGTAGCCCTGATTGTTGACGAAAATATTGAGCGTGCCCGAAGGGGTAAAGCCCGAATCCCAGACTTCGGAGCTTCCCTTGCCCGAACTGTCCGAAATCCCGCCGCCACCGCAGCCGGCGACGAAACAGAGGGCGAGAAGTACGCTGTTTGCGGCGAGAAATTTTTTATTTTTCATTTTTTGTTCTCCTATGATTTTTTAAGCCGGACGGGGATCGCGAACACGCCTTCGCCGGGTTCCAAAACAATCTCCCACTCCCCGCCCGGACAGGAATCCGCTTCCCATTCTCCGTTCCGATACAGCAATACCGTATCCCGGTCTTTGAAGGTAATATTTACCGTATTCGAAAGTTGTTTGGCGGGATCGGTATAATTCGTGATCACCAGCCCCTCTTGCCCCGCCTCGTCTTGATAAACGCCGTAGCAGGTCCCGTAGAGGGAGGAACGATTTTCGATAAACGCTACTTCGGAGGAAGGAAGCGCATATTCGTCGAGCGAGAACAGCCCGCTGTCGATCTCCGTGCCTTTGCCGAGGGAGACGAGCACACCTTTCCAGTCGAAGGAATGATAGACCGCGTCGAGTTTGGAGACGTTTTGATTGACGTACCGGCAGGCGTCGTAGTACGTTTGGTCGTAAATCCTGCTTTCCTTGTCCGTGCTCACGATCGCGTCGGTATACTTCCAACTGTCGGCGCTCGCCTTGCCGGCGTATGTAAAATAGGTGTAGCCGGTGATCCCGAAGCACAGATCCGTCCAAACCTGATAGTTGATTTCGGGCAGGGAGCGCGGCCGGCGGTGGCCTACATATCCGACCGACTGAATGAACATCTGGAACTCGGCGTCGATTTCTTTCGCCAGCGTTTTCAAAAGAAACATATTGACGAGCCAGGAGCCGTCTATTTCCAGCGTCCCGCCCCGGTCGAGCAGCGGATAGACGTCGCTGCTGACCATGCGGCGGCCCTTCTCGATTTGCAGCAGCACTTCTTTGTAGCGGCCGAGGTAGTCCGCGTACGTCCCGCCGATGTTGCTCCCGCCGCTCGAAGGCCAGACGTTGATGAAGCAGAGCAGATCCTTTCCGAACGTTTCGTCGAACGCCTTCGCTTCTTTTACCAAACCCGGAAGCGCGTTAAAAGTCGGCTCGTCGTAAATATTGATCCCCTCCATACAGGAAAAGTGTTTGAATCCCGCGTATTTGGACACATCGAGACTCGACGCGCCCGTCGCCGCCCAGCGTCCCGCCTGCCAGATCGCTTTGAGGCCGAGTTCGGCGAACCAGGTCTGCATCTCCTCCATCGCCGCGGAGCCTTTTCCCGTCTCCCCGTCCGCCTCGAAGGCGGCGTAGGCGTCGTCCATAAAGATATGCGTGAGCCCCATCTCCGCCGCCGTCTTATACGAAGCGTAGCTGTGGTTGGGGTTGCCCCACGCCGCGATCATCGTCTTTTTTTCGTTCCCGTAAGCGCCGACGATCTGCCGCCAGTCCGTTTTTCCCGCCGACGCGGATTCTCCGGCCGCACCGCAGCCCGCGGCGGAAAAAAACGCGGCGGCAAGGATTCCGGCCGTGAGTTTTTTTATCTCCATCGTTTTCTCCTTTTCCCCTACAACGCGATTGCGAACGCGCCCTCGCCGGGGCCGAGCTCGATCTCTACCCTTCCCGCGTTTGGTTTGTATTCTTTCCATTCCCCGAGCCGGTACACGGCCAACGATCGTATTCCTTCTTCCAGCGTGAGCGTCACGAGGTCGGAAAGCCCCTGTTCGGGATCGGTATAGTTGGCCAGCATTAAGGCGTCCCGGCCATTTTCTTCGTCGCGGAACTGCCCGATGAGCGTGTTTTCCGTGCACGTCGCGTCGCCGAGAGAGAGCGCGTGCAAAGAATAATCGCACAGTTCGTACGCCGCGCAGGTATATCCGGGATCGTCCGCGAGATTATTGCCGCCGACGGCGGTCATCGTGCCCTTCCAGGCGAAGGAAAGATAGATGTGGTCAAATTCGAGCAGTTCGCGATTCACCTTCTGCGCGTCCGTGTAGAGCTGCGTCTTGCTGCCGTCCCGGCCGATACAGGCCTCCGTGTAGCCGTGGGAGTCGTAAAACTCGCTCGTGGAATAGGTGAAATGGGTGAAATTTCGGATTCCGTAGGCCATGGAACAATACAGTTGAAAGCGCAGCGCCTTTTCGTCCGATTTGCGGCAGATCCAGCTGTGATAGGCGGGATCCGGTTTATAGAAGCCGCAGGTCTGGATATAAGCGTGCGTGGAAACGCCGTATTGTTTCGCGTATTTCGCCGTCACTTCCATCGTGCGGAGCCACTCGTCGGCGACGTAGTTATACTCGAACTCCCCCTTGTCGTACATGGCGCGCAGGGGATAGTAGTCGTAGGAGAGAATCGCTTCCTTCCCGATGCCGGAAAGCACTTTCTCGCAGTATTCCTTGACGTACCGCTCGTCGGCCTTTACGCCCTCCCCCGCCGTCGTGCCGAGAAGGTCGGACGCGTCGATGGGCAGCAGGTTCACCCAAAAGAGCGGCCGGGCGCCTTCGTATTTCTCATGATGCCGTTCCGTCCATTCCGCCAGCATGTCGAACTGCTGGGCGTTCGGCTCGTCGAAATAGTCCACGGCGAAGTTGTGAGGATATACCGACCAGTCTTTCGACCAATCCACCCCCTTGAAGGAAGCCAGCGTGTTCCCGAGGCTGAGAATCGTTTTGAGTCCGGCCTCCTGCGCGTAAGTGAATACCGCGTCCGTCTTTTCCTCCGTCAGAAACAGGAACGTCAGTCCCATCTCTTTCGCTTCGCGGTACGCTTCCGCGGTCGAAGCGGGCTGGCCGTGCGCGCCGATGAGCAGTTCCTTGTCGTCCGGGTAGGAATTGAGCGCTTGCAGCCAACTCGTCCCCTGCTTTCCGGACGACGATTCTTCCCCCGTTCCTCCCCCGCAGGCGGCGCAGGAACAGAGCAGCGACGAGCAGAGCGCGACGGCCGTACACCTTTTTCGTTTGCCCTTTATCATAATCCCTCCTTATAGATTTGTTTTATCCTTTGAGTCCGCCGGAAAAATTAAATTCGAGGATTTTTTTGTTGAAAACCGTATAGAGCGCGACGATCGGCAGCATGCTGACGATGAGTCCCGCGAACATAATCGGCGTGCTTACTCCTCCCATGTCCGTGTCCCGCACCGATAAAACCCGGTATTCGTACAATCCGGAAGCGAGAGTCGGATAGTCGGGCAAAAAGAGAATCGGGCCGAGATAGTCGTTCCAGTAATTGACGCAGGTGATGATAAACAGCGCGCCGACGACGCCCATCGCGTGCGGAAGTATAACGCTCACGAATACCCGCAAGTGACTCGCCCCGTCGAGAAACGCCGCCTCGGCATACTCCCAGCTGATATTTTTAAAACAGGAATAGAGGACGATGAAATTGAAACCGAAACCGTTGAAAAAGGAGACGAGCAGCGCGGGAGAATTGAGGATATGCAGTTTGGTGTAAATCTTGAACTGCGAAGGAATACTTCCCACGATCGGGAGCGTCAAAGTCAAAATCGCCAGCGCGTAGAGAAAATTCCGGCCGGGGAATTTATATTTGGCGATGATATAGGAGGTCATCGACGAGGCTATGAGCGAGAGTCCGCAGCCAAAGACCGTATACCAGGAGGAATTGAACAGAAGGTGCAGGATCGTCAGCTGTCTGCCGTCCGAAGTCGTCATCGGCAGGTATTTAAACGCCGATACGTAATTGGCTAATCCCACGATCCCTTTCAGGGAAAAGTGCATTTGGTCATAAGCGGCCGTGCTTCTCAGCGAGGAAAGGAGCGCGAAAAACAAGGGAAACAGCAGGGAGAAAGCGTATACCGCAAACAGCGCGAACGCGATGGCTTTGGCGATCCGCAGGCTCTGTTCGTCCTTTAACGCTTGATTTTTCATTTTTTTGCCCTCCCTCAATATTCCACTTGCGGATCGACCTTATTGGTGATCCATTTGATCAGAGCCAGGATCGGGAAGCTGAGGAGTGTGAAGAAGAGCCCCACCGCCGCCGCGTCGCCCAAAAGTCCCGAAGCGCCTTCGGCGTCCGTTTTGGCGAAGATCCAGTAATAGATCGTGGAAATGTCCGCCGAATTTCCGCCCTGGGAGGCGAATAAAAGAACGATTCCCCCACCCGTGAAAATGCCCGTAAAAGCCATGACGAGCGTCATCGAAATCGTCGGCCACATCAAGGGCAGCGCGATCTGAAAGAGTTCCCGCACCCAACCCACGCCGTCTATTTTCCCCGATTCGAAAACGTCCCCGGGGATCCTCGACATACCGCTCTGATAGAGGAGCATGTTGACGCCGAATCCCGTCCACAGCGAATAGAAGAGGATCGTCGGCGTGGCCGTGTCGGCATAGATTAAAAGATTTTTCCACGTTCCGCCGAAAGCTTTTAAAAGATAGTATAAAGGCCCGTACATGCCGATGATCTCCGTGAAGCTCGCCACGTAGACGATACCCGAAATGATGGAAGGCAAAAAGAAAACGACGCGGAAAAACGCGCTCCCTTTTACCTTTTTAAAAAGGAAATAGGAAATCAGCAGCGAGCCGGGCAGAGTCACCAAAATATTCATAAGAAAATAATACAGCGTATTTTTGAGCGCGACGGAAAGGATTCCCCCCTGGTCGCGGAAAATAGCCTTGAAATTGCCCAGTCCGTAGATGATCTCCGAGGTCTTTTTCGGAAATCCGCCGCTCCAATCGAGCCGATAGCTTTCCTGAAACGCCATCAGTATCGAATTGAAATTCAGCCAGACGTAAAAAATACAAAATTGCAGCAAGGGCAGAAAAAGCATTCCGTAAACAAAGAAAAATTTCCGTTTCCGTATTTTACTTTCGGCGCGGTTCCTACGCGTCTTCGTCTCCGTCATTGCTTCCCCTTCCGCTTTGCGATATAATTTTTATAAAACTCGAAAGAATCCTTTTTTATCCGTCTGCCCGTCGCGTAGTCGACGCCGACCAGACCGAACCGCTGCGTATACCCTTCGCTCCATTCAAAGTTATCCAGCAGGGACCAATAGAAATACCCCCTTATATCCACGCCCTCCGCCCGCGCCCGTTCCACCTCGGCGAGATATTCCTTTACATAGTCGACGCGGAGCGGATCGTGAATTTTTCCGTCCCGGGAAATCCGGTCCGCGCACGCGATACCGTTTTCGGTCAGGTATAAAGGCTTATGATAGCGGTCTTGCAGATAGCGCAGGAGCCAATATACGCAGTCGGGCGTGATATACCAGTCCATAGTCGTTTTGACGCTGCCTGTCGGCATGGGCAGAATTGCCGCCGTTCCGTCCGCGCACGCTTTTACATACCCGCCCGAATAACAGTTCTGTCCAAAGAAATCAATGGGCGCGGAAATGAGCTTCCTATCCCCCGGACGGATGACTCCGTCGAGATAGGCGGCGTATTTTTCCCGATAACCCTGCTGATAATCTCCCAAAATGACCGCGTCGCCGAAAATCGTCATCGAGGCCGAAGGGTGCTCCGCGTCGTAAGCGCAGGAAAATTCGTAAGCGGTACGATAATCTTCCGGCGTCGCGGGGCAATACGGATAACCGCAGACCGCCAGCCCCGTTTGAATGTCTTTCCCGCACGCCCTGATCGCGGCGACGGCTTTCCCGTGCGCGAGGAGCACGTTATGAACGGCGGCGAGCTCCTCGCGAAGTCCCGCTTTCAGCCCCGGCGCGTGCGTGCCCTGCACGTAGCCCGCGTATATAAATACCTGCGGCTCGTTGAAAGTCATGACGTGTTTCACCCTGTCGCCCAGCCTTCGCATGACGACGGCGGCGTACTCGGCGAAGCGGTCGCTCGTTTCCCGGTTCAGCCAGCCGCCCTTCAAATGGAGCGCGTAAGGCAGATCCCAGTGATAGAGAGTCATGAACGGATCGATCTCGTTTTTCAAAAGCTCGTCGACCAGCCGATCGTAAAAATCGAGTCCCGCCTCATTGACCTCTCCTTCGCCCCGGGGCAGAACCCGCGGCCAGGAAACGGAAAAGCGATAGGCGTCTATCCCCAGTTCTCCCATCAGTCCGACGTCCTCTTTAAAACGGCGATAATGGTCGCAGGCCGTGTTTCCCGTCGAGCCGTCCTTGATAACGCCCCGTCTCTCGCAGAACACGTCCCAGACGGAAGGGCCTTTGCCCGCTTCCGCATAAGCGCCTTCGATCTGATAGGCGGCGGTCGCCGCGCCGTAGATCATTTTATTTTTCATTTTTTTCCTCCTTTTTCATTTTTCCGCGGCGGCCGGCGCGGTCATGACTTCGCGGATTTCCGCCGTCTCCGCGGCGCTCAGCTTGGGGGTTCTGTCGTAATAATAAAGTCCGTTACATTCCTGTTCGACGTCGTAAAGCTGGGTGTAGCAGATTCCGCAGAGCCGGGGACAGTCGAGATGCAGTTTGGCAAGTCTGCAAAAGTACGTCACGAATTCGGCGGTATCCGCGATCCGTTTTCCGTACCCCCAGCCGCCCTGGCCGCCGATCGTTTTACCGCCGTATTCGCTGATCATCACCGGCTGACCTTTATAAGAAGTGTCCAGCGTCGCGGGCGCGGCGGGAAAGACGTTGGAAATCGAAATATTGCCTTTTTCCAGTTCTCGAAGGTACGCTTCCGTTTCCTCCGCGTCCGTATAGATATGCAGATCGAACAAATCGGTCGCGTCGCTGTGATAGCCGCCGCTCGCGTCCACCACCGGCCTCGTGTCGTCCAGTACCTTCGTGAACTCGTACAGCTCTTTTACATAGCGTATATCGCATTGAACGGGAGTTTCATGTACGTTGAATTCGTCCGTCCACATCTCGTTGGAGGGACACCACATGACAATGCTCGGGTGGTTGAAATCCCGCTCGATAATCTCCCGCCATTCGTCGAGCACACGCCCGAGATTGGTGAGATCGGTGTAACGCAGTCCCCAGTTCGGATACTCTTCCCAGACCATCAGTCCCGCCTTATCGCAGAGGTACAAAAACTCCGGCTCGAAGATCTTCTGATGCAGGCGCAGCCCGTTGAATCCCAGCGCGACGGCGAGCCCGATCTCCCGCTCCATCTCCTCCCGGGAAGGCGAGGTGTAGAGGCCGTCGGGGTGATAGCCCTGGTCGAGCGCGAGACGCTGAAAGACGCTTCTGCCGTTTAAATAGAATTTTCCGTTTTCCAGACGACATTCCCGCAGCCCGAAATAGCTTTTCACGCG
Source organism: Candidatus Scatosoma sp. (assembly GCA_048465415.1). Lineage (GTDB taxonomy): Bacteria > Bacillota > Clostridia > Christensenellales > Borkfalkiaceae > Scatosoma. The sequence goes on from DBFWLO010000013.1 coordinate 27,288, forward strand.
ATCCCCGCCGAAAAAGAGCTCCACGTCGTAGAGTTCCCCTTTCCCTATATCCCAAAGCCTTACCTCGTCGAGCGCGATTTCGTAGCGTCCGTACTGCGAGCAGCGCCCCGAAGCGCGGCCGACTTCTGTTCCGCCGTAAAAAACGCCGATGGAAATATCCGCTTCCCCTTCGGTGAATACGCCGATCTTTACGCGTCCGCGGCTCACGTCCGGCTCGAATTTGAAATTGCGGATATAACGTTCGGGAACGAATTCGAGCCATACGGACTGCCATATTCCCGTTACCCGCGTATAGAAACAGCCGTAGGATTCCCTGTTCGGAGTCTGCTTGCCGCTCGCGGTATCCTCGGCGATTTTGTCCGTCACCGATATTTTCAGCGTATTTTCTCCCGTCTTGACCAACGCGGATATGTCCGTTTTGAAGGAAGCGTAACCGCCCGTGTGACGGGCGGCGAGTCTGCCGTTTACGTAGATCGCACATTCGTAATCGCAGGCGCCGACGCAGAGAAGCGTACGGTTTTCGAGTTGTTTTTCCTCTAAGCGGAATGTTTTGAAATACTCGCATTCGGTGATGTAATCGGTGACGCCGATGCCCGATAAGACGCTCTCGGGGCAAAAGGGAACGTTTATTTTCCGGATATGCCCGGCCGTGGCAAGGGCTTCCGCTCCCCCTTCCGTGACGCGGAATTCCCATTCTCCGTCCAGTGACATGCTATCTTCCCGCAAAAATTGCGGATTGAATTTTTTCAAAGCCTTACCCTCTCTGTTTGTCCTTCAACCGCGTTTATTATCTCACGAGTTTCTGACTTTGTCAATACCGAAAAGCGTTCCGATATGTTGTCATTACCTCGCTTTTTTATTCCGAATTTTTTGAATCATAAAGCTCTGATCCTTTATTTTGAGGATAAATAACCCGTTTCCAAGTTTTTTTGAGGGATTGACAGAACGACGTTTTCATGTTACAATAATTTTGAATCATAGACGCATGCGGAGGTGTTTCTATGCACAGAACTGCCAAAATAGTCCTTTCTTTGATGGACGAAAAGAACGATGAAACGGTGTGCGCGGTGGGACGCGCGCTTTCTTCGCCCGACCGGCTGCAAATTTTGCGCCTTTTGAGCGTTTCGCCGATGAATATGCTGGAAATATCCAAGATCCTCAATCTTCCCACGTCGAGCGTCTCCAATCATATCGCCATACTCCAAGACGCGAAACTCGTGGACGTCAAGTTCCAGCCGGCCAAAAAGGGGCACATGAAGCTGTGCTATAAACAGCTTATCAAGATCGAGTTCAACTATCCCGAGACGGACGCGAAGGATACCGTAAAGCCCGTGTACGTGAACATGGGCGTCGGCGATTACGTGGACATAGACATCAAAAAGAGCGGTTACTTGGTTGGTCTCAACGACTATATCGTCGAAAAGGACGAAATCAATTCCCTTTTATATACGCCCGAACGCTTTGAAGCGCAGCTTTTGGGTTTTTCGGAAGGGTGCGTTACCTATAATTTCCCCAATCACCTGATCGCCAATCCCGCTTTCAACGCGGTGGAGCTTTCCTTCGAGTGTTGTTCGGAAGCGCCCTATTACCGCAACGACTGGCCGAGCGACGTCACCGTCTGGATCGACGACAAAGAGATCGTCACTTTCACCTGTCCGGGCGACTTCGGCGGCAGAAAAGGAAACTTTTCGCCGGAATTCTGGCCGACCAACGCGACGCATTACGGACTGATATACAAGATCTCCGTCACGGAAAACGGGTGTTTTCTGAATTCGGAACTGATCAATAAAAATCTGACGATTGCCGATCTACAAGCGGAAAAGAAGAACTGCCTGCAAGTGAAGATCGGCATAAAACCGGACGCGGAACACACGGGCGGACTCAATCTTTTCGGCAAAAATTTCGGCGATTATCCGCAGGATATCGTCATGAAATTTTCCCACCGGACGTAAAATCCGCGGCTTCAAACGAAGCCGCGGATTCTTTTTATTTTCAGTTTCTCCTGTATTCTTTCGGGCTCATGCCGAATTCCTTGCGGAAGAGCTTGGAAAAATAGTTATAGTCGCCGATTCCGCTTTCGAGCGCGATCGCGCCGATGTGCAGATCGGTATTTTTCAATAATTCCGCGGCATAATTCAGCCGCCGGATCCGCACGAAATCCGCGGGCGTACAATCGAATTCCTTACGGAAAAGCTCATAGACTTCCCGCCTCGACAAACGGAACTCCCCGCATAAAATATCCACGCCGAGATTGTCTTTCAAATGCGCGTTTATATACTCCTCTATCCTCGATTTGACGGAAAGATTCATCTCTTCCACGAATTTTTTGAGCTGCTCGTAGCCCGCGCACGCTTCGAGAATATGCACCGCCGCTTCGATCTTGTCTCTCGGCACGACGGGCAGCGCGTCGTAGTATTCTTTCAAAGCCGCTCCCTGTTCGCCCATCGCTTCGAGAAAAACGCCCGCGTCGGCGTTTTCGCCGCGAATCTGCCCGAGGACGATAAAGCCTCTTATCCCGCCCCGGATCGTCACCGGCGCCATACACTCCGTCAGTCCGGCATGACAGGTGTAGATCTGCGCCTGCCCCGTTTTCCGGCAGCGGGCCAGCGCCCGGCGGTCGCATTCTTTACAGCGCGCGTCCATGTCTTTCCGTTCCCGCAGCCGACCGCAAAAAACGGAAAAACGGTCGGGGTAATAACTGATCTCCTCGCCCTCGCTGTCGTAAATGCAGATTTTCATGCCCGTCAGGTTGTAGAAATCGACTAAAAGCCGGTTGAGTTCCCGGATATTCGATTGTGTTAAATTAGTATTCATGGATACGATTTTACCATATATTTTTTCTTATGTTACTATAAATTCCAGAAGAAGTCAATTAAAATATAAGCGACGGAGGAAAAAGACATGAATTTTTTGGGACTGGACGTGGGAACCACCTGCTGTAAATGTCAGCTTTTCGACGAAACGGGAGAAATTCTTTTCTACCGCGCGGAAGAATGCGCGCTGAAAACGATAAAAGGCGAGCAGTACGTCGACATAGAAACGATCGTAAAACTCGTCCGTTCTCTGATCAGACAGGCCGCGGCGGAGCAAAAAATCGATTCTTTGGCGATATCCTCGTTCGGGGAAGCGTTCGTACTTTTAGACAAGGCGGACAACGTTTTGTTTTATCCGATGCTCTATACCGATCCCCGCGGGGAAAAACAGGCGGAAGAATGGAAAATCCGGTTTGGCGAACGGGAACTGTACGCGAAAACGGGCGTCCTGCCGCATGCGATGTACTCGGTCTCCAAACTGCTCTGGATCCGCGAAAACTATCCCGCAATATTTGAAAAGGCGGATAAGGTCATGCTCATCGGCGATTATCTCGGCTATCTTTTGACGGGCGAACGCGCGATCGACTACGGGCTTGCGGCAAGGACGGGCGTTTTCGATATTCGCGGGAAACGTTTTGCGGAAGAACTTCTCTCTTCGTCCGGGATTTCCCCCGCCCTTTTCTCCGCGCCGCGCCCCGCCGGTTCCGTCGTCGGAAAAATTTCCGCAAAAACGGCGAAAGAGCTTGATTTGAACGCGGATTGCCTTTTGGTGCTCGGTTCGCACGATCAGATCTGCGCCACGCTCGGCGCGGGCGTACTGCACGCGGGCGAAGCCGCCGACGGCATGGGTACGGTGGAATGTATCACCGCTGTTTTCGATAAAATTCCCGACTCGCCCGACATGGGCGCTATGGGATACCCCGTCGTGCCCTACGGGGCGAACGGGCTCTATTGTACGTATATCCTCAACTATTCCTCAGGCTCGCTCGTGAACTGGCTGCGAAAAAAAATCATGCACGGCTATGCGGGCGACAAAGAGAATTTCTTCGCCTATATGGAATCTTCCCTCACGCCGTGGCCGACCGGACTGCTCGCGCTGCCTTATTTCGCGGGCGCGGCGACGCCCTATCAGGATTCCTCGGCCAAAGGCGCGGTTCTCGGATTGACTTTGCAGACGACGGACGCGCAGCTCTATCAATCCCTACTCGAAGGCACCTCGCTCGAAATGCGTTTAAATCTCGAAACCGTAAAGGCTTTCGGCATTCAAGTGAACAGCGCGGCGGCGACGGGCGGGGGCGCAAATTCTGAGGGCTGGCTGCAAATCAAAGCCAACGCGACCGGACTCGCCTTGCGCACTCTGCGTTCGAGCGAAGGCGGGCTTTGCGGCGTCGCTATGCTGCAAGCCGCGGCGCTGGGCGCGGTCAAAGATCTCGAAGAGGCGAAAAACGTTTTCGTCCGGTATACGAAGGAGATCGTTCCTGACGAAAAATATGTAAAAGCCTACGACGAAACCTACGAACGTTATAAAAAATTATATAAAACGATAAAGGAGCTCAGTGAAAAATGAAATTCGCATTATTTTTCGGAAACCGCGGGTTTATGCCCGCAGAACTGATCGCCGGCGCGCGCGCCGACATGATCAAAGCCGTGACGGACGCGGGACACGAAGCGCTCGTCCTGGACGCGAACGCGACGCGTTACGGAGCCGTGGAAACGCGCGAAGAAGGCCGGCTGTATCACGACTGGCTGAAATCCCACGAGGGCGAATACGACGGCGTGATTTTGTGCATGCCTATTTTTATCGACGAAAACGGCGCGGTGACCGCGCTCCAAGACGCGAACGCGCCCATTCTCATGCAGGCGTATCCCGACGAGATCGGCAAAATGGATTTTTCCCGCCGCCGCGACGCGTTCTGCGGCAAGTTTTCCGTGACGGACGTGTTTTATCAATATAAAATCCCCTTTACCGTTATGAAACCGCACGTCGTACACCCTTTGAGCGCCGCTTTTAAACAAAATCTCGAAGATTTCGCCGCGGTCTGCCGCGTCGTCAAGGGCATGAAACGGTTCAATCTCGGCTGTATCGGCGCGAGAACGACCGCGTTCAAGACCGTGCGTTTCGACGAAGTGACTCTGCAAAGGTACGGCATCAACGTGGAAAGTTTCGATCTCTCCGAACTCGTGTTCGCCGTACAAAACAAAAAAGACGACGAACCCGCCGTCCTCGAAAAAGTGAAGCGGCTGGAAAATTACACGGATTTTTCCAAAGTGCCCGAGACGAATAAATTCACGCTCGCGAAGATCTCCGTCGTCATCGACGAATACATAGAATCCTATCGCCTCGACGCGATTACGCTTCGCTGCTGGAACGAAATGGAGACCATCTTACGCGTCTGTCCTTGCGTGCTTCTTTCCGAACTCAACGACCGCGGGATCGTCGCCTCCTGCGAAATCGATCTTTGTTCGGCGATCACGATGCGGGCGATGAACCTCGCGTCGGAAAAACCGACCGCCTGTCTCGACTGGAATAATAACTACGGCGACGACGAGAACAAAGTCATTCTCTTCCACTGCGGGCCCGTGGCGCAGACTTTGATGACGGGGAAAGGCACCGTCACCGAACATAAGATGTTCGCCAAAGGCGATCCGGGCAGCGGCTGGGGCTCCAACGAGGGACGCATCGCCGCCTTCCCTATGACATTTTCCAACTGCTTCACCGAAGAGGGAAAACTCAAAGTTTATGCCAGCGAAGCGAAATTCACGGGCGAGCCGATCGAAAAGGAATACTTCGGCTGCGGCGGCGTCGCGGAGATCCCCCATCTCCAAAACAAACTTATCAAGCTCGCCAAAGGCGGGTTCAAGCACCATACCACCGTCGGTATGGGACAGATGAAATACGTGCTCGAAGAGGCTTTTTCCACCTATCTCGGTTACGATGTCGTCGACATCGAGGAGTAAAACTATGCTGGTGAGTTTAAAAGAAATTTTAACGGAAGGAAAAGACAAACAGATCGCGGTGGGCAGTTTCAACACGCCCAACCTGGAATGTCTCTCGGCGGTTCTGGACGCGGCCGAAACCTTAAACGTGCCCGTCATCGTCGCGCACGCCCAGTGTCACGAAAGCGTTTCCCCGCTCGATCGGATCGGGCCGGCGATGGTTGCGCTCGCGAAGAGCGCGAAAGTGAACGTTTGCGTACACCTCGACCACGGCGAGGATTTCGAATACTGCCGCCGCGCGATCGAACTCGGTTTCACGTCGGTGATGATCGACTATTCGACCAAAGCGTACGAAGAAAACGCCGCGGGCACCCGCGAAGTCGTCGATTACGCGCATGCCCGCGGCGTGGACGTGGAAGCGGAACTCGGCGCGCTTCCCCAAAGAGAGGGAGGCGGAGAAAGCGGCGCGGATCCCGAAGATTTGTATACCAAACCTGAGCGTGTAAACGATTACATTTCGCGGACGGGCGCGGACGCGCTGGCGATCGCGTTCGGCACCGCGCACGGCATTTATAAGAAAAAACCCGTGCTGAATATGGAAATCATCACGGAAGTCAAAAAACGCACGGAAATCCCCCTGGTCATGCACGGCGGCAGCGGGATCAGCGACGAAGAATATCGCGAGGTGATCCGCCGCGGCATCGCCAAGATCAATTATTATACCTATATGTCTTATGCGGGTTACGCGGCGGCGAAAAAGCATGCGGAACAGGCCGAAGCGGGCTTTTATCACGACCTCGCCCTCTCCGCGCAAAAGGCGATGTACGAAAATGCGCTGAAAACGCTGAAAGTCTTTTCGGGCAGATAAGGAGCGACTATGAACGGAAAAATATCCAATTTCGCACAGCTTGCTTACGCGCGCAGGTATACGCTCATTGAAGGCCGGGAAACGGGACTTCGCGTCGTCGAAGTGAACAACGGCGTTCTGCGCTTTCTGCTCAACGAGAGCAAAGCGCTCGACGTCATGCAGCTTTGGCACGAGGGCACGAATGTTTCTTTCCTTTCCAAAAACGGATTCACGGCGCGGGAAACACCTTTTTCCAAACGTTTCGAGGGCGGTATGCTGTATACGTGCGGTCTCGACAGCGTCAGCGGGCGCGAAGGCTTCGATCTGCACGGCACTCTCCACAATATCCCCGCCAAAATTACCGGAATCCGCTGCGATGAGGCGAAAATCGAAGTGACGGCGGAGATCGAGGATACGGAACTGTTCGGCAAAAATCTTCTGCTCCGCCGCAGCGTGAAAACTTCGCTCGGTTCGGACTCCGTCTGCGTCTGCGACCGATTGATCAACCGCGGCGCAAAGGCGGAAAATTACTGTCTTTTATATCATATCAATCTCGGTTATCCCATGCTCGACGAAGGCGTGACAATCTCTTCGGATATAGAGGAGGCGATCCCCCGTACCGACTGGGCAAAAAAGCGTTTGTCCGACCGCGCGCGGTTTTCCGGAGCCGTGGACGGCGAAGAGGAAAGATGTTATTTTCTGAGGCATAAAACGCCTGAGATCCACGCGACGAATCCCCGGTTACGCAAACGCTTTACGCTCGCTTATTCGGGCGACACGCTCCCCTGCTTCGTGCAGTGGAACAGCGCGGCGAGCGGAGACTACGCGCTCGGACTGGAACCCGCCACAACCCTTTTGGACGATCGATTCGCTTATCGGACGATCGAGCCGAACGAAGAGATCGCGTTTTCGATCGAGCTGAAAATTTCTTGCATTTAATTGAAAAGAAGCCGACTGCGTTTTGCAGTCGGCTTCTTTTTATCGTTCTTCTTTTTCGCTCTAAAAGAGAACGGTGAAATATTTCAGATCATATTTTCGAGAATGAGCTTGTCCGCGACAAGCGCTATGAATTCGCTGTTCGTCGGTTTCTCCGTTCCCAAATATACCCGCGTCCCGAAGATCGCGTTGATCGCTTCTATCCGTCCCCGGTTCCACGCCACTTCGATCGCATGGCGGATCGCTCTTTCCACCTTGCTCGGCGTCGTCTCGAATTTCTTCG
>DBFWLO010000014.1:0-165386 GCA_048465415.1 Candidatus Scatosoma sp.
CGCCCACGTTCTCTTCCGCCGCCGCGCAGAACATCACGGGGCCGCCGAAGTGTTGCGCCAGCATGGTCTCCGATATCTCGGGGCCGAAGTTACCCAGGTACACGCACAGGGCGTTGCAGTCCGCCTTCTTAATATCCTCCAAGGCCGCAAGCATATGAATCTCGCTCTCCACGATACACACGGGACACTCATAGATGTCTCCCGCGCCGTACTTCTTTTCGTAGGCCGATACCAAAGCCTTACGACGGTTCACCGACAGGCTTTCGGGAAAGCAATCCCGCGATACCGCCACCAGCCCTACCTTGACTTTAGGGATATTGTTCATTTTTTACCTCCATATTTAGTTTAGATGTAAAGTACTATCTTAATTCAATTATATCTTAATGATACCTTTTTGAATATAAAAACGGACGGTTTGCATTTCTCCTCCGCAAAGCTCGGCGCTGCGCGGGTCGGGGGCGCTACCGCCGACAAATAACGTATATTCCCCGTCAAGAAGTTTTCTTTCTCCCCGCAGCGAAACGCTTTCCATCTGTCTGCGTGCGACGGTGAAGCGCACGAGAATTTCCTCTCCCGTCCTTATTCGTCGTCTGTCAAAAAAGCAGAGAGAAAAACGTGGTTTCTGCAAAGTTTCCCCTTCGTAACGGACATAGCCTTCTATAATTTCTTCCCCGTCTATATCCCCTTCATTTTTTACATACACTTTCCCGCTCAAATACTCGCCAACTTCGATAGAAAGCTGCGAATAACGGTAAGTGGTGTAGGAAAGCCCGTAGCCGAACGGATATAAGGGTTTTCCCTGCAGATAACGATAGGTACGGCCTTGCATGGAATAATCCTCTATCGGAGGAAGGGGCTGATCATTATAATACACGCTGACGGGCAGTTTTCCCGACGGATTCGCCTTGCCGAACAAGATATTTGCCAAAGCTTTTCCTCCCGCTTCGCCGCTGTACCAACACTGCAATATCGCCGACGCGGCGGGCTCATATTCGCTCACGTCAATTCCACCTCCGCTGTTTATTACCAAAACAGTCGGCTTTTTGAGAGCCAGGACGGCGGCGCAGAGTCTGCGTTGCGAAAGGGGAAGAAGAAGATCGACGCGATCGCCCGAAGCAAACGAATTTCCCGTATCTCCTTCTTCGCCTTCGATGGTGGGATCGTATCCGACGCAAAGAATGACCGCATCGCTGAGTTTTGCAATTTTTAATGCCTCACCCAGCAGATTATACGGCTTACAAAGAGGATCGGCCTCAAGATAGAGCTGTGCGCCCTTTGAATAAAATACGCGGATTTTTTCGCCTACTTCTTCACGTATGCCGCGCAGATTTGTGATAAAATTGCCTGAGTCTCCGTTATAATTGCCGCATAAAACGGGCACGGAATCGGCGTTCGGTCCGATCACGGCAATATTTTTCAGTTTTTCTTTCCTTAACGGTAGTATCCCGTCGTTTTTGAGAAGCACGGCGCTTTTTTCGGCCGTCCGCAGGGCAAGTTCAGCGTGAGAAGGACACCCCACGCGTTCGTAAGGAATCTCGTCATATTCGCAAAAGTCATCGAACATTCCCAATTTGAATCTCGTAGTTAACACGCGAATACACGCCCGACGAATTTCGCTTTCTTCGATCAGCCCCTGCCTCAGCCCCTCCAGCAAGTTTTCATACGTGCAGCCGCAGTTGAGATCGCAGCCGCGGCGCACGGCTAAGCTTGCCGATTCGGGGGCCGAAGCCGTAAAGCGGTGACTCTTGTGAAAATCGGCCACCGCCCAGCAATCGGAGACCACATGCCCCTGGAACCCCCATTCGCCGCGCAGCTTTTGATTGAGCAGAAAATCATTGGCACAGCAGGGTTCCCCGTTTAAGGCGTTATAGGCCCCCATAACCGCTTCTACTTTTCCTTCCTTGACAGCGGCCTCGAAAGCGGGAAGATACGTTTCTTCCAAATCTTTTTCCCTGACTGCCGCGTTAAAGGCATGGCGGCCGGCCTCCGGCCCCGAATAGCACGCGAAATGCTTCGCGCAGGCGGCCGTCTTCATGACTTCTCCGTCTCCCTGCATACCGCGGATAAAAGCAACCGCCAAGCGAGAAGTAAGAAAAGGGTCCTCGCCGTACGTTTCCTGCCCGCGCCCCCAAAGCGGATCACGAAAAATATTAATATTCGGAGCCCAAAACGTAAGCCCTTTATAAATATCTCTGTCTCCCGCTTCTTTTGCGGCGTTATACTTCGCCCGCGCTTCCTCGGAAATAACCTCCGCAACTTTGTGAAGAAGCTCTTCGCCAAAAGTGGCCGCCAAAGCGATCGCCTGAGGGAATACCGTGGCAACGCCTGCCCGCGCGACGCCGTGAAGCGCCTCGTTCCACCAGTTATAAGCGGGAATCCCCAGCCGTTCGACCGCGGGAGAATCGTGCAGAAGCTGCGAAGCGGCCTCCTCGACGGTCATCTTTGCGACGCACTCCCGCGCGCGGCGCGTACACTGCTCGTCTCTCCCCATGGCGCCCCTTAATAAGTAAACCGCAGGAAATTCCAGCTCATCGGCGAAAGAACAAATTCGGCGCGCTCGCCCTCTTTTACGGCGACGGGCTCCTTATCGATCGGCGCGATGCGTCCGGGATTTTCAAAAGTATTGCAGGCGTCCAGCTCCGCCGACTCTATGCTCGCAAATTTTATGCAGCGCAGACTGCCGAAAGAACGCAGCTCCAAAAGAATTTTTTCGGCGGATTCTCCGTAGTTGCACAAAAAGGCGCATACCTCCCGTTTGAGGGAATCGTGCGTAACCGCCGAATTGATCCGCCGCGCTTTTCCGTGCCTGTTATCAAATTCGGCGCTGTTGGAAATGGCGCGGATCGTTTCGCCCCGACCATACCGGGAGGCATAGCTGAAGGGATAAAAGATACTTTGACGGATCGCCGCGCCGCCCGGCTGCGTCATCACGGGCGCGATCACGTTGACGAGCTGCGCAAGGCAGGCCACCTTGACGATATCGCAGTGATTGAGCAGCGTATTCAGCAGTCCGCCGAATACCAGCATATCCCGAAAGGTATACCTATCCTCCAAAAGCGCGGGCGCCTGACTCCAATTCGGCGCCTTTCGGGGCGCGCTTTGATTCCAGATATTCCATTCGTCAAAGCTGATATAGACGTTGTGTCGAGAACGCTTTTTTGCACGTACGTAGCGGATCGTCGCCTGAACGGTATCGATAAATTCCGACATATTGTCCGCGCTGCCCAGAAAGTCCATCAGCGGATCGTTAGAAGAGGGAGCAAACTCGTAATAGCGGTGCATGGACAATAGATCCACGTCGTTATAAGTATGTTCGAGTATGATACGGTCCCATTCGGGATAGGTAGGCATATCGCAGTGGCTGCTGCCGCACACGACCAGTTTAACCGCGCCGCTCTCCCCTGCGTTTTTGGCGTCCGCCCAACGCATCATGCGCGCCGTTTGCGCGGCTTTTTTACCGTATGCATCCGCGTCGAGATGACCGATTTGCCAATCCCCGTCCATTTCGTTGCCCAGACACCAATAGCGGACGCCGTACGGCTGTTCCGCTCCGTTCCGGCGACGTAAATCGGAAAAATATGTACCCGACGGGTAGTTGCAGTATTCAAAGAGCTCCAGCGCGTCTTTCGGCGTTCCGGTGCCCATATTTACGGCCAGCATGGGCTGAAGCTCCGCTTTTTTGCACCAACGCATAAATTCGTCCGTGCCGAACTCGTTGCTTTCCAAACTCGCCCAGGCAAGATCGAGGCGTTTTTTACGCGCGGACTTCGGACCGATGCCGTCTTTCCAATCGTATCCGGAAACAAAATTCCCGCCCGGGTAACGAACCAGCGTCGCGCCAAGCTCACGAATGAGCCCGAGGACGTCCTTGCGGAAGCCGTCTTCGTCCGCGGCAAAATGATCGGGTTCATATATCCCAGTATAAACTGCTCGCCCCAAATGTTCTATAAAAGAACCGTACAGGTTGCCGTCGATATCGCCGATTTTCAAGTTTCTGTCGGCAAAAATTTTTGTTTCGTTCATTCTTTCCTCTACTCCCGTATTCATTTTAACTGTTATGGCGCTTCGTGTCAACTGTTTGAAAAGATTCTTCCTCAAAAGCGGAAGAATCTTTTTTTGCGGCGATTATAAACAGCTCCCGTTGGTACGTATGATTTTCGCGTAAAACCTCGCGCTTTCCTTCAGCACTCTTTCCCGCGTGTCGTAATCGACGTAAATCAGCCCGAAGCGCTTGGAAAAGCCCTCCGCCCACTCGAAATTATCCATCAGCGACCAATAAAAATACCCGCGTACGTCCACGCCCTCGGAAATGCCCCGGTTTAGCTGCTTAAGATAATCGCGGATAAACTGAATGCGCGACGTGTCGTTCAGAGTACCGTCGGAGGCTCTCCATTCCGTCACGGCGACGCCGTTTTCCGTGATGTAAACGGGCAGCTTATAACGGTTGTAAAAAGCCTTCGGCCCGTAATACAGGCACTCCGGATAAACGTTCCAGCGCATATCCGTCTTGGCGGTGTTTAATCCCGGCTTGACGGTAAAAATTTTTCCGTCGGAGCCTGTCGACACATATTCGCCCGAATAAATATTTAATCCGATAAAATCGATATTGCTTTTGATTATTTCCATATCCGATTCTGGATATTTAAGATCTACGCCGAACCCTTCCATCATTCCCTCGGGATAGCGTCCGAACACAACGGGGTCGGTAAAAAAGCTGTTGGTAAAGAAAGTCTTTTCGGTAAAGGCGAAATTCGCGTAGTCGGCGGCCTTTTTATCCTTTTCCGTATAGGGCATCTTTACGGCGGTCGCTACGGTGACGCCGACCTCTATCGGCCGCTTTGCATGGGCGCGCAGCGCTTTGACGGCAAGTCCGCTCGCCTTGAGGGTATTATGCCAGGCCCGCAGCACCTCTTCGTCGGAACGCCGTTCAAAAGGAGCGTGCGCGCCGCCCCTCAAGCCCAGCCCGATAAAGCATTGAGGCTCGTTGACGGTGATAAAATATTTTACTTTATCGGAAAACAGCTTTGCGACGTTGGCAGCGTATTCTTCAAACCATTCGGGGGATTTCGGATTCAGCCAGCCGCCCTGAAGATAGAGCGCATAGGGATATTCCCAATGAAACAGCGTTACGTACGGCTCTATGCCCGCTTTCAGAAGCTCGTCGATCAGTGCGTTATAAAACCGCACCCCGGTTTCACTGATTCTGCCCGTTCCGTCGGGCATCAGCCGTGGCCAACAGATCGAAAAACGATACGCCTTCAGCCCCATCTCTTTCATCAGGGCAACGTCTTCGCGGAATTTATGATAATGGTCGCACCCGACCTCCGCCGTCTGCTGTTCAAAAACGAACCGTTTACGCTCGCACGCTACGTCCCATATATGCTTTCCTTTATCCGCCTCATATGCCGCACCCTCGATCTGGTAGGCGGCTGTCGCCGCACCCCAGACAAAATTTTCCGTAAAGTTCATACACGCTTCTCCTTTTTTGTTTATTGTTATGCGACGGTCGCCGCCGTTACGGTCGTACTTCCACCGTATTCGGCGCCGTCGCCCCAGCAATCGATCATCAGCATAAGATGCGCCAGCAACGGCGCCTGTTCGGCTGAAAAAACGATCGTCAATTCCTGCGTCGCGCCCGCTTCAACCTCCTGCCACGCGCAGGCGGAAGAAGAATCTTCGCCGATCTGCTGCCAATCGGCGTCTACGCCGCTGAGCTTATATTTCACTTTATGATCCGCATGGTTGACGAGCGTGATCTTTACGGAAGTTTGACCTTCCTTAAGCGTAAGTTCCGCGTTGACGTTCTGCCAGCCCGTAAGCCCCGCGTACTCGATCACCGAGTTGCCTTCTCCCGAAAGCGTAAAGCAGGGCGCCGCCGTTCCCCAGGTGAGGGCAACCGCTTCTTCCGAAGGCGCCGCGCCCGCCGAGGCTTCCAGGGGATACAAGGTAACGCTGCCCGCCGCGCTACCAAACATATCGATAAAGCCTAAAATTCCCGCAACAGGACTTCCTGCCGCAATATTCATTATAATCGACTTAGTCTCGCCCGCGGCAATTATCGTTATGACGCCTTGCTGTAAATCCGTCCACGCCCCTTGTTCGTTAAACTTTTGCAGATCGAAACGAACGTTGATCTCAAACGCGTTATTATTTTTTACGCGCAAGGTCAGCGCAGTGTTTTCCGACGGGGTATAGACGAAATCCGTAAGTATATTTGTCCATTGCGGGGAAGCGGAATAGGCGACGCCGAAAGAGCCGTCCTCGTTTTTCGAGATCGTATAAGGGTTGCCCGCCGCGTCGCAGCGCCAATTTTCAACGGGAATTTCCATGGGCGCTTCGTTTCCGAATTCCACGGAAACAATATCCACGTTTCCGCTGTATTTTTCCTTCTGATTTTCGCCCGCGTCGTAACAACAGTCGAGGAAAAGCGAAATCGCCGAATACCTTTTGTCCGTAGTAAGCTCAAAGCTCCGCGTTTCCTTTGCCTGTAAAAAGGCAAATTGTTCGGCCTCGGCTTTTGTCGAATCCAGACTGAATTTGAATTTGACGGGCTCGGCGCCGTTATTGCGCAACGTCAGCTTCACCGTGGGATCGGCCAAAGCAGCGGGAACGTCCGTATATAAATTGCACCATCTATCAGCGGGAACATCTTTATAAGTCACGTTTACGTATCCGTCTTTGTCCTCGATCTTATAATATTCCTTACCGCTATCCACCACGCCCCAAACAAGCGACGGCTTTTCGGGATTTTCAAAATTTTCGTCGTACGAAACCGTTACGCTTTTAATCGTTATCTGTCCCTTGCCGTCGTAATCGTCAAATTCGGGACACGACTCAATATTCAACCCCAGCAGCAGCTGCTTTTCGTGCTGGCCCTGCATAGCTTTAAGCGCGTCGCCTATAGGAATTTCCAACGTGAAATTTCCATCTTCGCCGGCAGGAACATCTCCTTTATGATATACGTGCAGACGCTGTTCGTAATAATTCCACCAGCCGCCGTTATTCCAGCTCGCTTCGTCGCCGCGGAAAGAAAATACAATATTATCGATACTGTCCGCCACGCCGTTAGCTGTGTCGCTTGAAAAGACAAATGTCAATTTGTTTACTTTTTCATCGGGCAGCTCAACGGGACGAAAAGCGCCGGCCCATTCGGCGGGAGAGGAAAAGCCTATCTTGATTTCCGCGCCCTCCGCCTTTCGAAGTGAATACCCCGTCCAGCTTTCCGCCGTCCACCCCGCCGCATTCGCGGCGTCTTCTTCATTCATCCAAACGCTTTCTTCGGGCTGCTGCGCAGAAAACCAGGCTCTTTTTACATAGATGTCGCCGTAGGTTCCCGTCGTCCCCGGGTCGGGGAAAAGACATATATCGTTCACCACGTCGAGGATTTGCCGATGAATCCCGGGTACCTTGAAGGCATACGTCGTATATTCGCCGGTTAAATCAAAATAGATGTCCTGGCCCAAAACATTGGGATTGTCTACTGATTCCCGAATGGGATTGACGATCTTCACAAACGCCCCGACAGGCGTTTCTCCGCTTTTCATGGAGATATTCAGCCATGAAAAGTCTGAAAATTTCCCTTCAACGCTGACGCCGAAATTGCGCCAGGCGCTGTCGTTATAATAATGCAGTCTCACGGAGCCGTCTTCCTGTTCGGTTACGCTGTACTGCGCATCGGATTTAGACGCAAACCAGCCTTGCAGGCTCATATCCTTTCCGTCTCCGTAGTAATAATTGACGCCGTCGACAAATTCGCTCGGTTTTGCCGCCTGCGCCTTATTACACGCGGCTAAAACGCCCATGACCGCAAAAAGGACGAAAAGAACGCACAGAGTCGCCAACCGTTTGATTTTACCTTTCATTTTCCTTTCCCCCCGTTAAAAATTAATAATCGCATAGTATGCATCTTTCTTTTCGTGATACTCGTCGAAGAGATAAGGCCAGTCTTTCCTTCCTTCCACGGGAATTTTATGCAGATACGAATCGTCGTCCGCAACGCCCCACTGTACGACCGCCGTTACGACGTCTTTATGCTTTCGGCAAACCTCAAACACCTTTCCGAAACAAGAAGCCTGCAAATCTTGCATATCTTCGGTAAATTCCTGATAATAAAGGGACTTATCCGCATTATAGTCGTACATGGAAAAATCTACTTCCGTAATTTGCACTTCCAGGCCGCGCTTTCCAAGCTCCGCGATCAGGTTGTCGAGCAGCTCGGCGTCAAAAGAATTAATATCGTAGTGCGCCTGAATTCCTACGCCGTCTATCTCACAGCCTTTTTTCTGCAAACGGTCTACCATCGTTAAAATCTTTTTCATTTTATAAGAGTTGTTTACAAAATACTCGTTATAGAACAATTTCGTTTTCGGATTTGCCTTACGCGCCGCAGCAAAGGTAGCGACGATCAGCTCCTCGATCCTTTCATTAGCGGCGGCCTTCTCTTCGGGAGAAGCGTTTGCGGTAAGCCCGCAGACAGCATGCCATTGCGAATCGACGCGGTATAAATCGTTTTCGTCGGAAGTATACTTGTCGGTAAGCATCTCGTTCCAAACGTCCCAGGCATAAACCTCCGTTCCGAAATGCTTGACGACTTCCGTCGCATGGTTGACAAGCCGCGCTTTAACCTTTTCAAAGGTAGCCGCGACAGGTTTGCCGTCCGACCCTGTATCCGTAAAAACCCAATTGGGAAGCGCCAGCGGATTGTGCCAGGCGAGACAATGTCCGCGCACGGCCATTTTGTTATTTTTTGCAAACGCAACCATCTTATCCGCAACCGTAAAATCAAACGTTCCTTCCGTCGGCTCCAGCGCGTTCCACTTCACTTCGTTTTCGCAGGTCATGGAATTGAATTCGCCTGCAATATCCTCGTACATATCCTGCGTTCCATAGTTCATCGTACAGCCGACCTTAAAATAATCCTCGTAATATTCCCAAAGCTTTTTATCTTTCTTGCATCCCGTAAAAAGCAGAGCGGACGCGCTTAAAATCAGCGAAAGCGACAAGGCAAACAATTTTTTAAGTTTCATTATCTATCCCCTTTCTTTATTCTTTTCCGCCGCCTATGGCGACTCCGTTGATGATTACCTTTGAAAAAATCGAGTAAATCACCAACAGCGGTAAAATCGTTACAAATACTCCAAGCGAAACCGCGCCGAGATCGGTATTGTAGCGATCTGTTTTCAACAGCTGAACAATCATGGGAAAAGTAAATTTTTCCGTAGAAGAAAGCAGCATTAAAGGTCCCATATAATTATTCCAGGAGCTGACGATGCCAAAGATCGCCTGCGTCGCCAACGCGGGAACGATACTGGGCAGTACCATTGTATTATAAATGCGGAATTCTCCCGCACCGTCGATCCTCGCGGCCTCCACAATGTCCTTGGAAAAATTCGCGTTGAAATATTGTTTGAAGAAAAACACAGCACCCGGCGCCGCGATGGCAGGAATGATCAACGGAACATAGGTATCGTATAAATTCATATCCACGACCAGCTTGTAAAACCCGATCATGGAAAGCTGCCCCGGTATCATCATCAGCATAAGGATAATGGAATATACCACCTCCTGTCCCTTATAACGATACGTAACGAACGCATACGCCGTCAACGCCGAAAAATACAGGCACAGCGCCGTCGAGCTGAAGCTGATGAGCACGCTGTTAAAAAACGTTCTCACAAGCGGGAAATTTTTGCTCATCAGCGTGTTCCAATTGATGAAGAAATACTTGCTGGGCAGCAAGGACATTCCCTGGTTGATCTGCGAAGTCGAACGTGTGGAATCGATAAATAACAGCCACAGCGGCATCACGCACAGCAACAGCATGAAAATACAAAAAATATAGATCGCCGTCTGCCCGATGATATGTTTAATTCTCTTTTCCAAAGGAATTGCGCGCCGCGCCGCGCGCCTTACCCCAATATCGTTCATTTTGCCGTCCCCCAAATTCTGCGTTCCGTCCGCTTTTCCTGCTTTTCCTCATTTGTATTTGTCAGGCGGAATAACATGGTGCTGATAAATATACTGACGATAAACAGATATACGCTGGCGGCCGAGGCGATGCCGTACTGCATTTCTCCGCCCGTATCAAACGCCATTTTATAAATATAGACGGCGATCGTTTCCGTTGCGTTTCTGCCGCCGGACAAGACCGGTCCGCCCGAAAGAAACAGATACGCGATATCAAAGCCCTGTAAGCCACCTATCGTAGAGGTGACGATACAATAAACGATAATAGGCTTAATCACAGGCAAAGTGATATGGAAAAACACGTTGCGCTGCGTAGCGCCGTCCAGCTGCGCAGCTTCATAGACAGAAGGATTGACGCCGAGTATCCCCGCGGAAATCGTGATCATCGTACTTCCGAACCACATCCAGAAGGAAATAAACGCCACAAGCGTACGCGACGGCCATTCCATGAGGTAGAGATTGGTTTCGGGACCAATGACGCCCATGCGTACGAGAAGCTGCCATATACCGCCGCTGGGCTTTAGGAAAAGCGTATAGAACATAACCGCCACAGATGTCGCCGTAATAATATTCGGTAAATAATAAATAACTTTGAACAGCCCTTTGCAGCGCATCTTATACGTCTTACTGGTAAACATCGCCGCAAAAAGGAGCGCAAAGCTCAACTGCGGAATAAACGTCATGATAAACATAATAAACGTATTGGCAAAGGCCTGCCAAAAACGCGCCTGATGCAAAAGATAAGAAAAATTTCCGAATCCGATTAAATCGTAAAAACGATTATATCCCGCGTAATTTGTGAAGCTGAGAAAAATAGAATACACCATCGGAAAAGCGGAAAACAGCGCATACACGATAAAAAAGGGAAGAATAAACAGTATTCCATAATAATTTACGTTGAATTTAAGCTTTTTTCTTTTGGGCGCGGGAGAAAAGGGACGGGTTCCGTTTTCCAAAACGCCGCCCTTCCCTTTTCCTTCCGAAGCGGCCGCCGATTTCAATTTATTCACATCGTTCTCCTCGTTCGGTTTACGAAACCGTTATGGTAGTATAAATGCCCTTGATCGAGTTCTTAAATTCCGCGACGCATTTGTCCTTCCCGTGCTGACCTTCGGCATAATACGTCGCCCAACTTTTGAATTGCCCGTTAATTGTTCCGTCGTACTGCGTAATGATTTTACCGTTGATCTGTTCGGCGGCGTTGCAGAAAATCGAGTACGGATTCTGTCCGCCAAGGAACTTATTTGTATATGTCGTATCTTCCGCAAGTTCGCGCATTGCGCTTTTACTGTTCATAAAATCGCTGTTTTCTTTCGCCCACGTCTTGAGATAATTTTTGTCCGTCGAGAAAAATTTAACAAATTCCTTCGCCTGCTTCTGCATATCCGTGCCTTTTACGACCGCATGAAACGTCCCGCCCTCGAAGAAATTGCTCGGCCCTTCGCAAATCGCCCAATCCCCGTACGAGGTTTCGCCGGAAGACGCGCTGGTACTGTTTCTTTCCAAATTGGAATAAATGCCCCACGTCGCCTGGAAATAGCCAAACACTTTCTTTCCCGAAATATCAGAAAACCATGCGCCCGTATTTTCGGCCGTTTCGTTGCTGTAGTCGTTGGTTTTCAACGATCTCGCCGTTTCCATAAGGCTATCCGTCCCCTCCGTAAGGCTGCCGTCGATCACAAGCTTATTGTCGCCGTCTACCCAGCCCTTTTCTCTGCCGCCGAAAAATACTTTTGCAATATCCATGTAGGAAGAAAGCACCTTATAGTCTTTTTGTTTCAATGCCTGCGCAGAATCAAGAAACTGCTCCCAGCTGTCGAAATGCTTCTGTATTTCCGCGGGTTCGTCGGTTCCGAAAACTTCCTTGGCGATACTGCGTCTATAAGCGAATACGCCCGGCGTTACGTTTGTCGCCATCGCGTATAAATGACCGTCTTCCGCGGTCGCCGCCTCTACCGTATAATCGTACATGTCGGACGTAAATTCTTTAAGCTCGTCGAGGTTTTCCATCAATTTACCGTCTATGTATCTTTTGAAAGAAGCTCCCTCCAAGGCGACTACATCGGGGAGATTTTTGCCCGTCCGGAGACCGCTGTCCAATTTTGAAAGCATATTGTCCAGCGTCATTACCTCGATTTCAATTTTGTACCCCCGTTCTTCTTCGGAAGGGTAAAACCGCTCCACCTGTCTGCGCATCGCTTCGTCAAAACACCAATACACCAACGTATTGTCGCCCTTACCGCCGCAGGCCGCCCCGGACAATGCTACGGCCCCCAACGTCGCCACTGATAATAACGTCGTCATTATCTTTGCTACTGCCTTTTTCATCATAGAAACCTCCTTATTTCATTTCCTTTTAAGGAAATAATTAAATATTTTTTGATTAGGAAAACGATTACCCTATCTGCCAAAAAAAGTTCCCTGCGTGGGGAATTTTTTGAATTGGCAGCACAGGGAAAACGATTACCTTATTTATATTATAATACCTATGAAAGCATTTGTCAATAGGTTTTTGAAAGTTTTTTCGTCTTTTTTTATCGGCGCAATTTATAGACGTTTCACGCTTTCACCCTCAAATATCTCTGTTTCCAAGCGCAATACGGCGGGATTTTTCGCTTTTCCTTCTATCCGGTCAAGCAAAACCTGCGCGCAGGCTCTGCCGAGCGCATTGGCATTCTGCACGATGGTCGTCAGCTGGGGCGAAATCAACCGGCCGATCGAAATACCGTCGAAACCGGCGATAGAGATATCGTCGGGTATCGATTTACCGTATCTTTTCAATTCTCTCAAGCCCGCGATCGCGGTAAAGTCATCGGGATACATGACGGCAGTCACTTCGCGGCCGCACTGAAACAATAATTCCGTCGCGTGTTTCCCCTCGTCCGCGCTGAAAAAGCCGGAACGAATCACAAATTCCTCATCGGATACCCCCGCGTCTTTCAGCGCGTCTCGGTATCCGCGGATTCTTTCCCGCGTTATCATGGTATCGGTACCCGCGATAAACGCAATCTTTTTATGTCCCATCGAGAGAAAATATTGTGTAAGCTTTTTACTTGCTTCGTAATTTTCACTTTCAATACAGAACGAGTTTTCGTAGGGAATTTCAAAACCCACCATCGGAATTGAACCCGCCGCAAGTTCTTTTACAGCTTCCGCGTTATAGTCACAGGTTAAACAAAACACGCCGTCCAACCGGAGAGCCTGACAGTGACTGGACAAGCTGCCGTTCCAAGCTTCCGATTCTTCGGAAATAAGCAAAATTTCGTATTGTTTAGTTTCCATTTCCATACGGAAGGCGTTAAGAATTTCCGCAAAAAGCTCATGGCGAAGCCCGAGGCTTTTGTCGACAAACAACAGGATTCCTATCATATTCGATTTGCAGTTGACAAGATTGCGTGCCGTTACGTTAGGAATATATCCCAACCTGTCCGCCGCGGCCATAATTTCTTTTCGCTTTTCTTTACTGATATTTCCGGTATTATTAAATACCTTACTTACCGTCGCGGTTGAGCATTTACATTCTCTGGCGATGTCGTAAATAGTGATCATGATTAATCGATTTCCTTTTCTTAAATTATATACCAAACCTGACGTTCCGTCAACAATTTGTCTTTACATTTTTTAATTTTACTGAAAATTTATCGTATGAAGAAAAGCGCAACCCTTTTATGAAATCTCAAAACGTCTGTAACCCCCAGTGAAAAGGGAAAGGCGTCTTGAATTCTTGAGTCTATATATTCTCCCAAAAGTGCTTACCCTCCTTTGAATAGTCTATTTTTAATTTTACGCTCCTTTGGCCTAATCGTACTCTTTCGCCACGTGCAATCGCTTATTTATTGTAATATTTAAGATAGACTATGCCTTATTCAGCTAATCTTGCCCCCATTTTGTACTTGCGTGTTTTTTCTTGATAGCTTAATCTCTTTTTATATATTCAGTATAATACTTTTCTTAAACCCTCAGTTCTTTTTATTTTCTAACAAAAACACCCCATCGGTTGACCAACCTTTGAGGTGCTTTTGATTTTTAGTTACAACACTTTTTACTTTTCTGTTAAGAAACTTGCTGATTTTTCGAGTACAAGGGAATAATCTTATCATTTGTAAGTACGTTTTTGAACGCAAATCCTTAGTATTATTGCCGTCGTCATCAGACAAAAAATGAATTGCTGTAATTAAAGAAAACATTTTTTGCAATGCCGACGAGTTAATTGAGGAATCTATATACTTTCATTTCAAGGATAGAATCGCACATTTTATATATTCCCTTTGCATAGATTTTAATTTTTGAAAAGGCCAAATAGTAAAATTTATTAATTTAACTTCTATGCCTTAAAGCCCAGGAGTTCAATAGACGTTTCATTAAAAACAAGGGATTCTTGTTCCAATTTATATCCATTCTTTAACATAAATTCGATAACGGGATAAAATAACTGCGCCTCCTGATTTTGAAGCAGCAAAGACAAATGTCGCCTATCATTTTCTGTAAGAGGCGAACAATCGCCTTTATATTTTATCAGTTCTTCCATTCCCATCATTAAAGGTATAAAGTTAATGCCTGTTTTACGCTTTAAATGTAAGAATATTTCAAATCCGCCCCAATCGATATCTCCAATGTGATAAAATTTTAACTGCGGATTAAAAGAATACAACTTTTCTAATAGCTTTCTTTTAACAGAATTGTGATATCCCCCAAGATAAATGATAATGGAGTTTGGTTCATTATAATAATGAAACGTTGTAAGATTCTCTATGGTTATAACTCTTTCCTTTTTGACTGAAATAATTTCTATTTTATCAATAGCAGACTCCGAAAAAGAAAAATCTTCCTTTAGGCAATCCAGATCTACAATCTGTTCGTTAAGCTTAAAGCAAAATCCGTATTTGACGTACACGTACCCTTTGTTTTTTACAAGATAATGCTCCGAACAAAGTTCTGCAAAACTACCGTATTCTTTTTCATCAAAAGTATTAAATATACGCAACAAACGAGCCGCATTGTTTTCAACTATTTTAGAATCTTTAAACTTTTTTTTACTAAAATTTCTAAGTAATATTTCTTCTTCATTTTTTTCTATTTCCTCCACTATATCCGATAGTAAAGCAAGCTCATCTATC
Organism: Candidatus Scatosoma sp.; assembly: GCA_048465415.1. Taxonomy (GTDB): domain Bacteria; phylum Bacillota; class Clostridia; order Christensenellales; family Borkfalkiaceae; genus Scatosoma. The sequence goes on from DBFWLO010000014.1 coordinate 15,084, forward strand.
GTTCTAAATTGCGAACGATATGAATGGCCACTTTCAATCAGCCGTTTTACCTCCGATAAATATTTGTAGGCGATAGACGCATCGTCAAGAGTAGAAAGTCTGGCGTTAATAAACGCTATTTCTTTCCCGGTAACTTCCCTGCGCGAAGGGCGCTTCAGGGAGTCAAATGCCTTATCGACATTTTCGAGCTTTAAAGTTACTCGCTTTAAAATTTCGCTTTGCTTATCGTATTCTGCCACCACGAAGCCTTCTTTTGATAAATCGTCAACCGCGTCATGAATTTCCGGGCGGTAATTATAACAGTCCGCACACCAATATTTCTCAAAGATCTTTTCTTTGTCCGTGCGCAAGGAAATAGTCCTGGCTTTTGCCGTCGTATCTCTTGATTGAAAACTGTTGTCATACTTATCTAAAAGTTTATTCAATATTTTTTCCCGATAATTCATAGATTGTTCCTTATATGTGATTTGGGAATAATACGATCCCTACATTTCACCAGCGCAACCGTAGTATCTACATAAGGCATGATCGTTTTAGCACGAGGAGAAGGAACCGCAATCAACGGCTGAATATCCAGACTCGTAAAATATTGCATCATCGAATCGATATGAGATCCGTCCATATTATTAAAAGCCTCATCCAACATTACAAGGCATCCCGGCGATTTACGCCCAAAACTGCTATGTATGATTTGATCGAAAGACGCGGCGATAATTACGTAGAAAGGAGTTTGTGTCTCACCGCCGCTTTTTTCTCTGTTTATTTTAGAAAAATAGGAGACTTCGCCGCGCTTATTGGTAATTTTTATGTCATAGCTCATAAACTTACGATAATCCGTAAACTCTCGTATAATTTTATCTTGCTTTTCAGACTGTGTATCCTGTGTCAAAAGCACAAATAAATCTTGCATAAGTTGATAATTTTTATCGCTCAGCTGATCCGTAAATAAACTTTTTGTATCGTAATCTTCATCGCTCATAAAGATATTGTAATAGTCGCCAAACTTTTTATCCGTACTGCGCTTAATCTCAAATTGATAAATTTCTTCGTCCGCTCCAAAAGGTTTATTCTGCAAAATTTTATTTAATTTATTTATATTATCTTTTTCGTCCTTAATATGTTTTCTGATCTCGGCAATATAAGATTCTTGAAAAGCACAACTTGCAAGTTGTTTGACCTCCTGCAATTTTTCTTGCCACCTTTCTAAATCCCGTAATACAACTTCGTTGTACTCCTGATAAAATACATTTAAGCTGTCCAATTCGGCGTTGGCGTCAAAACCAAACTTTGTTATATACATTGACATAAGAGACGGAAGATGCGTTTCCACTTTGGCAATCTCGATTTTTAATGCGTCTATTCTATCGGAACACTCTTTTACAGAATACTGATACTCTTCAAAAAAACTTTCTACTTCCTTCCATAAAGTAACGTCTTGCTCTAAAAGTCTTATAAACGGAGTAATCTGTTCGATGGCTTTTTTTGCCTTTTCTGCCGATTGAATATTATCCTTGATTGACATATTCAACTGAATTATATTATTCGAGCAATGCTTCTTCTTTTGTTGCGCAGACTCATGCAATTGTTTTTGGACATCGATTTTGGGATCGAGCGTAGACGTATTTTTTGTTGCTTCTAAAAGTCTTGCCTTTAAGGTTTTTATATTGCCGAGCACTCTATGGCATTTATCCCATATATTTTCAGTTTGGTAGATGAGAGAATAATTGCTGTCTTTCGTCTTTCTTCTTAAAGCTTCAAAGTTTGATTTTTTATTAAGTGATATCTCCGTTATTTTTTCGTTTTCCCCGAGTTTTTCGTTAATACTTTTTAAGCGTATCCGTAAAGACTCCCTGCCGATATATGGAGTAGCGTATACCTCTCTCTTTGTTTGACGCGCCGCTTTGTTTTGATATACCATGACGGTTTTCGTAATAGATTTTTCATAACCTTTCAAATCGTCCTCCGACTCTACGCAACTGACGTTGCCCATAAGGTAATTGACATATTTTCTTGCTTCTTTATTCTCCGTATAGACCTTTTCCGCAAGAGAACCGAAGTTACATTCTACATCTTTGATTTTTGCGTGATTCACTAACCCTATGCCAGAAATTCTTTTTTCAAATTTATATTTTTCATACAAATTTAAAGCTTTATCGTAAAAACGTTCAGGTACAAACAAGTCAAATCTGCGAGTATTCAAATAACCCTCTACGGCATCGCGCCATTCCTCTTGCCCTTCGGATATTTCCAGCATTTCGCATAAAGGCGTAACGCAGACGTCTTCGTTGGTATCCGCTTTTATTCCTGAAACAATCACACTGATTAAAGAAGAAACTTCACTGCTATAAGAGGGTAGCCCCTTTAACAATTTTTCCTTCTCGTCTGTAAGCGATTTTTTATCAACGCTTAATTTTGTTAAAGAAGTCTCCAACTCATAAATATTTTTATTAATTTTTTCAACTGCAATATCATATAAACGTTTATATTCGGTAAGTGTTTCCAAAAAAGCCGAATGATCCTTTGTTTTCAGATATTTTTGGAAATGGATATTTATTTCTAACGCGTCCGCTATTTCGGCTTCAGCTAATATCCATTTGTTGAATTTAGAAACTTTTTCTTTAATCTCTTCATAGTTTCTATTTTCAACCGTCAATTCATCTTCTATCTGTTTTTTCGCAAGATATGCTTCACAATGCGTTAATGAATATATCGTTTCTTCGATCGATTTTAATTGAGTTTCATAATCTGTTTCGTTTATTTTTTCTTGTTCGAGATTTTTTCGCAGAACTATTATTTGCTGTTCCGCTTTTTCCACAATCTTCTCGTTCTCGCACAATGCTTTTTTGAGCTTATAGCCTTCGAGTAACTGTTTTTCGTTAACCAAAGTCTTGTATTTGTCTCCCCAAAACGTTATTTTTTCAAGGTCTTGCTTTTTCTCTTTGTCTTGAGATATTTTTATCTGAATTTCATTATAGGCGTGTATATTCTGCCGAATATTTTCGATATTTATATCGCTTTCCGGCATAAGAAACTTATATACAAAATCACTGACTTCGGAAATCGGCTTGAACGCAATGGCTTTGGGTAAAATATCGTAGTATTTATTATTCAAATCGAGGATACTGTAAATATTTTTTCTTATCGAACTGCGGGAACTACTTTGATAATCAAGTGCATTTATATGCTCTTTATCAAGTTTTTTCTCCATCGAACGATAATTTAGACAAAATCTCTTTCCGTCTTTTTCTGCGTAAAACAACTCGTCGTTTATTTTTCCGTTTACAATATGATAAAAAGATTTTCCGACTTTCAGTTTGGAATCTTGGATTTCCAAAACGACACCGATAACGAGAGAAGTATTATTTGAATCGTCAAAAAATTCCAAAGCAATATGGGAGATAAGATCGTTGTCGTTACGAAGAAATTCTTTTCCTTCAACGCCGGTTTTTCCTCTCATGTAGGTTACAATAGTTCGTTGTGCATTTTCATTTGCCGCAGAATTAAAGTTATTATCTTCTCCGCCCGTTAAAAGGAAATAGAGCGCGTCTATCAGCGTCGATTTTCCACACCCATTTTCTCCGGTAATAAGCGTAGCTCCCTTTATTTCTATCGTTTCATCGTAAAAGCCGTGCCAGTTAATAAGTTTAATCTTCGTCAATGTTTTCATCGATATTTTCCCCTGTGTCTTCCGACTCTTTTCTTAATGCGCTTAATCTATCCGTAATATTTTCCAATTTATCTTGCTGAACAATAATTTGAATAGCAGGATAAATAAGTATGGGCAAGCTTTCATCTATAGTGGTCGCCGTATAATCAATAATTTTATGTTTTCTCAATTTAATAAGGCTTTCTTTATAGGCATTTATTTTTTTCTCCTCTTTAAAAATTTTACTTGTTTTAACTTTTTCAATGATCTCCTCCAACTTTATAACTACCTTATTGTCAGTTGCGACTTCTCTTCTTTTTATATAATAAAACTGCCGTAAAATGAGAATAATGGCTGTATCGAATTTATATAATTTCACTCGATTTCTATTTTCAGTTGTTTTAATATAACAAAGTTCGTTATATCTGTCATTGATAAACTCGTAATCGGTTATTTCAAAATAGGAAGTAAATAAAGCGTTATTTTCGCGGGCAAATAAATAATCCGCACGATCCGCCTCTTTATCTTTCACGATAAAGGTTTCGTTCAAAAGTTTACTTACAATTTTTGAAAACTCTTGCTTATCCGTTTCTGTAAGCATTTTATATTCAGTCGAAAAATTATTCAAAGAAGTTATTTTATCGCTCATAATGCTTTTCTCCTAAAAATATAAAAAGATTCCATACTATATCCGTATATTACCTGTTTACTGCCGTTATACCTTATATAATAATCCATTTCTTTATATTCGGAATATATTTGTATCATAACAATTTTCATAAACTCTTGCATGCCGGTTATAGGAATATACGATATCTCTATGCTATTCCTATTTCCCAATAAATTAGCAACAAATTGGTTGATTTTATTTCGGGAATATTCATCGTCTTGAAAAATTGCTTCAAAGCCTGTTTTCACTTCATCCTCCGAAATCTCGGGAATTTCCGTAAAAGTTTCCGATTTCTTCTCCCTATTAAAATTTCTCGAATGCAGAGATTTATCGTCGATATTTCCGTAAGAATAAATTTCGATTATTTCCTCAAAATCTTCACCGTCACTGACGTTCTGTAAAATTCTTAACGCTTTATCGATTTGCCCTTCTATGTCCCTTCGATTATTCATTATAAAGTTTAACGTAGCTAATGCCGAACCATGAAATTTACTGTTTTTATAATCTATAATCGAAACGAATTGATCTACGCTTTCAAAACTTGCAATTACTTCATCAAGTTCTCTTTCAAGTTTTCGTTCTACTTCTTCATACTTTTCATTTGTAAGTTCTTTTATATTTGCAGTAGCAATATAATTGGACACTACTTTATCGAAATTTTCATATCGGATCCATTTTAACTTCCCTAGTATTTCAGAAGTATATTTACTTGGATTATCGCGTCCTTTTAAATTATTAAACACCGTTAAGATAACTTGATCTTGATATTTGTTTAGCAATAAATCTAATACGTCTTGAGGAGTTAAATCTGTTCTGTTAATCAATTTTTTGATAAAGCGCTTAATTTCAGAATGAAGTCCCTGTAAACTGTTGAAAAGTTCATTGGTATTCTTAACGATCTGTTCTACCAAAGCTTTTGATTTTTGATAATCAAAATTGCGTAAAGTTTCATATATAACATAAAAATACCCCGTATATTCAAGCGGCTGTTCTCTTTTTGATACAATCATGCGAAAAGCTTCAAGCAGTAAAATGGCATTATCAGACAAAGTAATGATATATTCCAGTCCTTTCGAGTTCTCCTCCTCCAACCAGCCACATTTTATAAATTGTCCAATCTTATATGAGGCTTTCTCTCGCGCTGATTTTCCCAACAGACTTACATTGTCCGCATCGTCCAGTTCGTCGAAATCCCGACCTTTCATGTATGCCGCAATCTTATCTTTAAGATCTTCTTTTACTATGTTTTGAAATCTATCCTCTTTAGTAAATATATCGTAAAGCGTAGAAAGCAAATCGTAATTTGCGCGTTTATCCTTACGGGCAAAAACTGAAAACATCCCGTTGTTTATTACATCAAACAGATTCTCCACAATTTACCTCTCTTATATTTTACAGTTTTTCTAAAATAATTTTCTAAAGTTTTTTATGAAGTCCTACTTATTAGCTAAACGTCTATTGGTTTTGTAATATCCCAATTTGATATATAGTTTTCATTTTATTTCCTTTGATTATTTTTCATTATACTTATTATAACATACCACTTCTAGGAAATCAATACCTAAACCATATTTTTCTTTGCTTTCTAACGTCTTATTTTAATTTGTTAAACATTATAAAAATCTCTTTTAAGGCATCCACTTCTCTCCTTGAAAATCGTTTTACTCCTTTGAAACAGTTTTTCTATAAAGTAAAAAGCCGTTCCGAAAAAAAGTTCGGAACGACAGTCGATAATTACAGAGCTTTTTATAATGGGCACAGACCACATACAAAAACAGATCCGCGAGCCGTAGGAAAAAGGAACAAAATTTCTTTAATACGCAACATTGTAAATAGGTCTTAATTGATACGAACCTTTGAAAGCCTTCTTCCCCTTTTAATTTTCATTGTAAATTTTTTAGTTTTACTGTTCACATAAACCCATATAGAAATCAATGGAAGTCTTTACTCATAAACGCCTATTGATGTCTGAACATTAAAGGTTCGAATTTCAATAGGTGTTTTAGTCTAATTTTTCAGGGCGGTAATGGGGATTACGAAAACACCGTCAGGTCTTACATACGCAGCATTGGACATACCGCATATCACACAAAGGATTGTAGGCGCTATACCACCGTCCTTTACAATGTCCTCTCTTAATGCAATAAGCTCAGTTGCCGCTTTTTCTATTTGATTTGCTCCGAGCTTTATTTCAAAAGCACACCAGCTTCCATTTTCAAGCTCAATAACGGCATCGATTTCTTTATTGTTGTAATCTTGATAATGGAATACGTTCGCGCCGAATGATTCCGCATAAATTTTCAAATCGCGCTCCACGAGTGCTTCAAATAAAAACCCGAAGGTTTCAAGGTCGCCGATCAAACGCTCAGGCGTAGCCTTTAACAATGCACACGCAAGTGCGGGATCGCAGAAATGCCGCTTTTCAGCCTGCTTTACACGAACGGAAGAACGAATGTTGGCAGAGAAAGGCAACTGATTGTCGATCAGGAACAAGCGGTTGAACACGTCGAGATACGTTGTAACGGTGTCGCCGTCAATCGTTTCATCGTCGATTTCTTTAATATCAGAAAGGAGCTTCTTTTTAGTTGCCGTCGTGCTTTCATTTCTCGCAAGAGAACGTAGCAATAAACGCATTTTGGCAACGTCGTATTTTTTATCGTCAATTCTTTGTGAATCATCGTCAAGAATTGCATCGAGATAAGATCGCGGTAAAAGAGATGCGTTTTCGATCGGAACATTCAGATTTCCGGGCCACCCTCCGCGCACCACGAAGTTCGCAAGATCACGCAAATTGACCTCAACCGTCAACATGGGCGTTATATTGCCGTTGCACAGTTCTTTGAGAGAAATGGCACCGCTTGAATCTCCCGACTCGTAAAGTGACATCGTCCGCATACGAAGTTTACCGATTCGACCTGCGCCGCTATGCAAAACGCCTTTCCTCTTAGGTGTCGATGAACCCGTGAGAATAAATTGTCCTTTTTTTGCTCTTTGATCCACCGTATAACGCACAGCATCCCATATTGACGTTACCTCTTGCCACTCGTCAAGAAGTCTTGGCACTTCACCCTCAAGTACAAGTGCCGGCGATATTTCGGCCAAGGCTCTGTTTTGAAAATTATTTGCGGGATCTCCTATTAAAAATTCGCTGTTGCTATGGTACGAAGAAGTCCAAGTCTTGCCACACCACTTTGGTCCTTCAATACACACAGCACCAAAGGTGGCAAGATATTTTTTTACCATATCGTCAACGATTCTCGGTTTATATTGAGATTTATCCGCTATTTTTTTCATAACCGATCTCCTATTGTTATTTACATCATTATTATACCACATTACTTTTGATTTTACAACTCTATTCGGTCTAATTTTGAAATTTTATTCGGTAAAATTTATTATTTTCTTTCGGCGTAATTTTTTATTATTCGTGCATCAATCTTATTTCCATCAAGCCTTCTTTCAAAACGCAAAAACGGTTACGCAGTAGACAAAGAAAAGCGATTTTCAAAAAAATTTCTCTTTAAACAACGAAAAAATCTTCGGCCAATTTATTAAAATTTCATAAATTGGCCGAATAAAGTCTTGACAAACGGATAAAATCAGAGTATAATACTTTTAGTATTAAAATGCCATAGGTATACATGGAGGAATTTATGAATTATATCTACCGCCATATGGAAAATAGAATTTTAGAGCTGTCACAGTCGTATTCCGCCATACTTTTGACTGGTCCGCGCCAAGCAGGTAAGACGACCATGCTCCGTTCCCTTGCAGAAAAGGAAAACAAGGGGCGTGAGTATGTGTCTCTTGACGACCTTGTTACGCGCGATATGGCAAAGAACGATCCTGCGCTATTTTTACAAATGCATAAGCCCCCTGTATTAATCGACGAGGTTCAGTATGCGCCAGAGTTGTTTACGTATATTAAAATGCATATTGACGAAAATCATAATCCTGGCGATTTCTGGATGACAGGTTCGCAAATCTTTCGCTTGATGAAAGGCGTACAGGAATCGCTTGCAGGACGCGTAGCGCTTTTGCATATGTCGCCTATGTCGCAGCGTGAGATTATCGGTGCGGAATGCATTCCATTCTCAACGAAGATGGAAACGCTTCTTGACGAAAGCAAAAAGATTGCGCCCGTGGATACGCCTACGCTATTTGAACGCATCTGGCGTGGTTCGATGCCTGGTATCGTATCAGGACTTTATCGCGACCGCAATATGTACTACTCGTCCTATATCTCTACGTATGTGGAACGCGACGTACGTGATATTTCGGGAACGGTAGACGCGCTTAAATTCAATCGCTTTATTACGGCGGTCGCGGCGAGAACTTCGCAACTACTCAATTATAAAGCAATCGCAGACGATGCCGATATCGATATGGCTACGGCAAAAGCGTGGATAGCTATTCTCGAAACGCTCGGCATCATCTTCCTTCTGCACCCGTATTCAAATAACGTGCTTAAACGCACGATTAAAACGCCGAAAGTTTATTTTTATGATACAGGACTTGTGTGCTATCTCACGAAATGGTCAAGTCCCGAAGTTGCAGAAAGCGGCGCAATGAGCGGCGCACTTCTTGAAAATTTCACGATATCTGAAATTATGAAGGGATATCAAAACGCAGGGCTTGAACCGTATCTGTACTTTTACCGTGATAAAGACGCCAAAGAAATCGACGTTATCATGGAAGGAAACGGCAAACTCTGTCCTTTGGAAATTAAGAAAACCGCAACGCCCGACAAGCGCATCATCCGCACTTTTGGTGTGATTGACCGCGCACCATTGCAGGTTGGAACAGGCGCTGTTTTGTGTATGGCGGAACAGTTCGGCGCATTCGATAGGGATAACCTCATCATACCGATTTGGATGATATAATGGAGAAGAAAAATGGCTAAAAAGACTACTGAAGAAAAAATAAACTTGGATTCTATACTGTTTAAGTGCCGCGATATATTGCGTAAAGCAAGAAATTCGGGGTCGTTCTTTGAAAAACGCGATATGATGTTGACGCTCGTATTTTTGCGTTTCATTGGTGAAAAATTTGAAGACGGGCTTAAAAAACTCCGTCAAGACCTTATCGAACAAGGACTTGACCCCGATGATGAAGATATTATTGCCGCATTCTTCGACGACGCAACCTTCACGGACGGCACGTACAACCTGCCCTTAGAGGCCCGTTGGTCTACCATCATCAATACCCCTGCGCCGAAACTCAACGTCGCACTCGATACCGCACTTCATAGCATTGCCGCAAGTAGTACGCAGTTGAAGGGCTGTTTTGTGGAAGGCACGTTCACTGCGCGCAACCTTGCCCCCAACGACATCAAACAAGTCGTGGACGAAGTAAACAAAATCAGCCATAAAGTGTTTGGTAAAGAAAAAGATTTAATCGGTCGCGTATATGAATATTTCTTGAAAGAGTTCGCCGTAAACGCAACCAAAGAAGAAGGCGAATTCTACACTCCGCATGACGCAGTTCAGCTTATTGCTACAATCATAGAACCGTTTGACGGCACATTGTATGACCCTTGTTGCGGTTCGGGAGGTATGTTTGTTCAAAGTACCGATCTTATTAGAGAAAAACACGGCGACATTAGCCGTATCAACGTTTACGGACAAGAAAAAGAAGCAGCAACCTATCGCCTGGCAAAAATGAACCTTGCGCTTCGCGGCATCAGCCATAACCTTGGCGAAACGAGCGATTCTACCTTTACGCACGATTTGCATAAAGGTTTATACTTTAACTACATTATGGCAAACCCGCCCTTTAACCTTAAAGGCTGGTACGACGATAATTTGAAAAACGATTCCCGTTGGGCGGACTATACCACGCCTCCTGAAAGTAACGCAAATTATGCATGGATTTTGCATATGCTTTCGCATTTAAAACCCCTTGACGGCGTTGCTGGTTTCTTGCTCGCTAACGGTGCATTAGGTGATAGTGATACACTGGAAATTCGTAAAAAGCTGATACAAAATAATAAAGTCGAAGCCATCATTATCCTTCCGCGAGAACTTTTTATTACCACGGATATCAGCGTTACCCTTTGGATTTTGAACCAAAATAAAAAAGGCGGCACATATCACGGAAGAAAACTTCGTAACCGTGAACACGAAATTTTGTTTATGGACTTACGTACTTGGACGGAAAATCACGTTTCGGGCGAAAACAAAAAGAAAGTGCGTTTAGACGATACGCAAATTCAACGTGCTGCCGATATATACCACACTTGGCAAAGCGAAGGAACCGATGGCAAGAATTATGCCGTACCCGAACTTTACCGCAGCGTAAGTATGGACGAAATTGATAAAAAAGGCTGGACGCTTGTACCCAGCAAGTATATCGAGTTTATCGACCACGATTTGGATATTGACTTCCCTATGGAAATGGCGCGTATTCAAAGCGAAATGAAAGAAATCATCAAACAAGAAAAACAATCGCAAAAAATGTTGGAAGATGCTTTTAGGGGTATTGGCTATGGCATTGACTAAATACAAATTAGGCGATTTAATAGAGTCTTGCGACGTACGAAATTACGAAGACGCTTATACTCTTGACGATGTTAGGGGGATTTCAACGAACAAGGAATTTATTGAAACAAAAGCAGATATGGACGGGGTAAGTTTGTCCTCCTATAAAGTGGTCGATAAAGGTGAATTTTCTTATGTTTCAGATACTTCAAGACGAGGCGAAAAAATAGCTCTCACTTTCAACAAAAGCGAACAGGCATACTTGATATCGTCCATATATACAGTTTTTCGGGTGACGAGAAAAGAGTTGATACATCCCGACTATCTGTTTATGTATTTCAATCGTCCAGAGTTTGATCGATATGCTCGCTTTAATTCTTGGGGCTCAGCAAGAGAAGTATTCAGTTGGGAGGACTTGTGCGATATAAATATCGAACTTCCCGACTTGCCTACGCAACAAAAATACGTGGATATTTACAAAGCAATGGTGGCAAATCAGCAAAGCTACGAGCGCGGCTTGGAAGACTTGAAACTCGTTTGCGACGGCTATATTGAAGACCTGCGTCGTAAAATGCCTTGTGAAAAAATCGGTCAATATCTCATTGAAAGCGACCAAAAAAACGATATCGGACTTATTCTTGAAGCCGTCAGAGGATTATCTACGAATAAAGCGATGATACCAACCAAAGCCGATATGAACGGAGTTGGGCTTGATGGATATAAGGTAGTAAATCCCCGACAAATCGCTTATGTTCCCGATACTTCAAGACGAGGCGAAAAGGTTTCGCTTGGTTTTAACAATACAACGGAGCAGTTTTTAGTGTCTTCTATCTATACTGTTTTTGGAACAAACCCCGAGGTCTTGATTCCCGAATACTTGATGTTATTCTTCACGAGAGCAGAGTTCGATCGCTATGCACGCTTCAACTCGTGGGGTTCGGCACGCGAAACGTTTGAATGGAGCGAAATGCGTAATGTTCAAATACCTATTCCCGACATTCCAATACAGCAAGCAATAGTCGATGTTTACAACGCGTATATTACACGTAAAGAAATAAACGAGCGATTGAAAGCACAAATCAAGGATATTTGCCCCATCTTAATCAAAGGCTCATTAGAAGAAGGAAAATAAATTATGACAGATTACGAAAAATTAAAGAGTAGTATCATCAATACATAGGAGAAACACTATGGCAAAATTACACAATTTTAACGGGCGTTATTGCGAATCTGAATACGAAAACGCTTTCCTTTCCTTTTTAGAACAAGAAGGCTGGGCATATCTTGCAGGAAACAACATTCCGCGCACAACAAAACGCGATGCGATTTATACTGACGATTTGGAACAGTTTTTAAGCAAAACGAACGTCGATTTAACCGTAGACGAAATACGGCAGATTATAGACACCGTCCGCCTTGTGGGTTCGGAAAGCGAGTTTTCCACCTTACATAAGGTTTACGGTTGGATGGTCAACGGCATTCAATTTACGTCGCAATCGGGGCTTGCTAAAATGGTTGCTCTGATTGATTTTGAAAATTTCGAAAATAATATTTTCCGTGCGGTCAACCAATTCACTGTGGAATATACACACAATGGACTAGTTGAAACGCGCCGTCCTGATATAATTTTGTTTGTCAACGGCATGCCTTTATGTCTAATCGAGTTGAAAAATCCGGCAGATGCAAACGCAACTATTTACACCGCTTGGGAGCAAATTTACAATCGCTATTGGCGCGACATTCCACACCTTTTACATTTCAGTCCTTTGGCGTGCATTTCCGACGGTGTTAAAACGCGTCTTGGAACGGTTCGTACGCCTTATGAACATTTCTATGCTTGGCGTCGTATCAATGACGGAGATAAAGTTTCTACTCTTCCTTTTGAAGAAACGCAAGCTATGATTAAGGGTGTTTACAGCCCTGAAAGATTCCTGGAAATCTTCCGTGACTACATATATTTCCAAGACAGCGAATATGACAGTGATGAACGCGAAATCGTTTGCCGTTATCCGCAGTTTTTTGCCGCACGTTTATTGAAAAACAGTATTATAAAATCTGTTATAGAAAAAAGCGGTAAAGGCGGTACGTATTTTGGTGCAACAGGTTGCGGTAAAACGTACGCTATGGCGTTCCTTGCCCGTCAACTTGCTTTGCGTTGTACGGACGTGCCTGAAATCGGTTCTCCCACTATTGTTTTAATCGTTGATCGTGACGATTTGCAAAAACAAGGCGCAAAACTATTTACCAAAAGTAAAGAATTCTTAAATCTTGGCGAAGTTAAAATTGTTCCTACACGTAAAGTATTGCGTGAAGAACTCGGCGCACGTGAAAGCGGCGGTTTTTATATCTGTACTATTCAAAAATTCTGTGACCGTGAAGATGATAAAATCGGTCTTATTAACGACCGTGCGAATATTATTTGCTTCTCTGACGAAGCGCATAGAACGCAGCTTGAGCATGCAAAGAAAATTAAGTTCAGCAAGGATACTGATGAGAATATGAGAGCTATGATTTCTAAACCGTATGCGAAAGTATTAAAAGAAGCTCTTCCCAAGGCTACGTTCGTTGGGTTTACCGGTACGCCTATTTCTGAAACGTATCAGACTTTCGGTGATGAAATTGACCGTTACACAATGGACCAAGCGGTTGCCGACGGACTTACGGTTTCTATCAAATATCATCCCCGTATCACAAAAGTATTGCTTGACCAAGAAAAAGTCAAACAAATTGAAGCGTATTACAAGAAATGTGCCGATGATGGTGCAACTGAAGGAGATATTGAAGCAAGCAAAAAGGCTATGAGTTCAATGGAAGTAATCCTTGGCGAGCCTTCACGTTTAGAACGTCTTGCGGTGGATATTCACAACCACTACGTTTCGTCTTGCGCAAACACCCCTACAAGAGTACAAAAAGCAATGATTGTTTGTTCCAGCAGAACGATTGCTTACCAACTCTTGAAGGAATTCGAAAAGAAGTATCACGAATGGTTTGAAGAAAAGAAAACGCCCGACGGTATGGACGCAACCGATGAAGAATTGCGTGAATTGAAACCTATGCCATGCATCGCCATGGTTGCAAGCGTCGGCAGTAATGACGATTCTGAAATGTATAACTATTTAGGCGGTGTTAAAAATAGCAAGCGTTCAGATGATATGGCTGCGGCGTTCAAGCAAGATAAATCAAACTTCCGTATTGTTATCGTCGTCGATATGTGGATAACGGGTTTTGACGTACCTTCGCTGACATATATGTACAATGATAAACCTCTTAAAAAACACATGCTTATACAAACAATTAGCCGTGTTAATAGAAAATTTGAAGGAAAAGACTATGGCTTAATCGTGGACTATATCGGTATTCGTGATAATATGCGTGAAGCGATAAAAATCTACGGGGGTGATGTGTCTGTTGCTCCTTCTTCTGACGATGTGGAACAGGCTACCGCTATTTTTAGAGAAGAACTTGAAATCCTTAAAGACCTTTTCAACGGCTATGATTTAGCTCCGTTCCTTGACCCAAGCGGTGATCCTACTTTAAGATATACGCTGTTAGCAAAAGCAGCCGAATACGTGTTTATTTCCACACAGGAACTGCAAACACAAACTGACGGCGGTAAAGGCGTTAAAAAGGTATCCTTTAAGACTTACTTTTTGAAAACCGTTAAACGTATGCGCACGGCTTACGACATTTGCCAACCTTCCGGAGAACTTGGTGAAGAAGAATCCGCACTCGCACAATGCTTTATGGCTATAGCTGGTTTTGTTCGCAAGATGAGCGGTACTAGCGATGTGGATACGGAAACTATGAATCGCCATGTAGCTCAAATGGTTGAAGAAGCCCTGAAATACAATAAAGTTGAAAGCATTCTTGAAGACGGCGAGCAAGAAGATATTTTCAGTCCCGAATACTTTGAAAGATTGATTGACGTTAAGATGCCTGCCTCCAAGTTAGAATTGCTCATAAAAATGCTTCGTAAGCAAATCAAGGAATACGGTAAAACCAACCAAATGGCGGCGAAAAAGTTCCAAGAAATGCTTGAAGAAACGATTAAGTTATACCACGAAAGAAGAAAAACGCTCTCTGCCGAAGAATCAGATGAAGCACAAGAATATACGTCGGAAGAGATTATTCGTAGCGCAACCGAACAGGCTCTCCGCATCTTAAAGGATATGAACGCCGACCGCGAAAGTTTCCGTAAGATAGGCTTGACCTTTGAGGAAAAGGCGTTCTACGATATTTTGATGGCTTTACGTGACCAGTACAACTTTGAATATGGCGAAAATAAGGTCGTTGACGGCGTAGTGCTTAACGATAGATGCAAGGCGTTGGCAAAGAAAATCAAGGAAATCATAGATACGAAATCTTCGTTTGCCGACTGGCTTAACAATCAAATCGTGCGCGATCAGTTGAAATTTGATATCAAGGTATGCTTGATTAAAAACGGATATCCCCCACAATATAGCCCCGAAGTTTTCCGTAAAATCATAGAACAAGTTGAAAACTTCGAGGAGAATAATTAGTCTAACTCCAATAAAAGTATGTTAAAATTTCTTTATACAAACGATTAAAGAGTTAACTTATGATTTCATGAAGATAATTAGAGAGAGCAACTCAATGATTGATAGAAGAATAAAAAACGCAGAAATATTCCGTGACACGGAGCAATGCTACACAACCAACCAAGTATTGCGGCAAGGGGTTGAAACATCAATAGAAACTCAGATTTTTATTCCAGAAAAATCTACTGTATGCTTACATGCCCTTTGTAAAACAGAAAAAGCGAGAGTCATTGTAAGCGGAAAGCGTTCGCTCGAAGCGGCTGAAAACTAAGTCAAACAAGGTAAACAGGTGTGCGTGTTGAACTTTGCTTCTGCCACAAATCCTGATGGGGGCGTTGTTAGCGGTTCCTCCGCGCAAGAAGAATGTATTTGCAGATGCACTACTTTATATCCTTGCCTAAGCACTAAAATGATGTGGGATGTATTTTACGCACCGCATTGTCAAACGGCAAGTCCATTATATAATGACGATTGCATCTATACGCCAAACATTTGCGTGTTCAAGAGCGATACAAATTTCCCTGAACCGCTTCTTCAAGAAAAATGGTGGAGCGTGAATATTCTCACTTGTGCTGCCCCTAATCTACGCGAACGTCCCAACAATAGAATGAATCCGCATGCAGGTGATACGGCAACAAGGATTACCCATGAAGAACTTGAAGAATTACTAACGACACGGATTCGTCGAATATTTGAAATTGCGGCTGCAAACAAAAACGAAATTTTGATTCTTGGTGCATTTGGATGCGGTGCTTTTAGAAATCCCCCTGAAATCACGGCAAAGGTGTTCAATAACGTGATGAAGGATTACTTGTGCTATTTCGATACAATCGAATATGCAGTTTATCATACTGAACGTGAATTGGCAAACTATGAAGCATTCCAGAAAATAATTGAAAGCTAAGTAGAGCCCGGTGATCGGTCAAGGTCGCCGCGCTCTATTTTTATTTTTTATTCTTTTGACAAACAAAGACACATGAAACTATATAGTATTTTCATAAACGCATTAATACATTCCTAAAAACGACTTGACAAATAATTCCAAATATGTTAAACTATATATGTTGATACAAATTCATAGGCGCACATTTATTAAAACAATTAAGCTCGTATAAACCTTTGTGCACACAACTGAATACACATAATATTTTTTAAGAATTTTTAGACTTGTACATAGTAAACGGATTGCTTTCAGCCGTTTTTTGTGCAGGTCTTTTTTGTTTGCCCTTAATAAATATCAGGAGGTAAAAATACGAAACAAAAATGAACAGAAGAAAAACAACAAGGAGGGTGTTACAAGGTTGAGATACTACGATTCTAACCGAAAGGATATCCCCGGGAAATATTTCCCTATGCCGAAAGCAGTGTTTCGACTCGATCTCGATACAGGTGAAATTGCGCTTCTCACCTACCTCATGTACTGCGAGAACCGAAAAACCTTCTAATGTTATCCGAGCTACTCCACCATCGGCCGAGCGATCGGAATGAGCAACAACACCGTCAGGAAGTATGTTGACAGCCTCAGGCGCAAAGGCTTCCTCTGCACCGAGCCCACGATGGTGAAAACCCTTGACGGTCGCTTTCACAACGGCAGTCTCCTCCATACTTTACAACCGATCAAGCCTTTGGAGGATGCTTACTATAAGCAGCAACTATGCGAAGCGGAGGCAAGGTTGAACTTCAAAAAAGCAATGGCAAAATATGAAAAAACCAGGAAGTAAATGAAATGAAACAGTCGATGTATAAGAGCCGTGAGGAGATGCCTATGTTCCTCACCGTGATGGACGTAGCAAATCTGCTTGGGATTTCCCGAGCGAGCGCCTACGAGCTTGTGCGCGAGGAGAACTTTCCGAAGCTGAAAATCGTTCAGGGCAGAACCATCATACCGCGCGACAGACTTCTCGAATGGCTCGATGAACAGACGAAATACGACCATACAGCAAAATAGGGTTTTGCGAAACCCTATTTTTTAAGCAGGATAAAGCCGTGTCTGCCCCACACGGCATACCACATCGCACGGCAACGCCGAGCGAGACGAAACCGGGGCGTGATAAGGCTTTTTGAAGACCTCTCCCCTGCCAAATCACAAAGACATATCGTGTCTGCGGGGGGACAAAATCGACACTTTATAGTCTTACAGTACCAAAATATCAAGGCGTTACAAGGGATTGCAGATATCTGATCATGGCGCCTTCCGAAGTTTTACAATCATCAAAAGGAGAAAAACGATGGAACAAAATAACGATATACTTGAAGCAAGAGGCGTTAGCCTCACCAAAAAACAGTGGGCACGCTGCGACAGGCTCGCAGAGGACAAAGGTTATAAATCGCGCAATGCCTTCATCCGGGAAGCCGTGGATTTCTACTGTGCGTGGATAGAGAAGGAACATATTGAAAAATTTCTTCTGCCGTCTCTGGAATCCGTCATCGGGGCGAAGGTAAGAGACAGCGAGGAACGCATTTGCAGACTTTTGTTTAAGCTTGCGGTCGAGCAAAATTCTCTTGCCAAGATCATGGCGAGAGAGTATGAAGAATACGACACATATCTCCTGGACGAAATCCGCCAGGAAAGTATCCGTGAAGTGAAAGAAACCAACGGCACTATTCGTATTCGGGAACACTTCGAGTAAGGAGGCATGAATGGCAGGATTAATTTTGAAAGCCCCCTACTACAAGCCCGGACAAACCAACGAACAGGGTCAGTCCCGAGGCGGCTACGTCGAATATATTGCAAAGCGCGAAGGCGTTGAAATTCTTCGGAGCGGTATGGCAAGCTATATCGGCGAACGCCGCGGCTCGCACGGTTTATTTTCGGATGAGGGTATAAAAATAAATCTCTCCGCCGTCGGCAAAGAGATAGAAGAACACCCGGGCAACATTTGGGGCTTCATCATTTCGCTCAAACGCGAAGACGCCGAGCGTCTCGGTTACAACTGCGCGGAACAATGGCTGAATCTGCTGCGTTCCCGCCGCAATGACATTGCAAGAGAGATGGGCATCGCGCCCGGAAACTTCCGTTGGGTTGCCGCCTATCATAACAAAGAACTCAATCCCCACGTGCATCTGCTGGCGTGGTCGTCACGTCCGCAAGAGCCCTATCTCTCCCGCACAGGCATTCAGCATATCAAGCAAACTCTTGCGGGGGATATCTTTCGGCAAGAGCTGATCTCGATTTATAAAAAGCAGACCGCTGCAAGAGATGACGTTAAGGAAAGATACCGTGAGCGTATCAAAGAATTGGTTTCCGAAATTCAAAACGGCAATCACGCCTTCTCACCCGAGCTGATTTCAAAAATGTAAATCCTTTCAAAGAGACTCCAAAAAGTCAAAGGCAAGAAGGTCTACGGGTATCTTGATAAAAATTCGAAAGCTCTCATAAAGGAAATAGTAACAATGCTTGGGAGGGATGAAAAAATTGCGGAGCTTTACGAGTCGTGGTACAGATATAAATGCGAAACCGTCCGTACCTATACCGACAAACTGCCGAAAAAAATTCCGATCGAGGAGAACGAGGAATTCAAATCCGTCCGCAATGTTGTCGTGCGCTGTGCGGCCGCGCCCGGAAAGCTCGGCGAACCGCCCGACCGAGATATCGATTTCGATTACTCTGTGCTCAAAGACAAGGCAGACGATTTCAGATATTTATATGTAGAAGCCAATTCGACGGACGATCCCTTTGCGTATTGCCGTCTCGGGCGGTATTATCTTGAAAAGACGGACGATATGGAACAAGCGGAGTATTGGCTGCGCATGGCGGCAGACCAAGGAAACGCCTTAGCCGCATATCTAGTCTATAAAAGCTGCCGCAACGGAAAATTTACCGAGACGCCGAGCGACAAAATGAAATACCTTCGTATGGCGGCAGATGCCGGGTTTGGATATGCCGAATATGAATACGCCAAGTATCTGCAAGACAAGTCCCCTGTCGATGCGAAAAATTATTTGCGGAGTGCCGCCGAGCACAGCTGTTTCCACGCCGCATATATGCTCGGCAAGCGGCTCTTCGACGAAGGCAGGCACGAAGAAGCAAAGGAATGGTTCCAACGCTCCGCGCAGAGCGACACCTGGGCTCAAACGAGAGTCGGGTTGCTATTTTATTACGAATACAATGATCATGAGACAGGCAAGGAATTTCTTCAAACTGCCGCCGACAACGGATACACTCCCGCAGAAGAAGCCTTTAAGGCGATACAAAATAATCTTAACGCACAATTCCTTGTCGGGGTATGCGATTTATTTTATTACGCAGGCAATCTCATCGACGAACGTACCGAGGATATGTATGACAAAGAACAGCAGATAAAGGGCCGCGGCATTGACCGCAAACAGAAGAAAGCGATACGTGAAAAGAAGCAGAGCATGGGTTTGAAAGGCCTATAACGGAGATGAAAAAATAATGATAATAAACCGATAATTCCTCGCAAAAACGCTGGATATTCTCTCGAACCTGTGGTATATTTGTGGTACGACAAAAATCACAAAAACAGGAGGAACTGATGGCTAAGCTGATTAGAAAACATTTTGGAAAACTGGTTTCGGTAGAGCCGAACACCCCATCGGGAATCGACAAGGAATGGTCTTGGCGCAAAGCCTACGAAGGATTTTACGGAATTATTCATGTTTATGAAAGCCGGCATAGATTTTCAGGGAAACATTTTATCGTGATATACGATATAGACTTCGACTATCTGAAAACGGGTGTGGGAGAGTTAACATACGAAGGCAAGCGTATTCTCCTAAATACCCGAAACAGCAGATACGCATTCACGTATATAGACCTTGAAAAAAAGGATGGTGATTAAATGGCAAGCAGACGCAGACCGCAAGGCGACGGTATGGTACGTAAACGGGACGACGGACGATGGGAAGGTCGCATCGTTATCGGGCATAAGAAAAACGGCGCGCCGATGTATAAATCGGTGTTCGGGAATACCCAAAAATCAACGCTGAAACAGCTTCATCAGCTGATAGACCTCTACCGCGACGTCGACCTTACGGAAGAATGCCGCATGACGCTCGGCGAATGGATGGACAAGTGGCTCGACGAGTATATGATATTCAAAATCAAAGAAAACACACTGGACGGATACCGAGCAATCGTGGAACATCAAATCAAACGCTTTCTCGGCGACAAGCAGCTCGCCTATCTTACCACGGCGGACATTCAGAAATTTTATAACAAAATCAAAAAGGAAGGCCGAGTCAAACCGCATCCCCTTCTCGGGTATGCCCTTTCGGACAGCGTGGTCAGAAAAATTCACATGACGCTTCATGAAGCCCTGGACGCGGCAGTTAAGGAAAGATTTATTGTCCGCAACCCGACGAACGGCACTACTATCCCGAAAAAGAGCTACGGAGAAAAGCAGGTGCTTGGAGATAGCCAGCTCGACAGATTTATGGAGGCTATCCGCAAAGAACCGTATTGGTACGATTTCTTCTATGTGGAGATCATGACGGGCTTGCGTCGCGGCGAAATATGCGGACTCAAATGGACGGACATCGACTTCACCGCCGGCACGATGAGCGTCAGACGCTCTGTCGGCAGGGTCAGAGTCGGCGGCATCGCCATCGGCGAAACCAAGACGAACGCAGGCACAAGAAGGATCATCATGCCGCCGAGCGTGGCAGAGCTGCTCAAAACAAAAAAGGACAACGCCATCAACGAATGGATATTCCCCCACTATATGAAGCCGTCCGATCCCCTGCATCCCGACACGGCTTATAACAAGCTGAAAACCATTCTAAAAAGAGTAGAGCTGCCACTGATACGATTTCACGATCTACGACATACCTTCGCAACACACGCGATGCAAGGCGGGGTCGACGCCAAGACCTTGGCCGGGATGCTCGGGCATAGCAACGCAAGCTTCACGCTCGACACTTATACCCATGTAACGGCGGATATGCAGCAAAACGCCTCCGAGCTGGTTGGTAAGATGATGAAACAATTTATAAAAAAGGACTGACTCTATGGCAAATCAAAAAAGAAAACAAGGTGAAGGAACGGTGCGACTTCGTAAAGACGGCCGATGGGAAGGCAGAGTCGTCATAGCCTACGACGAAAAAGGTCTTCCCAAGACCAAAAGCGTATTCGCTCAAACCAAAGGCGAGTGCGTCGAAAAACTCGCAAAATTGAAAGACGAATGCGGACGAATCTCGGAAAGGCTAAAACCCGATATGCTTTTCGGAGACTGGATGGACTTTTGGTATCAATATTTTTCCAAGCCCAAGCTTCGGGTAACCACCTACTCCACCTATGAAAACTGAATCTACGGTCATGTCATACCAAGCATCGGCCGAATCCCGCTGAATAAGCTCTCGCAGAACGACCTGCAACAGTTTTACGCAAAACTCAAACGAACAGGCAGAAAGAAAAACGTGGAAAATAAAGGGACGGCGTTATCCGACAGAATGGTACGCGCCTGTCATGCCGTTTGCAGGTCGGCGCTTGAAAAGGCGGTCCACGAAGACTTGATCACGAGAAATCCCGCCATTGGCTGCAAACTGCCCCCAAAGAAAAACGCAGAGATGAAAATACTCACGCAAGCTGAAATCATGAGGCTTCTTAACCAAGCCGCCGAGGAAGGCTACTACGTATTGTTCCTTCTGGAACTGACCACGGGAATGCGACGCGGCGAGATTCTAGGTCTGAAATGGAAAGACCTCAATCTTCATACGGGCGAGTTAAAGATAGTAAGACAAGTCACCGTCAAGGGCGTATCTGTCCCGAAAACAAAAAGCTCGATAAGGACGTTGATCCTTCCGCCCGATATGTTAGAACTTTTAAGAAACTTGAAAAAAACGTCTACAAGCGAATGGATATTCCCCTCCTCGGTCAAAGAAGGCGAACCCAGACACCCTTCCGCCGTCACCAAACGGTTTCGCATTATGCTTGAACGCGCGCATTGCAAGCACGTCCGCTTCCACGATCTGCGCCATACCTTCGCCACAATGGCGCTCGAAAACGGCATAGATATAAAAACGCTCTCGGCGATGATCGGTCATGTTTCCGCCGAAACTACGCTCAATATCTACTCCCACGTAACAGACGCGATGAGAGTACAAGCCGCGGTGAAAATCGACCGCGAAATCGGCGGCACAGACGCTTCCATGCCCTCGTCGAAGGAGGAGCCGAAGAAAGACGAAACGAGCGATGCAGGCGCAATTTTCGAGCCGTACAAGCCCAAAATACGCAAGAGCGGCACGGGATGCGTGTACCAAGTAAACGACAACTTGTGGGAAGGAAGCTTTTATCCGAGAATGCCCGGCGGCAAGCGAAAGAAGTTCAACGTATATGCCAAGACGAGAGAAGAATGCGAGAAAATGCTTAAAGAGATGATTGTCGAAAAGAAAGAAGAGATAGCAAAAATGAAAAAAGCACAGAAAGCGTGAATGCAGAGCAGCGGCGACCCAAAAGATCGCAACTCAAAAATTACGGCGCAGTAGACAAAGAACTAAGGCTCCGGGAATTACTTCCCGGAGCCTTAGTTGATATGTCCGCCGGAACTAAAAGTTAGACTCCGGTCATCAAAGATGAATTATTGCCGCATAACCGTTTCTCCTCTTTCATATTATTAACCATGTTAAAATTACCTGAAAACAATAATTGTATAAAGGGTATTCAATCTTTCCTTTTGGTACTTATTCCTTATTTTCTATTGAGTATGATCGTTTATAACGGAACATATTTTCAAAATTGGCTTCACGCCTCTTATTCTCCTCCGAACAAATTTATTTTATTTATGGTATGGAGCATTATCTTTGCTTTGTTCAGCCTAATTTTTCATTCGATAAGACGATCGGATAAAAAAGGTACGCTTTGTCTTTTCTTATTTATCCTTCAATTTTTCTCTTTTTCTATATTTCTCATTTCTTTATGGTGTTTTGCAGCTTATCTTGTGGCTCTCGTGAGTAATATTTTTACGCTGTTTATTTCTATTTGGCTTATGATCGCTTTATGGAAAAATGGTCATGCAGCGAGCGCCCTTTTGCTCACCCCTTTTATCGCATATCTTTTATTTCAATTATTTATCTGTTTTCTATGGTATTCGTTGGCTTACGGAGATTGGAAAAGTTAGGAAATATCCTCGTAACGATTTTCTATCATATCCCGAAACGAACTTTTTATCATACAATTCCGCTCTTTCTTCTCCTCAGAGTTTGAAGTTACATAATGCGGAACGCCTTGAATCGCGGCCTGCGTTTTGTTATAATGCAGAGAATATCCCCGCAAAACAGTAGACTCCGAAACGGTTACCGCTTTGCCAAAATAGGCGACGAAATGTTTCACTTTCTCGATTTCTTTACAGGGAAACAGTATCCAATATCCGTCGCCGTTCATTAAATTCTTAAAATACGCAATCCGTTCGGCGCTTATACTTTGCACATACTCTTCGGTTATCAATATTATTTTATACGGACGCCTTGAATACTTTTCCTCTGTCTTGTTGTAGGTAATTGTCAATCCCTCTATCTCATAATCCTCCGTGGTTTCTCGCCCATAAACAACGAGATAGAGATTGTCGATATTTTCTTTAACGATCCGATCCGCTATATCCCCGTTTGAGCAGCCGGGTATCAGAAACAAAACGATCCCTACGAGAATCGTCAGCAGTCGCCTTTTCATCATACTCTCCTCACGGTTTCTTTTTCTCCGCTTATTCTCCGTTCTATTTGATTTTGCAACCCCTTTATGATATTGTTCCACTCGGGAACTTCCGCATCCTCCAACGAATCTACTATACGAATTTTCAAATACGTATCCGAAAAAGAAACAGTTTTATATTCCTCCTGAGAGTAAATCCAGATATCCGTATCGCACAAATCGATACTATCGTAAAAAAGTAAATTTTGACTACTTTCCATTTTTACTCTATATGTCAAATACGAGATGTAAAATCCTTTATATTCCAAGTTTATCCGCCGTTGTTCTTGCGGCTCTAAGGTAAGCGTAAGCTGCTCTTTTACCGACGTGCCTTCTTTTTCCGAGAATTTCGCGGCAATCCCGCCAAGTTCCGTGGAAGTTATCTTTTTATTTGTAACCACGGGGAAATAGACGTCAATGTGTTGAGTAGAATCAAAAAGACTATATTCGACACAAAATTTCTCCACGCTGTATGCGGTAAAATTCCGATGACTACTTTGTTCGTTCGGACTCGTTTTTTCGCAGGCGGAGAAGAATGCCATAGATATAAAAGGTATCGTAAAAAATAATTTGGATTTCATTATAGTTCCTCACCTCAATATATATGCGATGAAGTTAAAGAATATAACCAACCCTTCATAAATTGCGACCATAAATTTTTCGTTATTTATCGTTCAATTCATTTTTTAATTCGTTAAATATTTCATGTTTCCTTATGATAATTTCATTTCTTGTGGTCATTAGTATTTCTACTTTATCCTTGTTTTTCAACCCCATTTCCTGCCTGAATGTCGCGGGAAGAACAATACGCCCCAGCTCATCGACCTTTCTCACAACACCCATAAATTCACCGTATTCAAAATTCATTTTTTCCATAATTTTAATGCTTTTTCTCCATTTTTTATATTCTTTCGTAAGTATTTCTACTGTTGTTTATATTGGATTTGCCGTTCCCCTGAAAGGTTTCACTTTCAGGGGGGGCTTGTTTTGTTTGCCGGCTTAATCTAAAGGCGTTATTTCCGCTTTCTTTTCAAGCTTTATGCCTTCTTCCCAACGCCGTTCCATTTCTTTCCTGAAATCGGGATATTCAATATGTAAAACCGACGTTCCCTCTTCCAATATCTTGTCCAAAAATACCTCGTATGCCAAGTCATTGCTCTCCCGAATTTTTCCCGTCACCGGATATATTCTGTCTGCAAACAGTTGCGCCGCCGCATACGGCAGAACGCATTTTTCATACGTCTTAACATACCCGTAACAATCGCTTCGAACCTCGTCCTCCACGGATTCTATATCTTCTATATATCCTCGGACTTGACTCATAGTCACATCCAGTTCTTTTTGGTTTAGATACTGCTCCATTAAACAATGAGTCAGCTCGGTATAGTCTGTTTTTTGGTCTTCCTCATCACGATAATAGTTAATCATATCGTTTCCTAATCCCACCAAGTGCATAAATTTCTCCGCTTCGCTTTCTTTTACTTCAAATGTCATGATTTTTAAATCTCCTGTTTTTTTATTTTTGTTTGATTGTTTCCTGCAGATATTCTGCAAAATGATAATTGTCCTCGGTGCGGAACTCCACATATTCTATTACGTATCTTTCCACACTCGTGTCGATTAATGCGTCCGCATTGTTGTTTCAAAAAAGTAATTAAAGGTTCTTTGAGGGTATTTTGAACCCAAACTTGCCATAATAATAGTGAGGATTATTATTATGAATGAGCAAGCAACGTTAGCAGAACGGTTATCCGAATTGATGTCTCAAAAAAACATCACTTCTGCCGAATTAGCAGAAAAATTATCTGTTACCCCACAAACTGTAAACAGATGGAAGCGTGGCGAAAGGCAAATGCAGCTTTCCAACTTAATTGCTACGGCAAATATTCTTAACTGTCCCTTAGATTTTTTAATCGGTCGAAATGATCGTTTCTTTCTTGATTTTACTCCACAACAATGTCCTCCTTTTTATCAACGTTTACGACAAATCATGTCTGAAAAAGAATTTACTCGCGCTCAAATTATTGACAAAACCAGCATCAAAAGCGCCCATTTTTATTTATGGAAAAAAGGTGCGGATGTAAAGATCCCAGCACTCATTGAATTAGCTGATTGTCTTGATATTTCTATTGATTATCTTGTAGGTCGGGAACAGATGTAAATTTTTGTCTTATTTTCATTTTTGCGGTTGCGTGAATAGTTTTCGGGCAACCGTATTTTGTTTGCAGTAAATCGTCCTCTTTTAACTTATACAAAAAATTTATCGCCTCGAAATTAATAATATTCGAGCTATTTTGAAGCAAGACTATTATATCATTATTTTAGAGCTAATGTCTAATGAAATTCAATGCAAAAAATGACTGTTTTTATCAAAAAGGAAAAAATTATGTCGAATTTAGAAGAATCTAAAACCTCGGAAGAATTCAGAAACATCTTTAATCGGCTTATAGAAGATATAGATTGTAAACGTTCGGAGATTCCTGTAACTATCGGAATTTCTTACGACTTATTCCTTAAAATATCTAATTACGGAAAAATTCCAACGCCGCGAATTTTAATACGTATTGCTGATTATTTTAATGTTCCACTCGAATATTTATTAGGAATGACAAAAGAAAAAGATTTCGTAAAAGCGACAACACGTAAAACATTTCAAGAAAGGTTCAAACTGCTCCGAGAGAAAGAAGATATGTCAGAATATGCCGTCACACAGAAATTGCACGTTTCTACAAGTTATACTGCCACATGGAAAAAGCCTCAATATCTTCCTTCTTTAGATTATTTAATTATACTTTCTGAAATATTTAAAGTTTCTTTAGACTATTTACTGGGACGTACTGATGATCCTGCGCCCTATAAGAGTATCGATTCTTATTAATTCTTTCATAAAGAAGCTATCTAACTTTTTTGAAATATCTTTCTTGACCATCTTCGAGGCGTACTGATGATAAGAATTAATTTGCTGATACCTCCGAATTTTTGCCTTTCGTTATGGCGATTGTCGCATAGTCCTCGCCCTTGTCAATGGAAAAAATTTTTGCTGAAAACTTGATTTTTGCATTATAAAAGCCGAACTGATAAACAGATCGGCTTTTTCTCTCTTAAAGCAATAATTTTTTCCCGCCGTTGACAAGCTGCGCTTTTGAATATACTTTTCTCGCCATTTCACTGAAAAATATATAAAATAAAAACAGACCAAAATTTTAGATTTTGGTCTGTTTTCATATTCAAATGGTCGAGGCGACGGGATTTGAACCCACGACCTCATGGTCCCGAACCATGCGCGCTACCAACTGCGCTACGCCTCGCTCTCGATTTTGTCGTTGAATACCCAGAGGTCTCTATCTCCCTTCCGATGATTCAAGAAACGCAAGTATTATAACAAATGCGAGAGAAAAAGTCAATCCTTTTTATACGAAAACAGAAAACTCTTTTTCAAAATCTCTTTAACTATCCGTCAGCTCTAAAACAACGGAAAATTCCCCCTTTTGCGCCGCAAGAATCTCGATACCCTTTCCCTCGATCCTGCCGATATGCACGAGCGCGGAAGAATAACCCGAAGTGTCGCGGTAAAAAACGGCGAGGTTTCCCCAAGGAATATAAATCGTTAAATCCCCCTCCACGGGATCGCAACCGGAGACGTCCGAAACATCGAGCGGCGGCGACGGATAAGCGATTTTTTCCGAGCCCCCGAAGTCCGCAAACGAGAGCGTCATCGTTTCTTTTTTCAATCTGTCCGCCAAATCGCGGCTTGCGGAATTATCAACCAGTACGACAAAAATATTTTCGTTCGTTACGCGCATCTTTACCCTGACGCCTTCGACGCTTTCCCGAATGTCTTGTCCCAGAATATCTAACTCATCGATCCACGTTTTTACGGCGGCAGAAGCGTTTCCGAGAGCCGAGTTCGTCAGATGCAAGGAATTTTTTATCTGTGTATAGCGTTTTTCGAGGCTTTCCACAGCCGCTCCGCCGCCGCTGGAACCACTCGTGCTAAACAGATAAACGATCTTATCGGACAGTTCGGGATAAGCCTCGAAAAAAGTACGGATAATCATAGGCTCGCCGCCATGCCAAATCGGATAACCGATAAAAACCGTGTTATACTTTTCCATCTTTATGCGGCCGGTCGTTTCCTCAGAGATCGCCGGCCGCGCGTCTTCCTGTCGTTCCTGCTGCGCCAGGAAAAGGACGTCGGCATATTCTTGCGGATAAGGCGTTGCGGGAATAATTTCCGCCACATCGCCTTTCGTCCGTTCCGCAACGAGACAAGCCACCGTCTCCGTATTCCCCGACCGGGAAAAATAGGCAACCAATACCTTACCGGCAGGCGGCACCGAACCGCCGCTTTCCGACACATCGTCTGACGTTCCTTTTTGTCCGCCGCAGCCGGTAAACGCGCATACGGATAGCAGACAGCATATCCACCAGAAAAATTTTCTCATACGATTTCTCCTTTTCCTTCGCTTATTGTTCACATCGGATAGTATACAGACAACCGCTCTCGTCGAGACTTTGAACGTTCACAATCAAAAACTTTGCCCTCCGTTTTCTATCCCTGTTCCGTATCCTTCTTTTCGATTATTATTCTACTTCTCTTCGTGTGAAATGTCAAATGCTTATATTTTATAGAGAAATATACTTAAAACACATACTATAAATAGTAAAAAAGTGATTTCGGGTATAAAGTCCCGAAATCACTTTCCATCCAAACAGATTTTATTTATATAGTTCCTTATAATGCGCGCAGGCTCTGTAGTCCGCCCCTTCGAGGTCTTTTGTGCCGAATGTGCTCCATGCGTGAGGGCGGTATATATCCTTATCCTCGATATTATGCAGGCTCACGGGAATACGAAACATGCTCGCCAGCGTGATCAAGTCCTTCCCGATGTGTCCGTAACAGAACGCGCCGTGATTCGCGCCCCAGTTCGACATCACATTATATACGCTCGAAAATGCGTGCGTACCGTTGAGACGCGGCACGAACCAGGCGCTCGGCCACGTCGGGTCCGTTCTGTCGAGCAAAACCCTATTCACCTCTTCCGGCAGGTTCGCCGTCCAGCCTTCCGCGATCTGCATCGTATACCCGATCCCGTCCACCATATTCACCCGCACCAGTGTCACCGGCATTTCACCTCTCGTCGAATAAGTACTCGAAAATCCGCCTCCGCGGAAATAACCGCGGTTTGCCGGCGAGAATCTCGTCGCGGACAGCATACCTTCTATATCCTCCTCCGTCACCTTCCACCACTCTTTCATGACAGACATGCCTCTTTCGTCCCTGCTCGCGCCCGTTCCGTCCAACGCCGCCGCACCCGAATTGATGAGGTGCATGAATCCCTCTTTTGCCCTTCCTTCCGCCTTCCAGCCCGTCGCCCGCTCCACCGCTTTCGGGCTCCAATAGGTACGCACGTCCGCAAAGATACTCGCCCTACCTGTCAGGAGATTTTCAAATAACATTGCCAATCCGTTGCAGTTGTCGTTTTCCGTCGCCAAAATCGTCGGTTGTTTCTTGCCGTTCCAATCGAACGTGGAATTGAGAATCGCCTCCGTGAAATCCCCGTTCGGCTTATAGTCCGTCCACATTCTCTGCCCCTGCAATCCCCCGAATATACCATTCCGGCCCAGCGATTCCTCAGGACAGCCCAATTCGGCGAGTTTCGGATTCCCCAGCATGATATCCTTGATGATCAAAGTCATCTTCGCTATGAATTCCCATTGCTTATCCAGTTCCCCGCGCGTAAACTCCTTTTGTCCCCAAGCCGCCCCGTTGAGGTCTTTGCCCTCTTTACAGTTCGCCTTGATCCAGACGAGTTCCTTTTCGTATTCTTCCCTGTCGTATATACCGAGATCGATTCTACGGAGTATCTCCGTCATATCCGCCCACTCGGCGCGAATGCCGAAGTATTTCTGCATCATATTCGCGTCGAGGAAACTTCCGCCGATCCCCATCGCCACGCTTCCGATCGATACATACGCCTTGTTTTTGATCTGTCCCACGGCGAGCGCGCAACGGGCAAAGCGCAGAATTTTCTCTTTCACGTCGGGCGTAATGCCGCTGCCACCCATGTCTTGCACGTCCTCGCCGTAGATCGCGAACGCGGGAAGCCCTCTCTGCGCGTGCGCGGCCATGCTTGCCGAAAGATATACCGCGCCCGGGCGTTCCGTGCCGTTAAAGCCCCATACAGCCTTCGTAGTGAGCGGATTCAAGTCCATCGTCTCACTGCCGTAACACCAACAGGGCGTCACCGTCAGCGTCGCCGTCACGTTCTCTTTGATAAAGTACTGTTCGCATTCGTACGCTTCCCGGCCTCCGCCGATCGTGCACGGCGAGACGACCACTTCCGCTTTACTGCCGTCCGCATAGAATACGTTCTCTTCGATCAGCTTTTTCGCGTTCTCCGCCATCTGCCTGGTCTGCGTTTCCAAGCCTTCCCGTATCCCGCCCCGGCGGCCGTCGATCGTCGGGCGGATCCCGATTCTATTCCTCATTTTCCGTCTCCTTATTTTATAAATTGCTCTTTTCAGTCTATTTAAAAGTCCGCTACGTCTTTCCGAGGCCTATGAAGCCAAGCTCCGCCCGTGAAATCGGGGATCGCCACGGGCCCGCCGCCTTTGGCGATCGATTCTTCCGACAGGCAGGAAATACACATCCAGCTTGCCGCGTCATAGACGTCGATCGGCATTTCTTCCCCGCTCAGACAATGGTCGAAAAATTCCCTCAGCATATATCCGTCCATGCCGCCATGCCCCGTGCGTTTATCCTCCTCGGTAAGATTTTTCCAATAAGACGGCAGATGTTCCTGTTCATAAACAATCGCACTGTCGAGTTTTTTCCGGTTATTCTCTATTCCCGTCCAAAATTCCTCGCCGCCCTCGCCGTCCAAGACTACAAAATTACAGCTTTGGTTATACATGCCCTTGACGCCGCGGACCACCAACGCGCGATTGTAAACGCAGGGCAGGGTAGTATCGAGCATCAATGAGATCGTTTCGCCGTTTGCACAGGTGATAAGCGTATTGACGATATCTCCCTGTTTAAAAACCGCGTCTTTCAGTTCCGGTTCTGTCGTGTCCGCCCTGTCGCGGATATACTGTTGCAAACCTCGCGCCTTGCTCGCCACCGAGACGAGACTCATCATACGATTGCCTCGGTTGATATCGAGAATTTTCGCGATCGGACCGAGTTCGTGCGTGGGATAGTTTTCGCAGTTCCGGTGCAGATAGTTACGCAACCGGTAGTGTCGGTTTTTATTGCCGCCGGCGATCTCTTCGCGCAGGTCGTGCGAATACGCGCCCGAACAATGCACGAGTTCCCCGAACAGCCCCTTCCTCGCCATCGACGTCGCCATCAACTCCGTTTTGTCATAGCAGCAGTTTTCCAGGAACATGAACGGCGTTTTCGTCTGTTCATAGGTCTCCACCAGCCGCCGGCAATCTTCTACGGAATATGCGCCGCCTACTTCCAGTCCGACCTTGACGCCCGCTTTTAAGCATTCTATCGCCAAAGGCACATGCGCTTCCCAGCTTGCCGATACAATCACGGCCTCCGCGCCGCTTTTAAGCAGCTTCTCGGGAGTTTCGCAGATCGCCGCGTCGTTTCCGGCGAGTTCTTTAATGCGGTTCTTCGCCGCTTCCGCACGGTCGGAAAACACATCGCAGACCGCGACGACTTCGACGTCTTTGAAACTGTTCAAGATCACGCTCAGCAGATTGCCGCCTCTCTGGCCCAATCCGATCATACCGAGTTTTATTTTTTCCTTTCTTTCCTTCTCCATGTTCAGCTCCTATCTTATATCAAGCTCGTCCGTTCGTATGCAAGCAAAATCGCGTTTTTCCCTTTTTCAGAGAAAGTGAGCATCTTTTCCCGAAAATTTCCACGCGGATCTCCTGTTCCCGCGGGCTTTGGATCACCAAAGAGCACTCGCCTTCCCTGCACCTCGCGGAAAAAAGCAAACCGCCATATTCGCGGAAGTCGTCGAAAGCCCATTCCTTGCCTGAATTCGCCCCATCGACGCCGCGGAACAAATGATATATGCCGTCTGCATAGTACAAGAGCATATTTTGCACGGCGTCGCAGAAACTCATATTGCTTTCCAGCGTAAAGGGTCTGTAATCAAAATCCGTGAGTCCCGTTTTTCGGAAGTCGCCGTTGAGATGAAATCCGTTCGGCGACACCAACGCCCGGCAAAAGTCGTATAAAAGTTCAAAGGGCTTTTTTCCGTTTCCCGCCATCGTGTATAATACAGACGCCCAGGTGAAAGAAAAGCCTACCCAATCCCGCACGCCCAATTTTTCCAGCTGCGCCAGGCTTTCTTCAAAGCGCCGCGAACCCTCGCCGTGAAAGAAGCAAGGATCTTTCAAAGGATATATCCCCATCAGATGCGAGTGGTGCCTGTGCGACGCAAACGGTTTCGTCTCCCGGTCTATCCATAAGCATTCGTCTCCGTGGTAATCGTCTAATTTTTCCAAGACCGGAGAATATACGTCTTCCCTATTCAATATCTCAGAAAATTCCGCTAAAGTACGGTAGAGATAGCGCAGAAGCGCCAGATCGTTGTTGGAATCGGGAACGAGATAGCTTTGAGGCGCGTTATTGAAATATTCCGGCGAAGTAGAAAGCGGGAGATGCAGTTTTCCGTCCTTTTCTTCGAGCATTGCGGAAATAGCTTTTTCCGTCTCGCTAAAAATGGGAAAAGCGCGCGTACGCAGAAATTTAAGATCTTGCGTCAGAGAAAAATATTCCTCGAAAATTTTGACGCACCAAATGGTCATGGTCGGCGAAAAAGAATACTGCGGCCAGCCTCCGAGCGGTTTTCCGTGCAGCGAGGAAACCGCCGGAATCAAAAATCCTTCCACGCCGTAAAATTCGCGCGCAAATTTCGAAAAATCCCGCCGATGAAGCCAAATATAATCAATGAACACCCTACCGCCCCGCAAATGGTTGGCTTTCAGACAATGGGAATAGGTAAACTGGGTGTTCAGATCGTGGTGATAATCTCCCTTCCAGGGCGGCAAATCATCGTCGTCCGCCGTCCATAAGCCCTGCAAGGGTATGGGATAGGGATTATGGGCGGAACCAGAGAAGAAAAAATAATTCCCGAGATAGTATTGTTTTTCCAAAGCCGGCTCCGGAAGACGCACCTCCGATTCACACCAGAATTTTTTCCAGTCGTTTCGATGCCGGCGCTCGATTTCTCCGATTGTGTCCGCAAGCCGGGAGAGCTTTTGTCGGATCTGTTCCGGCGCTATCTTTCCGCGCGACGTTTCGAGACTAAATACGATATCCGCGCCGTTTTCCTTTAAACGTTGAAAGACGAAGATTCCGTAACGAAAATTGCTTTTCGTGCGCTGGATACAATATAAAAATTTCCCGTCCCCGTTAAATTCGGGCGGGGGATAGTCAAGCAGTTTTCCCTCCGTGAGATATGCCGGCATACTCAGCCGCACTTCCGGCGCTTCTCCCGAAACCGATGCGACGCCGACGTGATCTTTTGCGCTGCAAAACAGCTTAATCTGAGCGTGCGGATAGACGACCGACGCCGTCGCGGCCGCAAGATCCAAACGGTAGGACACTTTCGAGCGGTCCTGGAATCGAAGTTCTATACCCCCGGCGGTAATCTTAGTCGGCGTCGGTCGATTATAGATGCCGTCAAACAGACGGTTATGTTCCGCATAATCCGCGTCCGAACCGGAACGGATCAGCCGCACGAGATTGCGATAGTTAAACCCCTGCTCTTTTGTTTCGGGGCATTCCCGTTCGTCCCAAAGATCGATCCTGTCCAGATGAATTCTGAGCGGATCCCTGCCGTAGACGAGACACCCCAAATTGCCGCCGCCCAAAGGAATTCCCTCGTCCCATCTTTCAATTTCTTCGTCAAACTGCAAATGATATTCCGATACCCGCATTTTTCACTCCGTGTAAAAAGCAATTACTTTTACCGCGTCCGGGTAGTTTCCGCCGGGCACGAAGCGCCACGACTCGACTTCGCTCTGCGACGCGCGCGTAAACGCATACTCGTAAAGCGTGCGCTCTCCGTCGAATAAATAGCGGCAGGAGTAGGTCGATTCGAGGAGAAAATCCTCTGTATTGAACAGATCGAAACGACGGTCGACCGTACGTCGGTAGCCGTGCGTTTCCAAATTGATATTCAAACCAAAATATATTTTCTCGCGCTGCATTGTTCCGTCGCGGTACAAAATTTCGTATTCGCCCAAACAGTCTTTTTGATAATCCATATAATTTCCGTCGACGAATTCCCGGTGCGAGACGGCGATGCGAGAGGTATGGACAACGTGCAGAGGCTTTTCCTTAAAAGTACTTAATCTTTCCCGAAAAAGAAGATCCGAAATTTTCCCGACGATTTCCGGCAAAGGCGTGTCCGGGCGGATCAAGCTTTTGTCCAGCGCCCATAAACAGGCGATGAAAAAGTAAATCCCGTTCCTTTGCAAGAGATCCGGGACGGCCGCCGCCCAGTTGGAAACGCACCAGCCCAACGCGTGTTTTTTCGACAATCGGTCGTTTAAAGACGGGATCGTCAACGGGTTCAGATTGGACAGCACGTAATCGTAGCCGAGCGAATCAAACCGCTCGTCCGTCGTATTTCCGAACAAACAGTGCCAATGGAACAACAAAATATCCTTCGGAAGTCTTTCCGCCGCATGAAAGACCGCGGGCACGACGACCGTATCGCCTTCCGTCTCGGAATAAATCATTTTCAATTCGTTTCCGCCGTAGGGAACGCCGGTTTTATCTCTGCTGCATAAGAGTTTATCCGCCCATATCGCCGTACGGATATTTCTCTCTTTTAAAAACGAATATATCTTTATTATATCGTTTACGTACAGATCCTCCGCGTTTCTGCCCGCGCAGCGCGGACACAGCCCGATCGTATACAATTCGTCATGACCGATATTCAGAATCTGCGGGCGGAATACTCCAACGACCTCTTCGAGAACATCGAACAGCAATTTATAGGTATTTTCGTTTGAAGGGCAATAGTGATCGGGAAACGGATCGTCGACGCGTTCGGCAAGCTCGGGGTGGGCGCAAAGCAAATAGTCGCAATGCGTCAGAGACGGGACTTCGGGAATGACCGTAAGGCCTAACCCCCGGCAATACGATACAAGCGATTCCACTTCCGTCTGTTTGAGAAAGCTCCCGCCGCCGTTTTCGCAGTGAATCGCGTTTTTGGGGAAATGATTCGCATACTGCGTTCGAAACGCCGCGTCGGGCGACGATAACAGCGCGGACGCATAGCGTTCCCAAGCGGCGTTGATTTCGGGGTGGCGGCGATATTCCATCGCGCCGCCGACTTCCAGCATCAGCGTGTCAACTCCGTACTTTGCGCAGAAGCTTAAAAAGTTTCTAAATTCTCCGATTTTTTTCCGAGCGGGGAGATATAATTTTACACATCGCATCGATTTCATTTCTCCAATTTCACGATCCGTGTGCTCAGGCTCTCTATGCCGAAATCGAAACGGCTTTTGCCGTTCTCTGCCGACACGCGCACCTGCCGCCATCTCGCGTTTTTTCTGTCCAGGAGCCATGCCGCGCGATAGCGTTTCATGCCGTCGAGTCGAACGTTTTCGTGATCGTCGTCCGAGAAATTGACCAAAAGAAGGACGTCGAATTTTTCCGTTTCGTAAAAATAGGTCGACACGTAAGGCATATCGTGGAAAACGACAGCCGTCTTCGATTCCGCTTTTTTCAAAGCCTCTTTGAGTATCTGCGACCGCATGGTCGTCAGAAGCCCGAAATGTTTGTTCGTACATAAAAAGGGCAGAACAAACGCCCTATTCGTCCGCACTTCGCAAGGCCCAACCACGTTTTCGTGATGATCGCACATATATGAATAAATCTCCGCAGGCGCGAGGTCGTATTCTATCTCCAGAAAGGGGGGACAAGTTACCGCAGCGGACGCGCGCGCCCGTTTCATGCCCAAATATTCTTTACCCATTGCCGCCTCTTCAAAGGAATATTCGCCCCGTTCCGAATCCAGAATCCGATAGGACTTGGCGCCGACGAGTCGATTCAATCCCCTGCGGAATAAAATTTCCACGCTCTTGCCTTCGAGCAAGAGGAAGTTGTTCGCAAACAGATCGGCGATCTCCGCATCGCTCAAACCCGCGAAATAGTTTCCCGAAACCGCCACGATCTCGTTCTCAAATCTTTTTTGTTTGGAATAGCGATAGGTAATCCCCAGAGACGCCAGATGACTCGCCCACCAATTTTCATTGATGCGTACGTCTGAGAGGTATTCTTTCGCCGCCGCATATAGATAGGCGTCCTCCCGTACGGGGATCACGATCCCCCGCATCGACGAGAAGGGAAGATGCAAATCGACGAATTCGCTCAGATAGTCTTTGATCCGCGCCAGCTTTTCCCCGTACCCGTACTCGGGAACAAGTCCGTTCCCGGCAAAACAGTCCAGATCCAGCGTGACGCCGTTGGGACAAAGGCTCAGACAGCTTTCCGCCTGGAAACGGGTGAAGTTCCTCGATTTCGTATACGGGGAAAACATCGCGCTTTCGATCTCCGGGAGTACGCACGTTTCCTCGGGAATCAACGCGCGCGTCTGCATACTGACGTCGTTATAATCCCAGCAGTAATCCTGCGTACAGCATTGGCGATAACAGGGCAGATGTATCCTGTCGATGGGCGTATGCGCGCCGCCGAGCGCGTAGAGAATTCCGTACCAGTCCCTGCCTTCGATCGAGTGCATTTTCGGATCGGAGGTCATGAGACCGATCTTTTGCTGGGGATAGAGCGCATGAATCCCTTTGCCGATATACTCCGCAAGCTCCCGCATGACTTTGCGTGTCACGAAATAGTAAGCCTCGCGGAAAATATTGCCGCTGCCGCCGTCGGCCATGCCTTTTACAAGCTCCTCCCGCGTGATCGTACGCCCCGCGTATGCGGAATACAGACGCATGTGTTTCTCGCAAAAGCAGCCGCCCCAATGCAAAGGCGCATGATTGTGCATGCGGAAATCGTCTTCGATCCAGATGATATTCGGACGAATCCGCTCGATCAGAGTCAGATAGTAACGAAGGAAATATTCCCGCCAGGACTCGGACAACGGGCAGGGAGTAACCGCGCCTTTCTTGCCGTCTATATCGACCATCGTCTCGAAATTCTGTCCGGGTTTCAGCGTTCTGCCCCGTTCGCCGCCGAGCAGCGTATTCCAGGGATTGAGCGAAGTCATGATTCCGCGCTCGGCTAAGGCGCACTTCGCCCTTTCAATGACGTCCAGATACGGATCCAAGGCGTCCAATTCGATATGCCCGTCGTTCAGATCCTCTGCATTGAGAAAAAACATGACCTCGTCGTAGCGATATTCCAGGCAATATTTTGCGAGAACCTCGATTCTCTCTTCTTCGTATACTCCGGGTACGATCGTAATCCGCGGTATATATCTAAACACCTTTTTCAACCTTTCAATCCTCCCACGGACGTGTTTTCCATGATAGTCTTACTGAACGCGGCAAACAGAGCGAGCACGGGTACGATCGAAAGCACAATCCCGCAAAAGAGCATGGGACGATCCGCCCGATAGGTCTGTAATAATTTATATTGGTAAATACCGAGCGCGATCGTCGGGTGTTTATCCATATACAGGAAGGGCAGCATATAATCGTTCCAGTTGCCGATCAAAGACGTGATGGTCAGAGCCGTGATCACCGCTTTCGCCTGCGGCAGCATGATCTGGAAGAGGATTCGGTAGTTTCCCGCGCCGTCTACCCGGGCGGCTTCCGCATAACTCCAACTCAGCCCCTGAAAAAAGGAATGAAAGAGAAAGAAATTCAGACCGGTGCCGCTCGCATAAAGGATCCAGATCAGCGAGAAATTGTTTTTGATCTGCAAGCTAACGACCAATCTGTAAAAGGCGGGAAACGAACCGACGATCGGGATCAGCTGCATAAATAAGGCGACGTAAAAAATCGGACGCGTCAAACGGCAGGGAAATTTCGCCACCGCATACGCCGTGAAGCACGGAAACAGAATCGCCGGGATCGTCACGACGATTGTTAAAAGAACCGAGTTTCCGAACATACCGATCAAATCGGTATTGCCTACTTTCAGTTCGGTGAAAGCGCGGATAAAGTTGTCGAAATGCCATGCGGACGGCAGAGCGAGCGGATCTTCCGCAAACTCGCGTTCTAATTTGAAAGAGTTGATGAAAACCCAGAGGAAGGGCGTGATCAGGCTGAGCGCGTACAGCGTAAACAGCATAAAAGCGATCCAGACGAATATTTTTTGTTTAGGAGTTTTTACGTTGTGAATATTTCTTTCCATGTCCGCCTCCTAAAACGTGACGTCCTGCCAGAAGCTGTTGAGAAGTTTTCTCGTAAGCAAGATCAGGGGCGCGGCGACGACCGTAAAGAACATACCCAAAGCCGCGGGATAATACATCAGTTTAGGATCGCCGCTCGTGACGTTCTGGAAAATATAATAACCGATCGTACTCGTATTATAGCTGCCCTCCGTCATCAGCATGATCGGGCCGAGATATCCGAACATGCCCGCCATATTGAAAATGATCATCGAAGAGATCGTCGGCCAGATCAGCGGAATTGCGATGCAGAAAAATTCACGGATAAACCCCGCCCCGTCGATCTTCGCGCTTTCAAAAAGTTCGGTGGGAATACGGTTCATATTGCTCGATACGACGATCGTCGTAAAGCCGAGTCCCGACCAGATATTATAGAGCAGGATCGTCGGCATCGCCAAATGCTGTCCCAAAAAGACGGGAAAGGCGTCGAGTTTAAAGCCGAGATTCACCCAAATCCTCGCCAAAGGTCCGTCCACGCCGATAAAATAGGTGAAAATATACACGAAAGCGACCATATTGATCATGGACGGAAGAAAGAAAAGGATTTTATAAAAATTGCCGAGCGGCATGCGTTTTAGCATAAAGAACGCCGCGATCAGACAGATCGGCGTCGCTATGAACACGCCGGTCGAAAAGATCAACAACGTATTCACCGTCGCTTCGACGATGATGCTGTCGGGGAGAAAGAAATCCTTGACGAGCGTCGAAAAATTATTTAACGTCCAGAATTCTCTGCCACCGTCGTCCAGGCCTTTGAAAGCCATGAGAATCGAATCCACGTTCACGTATACCCAAAAGAGCAGAAAGTGCAGCAACGGAATGATGATCAGCGACAGAATAAAGAGATAGTCCCGCCAGCCGTATTTTAATTTTATTTTTTTGAAATTCGACATGTTCTTACCTCGCCGCTCGCCCCGGGAATCGCCGACAAGCAAAATATTTTTCCGCGCCCCGTTATTCTTCCGCCACTTTACAGACCGCGCCGCCGCGCACCCGGCTTTCTTCCGCGCTGAACGCCATCAGATGGCTTTCCAAAGAATTGACCGCGTCGGTCATATTGGCAGGCAGAACGCCCGTCGTAAAGTATTCGTGCACGTCCCGCATCATTTGGTTATCCCCGCCCTGGTGCACCGAGAAATCGTTCGTATACAGAGCGCAGTCCACTGTCCGCCCTTCTTTCTTAAACGGCTTCACCGTGAATTTTCTCTCTTCGATGTTGCCGGAGATCTCCCCTTTCGTGGCGAAGATCTTTAAAAAGCGGTAACATTCGTCGCTGAACGCGGTCATCGTCAGCTGCGCCGTCTTATTTTTTTCAAAATTCATATTGACGACCTGGTGATCGACCACGTTGTTATCGCAGGCAAAGACGCAGCGCCCGAATCGGCTCCGCCTAAGCGCGTCTTCCAGATCCCTGTAATCGCAGACAAAAGACGCCGCCCAGCCCGGCATGCGCCGATAGAATTCCACCGCGTCGTAAAGACAGTCCTTTCCGAGCTTACAATCGATGCAGCGATCCGCCGCGCCGGCGGGTTTATTCTCTTTTTTGAAGAAAAACAGATCCCCGAAGGAAGAGACGCTGACGCAGCGTTCCCCCATCAGCCATTTGATGACGTCAAGATCGTGACAGCACTTTTGCAGGATCATGGGACTGGTTTCGTCCCGATTGGCCCAGTTGCCGCGCACGAAACTGTGAGCCTGATGCCAATACCCGACGTTTTCCGTCTGGGTGATCGTCACGACTTCGCCGATCTCGCCCGAATCGATCACCCGCTTGATCGCCCGATAAAAAGCCGTATAGCGCAGCACGTGGCACACCACGACTTTGCGTTTGCATTTCGCCGCCGTCTTTACGATCGCCCGGCAGTCCTCGGCGTTGTTGGCGATCGGCTTTTCCAGGATCAGATCGTACCCGGCTTCCAAACACGCCGTAGCGTGTTCCAGATGCAGTTCGTCCGTCGTGCACACGGCGACCAGGTCGCATTCGGTTCCCGAAGTCAAAAAGCTCCGGTAGTCGGAAAAACAGATGCGCTCGGATACGCCGTACTCCGCCCTCGCTTTTTTCAATTTGTTCGGATTCACGTCGATGATCGCGCAGAACTCATAGAGTTCGGGATTGTTTTTGACGAAATCCGAATAGATCACGCCGCGCGATCCGAAACCCAGGATCGCGATTTTTAATTTCTTCATTGTCTATACCCCGCTTGGTTATCGCCTGGAATAATAGTAGTCCCAACGGTTTTCACCCGCCGAGGTAAAAAAGTTATAATTCGCCTCGTAAAACGCCTTCGCGGTCGTCGTGCCGTTATAGAGCTGTTTTTCCACGTCGGCGATCTTATTCCATTTCATCAGTCCCGCCTTATAGCGAATGGACGAGCTGTCGTAAGAGGGCGTCAAAAACGTGCACTCTTTCATGATCTTGTCCTTGCTCTGCATGTACGGCGTGCCGGCTTCAAACTCGGCCGTATACACGTACGGCTGCGACGAACGGGCATATTCTCGAAAAATCCTGTTCGCCTCGTCGCTCGACATAAACTTCAAAAAGGCTTTCGCGCCGTCGATGGCGTTGGATTGCGCGGGAATGTACGCCTGGTGGTTCGCGCCGATATTCGCGACGAGATTTCTCGCCTCGTACACGACCGCGACCTTCTCCGCCACCACGCCCGTCTCCGCGGCGATCTCGTCTTTCGTTTTTCCCGCGTCGATCAAAGCCACCATCCGCGACAAAGCGGCGTCGTGGACAGAATCGTCCGCTCCTGCGCCGCCAAGCTCCAATTCTTTGCCGAGCGCCGAGATCACCGGCGTTTTCATCAGCCGATATTCAGTGACGTCCGCATAGGACTTTTTCATTTCATTTTCCAGCCAGTCGCCGACGGGCAGCATGACCGCCTGCCCCTGCATGAAATTCGTCTGCGCGGGCGTATGCTCTTTGGTATCGCTGCCGTGCAGGCTGAAACCGTTGCTTTTATGGAGCAATGCCTGCAAAACCTCCTGGCTTTTGAGGATTCCTTCCTGGCCGTATACGGTGTATCCGTTGGGATCGTTGTCGTTGAGCGACCAGAAATTATAATAATTTTCCAAGCCCTCGTACTGCGCCCACCAAACGTCGGTGACGTACTGCCAGTACTCGCCCGCGTTTTTACCCGCCCAGACGAACGGCGACGCGTCTTTCGCAGTTTCGATCTTTCCGTCTTTGATGTCTTGGCAGAGCCGTACGAGCTCGTCCGTCGTGTTGGGGATTTTTTCCTCGGGCAGCATATCCGTACGATAGACCAGGCCGCAGGGTCCGCTCGCCCAGGGCACCGTATAATACTTGCCGTTATAGCTGCCCATCTGCGCAAATTCTTCGCGCAAGGGATTTTCAAACAAGGCATATACGTCGGAAATGTCCACGAGATTGCCCGTCTCCGCCTGCGTTTTGAACCCGACGCCGCCGGTGAGGAACAGATCGTAGGGATTTTCGCTCGGATTCGCGAGATAGTTCGTCGCTTTCGTGCTCGCCTCCACGTCAAAATAGTATTCTACCTTGACGTTTTCGTTGCCCTCGGTTTTATGGAACGCCTTGATCCATTCCGGCATGAAATCGGTGCCGAATCCCCCTTCCAGCATAAAGATGTTCACCGTTCCTTCCGCATCGTCCACGTTCGAGGAAGCGCAGCCTGTAAACGCCGCGCACACGAGACTGCAAACGGATAATGTCAAAATAAATTTTTTCAGCATGCTCTGCTCCTTATTCCATATACATAACGTATTTTTTTCCTTTCAGTTCGCTTTCCGAAAGCCGTTCTTCGGAAAGACGAATGTCGTCGAAATAGACCGTCCGGTCCATCTGCGAGGGACCGAAGCCGTACGTCCAGAATCTGAGCGCCGTGGTATAATCGCGCAGGCCGAACGCGTCGTCGTCGAATTTGATTTTGACGTTCACCCAGCGATGCTTGGGGATCACCAGATCGGGCACGATCTCCGGGCCGTTGGGATAATAGTTATTGCGGAACTCGAACACGAATTTGATCGTGTCGGGATTCTTCGAAAGCCCGCCGCCGCCTTCCTGCGCGTCGTAATAAAGCCAGAAAGAGAGCGTATTGTACCTTGCGAGATTGACCGCGCCGATCTGCTCTTCTCTTTTCAGCGAAAGCGCGGGATAACCGTAAACGCCGGCGTCGTATTCGCCGAGGTCCAGGCCTTTGATCGTGAATTTCAGACTGCCCGCCCCTTCGCGGACGATCCGATCGTCGAACGCCGCCGAAACGTACTGGTTCTGATTGTCGTAACCGCCTATCCCGATCTCATATTCGGGCGTCACGAAACGGCAGCGGTTGGCGTCGTTGAAGTTGTTGACCTCGCCCGGTTCTCGCACGAACGGTTCGGGCGCCGCGGGCGGGACGTAAGAGTCGTCTCCCGCCCAATAACGAAGGGTATCGAAATAGATCACTTTTTCGCCCTGCGCGCCCTGCGGCAGCGTCACGCGGTATTCCAAAGAGATCGTCTTGGATAGTTCAAAGCCCGACATCGAGCCAAGATAGTCTTTCAGCTCTTTATTAAGTTCCATCTCGACGCTCGTTTTCGCGTTTGCCGCAAGCTCTTGTTCCTCAAAATAGTAAGAAGCAT
Source organism: Candidatus Scatosoma sp. (assembly GCA_048465415.1). Classification (GTDB taxonomy): domain Bacteria; phylum Bacillota; class Clostridia; order Christensenellales; family Borkfalkiaceae; genus Scatosoma. The sequence continues at coordinate 58,023 of DBFWLO010000014.1, forward strand.
AAAGAGAGGAAACGACGGGTTTGATTTTCAGTTTATAAGCGTTGGGGTTATATACGTCCAGGGAAATATTCCTCACAAACGAGATATCCTGTCCGTTTTTGCCCGTAGAGAATTTATAACCGACGATGGCGGCCCCAAAAAGCGTGTTGTTCACGAGCGTGCTTTTCATGCTCGTTTCGCCCGTGGAGACGTACGTCGGATCCTCGTTGAAATCGATGCGGCCTTCGAGGTTATCCACCGTCATGGTCTGCATGAGATTTTTGTCTTTTTCAAAATCGTAGAGGATTCCGTCTTTTATCTCCCAATCGTAGATCGAATTACGGTTGTAAACGTCGTCGTACATGCCCTTGAAATCGTCTGCTTCCGGCGCGTGCGAACATGCGCCTGCCGCGAAGAGAAAAATGAAAGACAAAAAGGCTGCGAACTTCTTTTTCATTCCTTCCCCCTTTGCGACAGAAAGATATTATCGAAATAAAGATCGACGTTGTCGCGTTCGGACATCAGCGATTCGATCGTGAATCTGATCTCGCGTATATCGCCCAGATCGAGCAGCCGTATATCCGCGTTCGAAGCGAGAATTTCGATCTTGTTCCAGGACTTCGGTTTCAAATACGCTTTATAAAGAGTTTCCGTTTTCTTTTGTCCGTCGCTCAAAAGAATGGTGAGTTCTATAAACCGGCCGCTGTCGTTGTAAACGTCCGCATGAAACAGTTCGCCGCTCGAAAAGTCGAGTCCCTCCGCGTTTTGCAGCGTCACGGTCGGAAGATAGCCGAGCGCCGGTTTCGTCGGGACTTCATAGCTCACTTTCAGGCTTTTGCCGTTGAGCGATTTTTCCGAAAGCGCCGCTTTCACGTCGTCGTTTCCGAGCCTGCTGCACTTGGACACGCTTACTTCGTCAAGATCCGCGGGCGAGTCGAAACCGTTGAACGATTCAAACTTACCGCCCGTAAACCGCGAGACGCGCAAAGTGTCCGGGCCGGAGACGAGAGTTACGTCGGCGTACCGGTCCTCCGACGAAACGATAAACTTTCCCGAGTACTTATATCCGCCCTTGGTCCCGGCGGACGGCAAGGGTTTTCCGTTCAGGCATACGTCTTGCAAAGCGAGCCGGGAATAGATGTCGACCGTGCAGTTATTGTTGAACATATTTGCGGAAAACTGTACGAAGATACCGCGTTCCGCAAGCTCGATGAGACAGGCGAGTTCCTCTCTGACCGTTTCAAAAATCCCGCTGTCGTTGCGGGCGATCACCCCCTGATAGAGCTGTTTATAGAGATTGGAGACGTAGGCGTTGAAATCCCGGCCGTCCTGCGCGAACGCATTCGCTTCGTAAAGCGATCTCAGGCGGTATAAATATTCGTAATCCTCCTGCGCGGCGCGGAAATTGTCGAGGCGAATGGTCGGGATCGGCGAATACAGCCCGTATTTATATCCCGGATAGGTCAGATATCCGTCGCCGGGCGCAGAAGGGAAAGCGACCGCGTCTTTCCATACGTCGCGGTAGACGTAATCGGACACCTCGTAGGAATATTGTCCGTAGGCGTTCGTCGACCAAAACAGCTGTCCTTCGATTCCGTAGTCCATCTGCATCCACGATACGAAGCGCTGCGGCATCAGATGATCGTTGACACTGAACGTCGGGAAGGGATTTCTCGGCTCGACGCAGCCGTACCACCACACCCCGTCGCCCGCCGCGAGCCGTTCCGCGCTTTCGTAGCGATACTTCTCGCTGTTGAACCAGTCGAAGGTCGGGCACCAGGTATCAATTCCCACGTTTTCTCCGTCCGTGACCAGTCCCGCGGCCTCTTTTTCCCGGGTATAGGCCGTCGTATTTACACATTCGATGTCCAGGAATTTTTTTCTCGTTTCTTCCAGTCCGCCCGCGGACAGTTTCTCGTTTGCGACCTCGCGCAGCAGAGACTGAAAAGTCTGATTCACCAGCTTTACCCTCGGATATGTCGCCGCGACCGGTTCGTCTATAAAAGTGAAATACGCGTAGACTTTATCCAGAACGGCATCGTCCGACATCGCCTCGTCGGCGAGAGCCCGGAGAATGTGTTTCATATTTTCCGTATCAAAACCGATCTGCGTGTCTTTCAGCGTATAGGGCAGTGCGAGCGAACCCACGTTTTTTCTTTTTAGATACTCCGTAAAGGTCCGCGTCTGCTCTTCGAGCGAAAGTCGGCTCATGTTCGGGATATGCGTGGGACTGACGCGGTAATCGAGCATAAAGTCGTAATAGTTTTGAGCGATGCTCCTATCGCTGCTCTGATAGGCGTCGAAGAGCATATCGTCGGGCATACCGTCCCAGATCGCGAACGCCGTCATGAAGTGATTTTCTTCCGGCAGCGCAAAATCGTAAACGCGCACGGAAACGGGCACTTCTTCCTTATACCCGTCGCCGTCGAGTTTCAGCGTCCCGGTGTAGGTGCCGGCGGGCGTGTCCGCGTCCGTTTTCACGGTGAGCCAAATTCCCTGGTTTTCGCCCGCGCGGATCCTATTCTCGCCCGCTTCCGTTCTCAGCTTTAAAGGCACGAGCGCGTCGGGATAGTATCCTTGCGTAAAACCGGTCTTTTCACTGTTTTTGATGTCGTTGTTGTCGAGATATACGTAATGTTCCCAATAGATCTGTATATTGTCCGCGGAAATCTTCGCCTCTTTGCAGCTCAGCTCCGTCGTTTCTATTTGCATATTTTTGACGTTCTTTTCGGGATTGACGATGATCTGCGCGGACTCGTATTCGTTTTTCGCCGCGCTGACTAAGACGCTTTTTCGGAACTCTTCGATCGGTTGATCGAGTTTATATTTCACAGTCGCGGGCACGACTTTGACGTTGAATGCCTGCGCGGCGTCTCCGTCGGAACAGCTGCCCAATATCCCGGCGGTCAAAGCCGCGCCCCATATCGCCGCCGCTATCTTGTAAACAATCTTATCTCTCATAGGACTCCTTCTCTTTTCCGGGAGGAACGACGACCGCCCTTCCTCCCGGCGGAATTTTTATTCGTTTACAAAGCGAATACAATCGATATAGACGCTTTCGGCGACTCCGTTCGTGCCTTCCGTTTTTTTATCGACGAAAATAGAAGCCACATATTTCGATTCGCCGAGGAAGTTCCGTTCGAACGTTATCTCCTGCCAGCCCGCGCGAAGATGCGTCACAGCTTCGGTATCCGTCAGCCAGCCCCAGTCTGCGTCGCTGCCGCCGCCCTGAATCGCGATCGTCACACTCGCTTCCGTCTCGCTGTATACCCAAAGTCTGATCTTATTGTAGGCGTTGTCGGAAATGACGGGCGCCGTGCCGCTGATAGGATTGCCGTCGTAAGCGGTCTGCGCACGATCGCCCTGATTGAGATTAGTAAATTTCAGCGAATATTTACCGAAATAAGCCTGTTCGGCGCTGATTTCCACGCCGCTGGTCGAGGTGCCGATATTGGCTACGCCCTGACCGTTGCGGGCGAACTCTTCAAAGCTCATCAATTCGTTTTCATAGCCGACATAGAATGTTTTTTCGAGCGTCAGCGTTTCGCCGTTAGCGCCGGGCTGCATATACGTTACGCGGTACCATCCACCCTGATCGGCCTTGAACGTCCCGCCTTCGGTCACGGAACTTTCCGCGCCGTCCGGCTTGATCACCTTGACCGTCACGTTCTTGGCCACGCCCTCTACCGTGCAGGGGTGGACGGTTATCTGCGCATCGAGAACGGAGTTCGCATAGCCGGCCGCCGACAGAGAGATCGATTTTACGACGAGTTCGAACGAATAGGTCTTTTCCACCCCGCTTTTGTTATCTTTGGCGGTGAAAGATATTTCATAAATGCCGTCCGCCGCAAACGTATATTTCGTGCCCGACAATGTTTCGCCGTCGACTTTCACCGTGAGCGTATATCCATCGCTGTCGGTGACGGAGACGAACTTTGCCAGGTCGATTTCGCTGCCCGAGATCGCCTGTTTCGGTTCGTTCGTTCCCGAGACGTTGATCTCCGTCAAAAATCTTACGCTGTCCAGATGGAAAACAGCCGCTTCCCCGCCGAGATTGGTGAGCGCAAGGCACGCGACCGCGCCGCTTCCTTTCGCCTCCGGGATCGAGATGACGATTTCGTTCCAGCCCGGTCGCACGGGATATACCGCGCTCGAATTGGGATCGATAAACCACCAGGGATTGCCGTTCTGCCCGATGCCTATTCTCACGCTCGTTTCAACGTCGCTGTGCAGGGCAAGACGAATGGTGTTATACGTTTCGGGCTTGGGCGCATGTTCGCTCGTCGTATAATTGAGCATGGCCTGCTGATTGCAGCCCAAAACAAATTTCATGGAATTATTGCCCGATTTTGCGAACGAATCGTCGATCGCGGGATCGGCGATGCCTGCCGAAGAGCCCGCCGTGTTTTCATACGTCCTGCCGCTTCCTACGTAGTCCTCGAAAGTGAGGACTTCCCCGATCTCGCGGACGTAGAACTCTTTGACGAGGACGATCGGTTCGGGCTCGTTGTCGCAGGTGAGCGTATACACGATAGACACCCAGCCCGCCGTACCGACGGCAAACGTATTGCCTTCGATCTCCGTTCGCTCTTTGCCCACGACCAGTTCCACTTTGATCACGGGATTGACCGCGCCCGACTGCGTCGGTTTCCTGACGGAGATTTCCTCGTCCATATCGTAATAAAAATCGTAATTGTCAGAGACCTCGAAAGAAACGCTGATGATCGTGAATTCGATGACGAGCGTGCGCGTCGTTTTCCCGTCTTCGCTGACGACGATCGTCACCCTATCCTTTCCCGTCTGTGTGGGCGCGGTATATTCGCGCAAAGAGATTTCGCCTTTTTCGGCGCGGATCTCCACCTGCGTAGTTTCACTGATGCCGACGACTTCGAAATAATTATTCAGATCGACGACGCTGCCTTTCACGAACTCTTTCGGCGCATTTTTTTCGAGAATGTAGTTATCGGAAGAAAAGGAAATGCCGTCGACGTACACGGTCGCTTCCGCGGCGCCTATGTTCGTGAGCCGCAGCGTGCCGATCTGGCCGTTGCCCGCCGTGTTTGCGATCATCAGAGAAATCTGATTCCACCCGACGCTCACCTTAAAGCTTTCGCTGTTCTCGGGATTGAGCAGCCACCAGTTGCCTGAATCGTTCTGCGCCAATCCCATTCTCAGTTCTGTCGCCGCCGAGGAATAGATCCAGAAACTCACCGTGTTGTAGACCTTGCCCACAGGCATGCCGGTATTATAGACGAGCTCGTTGTTTCTCCCCTGCGGCAGAACCATTTTGACGGAATACTTTCCGTATTTCGCCTGTTCCTCGCTGAGAGCAGGCTCGATCTCCGTATTCGTCGCCCCCAGCCCGTCCCAGGCATTGCCGCCCCGCGCGTTTTCAAAGGAAAGAAGCTCGTTCTTTTCTCGGATATACACCTCCGTCGTCGCCGAGCGTTTGATCTCGCCCTTCGTGACGCTGAACACATAGATATAGTAACCGTTCGTCTCATAAGTTATCGGCTCGGAAGGCGTGACCGCGCTTCCCTGCGCTTCGCCGGGCTTTTGCAGCGTAAGAGTAGCTTCCGCGTTCGGATCGTTGACGATCGCCTGCGGAATTTTGCCCGTAAAACCGACTTCTTTCCCTTCCGCGTCGATCGCGTAAAAAATTTCGATATCCTTGACCTTTACGGCGATCTCCGCCGTTTCGTCGGGCGTAGACGAATCGTTGCCCTGAATGAAATAACCGAGTTTCAACGTATGTTCGCCCGGCTGGGTGAAAACGGGTAAATTGCTTGCGGAGATTTCTTCGCCGTCCAAAAAGAGTTTCACCGTTCCCGCGCCTTCGGGCAAAACGGTGTAGCCGGGAATCGAAAGCGTATCGCCGACAAACAATTCGATGTCGGAAGCGTCGGAAACGTCAAATCCCGCCACCGTCACCGCCACCGTCACGAGCGTCTCGTTCGCGCTGCCGTCCGCGGCGGAAAAGACGACTTTATAGTTTCCCGCCTGCGCAAAGGTGAACTGCGCGCTCTCCTGCCCGAGGTCCACTTCCGTCTCGTCTTTGAATATTTTTTTGAAACGCAGAATAGCGACAGTCGTATCGTAACTGTCGCTCACACTCAAATTATCCACCATCTCCGAAAAAACGAGCGTTTCTCCGCGCTTGACGGTATATTTTTTCACCTCGCCGCTCACCACGGGAGGCGTGGAATCCACCGCCTGCACCGTGCCGCTTTGCTCCTCGGGTTCCTGTCCCTCTTTCGTGACTACTATTTTATAAGTATAGTCTCCGAGCCGGTCGGGTACGAAAGCATTGTCCGTCACCGTGGGAATTTCAGCGTTTTTGGGCGCTTTGGTGACGCTCAGCTCGTACCTGCCCCCTTCGGCGACCGTGACTTCCGGCTTAAAAGCCGAATTTACTTCCACCGCGCGTTCCGCTTTGAGTGCGATCAGCAGTTTTTCGTCCTTCGTCTTCCCCAAACATGCCGTGAAGGCGAACAGAAAAAACACGACTCCGATCGTCCATACCAGCAATTTCTTAAACCTCGTATTCATTTACCCTTCTCCTTATTTTTATAATTTCATTATATCAAAACGGATTCGGGTTTTCAATCCAAAAAAAAGGCTTTTTATTTAGTGAAATTGACTGGATAAATATTACAAAGCTATTTACTATTCGAGTTTTTTTCTTTCTTTTTATAAGACATCGGCGTGCAGCCGGTCACTCTTTTAAACATCTGATAAAAGTGGGTAAGATTGATAAAGCCCAGGCGTTCGGCGATTTTTTCGACGCTTTCTTCGCCGAAATATAGGAGTTCTATGGCTTTTTTGATTTTCTTCTCGGAGACATAATTGAGCGGCGTCTGTCCCAGTTCTTTTTTGAATTGACGGATCAGGCTGTACTTATTGATACAGGCGACGGTCGACAATTCCTCCAACGTGATCTTTTTGTGGAGATTATCGTCAATGTACTGCATGCAGATGGCGACGTTCTGCGAAACGTTGTTGTGCGTATGGTGCAGGGTAATTCCCTCGTTGCGGGAAATAGTGATGATCAGCTGTTCAAAGTAATTACGGATCATATTCAGATAGTAGGCGTTTTCCGTGCAAAGTTCGTCGTAAATTTTAAAGAACAGTTCGCCCATATCCAGAGAAAAACCGCGGTCGTCGGATTGGTCGAGCAGAATATATTCCGTTTTCGTCTCGTTATATTTGAAATAGATGTCCGTAAAAGCGAACACGAAAAATTCCAGCGGGGATTCTTGGGAGGAGTACTCGCAATGATTGGTGCCGGGATTAATGACCATCAAATCCCCTTTTTTAATGGCGATCTTGTCGTCGTCTTTCATAAAAAAACCTTCGCCCGAAAGCACGTAAAACAATTCCACGAACGGGTGGGAATGTAAAATATGCGTATAGAGCACGTCGGGATTGAAGCGGTTCAGATATAAAATTTTAAAGTCGATTTCTTCCAGCATTTTGCTGTCATAAAAAGAAGTCATGACCGCTCCCTCTTTATCGAAAGTATCTCCGCAAGCTTTTTTCCGATGACGCGCGACATGCGGTAAAAACCGAGATCGTTCGGGTGCGTGCCGTCCACCGTACAGTTCTCGCGATTTTCCGTTCCGAATAATTCCCGACCGGGGATATAATACGCCCGCTCATCTCCGCTTCGCCGCGCCCATTCATACATGCAGCAAACGATCTCCGCGCGGTTTTTTCCTTCCGCGTCCCTTTCAACGTCGGGCTTGGAAAGAAACAAAACGGGCGTTTGCGGCCGGTACTTCCGGTACAGCTCGTACATTCGCCGATGCGTAGCCTTTAAAAATTCCGCCGTCGGAGCGTTATGATCGTAGTCGAAAACCATAACGCTGCATTCGAGGGCGGCGAGATACTCGATCATAGCCTCTTCCGCCCGCGCGTTGCCGCTGAATCCCAGATTGACAAAGTCGACGTTTAATTCTTTGGCAATGAGAGCCTGATAACAGTTATCCGCTCTGGACGCGCAGCCGCCCTGGGTGATGGAAGAACCGTAATACACGACGGGAGCAAGAGGCGCATAGCTTTTGCCTCCTGCGACTGTTGCCTGCGGATCAAAGCCTAATCGCAGCCGGGAGACCTCGTTATAGAGCGGGAAATAGAGGATATATTCTCTCATGCCCCGGCCGGGTAGAGCGATCGTTCTTTCAAAACCGGTCTCGTCGTACCATTCCGGCATTAAAGTTACGATAAACTTTTCTTTCCGTTCCTCTTTTTGCAGCAATACGAACCCGCTGCTGCCCGAGAGCGGCATATGCGGCATGCGCCCGAACACGTTCCATTCCGCTTTCAGCGTAAACGTCCGGGAATCGGTAAAAAAACGGACGCGGCCGCCCGCCGTACAGGCGTTGAGGATCCGAACGCCTTCGCCGACAGCCGCGGCTGTTTTTTCGGGCATGCGCAGAAAACGTGCGGACAGGCCATCGTAAAAAACGCCGTACAGATCGAAAGGCGGCTCGTCGGCTTCGTAGAAACGAACGGGTTCGTCCTGTGTTTTTTGTTGTGAAAAGTTCTTATCCAGATCCTGTATCTTCATAATTCCCTCACACCTTGCTTTAAAGAGCTGATGTCGTGAGATTATTTTTTCTCAATTTCTATTTGCATTCCCTGAACACTTATTTTCGAGCGTCCTTGAATGTAGGTAAGTTTTATTTCCATACTTTTTAATCTTTTATTTTTTGAGTATCCGCTTTAACGATGCTATATTCAATAGATTTACCGTCTCAAATTTCCCCTCATAAAACAGGGCAAAGTTATTGAAAACGCAAGGCAATTCCTTAGCTTTTTGCAAGCTGTCTATCTGCGTCAAAGATAAGGGAATGTCGTTTTGTTCACAATATTCTTTGATCAGTTCGATATTGCGGAAAATATAGGGGCATTGCATATCATAATAGACCGTCAACTCTTTGCTTTCTATTAGCCCGTTTTTAGCATTTGCTGCAAACCGGGGCTTTGTTCCGTCCAAAGAAAGCGCCAGTAATTCATATCCGTGTTCCGTCGTATCGACGGCTTCAAAGCCGAACTTTTTCGCAAAGGACTGATCGGCAAGCCAATGTTTTTGCTTTTTTGCTCCCAGCATACAAATCCCGGATTTTCCATTCGCTTTGGCGTCCGACAAACAATACTCCATCAATTCCCGCCCGTATCCTTTCCCTTTATACGCACCGGATACCCAAAGACAATACAGATAATAATAATTGTCTCCCCAGACAGGCACCCAGGCCCTTTCAAGGGGCGCATATTCTATAAAGACCGCCTCTTTTGCGTTCAGCTTTCTGAAAACGTGGCCTTCCTTTAATCGATGGGAAAGCCACTGCCGCTTTGCTTCGATTCCCGGGTGAAAGCTCTTGCTGCGGATAATACAGCACAAATGTTCATCGGCAAGATTTTCCTCGGTTAAATTTATGAAATCAGTATACATGTATACGCTCGCTTTCTGATTTTTTTGCGCGGGTATCGCCGCTATGCGGCTTGTTTCAATTTTATTTTTTCAAAACAATCTTTTTCCGTCTGAAATATCTATGCCGAGTTCTTTCGCCATACCGTTTTGCTTAAAGGGATTTATCTTTTCCGTTACTCCGTCGCGTTTAAAAAATGAACCGGTATTTTTAAACCAAAACGTCACGTTTGCTTTTAGGCATTGTTCATGGATATCGAGCACCCAATCATAATCGCATACGCGAGCTTCCCGCCCCGTTTCACCGCCGACGGTAACATGCTCTACTCCATACAGATATGAAGTTAAATCTATGGCCTCTAAGAGCGGCGCGCAGGCGATAAAACGCCGCTTTATCGGATAGGATAAAAAAAACGGAAGCCTGTAATCCGCCATTTTTTGGTTTTCAACGGTACAGCCGATATTGACATTGTCATATCCGGTGCCCCAATCGGAAGGAAGCGATACGAGGAAACGGTCAATTCGCTTTGTCAGAATTAGGAATTCTATATCCGGCCTTTCTTTGATCATCGCCCATACTTCTTTACGCCATTCATCCGCTTCCGGGAGAAAAAAATCGGTCGCAAAACAAGTGGCCAGAATTTTATCCCCTTTAATGTTATATTCGCCTTTCGCGTTCTTTCTGATAGGCCAATCAAACTTATCCGTTTTTTCTATCGAATTTTGGCCGTATCGTTTTGCATGCGGCCCATAAAAATAACAATTTGAGCAGCCGTCGCTGATTTTATAGCAGCCTGTCCAGGGTTCCCAGTTCATAGTTTCTCCTTATGCAGCCAGGCTTGTTTATCTGCTCGCCGCCGAACCGCAATTTTTATGAGCTTTTTTCTATTATAACACGTATGGAATACAAATGTCAATTCCTCCATTTTAAACGGTTTTTTCCTTGAATATTTCTATATAGCAATGAAAAAGAAGAGTTTTATACATATTCATGTATAAAACTCTTCTTTTGGTTGAGGCAACGGGACTTGAACCCACGACCTCTTGGTCCCTAACCAAGCGCGCTACCAAACTGCGCTATGCCTCAATAACTTTTTCGTCCGTGTTTTTCCACGCGACAGCATAAACTATTATACTTACACGGACGAATTTAGTCAAGCGTTTTGCCCTGATTTTTCGAAAGAATTTAAAATTTTCTTCGTCGATACCTTTCCCCCGTCCTTTTCGCCTCGAACGGTTTTTCGTCCGGCGCAGCGTATTTTTTACGCTCCGCCGCGTTTCCCTTTCACCCGGGCGGCCAGTTTCGTCCACCCGGGCGCGAGCAGCTTCATGATCCAGACCAGGAGCGGAAAGAGCATAAAAAAGCCTACGACGATTCCCGCGAGCACGATTCCCGCCCAGGCGAGAACGGGCGTCATCACTTTCATGAATTTGGTCTTTTTGACGATCAAGGCCACGGCCAACAGCCCGACCACGGAGCCCGCGAGCCCAATCGCGAAATATTTGACATACGGCGAAGAATAGCTGAAATGTACCGTATTCTCTCCTTCTTCCAATCGAACGGAAAGGAAATGCAAGTCGTTGTCTGTCAGCTCCGCTTTTTTGCCGTTAACCGTAACCTGATAACCTTTGGAGGCGACAAAATTCAAGAAGAGATACTCCCCTTCTTTTGCCGTCACCTGAGCCGTGATCTCCCCGGCGCCCACCTCTAATTCCGCCGCGCGCGTCCATAAATCTTTGGACAGACGGGTTACCATAGCGGTGGTTACGGAGCCGCTCTTTTGCTCGTCCGTCAAGGTTTTTCCGCTTAAAAATTCATAGAGCGCAATCTGATTCTGGTTTTGATTCTTAGTTGTATTTTTATTCTCTGTGACAAAGCGAAACTCCCCGCCGGACACGGTGTACGCGTTGGGAAATACGATCGTATTTTCAAACATCGCAAACGGCCCCGACTGCATTTGTAGGGATTCCTCTTTGTCGTCGGTAACAAGAACCGGTTTCAGATAACCGAGTCCGTTTGCCCCCGACCAATTTCCCTCCGCATCTTTGGCGGAAGTAAAGAAATATTTATACCCCAGAAACGCATCGCCGAAGGCATTGCCTCGATAGCTCTTCAAACTGTTTTTTCCGTTGCCCCGATACCCGAATAACGAGTAAACCTCGAAATTGTCCGCGTCGATCACGGAAGAAAAAACGCTGAACGAGTTGGAATTTCCCGTAAACGGAATGTTGGCGGTCACTTTATCTTCGTAATCCTTCACGCGGAAATAGCTGTCGTCCCGTTCGTTGAGCTGAGCGACCATCGTCTTATACGCGTCGATATTATAATGCGTGGAACGATTGCCGATGACGATTTGTTCGTTATAGAAAAACACCTGCACGCCGACGACGAACATAAGGAGAACGGCCATGGTGCGCGCGCCGATTTCCTTGTTCTTCATCATCAGGATCCCCAAAAGCACGGCGAATCCTACGAAAATGAACAACACGATCACGACTTGAAGTCCGCCCAGAGAATGTGCGAACATTCCCGAGAACGAATGAACGGAATTAAGGATATCGGCGTCGGTAAAAAACGAGTCCCAGATCGTCAGATATAAATCGCTGGATACGAAAACGGCCAATACGATCGCCGTCACAATACACACGCCGGCATAAAACAACACCGAACCCTCCCGCCCTTTCTTTTTGAGCGGCGTACCGTCAAACGCTTTTTCGGGCGCGAAGCAAATTTCGTTGAGGGAAAGACACGCTCCGCCGAGAAAATAGAGCGCGTTGAGAAATCCGAACCGCAGCGCGTAGGACATATACGAACCCATATTCATGAGCAGCGTCGCCTCGTCCGCGATCACGGGAACCATCGTAAAAACGCCGGCGACGAGCATAAATTTGGAGAGGGGCGTTTTCAGTTTACTGCGCACGAAATAGACGATCGTCAGCACTAAAAATACGGAGTCGCTGAAAATATAGCTGAACTTGCGATAGAGCGCTTCTCCCGCCCGTTCATAGTATTCTTTGGTATTGAAAATATATTGTCCGTCCTCATAAGTCAGGCCGTACCACAGCTCGTCGAAAAGTCCGCCGCTGCGGCCGCTCCTTAAATACGCCATCAGAGCCGCAGACAAAATAGGCAGCGCGATGAGGATCGCCACAAAAAATGCAAGGCACAGGTACGCGATGAACGAGTTTCTTTCTTCTTTTTTCACGCAAATTAACGCATAGGCGACGAGCGTCGGAAACACGACCAGCATGGAGAAACACGCGATGGAAAAGGAAGTGTAGATACAGCACGCCATGAGAATGGAAAAGGGCAGAAATTTTTTCGTGCGGGTAAAATGTACGAACGCCGCCGCGCAGAACGGCATATAGATCAAAAAATCCACCCAGTTGATATATGTGCTGGCAACGAACGCATACCCACAGTAGGCATAGACGATGCCTATGGCGACACCGAGATAGTTGGGAATATTCTTGAAAAGCTTTTTGACAAACCAGGCTCCGGCAAAGGCGATCGCCGCGAGTTTGAGTCCCATGACCAAGCCGCAGGCATTATAGACGTTTCCGTCTCCAAATAAAAGGAATATAAAACTGAACGGACTGACGAAAAAGTAGGCGAACGAGCCGAATACGTCGGCGCCGCCGGCGACGGCATAAGAATAGAACAGCGAGGATTTTCCGTCGAACACGTCGAACAAGTGCTCGATGAACGGACAAATCTGCGCGGAAAAATCATAGCTCGCGACGGTGAAAACCGGTCCGAAGGGATATACTTCCGAAACGGCAAGCTGCGCGAAATAGAGAATAAAAACAATCAGCGGCGCGGCAAAGAGCCCCCAATATTTAGAAAAGAACGAATAACTTTTCGGAGACTTGTTTTGCCAGCGATCCCAGATCGAAGTTTGTTTTTCTTCCCTTTCCCCGCCCGCTTCGGTTTCTCTGCCCTCGACAGCCGGCATCTCTTCTTCCAATGTCAAAATCGACTCCGCTGAAAGCGCGTATTCCTTTTCCGACTCTTTGTTTTCTCTCGTCTTTTTCATCGTTTCCATAGCCTTATTCTACCATTTTTTCCACTACGAGTCAATTCTATTCCGCCGTATGGCTATAATATCAGTAGAAATTTTTTATCGATTTGGTTGTATAAATACAAAATTTTCCATAAATATTTTCCGGTCATATAAAAGAGGCCCCGTGAGGCCCCTCTTTACATATTAATTCAACTTAAGCGTTCCATCCGACATAGCCCGGAAATTCGGACAAATCGACTTCACCGTATTCCAGATACAAAGAAATTTCCGCGGTGAGAGAATCTCCGAACAATGATTTCAATTTCGCGTCGTCAAAGTTTTGCTTATCATCGGTCAGCAGATTTCCCGATTTCCCCGCGACGATCGTTATCGTCATCGAGTCTTCCGCAAGCGATTGAGGCGGGAGATAGGTAAATTCATAACCGACATAATCACCGATCTCGTTATAAATGTTGATGACGCCACGATACTCGGACTCCCCTTCGGCAGAAGCGTCCAAAGGCATAAAGCAAATCTCCGCAAAATCGTCCGTCTCTCCCAGATCTACGGTCAAATTATCGTTCCAGATCGCGTAGACGCAGACCGCGTCCGCTGGCAAAGCGATGTCTGCCTTAGCGGCGCTTATCTCTTCGATTTTGAAAGAAGCGCTGAGCGAGGAGGTAGAGACATAGTTCCCGCCCTCGGTTTCCTGTTCCTGCGTCGCGCCCAGATCGAAGCCGAATTCAACGCCTTTGATCTTTTTATCCGCGCCGAAATCGATCTGTATATCCGTATCCGCTTTCGTTACGGCGATCCCGTCCAACACAGGCAGCGAGAGCCCTATATCTTCCAGGGTATGGTTTTTAAGATAGGGCTTCACGACCTCGTCGATGAACTTCGCCAGGTCAAAGGGCTCCGTCGTTTCGCCGCCGATCAACGCGCCGAGGAGCTCATTGATCGTGATCCCATCAACTTCCAGGTCCGTGAGGATTTCGTTTACAGACTTTGTCTTCCACTCTTCTATGAAATTTTCCGAAAGAGTGCCCTCTGCCACTTTGGCGGCAAAAATCGTATCAAGAAAGGTCTGTACTTCTTCCATATCGAGCAAACTGTTTTTTATCTCGCTCAAAGAAGTGCCCTGCGAAGCGAGATAGATGTCGAGAAGCGCCGTGATTTGTCCCAGCGTCTGAGCGCCTAAGGGCTTGACGACGTCGAGAATAGCGTTTACGGTAAGGTCGGGAGCAAGCATACCGAGAACGAGGTCGATCGCTTCTTCCAGGTTTTCGGCGCTATTGAGCAGGTTTATAAAGGTGATGCCCGCGTTGAGACTATCTTTTACATCGTAAGAAAGATCGAGACTTGCCGAGCTTTCTTCCACCGTTCCCTTTGTTTCCAGAAGCGACGCCAATATTTCGATGAGCTCGTCCTGTCCGTCTGTCGTTCCGCCCATATCGAAAGACACAGGCCCCGTTTTCATTACTTCCGTCAAGCCTTCCGAGAACGGCAAATTCAAATCGAAACGGGAAATTTCGTAATATCCGTTCGCAGGATCGTATTCATACACAAAGCCGTCGATGAGATACGCTTCCCATTTCTCGTCAATCGTCTCCTGATGCCCCGACTGACTGCTCTTTCCTTTGCTTGTCAAAGAAATTTTGGCGTTTATTCCGGAGTCCGACTGGGAAATAATCAATTCCCCCGTCGTCTTTTCTTCCAGTTTATAAGCGGAAGGCGCCGAATCGGAAACGTTGACGTCGACCGAAAACGTCGCTTTCAGGCTCTGCGCCGCGGAGAGCTGATCGATCGCGCCGGTTATGTAAGAACGGCTGAGTTCGGATTTGTTATCATCGCCGCCCGTGCTCGTTGACGGAGTCGAATCCGACTGCGGCACGGAGCTCGTGACATTGTCGCCGCAAGCCGCGCCCGTGAAAGCAAACGCCGCGCCCAGACACAATGCGGCCGCCGATTTCCAAAATTTTTTCATATTTTCTTCTTTCTCCTTTCCGTATCGCCCTATTGGCAAAACGGACTTTCTATGAATGTATCATACCACAAAAATTTTATTTTGTCAATATTTTACATAAAAATAGATTTTCGCGTCCGTCGTAAGCCGAACGAAAGGCGCAGGAAACACGTCCCTGCGCCTTCTTTTTCGCCCAAGCGAAATTTTACTTACTATGAATATACTCGTCGATCGCTTTTGCCGCGACTTTACCGGCACCCATGGCTTTGATGACCGTCGCCGCGCCCGTCGCCGCGTCGCCGCCGCAATAGACGCCTTCGATGGAGGTCTTGCCGACTTCATCCACCGCGATCTCGCCGCGTCTGAGCGTTTCGAGTCCGGGCGTCGTCGCTTTTAAGAGCGGGTTGGGAGAAGTGCCGAGGGACATGATGACGCAATCCACGGGAATGACAAATTCGCTGCCTTTGATCTCGACGGGGGAGCGTCTGCCGCTCGCGTCCGGTGCGCCGAGTTCCATGCGGATACATTCGATGCCTTTCACCCAGCCGTAAGCGGGATCGCGGGGATTGTCAGTGTCCGTGGGAAGGATCTGCGTGGGATTGGTGAGAAGATCGAAAATGATCCCCTCTTCCTTAGCGTGCTCGACTTCCTCTCTACGCGCGGGAAGTTCTTCTTCGCCGCGGCGATAGATAATATGCACCTCCGCACCGAGACGCTTGGCCGTACGCGCCGCGTCCATGGCGACGTTGCCGCCGCCGACGACCGCTACGCACTTGCCGCGCTGAATGGGCGTGGGACTGCCGTCCTTATACGCTTTCATCAAATTGGAACGGGTGAGGAACTCGTTGGCGGAATAGACGCCTTTGAGGTTTTCGCCCGGAATGTTCATGAACTTGGGAAGCCCGGCACCGGAACCGATGAAAATCGCTTCATAGCCGTATTCCTCTTTGAGCTCTTCGATGGAAATGACGCGGCCGATGACCATGTTCGTCTCCACTTTGACGCCGAGCGCTTTGAGGTTATCCACTTCCTTCTGCACGATCGCTTTGGGGAGACGGAATTCGGGAATCCCGTAAACCAAAACGCCGCCGGCTACGTGCAACGCCTCGTACACGGTCACTTCGTAGCCCATTTTCGCGAGGTCGCCCGCGCAGGTAAGACCGGCGGGGCCGGAACCGATGACCGCGACTTTATGTCCGTTGGAGGGCACCGGTGTCGCTTGTTCGGTGCAGTGCATATTATGATAGTCCGCGACGAACCTTTCGAGGCGGCCGATGCCTACGGCTTCGCAGCCGGCTTTGATGCCGCGCGTGCATTTGCCTTCGCACTGAGATTCCTGCGGACAAACGCGGCCGCAGACCGCAGGCAGGGAGCTGGATTCGGCAATGATCTGATACGCTCCTTCGAAATCCCCTTCCGCGACTTTGACGATAAATTCGGGGATCGCGATATTGACGGGACAACCGGCCACACAGGGACGAGTTTTGCAGTTTAAGCATCTCTTGGCTTCGTCGATCGCCATTTCCGCCGTATAGCCGAGCGCCACTTCCTCGAAGTTCTTGTTTCTCACCTCGGGATCCTGAGAAGGCATGGGATTTTTAAGAGGGTTCATATTGAATTTAGGCATTTTACTTTACCTCCTGCTTGAACAGATTGCAAGCCGCGTCTCTCTCGTGGGCTTCAAAATCCGCATACGTTCTCGACCGGCTCATCGCTTCGTCGAAATCGATCTCGTGGCCGTCGAACTCGGGCCCGTCCACGCACGCGAACTTCATTTTTCCGCCTACCGTCAGACGGCAGCCGCCGCACATGCCCGTTCCGTCGATCATGATCGGATTCATGCTGGCGATCGTCTTGATTCCGTAAGGTTTGGTCGCCGCGCAGACGAACTTCATCATGATGAGCGGCCCGATAGTGATGACTTCGTCGAACGTCTCGCCCGCCGAAAGCATTTCGTTGAGCGGCACGCAGACGTTGCCCTGCCTGCCGTAGGAACCGTCGTCGGTCATCATGAAGAAACGCTTGCTCGCCGCTTTGAATTCGTCTTCGAGAATGACGAGATCTTTGCTTCTGAAACCGATGATCGAGGTGACTTCGCAGCCTTGGGCGTGGAGTTCTTTCGCAACGGGAAGCGCGATGGCGCAGCCTACGCCGCCGCCTACCACGCAGACCTTTTTCAGGCCTTCGGTATGCGTGGGCCTGCCGAGCGGTCCCACGAAATCGGGCAAGAAGTCTCCGACTTCTTTATGATTGAGCTTTTCCGTAGTCGCGCCGACTATCTGGAAAATGATGGTGATCGTGCCCTTTTCGCGGTCGTAATCCGCTACCGTCAGGGGGATACGCTCGCCGTCTTCGTCCACGCGAAGAATGACGAACTGCCCGGGCAGCGCCTTCTTGGCAATAAACGGGGCGGAAATTTCCATCAGAGTGACCGTCGGGTTCAGCGATTTCTTGTTGATAATCCGATACATGTTCTCCACATCTCCTTGATATTGTTAAAAACCGGGGTGTTCCCAACTATTTCATCATGAAACACACCGTTATTTATTATATCATATTTTTCGGAATTGTCAAGGTCCTATCAAATGTTTTTGTCGATTTCTTAAAAATTTTAGCCCCGTTTCACCTGTTTAGCACGCTAAAACGTTTGCATTTCTTTTTTATTAAGAGTATAATGGTTTTCGGTTGGGAAATAAGGGACGATGAGGGGAAACGGATCCGCGTTTTGCCCTATTTTTCTGCCCTTTTGCCTTGTTATAATTTTTTCCTTACAAAGGAGTACTATAAATGTCGGCTTTTGAAATTCTTCTTCCTTTGGCTTTGATTTTAAGTCTTACCAAACTACTCGGATTAGGCTCGCAGAAGCTCGGACTGCCCGCCGTCATCGGCATGCTGATCGCGGGGCTGCTTTTGGGACTTTTAAAACTGATCCCCTCCCAAGCGGTGCAGGATATGTTTTTCTCGGAAACCATCACCGATTGGCTGAGCGTTTTTTCCAAGATCGGCGTCGTTCTCATCATGTTTTCCACCGGTCTCGGCACCGACCTCAAACAGCTCAAATCCTCGGGCTTTGCCTCCGTCGTCATCACTACATTCGGCGTTGTGGTGCCTATGGCGCTCGGTACGCTGGTAGCCTGGGCGTTCCATCAGGGCGGCGGATTCTTAGGCTATCTCTTTTACGGCGCGATTCTCACCGCCACCTCCGTCAGCGTCACCGTCGCCGCGCTCAAAGAGCTCGGCAAACTCAACACCAAAGTGGGTACCTCGATCGTCGCTGCGGCGGTCATCGACGATGTAATCGGCATCATCATTCTTTCCGTACTCACCGGTTTCACGCCGCAGGCGGGCGGAGAATCCCCCCTTGTCTCCTTTATGCCCCATTGGTGGGAGAACGCGAAGTGGTGGCTGGTATGCCTCAAAATCGTCGCATTCTTCGTGCTTGCCGTGGGTTCGGGGATTCTCATCAGAAAACTTTTTAATCATATCGAAAGAAAATATCCCCATAACCGCCGCGTTCCCATTCTCGCCATCGGCACCTGTTTCATATATGCTTACGTGGCTGAAAAGATCTTCGGCGTCGCCGACATCACCGGGGCGTACGTGGCCGGAATCATGCTCGGGGGAACCTTGCAGGAGACTCCCTATGTCGAAGTGAAAGCGGATATGCTCGGCTACATGTTCTTCTCCCCTATTTTCTTCGCGACAATCGGCATGAATCTCGATTTCTCGAATTTCTCCGCTTCCTTCGTCGTCTTCGGGGTATGTTACGTCGTCGCGGCGCTGCTCGGAAAACTGGGCGGCTGTTCGCTCGCGGCAAGACTTTGCCATTACTCGGGCAAGGACAGTTTCCGCGTCGGCTGCGGCATGATGGTGCGGGCGGAAGTCGTCCTCATCTGTACGGATAAGGGTATCGCCGCCAATCTGGTCAGTCCCGCCGTCTATCCCTTTGTCTTCTTCATCATCATCGCCACCTCGATTCTGGCGCCCCTGCTTTTAAAATTCTCCTATAAGAACGACAAATCCAATCTGAGCGCAACGCCCGTCGGACAGCAGACCTGAACTTTAAAAAATCGCATGAAAAAGCCCGGCCGGAAATCCGGTCGGGTTTCTTTTTTGTCAGTGCAGAAATTCTTCGATATAATGCGCGGCCGTCGCGCCGTCGGCTGTCGCTGTGACGATCTGTCTCACCGTCTTTGTACGCACGTCCCCCACGGCAAAAACGCCGGGAAGTTTCGTTTTCGTGCTCTCGTCCGCGACGATATATCCCTGCGCGTCCAGTTCCACCTGTCCCGCGAACAATTCGCTTTCCGGCTTGCGGCCGATCGCGATGAACAGCGCGTCGCAGCCGAGTTCCCGCGTTTCTCCCGTCCGTACGTCGGCGATCTCGATCCCGATCACTTTTTTATCGTGCAGAATCTTCTCCACGCGGCTGTTCCACACCATTTCCACGCCGCTCTTTTTCAAAGGTTCCGTATATACCCTGGACGCGCGCAAAACGTCCCGGCGGTGAACGAGATACACTTTTTTACAGATTTTCGCGAGATAGAGCGCGTCCGCCACGGCGCTGTTGCCACCGCCGTTGACGACGACGGTCTTTCCTTTATAGCGCATACCGTCGCAGGTCGCGCAATAGGCGACGCCGCGGCCGACGAGTTCCGCTTCCTCTTTCAGCCCCAGTTCGCGCGGATGAGCGCCCGTGGCGATGACGACGGCGCGCGCGGAAAGCTCGCCCGAAGTCGTGACGATCCGTTTGGGATCGGACTTCAAATCCGCTTCCCGCACCTCTTCAAACAGCGTTACGGCGCCGAAGCGTTCCGCGCCTTTTTGCATACGCTCGCCCAGTTCAAAACCGTCTATTCCTTCGTCGAACCCGGGATAGTTATCCACGCGGTCGGTCGTCGACATCTGACCGCCCGCGGCGATCTTTTCCACAACCGCCGTCCGATAGCCGCTGCGCGCCGCGTACAGCGCCGCCGTGTACCCGCCCGGCCCGCCGCCGAGAATCACTACGTCATAAACTCTCTTTTCCATACCTGCTCCTTTTAAAGCGTCACGATCTGCGCCCGTATTTTGCGATTGATTACAGCAATTTCTTTCCTTTCAGCCATTCGACGATCGCGGCCTGCGAACCGGGATTTACGGCCGAACTCACCGCCTCGCCGCCGTGAAAGGCGATGAGAGTGGGAATCACCTCCACCCCGTATTCGTCCGCGAGCGCGGGATTTTCGTCGATGTCGATCTTGACGAATTTGATTTTGCCCTCGTACTCTTTCTCCATTCTCTCCACGACGGGAGCGAGCCGGCGGCAATAGCCGCACCACGGCGCCCAAAAATCCGCCACGACGGGGAGTTCGGACTCTAAAACCTGCTGCTTGAAATTATCCTTGTTGATTTCGACGATCATATTGTTACCTCCGTATTTTCCGTACCTTTGCACGGAATTTATTTTTTAGGCTTTTCGATGCCCTTTTTAGCTTGCGGAAATTTCTGAAAATCGATACCTTGTATCCGCATTTTCCTTCCCTCCGCCCTTTTGCCCTTCCCTTCGTTGTAACGCTTGACATTACAAGTAAAAAGTTCTATAATGACGGACAGGAGAATTTGTTTTATGAAAATTACTTCGAGATTTACCGTCGCGGTGCATACCCTTCTGGCGATCCATGCGTTCGCGGCGGAATATAAGACCACTTCGGAATTTATCGCCGCGAGCGTGAACGTCCACCCGGTCGTGATCCGCCGCACCCTCGGTTCCCTCAAAGACGCGGGACTCGTGAAAGTGAAAGCGGGCAGCGGCGGCGCCTCTATCGCCAAAGATCTCCGCGAGATTACCCTTTTAGACGTCTATAAGGCGGTCGATTGCGTCGAGGACGGATTATTCCACTTCCACGAAGCCCCCAATCCCGACTGCCCGGTGGGGAAAAATATCCACGGCGTCCTCGACGTTCATTTGGAAGACGCCCAGCACGCGATGGAAAACGAATTGAAAAAAGTTACCCTTTTCGACCTCGCCGCTCAACTCGATCTCCTCCGCACACAAAACTGACGCCTCCTTTCTTCCTTTTTTGAAAATTTTTCAAAAAACTTCGTTGTAACTATTGACATTACAACAAATAGGAGTTATAATATAGATGTAATCAGACAGGTTACAACTATAAATCGGAGGTAGATGAAATGAAAATTGCCGTAATTTGCGCAAACGGAAGAGTCGGAAAGCTGGTCGTTGAGGAAGCGGTGAGAAGAGGTCTGACGGTGAAAGCGGTGATGAGAACGCCTGCAAAGAGCGAGGCGCAGGAGACGCTCGTGAAGGATTTGTTCGATCTTACCTACGACGACGTCGAGGACTGCGAGGCGGTCGTGGACGCGTTCGGCGCCTGGACGGCGGAAACGCTGCCTCTGCACGGTACTTCCCTGCGCCATCTGTGCGATATCTTGTCGGGCAAAGAGAACAGGCTCCTGATCGTCGGCGGCGCGGGGAGTCTCTACGTGAACGCGGAACACACCGCACAGGTTGCCGACGGAGCGGATTTCCCCGACTCGTTCAAACCGCTGGCACGGGCAATGGCGAAGGCGTTGCAAGAGCTTCGCGCGAGGAATGACGTGCGTTGGACGTATCTGAGTCCCGCCTGCGATTTCCGGGCCGACGGCGAAAGGACGGGCAGCTATTTGCTCGGCGGAGAAGAATTAATCCTGAACAACCGGGGAGAAAGCGTCATCAGCTATGCCGATTACGCGATTGCCGTCGTAGACGAAATCCTTCAAGGAGAACATATCCGTCAGCGGATCAGCGTCGTGAAGGCGTAAACGCCGCGGAAACAACGCTATGGACGATTTAGACCGACTCATTGAAATACTCTGCCGTGAACGCTATGAAACTCCGCCGGAACTGCCCGAACAAAGGAAGCCCGATTATTTCCGCGCGCTCTGCAACGTCCGGCCGCCCCTGCCCGTCTCCGAGGAGTTTCTGGCCTTACAGGACGAATATCTTTCCCGGCGTACCCGGGAACGCGGCGTGGTGCATACGGCCGACTTTTGTTACGACAACGATATTGCGCTTTGGCAGGGCGACATTACCCGACTCGACGCGGACGCCGTCGTCAATGCCTGCAATTCCGCGCTTCTGGGCTGTTTTCAGCCGCTGCACGGGTGTATCGACAACGTCATTCATTCCTGCGCGGGGGTGCAGGTGCGGCTCGACTGTCAGGCGCTCATGCAAGGCGGAGAGGAAGCGCCCGGCCGCGTGCGGGTGACGAAAGCCTACAATCTGCCCAGCCGCTATATATTTCATACGGTCGGTCCCCTCGTTTGCGGCTCTGTAACGCCCGCACACGTCCGCGCGCTGAAAAGCTGTTATCTGTCCTGCCTCGAAAAAGCGCGGGAACTGGACCTTTCGTCTTTGGCGTTCTGCTGTCTTTCGACGGGCGTATACCGGTTCCCCCAACGCGAGGCCTGCCGGATCGCGGTCGGGACGGTGAGGACGTGGAAAAAAGAAAATCCCGGGAAACTCAAAATTATATTCGACGTTTTCACGGACGAGGATAAAGCGGAATATGAAAGAGAACTCCTTTACTGATCAGTCGCAAGAAACGCTCGCCGAATGTCGGAAACTGAAAGAGCTGCTCGTCACGGCCGATTCCGTCGTCGTCGGAGCGGGCGCGGGGTTATCCGCGGCCGCGGGACTGACTTATTCGGGGAAACGCTTCCACCGCTATTTTTTCGACTTCGAAGAAAAATACGGCTTTCACGACATGTATGCCGGCGGTTTTTATCCCTATCCCGCGGCCGAAGAATTCTGGGCGTTTTGGAGTCGGTATATCTGGATCAACCGCTACGAACGACAGGAAAGAAAAGTCTACCGAGATCTTTTGCGGCTCCTGCAAGGAAAGGACTATTTCGTGATCACGACCAACGTCGACCATCAGTTCCATCTCGCTGGGTTCGACAAAGAACGGCTCTTTTATACGCAGGGAGATTACGGGCTCTTTCAGTGCAGCGTACCCTGCCGGCAAAAGACTTACGACAACGAAGAAGCCGTCAAAAAGATGCTGGAAGAACAGCGGGATATGAAAATTCCCACGGCTTTGATTCCCCGTTGTCCCGTCTGTGGGAGTCCGATGGCGATGAATCTGCGCTGCGACGGCACTTTCGTCGAAGACGAGGGTTGGCACGCCGCTCGAGCGCGGTACGAAAAATTCCTTCAAGAGCATCGGAATCGCCGCATACTTTTTCTCGAACTGGGGGTGGGTATGAACACGCCGGGGATCGTCAAATATCCCTTTTGGCAAATGACCAGCCGTAACGAACGGGCTTTTTACGCCTGTGTGAATTTAAGCGACGCCTATGCTCCCCCGGAAATTCGCCGGCGTTCGCTCTGCATCTCCGAGGACATCGGAAACGTTCTATCCGAGCTTTTGAAAGATGCGCCGTAATATTTCTTATCTTCGCGCCCCTTAAAAAGGGCGTTTTATTTTGCCGAGGCGAACAGATCGTTGAAGGATTCGCTCATCGTCGGGTGGGTATAAATCCGATCTCGCAGCATCGTATACGGCAGTCCGGCGTCCATAGCGAGCTTGATCAGATTGATCATTTCATGCGACTCCTCGCAGAAGAGAGACGCGCCGAGAATTTTTCCCGTCGATTTCTCGATTACGGCTTTGAGCAATCCGTCCGTACTCTTTAAAACCTGCGCCTTCGGGATCGCCGCGACGGGCAGTTTGGCGACGAGGATCTCGATCCCCTTTTCTTTCGCCTGCAATTCCGTCAAGCCGATGTGTGAAAAGGGCGGATCGATGAACACGCTGTAAGGCACAGCGCCGCGATTCTCCGTCGTCCGATCCCCGCCCGTAAGCTGAGATTTTACGATCCGATAATCGTCGAGAGAAATATAGGTGAACAACAGTCCGCCCTTGCAGTCTCCCATCGCCCGGATATTTTCCGCAGAAGTTTTCAGCCCCGCGTCCACTTTAACCGCGCCGCGTTCTGTCTCCACGCCCGCCGCTTCGAGACGGAGTCCCGACGTATTCGGACGCCGGCCGGTCGCGATGAGGACGGCGTTTGCGGCGAGTTCTTTTTTCTCTCCGTTCTCCGTCCAGCGTACGATCGTTTTTTCCGCCGTATCCCGCACCGATTCTATCTGCGCGCCGAAACGAAAATCGATCTTTCTCGACATCACTTTGAGGATCTCGGCGGCAATCTCCCGATCCTCCCTCGGGATAAAATCCGGCCCGTTTTGCAGCACGGTGACGGCGGAGCCGAAATTCGCGTAAAAAGAAGCGAATTCGAGTCCGATATACCCTCCTCCGACGATGACGAGCCGCTCTGGCAAGTCCGCCGTTTCCATGAGCGTCTCGCTCGTATATACCCGCTTCGATTCCTTTACGCCGTCGATGGGCGGCACGAAAGCCGCCGAGCCTGTATTGATAAAAATTTTGTCTCCCCAAATCTGAATTTTTCCCTCTTTGGTTTCCACCTCCAGCGTATGCGCGTCGACGAAACTTGCGCGCCCGGCAATTACCTCCGCATTGGAATTGTTAGCGATTTTATCGTAATTCTTCTGTCGAAGCGCGGCGGTCAGACGATTTTTTTCCGCGATCGCTTCCGCATAGCGGGCGCGTTTTATTGCCCAATCCCCGCCTTCGCAAAGACTTCTCTTTGCGCTGTTGACGAGCGACTTGGTGGGAATACATCCGACGTTGATACATGTGCCGCCGTACATCTTTTCCGACTGTTCGACGATCGCCACCTTCAAGCCCTCGCCCGCCAAATCGGCTGCCAGTGTCTTGGCGCCTTTCCCGAATCCTATCATGACTGCATCGTAACGTTTCATAACCTATCCTCCCTGTTTTTCTTTCCGCACAGCGTCCGCTCGACTTCGGACACCGTAATTTTGCTCAGCCGTTCCTTACATAGCGAGTCGAGCTCTCCGTAAAGCGCGTCCATATATCCCGCCATGCCCGACGCGATCAGGCACGGTTTATCCGTATCTCCGCTCCGCCAGGAGATTTCCGCAAAACAGACTCCCAGAGCCTCGCAGATCTCCCGTAAGGAAATTTCCCGGCCTTCGGGATACAAATATCCGCCCGCGCCCCTTCCCTCTCTGACGTCCGCCAGCCCCGCCTTTCCGATCTTCGTCATCACCTTACGAATCCGTACGGGATTCGTACATACGTTCTGAGCCAGCTCCTCGCTGGACAACCGCGCCTTCCGGTGATACAGATAGACCATCGCGTGCACCGCCAATACAAATTCGCTGTTCATTTTTTGCCACTCCCGCTTTTGACAGATAAACTGTAATCATATCGGTTACACTTTATAATATTATAATAGCAGGAAATTTGTGCTTTGTCAAGGGTTTTGAGAAAAATATTTTGATAAATTTTTTCGCGGAAGCGATAACTCTCGTCTCCTCGCCCATAGGCGCGTTCGCGAAGCATTCGTCGGGGAGATGTACGGAATCCAATTACAAACTTACCTTCCTATATTTTGTGTCCCACATTATTTTTTCATAAAACAATATAAATTTTACGATAAAAAAAGGTTAAAAAGTCCCGTGACTTCTTAACCGGCTCTTTGATTCTTTTTACTTCCGCGCTCAACGCGTTTTTTTGTCTTTACGTTTTCCGGTAAGAGGAAAACGCTTTTCGACGTCGAAGTCCAAGCCGCTCTCCGCCGCTCGTTCCCAGCTTTCAATAAGTTCCAGACATTCCGTATAAGCGGTCTGTTCCCCGTAGGCAAACTGAAAGTTTTCCTCTTCTTCCGAAATTTTTGACAGCTCGTCCAAATATTCCGTCAATACGTTTATCAAGTGCTTCAATACCGATTCGGCTTTTCTTCGCATGGTTCTTCCCGCTTTATTTACATTTCTATTCCATTACTTTATTATATCATAGTTTTCCTTCCGATTTCTGCCATATTTTGACAGTTTTCATTCTTGTATTTATGTTAACATATCACTATGAAAACCTTACCGACCATCAAGAAGACGGAAAATATGATTATCTCTATTCTATTCAGCACCGATCGTCCGGATTCGGCCGTTTTGAGCGCGTTCCAGAAAATGCTGGAATTTTTTTCCGCCTATGATTTTCTGCATCATATCAATCATCTCTCGATCATTCACTCTATTTATCACAATCACAGCTATGCGTCGAAAACGATCATACATCTTTCCCTGAAAGACAATATCAGCGACCGGACGATATATCGTTATCGAAAAATGTATATCCGATGCTTTGCCTATTATTATCAAAAAGAGAGTCGGACGGAGTACCTTGACGAATCCGTAAAACTTTTGAATGAAGCGCTTTCAAAGTTTCTCTAAGCGCCTCGAATATATTAAGCGGCCTGCGTTTTCTTTCAGAAAACGCAGGCCGCTTTTGTTTTTTCTTTCAACGATCCGGAATAAATAAATTTTCCACGGCCCGTTCCAGCGCCCTTTTCCCGACGGCGGCTTTCAGATAACGGTGTTTGCCGTCCGCGGCGGGAAGAAATTCCGTGGCGCCGTCCGCCTCCACCGCCACGGCACCGGGAGCGGATCTCACAAAGAGTCCGTTTTCCCCTTCCGCCGCATACATCAGCGTCAAAATATCCCAGCTGGGGCGATCGCCGCCGCAGAACAATTTATACGCATATCCGACGGGATCTGTCCGCCACCCGGAGGCCAGCCGTCCCAACGTGCGCACGTCGGCGCCGAGGAGAAAATCGGAAAAGGTCATCTCCACCGGACAGAGCCGTATGGCTTCGCGGCTGTCAAAGACGGCGGTGGCGATGTTAAACTCGGAAGTATACGGCTTACCGTTGAACAGAACGCTCTTTTTTCCGAACATACCGCCCATGACGATTACTTCCTCCGCTTTCCGCGCCACCAGCTCCCGCCCCGCGCCACCGTAGATATCCGCGCCGCTTTCCAAAAGCGCGCGGAAATTATTGAGCTGGCCGATAAAAGCCAAACGGACGCTTTTTTCCGCGCATCCGCTCAGCTTGCGGCGCATAAACGCAACCGCTTCTTCCCGCGTTCGTCCGCGTACGGCGAAAAACCTTTCCGCCACGGCGCGGCAAAAGGAGTTCGGAGAGGCCGGAAACCGGTCGCCCTTATAGACGCCGATCTCCGCGCTCTTTCCATAATGCTCCGCTATGGCGTCGATACAGTCCGCGGCATATTCGTCCGACGTATTCACCGTAAAGCCCAGAAGATTGATTTTCCCCTCGCGGGCATACTTGCAGGCCAGCGCGACGGCCGCCGCGTCGTCGCAGTCGTTTCCTATATCCGTATCGACAAGCAGGTTTCTCATAGGGTATCGGTCTCTCCGTTCTACGTTTATTTCTCCGTGCTCTTTTTCTTCCAGACTGCGAAGAGTACTACGCCGGCGAGGAGAACGCCCGCGAGAGCGCCTCCCTTCGTCACTCCTCCGCAGCCGCTTTTCCCGCAGCCTGTTCTGCCTTCGTCGCCTTTTTTCGAGGCCGCTTTAACACTCACCCGGAAGGTCTTGCTGTCGGACTGCGTCCCGTCGGCGTTCTGCGAGGAATAGGTGACGACGTATACGCCGGTCGTCGCGGGCGTAAAGCTGTTGTCGCCGGTCAATTCCACCTCTTTCGTATATGGATCTTCGACCTTGATCGTCACCGGGCAGGAAATACCGTTGGAATCCGTCGCCGTCCCGGCAGGCAGCGTGACTTTTTCGCCCTGCACTCCTTCCGTAGGCACGTCGGAAACGGTCAGCACGAAACCTCGCACCACGTTCACTTCCGTTTCCGGCGTCGTGTAAGTATTCCCGGCAAGGTCGGCAGCGGTCACGGAGATCTTGTTCTTCCCCTCTTCGGAGAACACGACGTCGCCCAGCCCGTCGGAAGTCTTCGCCGTCCCGGAGGGACCCGTTACCTTCACTTTATAACTCAGCCGTTCATAACAGAGTACGTCGCTGGCATAATCGCAGTAGAGGACTTTCGTCGCGCTTTCCCGGGGACTCGATTTGATTTCCAGATCGTACGTTTTGTCGCGGACAATCTCCGCCTTTTCCTTGACTTTGACGGGAGCGAGATAGGGGGCGACGGTGTCTTCCAAAGAACCGTTGGTATTCGCCAGCGACTGGCCGTTGACCTCGGTGACGATCACCTTGCTCAGCGCATTGGGAGCGTGTTCGGGGCAATGCGCCTCATCTCCGTCGTACCCCGAAGCATGCTGCGCGGAAAGACGGAAATATACCTGTACGCTCTCGCACTCGTTCCCTTCGGGATTGAACGCGGCCGCGAGCGTATTCTTCACCGCTTCGCCGTTGGCAACCGAGCCGCTCATCGTCAGAAGGGAGCCGGTCGTGTCCCAATCCCCCCAGTAGCTCTTGAAAAAGTCCCTCGTATCGAACGCGATGTAAAATTCGTTATTCTCTCGCATCGCGCCTTTGATCCAAATGCCTTCCGCGACTTCGTCGGGATTGGAAGCCGCCGTTTTGTCGTGCAGATCGCCCGCAGTGATGCGGCCGCTGATATTCGTCGCGCCCACCGCTTTTCCCGAATCCCCCCAAAGTCTCAAAACGGCTTTTCCGGAATTCGTAAAACTCTCCACGATTACGTCGCAGATATATTTGCAATAGAAATTGTCGCCGGCTGTCACATAATTTTCGCTGTCGTTTTCATAGACGGGAACCTTGAATTTCATACTGAACCGCTGGCCGTCCGCCACGTTGAAAAACATACGGAAGCCTCCGCCGGCCCACTGCCCGGCATACACGGCCAGTCCTTCGTCCACCCATTCGCAGGCCTGTGCCCATTGCACGATCCTCGAACTGTCGCCCTCTACCGTCTTATCCGCCGCACGCGCGGAAGCGCCCGTCCAAACGCCGCCAAGCGTTACGCCCGCCGCCAGCGCCGACGCGGTCAGGACGCGAAACATACCTTTTTTGCTCATACCCTTATCCTCCGATATAATTTTTTGTATTGCTGATCAGCTTTCCGCTTACCGTGTCGATCTTTACCCTGCAGAGTTTTCCCCGATCGAGGAGATACCCGCCGTTTTCCGTACGTTCCGCTTCGCCGTCCGCCGTCCATACGCCCGCACGGAAACTTCCGTATTCGCCGCCGGAAAAAGCGCCGTTGCCGAGCCTGATCTCCGCGGCGGCGTCGGCGAACAGCCAGACGTACCCGTCGTAGACCAAAGCGAATCCCACCGCGCCCGCGGAAGTGGAAAATTCCGCCGTGACGCACGTCGTATTTATGCTGCGCGTATAGTTCTCTTCGGGATAAGATTCTTCTATGTTGAATACGGCAAAATCCTTTTTGTCTGCCAAAACGACCGCCTCGCCCGTCCCCGCCAGGGCTTTTAAAGTCCTACGCACCGATTCCGTATGCGGCTTATCGGTGAGATCGACGTTCAGGATCCCGTGATCGATCGTCGACGGATCGGAGTTATTGTCGATAAAATACTGCGGGGTAGACAGATCGTAAATGATATATCCCGCGCCGCAATAGGCCGCCGTCAGCAGCAGGCTGGGCGTGTTCGTATACACGCCCTTATTCTCGGCGATATGAGTGAAATTGCCGGGCAGATTTTTTTTGAGATCGGTCAGCGTGTTATACGTCGCGCCGACGCTCTGCACATACGGATCGTTTCCCACCGCGTCGATGCCTTCAAGCGCATAGATCTTTTTCGCAAACGGCGCGGTTTCCGTCAGCGTCGTCAGATTTACGCGGGTATAAACGTTATACTCAGCGGCTTTGAACGCCTTTCCGGCGTTGTCGAGCAGCGTGTATACGTCCTGCCACGCCTGTTCTTCGGTGATCTTTTTTCCGTTCTCCGAAATGCTGTTCTGCGACACCCTCCAACGCGGGTAACCGTCCGGTTCGTTGTATACCTGTATGCCGATAAGCGGGTGCCGCTCGCCGTTATTGAGATCCCAGTTATACACGTAATCCATTAGTTTTTCGATCATCAGCGCCTCGCGCTCCATCAGCGCCCGCGACGGTTTCATATACCCCTGGTTGCCGTAATAGCCCCAAAACGCGTTTTTGTTGGAAGAGTCGTATTTGGGGTACGTCTCTTCGTCCGACCAGATATATTCGGGGATCTGGTAGCTGTTGCTGTCGCCGCACATATTGACGGAGTACCAGCAGATTTCCATCTTGATCTTATATTCATTGGCAAAAGAAAGTAATTTCGCCATCAGCCGAAAATCGTAATCGTCTTTGGCGATTTCCAGATCCCGCCAATCGACGGGGACGGCAATGACCGTGGCGCCCAGTTTGGCGGCGGCTTCGAAATACGGTTCAAATTCTTCCACCGTCTTTTTCTCGCAGTTCATATACGCGTCGAGACGGGATTCCACGCCGAGATAGGGAAACGGTTTCCCGTCCACTTCCAGATATCCGCTGCCGTCCGCCAGGGTTTTAAGCGAAGAAACCACCCTTTTCCCGCTTCCGTTTCCCCGTTCGCTGTTTTCACCGCCGTCCGCGCAGCCCGCCGTGAGCAGGCATATACAAACAGCAAGTACGATCGACCAAATTCTTTTCACCTTTTTTCCTCCTTCAACGAGCCTTTTCCTGTCTTTTCTACCGGGACCGCCGTTATTCTTTGATGCCCGACGTGACGATGCCGCGTACGAACGCGTTCTGCGCCGAAAACAGAACGACGATCATGGGAATCGAATACATGACGCAGCCGGCCATTACTTTATTCCATTCCATGACGCCGCTGGTATCCTGGAAATTATACAGACTCAGCGCCAGAGTCTGATGCGCGGGGTTGAGCAGATAAATGCTCGGGCCGACGTAATCGCTCCACACGTTGTTGAAGCTGAACACCATCAGCGTGGCGATCGCGGGCATCATGTTCGGCAGCAATATCCGAACAAGGATTCCCAACGAGCCGCAGCCGTCCAGCGTCGCCGCTTCGTCCAGGTCTTTGGGAAGTCCCCTCATAAACTGACGAAGCAAAAAGATATTGAACGCGCTGCCGCCCACGGCGGGAATGATCAGCGGCAGACGGGTACCGATCCAGCCGATATATTTATAGATAGCAAAGCTGGGAATCATCGTGATCACCCAGGGCAGCATCATCGTCGAAAGCAGGAGACTGAAAAAGAAATTTTTTCCCTTAGCTTCGAAGCGGGCGAACCCGTAGGCGACGAGCACCGAGCCGACGAGCGACAAACTCATGACGCTGACCACCATCAAAACGGTATTCCCGAAGGCGCGCGGGAATTTCATCAAGGAAAACGCGTCCGCATAATTGCCCCAGCGAAAGCGTTTCGGCAGTACGCTCGGCGGCCAGACGAAAATGTCCGAGGATTCCGGCTGAAACGAACAAAGTATCATGTAGAGGAAGGGCAGACAGAAGAGCAGCGCGAGTACCAGCGCGGCGGCAAAGCCGACGATCCTGCCCGCTTTTTCTCTGCCGCGGCGGCGATAAGCAAGAACGCGGCAGTGCTCAGCTTTCCGCATAATACACCCTCCTTTTGCTCGCGGCGAAAAAAACCGCCGTGAAGAGCAGCGTTAAGGCGAAGATGATCCAGCCTTGCGCGGAAGCGTAGCCTATGCCGTAAGCATCCAAAGCAAACGCGTTATCCACCACCAGCATCGCCATCGTCACCGTCGCGGACATCGCGCCCGTGAGCAGTTTCACCTCGGCATAGGTCTGGAAAGCGCCGATAAAGCCCGTAATCAGCGAAAAGAAGATCGTCGAACTGATCATCGGCAGGATAATACGCCGGAATTTCACGAAGGCGTTCGCTCCGTCCAACTGCGCCGCTTCCAGAAGATCCTGCGGCACTCCCTGCAATCCCGCGAGCAGAATGAGCATGGACGGCCCCAATCCGCCCCATATATTGATCGCCACCACGCTGCCCATCGCCATGCGCGGCGAAAGGAAATTCACGTCGGAAAGTCCGATCGAATAGAGCAGGTAAGTGATGATGCTTCTGTCCTGAAAGAGCATGAGCTTCCAAAGCAGCGTTGCGCCCACAATGGGGATTACCGCGGGGAGATAGATCATCGTTCTGAACAGTTTGCTCCCGCGGATCTTCGCGTTGAGCAGCAGCGCAATCAACAAGGCGAGCAAGGTGCCCAGGATCACTTTCGCGGCCGAATAGACCAAAGTATTGCCGATCGAACGCATGAATCGGGAATCCTGCGTGAAAATCCGTTTGAAATTGTCCAATCCCAGAAATTTCAGGGGTTTTGTGGTCAGCGTGGTGATTTTCGCCGAAGTGAAGCTCATCACCAGACTGAATATCATGGGAACGACGGTAAAGAGGAGAAAAACGATAAGCCACGGGGAAATGTACGCATAAAACTTCCGCGCGGAACGCCGTTCCTGTCTAAGTCTGTGCGATCTTACCGCCATTGTTGCCTCCTTATTTCTTCGCGCCGGCGATTACGGTATCCATCTCCTCCGCCGCCTGTTGAAGAGCTTGAGAAAGAGTGAGCCGGTCCTTATCGTTTTTCGCCCAAACCCGGGGGATATAGTCGCCGAGAATACTCTCCACTCTGCTTTGGTCGATGTAAAAATTGTAGGTAAGCGGCGACGCCTTTTCGAGATATTTGATAAAGTATTGATTGAGCGATTTCTGATACGCGTCCTCGACGTTGAGAAAACTATCGTAGGCGATTGTTTTGTTGCCGGGAATGTTATATCCCGTTTGGACGTATTCCCGCATCCCCGCCGTCATGTAATATTCGAGGAAAGCGTACGCGATTTCGGGGTGTTTCGACTGGGCGGACACGGCGTGCGAGATCATCGTCGTGGCGCAGTAGGTGTCCGCCCCGCCCTTCGGCGTAGGCGGAGGCGCTACGCCTATATCGAAATTGACGTCATACCAACCGTAGGACTGAAACGCCCACCGGCCGTTCCAAACGACGCTGATATCGCCGTTTTTAAATCCTTCTCCGCCGCCGATGCTGTTCGACGCGACCGGCGCCGCGGACTGCGTATCGCCGCTTTGCAGAGCCACAAAATATTCAAATGCGTCTATGACCGCCTGCGCTCCGATGTTCAGCCTATCCATGTCTTCGGTGAACAGCGTTTCCCCACCCATTTGTATCCATTCCATGACATGCTTCCAGGGTACTTGATCGAGCGTCGTTCCGTAACGGGAAATATTGCCGTTCGCATCGAATTTCGTCAGCAGACGGCACATGTTCAGACACTGCGCCCAGCTCATGGAAACGTCCGTCGCCGGGTATACGCCGTCGTCGGTGGGATAACCGACCTGTTCGGCCAAAGAAACATCGTGATTCTCGTTAAATTTATCGATATGTTTTTTATTGTAGATCATCATAAAATCGGGCGTGAGGTCTTTGATGACCGCGTAAAGCACGCCGCTTCCCATACGATTCGTCGACTCGTCATATCGATAGTAATCGTTTACGCTCCACATATCCTCCCGCGTAAACACTTCGCTCTTTTCCAGATAGGGATCGAGTTCGAGCAGCAGGCCGTCTTTGATGAATCCTTCGATCATACCGCCCTCCATGAAGAAAAGATCGGGCGCATTGCCGCCTCCGAAATAGGTTTTGAGATTGTCGTAGTAATTGCCGCTGCTCGGCTGTACGTCTACGTGCCAGTCGGGATAAATAAGCTCGAAATCGGCGGCGAGCCGCTGCGCCGTTTCCACTTCTTTCGCGCTCCCCCACATATAGTAAACGATCGCGTTGTTCTTGTCTCTGCCTCCGCAGGCCGCGGCGCCCAGGCAGCCCGCCGTCAATATCCCCGCCAACGCCCCGGTGAAAAACTTCTTCATCATTTATCCTCCTTCTGCTTGATTTGCTCTTTCCGATTTTATTATACTTCACATAAACTCATCAATGCGGCTAAATGTTATGATTTAACTCACTATTTTGGCTAAACTAAGGATAATTATAAATTTTAACAAACAAAAAAAGCCTCTTTGCCGGAACCGGTAAGGGCTTTTTGGGAAGTTATAGAGATGAAAGGTCAGGAATCGAAAATTTCCAGGTTAAACGTTTTATTTGCGATCTTTGCGCGACTGATTTTTCTGTATTGGAGAGGCGTCATTTTCATCGTTCGTTTAAAATAATTCATAAAGCATACGGGATTCACATAACCGCATTCCGCGGCGATCCCTGTGACGCTTTTACCCGTAGACGCCAGCATTTTTTTCGCTTTGCTCATGCGAATTCCCTGTTGATATGCTTTAGGGCCCATGCCCACCACCTCGACGAAGATGTGGCGGAAGCGGTCGTAGGAATAGCCGATGTTTTCGGCGAGGATTTCAAAACGGATATTCTTGTTGAAATTGGCGCGGATATATTTTTTCGCGTTATCGCAGATCGCAACCGTCTGGCTGTTAAAATTACTTTTATAAGCGTCGTAAACGTAAGTCAGAATATAGAGAACCTGAGCGAGATAGCCGTCGAGTTTTTTCTCGTCTTTTTCCGGGCCGATATAAATTTTCATCATTTTGCCGAGAAGCGCGTATACCTTATCAATCTGCGGCGCCAACTTTTCATTTTTTATCATGACGGGTTCGGATAAATCGAAATAGTCGGTATGAAAGACACAGCTACGCACGTCCGTTTGCGAAACGGTGCGTTCAAAGTGTTCGCTCATTTTCGGCACGATGAGCAATGAATTTTCCGAATAGAGCAGTTCCTCGCCGCCCGTAGTGGCGATGCCCGAACCGTTCCTGTAAACGATTACTTCATAACCGCCGTGAGCGTGAGGAAGAACGTTATCACCCGCGCGGTGCGTATAGCTGACGATCTCTTCGACAAAACAAAACATTTTCTTCCCCTGTTCCGATACGTTGTCCCTCTTTTGTTATTTATGTTTTCATTTTAGCATTTTTCTGTATGCAAGTCAATATTTTCTATTGCGGTTTTTCTTCAAAATCCAACGTCAGATCGTAATCGCCGAGATGCTTCATTTGGAACCCGTTCTTTTTATATTCTTGATAATCGAAAGCCTCCAACTCGTCTATCGCAAGTTTATGAAACTCATAAAAATTATGCCACCATTCGTATCCGCTGCCCAAAGAGGCACCCAGGTATGCGTCGGCGATGTCGCAGCCCATCTGCGGCGCGACGTAAAACGCGCCCATCGCAAGCACATTGACGCCGTTTCCCGCAATCGCGCGGAGCGCCGCCGGAACGCTTTCTACCACTCCGCTCATCACATGCGGGCATTTGCTTGCCGCAATGTGAATACCCATACCCGTACCGCAAAAGACCAGCGCGCGTTCAAATTCGCTTTCCGAAATCATAGCGCCAACCCTTAATCCCACTCTGTGAAACATGAGATCGGTATCGTCCAAAGCGCTGCCCGCCTTCACGCCTACGTCCGTAATTTTCCAGCCCCTCGCTTTAAGATGTGCCACCACCGCTTCTTTCAAGGGATACCCCGCAAAATCCGCTCCCACCAACAAACACTTATCTTTGATCGTTTTCATTTTATATTTCCTTTATCTGTCCGAATTTTCCGGAAGTTTCATATCCGTGCGGCCGTTTTGCGGCTTTTGCGCCCGATCGATCCCAAGCGAGAAATTCAGATCGGATAAAACCGAGTTTTTCAGCCGCACCGTCACCTTTTTTTTCGCGCGGAATAAAAATTCCGCTTCCACGACCGATCTTCTCTGTTCTTCCGTGAACGAGCATCTTCCGTCGTCTCCCGTCCGTCCTTTTTCCAGATTTACCGCGTAATCGAAAAATTCCCCGCCAACGGGCAGACTCTCAGCCGAAGTTTCCCCGTTCATCAGCTCGAAACGGTAAATTTCGCCGTCAGCCGTGCGGAATACCACGCCGCAAAATTCCGTTTCTCCGTCCGCTTTCAACTGAAAATTCCAGAACTTATAATCGGCGATATGGCTTTTATGCCCCGCGAGACAAAGCGCGGGAGACGCGCCGAAGAAAAAATAATCCGCCGCCGTGGGCGCAGCCGTAAAGGAAACGCCGTCCCCGTCGCTCCCTATCGTCACCGCCGCGCCGTCGTACAACGTGCCTTTTTTCCACACTTCGACCTTGCGGCAGGTGCCGACCTGCCAGCCGAAATTATTTTCGTATACGCTCAACGCGCCGTTCACCGTATGCGCGGGCGGGAAGCAGTAATCGCCGTCGACAGGCTCCCCGTCCGTCCTGTAAGGCAGCAAGGGCGCGCCCTCGCCGTCCGCCGCGTTACAGAAATCCTGATACTGCATAAAGGCGTAGGTCAGCTTATTCGGATGCGGAACGTCTCGGCTGAATACCCGTATCCGCTCTCCGTCCAAAGTCGCGGAAGCCTGATAATATTTTCCGTCCGCGCCCGCTATCGTGAAACCGTTCAGCCGCCCTTGTTCTCCGCGCGCCCCGTACGGACAGCGCCTTCCGTCCGAAAGTCCGCCCTTCGCGTTCTTTATCGAGCAAACCGCTTCGCCGTCGCCGTATTTCACTTCCGCAATCTGCGGATAGACGGTTCTCCTTCCGTCCAAAGCGTCGGCGATACGCGCCGCCACGGGCGCTTTGTTCACCGTATGGATAGGATGAAAGTACAAGTCGCCGTCTGCCTTTCTCCAACGCGGTTCTATATCGTAAATCGGAAGGGCAATAACTCCGTCCGCTTCGCCTTGCAACGCCGTCAAAGCCTCATTGATATACAGATATCCGTATTTATCCCCGTAAGGATAATATTCGGGCGCGATCTGCACCGCGACAAAGGGAATATGGCCGAAGGCATGACGGAAATCGCCCGTTATCAGCTTCATTTCACGAAGGAAATATTGTGCGAATTCATAATCCCAGGCGGAACTTTCTCCCAGATACCATACGATTCCCTTGAATTTCAAGCCGAGCATCGGGGCGATTTTTTCGTTCCATACCCCCTCGATCTGCGTATAATTTCTGCCGCCGACGGTATTATAATCCTCGATCGTCACATACCTGCCCGCTCTCTTTAAAAAATCCAGCAACTCAACGTCACTCTCGGCGAGTTCCCGGCGCAGATATGCCTCCGCACTCAGGCCGCCCATGGCGGTATGTACGAATCCCACGGGAATGTTTTCTCTTTCGGCAAGTAAGACAGCCGTCTGCACGCTGAGAGCGGAAATATTTTTAAGCCGCTCGTTTCCGCTTTCCGCCCAATCGTAATCGAGCGCGAAATTTTCCTGCGGGTAGGCCGGCCTTTGCAATTCTTCGCCTTCCGGGACATATTTTTCCAAAAGATCCAACAACGATATCTTTACTTTTTCCGTCCGTTTCCACCAACTTTCATAATCTTCCACCGCGGAAAGACAATAAGACATATTCGACTGTCCCAAAGCAAGATACACATCCCCGAAACGCACTTTTGCCGAAACTTTTTCCTCGCCGCATTCGGCCGTCAGCACAAATACATGCTCCGTATCGTTCACTTCTTTAAAGGTAACGGAAAACCGTCCTTCCTTCGCGGCAACAAACTTTGCTTCGAAATATCCGCCGCCCGAAAGGGTACATTTTACTTCCCCGTCGGCATACCCTTTCACAAAAATCGGTTCGCCGCGCTGTATAATCGCTCCGTCCTTAAAATAACCGAAAAATTTCAACATTTTTCCTTCCTCAATCCTTACTTTGAGCGGCCAAGTATTTATCGAACACATAACAGGCGACCGCCGCCCAGCCATGACAAAGACTGCCCGCGTCGTGGAAATCCGCCTCGCCGTTCGCAGTCTCCCAATAGGAAGTCGCGCCCGAAAAAAGCATTCCGCCGAATATTTCACAAATATCCTTCACGCACCACGTAAGATCGCCCTCCGCGAGTACGATCGCGTCGTACTTGAATTGCAGCGCGGCAAAAGTCATCTCCGTCGCCCGTCCGCGCGGTTCTTTCAAGACTCCGCACAAGTTTTTCGCCCGCTCCCCCACCGCCGCGCCCGCCATGATCGCCGCCG
Source organism: Candidatus Scatosoma sp. (assembly GCA_048465415.1). Lineage (GTDB taxonomy): Bacteria > Bacillota > Clostridia > Christensenellales > Borkfalkiaceae > Scatosoma. Next base: position 96,237 of record DBFWLO010000014.1, read on the forward strand.
CCTGCGTATACGCATGATACCCGCGCAGGCCCTTTTCGTCGCGATAGGAGGCATACAGACCTCTCTCCGCGTCATAGAATCCCTCTAAACGAGCTTTCAGCCGATCGGCGCATACTTTTATATCCGATGCCTTTTCGCCTCGTCCGGCACGTTTTTCGAGTCCTGAGAGCTTCTCCGCCGCCATGGCGACGATCGCCGTCAGAATACAGTCGTAGCCGTCCGCTATCTTTTCCGTACGATTGAAGTCTCCTCCGTTCAGCCCGTCCGACCATTCGTGGAAATTCCAATACCTCGGCTCCGTAAACAGCTTCACCCCCTTTTCGTCGCTTCGCTTTAAGAATATGCCGAGAATGTTTTCCGCAACGGGAAGCATTTCCTTTACGAAAGACTCGTCGTAATCGACTTCCGCATTCTCGCAGACGGCAATCAGCCAGTACGCGCTGAACGAGGGGATCGTGATGCTCATTCTCGCGGGCGCGCAGAGAGCCACAAGCCCGTCCTCGCCGAGCGAGCGCGCAAACAGACGAAGGGAAGCGCGCGGGAACTCATATTCTTCAAACGCTCCGTAGCCGAACAGCATTTGATTTCTCGAATCCATGCCGTACAACGCCTGTTCCCGCCAGGGACAGTCCTCGTAGTGCTCGTGCGCGCAGAGTTCCAGCGTGCGCCTGCCCGTCTCGTAAATCTTATCCAGCAACCGGTCTCCGAACGATTTTTCAGTCTTTTTAAAGGGGTATACGGCTTCGCGAAGAGTCAATCGGAACAGTTCGGCTTTTTCCGTTTCCATATACAGACAAAGATATCTCGCGCCCATACGGCACAGATAATCGTCCAGTTCGTTTTTTCCCGCCGCCAAAGTCAGCCCGCACGCGAAATTCCGTCCTTCGCGCTCGGTGCGCACGCGCAGATCGGCGAGATGTTCCCCCCACCCCAGAACGGCTTTGCAGGGTTGATCGACGGCGACGGAAAGAGAGAGATAGCCGCTCGTCTCTTTTTTCAGATCGATTATAATAAAAATCCCCTCCGCCTCCTTGTTTTCCGCCTTAAAGACCAGCGGCAGCGTATCGGCGGATTTCACACGGTCTTTTCCCGTCATTTCCGCAAAACGCAGCACAGACGTCCACGCGTTCTGTATTTTTTCCGCGTCGGTACCCCCGGAACGATATTTGAAAATTCCTTGCGCGGCGACGACGGCGGGCAAAGGTTCGGATATATTCAATCTCTTTATCGGACGTTTTTCCTCATGAAAATCGATCAACACCTTATGGCACGGCTTCCATTCTTCCCCGCGGTCGGTGAAATCATATTTCCAGCCGTAACCGAGCTGCGGCGTGATTGCGTCCCCTATCCGATAATGTCTTCCGGCTCTTCCTCTCGTCTTGTCGTCGGAAGAAGCGATAACGGCTCCGTCGGAAATAATTTCAAAAGCGACGAACGCAGACGTTGCGCGGCAAACAGAAAAATCCTCTCCCGTATGCATGGCGATCACGTAAAGTCGATTTTTTCCCATACGCAAAAACGGGGTGATATTTACCTCGTCCACGCTTTTGTATTCGGGCAGATCGGCGCATTGTCCGTTGGAAATAAAGACGCCGTTGATATATGCGGCATACTTGTAATCGGCGGTGATTTTCAGAATGACTTCACCCCCGCCGCCAATAAACTCCCTTTCGAACTCGGCAAAACCGCATTCTTCTTTTTCCGCCCAGATCGGTCTCATTCCATCACCCTCGTTTATTCGATCGCTTTGAAACCGTATTTTCTTTCGCCGCGACGGATCAGCGCCTTTTGCGACTCCGTCAGTTCGCCGACGGAGATCGGTTTATCCTGCGCGCGCAGACCTTTTTGGTTAATATCGCCCATTAAGCTCCAATTCCGATGGATAATCCCCTTTGCATAATCGGAATCGTCCGGCTCGCGGGCGGGACGGGTATAATCGGTAAAATCGATGATTTTCCTTTCTCCGCTTTTAAGGTCGGTCCTGAACGCCAGACGAAACGATTTGTTCATATACCATTCTATCTGAATATTTTCATCGCTTCCGCCCCAGCCGATGCCGCGGTGTTTAAAATGATAGTTCCAATCGGAATTATCCTTATGCGCGGCGCGGAAGTCTTTTCCCAGCTCTCCGAAGGAGACGAGACGAACGTCCGGATATTTCTCTTTCAGGGCGCGGAAGAAATCAAACACCGTCTCCGCGTCAATGCCCATTCGATGGTGTCCGTCGCGTTGAATCAGGCAAAGCTCCCAAATAGCGGTGGCGAAGCCGAACTCGTTGTTCAGGGCGTAGCTCTCTTCCAGCATCTGCCCCGCCGTCTTCACCATGATCTCGATCCCCTTTTCCTCCCCGAAGGGACGGAGCGTCTCGATCGGGCCGCATCCCATGCGGCTGTTATAGCCCTCCTTAGTCACCCCGGCGTAGGTTGCGTTGACGAAATCCACCGTCCACCCGTCGAAAGTGACCGCGTCGATAAAATCCTCTTTTCCCTGCGCCGGCTTACAAAAATGCTGTTTAGAAGGATAATAGGGATAACAGGGCGAACCGTCCCCGTCCTGATTGTCCACCGCATATTGGCTGAAAATATTCCCCTGCACCGTATGTATGCCGAGGGAAGCGATATGCTCTATCGCTGCGGACGGAATAAATCCGCCGACGACGGAGGAGGGCAGATAGTCCTCCCCCATAAACCCTTTGAGCAGCCTTATCGCTTCGTCCACGTTTCGGGCGATCTCCACTCTGGGCAAATATGCGCCCGCAAAATACGCGCCGAGCATATACGTTACGTCGTCGCCGTATTTTTCGTGATATTCCCTGGTCTTGGCGCGGATCGCGCGGAAATTGTCGCTCCCGTCCGCCAGTGCGGAATGGCTGAGCGCGATGGTGATCCGTCCGTCGGGGACGGCTCTCGCGATCGCCTCCCGATACGCGACGAGATTTTCAAGCGTGTTTTCCTGTCGTTCGTCCACTCCGAGCCCGAGTCCCGGCATCACCTCTATCTGATTGATACGAACGACCAAAGTAAAGCAATAAAATTTTCCTTTCATTCGAGATCCTTTTTTTGTCACTGCTTCAAAATTTTGTCGAACTGAGAATTGATGGCGCAGCTGATACACCCGAGCATAATCGCGCGGTTCATCAACGTCGAATACTGGATGTCCATTTGATTGAGGGAACTGTTATATTTTTTGACATAATAATGGACATACCCGAGGAATTTATCGCCGAGTTCGACGATCCGTCCGTCGATGACGATGCGGCGGATATCGAGCAGGCTGTTCATATTGAGCAGAAGCACGGCAAAATTTTTTGCGCAATGCTTCACGACTTTATCGACGACTTCGTCCCCGCTTAAAAACAACAGTTTCACCTCGTCGAAATCCAGCACGTCCTTGTGCGCAAGAGGGTGCTCGATATTTTCCTTTTTCAGTTTTTCTATAATCGCAAGAAAGATAGCGGTCATGGAAACATACAGTCCCATACCTTTCTGCGGCTCGTTGGTATCGGGCGCGTAATATCCCAGTTCGCCCAGAAAACCGTGGTCCCCCTCGAAAATTTTTCCGTCGAAAAGGAACGCCGCGCCGATATTCACGTCGAAATGAATAAACATCGCGTTTATATTCCGCTCTTCGCTGAGTACGCCGAACTGCATCTCGCCGATCAGACCGGAGACGATATCCTTTTTCACGATCACATCGCAGTGAAATTCTTTTTGGAACATTTCCGCGATATTGATCTTCTTAAAATTATCGATACGGGGCGCCAGCAGATAATATCCGGTTTCCGGATCGATGAGCCCGGGCGAAGCTATCCCGATGCACAACAGTTTCTTTCCCGCCGTCACCTGTTGTTCCATTCCCTCCCGGATCACGCGGAATATTTCCCGAAATATTTCTTCCGTAATGATGATGACGTTCGGTACCTTCGCGCAATACAGAATCTGTCTGTTGGTGTTGGAAATACACACGACCAGATCTCGATCGGTGAGATTGACGGACGCCACGCAACCGAGATCGCCGTTGACGTGATATTTGATCGGCCGTCTGCCCGGTTTTCCGAGATCGGTAACGTTGGAAAGGGTAAGTATCCCCCTTTCCTGTAAGTCGTTAACTATATTTTCGACGGCGGTATTGGAAAGACCGATCGCCTTCGCGATGTCCGTGCACGAATAGGAGCCTTTTCTCATCAGTTGCAGAATTTTTTGCTGATTGTTGTATCTGATATATTCCTGATTGCTTTGCGCCTTCCTGACCATTGTCCCCTCTCTTTAATTATTTCTCTTCGCTTATATTTCCGCCCCGTACTTCCTTCGACGCGGATGCGTTTCCGTTATATAAAGTATATCACTAAAAAGCGGAAAAGACAATACCTCTCCAACGTTTTCCGAAAATTATTCGGATTTTATCGGTTTTTCAGGAATTTTCCAGTTTTATGCTTCCCCAGTCGCTATACAGGATCTGTTGCGCCAGCTGATCGAAACTGAACGTGTCCATCGCGGTTCCGACCAGATTTTCGTGCGTGAATAAAAACTCATGCATTTCCCCGAACTTTCCGTCCATGGCCTCGATCGTTCCGCCCTTCGACTTGACGATCAACGCGTCGACATAACGTTTGATCAGTTCGCAATAAAATTGCAGATATACAAGGCTCTTTTTCACGAGCGGATTCTTTTCTCTCTTTCCTCTTTCGCCCGTTTCAACCGCCGAAACGGCGAGAAAATCCTGCAACTCGGTCAGATCCTTTTCCACTTCGTCGTCTACCTGCCTACATTCGTTGCGCAGATACGCGGCGCACTTGCTGTTCTCGATCCTTTCCAGTATTCCCAGGCAGAAATCCTTATGCCCGCCGTACAGTACCCCGAAATATTCTTCTTTCAGCGCGGAAAAAGACGTTGAAGGCTCTTCCAGCGCGCGCCCCATCACAAACATACCGAAGCCGTGCGGCATGAACACCTTCTGCACCTGACAGGAAACAAACCCGTTCATGCCCAGCTTTTCTAACGCGCACACGTCGTTATAGATCACCTCCGCCAACTGCAAGCCCGCGAGATCTTTGTACGGTTCCCACATGAGATGATAATCGAAATCGAACGCGTCTCCGTGAAATTGTTTGCGGTGCGCAAACCAGAACGCAAGATTTCCTTCCGTAGACGAGGGAAAGGCAATGCGGTTAAGCCTGAATTCCGGCAACGGCGCGTTGCGGTCGATATTTTCCCCACCCGCCAGCAGTCCGTGAGAAAAGGTGCGCGTGATCGGCGCGAACATCATGACGAACCGTTCGGAATTATTCAGCGTTACAGTTCTCGCCGGCCATAAAAGTTCGAAATAGATGAGAAAAACGATCTTCGTGTCATTATGCAGTTCGGTCAGCCGACGGTCGATCTCGTTGAGCATGATAAAATACCAGTCGGTAGGAATTTTCTTCCGACAGTTTTCGCATTCGCAGTAATTGTTGAAATTGTCGCCCAACCAAAAATGCAGATAGTCGATCTCGTCGTGCTTTTCTATGTACGCCACCACTTCGTCAACGATCAGCTTCCGCACCTCGGGATCGGAATAGCACAGCTGCGAATAGAGCGGAGTGTCCCGATAGAATTTCCGTTTTCCGTCGAGTTCGGCGAGATACCGTCTCTTTTCGGGCGGGATATCCTCGTCCTTGATCGTATGCCAGCCCTTAGAGGGAAAGGCCAGACATTCGCACGTCCAGCCGTGCCCGACGGCGTGATAGAGCATGCCCCGCTTTCCGATCTCCTCGGAGATCGTTTTCACGAAAGAAGCCGCCTGTTCGTTCGTCCGTCAGTCGTTCGCCGACGGCGTACTCGTTCCGCTCGTGATTATACCAGCGGTCGAAAAAGGTATAACTGTCGCGGAACTGGGTGAAATAAGAATTGAAGCCGTTCTTCATCGACCAATCGATGATCCCGAGTACGTCCTCCAACGAGTTCGCGCCCTCGATCGTCACGGTACGGTAACGGTAACGAGGACGGAAGTCCAAGGAAACACAGCACTCCTTTTCCGTCAAACGGGGAATTTTCTCCCCGTCCTCGCCCGGGCGGACAAAAGCGCACCCCAACTCCCGCAGCAGCCGATAGACTCCTTCGAGGACACTTCTGCCGTTGATGCCGGAGATCGTTCCCCGCCCTTCCTCCACGCAGACGCGGAATTTGTCGTCCCATCGGACGGAATCGCCTTCCCCCGCCAGGGAGGGATCGACGACAAGCGCGATATTGCACACGTCCGCTCCCGTGATCTTTTTATAATATTTTTGTAATTCGCCGCGCGCGAACGCCAATACCGTATCCATAACACTCCCGATTGCCGCTTTCATGCGTTTATATTTTTCGTCGTTTACTTTCTCTTTTTCTTCCCGAGCAGGGCGACCGCCGCCACGAGCGCGACGCCGCCGAACGAGAGCCCCGCGATCGCCGAAGCGCATCCGCCGCCGCAACCCGAGCTTTCTTTCACCAAAAGAGTGAAGTCGACGCTGCCGCCGTCCGTCGTAACGGTGAATTTGTACGTTCCCGCTTTTGCCGCCAGATTTTTGATATATTCGCCGCTGAGCGTAAACCGGCCGTTTTCATAGCTGAAATAGCCGCTCAAAACGGCGCGTTTGTCCCTGTCCACTTTGATAATCTCTTGTCCCTTCGTGTCCAAACCGATAACGACTGCCTCCCCGCTCCCCTTTTTAACGGTAACGGAGCTTGCGCCCGTGAGCGCGGGTGCATTCTCCGAAGCGGACGAACCGGAAGACGTTCCGCTCTCGTCGCCCGGATCTTCCGAGGAACCGGGATCGGGCGGATCGATAGAGCCGTCGGGCGCCGTCGTATCGTTGTTCGTCATGCGGAAATCATCGATATACACTTTCGCAACACAGCCGACAAAGCTGAGATAACCGTGTTTATTGGATGAAGTCTGTTTGATGTCGCAGCCACCGATATGCGAATCGTTGATATACATATCGAATTTGTTGTCGTTCGCCACCAGTTTATAGGTATACCATGCCGCATAAACGTCCTCGGAAGTAAAATTCTGCGGTTCCCCCGTCCTATCCTCGTTTTTAAAGCTGACGCCTATCCCCGACTGTCCCAGGTTACGCTGTCCGTAAGGACTGACGGACGTCTGATTCCAGAATCTTGCCCCCATCATGACGTTGTTGCAACCGTTGAAACGGGTGTCGGTGTCCTTGCGGCAAGCCGTTCCGAACCAACACGCGTTCTGTACGCCGTCCGCGAGACGGAATTTAAAGGAAAGCTCAAAGTTCTTCACCCGAATGAGTTTCGAGTTTTCGTCCTTAATCGTCATGTAGAAAAAGGATTCCGAATTGGGAATGCCATCGAAGAGCAAGACCTTGTTATTCGCATCGCTCGGATCCGTCGTCACTTGATAGCGGGTAGGCACGCAGGACTGATCCTCTTCCTCCGCGTTCGCCGCGTCGAGATATCCGTTTCCCCATTTCGCTTTCAACTGTTTGGGGTTATAATCCGCGTCCGCGGCGACTTTATAGGATTGAAAATCGTCAAAGAAATCAGGCCCGTCATATACGGTCTCTGCCGCGCGGGCTTTCACGAAAATCCCCGTCATTCCCACGGCGATAAACGCCGCGCACACCAACGATAAACATTTTTTCATGCTGTTTTCCTCCGAAATTTTTATTATGATTCTTTATTCCAGTACGACTAACGCGCCGTTTCCCGCTTCGAGGGAAATATTCAGACTTTCACCCGTTTCCTCGCGCGTGACCGCGTCAACCGTGATCTTTGCCTTGACCGTTTCCGAAAAACGCAAAGTCGCCGTACAATTCTTTGTCAAAGCGTTCGCGGCGATATAGAACGCGGTCTTTCCCCGAAAGTCGAAGCACCCGACGAGCGCGTCCCCGCCCGTCGCTTCCGTAAGGGAACGGAAGGAGGTTATTTTCGCCCCCGCGGGGATCTCGTCGGGAGAATTTCCGACCTGTATCACCCCCATATTGGCGCTCTTCATCAGCACTTCGTCCACCGCCGCTATCTGCCTGTTCGCCCGCACTCCGTAATCATAGAGATACACCTTATTCCCCTCTTTATCGACGAAAGCGTTGTTGTTTCCGGGAATCTCGTAGGGCTGCCAATAATTGAAATATTGTATCCCCTTCGCCCCGCAGGCAAGGGCGGTATTGATCTGCCATAAAAGCTCCGACTCGGGCATTCTCCGCGTATTTTCCCCGTCGAAATACCCGATCTGGGCGAACGTCCAGAAGGGAATACCGACTTTCTCCACCCGCGTTTTCACGTCGTATATCTGTTGAAAGTAACCCCGCTGGAAGTCCGTGTTATTGCCGTTGAATGGATAGAAATCGAAACTGAACATCGGAGGCTTTACCCTCGCGAGATAGTCGTCGATATACTCCGTATAAGAAATTTTCCCGTTCTCACTCCCGCCGCCTGCGCCATTGATCAGCTGATTCTCGCTGGCGTAAGAGGGAAGCATATTGGCGTACATCAGTTTGTTTTTCGTGGCGGGCTGCTCTTTCCACACTTTTCCGAGCGCCGCCAACGAGGAAAACTGCTTCGTTCCCGGTTCGTCGACGATCAGGTTTCCGCCGTACGCCGGTTTTTTCATATATGCCTCAAAATATTCCAGCAGTTCCGGTTCCTGTCCCACCGCCAGTATTCTCGTATCCCGCACGAGATAAACGACGTTGCATTCCTCGCAGAAATCGAGCGCGTCGAGAACGACGGACGGCCTATCCTGCGCCTGTTCGTACAAGCCGTAAACGCTGTTGATGCCGCTTTGCGCAAGCACCGCGTAATTTTCGAGCGTAACGTGGTTCTCGGTATACGAGCCGTAGGGCGAGGGAGGCGCGCACCACGCCCCGATCGGCATGACGTCCCGGCCGAACTGAGGATAATAGACGTACGCGTACCCGCCCTTATTCTGCCACTCGTTTTCCTTTTCCTCTTCCGTCTGTCCCGACGACGACGGCGAAGAATGCGCCCCCGCCGAATCGGACACAGAATCGGCCGGGGAGTATCCCGACGAGGCGGGCAACCCGCACGCGGCGAAAGAGAAGGAAAGGAGAAGAGCGCAAGTCGCCGCCCTATATTTTTTCATTTTCTCAGTCATCCCTTCAAACCTCCCGCAACGGTATTTTCCATAATTGTTTTTTGGAAAGCGCTGAAAAGGACGAGAACGGGAACGATCGAAATGAACATCGCGGCGAAAAGCTGCGGCCAATCGGACTCCGCCGACATCTTTTTCACGATCGATTGCAAACCTACCGCTACCGTCGGATGCTGTCGAAGGAACATATACGGCGTAAAATAATCGTTCCAGTAATTGATCATGGAAATGATGCCGATCGCGACCAGCGAAGGCCACACCTGCGGCAGCATAACGCTGAGAAAAATACGGAAATCGCCTGCGCCGTCCAGCATCGCAGCTTCGGCATAGCTCCAAGAAATGGTACGGAAAAAGCCGTAAATCATGATAAAATTGAAACCGAACCCGCCGCTCGCCATAATGATAATTCCGATATAGGTATTATAAAGTCCCGTATCCACCATCAGTTTATAGGTCGCCGAAAGAGTACCCACAGCGGGAATCAGCATCGTGGAGATCGCTACCGAGTAGAGGAAATTCCTGCCGCGGAACTTATATTTCGAGATTACGTAAGCGGAGAGCGTGGGTACAAATACCGCGACGAACGTACACCCTATCACCAAGACAAGGCTGTTTCCGAACATTCCCACTAAATTGGTACGGCTCACTTCCAGGTTGAAAGCGTTGATATAATTGTCGGGATAAAAATCCTTCGTCAGCCCGAACGGATCGGCAAAAAAGCCCCTGCTGTCCTTGAAAGAATTGATCAGAACCCATACGAGCGGATACAGCAAACTGATCGCGTATAATAAGAACACCGCGAACGTGATCCACAATGCTATTTTTTCCGTTTTCGATCGTTTCATCGTTTACTCCTTTCCCCCCGGAATATCCCGTCCCGCTTTTCCGACGAGACGGAACATTCCGTTTACTTTCGGCACATCGGGCGCAACCGCCCGGCCGAAATCAGTCTTTTTTCTTCTTGCCCAGCGCTATCGCAGCGCCGAGCGCCGCCAGCGAGAACACCGCTCCTAAGCCCGCGACGGAGCCGCAGCCGGATTTTACTTTTACGGACGAAGTCCCCGTATCGACGGGCTGTTTCGCCGCCACCGTCACGTCAAAGCTCTTTTCAAACGCGCCGAACTTTATCTTGATCGCATACGTGCCGGCCGTATTTTTTAAATACGCCGACTTATCCACCGCGTAACCCTCCGCGCCTTCGGTAAGAGTCACTTTTTCGCCGTTTTCGTAAACGACTCTCACGACCATGCCCGTCAAATCGAGCTCTTCGCCGTTCGCGTAGCTCAGCTTCGTCGGAGCGGCCACCTCGATCCCCGTCGCTGCGGGCGCTTTTACGGTAATTTCTATCGTCCCGTTCAAAGTATATTTGGAAGCGTCGCCGACCGGGGCGTAGCCGAGCAGATCCCAATCGTCGATAGCCGCCGTATAATTGACAACGATCTTATCCTGCGGTTCGGTCGCGGGCGCGGTATAGAAATAGGTGCCGTCCTCGTTCATCGTGAACCCTTCGACCGCTGCGGCAAGCGCGAATTTCGCCGTCTTGTTCTTCATGTCGCCGAGTTCGATCGCTCCCGTTTTCGATTCTAAGGTAAAGAGGGAAATTTCCGTTTTTTCCACCGTTTTCCGCGTCAGAGTATAATCCGCAACGTCGTCCGTGTTCACGATTCTCGCATTGTCTATGGAAAAATTTCCGCCCCGCGTGCACTGCACCGAAATATGTCCCAGCGTGTCTTGATCGTACAAGGTTACTTCGCCGAGCTTCTTATCCCCGTTCGCTTCTTTAAGGTACCAACTGAAACAGACGGTACCGTCGCGCGCTTCTAACCGTACGCTCACCGTCTTTCCCGAATAATCGGCGTTGAAAATGTTTTCCGCAGTCGTCAGCCATTTACGGGTACTGCCGTCCGGATAGGTCGTATTGAGAAGATCGAGAAGGCTATTTGAAAAATAGAGCATCGGCTGACTTCCGAACATCGTAGTTTTTTCGGGTGCGCCGTAAACGACGCCGAGCCAGGTAGATACGGGGCGGATAATATTTCCTTCCTCGTCCTCTTCGCCCTCCCGTTCTAAATATGTAATATCGAAGGTAAAGACAAAATTCTGATATTCGTTTGCGGAAGCGAGCATACTCCCGTCCTGCGCGTTCCTAAATTCAAGCGCGCCGTCCCGGACGGAAACTCCCGAATTTGCATAATCGGGCATACCCGACGAACCCACGTACCAATCTTCCTCGTTTATCGCGGAGGAAAAATCGGCAGCGACCGATACGCCGCCTTTGTGTTCGTAACCGCTCGCGGCGGTCAGAATCACGTTGTCCAGTTTTACCGAAACCGCACCGGCGGTAACGTCCAGCGAAAACACACCCGCAAAGGAGTCCACCTTTGCAAAGACCGTAACGCCGTTATAGACGATCTCTAAATTCTTATTTCCGAAGCCTGTTACCCTGACCTCGCCGTCAGAGAGAGAAACTTCCTTTTCGGCGGCTACGGCATCGCCGTTCCACACCGCCAGATAATATTTCTCCTCTTTTTTATAAACGCCCGCCGCCGCGCCGCCGAACGACAGTTTCGCCGTCGCCGTTCTCAGCCCTTTCGTATCGAGTTTTGCACTCAGCGAAAACGTTTTCTCAATCCGCGCGTCCGCCTCGGGAACGCTCTTTTTGGAAACGAGACTGCCCGCCGCCGTCGCCACTTCCACGCAATTATTCTTGGTTATCCACCCACCGACGTTCCGATCTTTCTGCGTACTTACAAACAGATCGCTCAACCCGTCCTCGGTAGGCGCGGAGTCGTCTACCGTCCACGTGATTCCTGTGGCGGGAGCGGCGACCCAACGTCCGGGATACCCCGTTCCCTCTTCCTTTTTCGAAGAAAGGCTTTCGGCAAAAGTGCCCGCTTTAAAATAATTCATCTCACTGACAACGTGCGCCGTGGCAACGGGACCGATAAAGGAAAGCCCGAGGTAACCGCTTCTCTCTTTCATCTCCGCCGTCGCATCGGACGCCTTTACATAAGCGACAAGCCCCGTATTTTGGTATATCTCCTGCGATCCGTCGGGATGAATATAAATTTGTACTTTTCCCTTTCTCTCCCACGCGATCCAAAGAGTTTCGTTTTTTGCCGCGTCATAAGTGGGAAACGTGCACGAAGTTCCGTAAAATAATCTGCTTGCCCCGTAAAAATTAAAACCTTTCGTTTGTGCCGCCGCGTTGAGATCTGTGGTTGCCGAACCGTAGGTAATCGACCAGAAGCCGCCCTCCACATCGATCGATTCCAGATCGAACTCGATCAAAAGACAGTCGGTATCGGCCACCGTGACCTTATCCTTTGTGGAGATCGACTGCCCGTGATACAGATCGTAGGCAAGCACGTTTTTTGTCGTCGCGCTGAAAGACGCGCCGCTCTCTTCCGCGATCGGATTCCACTTGTCCGTATCGAGAACAGAGGCCGCTTCAAAGTCGTCGTCAATCAACAAGTCGTAGCCGGTGGACGCGGAAACGGGTATCGAACTTATCCCCGCTGCCGCCGCCAGCATTGCCATTGCGCTCGCCATAGAAATCAGCAATTTTTTTCTCATCATTTTACTCCCTGCAATTTATTTCCCCCGAGGGGGATATTCTTAAAGTTATTTTCCCCGCGCCGCCGACCGTCAAAATTCGACTTGCGGCGTAAGCTTTTCCATTCCCCATTTGATCAACTGGATTAAAGGAATACCGATAACGCTGAATACGATACCCGCCGTCGCCGCTTCGTACAGCTTATTGTTATTCACATATTCCACGACGTAATAGGCGATCGTGAAAGTGGAATTGTTCGGTCCGCCCGAAGTCAGCAGCATGGGCTGCAAATACAGCGTGAACATGACCATCGAGCCCGTGATGAACAGCGTGGAAATCGTCGGAAAAATCAACGGCACGACGACCTGACACATTTCTCGGAACATTCCTATCCCATCTATCTTGCCCGCCTCGATCACTTCGGCCGGAACCCGCGAAATCGCGCCCGAGAGCAACAGTACGTTGTAGCCGATGCCCGCCCAAAGACAATACACAAAAATCATTCCCTGGCTGAGTCCCTTGGTGCCGAAATAGCCGTTCGGCGGCACCAGCGAGGACAGCCCTACATTTTGCAGTATGCGCACGACGGGACCGAAGGACGAGTTGAACATAAACTGAAAACACATGGTCAAGACGACGATCGAAATAATATTCGGCAAAAAGAAGATCACGCGGAACACTTGATGCCCGAACACTTTTTTGAAAAACAGATACGCGCAGACGATGGACAGCGGCAAAAGGATAAAGTTATTGAAAATAAGAAACAGAACGGAATTTACGATCGCGTACTTAATCGCCTGCGAGCCCGATTTCGTCAGTTCGCTGAAAAAATACGCGTAATTGTCCCATCCTGCCCAGATCTCTTTTCCCTGTTTGAAGGAAAAACTCTGAAAGGAAATGAGAAAGGTATTGAAATTGATGTATACCCAGAAGACAAGAAAATGTATGATGGGATAAGCGAGCATCAGTCCGATAAACAACCTACGATGCTTGGTGATACCGTTTATTCTCTTTTTTTTTCGGAAATTTGCACGCTCTTCATGTGCCATAGCCACTCCTTCCCCGTTTTTTCGCCCCCATCGACAAAGTCGGCAAAACGGACTGAAACTTATTTTTTCCGCATTCGTCGTAAAGCGAAGCGTTCCGGTAAATCATGCGCATCATTGAAGAGGAATGACGAACGTTCCGTCGCCCGGTTCCAACGTGAGCGTAAGTTTGCCGTCTTTCGCCTCTGCCTCCGTACGCGTCCCCTTATTGTATAATACCGCCTTATTCGTGCCTTTGAGGACGATCTCCGCCGTACAGGTCTTATCGAGCGCGGGATCACAGAAATTGACGACCATGAATCCGTCGTTATCGAAGGAGTCCTTGAAAGTTCCTATCAGCATATCCTCGCTGGCGTTCACGCTCTTGATCCGTTCGTGCGAAGCGAGTGCCGAGCCCAATAAGCTGAAACATTTATTTTTCGTATTCCCCCTGCCGAGGACCGGATAAGTCCCTTGCCATTCATAGTTAAGATACACATGGTCGATCGCGAGGATCTCGCGGTTGACCGTCTGCGCCGCATAATAGATAGGCGTTTTTTCTCCGTTTGCCGTGACCATCGCCGATTTTGCCAGGGGAAGGCTCGACTCCGAGGGAGTCCAATAACAGAAATACTGGTAGCCTTTGATCCCATACGCCATGCTGCAAAGGATCTGATAACGGATATCCTGCAAATCGGGCGTGCGGGTGGTGTTGTCATAGCTCTGCGCCTGAATGAAACACCAGAGCGGCACGCCTGCCCTCCTGGCTTCCTCGGCGCATATTTCAAGATTCACGAGGAAAGAGGACTGTATGGACGGCTCGCCCCAGCCGTCGATCAGCATGGGATAATTATCGAAAGACAACATATCCATTCCGGTTTCGTTCAGATAACGGCGGATATAGTCCTCGCGATAGTTCTCCCCATCTCCGAGCCCGAGGATGCCGGCCGTCTGCACGATGGGATTGAGATTGACATAACATTGCTTATCGGGCAGAAATTTATCCCATCCCGCTTTTATTTCTTTGATCTCCGCGAATTTTGAAGTTCCCGGTTCGTCGACGATCAGCGCGCCCTTGAAGGAGGAATAACCGAGGTATTTCCCGAATACGGAACGGAAGGTCTCCTCGTCCTGTTCGATCAGCGCCGCGCCCGCGGAAAAATCCCTTAGATAAAATCCGATGCCCGCCTTTTCCGCATATTCCAACGCCCGTTCGTTGGCAGTCTTGCCGTTTTTCGCAATCCCCCACGGCTCATACAAGCCGTAAATGGTATTGATTCCGCTTGCGGCGACGTCGTTATACTGCTCCTGCGTGCAATAATCCGCAGCCGTTTCCGACGAAGCGGGCGGAGGAGCAACCCACGCGCCCACGTGCATTTTCAAAACAGCTTCCGAACTGCTGTAATCGGGTTCGACGCTCGCATAAGCGGCGGGATTCTTCTTACAGCCCGTACCGCACAGCGCCAGCACCGTCGAAAGAGCCACCGCCGCGGCGACGGTCGTTTTTGTCTTTTTCATGTTTTCTCCTTATCATAAATCATCGATAGTGTTTATTTGACCGCATTCTGGAAAGTTTTCCAATTACTCGAAACATAATTGGAACATTCCCTGATCATATCCGCCGCCGTTTCGTTGTCCATGATCATTCTCGAATAGGGAGCCCCGATCCCCGCCCATTTATTTACGTAACCAAGCCAATATATGGGATTTTCGGAAAAGTCGTAAAGGGTAACGGACGAATCGTAAATGTCGAGGCAGGAACGGATAAATGAGCTGGCGCGCAGATCCTTTATATCGGCGGACTTATATCGGAAGGGACGCATACTGCCCGTCTCTTTCGTCCAGGAATACATTGCCTGACGAGTATTGATAAAAGTCAAGAATTTTTTCGCGCCTTCCATGTTGGGCGCGTTTTTGGGAATGATCATAAAATCGCCCGCGGAAGAAGTGTTGACTCGTATAGGGACTCCGTTCGCGTCCGTTTTCGCGCCCTCGATCAGGGGCGTGGGCATCAGACGCATTTCAAATCCCTCGGGCATCGTCTTGCGCATTTCCGTTTCCATCCACGCGCCCATGGGGATCATCGCGGCTTTGCCCTGCAAAAACGCCATCTGCGAGAGGATATGTCCGTCGCCCATGGCGCCCGAATAGCTGTTTTTCGGCACTTCGTTTTCGCCGACAATGAGGTTTTCAAACACTTCCAACGCTTTCAGCCTGCCCGGTTGATCGAATACGTCGGGAGATTCGTATTTGAAAAACGTGGTGTAATTCTCCGCGCCCTCGTACTGCGCCCACCAATTCTGCACGACGAAATCCCAATAGCCGATCACCTGACCGCCCCAGGCAAAGGGAGCGACGTTGTTGTTCGGATCTCCATCCTTATTCACGTCAAGCGCGTTTATTTTATCGCAGAGCGCATACAAGTCGTTCACCGTTTCGGGTACGTCCCATTTATAGAGATCGAACATGCCTTTATTGTAAATAAAGCCGTTCGTCGAATCGGTCCAGGGAATCGCATAATAATGGCCGTTCACTTTACCGAACACGCGCGCTTCGGGATTCATAAAATCTTCTATGGTCGTGTTTTGGTCGGCGGGCGAAGCATAAACGTCATCCAAAGGTTCAAGATAACCGCGCGCCGCCCATTGCTGCCAAGAAGTCGAGAGTCCGAAAAACATATCCGGAATTTCGTTATCCGTACTCAATCTTGTAGAAATTTCCCCAGTCAGTTGCGGATCGCCTTCCAACTCAAATTCCCAATTTTCCTCCGGATACGCTTCCTTGAATTCCTCTATCCAGGCTTCCAGGTATCCGCGGCCGTAACCCGATTCGCTGAACGCCACCCAGATCGTATTACTTCCCGTGGCATGGTTCGACATACAGCCCGAAGAAACGAACGCCGCCGTCGCGGCGATCGTCAGCGCGATTAGTTTTTTTGTATGTTTCATCATAACTTTCCTCCTTCCTTTTTTTGTTTTTGCAGGCATATTATATCACACACTTTTATATTTGTCAATATATTTTTTAAATTCAGTTTAAATATTTTTTTACAACCGGCTAATCTGAGAGCAATATTTCTCTTAAAAAGGCTACATTCAATCATTTACACTCAAAAAAAGCGCTTTGATTCTTATATTTTTTGTTTTATAAATTTTTGTTTTTTAACTCAATTTTAATTCCTTGCTTGCGTTTATCCAAGTCTTTCCCATAGAATACCGTTGTATAAGAATATTTTCGTCTTTTATAAAAGCCGGCGTTTCTCCCTTCTTGTTCCGCTTTTACATGGAATAAAGATTAAAAATGACTGAACAGTCCTATTCCTTGCCCCAATGAAAAGGAGGAAATTATCAGCTGAATATCCACAGGGATACCGGACTATGAGATAGACGGGCTTGCAAGAGTGTTATTACCTGCTATTGAAATTCCCTCATAAACGGCAACAGGACTTACGGAAAATCCGTAAGTCCCTGTTTTAATTCTCTGCATTGATATAAAAAATAAATCCGAACCACTCACTCGTTACGAGGATTTGGTTCGGATTATAATGATTTGGTGCGGATGACAGGACTTGAACCTGCATGGTCTCCCACAAGAACCTGAATCTTGCGCGTCTGCCAGTTTCGCCACATCCGCTTATCCTCCGCCTTTGCAAAAAACTGCAAAGGCGGCAATATTCGTTTTTTCAAAGCTCGCGCTTCTCCAAAAGTCCGTTTACGTTTTCGATCCGATAGGCTTTTCCGCCGCTCGAAATACTTCCGACAATCTCGCCGTCTTCTACAACAAGCGCCGCATTGTCTTCAATCCCGTAAGCACATTTATAATTATAGCACACAATTTTATCAAAGTCAAGCATTCTTTGCCCATAATGGGGAGAAATTATTCCTTTTATCCAATCTAACCCTTTGAACATCGCGTACTTTGTTCCGTCGTTTGTCTGCAAGGAATCCGTGTAAATATCCGAAAACCAGCAAATCGCTCCCGCCGACAACCCCGCAACAACGACGCCTCGCTGATAAGCCTCTTCCATAAGCGGCAACAATCCGCTTTTTTTCCAATGCTCTATCATAAAAACCGTATCGCCGCCGCCCACGTAGATCATATCCGCTTTGAGAAACTTTTCTTCGAGCTTTTCCGAATCCGGTTCTTTAAAAACGGTCAGCGCCACGTCCGTTTTAATGTCGAACATACCCGTATATACCTTATGAAAAGAATTGTAATACGGCATAAAATCATGACTGGCAGTGGGGATAAACAGCGCGTTGGCACGCCTATCCCCCGCATGTTCCTTCGCCAGGCCTGCGATATATTCGTCTATTTTCAGCGTCGTTTTTTCCCGTAGTTCTCCGCCGCCGATGGCAATGATCCGCTTCATTCTTCCTTCCTCTTCCGCGAAGAAATGATCTCGTCTATCTGTACGATGATTCTTTCCACCTGTTCCAATGCCTCACGAACATGCGCCGCCGTTTCCGCGTTTTCCGCAAACGTATTCGCGGACGCCTCCGAAAGAAGGTTCGCCACTCCGTCTAAATTTCCCGCCACCCCGTCGAACACCAGATCCTTTCGCTCGTCGACCAGACGCGACGCGCTCCACATTGCTTCCTCCGCAGACGAGCAAAGTTTCATCATCTTCGCCTGATTGAAAATCCCGTTCTTGCTTTTCCGTTCCTCGGAAAGCATATCTTCCAGTCGCTTTTTCAAAGCCGCGCAGTTTTGCCTCACCGCTTCCGGCGTCAGCGTCTTTTTTGACTTTTTGCGCACGAACGCCAGTAACAATAAACCGGCGATAATGACGATAAGATACCAGCCGTATTGTATAGCGAGCTGAACGGCCCCTTCGCCTATTTCCGAAGCCGCCCCGCCGGCGCTGTCCGTTGACTCCGCAGACGACGTTAACAGGGAAAAGAAATGAAAAGCCGCTGCGGACAAGAGATTACCGATTCCCATTTTTACGCCTCCTTTTCCTCGTTCTCCACATTCCCGATCCTGCCGTCCACAACGTGCACATCGAGCTGGTCATAAGGAATGTCGATTTTATTCTTTCTCAGTACTTCCAAAATCTCTTCGAGCAAATCGAATTTTACGTCCCAGAACACTCCGTTGTCCGTCCATACCCGCAGCGTGAAGTTGAGCGAGCTTGCCCCGTACTCCGTCAATCGAAAAAAGGGCGCCGGCAAGGACGCGATACGCTTATCCGCTTCCACGACTTCCATCACTACCCGCTTCACCGTTTTCACGTCCGCATCGTAGGATACGGGAACCGTCACGTCCAACCGACGCAAAGGCATGCGGCTGTAATTGGTAATTACCGAACCGAGCACGGTGCTGTTGGGAATGACGACGGTCAGATTGTCGGGCGTGACCACTTTCACGGAAAAGAGCTTGATCTCTTTGACCGTTCCCGCCGTGCCTCCGATGTCCACATAATCCCCCGCCTGAAAAGGCTTGGTGAAAATGAGCAAGATCCCGTTAGTAAGGCTGGACAGCGTATTCTGCATACCGAGGGCGATGGCGAGCATCACGGACGAGAACGCCGCCACGATCCCCGCTGTGGAAAATCCCAGCGTTTTCACGAGCAAAAGCGCCAGCGCGACATAGGCGATCAGAGCCACCAGAGACGTGATGAACGTGGAAGCGGCGTTGTCCAGTTTACGGCTTTTAACAGAATTTTTCTTAACGCTCGTCGTCACTAAACGGATCAGGAGCAATCCGAGTACAAAGATTGCCGCGGCCTTTAAGATATCCAGACCGTACCCGTTGATAAAATTCCAAAAGAAGTGTTTTAAGTTATTCCAAAATTTTTCCATCGCATTTTGTTCCTTTTATTTTAGCGGCAAAATCTCTGATTTCTATCCCGACGGCAGAAAGCTCTGCGACGCTGTGTCCGTGCGCCCGCAGAGCTCCTTTCCCCGAATTTATCTTTGGTATTTTACCCTTTCTACTTTATTTCGTTCCGAACAGCCTGTCCCCGGCGTCTCCGAGCCCGGGCACGATATAGCAATGCTCGTTGAGTATCGGATCGATCGCGGCGACGTATAAATCCACGTCGGGATGATCGGCCAGGACTTTGCGGATTCCGGTCGGGCAGCTCACGATGCAGCAAAGTTTTACGTTCTTGGCGCCGCGCTTTTTGATCATGGAAATAGCGTCGGAGGCGCTGCCGCCGGTTGCAAGCATGGGATCGACGACCAAAAGAGTCCTCAGTTCGCTGTCCGCGGGAAGTTTGCAGTAATACTCCACGGGTTCGTGCGTCTCGGGATCGCGGTAAAGACCGATATGCCCCACTTTAGCGTTGGGAATGAGTTTCAACACGCCCGACACCATGCCGAGTCCGGCGCGCAGAATGGGTACGACGCCTACGGCGCGGCCGGAAACCATTTTGCAGTGCGCGGTCGTCAAGGGCGTTTCCACGTCTACGTCTTCGAGCGGCAGATTTTTCGTCGCCTCGTACGTTTCCAGCATGGCGATCTCTTCCGCGAGCTCCATGAACTGTTTGGTTCTCGTGTTTTTATCGCGCAGAAGGGCCAGCTTATGCTCGATGAGCGGGTGCTCTACCCAATGGAATCTGGGATTTTCAAAAAATTCGTATTTTTCCATAACATGTATCTCCTAACCTTACTCTTTCGCGTTGTTAAATCCCGAAATGATGTGCGGCGCTTACGCTTCGGGGGGTTTGCAATATTTTTCCTCGACGGCTCTGATCTTGGCGATTCGGCGGTCGTGACGCTCTCCGCCCATATATTCGCTGGTCAAAAACGCCGTGACGATCTCCTCCATCATACCCGTACCCAGACACTTTTCACCGAATGCGAGCATATTCGCGTCGTTATGATAGCGGGTGTATTTTGCGCAATAGGTGTCGTGACAATGCGCGCAGCGCACGCCGGGGACTTTATTCGCCACGATGGAGACGCCGATTCCCGTCGAACAGATGACGATTCCGCGCTCACACTCTCCCTTCGCCACGCTCTCCGCGGCGGGAAGCGCATAATCGGGATAATCGCAGGACTTTGTACCGTCGGTGCCGAAATCCACGTATTCGTATCCGTTTTTCGTTAAAAATTCAATGAGCGCTTTTTTCAGATTCACCCCGCCGTGATCGCAGGCAACCGCTATTTTCATAAATTTATTGTCTCCTTTGTCGTTACTCTTTTCCAACGGTATTATAACATATTTAGACACATGATTACAAGCGTTTGCCTATGTAAAAATTCTCCGCGCGCGAAAACTTTACTTTCTTTTTTCGTCCTCTCCTTTCTTTTTGACGCTCCCTGTTCCGCCGGGCGCTTTCTTTTCCTTCGACATTCCCGTTTTCGGCTTCTTTGCGGCAGTCGAAACACTCCTTTTGCGAGTAGTCTTTTTCCCGTCGGTATCCTTCGCATACGCAACTCTCTTTCGCGGTTTTGCGCGCGGTTT
Organism: Candidatus Scatosoma sp.; assembly: GCA_048465415.1. Classification (GTDB taxonomy): domain Bacteria; phylum Bacillota; class Clostridia; order Christensenellales; family Borkfalkiaceae; genus Scatosoma. The sequence goes on from DBFWLO010000014.1 coordinate 117,324, forward strand.
GCGGGGTTTCTTCTGCGGAGCCGACTCTTGCTGCGGAAGCGGTTCCGGGGCCGCGGCAGTCGTTTCGGGGAACAATTTTGCGATCAACGCAGACATGCCCCCGGCAATTTTCCGATAAGTGAGGCGATAAAAATCGAGTTCCCGGCCAAAGGGATCGGGAATTTCATAGCCCGCGAGTTCGGAAAAGGAATAGACGTTGTTCTCTATTTCCGCGAATCCCGCTCTCCGCAGAAGATTCCATCTCATATCCATGAGAATATCGCGTTGATTATCCGTCATACAAACGATTGCATACGCGTTTTTTAGCATCTCCTCATTCAGCGTACGCGAAACGAAATTTTCAATCGACAAGCCGTTTTCGGAAAGCACTTTTGCGGAACAGGAATTGATATTGCCGTTCTTCGACGCTTCTATTCCGGCCGAAAACACAACCGCGTTTTCAATTTTCAGCCGTCTGATCTCCGAGCGCAAAACCGCCTCCGCCATCGGCGAACGGCAGGTATTGCCGGTACAGACGAAAATAATCATTCTTTCTTTCATGCCTTTTCCAACCTTTCGCTTCCGCATGCGTTCCCTGCCCGGCAGCGCGGCGTTTGCGCCCGGATCTCGTTTAGTGAGGAATATCGACGGATGCGCAGGCCTTTTTCAGCCGATTCATCACCCCTGCCATCACGCCGTCTTGTTTCGCCGGCTCCACCGCAATCAACACGTCGGCAATTTTTTCCGCCGTTCTCAACAGTCCGTACAAATTCGCCGCCATCTCTTCTTCCGTATCGCCCAGATCGAGCACGTCTATCCCCTGTGCCGCCCACTTTTTCGCCAGTCCGCCTTCGCATAAAAGCACCGCGCGGCTTCCCTCCGTCTCAGCCAAAAGATAAGCGTTATACGCTTTTTCGCTTTCCCCGGCGGGGAAGAGCATCGTTTGACAGCGCGGCGAATAGTGTTTATACATCATGCCGGGACTTTTCGCTTTTTCGCCCGGTTTCAGCGTCGGCGCGTACATGCCGCAGTCCCCGACCACTGCGGCGATCATTTCCCGCGTCACCAGCCCGGGGCGCAAAATAACCGGAATGTCGCCCGTCACGTCGCAAACGGTGCTTTCGATACCGCCCGCAGCCCTGCCGCCGTCTAAAATCAACGGTATTTTTCCGTCAAAATCGTCCAGCACATGCTGCGCCGTCGTGGGACTGACGTGCTTGGAAAGGTTGGCGCTCGGCGCTACGATGGGAATATCCACGGCTCTCAAAAGCGCCTGCGCGCCCTCGTGCGAGGGGATCCGCACCGCCAGCGTATCGAGTCCGCAGGAGACGAAGGGGCTCACCTTTTTCGCCGAAGGGTAGACCAGCGTCAAAGGACCGGGCAGAAAGGCGCGGCGGAGCGCGGCGGCATAAGGCGGATCGTAATCGATGATCTTTTTCAGGTCGTAATCCTTATGCACGTGGGCGATCAAAGGATTGTCGTTCGGTCTGCCCTTGACCTCGAAGATGCGTTTCACCGCATCGTCGTCAAACGCGTTGCCGCCGAGCCCGTACACCGTTTCGGTGGGCAGCGCCACTACTCCGCCCGCAAAGATAATTGCTTTCGCTTCCGCAATCGTTTGCGGATTGATTTTTTCGATTTTAGTCACCATACCGATCTTTTCGCCTTCTTCTCCGCCTTATTCAAAGGGCAGTTCGTCGTCGCCGTCCGACAGGTTTTGACCTTTCGGCGCAGCCCTGGGCGGCTCGTTTTCATAGGACGCGGCGAACGCTTCCTCCGCGGGCTCCTCCTCGTCGAAGGCGCGCGGGGCGCGGGAATACTCGGGCGGCTCGTCGTCGCGGTTCTGCTCGTCCACGTCCACGAATTTCGTGCTTTCGCCGATGAATTTGAGCTGTACGCGCCCCTGGGAACCGTTTCTGTGCTTGGCGATGATGAGTTCCGCCGCGCCCTTGACGATCTTCCCGGATGCCAGTTCTTCCGCCGTCGCCGTCGCTTCGGGACGGTTGATGAACATAACGATGTCCGCGTCCTGCTCGATAGCGCCCGATTCGCGAAGGTCGGAAAGCTGCGGTTCTTTGGACTGGATACGCCGAAGCTGGGAAAGCGCGATCACGGGCACGTTGAGTTCCTTCGCCATGATTTTCAGATCGCGCGTGATGGACGCGACTTCCTGCTGACGGTTTTCCGCGCCGGCTATATTGGAATCCCCGCTGGTCATAAGCTGGATATAGTCGATCATGATCATATCCACGCCTCCCGCCACCGTCTTTAAGCGCCGGCATTTGGAAAGTATCTCCGCCGGCGTCACGCGCGAGGAATCGTCGATATAGATCTGGCTCTTTTTGAGCTTATCGCTCGCCAGCATCAGCTTTTTCCATTCCGAAGCGGTAAGCTGTCCGGAAAGTCCTTTTGCCATGCTCACGTTGGCATAGGCGCAAAGAAGTCTCTGGACGATTTGAAGCCGCGGCATTTCCAGGGAAAACACGGCGCAGACTTTGTTTTTTTGCAGCGCCGCATGCTCCACGAGGTTCATGGCCAGCGAAGTCTTTCCCATACCGGGCCGCGCCGCGAGAACGATCAGGTCGGAAGGCTGTAAGCCGTTGGTCATCTGATCGAGCCGTTTGAAGCCCGTCTCGATCCCCCTAAAAACGGTGGGATCGGACTGGATCGATTCAAATTTTTGCAGCACCTGCTGAACGATGTCCCCTTCCTGCATACCAGCCAGGGACGAACGGTCGGCCTGTTTGGAAATGTCGTAAACGGCTTTTTCCGCGAAGGAGATCGCGTCGCGCCCCTCCGCGCCCGTCATGCAATTTTCGATGATTTTGCGGGAAGCGCGAATCAGCCTGCGATTGGTGCTGTCCCGGCTGACGATCTCGTAGTAGGATTTATAATTCGCCGCCGAAGGAGTGATTTGCGCCAATTCGGTGAGATAGGCGATACCGCCCGCTTTTTCGAGGTTCCCCTCCCCGTCGAGCTCGTCGGAAAGCGTGACGAGATCGATCGGCTGACGCCCGGCAAAGACCTTCTGCATGCCGTGAATAATGAATTTGTGCGATTCCTGATAGAAGTCGTCTTCCGTCAGTTTTTCCACCAGATCCGCCGCGATGTCGTTGTCGATGAGGAGACAACCCAAAAGCGCCATTTCCGCGTCGCGGTTATAGGGCATTGTATTGATTTCAGCTGCCATACTTTTATCCTTTTTGAAGAGGGCGGCGCAGAGCGTTCGGTCTGCGTCGCATCTTTCTTCCCGCTTGGGCGGGTATCAAACCATCAGTTTTTCAAACTCGTCGAGAGTATCCTCGAATTCCTTCATCGCCGTCTCGAAAGGCGCCTTCGTCGTCAGATCCACGCCCGCTTTTTTGAGTATGGACACGGGATCGGTGCTGTTGCCGCCGGAAAGGAATGTGAAATACCGCTCCACCGCTTTGTCCCCTTCGCTCAGGATCCGCTTGACGATGGAAATCGCGGAAATGATACCGGTGGCGTATTTATAGACGTAGAAAGAACGATAGAAATGAGGAATCCGCGCCCATTCGTAGGAAATCTCCCGGTCGTGGACGATGCCGTCGCCGTAATATTCCTTATTCAATTTATAGTAGGCGTCGCAAAGGTTCTCTTTGGTGAGCGGCTCGCCGCTTTCCGCCTTCGCGTGGGCGATCTGTTCGAATTCCGCAAACTGCGTCTGACGGAAGAGCGTCGTGCGGATCATGTCGATATAATAATTCAACAGATATTTTTTGAGCTGTTTATCCTCGGAGGTCTTATACAGATACTTCATCAACAGCACTTCGTTGACCGTACTCGCGATTTCCGCAAGGAAAATCGTATACTCCGACTTCGCGTACGGCTGTCCCGCCGTCGATTTATAGGTGTGAATGGAGTGCCCCATTTCGTGCGCGATCGTGAAGATCTCGTTGGTCGTTTCCTGATAATTCAAAAGCACGTACGGGTGCGTGTCGTAAACGCCGGTCGAATAAGCGCCGTTGCGTTTTCCCTCCGTTTCGTAAACGTCGATCCAGCGTTCGTCCTTGCCGCGGCGAAGCAGCGCCTGATAATCCGAACCGAGGGGCGCCAGGCCTTTGATGACGATCTCGTAAGCTTCCTCGAAAGGCACCTTGATTTCCGCATCCTTAACGAGAGGCACGGAAATGTCGTACATGTGCTGTTCGTCGAGCCCGAGAATCTTTTTGCGCAGAGAGATATATCTGTGCATAACGGGCAAAGCGCCATGCACGGACTCGATTAAATTATTGTAAACGACGGGCGCAACGTCTTCTCCGTCCATCGCCATCTCTATGCAGGACTCGTATTTTCTCGCCGTCTGATAGAAGATGTCCTTCTTGACGTTTCCGTAATAGGTCTGCGTGATCGTATTGATGAGTTTGATGTACCCTTTGTAGTATTCCTTGAACCAGACCTCCCGTTCTTCCCGCTTGCCCGTCTGCATCACCAGGCTGTACGTGCCGTGACTCATCTGCACTTCCTCGCCGTGGAATTTGCCTTTGGGCAGATTCAGGTCGGCGTTGTCGAGCATAGAGAACACCGTATGGAAGTCCCCCGAAAAATCGGACGCGAGCGCGAGAATCCTTTCTTCGCCTTCGCTCAGCACATGCGCTTTGGATCTTTCTATTTTTTGCAGCATATAATCGTAATCGGCAAAATCGGGATCAGCGATGTAACTTTTGAGCTGTTCGTCGCTGAGCGCCGTGAGTTCGGGCTCCACGAAGGCGGTGGCGGCCATGATCTTGGAGATCAGGGTGCTCATCATCGCCGTGTAAGAGGTGTATTTGGAAACTCTCAGGTCTTCGTCGTGACGCATACTCGCATACACGTACAGTTTTTCCAGACGGCGATAAGCCGTATCGCGCAATCTGAAAAATTCCAGCAATCTGTTTTTATCGCCGAGTTTGCCCTGAAAAACGGTAAAGTCGTAATTTCCGTACTCCTTTTCGAACGCTTTGAATTCGGCTTCCCAGGCCTCGTCGGAGGGATAGATCACCGAGAGATCCCATTGATACTGTTTAGCAATGTCTTTTCTTTCCATATAATTTGTTTACTCCTTTATTGTTTTTGATTTTTGTTCTACGCAACACCCGTCAGTTTTTGAAACTGTGAATGGGTGCGGGAATATTCCCGCCGCGGAGCACGAATTTACTGCTGTCCGTTTTGTGCACGGGCAGAATCGGCGCGCGCCCCAAAAGTCCGCCGAAGCTTACCTCTTCCCCTACGCCCTTATTCGGCGCCGGGATAATGCGCACCGCCGTCGTTTTATTGTTGATCATGCCGATCGCCGCTTCGTCGGCGATCATCGCGGCGATCGTCGTCGCCGGCGTATCCCCGGGGATCGCGATCATATCCAGCCCCACGCTGCAAACGCAGGTCATCGCTTCGAGTTTATCGATATTGATTTCGCCGCGTTCCGCCGCCTCGATCATGCCGATATCCTCAGAGACGGGAATAAACGCGCCGGAAAGCCCGCCCACGCGCGAGGACGCCATGACGCCGCCCTTTTTCACCGCGTCGTTTAAAAGCGCCAGCGCCGCCGTCGTGCCGTGGCCGCCCACACATTCGAGACCGAGCTCTTCGAGGATCTGCGCCACCGAATCGCCGCGGGCGGGCGTAGGGGCGAGCGACAAATCGACGATGCCGAATTCCGCGTTCAGCCGCTTCGCCGCTTCTCTGGCGATGAGCTGACCTGCGCGAGTGATCTTAAACGCCGTGCGCTTGATCATTTCCGCGGCTTCGGTGAGATCGGCGCCGGGGATCTGTTCCAGCGCGTGTTTGACCACGCCCGGTCCGGAAACGCCGACGTTGATCACCGCCTCCGCTTCGCCCACGCCGTGGAACGCGCCCGCCATGAAGGGGTTATCCTCCACCGCGTTGCAGAAAGCGACGAGTTTCGCCGCGCCCAAACCGTCCTTATCGGCGGTGAGAAAAGCGGCTTCCTTAAAGGCTTCGCCCATAAGCTTCACGGCTTCCATATTGATACCCGAACGGGTGGAGCCGACGTTGACGGAGGCGCAGAGCCGCTCCGTTGACGCGAGTACCTCGGGGATCGTGCGGATAAACGTGCGCTCGTATGCCGCCGTGGATTTATGCACCAAAGCGGAATAACCGCCCAGAAAATCGATGCCGAGCGTCTTCGCCGCGTCGTCGAGCGCCTTGCCGATGAGGGGCGCTTCGTCGGGAAACGCCGCCGCGATCAGGCTTACCGGCGTCACAGACACCCGTTTATTGACGATGGGGATCCCGTATTCGCCCGACAAATCGGCCGCGGTTTTGACGATCTTTTCGGCACGGCGGCAGACGAGATCGTATACCTGCACCGCCGTTTCCTTCGCGCTGCCCCGCACGCAGGGAAAGAGGGAAATCCCCATCGTGATCGTGCGAATGTCCAGATGTTCTTTTTCCACCATATCGATGGTTTCCAAAACGTCGAATTGTGTAAACATGTCCTTTCCCCTCTCGTCAGACGTTGTGCATCGCGTTGAAAATATCTTCGTGCTGCATATAGATGGACATGCCGATCTTTTTCCCCATTTCCGAACATTCCTTCGCCAGCGTCGCCAACTCCGCCGCGGCGCCCGAAATATCCACAAGCATGATCATGGCGAAATATTCGCCCAGGATCGTTTGAGAAATATCTTCGATATTGGCGTTTTTCTCCGAGAGAAACGCGCTGACCTTCGCTATGATTCCTTTATTGTCCTTGCCCGTAACCGTTACAACCGCTCGCATTTGTATCTCCTTTTCCGCCCGCCGGAGAATCCGGCGAAAAGCGCGTTTTTATTTATTCCTCATGCGTTTTCCCCAAGCCGAACGTTAAGATTCAGGTCTGTTCTTCCGCCTCCGCGATCTCTTCCGCTTCTTCTTCGTCTTCAAGCGCTCCCTCTTCCACGATCTCGTACTGTACGATAAAATTGCTCTGCACAATGTATTTGACGAGGTCTCCCTTATGCAGTTCGGGCAGGGGCTTTTCGTTGTCGAAGTAGGCCTCTCGTTCCATCCATTCGCTCTTTTTCTTGTTCCAGGTCTTGAATACGCACGCCGTCGCGTCCACATAATCCTTTTGCAGATCCTTCGCTTCAAAACCAACGAAATAATTTTCCTCGACGTTTTTCAGGCCTTCGGAAAGATAATACATCATTTTGTAATACCGACGGATACGATGATATTTGATCCCCATAAACGGAAAGGCGAAGATCACGTACAGCCCGGACGCCGCGTATACGAGCGTTTTGGGCAAAATCTGCATGGGATCGGCGTAAGGAAGAGAGATATAATAGATCAGCCAGGCGATACAAAAAACCGCGTAAGCCGCCGTTACCCCTAAAAACGTATATAAGATCCGCCGTTTCTGCGCCAGCACCTTATTGAAATCGTTGTCGTTATAAACCGTTGTCATGAAATGTGTCTCCTGTTTTTCGTCCGCAAGGGGAACGATTATTCGCTGATGAACAGCACGCCCAGCGTATTTCTTCCGCAGTGCCCCGTGATCACCGAACCGGCCACCGTCTCGACGACTTCCTTGAACGCGAATTCCTTTGCCACCAGCTCTTTGGCGAGCGCCACCAGCTCGGCGTCGGCGCAGGAATGGGTAATGAAACAGCGCGTCGCGTCGTAGCGGGGATAAGCGATCTTCAATTCCTCGATATACGATTTGATACATACGGTCATCTTGCCTCGGTATTTTTTCTTCACGCCGAGCTGTCCTTCCTTCATATCGATCATGGGGTGGATCTTCAAAATATTCGCGCCGTACATCTCCATTTTCGAGCACCTGCCGCCTTTATAGAGATAGTCCAGCCGGTCGGGAACGAAAGAGGTGTTTACCTTTGCCCGGAGTGCGTTCACGGTCTCTTCGATTTCTTCCGCGCTCTTGCCGGCGTCTTTAAGATCGACGGCTTTCATGACAAGGAGCCCTTGTCCCGAAGAGAGCGCCAGACTGTCCACGACGCGTACTGTTCCGCCGAATTCTTTCGCCGCAGTCGCCGCGCAGGAATAGGACGCGGAAGCCTTGCTCGAAATGGTGAAATGCACGACCTCGTCGCCGTCTTTCGTCTGTTCGGCGAAAAATTCCCGGAAGTCTTCCAAACTCGGCGCGCTGGTTTTGGGAAGCTGTTTCGTCTTTTCCACAAACTCGAAAATATCCCGGGGAGAAATGTCCACGCCGTCCCGATAGCTTTCCGTGTCTAAAATCACTTTCAAAGGCATCAGCGCGATCCGATGCTTTTTTGCCAATTCTCCCAAGTCGCAGGTACTGTCCGAAGTAATCCGAATCATAATTCTTTTTGTCTCCTTTGTTCTTCGCCGTAATCCGTTTGCCCGTATTTTCAAAATTCCTTGCGCTTTGCGTCCCTATTTAAGAATAACGTACTTTCACGCCGGGAATATATTTGAGAATCGTTTTATGCCTGACCGCCCAATCGGGTACCACGCCGTATATGTCGTCCAACTTGTAAAGATGATCGCTGAAATGCGAGAGCCCGTCTTTATAGCGGCTGTCGTAACTTTTCGCGCGATTGTCGCCGAGGAAAAAGATCTCGTCTTCACCCACCTCGTACAACGAGAAGGAATAATCGAATTGGTTATTGACGTAGGGCTCGTAAAGCGTGACGAACTCTTCTGTCCCCGCATAGCGGATATAGACGACGTTATGTTCGCAGTAGACCGCGTCGCCTTCCACCGCGATCAGGCGCTTGATGAGAAATTCCGTATCGGGAAAGCGGTACTTCCTCACGTCGAGAACGATGACGTCGCCGCGCTTTGGCTTAGCGTCGTATTTCATCAGAAGCTCGTCGCCCGTACTTAAAGTAGGATACATAGACTCTCCGTCCACGTAAACGCCGCCGAAGGTGTTCGTCCAATAGATTCGGAACGCGAACGCCGCCGCGATGAGAAGGGCGAGAAAGCAATAAAACCTTACGGTCGATCGGTCGCTTTTATAATGGTATCGGTATTCGTATAAACTCCCGTCCCGCAATTCTTTTTCTTTCATATTTTACGATCCGTTCCTTTCTCCCCCGCGGGAGCTTTCGCGCGTTTTTTAAGTTCGTCTCTCGTCAGCGTCACCGTGCGCCCGCAGGTGAGACAGCGGAGCTTCACGTCGGCGCCTGCGCGCACGATCTCCCAGTCCCTGCCGCCGCAGGGATGGGGCTTTTTCATCGTTACGATCTCATTCGGCATATACATAATGCGTCACAGCCATAAGATGTTGGTTACGGCGTACTCGTTTTCTTCGTCCTCGCAGTCGAAGAGAAGCGCCTGCCCCTCGGAGAAACTTTTCAGCGGCGCGCCGATGTCCTCGCTTTTCAGCTCGCTGGCTTGCAAAATGATGCGTTTCCATTTGCCGCCGCCCCTGACGGGTACGAGACAACTGAACCGCTCCGTCCCATTGTCCTCGTCGGCAATGTCCACCGCCACTTTTATTTCTGCGTCCCCGCGCGCGTAAACGTCGAATTCGAGGATCGCGTTCTCGTCCGGCACATAGCGCGGAGAACTGATCTTATACGTTTTGATGCCGCCCACGGAATAAGCGCCCGCGATCCCCCCGTAGCCCTTCACGAGTTTGGGCACCGCCTCGCATTCGAGAAAGATCCCGCCTACCGAGTAGTCCTCGTAGTTCGCGACGCTGAAACAATCCGCGTCCTCCCCGGAATAGAGCACCCGGCTTTTGACCGCGTCCGCATCGGGGTGCCCGAAGCGTTTTGCCGCGACTTTGGAAGCAACCCGGAAACCGTTGATATATTTTGCGTAAGCGTACACGAACGCGGCCGAAGCGCCTTTATAATGCGGCAGTTCGCAGCTCACCCTGCCGTTTTTTACATTTTTGCCTTCCGTCTTGAAAACGCATTGCCATTCGCGGAAAGTGGATTTCGTTTTTTCGCCGGACTCGGCGTAATAAATGCCCGTTTCTTCGAGAATCCCGCCTTCGTCGCACTCCACCTCCGCTCGCAGCGTTCCCTCCTCCGATTTCAGGGCAACGTTCAGCGGCTTGGGAATATAAATCTCTCGCCCTTTCAAGTGCTTTTCAAGGAAAAGATCCATGTCGAGCAGCGCGTTCGGCCCGATGCCCGAGCCGCTGTCCAGCGAATAGGCGATCGCGTTGCCGTCGTTTGCGCCGATCCGCGAATAGGTATCGTACGCCCGGTCGTAATCGAACGAATCGTCGCGGAGCGCGCAGAGCATCAACACCGGACATTTGACGAAAGGCGCGTAGGACTGCGATTCGATTCCCGCGATGTAGCGGTGCCGCTCGTCGCTCATATTGCTCTCCGCGTTGTCGGCAAACCTCCCGACGTTGCGATACGCGCGCCAACCGGCCGCATTGATCGGTACGCCGCATTTCACGTCGGGAGAGAGCATCGCTTTCCAGGCGATTTCCCCGCCCGTACGAATCCCCACGACGCCGATATTGGAAACGTCAGCGCGCTGTTTCAGGTACTCGATCGAATAGAGCGCGACATAGATCCACTCAAACCAACAAGTCTCGTCCGCGGAGGTTTCCACGCGGTCTAAACCGCCCGCCTCAGAAAAATTCGCGTAGGCGAGCGAAGGAGGATAGATGGTACGGGGACTGTTTTCGTCCCTCTCCGGAGCCTCGCCGCTGTAATCGGGCATGAGTACGGCGTAGCCCTTATCGATAAAATAGTACAAAAGTTCCTGATCGAGTTCTTTCCCGGCTTCGGGCAGCAAAAGCACGGCGGGGAATTTGTCCCCCGTCGCGGGTTTGCCGAATTTAGCAAAGATTCTTACGCTTCCGTCCTCCGCCTTACGGCCGGAAAACGTGACGTTCCAAAATCGCATCCCCGCTTCGGCGTCTTCCGTGCCCCCCCATTCGCCGGCATGAAGCGGATTGCTCATATCAAATTTTTTCCATACCGATACGGCGCTTAAAATCATATTTCTGCCTGTTCCTCTCCGCCCGGATCGCCGGGCATAAATCCTGACCGCTGCTTTTTCAATACGCTTCGATCCGCACCGAAGACCCCGCGCGGTCGGTCGCGCCCGTCACGAGGATCTTGTTGTCTATCCTATGTTTGAGCTCTTCGACGTGGGAAATGACTCCGATGGAGAAATGTCTGCTCCTGAGTTTTTCCAGTACGTCCATTACGGTATCGACGAGTTTTTCGTCCAACGTTCCGAACCCTTCGTCGAGAAAGAAAAACTCGATGGGGCGAAGGGATTTCGCGCAGATAGCCCCGCTCAGAGCCAGTGCGAGGGACAAGGATACCAAAAACGTTTCGCCGCCCGAAAGCGTCCTCACGCCGCGCAGCGCGCCGCCGTTCAGATTGTCTCCCGCCTTGAACTCGTCGTCGTATTTGAGAAAATACCGGCCGCCGGTCAGGGAAAGCAGCGTCTTGCTCGCCGAGACGCAGACCTCCTGCAAATATTCCGAGGCGATAAACTCCATAAACTTTCCGCGCGCCGTCAGCGTTTTCAATTTTTCCCAAAGTTCTTTTTCCCGCTTCTTCTTTTTATATTCCTTTTCGAGCGTTTTATACTTCTCTTTTAAACTTTCCAGTCTCGCGATCTCCTTTTCTCCGACGGCGATCCGTCCCAACAGCGTTTCTTTGCCGGCGGAAAGCTCCCGCTTGCATCTTTGCAGTTCGTTCAGCCGTTCTTCGGAAAAGCCTTGAAATTTATCCGCGGGGATTTCCGCAAAGCGTTTTTTGCAGGCGTTGAATTCCTCGAAAAAAGCGTCGCATTTCTCTTTCGTGCCTTTCGCGTCGCCGATCTGGGCAACCAGCGCCCGCGCGTCCGTCACGCTCGCAAAACCGTTGTCTTTTAAAAAGGCGTCTAAGGAAGCGCCCGCTTCCGCTTCCTGCTGCGCGTAGGTTTCCGCGAGAGTGGTCTGTTTTTCCCGTTCGGCCTTGAGAAACGCGATTTTTCGTTCGATTTCCCGGAGACTGTCCTCCGCGCGTTTCTTCGCCGCCTTCAAAGTGTCCGTCTGCTTTTTCGTCTCTTCCAATGTACCCAGGTCTTTGACTAGCTCCGTTTTTTTCTTCGCCGCCTCGAATCTTTCCCGGAAGTGTTTGCCGTCGTCGGCGATACGTTTCTTTTCCCGTTCGTTGTCTTCAAACGCCTTTTTTCGTTTTTCGATGGCCGTGCGTTCGGCCGCAAGTTCTTTGCGCCTTGTCTCGATACGCTTAAATTCCAGCTGCGCGGCGGCGATGTCGAAAGAGCGTTCGTCGCCCCTTTTGACGAGCGTGTATTTTTCGATCAAATTCCGAACGTCTTCTTCCGTTTCGGGATATTTTTCAAAGAGTCCTCTCAAATCCGCGCGGATTTCTCCGTACGTCTCGCTCAAAAGCACGTCCTTGAACGTATGCTTCAAAAACTCGGTGAAGGACTCGTCCTCGCCCAGAGCCTCTCTCGCCGCTTCGTTCGCCGCCAAAAGTCCGTCGAAATCCTCTTGGAGAACTTTATTTTTGATCGCCCGGTAGGCCTCCGTGCAAGCATTGAGTTTTTGTTCCGCTTCGCGGCAGGCGGCGATATCGTTTTCCGCGGCTTCGAGAATCGCCTGCGCGCGCACCAGTCTTTCGATCTCTTTTTCCACGCCGCTCTCTTCGAGCTGCGTACGGCGGCCAAGCAGTTCGCTCTGCGCCGCGGTCAAGGCCGTTTCCGCTTTCATCGCCTCCGCCAGCGCGAGCGCTTTCGCTTTGGAGATTTTGGCGAACGCTTCGGATTTTTCAAGCGCGGCGGCCGCGGCGGGAAATTTCTCCGCTTTTTTTCTCTGTTCGGAGAAATAAGGAAGCTTCTCTTCCGCGCGTTTGAGTTCGAGGCACAGCTTGTCGTAGTCGCGTTTTTCTTCCGCGCGTCTCTGTTCGGAGAATAATTCTTCTTCCGTCTTTAAAAGCCGTTTTTCCGTTTCTTTGAGTTCCGCGTTTGCCGCGGCGAACCTTTCTCTTTCCGCGGCGATCCGCTCTTCGGTGCCGTCCGCGTTTTCCTGCATTTTCGCTTCGAGAAGCGCCGCTTCGCCGCCCGCCTTTTCACAGCGCGAACGAATCGTCGCCGACAGCTTCTCGCCGTATTTTTCGAGATCGAACAGTCTCGACACGAGCTGCAAGCGCTCGGAGGGCTTGGCTTTTACCAACCCCGCGAACTCGCCCTGAGGCAGAGCGATACATTTTTTGAAATCGTCGAACCCGAGTCCGATGATTTCCTCTACTCGTTTATCCACTTCGTTGACGCCTTCCGCCAAGCCCTGCAATTTTCCGTCCTTGTCGTATTCGTATAAAAACGCTTTGGCGATATTATTCTTGCGGCGGCGTTCCCGCTGGACGCGGTACGTTTTTCTTTCCCCGTCCTGCGTGATCTCGAAATCGTACACGACATACGATTTGTCGCACTTATAATTGATGCTTTCCGTACCGGAGGAGCGTTCGATCTTTCCGTACAAAGCAAAGTGAATACAATCGAGAATCGTGCTCTTGCCGCTGCCCGTATCGCCGAAAATACCGAACAATCCGCCGCCGAGCAGTTTGGTAAAGTTTATTTCGGCTTTTTCCGAAAAACTGTTGATGCCGCAAAATTCCAGATATACGGGCCTCATGCGCCTCCTCCTTTTTTGAGATTATATTATATGTTCGCTCGCGGAGGTTCTTCCCCGCTTCCGAAAATCCGTTTTTTATCTTTCCAATTCCTGCACGACGGAAAGAAACAGCGCTTTCAAATCCTCTTCCGGCGCGTCCTTATATTGCGCGCGGTAAAATTCCTCGAAGAGCCGGGAATCGGAAAAGCCCTTTCGCGATTCAAATTCCAGCGTTCCCGTCTCGCAGACCTCGGTGATCAGAGAAACCAGATTCGCGCAGGCGGACAGTTCCGCGGCTTCCGTAGAAGTCAAGGGCGCGTTCAGATGCAACCGCAGTTCCGCCAACGCGTCGGGGTAAAGAGCCAAAAGCTCTTGTGCCCGCGACGGGGATTCCGCTTCCAGACGTATCAGTTTCTTGCCCGAGCAAAGAGGCACGTCTTTGAGATTCTCGACGCCCTTTTCGCTCAGGTCGAACACCTTCACGCTCTTTTCCCCGTTCGCTTCGTCGAAAGAATATTGCAGAGGCGAGCCGCTGTAATAGCAACAGCCCCTGCCCATGTGCTGACGCTTATGTAGATGCCCGAGGGCGATATAGTCGCTGCCCGGTAAAATTTCCGGCGGTACCGCGCGGGCGCCGCCCAGATCGATTTCCCGTTCGCTCTCCGAGGTCACGCCGCCGGCGACGAAAATATGCGATAAAAAAACGGAGGGCAGACGTTCGCAGTTCCCCGCCTCGCCTTCGTCTATCCATTTTTTCATGCGTTCGACAAAGGGCAGATCGGACTTTTCTTCTTTGAATCTCGCCTCGTTGGGATAGGGCAAGGTATTGACGAATACCCTTTCGTCCCGGTCGTTGACGAATACCGCGTAACCGGCGCCCGAGGATACGGGGCGCACCTTCCGCACCGAGCGAAGCGGCAGCGGGCGGCGGGAATTGCCCACGATGTAGATGCCTAGTTCTTCGGAGAGCGGCGCGGACGCGGACAGGCGAACGCCGTCGTCGTGATTGCCGCTGATGAGGAGCACGGCCCGATTTTCTCCCGCCACCGCTTTGATTTTCGAAAAGAATAAATCCTCAGCTTCCGCGCTCGGCAGATAGGTGTCGAAAATATCTCCCGCGACGAGGACAAGTTCCACGCGTTCCCGTTCGCAGATATTTACGATCTCGTCCAGAACTTCGGCCTGTTCGCCGAGGCGTTCCCGCCCCATCAGTCGCTTGCCGATGTGCCAGTCGGAAGTATGCAGGATCTTCATTCAGGGCGCCTCCCAGTTTCTCTCACGCGGAAAATTTTACAAAAAAGAAAAGCAAAATGCCTTGCTTTTACCGTTTAAAACGGCTATAATGGACATACCCACAAAAAAACAGGGGTATTTATACTGTTTCATTATACAACATTTCTTTTGAGAAAGCAAGAAAACTCGGAAGGAAGAACGAAATTTTTCCAAATAAACAAAGCGGAGTCCGATATGTCATTTTGTTCCTTTTCCAAAGAATTCAATGAAAACGCCTATACGGCGGTGGAAAATCAGTTCCTGACGAAGTATATGCCCGCCGCGGACGGATTCGCGGTCAAGGCGTATCTTTACGGACTGTATCTGTGTCAGAACTCCGATTCCGATTTCAATATCTTTTCGATGGCGGAAGTATTGAAAACCTCAAAAGAAAAAATCGAAGAAGCGTTCGCCTTCTGGGAGGATTACGACCTCGTGCAGATCCTTTCCCACGATCCGTTCGTGGTGAGTTATCTGCCCGTACGCTCCGCCGTGGGACGGCCGAAAAAGATACGTTACGAGCAATACGCGGACTTTAATAAGGAATTGCAGCGAAAGATGCAGCAGGTCGGGAAGTTCGTTTCCTATAACGATTCGATCAAGTACATGCACTTTCTCGACGAAAACAACATTCAGCCGCAGGCGTTTTTACTCATCGCCGAATATTGTATCAATAAGCAGGGCGAAAGCGTCTCCCCTTCCTACATCTTCAACAAAGCAAAAAAATTTATCCGAAACGGTTGGATCACCTACGAACAGGTGGAGCGCGAATTGAGCAATTACAACGCGCACGAAGGAGACCTCATCGCCGTGTTCGGCGCCCTGTCCATCTTCAAAAAACCGGAGGAATCGGATTACGCGCTCTATGAAAAATGGACGGAGACGCTCGGGTTCGAAAAGAACGCCGTTTTGGAAGCGGCAAAGCATCTTAAACGCGGAAACCCGGACAGCCTCGATCTTCTCCTTGCCGAGCTTTCCGAAAAAGAAAAGACGACCGCGGAGGAAGTAAAAAGCTATCTGGCCGAACGGGACGTGCTCGCTTCGCTCACCTTCCGCGTCGGCCGCAAACTCGGCGTCAAGGTCAGCAACCCGGCTCCTTACATCGACGAGTATACGCAAAAATGGTATACCTGCGGGTTTGAAGAAACCGCGCTTTTGGACATCGCGCTGTTTTGTCTCAGAACCGACCGCAACGATTTCGGCAATATGAACGAGCTTGTAAAGCAGCTTTTTTCGGCGGGGATCGTTTCCAACGACAGCGTGGAAGAATATCTGAAAGTAAAAAATTCCGAGTTGAAGCTGTTTACGCGGATCCAGAATTTCTGCGGCAGTCTCAAAAAGAGCACGGCGAATCTTTCGTTTATCGAAACGTGGCATTCCTGGAATTTCTCGGACGAAATGATTTTGGAAGCGGCTAAGCGCTCGGCGGGCAGTGGAAACCCCATTCCTTATATGAACAAAATCCTTTCCGACTGGAAACATTCCGGAATCGTCTCGCCAGAAGGGATACCCGAAAAAGCCGCCGTCTTGAAGGCGCAGACAGGATTTGTCAATCCCGCCGTCGAAGCGATCAACGCCAAAGCGGAACGCGAACGCCACTATGCGCTGCTGCGGGAACGGGCGCAATCCGTAGCGGACAGGTATGCGGTAAAGGCAAATTCCAATCCGCGTTTCAAAGAGATTTCCGCCGAGCTTTCCCGCATGGAGATCGCTTTGGCAAAGGCGGAAATGTTTGAACCGGAAACCCTCCCTGCGCTTTTAAATAAAAAGGAAGCCCTTTTAGCCGAACGTAAAGAAATTCTCAAAAAGCTGGGGATTACGGAGAGGCAGCTGGCGCCGCAGTATAAATGCAAAAAATGCTCCGACACGGGATTTTTGCCGAGCGGAGCCGCCTGCGATTGTTATCAAACGAAGGACGCGATCGAAGAGACGGAAGCGACGCAGCGACAAGAAACAGCGGGCTGAAAATTTGATGCGGAGATGTCCGAGCGGTTTAAGGAGCACGAGTGGAATCGAAGCGCAATCGCCTATACCACAACGTATAGTGCTTTATAAGAACTAAACCCACAATATATTCAGATTTTCAAAGAGCACTTTTTTATACCCATTTAGTACCCAGCGTTTTTAAAGCGGTTCTTCGGAACCGCTTTTTTGTTTTTTCCGAAAAACCTCTTGACAAGGAAAGAAATTCCCGCCGCTCTTTGTAACGCGAAAGGAAATTATGCGCCCCTCTTTCAACAAAAGAAACTCGATAGGTTCTTTTCTCATAAAACCGCCTCAGAGGGTTCCCTGTTGCTTATCCTCATTACGTCGCGGCCTTTTTGCTCTGTGAATAGATTTTCTTCCAACAACTTAATATTTTCCACACAAAATTCAAATTGCATATTGCATTCTTCCTCCTGTGTAGTAGAATTGTCTTATTAAACTCTATATCCGGAGGTATTTTTTATGAACAACTTTTCAACACTTATTGCTCGCCGTACTCTTCATTTAATGAAGGAACGCAACTGGAAAGCGTGCCACCTCGCGACACGGAGCGGCATTTCGCCTTCCACTATGGGAAACGTACTCAAAGCGCATAGTAAAAGTATCACTACCGAAACTTTACTCAACATCTGTCGGGGTTTAGATATCTCTTTGAAAGATTTCTTCAACGATGAGATGTTCAAGTTTGAAAACATTGCGGACGACTAAGTATGAAAAGAGAGCCCGGCTTAAACAGCCCGGTTCTCTTTTTCTTTACTCCTCATAATCCCTTGATAAAAGTAACAGTACGCATAGGATTATTCCGAGCATCATGTCTTATCCGCCCGTGGATTCGCCTTGTACCATTCCATACAGGCTTTGGCTTCCGACGCCCGCATCTCGTTCTGTTTGATTTCTTTACGCGTGATCGTCCACCCGAAAGACGCCTTGAAACACACGTTCGCCAGTATCATTACAACCTTGATAATTGCCGCCACGATTGCTTCCTTCGACAGATTCAGCACGATATACGATACCAGCGAGCACACCATAAGCCTCCATGAAAGAGCCAGGTAATATTATAGGAGTTGCTGAAAGTACAATTTCTTTATATGAAAATAAAAAATGCGAGCCTGCTTGCGCATAGAAACCGCTGTTTAAAAGGCGCGGCTTCTCTTTTGGAGCGTTCTATTTTGCTCTTGTTTTTCATACTGCCGTCCCCACCTTTAACCTCGCGTATTTATTTCGCCTGCATTGAACGATTTAATTCTTATGGATACATTATCGAATAAAACACTATCGCCTCATCCTGACGCCTTTCTGCAAGCGTAGCGCGAGTCTATATATCCCCCCATTTTCTTTTAATTGTTTTACTAATAAGATGAAGCAAGCCACTGCTTAAAGACGTTTCCCTACTTTGAAAATTTCTTTTCAACTTAAAGGTTAACACAGGGGGTACAAAAAATCGCCTGTTTTGCCCATTCGAAAAAATATTTCACAAAATTTTCATTTTTCCTTTAAAATCGATTGACATCTATTCAAAAGTGTATTAAACTAATTTCGTTATTAACACCGATTATCCAAATCCCAAATAAATTGTGAAAAGCCGCGCCTTTGTAGGCGCGGCTTTTCCTTATGAGTTTTAAAGTCCGGTTCCGCCTCCACGTCCTTGATCTTATCGAAGGTGACGACGGAAAAACCCGTTTTTATACCGTTAAAAGTCAATCGCGGTATACAGTTAATGACGCCGCCAACATCTTTTAAACATTCCCTAAGCTGCGTCTCCGCTTCCCAGGCAAACTCCGGCGAGACAGAAAAATTTTTTCACACGTATATTTCCCGACTATAGAATCCCCTATAAAAATACCTGGGAATCCTCGCTATCCTCGAGAACTTTTTAGAATAGTCTACTCAAACGTACCCAATTATAGAGCTGTTTTCACTGTTTTGTTTATAGTTTCATATTAAGAAATAACAAAAATTACAACATTTTTCGGAAATACAAGTAAAAACACTTGCTTTTTTCCGAAGAATGTTGTAAAATACTAACAGTTTTCATGCAGAGATGTCTGAGTGGTTTAAGGAGCACGATTGGAAATCGTGTGTAGGTCTGAAGCCTACCGGAGGTTCAAATCCTCTTCTCTGCGCCAGCTTTCAGGCGGGTTTTTTACCCGTCTTTTTTCATGTCCGAAAATCGGGAAAGAGTTTATACTTCGCCGCCTCCCCACGCTCATGTGATTTTTTAATATCGGGGTTGTTGAGGCGTTCATCTGAAAGTTCCCGTTGGCGATATCAAAGAAAAAGCGGTGATTTTAAGATCGCCGCTTTTTCGTCGTTGTCCTTTAAAAGCCGTCTTTTTCGCACTCTGCCCGCCGCGAGTTGATTTCGCACAGCGTGCGCATTGCCGTGAGGGAAAATTTGCTTCTCCGGTCGAAAAAATACAGTCCGTTCTTTTCCTGTTCCACGTCGTAGAGCTGGGTATAGCAAAATCCCGAAATCTTTCCCGAGCTCATGATCGTTTCCGCGAGTTCTCTATACCGCTCCACAAACAGCGTTTCGTCGCTCTCGCCCCGGCCGTAGCCCCAGTCCTCTTCGCTCAGCCAGGTCTCTTTTACGGGCGGCCTGTCCTCTCTCCCGAAAGAGATACCGCCGAACTCGCTGACGTTTACCGCCTGCCCCTTGCGATAGGGGATATATTCCCCGCGGGAGGGATACAAAAGTTTCACTTGCAGTTCGTCCCGCTCGTCGAGAGCGGAAATATATCCCTTCAAGGTTTCCGCGGACTCATAGCAGTGGAAATCGAAGAGATCGGTGAACCTGCCGTGAAATCCGCCGCTCGTATCCACGCACGGACGCGTGGGATCGAGGAGTTTCGTCGCTTGGTAAAGGCACTCGCAGAAGGCCGTGTCGGGGGGAATCTCCGGCTCCGCCCCGTCGTTCCACACCTCGTTCAAAGGACACCAGCAGACGATGGACGGGTGGTTGAAATCCCGCTCGATACATTCCCGCCATTCTCCGAGAACCGAACCGAGAAAGCGGGTATCCCGATAAGAAATCCCCCAGCCCGGAAACTCTCCCCAGACGAGAAAACCGTACCGGTCGGCGATTTCCAGATACTTCGGCGGGAATACCTTCTGATGCAGTCTTGCACCGTTGAAACCGAGCTTTAATGCGGCTTTTATGTCCTCCTCGAAACGCTTTTCGCTCTCCGGCGTATAGATTCCCCCCTCGTAATACCCTTGATCGAGCACCAGCCTTTGAAAGACGCTTTTTCCGTTAAGCAGAAACCTGCCTCCGCCAAATTCCACTTTGCGGAGTCCGAAATACGTCCTTACTTCGTCGTTTTGGAAGCGGATCGCTACGTCGTAGCACCGCCCCCGCCCGACTTCCCAGAGATGTTTTTCGCAGAGCCGGCACGAAAAGGTGCCGCGGTAGGCAAGCGGCGCTTTTACTTCGCCGCACTTGCGGCCTTCGTAAAAAACCGTTATCTCCGCCTCCCCGACGGCGTTGGCGGTAAGCTCGATGTTGACGCGGCACGCGTCGGGATCGGGATAGAATCTGACGCCCGTCACCCGTTCCCGGGGAAGGACTTCGAGAAAAACGTTCTGCCAGATTCCCGTCACACGCGTATAGAAACACCCGAACGGTCTCTCTTTTTTCGTTTGCTTGCCGCTCGGTTTCTCCTCCCGCATATCGTCGCGCACCAAAAATTCGAGAGCGTTTTCCTCTTGCAGATACGCGGTCAGATCCAACTCGAAGGGTGTATATCCGCCCCTGTGCTCACCGACGAACTTTCCGTTGAGGAAGACGAAGGTCTGATAGTCGCACGCCCCGACGTGCAGAAACAGCCGTTCCGCTTCGCCAAGCGGCGGCTTTTGGAAATTTTTTCGATAGCGGCAGCGCCTGATCTCCCCTCTGTATTCGAGCCCGGAAAGCCGGCTTTCCGGGCAGTAGGGCACGCGGATCTTCCGATCGTACGCGCCCGAAGGCGCCCACGTTTTTTCGTCGTTATCGACGGCAAATTCCCAAATCCCGTCGAGATCGATTTTTCTATTTTCTCTTTTCATCTTTCCTTTTCCAGAGCGCTACCCCCGCGCCCAGCGCCGGCAAAACGGCGAGCATCGTCATACCGCTTTTACAGCCTTTGCCGGGGTTCTTTTTCGGATCCTCCGACGAGGATTCCTGCGCGCTCGTCACTTGGGAGGAGCTCTCCTCTTCCGTCTGGGAGGAGCCTCGATCCTCCACCGCCATTTCGTAAACGGGCATTACGGGCAGGCCGTACTCGTTGACGACGAACGCGCAGGAGACTTTATCCGTCGCAAGATAACGGATTTTCGCCGCCTTTTTAGCCGCCGCGGTGAGTTTGTTTCCTTGCAGGCGGAAGGTAAGTTTTTCTTTGCTCCCGTCCGCGTATATGGCCTCGAAGCCGCCCGCGGCTTCGTCTTTACAGGAAAAACGTTCCCCGCCGTCAAGTTCCAGCGTCAAAACGCCGTCCTTCCAGACCGCCGAACAAATTTTCGGCGACAAACCGTAGCTCCCCTTTGCGGCGAGCTCTTCATAAGGCAACTTTAAAGCGGTGGCCACGAACGCCCCCGCCGCGCGCTCCCCCACCTGCCATTTGTCAGCCGGGTGAATGCAGTCGCTGTCGTCGCTCCCGTCCCCCGTGTCTATGAGACAGACTGTGTAAACGTTTTCATAACGGGATATGTAATCGTTTGCATAATGCGATGTGTAAACGTTTTCATGCCCCTGCGAAGCCTTTTCCTGCACGTCGCGCATCTTTGCCCAGGAAGATGCGAAGCCTTCGCTCCCGTACGCCACGGCCGCGTTGACCTGCGGCAGCTGCATGATATACACGGGAAGCGTTTCGTCCCCGAAGTCGCTTCGGTACTGTCCAATCAAAGCGGCGAGCTGTCGTTCGTACTGTCCGGTGAACTCGACGCACGCTTCGCCCTGATACCAGAACACGCCGTTTAAGGCGAGGCCCTTCAAAAAAGCGACCATGCCGTTATAGTAGGAGGAATGGGAACCGTTGTGCGAGGGGAGGTCTTTCATATTGTCGGCGGAGAGCCA
This sequence comes from Candidatus Scatosoma sp., assembly GCA_048465415.1. Lineage (GTDB taxonomy): Bacteria > Bacillota > Clostridia > Christensenellales > Borkfalkiaceae > Scatosoma. The sequence continues at coordinate 139,150 of DBFWLO010000014.1, forward strand.
TTCCTCGATGCACGAGCCGCCCGTGGAGGTCTCGATTACCCCGACGGGAATTCCGTTCCCGAGCTTGGCCTGTACGTTGAGCGCGAGAGCCGCGGCGTAGGCGCTGCAATTCAAAACGTCCTGGATCCGCTTAGGTCTGCGCCATACCGAATAGGGGGCGGTGTAGATCGTTTCCTCCGGCTTGCCGCCCCAAACGGGCGTATAGAGACGAATCAGGCCGAAATTGTCGTACGTCCTGTAATCGTCGATCGCCGCGTCGCTTTTGTTGAAAACGTACTGCACGGTGATTGCGATATTCGACTGCCCGGAACAGAGCAGCACCTCGCCGACGCAGACGTCGCGCACGGAAATCGTCTCGCCGCCGGAAGAGACGGTGAGCGTTTTACCCTCCGCGGAGGCGGGCATGGGATCGAGATAGACCTCCCAGCCCTCTTCGCCGATGACGGCGGTCTGTTCCTGACCGGCGAAGGAAACGCAGACCGAAGCCCCGCGCGCGCCGCCGTAGCCCCAGACTTTTACCCGTTTATCCCGCTGCAAGATCATATCGTCGCCGAATATGCCGTTCAAAGAGAGAGGCTGCGCCGCCGAAGCGCGGCGCGCGGCCGGTGCGCCGCAGAACAGGGCGCACGCGCCGAGGGCGGCGATGAGAAGAGTTTTCAAAAACAGATGGATTTGTCTTTTCATGATTTTCTTTTTTTACCGAATACGAGCCCCAAAGCGAGCGCGCCCGCCGCGAGAACCCCGCCGATACCGGCGACGCCGCCGCAGCCTTTCCCGCAGCCCTTCTTCGCCTCGACCTTGGCGGGCGTGAATTTCGCATAGAGGGTGAGGTCGCCCGAAAGGGCCGCATCGAAGTCATAAAGCTCGGTGAGCGCTTCGTCTTTGTACCAGCCGTCGAACGTATACCCCTGCTTTTCGGGGGTATAGTCGGTCGGCTTTTTACCAAAGTCCACCCTTTCCGTCTTTAACGTTTCGCCGTCCGCTTTAAAGGAGACGAGATAGGCGATTTTTGTGAACCTGGCGAAGAGTTCTTTATCCTCGGCGTCGGAAGGAGAAAGGGAAAGGACTCGTTCTCCGGCGAAATCCGCGGACGCGTACCAGCCGTCGAACGTATACCCCGCTTTTTCTACCGCGAGCAAGTCGATTTTTTCGTCCTCTATCGTGTAATAGCGATTGACGACGCCGTCCCCGGTGTCCGTATGATAGCGGACGCGATATTTCACCGCCTCGGCGCTGACAAAAATATCGCTGTAATCGTTTACTTCCACCGTATAGACGCCGTTTAAAGGCGCGAGGACGCTGTCGCCGATTTTTACTTCCGTGACCGCGTAGTGCGCATCGGCCGTAACCTCGAAGGCGAGCACGTCGCGGAAAGAGAGAAGAAAGTCGCCTTCGTAAGCCGCGCCGTTGACCTCGACGTTTTGCAGGGAAGCGTGCGCGATAGAGATTTTCTGGGCGTATTTAAGAGGGATCTCGACGAACTCCCCGCCGACGTTGGCCAGCTTCGAGCAAAGGAAGCCTCTCAGCTTGCCTTCCCCGGCCGTCGGGAGCCAGACGATTTTTTCCTGCGCGGCGGCGCCGTCGCCGAGCGTCACGGCTACCGTTTCGGGCAAGCCCGACAAAATCGTTTCGAGAGGGTTTTCCGCCCGCACGACGTTGTTCACGGCGGGAGCCGCGATCTTCGCGATATAGGTATAGGGCAGGACGGAGGTATAGCCCGCGTTTGCCCGATGCAGGTCGTAGATATTCTGCGAGGAAAGCGCGTAATCGTAAACCCGGACGTCCTTCAAAACGCCGCTCGTCATGATCGTGAAGGCGTTATTCGTCAGAAGCTGGGAGCGTCCGCCGATCGTGAACGCGTAATCGCCCGCGCCGGCGAGCGCGTCCTTTGCGGGATCGCCGTACACGCACGCGGCAAAGACGCCGTCGATATAGACCGAGCAGCGGCCGCTTTCCGCGTCGTAGGCGACGGCTATATAGGCGTAAGCTTCGTTGTTTATACTTTCGTTGAGTCCCGCTTTCTGCGCGAAGGTCCCGGAATCGAGAAAAGCGGTGAGCTTACCGTCCGCGCCCTGCACCGTCAGGCCGCTTTCGTAGCTGCCGGCGCTGACGATCACGTCGTTCCACGCGTCCGTGCCCGAAATGTCCTTTTTGATCAGGAAAGAGATCGTATACGAGGAGAGGTAGTCGGAAAAGTCCTTTCCGCCGCCGAGATCTGCGGCCTGCAAATAGCCCGTTAAATTGTCGTTGAAATCGAGCGACGCGCCGTCCGCGCCCTGTCTGAGGCCCTTGCCCTTCATCGCAAGATCGAAATGCCCCATGCTGTCTTTGCCGAGATTTGTCGAATCCCTGAACTCGTAGCGGGCGAGCGGTTTCAATTCGCCCATATCCTTTTCCGCGGCGAAGGGTACTTCGATTTCCAGCGCTACGCCCGCCGCGTTGGAGACGCCGCCGAAGAGGAGGCCTTTGACGAGCGCCTGCTTAGACGTGCGTTCCACGCCCAGCCAGAACACGGGCGAGGAATAATTTTTCCCGTCGGTGGCCCTGACTTCCACCGTTTCGGGCGCGAGGTCTTTCATGGAAAGGATCTCCGAGTCGGACAAGGAAGCGTCGATTTTGAAGTTGGCTTCGGGAATATCTATGACGCTTTCGATCGCCGTGAGCCCGTCGAGCACCGCTTCGTCGCCGCCGGCGAGATCGAGAACGTTCTGGGCGTTGAGCGCGCAGTCGTAAATCCGCACGTCGCGGATCGCGCCGTCCGCCGCGAAGGCGGAGGGCAGGCCGGCGTCCACGATACTGTCCGAATACTGGTTATATCTCCCGCCGATCGTGAAGGCGAACGAGTCGAGGCCGAGGTGAAAATCGGCGGCGTGCGTTCCTTTGAGCTGGCCGTCCACGTAGCATTTCAAAACGCCCTTTGCGCCGTCGAAGGTGATGGTGACGACGCTCCATTTTTCGCTTGTGATTTCGCCCGCCGGGCTTAGATAGTCAATCGCCGCGTCCTTGCCGGAAAGTTTGACGTCGACGTTGCCGCCCGCGGCGAATACGGTGATCCCCGCGTCGCCCGAGCCGTTCGCGTAACCGTTCCCCGTCGCCAACACCGGCCCCCAGTCCGCGCCGCCCGCGACCGTACGTTTGAGTCCGAACGAGATCGTGTAATCGGAAAAGTAATCGGAGAAATCGGCAGTTCCGTCGAGGTCCTGCGCGTACAGCGCGCCGCCGGAAGCGAAGTTGAGGAAGCTCCCCTTTTCGTCTTTGCCGTTCGTCAGACTCGTGCCGTAAGTCAAAAGGTCGAAATGCCCCATGCTGTCTTTGCCGAGGTTTTTGGGATCATCGAATTCATAGCGGACGACCGGCTTTAACAAAACGGAGTCCGCCGACGTATACAGTCCCACCTCGCATGCGAAGCCTTTGGCGGCGGCGTTGGCAACGCGCGGATCGAGAACGATCCCCCGCACCGTTATTTTCGGGGAATCCGCCGCGCGGACGACGGAAGTATAGACGCATGTAAGATCGTCGTAACGATTGCCCTCTGTGTCCGTCGCCGAGAGCGAGATCAGACCGCTCATTTTCAAAAGCGTTTCGTCGGAGACTTCGGGCCGGACTTTATAGTTTGCCTCAGCCGTCAGCGTCTCGATTTTATTGAGCGATTCGTCCGCTACGATTTTTTCGCCGGCATAAAGCGCCGCGGCGTTTTCCGCGGTAAAAACGCAGTCGTATATTCTTACGTCGCGGATCGCTCCGCCCGTCGCGAAACTCTCGTCGGTGATCGTGTGGGAATACTGATTGTATCTCGCGCCGATGGCGAAGGCGAACCATTCGACGCCCAGAGTGAATTCGTTTAGCCCGGTCTGCGTCGTTTTCAACGCGCCGTTGACATAGCACTTAAACTCGCCCAGGCTCTTATCGAAAGTGAGCGTCACCGTGCCCCAGGTCTCGCCGTTCAGCTCGCTCGCCGCGCCCAACACGTCTGTTCCCCGGTGTTTGGCGTCGATGTTCCCGTTCGCGGCAAAGACGGTAAGGCCGTCGGTGTAACCGTTGCCCGTCGCGAGAACGGGGTTCCATTCCCCCGTCGCCGTTTCCTTTTTCAGGCCGAAGGAGATCGTATAATCGGAGAGATAGTCGGAAAAATCCTTTCCCGATTCCAGTTCCGTCGCATACAAAGCGCCGCCGGAAGCGAAGTTGAGATAGCTTCCCTTCTCGTCGCTGCCGTTCGTCAAGGTCGTACCATACGTCAAAAGGTCGAAATTGCCCGCGCTGTCTTTGCCGAGATTCGTTGGATCTTTAAATTCGTAGCGAGCGATGGGCGCCAGTTCGGCGGCCTCCGCAAAGACCTGCGTATTTTGCAGGGCGAGACCGACTCCCGCCGCGAGGACCGCCGCACTCAGGCAGGCGGCGACTCCTCTGATTTTGGTCGATTTTTTCATGATTTTCCTCCTCTTATCCTTCATGGATTTTATATTTTACAGTCGCGCCTTTCCCCGCGTCTTTCATGAGGAAGGTGAGAGCGATTTCGCCCGACCAGTCGACGGGAGCTTTGTCTTTGAGCTTTACCCGTACGATTCCCTTTTTATCCGTCGTCAAACCGATTGTCTCGTCGGCGGGGCGGCGGGTGCCGAAGGGAAGCGCCCATTCCTCCTCTTTGCCGTCGAACGCATAGAATACGCTTTCGCCGTAGGTGCCGTCCTTGCGTCTGAAATCGACGCGGAAGCCGAGCGCGGCGCCTGACGACTCGGCAAAGTTTCCCCATTTTTCGTAAGACACCGAGAGATCGGCAGGGGTTTTGAGGCGCAGGCTGATCGCTGTTTTGCCCTGTTCGTTGTCCGCCATGGAGAGATGCGTCGTCAGGCTCTGCGCGTGCGTTTCCGCATACGGCATACCGTAGCTTCGAGTGTCGTAATAATATTCCTTTTTCAAAAGTTCGACGCCGCTTTTTTTGTCCAGATCGTCCCTGCCGCTTTCGTCGCCGAGTTCGATATAGCAGGCGGAGTTCGCTTCCAGCGTCGCGGACACGCGTTCCATAGCCCCGGTTTTATGGATCAGCTGATAGGGCGTCTGAATTTTGCCGTTATAATTGATGTGGTCGGCGGAAATTTTATAGACGTCCGTCGAAGCGGCCTCGAAGGGCAGGCCTTTTAGTTCGACGTCTATCGTCAGCGCGCTCTCGCCGCGGTTGAACAAAATCGCGCCCGCGCGGCTGTCGTCGGCGGCCGCGTACACGCCCAGATCTTCGGGAAGGCCGTTGACTGCGATCCTGTCCACGGGCAGCCTGCCGTAGCACCAAAGCACGGAATAGGAGGGATTGTAACGATAGGAATTTTTATCCACGACGCCGAAATCGTCGGAGAGATACATGGGCCAGAAGGCGCGAGAGACGTCCGTCGCTTTTAAAAGCGGATCGATGGAAGCGAACATCGCGGAGATGCGCTGCGTGGTATCCTCCTTAGACGCGGCGGTGCTCACGGGGTGATATTCCGTGAGGTGCTGCTGCAAGGTGGAGAGTTCCGCATATTCGTCCGCGTAGCGATTGATATTTTCATGCATGAAATCCAACGAATAGCGAAAATCCGCGCTTTCGTCGAAGTTTCCTTCCACTTCGCCCGTTTCGCTGCCGTAATAGTGCCAGGCGAGCGCGTCGGGAAAAGCTTCTTTTTTTGATTCCGACAAAAATCTCTCGAAATTCGGCATCGTCACGCCCTCGTACGTTTCCGATTTAGCGAAGAAATTCGAAGCAAAAGCAAGCCCCAGGGCTGAGACGACCGCGTTTTCGTCGCCGCGCTTCACCGCCGCCGTCGCCGTCGCGCTCGTCTTCATCAGATCGTATACGCTGTCGTACCAATCGCCGAGGTCGGGTTCGTTCCAGGTCTCGTAAGCGGCCTTTACGCCCGACGCTTTGAGATAAGCGGAGACGTTTTCCATGACTTCCGCGTATTTTTCATAGTCCGGTTTTCTTGCGTAGCCGTTCGTCTGGGCGTATTCGGGGATTCCGTTGAGGATCAGGTAGGGCGTCGTGTTCGTCTTTTGCAGGCTTTCGGCCAGCTGCAAGGTGGTGCCGTATTCCGCGGCGGTTTCGCCTTTGAGCGTAGAGGAAGATCCGATCTTGCAGCCGAGGCCGTAATTGCCGAAAAACATGTCCGTGCGGAAGTACTCGGCGTTTAAGTCGCTTAACGCATTCAGGGTATAGAGCGCGTCGGCGTTGAGCGTCGCATTCATGTTGCCGTTGAGCGGCCAGATCGGGCAGTGGGAGTCGATCTTTTTGATAAACTGGATTTCCGTGCCCGTTTTTTGGGAAAAATCCAGCGTCAGCGCCTTTCGCGGCGCGGATTGTTCCCCGCAGGCGGCCAGGCAGGGAAACAGACAAGACGCGGCAAACGCCGCCGCCAAAGATTGGAAAATTATTTTTTTCATTCTCTTACTCCCCGTAACTGATTTTGAGTTCCACGCGCGTCAGATCGTTATATCTGCCCTCGTTGGCGCTCATCACGAAATAGAGCACTTCGCCCGCTTCCACCGTCAGTTTTGTTTTTTCCGAAGCCGCCGGCCGGCTGCCGACGAGATACGCGGAATAGAAGGCCGTCTTATTGTCGAAGCTCGTGAGGCAATAGAAGCTGACGCCGTCGTCGCCGTCCCCTTGTTCGTAGATGAGTTCGAGATTGAGTTCCACGCTCACGCGTCCCGCTCTCGGGACCTTGAAACAGGCGGCCATTTCATAGAGATTGGAAGGCTGCCATTCGTCTTTCTGGATATACATAATCGGATCGGAATTGCCGCGATAAGCGCCCGAATAGGGATCGTAGACCATGTACGAGAGCTCGCCGTCCGTCGAGCCGTAGCAATAGTACCAGCCGCAGTAGCTCTGCATGTCCGCGTATTGCAGAAGATTGGAAAATTCGCTCATCTCCCCGTAATCGGGAAAATCGTATTCGGTATAATCGTCCTGCGCGGGCAGAGGGAGCGCTGCTTTTCTCTCTTCCCCGCTCTCCCCGCAAGCCGCGAGGCTGAGGAGGAAAAACGCCGCTATAAACGCATATATTTTTTTCATTTTTCCTCCCTCATTTCGTTTTATCGAAATCGCCCGGTTTTTTGGGCACTTCGATGACGCCGATCATTTCCGCCTCCGTCTGCGCGAGCGAGAGATATTTCGTATAGTTCTCTTCGGGATCGTAATTGTCGCCCTTTTCCTCCCAGAAGATCTGGACGCGGAAACAGGTGTAATCGTTGGCGGAATTATAACGCTTGCCCGCATGGAGTTGAAGCATGATCGTGTCCCCTTTTTTTACGGGGATATTCTGCATATTGTCTATGGAATAGGGTTGGAGTTCGGCCGCCTCGAAATGTTTGGAGACCAGCCGTTCGCCGTTGAGCCAGATTGCCGCGTCCACGCCGTCGCCCGCCGCCACGCGTTTGATGATATCCCCTTCGAGCGAAACGACGCCGTCCTGCTTCGCCACCCAGACGCGGAGCGTGGACCAGCGGTAACAGCCCGGGTGCATGCTCTCCTTCGTGATCTGCTGATACCAGATATCGTGCCCGGCACGCCAGCCGATCTCGCTGGAATTGTTCATATATCCATACGTCAAAAACAAATACTTTTCCGGCAGGCCGTAGCAATAATACCAATCGTTTTCCCCCTGCTTATCGCCGTAATAAGAAGTCCAGTCGATGACTCGTCTATCGCCCACGGAGAGCTCGCCGCTCCCCTGCCCCGTCTTTGTGAAGCGCACGGCCGTTTTGAAATCCGTGCCGTCGTTGGCGTTCGTGCCGTTGTTATTGAGCACAAAATAGAGAATGTCCCCCCGCCTCACCGGAAATGCGGCCCGCCCTTCATCGCTGCTTTCGCCCGAAGCGAGCGGCTTTTCATATAGTATCTTCGTCTCTCCCGAAGCCGCGGCACGATACAGGATTGAAACCTTTACGCCGTCCGTCGCCCCGACGGCGAGCGTTGCCGAAAGCCCGACGTCGGCGGTTCCGTCCGCCTCCGCGAGCCAGAGTTTGATGACGTCGAAACTCCCGCCCGGGTGCGCGCCGTTTTCGTAGATCAACGCGTACGGCTCCGTCTCGTCGCCCGTCTCCCAGCGCCGGTCGAGCTCGGAATAAGTGAGACGGTAGTATTTGCCGTCCGCTTTTCCGTAGCAGTAATACCAGCCGTTTTTCCCTTGTTCGGCGTTATTCGACCGCGCGTACTCGGCCTCGGTGAAAGAGACGGGCGTTTCTTCCGCCGAAGCGTCCCCCGCCGCATACCCCGTTGTCGCCGCAAAGAACGCGGCGGACGCGGCCAGTAGGCTGCAAAGTTTAATGCCCCAGATTTTTCGCGTATTCGTTGTATTCATTTATCACCTCCCGGCCGTGATACTTGGTGAGATAATCGTTCGTATAGGAGTTCCAGGCGCCGTTCAGACTGTCGTTGACGATGATGAGATTCTCCCAATTCACCGCGCCTTTCGCGTCGTACGCGCCGCTGTAATAGGATTTCTCCCGCACCATGTTCGTGATGCTCGTTTCGTAATATTCCTGCAGCGAATTTGCATACTCGACGTATTTGGGCGTTTGCAGATAAGGAATTGTATCGTAGCGGCAATATTCTTTCGCCTTATCCATGATCGCGACGATCTTATCGGCGTTCGTCGCGTAGGGACTGTAATAGTCGGAAGTCCACCAGGCGTACGTGCCCAGCACTGTCGCCTTTTCATAGCTCAAAAGCGTGTAATTGAAGCCCTTGCCGTTCTTGCCCAGCTTACTGATCTTCTCCCCTTTGGAGTCCGTCTCGTAATGCACGCCTTCGATCCCGTACAGGAAGAGATCGAGGCCCTCGTCGCTATGGAGAAAGTCCAAAAGTTCGAGCGCTTTTAAAATCTTCGCTTTCCCGATGTCCGCGTTAATGCAGATGACCGTCCAGAAATCGGGATGCCCTTTGGCGCCGCGCGTGCCGTCCGGGCCTGCCGGCGGCGCGATCATATCGATCTTCGCCGTCGCGCTCTCGATCGTCTCGCCGAAGTTCGCCGCCATAAATCCGCTGACGATGGTGTTGTACCAGGTATGCGCCAGCATCATGCCCACCTTGCCCTGCATGAATTTGTCCTGTTTGTCGTCGACATTGTTCGTCACCCAGTCGGGATCCATGATATTTTCCGAAATCAGACGATTGATAAAGGCCACCGCCTTTTTGTTCCCTTCCGTAACGCTGCTGTTCGTATAACCGTCGCCGTCTTTGATCATGTGGTTATAACCGCCGAACGCTTCGTAGATCCAGTTGTCCGTATAGCAGTCGGAGGAAGAATAACCGTAAGTGTCGGAAGCGCCGTTCTCGTCGGGATCATAGAGGGTGAAGGCGCGGGCGAGACGGTAAAACTCCACCAGATCGTCCGGCTCTTGGAATCGCCCGGCTTCCAGTTCCGCGGCGGAGGGCGCGTGCCCGAGCTCTTCCGTCAATATCCTCGTTAATTTTTCCGGCTTGTTGAGATTGTCGATCCAGTCCGCACGCACGTACATCGCGAACTCCAACGACCAGTTGATGGGAACGGACCAGTGCTTACCTTTGGAATAGTACACGTTGTCTTTGAGAAAATCGTATTTTTGCAGCTGACGGTAAAGATTGGGATATTTCGTTTCGCTCACGTAATCGGAGACGGGGACGATCGCCTCGTCGCGGATCATTTTCCGGTACAGCGCGGGCGTTTCGGGGCCTTTGGTGATGAACAGATCGGGCAGTTCGTTGGTGTTGAACCGCCGCGTGATCGCGTCCTCCCAGGCGTCGGAGCCGGTCGTGATCGCGGTGAGTTCCACCCCGCCGATCGCGTCGGACACCGCTTTATAGAGCGGCGAATTCATCTTTTTCGCGGTATTCACATAGGAAAAATCCCAGCGGAAAAGGGTGAGTTCGTTCACCGGGCCGTCCCCTTTGCCGCCGCAACCGACCGCGGCAAAGATGAGAACAACTCCCAGCGACGCCGCAAAGATTTTTTTCAAAAACGATTTTTTCATGGTTTGTCTCCTCGGCTTTTCAGCCCTTGATCGCGCCGAACATGACGCCTTTGGTAAAATATTTCTGCACAAACGGATACATGACCAGCATGGGCAGAATGGAAACGACGATCATCGCCGCGTTTTTCCCCTGGGTGAACAAGCTGTCCACGTCTACGCTGCCGCCGCTCCCGTATCCGTCCGACTGGTTGGCCGTCAGTACGTTGCGAAGCTCCAAAGCCAGCGGATAGAGATCGTCGCGCTCGCCGAGGAAGATCATCGGCCAATACCAGTCGTTCCATTTTTCCACGACGTAATAGAGACAGATCGTCGCAAACCCCGCTTTGGACAAGGGAACGACGAACATGAACAGTTTGCGGAACTCCCCGCAGCCGTCGATTTCGCAGGAATCCAAAAGGTCCTGCGGCACCTGCGCGAAAAAGTTTCTCAAAATGATCATATTGAAAGTATTGACGGCCGTGGGAATGATCAAAGAGGCCAGACTGTTGGTGAGATGGAGAGAACGCACGGTGAGGTAGAACGGAATCAAGCCGCCGCCGAAGTACATCGTGACGAGAATGAGCGTAAAAAATATTTTGTTCAGCGGCAGATCCTTCTTGCTCAGCACGTACGCGCCGAAGGAGGTGAGCAGCATGCTGTACGCGGCACCGACGACGGTGACGAAGATCGAAATGAGGAAATTGACGATGATCCGATCCTGATAGAAAATGAATTTATACGCCTCGACGTTGAAATCGCGGGGCAGAACGAAAAAGCGGGCGCTTAAATAATCGCTCTGCGAAGCGAAGGAAAGGGTAAGCTCGTAGACGAGAGGAAAAAGACAAAATAGCGCGAAGACGATCATCAGGCAATAGACGAAGCTCATTGCGATCCGCTCGCCCGCGGACGTTTTCTTTTTCGGTCTATTTGGCCGTTTCGTAAATTCCATATCCGTTTATCCTCTTGACTATAAAATTCGCGCCCAAAAGCAAGGTAAAGTTGATTGTGTTTTTGAACAGTCCCAACGCCGTCGCCTGCTCGAAGTTACCGTCCGTCATGCCGATCCGGTACATATACGTATCGATAATATCCGCCACGTCGTAGATCGTCTTATTATAAAGGTTGAAAATCGGATCGAAGCCGGCGTTCATGACGTTCCCCACCGCGAGCACGAACATCATGAGAATGATCGGCCCGATCGAGGGCAAAGTGATGTAGACGATCTTTTTGAAACGGTTGCAGCCGTCTATTTCCGCCGCCTCGTAGAGATTGACGTCGATGCCCGACATGGCGGCGGTATAGATGATCGTGCCCCAGCCCGCTTCTTTCCAGATCGTCGCAAAGATCAGAATAAAATAGAAATACGAGGACGTGGTCAAAAATTCCTTGCGCGTACCGCCGAAGCCGACGATGATTTGATTGACGAGTCCGTCGCCCGTGGCGAAGAGCATTTTCACCAGTCCGCCGATGATCACCCAGGAAATGAAATAAGGAAGATAGATGATCGTCTGCACCGGTTTTTTCACGCTCTTACAGCCCATTTCTTCCAGGCAGACGGACATGAGAATGGGGATAGGAAAACAGAACAGAAGTTTGAGCGCGCTGATGAGAAAGGTGTTTTTGACCGCGCGGAAAAATTCCGGGGCGGCGAAGATCTTGCGGAAATGCGTCCAACCTATCCATTCGCTGCCCCAAATCCCTTTGCGCGGCGAATAATCCTTGAACCCCAGCACGATCCCGTACATCGGATAGTAACTGAATAGGAGATAATGCGCAAGCACGACCGCCATCATCAGATACAGCGGCCAAAGCCTGCGCATATTCCGCAGTAATTTTTTTCTTTTCGTCGTGGTAGTCGTTTCCAATGGCCTATCCCTCACAGTTCGATGAGCGTACCGTGTCCGATCCGGCTTTCCTCCGCCGCAAACGCGATTTTATGACTGAGCAGGGAGTTCTCGATCGTTGTGAGGCCCACGCTGGGCTTTCCCTCGTAGGCGTTGACGATGTCCCGGACGAGCCGCTCGTCCCCGCCGCCGTGCCCCGCCATTTTGTCTTTCTCCGCCCCCGCGTTCAAATCGATCTCTTTGCTCTCGCCCCCGAATACGTTGCAGTGCAGGACGTTTTCTTCCATATTGCCGTAGATATCGCCGTACTCCGCGTGCACGTGGATCTCGCGGTAGGTATCTTTGGAAAACGCCGTCATCGTCAGATGCGCCGTCGTTCCGCTCGTAAACTCCATATCCACGATCTGATGATCCACGACGTCGTTGTCGCACGCGAACACGCACCGGCCGTAAGGTCCTTCCCGAAGCGCGCATAAGAGACTCTCTTTCGTGGGATCGAGCGCCAGCACGTCGCACGGCCAGCCCCGTTCCCCCCGCTCGTATCGCTCGCGTATGTAGAACTTCACGGCGCTGTACGGACAAGTTTCCGAAAGCCGGCAGTCCGTGCATCTCGAAGCGGCTCCGGCGGGCTTATTTTCCGCTCGGAAAAAGTTCAGGCTTCCCATCGAACTCACGCGCTTGCAGTCCTCTCCCGTCAGCCAGACGAGAATGTCGAGATCGTGACAGCATTTCGCCACGATCATCGGCGTGGAGGTTTCCGCGCGCCGCCAGTTGCCCCGCACGTAACTGTGCGCCTGGTGCCAGTAAGCGACGTTTTCGGTGAGATTGACGGTGGAAATTTTTCCGTACGTTCCCGAATCGAGTTCCTTTTTCAGCGTCAGGAAAAAAGGCGCGTAACGCAGGACGTGACAGACGAATACCCGCCGCCCGTGCTTTTTCGCGCAGGCATAAATACTTTCGCATTCCGCGGCCGTGGCGGCAATGGGCTTTTCCAGCATCAGATCGTAGCCGAGTTCGAGAGCGCGCAAGGCGAGCGCGTAATGCGAATCGTCCTGCGTCGCAATCACGCAGAGATCCGCCGTTTTGCCGAGCGCAAAAAAGTCCTCCGCATTGTCAAACAGCCGATCGTCGGCAATACCGTGGTCTCTTTTGGCGAGCGCCAGCCGCTCTTTTTTCGTATCGCAGACCGCCGTGAGCTGCGTGTTTCCGCAGTTTTTGAAATACCAGGAATAAAGACACCCCCGGCCGCCGAAACCTATGATGGCATATTTCATAAAAACCTCTTTTCAGATCTTAAATTTATTGTCTCTATTCTAACACCGAAAACATGCGAAAACTATCCGAGATATTGTCCTGTTACTTGAAAAAATTGACATAAAATCATATTTTTAAAAACGTATTATGAAAAATTTGTTTTTACAGGCGAATTTTACCTTGACAGCGCGCCTCGTTATCGGATATAATAAACGCATGAGATACGAAGCGATTCTCGACGTACAGCAAAAAATTTCCAGCCGCCAATATGAAAATCCCTGCGCATATCTGCACTTTCACCGCAGTATAGAACTGCACTACGTAGTTCGGGGAAAGATCCTCGCGCGCACCGCGGAAGAGGAACACATCGTCCATGCGGGAGAAATCATGTTTATTCCCAGCTATTACCCCCATTCCGTACAATCGCTCGAAGAGTCGGTCGTGGAAGTTTTCATCGTGTCGCACAACTATTTCGAGGATTTTGAAAAACAGAACGTCAATCTCACTTATTCGCTTTTGAAAAATACACGGATCAACCAAAAAATTTACGAATACATGCTGTTGGCGAAACAGGAACTCGACGAGCAGCCCAGTTTTCTTATCCGCGGATATATCGCCGTCATCTTCGGGCTGATCGTCAAATATTACGAATCGGAGAAAGCGGCGGCGGGCTCCGCCCGCAACAACATCGTCGAACAGATCATTTCCTATATCGAAGAACATTACCGGGAAGACATCACGCTGGATTCCCTCGCCAAAAGATATAATTTCAACAAATACTATTTTTCCAAACTCTTCAATAAAATGTTCGGCTGCACTTTGCGCTACTATATCAATAACGTGCGTGTCAATCATATTTTAACCGACGAGTCCCATAAATCCGTCACCGAACGGATTTTGGACGCGGGATTTAAAGACATTTCCACTTTCTACAAATACAAAAAGAACCTCTATAAATTCTCGTAAGATAAAAATACCCCGTACGGGAAAAATCCCGTACGGGGTATGTCTGTATTGAAAACTATATTTTTTGAACGTATTCGTCGGGCGAAAATAATTCTTCCGCCGCGCAGCAATCGCCGAACGGACTGAATACCCGATCGCCGAACGTAAAGGAAATATGCGGCTCGTATTTATACAGCTTTTCCGTCAGCAGATAGTCGGCGAAGAAACGGACGTTTTTTCCCGAACGTACCTCTTTTGTCGGCATGATCGTCAACGGAAAAATATGTACGCCGACGCCGAGATTTTCAAGGACCGCGAACGATCCGGCGGAATCGATTCCGTATTTTTTCCCGTCTGTGAATTTCACTCCGTCGGGAAGGTACAGCCGCAGCCGGGAAAGAATCCCCCGTTCGACGGCGACGCTAACGGCCGACTTTTCCAGGTCGAACGTATAAATGAATTCGCAGGACTTGGAGCTCCACCGCCCGCCCGTCGTAAGATAAGCGGCATAGCGCTCCTCCCCTTCGCAGACCAGAGAATTTTCCCGAACGCAGTTCAATCCGTCCGCAAAACGCATGGAACAGCAGAAATCCGCTTCGTAAAGCTGGATTTTGAGTTCGTCGTTCTCTTCCCAAAGACAAGTCTCGCAGCCCGCGCCGCCGTTGCGGCGCTGTGCCGAGCGGAAAGCGTTGAAGTATACGCGGTTGGCAAAACGCAGATATTCTTCCTTTCCCGTCGCCTTATAGAGCCCGACGGCAAGGATAAACGAATCGACGAAAGCGCAGGGCTCCGTCCAGGTCTGCGGACGACGGAACCAGTTAAAGTTTGCGTAATTGACCGTAACGCCTTCCCGGGCATAGATGGAAAAGTTGCGTTCCGCGCTTTCGAGATAGCGTTTCTCTCCGGTAAGTTCCGCCAGACGAAGCACGCCGCGGGTTCCCGAAAGCATGGCGTGCGTCTGAAATTTGCAGCCGCAGTAATCGACAGAAAGAAATTTTTCCGCCATTAATTCCGCAAGGGATAAAAGTTCGGGATCTTTGACGACCAAGCACAAATCCGTCAAGCCGTCCAAAGAGATAAACGCGCAACCCACGTCGGAAGAAAGTTCCCACCCTTCCGTAGAACAGTCGACGATGTGTCCGCCCACGCCGCCGAGTTTCCGTTCCCCGACGGGGTATTTTCGGAAAAACGGCTTCATGGGAAGAAACATGTTTTCGCCGATCCGCCGCAAAAGTTCGTAAATCTCTTTCTCGCCGGTGATCCGGTAGTACGCGCAGAGCCCGCGGACAAACCAGCTGTTTCCCGAAAGCTGCTGTTCGTTGGCGCATTCCCCGTCTACCCTGTCCCCGAAATACCCGTCCTCGTTCAGGTGCGCGGGCAATGCCTCGACGATCGCTTTCACTTGCCGGAAAATACTTTCCGACGTGCGTCCGCCCGACTCGTACTGCATACACAAAGCGAGGATCGCCCGCCCCTGCCAGTCTCCCGGCCAGTTGCCGCCTTTGGCAAAAACTTCGGGCGAGCAATAATTTTTATCCGTCAGCCGCCGTATATTCCGTTCTATTCTTTCTTTCAATTCTCCGATTGCAAAAATCATCGCTTACTCCGCCCGATATTCGCACCGCTCCGCAAAAGCCGCAGAGCGGCGCCGATTGTCGCCTTTTTGTTTATACCACTTTCGTAAGTTTATAGCTCATGGACGCAAGATATACTTCCGCGGTAGAACCATCCGGGACAAACAAACTGAAATTATCCACATCCTTCTCAGCTTTCCAGGTCACCGTGACCTTTTGATATCCCGTTTTATTTTCTACGATCTGAAAAAATTTAGCATTGTCGACATTGATCATTAACTCGCCGTTACAGGATACGAGATACAGATAGAACGTAAATTCATAGGTGCAGCCGTTTTCAATCGTGTTGTTTGCCTTGAACAACACCATCGTGGAATTGGTCGGAAGAGTGAAATGAATCGCGTTGTTTTCAAAGCCTTCGTTGGCGGAAAGCAGACTCTTATCGGCCAACGTCACCTCGCTGCACTTGACGCTCTTACCGCTGTTGCCGAGATTGAGATCGGCCGCAGCCTTGTTCCAGATCTTGCCGACTTCATAGCCGTTGGGGCTCTTGCTGACGTCCGGTCTCTTTTTCGCGCTCACCGTGATGTCGCCGACATACAGGGGCGCAATGCTGCCGTTATAAAGTCCGATATTTACATAATTCGCGGCGCCGACGAAAGTATAGGTGAAGGTTGCGGGGCCTTTTACGGCCGGCATGGCCTTCGCGCTGACCTGCTGGTTCGAGCCGTCCGTGATAAAGACGTTCCAGCCGCCCGCGTTCTTTGCGTATACCTTGTAGGAAACCGTGTATTCGTAGGTCGTATCGGTGCACAGATTCTTCAAAGCGTCGAAGGTGACGGTCTGGGTGCTCGCCTCGATGATATAGCCGGAATTGAAGCCGTTGGCAGGCGTGAGATTGTCCGCTTCCTCCTGCGTCAGACGTTCGCTCGCCACGACCTTACTCTTATCGAGATACTGCGCGGAGCCTTGGAGCGCCGTATAATTGTCGTCCGTGCCCGTAAGCGTGTACGATTTTCCGTCGATGTCCGACATGGACAGCGTTTTCGGCGTTCCCGTACGCTCCACCGTATCGTCCGGCACGTCTCTGTAAGTGATCGAAATGTTGTCGATGGCTATTTTGAAATCCTTGTAAGAATACGAAGAATTGCTCGTATAGAAGAAGGTTCTGAAATGCCACGTCTTGGAAGCGTCGAAGTTCTTGTTTCCCGCAAGCGTGAGCGTCTTGGTTTCGCCCACCGCGCCGAGCTTGAACTCCTGATTTTCCCCGCTGTTGTCGCCGTCGTAAATAAAGGAGAGGAACAACCCGGAAGGCGCCGTGCCGCTGATGATCTTCACGTCCATCGAGATCGTCCACTTGCCCGATTTGATGTATTCGTCGAGCGTGCCGAACCAAAACTGCGTATTTGTATCGTAGGCGCAGGTACTGTAATCGATGAGGAGAGAATTGCCCGCGATGGAGTCCGCCGTCGCCTGAACGCTCGCCTGGGGCGTGCCGTCGGCGGTGGAATAGGAGAAACCTTTTGCGAGAGCGCCGTTATAACCGTTTTCGAAATTCTCGACGTACGTCTTTCCGTTGTTGAGATTCTCGATGTTTCCCGCGCCCGCTTCGAGCGTCGTTTCCGGGACTATGGGCGTAACCGTGACGGTGATGAATTCCTCGGTTTCGTTCTCCGCTTCGTCAATCGCATAATAGGAAATCTTATAGTTTCCCGACGTCGTGGAAGAGAACTCGTAGCCGTCCGCCGTTTTGGAAAGAGCGGCGCCTTTCGAGGTGACGCTCACGTCCACGTCCACCGCGCCGTCTTTGTCGTCCGTCGCCGTCGCCGCAGGCAGCGTCACCTTTGCGCCCGACGCGACCGTATAGCTGTCCTTTTTACCGTCCGCGTACTTGATGACGGGAGCGGTGGTATCGGGTTGTTCCACGCTCCCCGTATCGGGAGCGGTGTCCGACTTATCGGGCGCCGTATCCGAGGACTGCGTAGGGGATTCGGAACCGGAATTTGTCGTTCCTCCTCCGCAGGACGCGGCGGAAACCGTCATACCGCAAACGAGCAGAAACGCAAGCAGCGATTTACATTTGTTGAATTTCATCTTGATTTTCCTCCAAAATAAATTTTTTCTGTACCTATATAGGAAATATATAGATTTCCGCAATCAATCGACAAAGGTGAATACGGGCATTTTTGCCGTCTTTGTCTTGTACGCCTCGACGAAATGAGGCACGTTGGATACCTGTATGCGCTTTCTGCCGATATCGTCGCGGTCCGCGTCCATGAACACGAACGCCATCGCAATGCTCCTGCCCTCGTCGATGGAAGCCTTCGCCGTCTTAAACAGCGAGAAGGGCAGGAATACCTCGCCGGAATATCCGTCCGACCGCAGCACCGCCGCCGCGGAGATCTGCGCGCGGCCCGCCATGATCGCGGAATTCGTCCTGCTTTCCGCCACCGTGTAACAGGGCGTCCAGGAGGGTACGACGGACATCTGCATGACGTCGCCGTCGTTTTTGAAGAGCTGGAAGTCCGCGTTGGGCATATCCGTGACCGTGGAAAGGAAGAACTCCGCGCAGTCGCCCTCCCAGAAGTTGGCGATCGTCTTGAAATCGAGCTTGTTGTCGTAGATATTGAAAGCGAAATAGATCCCTTCGTCCGTCCAGGCGATCTTACACGTCAGCACGTCGAATACGTCTTTATACGTATCGTGCAGAATCTCGTCGCCCGTGGTCAGACTGGCTCCGTCCATCGCGATGCTGCTGCCGACATTCTCCCATTCGGAAATATTCCCGTCCACCGTGATCGCGCCGTTCGCCAGTTTGGAAACCCGGGTGTTAGGCACGTCGCCGTCGATCTCCTGATATTTTAAGTTAATATTGTTGCTCAGCGTGATCTCTTCCGTCTTGGTCGTACCGCTGGGAATGATCCCCGAAAAAGTCTCCGAAGCGTTGGTGTTGTAGTTATAATTGCCGTCGATGGCGAGCGCCGCGCAGTTTTCGAGCTCGATACAGCATTCCGTCAGAATACTCGCGTAGACGCGGGCGGTATTGTAGAAGAGATTGTTCCTGACGTCGGAATTCCCCACGCCCCGGAAACTGATGCCGGCGTTTCCCGTATTGGAAATATAGTTATTGCCGACCTCGATCCCCGTCACCGTTCCCGACGGCGCCACGAGCGCGCCCGAACCGATGGCAAAGGCGGAAATGTCCCCCCGAAGCCCTTCGCCCAGCAGATAGCCGTTATTGATGAGTTTATTATTCCGGATCGTCACGTCTTTGGGCAGCGTACATTCGTTGTACTGGTCCATCGCCGAGGCGATCTGCATGGAGCCGTGTCCGACGTTGATAAAGGCGTTGTTTTCGATGAGCGCGCCGCGTACCTGAACGAGAATCCCGCGGTTGCGTTTATTGCGCACGATGTTGTTCTTGAAAGTGAACGCGGCGACTTTGGAAACGTTGGTCATCATCGCGTTGCTCCAATCGACGCTGCCGGGAATGCGCTGCTTCACGGTGAGCCGCATCGCGCCCGCGTCGCCGGAAACTTCCGTAACCGTGAACGAGCCGAGTTTTTCAAACGTCGCCGCATCGTAGAATTCCACCGTGTCCCCGGCTTCCGTCATCGGACTGAGCCCCGTCTTTTTGCTGACGTTGAAGGTGCGTGCCTGCGCGTCGTAGCTCCCCAGCGTGTACCAATAGCCCGATTTGATATTGAGGGCGTCGTCGTGCGTGTTTTCGATGATACAGTTGGTGATTTTCACCTCGCCCAGGCAGTTGGACAGGTGATAGCCGTCCGCCGTGGAAGTCATGAGCCGGTCTTTGTCTTTTAAGGTAATGTCGAGACGGTTGGCGTAAAAGTTTTTCGTGCTCCCGACCGTCACACCCATACCGGGACAGGCGTAGAGATTCACATTTTCCATATACACGTCTTCACAGTCCGAGAAGGTGATTCCCGCGCGGTTATACATCGTGAACGCCAGAGAAATGGGCGCGTTTTTGGCGGGCACTTTGAAAGAAGCGCGATAGCTTTCTTTAAAGGTAAGCGTAATCTCGCCGTTGCCGTTGAATTTCCAATCCTTGAATACGTCGTCGCCCGAGATCGCCACGATGCCGCCCTCTTCGGGCGCGCCCGTAAAGCGGTTGAATTCGATGACCGAACAAAGCTCTGCATAAAGCGCGGGCTTAGCCAGGTACGCGTCCACGGTAGAGCGCATGGACTCGGGAATACTCATGGTGATCGAGAGATCTTTCTCGTCGGAAGAGAGGACGATCCCCGCGATCGCCGGCAGGACTTTATAATCGACGTCCACGTTGTTGATATGAAGGTCGGTGCACGAGGAGACGGAAACCGCGCTGATCCAGCCGACCGTACCGCAATCCATAAGCAGCTGCGTCTTTTCTCCGCCTTCGATATACAATCCGTCAAAGCCGGAAAGCGTCACCGTGGCCGTCAGGACGATATCGCGGGAAGGGAGTTTGAGTTTGACAGTATCGCCGTTTTGATTCGCGGTCTTCGCGGCAGACAAAGCGCTCGTCATCTTTTCGTCGTCCGTACCCGAAAAGGAGTCGAAATCGATGAGGCAATTCGTTTTAAATTCCCCGTCCGCTTTCGAGCCGTAAAGGATATCGGAAGTCTCGCTCTCTTTCACTCCCACCGAAGCGGCGTCGGAAAGACCGTAGTTTTCCTTGACCTCGCCGCTCGCGTAGGGCGTGGAGTCGAGAATGCGCACCGCTTCCCCGATCGTTTGCTTTTCCTCGGGTTCCGAGGAGTTCCCGCCGCTGTTTTCGCTGCCGCTCTGCGAAGAGGAGTCCGAACCGACGTCCCGGGGCGAGCAGGAAACGAACACTCCCGCCAAAAGAGCCGCTGCCAGCAATAAACAAATCGTTTTAAAATTTTTCTTCATCTTATCTCCTGCCTTATGAGTTCGTCTCCGCGTTGCGCACGCCGTTCCCGGAAAGGATAATCCCCGTGGAGTCGCTTTCCGAAACGTATTTCCATGTGCCCTTCGCGTTGACGAAATATACGAAATTATCCGCGATCGAAATGTTTTCCGACTTCGTGACGTTCGCGAGGTAATACTTCTTCGCCGATGCCGGACTGTCGTTGTAGAACAGATTGTTCTTCACCATGCAGTCGCCCGCGCCGACGAACGAAACGCCGCAGTCGAAATTGCCGTTGAAAAAGTTATTTTCGATCGTGATGCCCGTGATTACGCCCGGCTTGATCTCGCCGCCGAAGCGACTGATAAACACGTCCGCCGAACTCCCTTCCGCACGGTTATTGACAAACTTGCAGTTTTTGACGGTCACGTCGCGGGGAATAAGTCCTTCGTTGAAAAAACCGTCGAAGGCGCTGTGCAGACTGACGGAGCCGTGAAGGACGTTATAAAAAGTACAGTTGCGGATCTCGGAATTCTGCGTCTGACAGAGGATTCCCCGATTGCGCTTGTTGCGGAATACGCAGTTCTCCACGATCAGCTTGGGAGTCCTGGTGAGGTTGCCGACCAGGAAGCCCTCTTCAACGTCCCGCACCCGTTTGTTGACAGTGATCTCGTAAACGAGTCCGTAACTTCTTACGTCCGTCACCGTGTATGTCTGCACGGTCTCCATAGCGCGGTTATAAATCTCGACGACGTCGCCGGCTTTCGTCGGGAAATTGGCCGCCGCGTTGGGCGCGCTGCACGTGATCACATTCCCGGAAACGGAAGAAACGGTCTTGTAAAAAGTGCATACGTTGATCGAATCGTCGTGCGAATATTCGTAAATACTATTGGAGACGAAAAGGTCGCCGTAACAATCGTTGGTATGCAGTCCGTCCGCCGTCGCCGTCATCAGTTTATTGCTCCCTTCGCGAAGGACTAAATTGGTGCGGTTGAGATAAATATTCTCCGACGAATAGAGCCCGAACGTCATGCCCACGGAGGAATATACGTTGCAGCTCTCCATATAGAAATTGCGGCAGGCGGAAGCGTAAACGGTGTAGAACTCGTACATGGTATAGCCCACCGATACCGTTTTCCCCGTTTCGGGGCGTTTATAATATCCTTCGCCGAAGGTGAGCGTGAGCCGCCGCGTATTCTCGTCGTACTTCCCGTCGGAGATCATCTGCACCTGGTCGCCGGTGGAATTATAGCGCAGCATACCGTTCTTATCGGGAATCCAGTCCCCCGTCTTTTCGTCGAGTACGAATTCCATATAGTTGCCGTATTTGATCTTGCCGCCGTCGTAACGATAGTTGGTCAGATCGAATCCGTCATTGATTTGAACGGTGACCGTACGCGCCGTATCGTCCGCGGAAACCACCGTGCCCGTCACCGTCGAACTCGTCTCGTAATCGAAATCGATATTGTTGAAATGCACGTTTTCGCAGGCGGTGAGCTCCACCGCTTCCGTCCATTCCGTCATCATGAACTCTGTCGTTTCTTCCCCTGCGAGATAGACGTCGCTGAGTCCGTTCAAAACGATCGTCGAAGAGAAACGGTATACCCCGGCGGGGAAATATACCTTTTTGAGTCCCGACACGTCTTTGAGCGATTTGAGCAGGGCGTTGAGGAGGGCGGAATTGTCTTTGTTCGCGGGCAGGATCCCGCTGTCCGCGACGTTATATACGGCCGTGAACTCGTTCTCCGCGGGCACCGGATACCGCACCTCGTCCATCTTCTCCTCGTCCGCGCCGGCGAGCGAAGGATCGGACATTCCCGACGGCTCCGAAGTTTTCACATTTTCAGCGTAATAGCCGGCGCTCAGGCGCTCGCAAAGCGTATCCAAATCAGTCTCCTCTCTGTCGTCCGGTTCCGCACTGTCGCTGCCGCCGTTTCCCGACGCATTGTCGGAAGAGGTGTGGACGGAATCTTCCCCGGACGAACCGTTTTCTTTCCCGCCTTGGCCGCAGGCGGCCGTCGCGAACGCCATCAGAACCGCAAGTATACAGATTCCTATTTTTTTCTTTCCCATCTTCCTTTCCCCTTTCCGTCAATGCGTCTTTCTATAATTTTGGTAGGCCTTATTATAAATTTCCGTCAGTTCGTCTACGCGATACTCGGCCAGATCGCTCAAATATTTATCCCAGTCTTTGTCAAGGCTCTTTACGCCCGTAATGAAATTGTATTCCATATTGCTGATATAAGCGGTGACGCCGGAAGTGATCAGTTCCACCCGGTCGTAGTCCCCGCTCGACAGCTTGATTTCCTGCGGGAATTGTTCTTTGAGATAAGGCATATAGCGTTCGCTGAGCTTATTGAGCTTAGTGATCGTCTTATCGTTCATCTTGCCGACGAAATCGTATTTCCAGTACAGCGCCGAAGCGGTGCCGACATTGGGCGTGATCGTCGCACGGTATTCTTCCTGCGAGCCCTTCCAATCGTCGGGTACGCGGAAGGTCCAGGAAGTCTTTTCCTCGTTGTCCCACGTCCAGTCCACGCCTTCCTGACCGTAGGCGATGAGCTGACAGCCGAGATCGGAATACATAATATCGAGCAGTCGCGCTATTTCGCGAACGTACGGCGTCCCGGTGGGTATAACCGCGCCCGTGGGCTGGAAGTAGCTGAATCCCCACTGCAACGGTTTTTCGTTGTAATAATCGCTCGTGAGCGGTCCGAAAGTCGTGTATTCGTCCGCCCGATCTTCGCCGACGATGATATACGCGGCCGCCGCGCAGAAGGAACCGAGTCTCGAAGCGTCCCCGTCCAGCCCTTTGACGGCCATTTGCGAGTCCGTCTTGATCGAAAAGGTGCTTTGGTCGAGAAGTCCCTCTCCGTAGAGTATGTTCATTGTTTCGAGATATTTTTTATAGGCTTCCGTTTTCGGCACGTACGCCACGCCGCTGCCGTCGTTTTCCAGCTCCGCGCCGTTCGTCACGTAACCGTAGGAGGCGAGAATAAAGTTACGCAGGTATTCGAGCTCCTTCGCCGTCACGGGGATTTCGTCGTCCTTTTTACCGTTGTGATTGGCGTCGTATTTCTTGAACAGACGCAGAAGATCGACATACTCCTCCACAGTGGCGATATCGTCCGCGTCGGGAAGCGCCGAACCGTCCGGCATCGTTATTCCGTCGTCGCGTAAATTTTCTATCCACTGCTGATTGATATACATTTTGAAAGTCAGATCTCTCGGTACGTCGTTGACGGAGAGCGTCGAATACATATATCCGTCGTCGAGCGTCGCGACCTCTTTGGCGCTCGTACTCGTTTCGATATGAAAATTATCGTCGAGGAGCTGTTTATAGACAGGCATATAATTTTCGATGAGGTTTCCCGCCTTCACGCCGCCCGCTTCGAGGCCGTCGTCGTTGAACGCCACCAGCGCGCCGTACTGCGAATAGATCACCTGCTCGGAAATGGAATTGTTGAAGAGGAACAAATCGGGCAGATTTTTTTTGTCCTCCCAGGCGGCGGAACGCACGCTCGTGTACGCGGACGTGTCCACCTCCGTAAACTCGAACCGTAAATTCGTGAGTTCGGAAAGCACCTTGAACATCTCCATGCTGCTGTAAGACGGGTTGAGACTTCCGCGAGGCACGAAGAGATGGAGCTTCACCGGATCCTTGACGATCTGATAGGGATTTTCCGCCGTTCCCTCGGGCAGAAAATTATCCGGATTGTAATCGGCGCCTTTCCCGCCGCAGGCGGCGAGCGCCGCCGAAGATATGGCGAGACAGCCAGCCAAAACCGCCGCGACAATTTTTTTCTTTTTCATGTCTTTGTTCTCCTCCTTGTTTTATCTTTCCTGTGTCAACCTTTCAAACCGCCGATCATGAGTCCCGTCTCGAAATATTTATTGAAAAAGGGATAGATGACGATGAGCGGAATACTCGACACGACGATCGTCACATATTTAAGCACCTCGCTGGTCAGTCCCTGTTCGCCGATGCCTATATTTCCCGACGACGAAGCGTCGTTGGCTACGAGGATCCGCTGGATCACCCGCTGCAAGGGGAAGAGGCTGTCTTTCGTGATATAGAGCAGGGAATTGAAATACGCGTTCCAATACCCGACAATGGCGTACAGAAGCATGACCGCGATGATCGCCCGGCAGAGCGGGAGAATGATCGTGATAAAGATGCGAATATTTCCGCAGCCGTCGAGCATCGCCGCTTCCTGCATTTCCCAGGGCAGCGACTGCATGAACGTACGAATGACGATGACGTTAAAGACGCTGACGCAGCCGGGAATGATCATCGCCCAGACCGTGTTGAGCATGTTCAGGCTTTTCACCACGATGTAGGTGGGGATCATACCGCCGCTGACGAACATCGTCAGGGAAAAATAGAAACTGAATATGCTCCGTCCCTTCATATCTTTGCGGGAAAGAGGATACGCCGCAGTGAATTGCAGCACCAGCTGAATGATCGTACCGACGAACACATAGAAGAGCGTGTTTCTCAGCCCCGTTAAAATCGCGTTGTTGGAAAGAACCTTCTTGTAATTTTCGAGGGTAAACTCTTTCGGGATCAGGAACACCTCCCCCTTATTCACCATCGAGGCGGACGAAAAGGAATTGGCCAGGACATACAAAAGGGGCAGACACGTCACGAAAGCAAACGCGAGCATCAATATGAGTACGATGTAATTGAATCTTTTATCCGAACCTTTATTTTCTACCATCGTTTTCCCTCACCACAAAGAAGTTTCGCTTACTTTTTTGGAAATTATGTTCGCAAGGACGAGCAGAATGATATTGATCGCGGAATTGAAGAGCCCGATCGCCGTCGCGTAGGAATACTGCGGCACCTTTGCGAGCATGGAGACTCTGTATACATAGGTAGAGATGATCTCGCTGCTGCCCAGATTCCCGCTCGTCTGCATAAGATAGACCTTTTCAAAGCCGACGTTGAGCATATTGCCGATACTCATGATCAGCATGATGATCATCATGGGCAGAATGGTGGGCACATTGATATGTACGATACGCTGTATTCTGCCGGCGCCGTCGAGCACCGCCGCCTCGTGCAATTCCTTGTCCACACTGGACAACGCCCCGAAATAGACGATGGACCACCAGCCCAAGCCCTGCCAGAGTCCGCTGAACACGTAAATGGTCGAGAACCATTTCTCGTTCTCCATGATGTTTTTGGGACTCCCGCCGAACGCCGCGATGATTTTATTGAATACGCCCGATTCCAGATCGGAAAAGGAAAAGAGCATACCGACGAGCACGACCGTGGAAATGAAATAAGGCGCGTAGGAAATGATCTGCACCGATTTTTTCGCCCAATTCCAGCGTATCTCGTTGACGAACAGCGCCAAAATGACGGGAAGGATCGTATTGAGTACGATCGAATATATGCTCAGTTCAAGGGTATTGCCGACGATCGTCCAAAAATTCGGCAGTCGGATAAAATTGATAAAGTGCTTGAAGCCGAAACTTGCGGCCCAGGGGCTGCCCCAGATTCCCTGATAGGAGTTATAATCCTTGAAACCGATGATCGTTCCCAAAATAGGAAGATAATGAAAGATCAGCACATAAACAGACGTGGGCAGGATAAGGAGATACAGCGTCCAGTTTTTCCATTTCATGCCCGAGTTCTTCTTCCGGGCAGGCGCAAGGCGCTCGCCGGCGTTTGCCGTCTCTCTTTGTTCCGTGCTTATATGTTCCCGAATCATTCGCGGCCTTTCCTCCTTTTTCGTCATTTTTACTTTTTTCTCTTATAGTATATAACACCCCCCCCCC
>DBFWLO010000015.1:0-158472 GCA_048465415.1 Candidatus Scatosoma sp.
GCGGAAAATTCCGCCCGCCGCCCTTGCCGGATCGCGCAGAAAAAGTCAGGCTTTTTCCCGCCGCGGGTAGTATAATGAAATCACACGGAAAGGAGAGAAGAAAATGGACTGGGCGAAGAGCATGCAGCGCGCGATCGACTATATCGAAGAAAACCTCGCCGGGGAACTCCACGCGGAGGAAGCGGCCCGGCTGGCGTATACGTCGGCGTTCGAGTTCCGCCGCATGTTCGCCTGCGTTTGCGGCTGTACCCTCGGCGAGTACGTCCGCGCCAGGAGATTGACGCTCGCCGGCGGCGAACTCGCGCGTTCGGAGGCGAAAGTTATCGATACGGCGCTGAAATACGGCTACGACAGTCCCGAAAGTTTTGCGCGCGCCTTTCTCAAATTCCACGGCATTGCGCCGTCGCAGGCGAAAAAGGACGGCGCGAAACTCAAATCTTTTTCCCGTCTTTCCGTGAAAGTGATTTTACAAGGAGGCAGTATCATGGACTATCACATGCAAACCCGGCCTGCGTTCCGGGTGGCGGAAAAATCGACGCGCGTCAGCGTCGAAGACGAGGAAAACAAGAATACCATTCCCGAGTTCTGGACGCGCTGTCAAAAAGACGGCACGATCGAAAGACTCCGCGCGTTCTCCGGCGGGGGCAGAATTTACGGGATCTGTTACGGAAATATCCCGGCCGGGGAAAAGGAATTCACCTATTCCGTCGCGGCGGAATATACCGGCAGCGAAGCGCCGGAAGGGTTCTTTGTACGGGAAATTCCCGCCGCGACCTGGGCGGTGTTCCCCTGCAAGGGCGCAATGCCGCAGGCGATCCAACGGCTCTGGCACAGGATCTATACGGAATTTTTCCCCGCTTCCGACTATCGCCCCGTCTGCGGTATCGATCTGGAAGTCTACACGGACGGCGATATGAGCTTGCCCGATTACGAAAGCGAGATCCGCGTGGCTGTGGAAAAGCGTTGACCGTCGTCTTGTTTCAAGACGCATAAAAACGAACGGCTCCGGGCGGAGCCGTTCGTTTGACGTTATGAGGCGTTTTTCAGAGGAACGCCATGAGCCCGAACAGCACGCCCAAAAACGCGCCCGCCAGGAGATCGGACGGATAATGAATCCCCGCCGCGAAGCGGATATACCCGAGCAGCGCGCCCGCCGCCAGCACGACGACGCCCGCCCATACG
Organism: Candidatus Scatosoma sp.; assembly: GCA_048465415.1. Classification (GTDB taxonomy): domain Bacteria; phylum Bacillota; class Clostridia; order Christensenellales; family Borkfalkiaceae; genus Scatosoma. The sequence goes on from DBFWLO010000015.1 coordinate 1,183, forward strand.
CAATAGGCGAGAAGCACCGTCCCGATCACGAACGCCGAGGCGACGTGACGGCTGGGAAAGGAATGTCCCCGTTTTTTCTTGACGATCACGGGCGTGATCCCGCCCTTTTCATAGGGGCGGCCGCGGTTGATGAGATTGCGCAGCGCGGAAACCGCCAAAAGACATAGAAAAGGTACGCAGAGGATACGGATAAAATCCTCCTGCGTCCGGTTTTCCGTATGCACAATAAAGGCAAACAGACATAACAGCGCGTACGCGAGGAACACGAGCGCCGTCAGAGCGTAATTCCCGATAAAGAGCGCCTTTCTCGCGCCCGGCCGCCTACGGTAAAAATCCGCCTGCCGCTCGTAAATTTTTCTATATAATTCGCGTATCATAGATTTTCAGTATACCATAATCCGACAATTTATGCAAGGAATTACACGCGTTTTTGCATAAAATACAGCGCGCGGGCTTTTTCGGCTTTCCGCGCGCCTTTCCAAAAAGAGCGGAAACGTATAAAACGGGACTTCCCGAAAGGGGGATTCGGGAAATCCCGCCCGCTTCCCGCGGTACTCTCCAAATTTAACAACCGCGGGTTGCCGTCTAAATTTTAACGGCCGGATCGCCGCTCCGTCTGCCGCTCAGGCCTCTTTATGATGCGAGGCGGCGGCTACCTTATCCGCCAGCAGGGGCGGCACTTCCTCGTAGGCGAGGAACTCGGCGGCGAACTTTCCGCTCCCGCGCGTCAGCGAACGCAGTTCCATGGTATACTTTTTGATCTCCGCCTGCGGCACTTCCGCCGTCACGACGGTGAGATCGTTTTCTGTGGAGGTACCCATAATCCTGCCGCGGCGCTTGTTGACGTCGCCCATCACGTCGCCGAGATAGTCGCCGGGAACGGCGATTTTCAGCCGGTAAATGGGCTCTAAGAGCACGGGAGAGGCGTTTTTGAGTCCTTCCTTGAAAGCGAGCGCAGCGGCCGCTTTAAAGGCCATTTCCGAGCTGTCCACTTCGTGGAAACTGCCGTCGTAGAGCACCGCTTTGAGCCCGGTGACGGGATACCCGGCGAGCGGCCCGGCGGAAAGGCTCTCGCGAAGTCCCTTTTCCACCGCGGGGAAATACTGCCGGGGCACGGCGCCGCCGACGACCTCCTCGTCGAATACGAAGGTTTCTTCGCAAGGCTCGAAACGGATTTTGCAATGCCCGTACTGTCCGTGGCCGCCCGTTTGTTTCTTGTATTTGCCCTCGGCGTTGGCAACGGCACGGATCGTTTCGCGGTAAGCGATCTTCGGCTCGGTCAGTTTGACGTCGACGCCGTAACGGTTTTTGACTTTTTTCGCCAGCATTTCGAGCTGCGTGTCCCCCTGTCCGCCGATGAGGATTTCGCCCGTCTCGGCGTTCTTTTCCACGGAGAAAGTGTAATCCTCTTCCGCGAGCTTGCTCAGTCCCGCAAACACCTTATCCTCCTCGCCCTTTTTCTCGGACGAGACCGCCATAAAGAGGGTGGGCTTGGGGAAACGGATCGCGTCGAAGCGGACTTTGGCGTTCGCGTCGCAGAGGGTATCGTTGGTGCCGGTGACGCCCAGCTTATTGACGGCGCCGATATCGCCCGCCGAAAGCTCGGAGACCGGCTCGGTCTTTTTGCCTTTGAGGAGATAGATCTGTCCGATCCGTTCTTCCTTTTCGGCGTTGGCGTTCCAGACGATCGAACCGCTCTTCAAGGTGCCGCGGAATACTTTCAGATAGCTGAGTTTTCCCGAATAGGGATCGATGACCGTCTTGAACACCTGCGCGGCCAAAGGCGCGTCGGGCTCGGGCGCGATGTTGACGACCTTATCCGCCGCGAGATCGGTGGCGAGGGTGTTGACTCGTTCGTTTGCCTGGGGCATGTATTCGACGATCTCGTTGAGGAGATTGATGACGCCGCGGTTTTGCAGCGCGCTGCCCGCCATGACGGGAATGGTGTTGACGGAAGCGATACCGAGCCGAATCCCGTGAATGGTCTCGTCTTTCGTCAGCGCGCCCGTCTCGAAATACTTGTCGAGGAGCACCTCGTCGTTCTCGGCGGCCGTCTCCATGAGACTGGCCTGCATTTCTTCGACCTGGGATCTGAGTTCGTCGGGAATGGGAATCTCCTCCGCGCCGTCCTGCGTGAAGCGGTAGGCTTTTTCCTGTAAGGCGTTGATGCAGCCCTGCATCTTGCCGTTTTCCATAATGGGGATCTGAATGGGCGCGAGCTTGCCCGCGTACTTTTCTTTGAGCGCGCGCACCGTGCCGAAATAGTCGGCGTTCTCCTTATCCATACCGTTGATGAAGATGATCAGCGGCTTGCCGAGGCGGAGACAGTAATCGACGACGCTTTCCGCGCCGATGGGAAGCACGCCGTTGGCGCCGATAACGAGGAGCGCGCCGCCGGCGGCTCTGAGGCCTTCGTGGCGCTCGCCCTCGAAGTCGTAGAAGCCGGGCAGGTCGAGAAGATTGATCTTCGTGCCTTTCCACATCAGGTAAGCGCACGCGGTATACATGGACATCTTTTTCGCTTTTTCGAGCTCGTCGAAATCGGTGACGGTGGTGCCGTCGAGTACCTTTCCCTGCCGGTCGGTCGAACCGCCGTTGAAAAGCATAGCTTCGCAAAGGGTGGTCTTGCCTTCGCCGCTGTGGCCGATAACCGCAATGTTGCGGATATTTTCTCCTGTAATGCTCATAAAAAATCCCCCTTGAATAAAGTTTTGATTTGGGCCTGCGAAAATCGCTGACCATACCCATTATAGTCTATCCGCGGATATTTTTCAAGGGGGTTTTGAAAAATTTTTTTAAAATTTTTGCGAAAAACAGTGAACGCGGGGGGCAGGTGTGCGACGACGAATTTATAAAAGCTGGAAACAAGGGCTTTCGCGTAGGTTATCCGCGCGAAAGCCCTTGTTTTTAAAAAAAGGAGTGGAGTGAGCTTAAATATTCATAGCTTCTAAACGGAGAAGAAATTCCTGTCCGTTGGAAAAACGCAGTTCTATGCCCTGCTCGCTAAGCGAAAAAGTCCCGATAAAAAATTCTTTCAACAGTATACAAAATTCATTCAAAAGGTTTGCGATCTCTATCGCCTGTTCAAAACTCTTTTTGCTCCCTTCCCTGAAAACGGGGGGAAATGCTTGCTCTGTTTTCATCTTGATAGCTCCTGTATTTTTAGTATTCACGCGAAATTTATAAAATGCTTTTTGTTTCCGTGTAACTACATTATACCACACATTAACTCGCAAAATCAAGTTAATTTGTGAGTTTTCGTGTAGTCTATTTTGTAGGAGAATGTCTGAATGGATACTATTTTGTCGAATTTTTCTGAAAGGTTGCAGGAGCTAATGGAGGAACGCGAATTAAATCCTCGCGAGATAGGAGAAGATACGGAACACAATTTGTATGACTTTTATCATTGGAAGCCCAAACAAATAAAATATATGCCTAAGCTGGCCGTATTGATAGATTTGGCGGACTATTTCCACTGTTCGTTGACCTTTCTTCTCGGTATGGAAGAGGAAAACACGCTTCCGAACCCCCGCAAGAACCTACCGGTTTTTTCGGAACGTTTCGCCTGGGTGATGAAAAAATCGGGAAAAACCTATACACACGTAGCCAAAGCGGCTAACCTTAGCGGCACGTCTATTCTTTATAAATGGAAAAAGGGGGTGTCGACTCCTCGCGTATATACGCTTGTCTCCGTGGCCGAGGCGTTGGACTGTTCGCTCGACTATCTTATCGGACGGGAAAACTAAACGCAAAACCGGGAACGCAATTTTTTACCCTCTCCCTATACACGTTAACTCGCAAACGATAAATAAATTGTGAGTTTACGTGTACTCTAAAAGGGAGGTGAAGAAATGAGCGATATTACGGGAAAGTTTTCCGAGCGCCTTGCGGAAGCGATGTTTGAGAAAAAAATGACGGCGGCGCTTTTGGCTAAACAGCTGGGACTGAATGTATACGATATTTATCATTGGCTGAAAGGGACGGGGAAATTTATGCCCGCGGTCTCCGTTTTGGTTAAATTAGCTGACTATTTCGAGTGTTCAGTGGGATTTTTGATCGGTTTGGAAGAGGTAAATTCTCTTTTGAAGCCGAAACCTGCGGAAAAGAGACAGCCTTTTTCGCAGCGATTTCCCAAAATCGTCAGGGAAAAGGGTACGAATTTCTTTAAATTGAAAGAAGCGGCGAATATCAGTAATACGACGGTGTTTTATAATTGGGTGAACGGGAAGAGCGAACCGCGGATCGACAGCCTGATCGCCGTTTCCCGCGCTTTGAATTGTTCGGTCGATTATTTACTGGATCGGGAGGATTAGCTTATAATTTTTGCCTGCGTAAAAGTTTGTTGACAAACGGGGCAAAAGCGGATATAATGATAGAAAAAATCCGGGAACCCGTCCGCTTGCGTAAGCGCAAAGCGGCGCGGTAAAAAATATGCAGAAACGCGAACGTGAAATTTATTTCGACCATGCGGCGACGACGCCGCTCGACGACGAAGTGTTTGAAAAGATGCGGCCGTATTATACGGACGTTTTCGGCAACGCCGATTCCCCGCACGGGCTCGGCCGCAGGGCGATGCGCGGCGTGGACGAGGCGCGGGACAAGGTCGCCGCAATGATCGGCGCGCGGCCGGACGAGGTTTATTTCACCTCCGGCGGCACGGAAAGCGACAACTGGGCGGTGCTCGGCGGCGCGCGGGCGCAGCGAAAGCGGGGCAAAACGCACGTCATACTTTCCTCGATCGAGCACCACGCCGTGCTTTCCGCGGGCGAACGCCTGGAAAAAGAGGGCTTTTCCGTCACCTATCTTCCCGTCGACGCGGGGGGCAGAGTCGAGGCGAGCGCGCTGAAAGGGGCGCTCAGAGAAGAGACGGGACTGGTCGGGATCATGGCGGCGAACAACGAAACGGGCGCGATTCAGCCCTATGAGGAACTCGCGGAAGCGGCTCATGAAAACGACAGCCTGTTTTTCACCGACGCGGTGCAGGCCGCGCCGTACCTGCCCATCGACGTGAAAAAATGGGGCGCTGACCTTTTGTCCTTCTCCTCGCATAAATTCTACGGCCCCAAAGGCTGCGGCGCGCTCTATATCCGAGACAAGACGAAGATAGAAAAACTGGTTTCGGGCGGAGAACAGGAACGGGGACTGCGCGGCGGCACGGTGAACGTTCCCTCCGTCGTGGGCTTTGCGGCGGCTTACGAAAAGACGGTGCGGGAACGGGAAGAGAACAATCGCCGGCTCCTGGCGCTCAAAGAACTGTTTTTGAAAAAGATCTTCGGCGGGATCGAAAACGTGCGCCTGAACGGCGACGAAAAACACTCCCTGCCCGCCGTCGTCAATCTTTGTTTCGAGGGGATCGACAACGCCGCCTTTTTATACAATATGGATTTGCATGGCGTAGCGGTGGCGGCGGGTTCGGCGTGCGCGAGTATGTCCGTGAAACCCAGCCACGTGCTGCTGGCGATGGGGCTCGACGAAAAACTCGCCCGCGCGTCGGTGCGGTTTTCTTTCGGCAAGGACAACACCGAGGACGAGATCGTCCGCGGCGCGGCGCTGACGAAGGAAATCGTCGCCCTGCTGCGCCGTTAAAGAATAAAAATTTTGTCAAATCGGAAAAATTATTCGCGCAATATCTTTACTAATCGGGAAAAATGTGATATAATACCCGTATCAATGAAATCGGAGGTAATAAATCATGGCACATAAGATCACGGACGAATGCGTAGCTTGCGGCGCCTGCGCCGATACTTGTCCCGTAGGCGCGATCGCTATGGGCGATGCGGGGATTTACGTGGTGGATCCCGAGACCTGCGTCGACTGCGGTGCTTGCGAAGACGTTTGCCCCACGGGCGCGGTCAAAGCGGAAGACTAATCGCATACAAACGAAAAAGGCGCAGGGCAGCCCCGACGGGTACCCGCGCCTTTTTTTACGTAAAACTAAGATAGGCGGCAGGCAGGTAAGCGTTCACCGCGCTTTTTGAACGAGGAGAAAAAAATGGAACCGAACGAATACGAAGTCGCGGAGGACATGCTCATCGACGGATTGAAAATCATTCAGGACACGCGTTTTTATCGGTTCACTTCCGATTCCGTACTTTTATCCCGCTTCGCGCGGGCGAAAGCGGGGGATACGGTCGCGGATTTCTGCGCGGGAAGCGGAATCGTCGCCTTTCATTTTTACGCGCTGCACCGCGGCGTCAAAGGGCTTTCGTTCACCCTCTTCGAGATGCAGGAGGAACTCAGCCGGCTCTCGGCAAAGACGGCGGCGCTCAACGGCTTTGAAAATTTCACGTTCGAAAACTGTAAAATTCAGGAGATTCCCGCCTCCTACCGCGAAAAGTTTTCGTTGATTCTCTGCAATCCGCCCTATGAGCGGGGCGGGCTGGAAAACGAGGACTATAAAAAAGCGGTCTGCCGCAAGGAAATTTCGGTCACGCTCCGCGACGTCGCCCAAGCCGCGGCCAAACAGCTTAAATTCGGCGGCCGGCTCGTCCTCGTCAACCGCGCCGACCGGCTCGCCGAAGTGTGCTATACTCTCCGCGAAGCGGGGCTGGAAGTCAAGCGCGTGCAGTTTGTCTCCGGCAAAGCGGGCGCGGAACCCTATCTGCTGCTCGCGGAGGCCGTGAAGGGCGGAAAGCCTTGCACGAAACTGCTTCCCACCCTCGTCAACGGCCGCTTTTGACGGGGTTTTCGTTTCCCGTGAAACGGGGAAAATTGCGGAAAAAAGGAGAAAAAATGATCTATTTTGTGGCGACGCCGATCGGGAATTTAAAAGATATCACCCTCCGCGCGCTCGAAACTTTGAAGGCGGCGGACGCGATCTTCTGCGAGGACACGCGGCACACGCTGCGGCTGCTCAACGCCTACGAGATCAAAAAACCGCTCTTTGCCTGCCACAAATTCAACGAGCGGGAAGCCGGGGAAAAGATCCTCGCCCTGTCCCGCGAGGGCAAAGAGATCGCCGTCGTCTCGGACGCGGGCACGCCCGTCGTTTCCGATCCGGGGAACACGGTGTGCAAAATTCTGCGCGAAGCGGGGGAAGCGTACACGCTGATCCCCGGCCCCAGCGCCTTCGTCGCGGCGCTCGTACTTTCCGCCTTGCCGGCCGACAGGTTTGCGTTCATCGGCTTTCTGCCCGATAAACAGAGCGAAAAGAGAACGTTGCTCGAACGGTATAAACAGCTCGACATGACGCTCGCTTTTCATTGCGCGCCCCAGGACGTGGACAAGGATATCCGCGCCATGTACGAGGTATTCGGCGACCGCCGCGCCGTCGCGGTGCGGGAGATCACCAAGATCCACGAAGAGAGCGTCGCGTTTCGCTTATCGGAAGGGTTCGCCGGCGAGAAACGCGGCGAATACGTGCTCGTCGTGGAGGGCGCGGGCGAAAAGATAAACCCCCGCAACGCGCTTTCTCCCCGGGAACATATCCTCTCCTATATCTCCGAGGGGCTGGACAAAAAAGAGGCGCTCAAACGTGCCGCCAAGGACCGCGGCGTTGCCAAATCCGAGCTTTATCCTTTCTCCATCGACCTCTGAGCGCGGGTTCCGTAAATAATCCCGCCGCTTATTCCGTATAATATGGAAAAGACTCCTCCGCACGGCCGTAAGGACTGTGCGGTCTTTTTTGTGAAATATCGACAAAAAGTCATAAAAAAGTATGATAAAATAGTCGTCTGCGCTTGACTTATTCCGGGATAAGTTTTATAATACTTTCGTGGGGGCGGCTGAGCGAGGTTTATGCGGGCTGCGTCCCGGACGAAAGGAAGCAACGGATACTCAGGGAAAGGAGACAAGAGGAAAGAATGAAAAGCAATCGAAAAAGGATCGGAACGATCGTTTCCGCCGGTATTTTATGTATAGGGCTGACGCTCGCGGCGGCGGGGTGCAGCGGCATGAAGATCAATACGGGCGAGATCCGCGCGGAAGGGGAGACGACGATTATCGAGACGCCGACCAAGTCGGTGCGGGACTATTCCGCCGCGGAGAACGCGTACATCGTGGCGGGCAGGCTGAAAAATCTCCCTTCTTACCGGAGCGAAATCGTTGGCGAAACGGTTTCCGCGATGCCCAAATATACGCAGAAAATAGAAGATATACACATCAAGAACGGCAAAGAGTCGTATGCGCAGGCAACGTCGACTTCTTTGTTTGTGAACGTGGGCAAACAGGCGTTTTTCAAGGGAAACAAAGTCGTGATGAGAGACGCGGCCAACGTGAGCAAGGACGAATGGAAGGACAGCTTCTCGGTGACGACGCTGGAAGAATACCGCTCCAAGATCGGCGGCGAGCCGACCGCGCTCTCCAATTATATCCTCAACGACGAGACGATCAAGAGCGCGGAGCGGATCCCTTCGACGGCGGAAAACGAGTATACCTTCCGCTACGAGATCGATCCCGTGTTCGGCACTTCCCGCTATGCGGTGAAGATGATGAATTACGCCGCGCTCAAAAGCCTGCCGGAGTTCGAGAGCTGTACTTTGGAACTCACTTTCGACAAGGACTGGAACCCCGTTTCTCTGACGGCGAAAGACAAATATAAGATCGCCTACGGGGTTATGAATCTGAGCTGCACCTCCACGCTTACGGAGACGTTCTACGATATCGGCAAAGACCTGGAAATCCCCGGCGCGGATCTGTTCCGCGCGCGCCTCGGCGACGACGCGACGGACATCGATCCGGACGACGGGGAGAAGGACGATCTCTCCGTACTCGCGGACGCGGTGCTCCACATGGATCTTGCGGGAGGACTGAAAATCAACGGCGCGCTGGACGCGGCGACGGCTTCGGGAACGATCTCTCTGCCGGTGGACGCGTGGCTGTCCTTCGATCTTGAAAAATTCGCTTCCGGCGGGCTTTCGGAGGCCTTCCGGGGCCGCGTGAACACGAACCTGTTCGGCGTGCCCGTGAAGATCCTCTATCCGGGCGACGGCTGGCTGTATACGGACGTGGGCGGCGCGAAGTATAAATACGCGCTCGCCCCGTCGGAAGAGGGCGCGGAGCTCGAAGAGGTGCTCTCCTACTTCCACGTCGAAAAAGTGGGCGAGAACGGCAATACATACGTCTATCAAGTAAGACTCAACGACGATAAAGCGGCGCTCGTCAATACGATGCTTGACGCGCTCGCGTCCCTGCTTCCCGATGCCGCGGGCGCGCTCAAAGATTTCTCGCTGAAAGAAGCGGGCGCGATGATTTCGATCTATAAGAAAGGAAACGAAGCCGGCCGGATCACCGCGGCGGCGGTGTTTGCGGACTTCGGCGCGGCGAAGCTGAATGCGGACGTGACCATTTCCGAGACGGCGGAAAAACTCCCCTCGGCCGAAGAGCTTGCTTCCTACGCGGAGGGCGGTCTCGAAAAACTTCTCTCGCAGTTCGTGGCGTTCATACAGGCCGCGGGCATGGATTTTAAGGGCGGTGTGAAGATCCGGGGCGATCTGAGCGTTGCGGCGTCGGGCGGCGAACCGTTGTCCCTGCCCGTGGACGCATGGCTGTCCTTCGATCTCGACAAATTGCTTTCGGAGGGCGCGGCGTCGGCGTTCCGGGCGCGGGCGAGCACGAAAATGCTCGGCGTGGGCGTGGAATTCCTCTATGCGGGCGACGGCTGGCTCTACGTCTCCGTGGGCAGTACCAAGTATAAATACGAACTTCCGGCGTCGGAAGGAAGCGCGGACGTTTCCGGACTCCTCGAATTCTTCACGTTCGCGAAGGAATCGGGAAGCGGCAATACTGGCGTATACAGACTGTCGCTGAGCGAGAAGCTGCTGGGAACGATCAACGCCGCGCTCGGGGAATTTACCTCGACGCTGCCGGAAGCGGCCGGCGCTTTGAAAGACCTTTCCGCGCGGGAAATAAGCGCGCTTATCACCGTGAGGCGGGGCGCGAACGAACTCGGCAGAATCACGGGCGCGGAACTGGTCGCCGACTTCGGCGCCGCGGAGCTGACCGCGGACTTGACGATCGCGGAAGGCGGGGAGACGCTGCCTTCGGCGGAAGAACTCGCCGCTTATACGGAAGGCGACGCGGCGAAACTTGCCGCCAACTTCGGCGCGGTGCTGAAAATAGCGGGCGGCTTCGCCGGACTCGACTGGACGACGGGAATCAAGACCGAAATCAACGTGGGCGTGGATTCTTTGATGGTCGTGCCCCTGCCCGCCGAGATCCAGATCGTACCCGAAGCTCTTTTGACGGGGAACGTCTTCGGCGCGATCCGTGTGCGCGTAAAATTCGAACTCGGCCTGATGTTCGGCCAGCCGGGGATAGAGATTTACTATGAGAACGGCATGCTCTACGTCTTTAACACGGCGCAGGCGGGCAATACCGTCTATGCGACCTCGGTTTCGACGGTGGACGTCAAAGCCGCGCTGGGCGGACTGGTGATGGATAACGTGGGCGCTTTAATCGGCAGCGATTTCGACTTCGTCGGTTTCCTTGCCGAAGCCGCGATGAACTCGGCGACGGAAATCTCCTCGCCCGCCGAAGGCGTGACGAGAGTGGAACTGCACCTGAGCGAAGGGATCACCGCCCTGCTCGGCGCGGGGTATTCCTCGATTATCAAAACGGTTCTGGAAATGGATTTCAGCGCCATGGGCACGATGGGCGCGTTCGTGCAGGCGATTCTTCAAGGCTTCGATTTCCCCATCGAGAGAACGAGCGTGCGCGCGGATTTCAAAGACGATAAACTTTCCGCGATTTCCCTGCGGCTTACCAACGACAGCGAAGCGACCGACGACGAGGGAAAGTCTTTCCTCGCGGAACTGGATATAAACGAAACCCTCGCTGCCGGGGAAGCGGAGGAAATCTTCGCGGGACTTCAAAACTATCTCGCGGCGATCGAGGAAGGCGCGGAGGTGCAGGCTCTGTTGGCGAAACTCAAAGCGGACGGCGTAGAGTGGCTGGGCGATTCTTACGGCGCGAAACTGGACGAGGCGGAAGCCGCGTATAACGCTCTTTCCCCGGCGGCGCAAAAGACCGTGACGGACTATGCCGCCCTCGCGGAACTGAGAAAGGAATGGACGAAGCTCCGCGCTTCCGTGAATCAATTCGTAACGTACCTGGACGAACTGAAAACGTACGATTTTGCCGCGGAAGCGGATAAGATCGGCGGGTGCCTCGAAAAAATGAACCCGCTGTTCGATGCCTTCGACCAAAGACAGGCCGAGTATCTCGGCGGATATGCGAAAGCGGAGTATCTGAAAATCCGCGAAGCGTATGAACGGGACGTTTCCGTAGCCGCTTTGATCGCGGACATCGATAAGCTTACGCGGGAGGAGTACCCGACTTCGGCGAAACTGTCCGCGGCGATCGCGGCGGCGGAAGCGCGTTACGAGGCGCTGTATGAAACGAGTAAGCCGCTCGTGACCAATTTTGCAAAGATCGAAGAGGCGCGCGCCGTGTGCGGAACGCTCGTACTGGAAGAGCTGAACGCGTCGATGGCGAAAACGCTCGCCGATCTGGACGCGGTTTCGGCCTCGACGACGTACGACAGCGCGAAAACGCTCAAAGCGGAAGCCGACGGCTTGGCGGCGCAGTACGAAAAATTATCCGGGGCGGAACAGGCGCTCGTGACCAATTATGCCGCTTTCGCCGCGGCGCGGGAGAAATTCACCGCACGGCTCGGCGATAATTTCAAAACGGCGGTCGACGCGCTCGGCGGCGTGGAAGGAATCGGGGCCGGCGACGCTGCGTTCGCGGCGCTCACGGCCGCGAAAAACTGGAAATCGCTGTTGACGGCTGCGCAGCTGACGGCGCTCAAAACGGAAGCCGATACGCTCGACGCCTGCGCGCAGCGGCACCGCAGCCTCGAAACGGGCAGCGTGGAAAGATTGATAGCGGACATCGGCGCGGTCGAGTTCACGGACGAATGCCGGGCGAAGATTCTCGCCGCGCGCGCCGCTTATGAAAATCTCCGCGGCGAATATCTCACCTGGTGCGCCAACCGCACCGACCTTTCCGCGGCCGAAGCGGAATACGTGAAATTGTCCGTCGCGGGACTGGACGCGGCGAAAGTCACGGAATCCGACCGGGCGCAGATCGAGCTCGCGAGAAGTCTCTATAACGAGGCGACGAGCGCGTACGCGAATAACTTCTCCTTTAAATATTCGATCAAGAGCCTTTTGCGCACTTTCAATACCGAGCTTCAACGGCTGGAAGCCGCGCTCGCGGCGCTGGCCTGAACCAGGCCCGGGCGGGTGTGAACGCAAACGGGCGAAAGCCGGGGGGATACGATCCCTCCGGCTTTTTTTACGGCTTTCGGGGTTGTCCGGGTGAAAAAACGGATAATTTTATGGCGCAAATTCGCAAAAAAAAGTATTTGAAAAAGATCTTCGCAAACGATTGTTATTTTTGCCGGCTGGATATATAATATCACCAATCATAACGAGCCGGCCGTTCGCGGTTGCCGGACGGAACAGAGCTCGGATATGGCCATAGGAGAAAATCGAGGGGAGAATGGCGGAGAAACTTTGATTTTCAGGGGTTTTCTATGACGAAGGATCTAACGAAGGGCAGTCCCTTCAAACTAATCCTCTTTTTCATGCTGCCGGTATTGCTGGGGAATATTTTCCAGCAGCTTTACAACATGGCGGACACGCTGATCGTGGGGCATACGGTTTCCACGGACGCGATGACGGGAGTGGGGAGCACGGGCTCCATCACCTTTTTGATTATCGGCTTCGCCTCGGGGCTGACGGCGGGCTTCGCGGTCAGAACCAGCCAGCGCTTCGGCGCCCGCGACGAAGAGGGCGTGAAAAAGAGCGTGGCGGTGTCCTTGGAGCTGTGTCTGCTTCTGACGCTGCTTCTGATGGCGGCGGCGATACCGCTCGCCGGCCCCCTGCTTCGGCTCATGCGCACGCCGGACAAATATTTCCGCTACGCGTATTCCTATCTCGTCGTCTGCTTCGGCGGGATCGGGGCGACGATCCTCTATAACATTTCCGCCGCGACGCTGCGGGCGATCGGGGACACGAAAACGCCGCTCGTCATTCTGCTCGCGTCGGCCTTTCTCAATATCGGCCTCGATCTTCTTTTCATCGTCGTTTTCAAAATGAAGTATACGGGCGCGGCGACGGCGACCGTCGTCAGCCAGTTCCTCGCGGGCGGGGGCGGGCTCGTCTATATGCTGAAAAAATATCCGCAGCTGAGGCCGCGGAAAGAGGACTGGAAGATAGACGGGAGGCTCTGGGGCGGGCACATCGGTCTCGGCCTTCCCATGGCCCTGCAATTCTCGATCACCGCGGTGGGCTGTATGATGCAGCAGACGGCGCTCAATTCGCTGAACGCGGAGCTGCCCGGCGTCGTCACGGCGTACACCGCGGCGTCCAAGATCTGCAACATCACCGTCACGCCCTTCGACGCGCTCGGCGTCACGTTCGCCACCTACGCGGGGCAGAACTTCGGCGCGAAGGAATACGGCCGCATCAAGGACGGCGTGTTCGCGGGGCTCTGGTTCTGTCTCGGGATCTGGATCCTCGGCGTCGTGTTCTGCGCCTTCCTCGGCAGTCCCCTGACGGGTGTATTCCTCGACAAGACGACGGGCGACGCGCAGCTCTATTACACCGAGATGCTGGAATATTCCCGGACGTATCTCCTCTATCAGAGCGCGTTTTTCGGGCCGCTCGGCGTCATTCACGTCTATCGCAACACCTTGCAGGGGATCGGGCGCTCGACGTTGACCATGCTCGCGGGCGTGACGGAACTCGTCGGCCGCGCGCTGTCCTCCTTCCTGTTCGTGGGGCTCTTCGGGTTTACGGGGATTTGTCTTTCCAATCCCACCGCCTGGATCGCGGCGGATCTGTTCCTCGTCGCCGCCTATTACCTGGTAATCAGAAAATACCCCTCTCAGCGCTCTTACGGTTTCGGCAAAATGTTCCGGCTCCGCGCCAAATCGAAAGATCTTTCCTGATCGTTCCGCCGCTTCGCCCCGAAGAAAATTCTTCGGGGCTTTTTCCCGCCGGGCGTCGGCCGGGGAGGGGCGAAGGCCCAAACACTTGACAAACCGCGCGTTTTATGATAGCATAAAAGCGAATACAAAGACAAAAAGCCGAACGGCGAGGACGCGGAAATTTATGGCAATGACGCTGGATAGATTATCGGCGGGGAAATCCGCCCGGATCACTGCGGTGGACGGAGAGGAGATTTCCCTGCGCAAACATATTCTGGATATGGGACTGACGCCGGGCACGGAGGTGACGCTCGTCAAGACGGCGCCGATGGGGGACCCGATCGAACTGAGGGTGCGCGGCTACGAACTCACTCTCCGCAAAGCGGACGCGGCGAAGATCGGGATCGCGGACGTGAAGGAGGCGGAGAAAGGCGGGGACGAGCTGGCGCTCGGGGACGCGCGTACCAAATCTCTGCCCCGTCTCCCCCACCCGGGCGTGGGGGAGACGCACCGCCGGCGGGCGGCCGGCGGCGTCATCGCCGAGGGCGCGCCCCTCAAATTCGCGCTGGCCGGCAACCAGAACTGCGGCAAGACGACGCTTTTCAATCAGCTCACGGGCGCCAACCAGCACGTCGGCAATTTCCCCGGCGTGACGGTGGATCGGAAAGACGGCGCCATGCGCAAGCATAAAGAGGCGGTCGTCACAGACCTGCCCGGCATCTATTCCCTTTCTCCCTATACGGGCGAGGAGATCGTGACGCGGGAATTTCTGCTCAAAGAGAAGCCGGACGCGATCATCAATATCCTCGACGCGACCAATATCGAACGCAATCTCTATCTCACCTTGCAGCTCATCACCCTCGATATGCCGATGGTGATCGCGCTCAACATGATGGACGAGGTGCGCGGCAGCGGCGGCACGATCGACGTCAACGCGCTCGAAGCGGTGCTGGGGATCCCCGTCGTGCCCATTTCCGCGGCCAAAAACGAGGGGATCGAAGAACTCATCGAACACGCCATTCACGTCGCCCGCCACCGCGAGGTTCCTTTCGACGTCGATTTCTGCTCGGCCAACGGCGAGGACGGCGGCGCGGTGCACCGCTGTATCCACGGCGTCGCCCACCTCATCGAGGACCACGCCAAAGCGGCGGGAATCCCCGTCCGTTTCGCGGCCACCAAACTGGTGGAAGGCGACGAACTCATTTTGAACGCCCTCAACCTCTCCGAAAACGAAAAGGAGATGTCCGGGCACATCATTCGGCAGATGGAGGCGGAGAGCGGCACGGACGCGATGGCGGCGCTCGCGGATATGCGCTTCCGCTATATCGGCCGGCTCTGCGAAGCCACGGTCGTGAAACCGCATGAGAGCAAAGAGCGCAAACGGAGCGAACGGGCGGACCGCTTCCTGACGGGGAAATACACCGCCCTGCCCGCGTTCGTGCTCATCATGGGGCTCGTCTTTTATCTCACCTTCGGGCTCTTCGGCAAATATCTCTCCGAGTGGATGGAGCTCGGGATCGGATTTCTGACGGACGCGGCGAGCCGGGGACTTACGAAGTACGGGATCAATCCCGTCGTGCACTCGCTCCTCATCGACGGTATTTTCGCGGGCGTGGGCAGCGTTTTGAGCTTTTTGCCCACGATCGTCGTGCTCTTCTTTTTCCTTTCCATACTCGAAGACACCGGCTACATGGCGCGCGTGGCCTTCGTCATGGATAAGCCGCTGAGAAAGATCGGACTCTCCGGCCGCAGTTTCGTGCCCATGCTCGTCGGCTTCGGTTGCAGCGTCCCCGCGATCATGGCCACGCGCACGCTCCCTTCCGACCGCGACCGCAAAATGACGATCATGCTGACGCCGTTTATGAGCTGTTCGGCGAAAATTCCCGTCTACGGCATGCTCTGCGCGGCCTTCTTTCCCAAAGCCGCCGCGCTCGTGATGATCTCCCTCTACGTCATCGGTATCGCGCTCGCCCTTTTAACGGCCTTTATTTTGAAGCGTACGGCGTTTAAAGGGGAGCCCGTACCATTTGTCATGGAGCTGCCGAATTATCGCCTGCCGTCGTTTAAAAGCGTTTTACAGCTGATCTGGGAGAAGTCCCGCGATTTCATCACCCGCGCTTTCACGATTATCTTCGTCGCGTCGGTGATCATCTGGTTTTTGCAGAGCTTCGATTCGCGGCTCAACTTCGTCGCCGATTCCTCGACGAGCCTTTTAGCGGCGATCGGGGGCTGGCTGTCGGTCGTATTCAAGCCGCTCGGCTTCGGGGACTGGCGGGCGGCGACGGCGCTCGTGACCGGCTTCACGGCCAAAGAGAGCGTCAAGAGCACGTTGACGGTGTTGCTCGGCGGCGCGTCGATCACGACGCTCTTCACTCCTTTCACGGCTTTTATTTTCCTGCTCTTTATTCTGCTCTACACCCCCTGCGTGGCGGCGGTGGCGGCGGTGAAGCGGGAACTCGGCCGGGGCTGGGCGGTCGGGCTCGTCGTGGGACAGTGCCTGCTGGCGTGGCTTTTGTGCTTCCTCGTCGCGGCGGTCGGGGGAATTTTCGTTTGAGCGATATCGCGCTCTTTTGCGCGCTCGCGGCCGCTGAGGTAAGCGTGGCGGTCGGGTATCTTGTCGGGATCGTCGTATTCGCTAAAAAAACCAGACGTTTGTCGGATCCGGCGCCGGGAAGAAAGTAAAGATTTTTTTCAATCGCCGGACGGGACTATTTTAGCCCGGAAAGCGTTATAATAAAAAGGGACGGCGCGGGAACGCGAAGAAGCGGCCGCGGGCGTCCGGGGAGTGAAAAACATGAACGTACCGAGCATCATCGCGCTCGTCGTCGTGGGGATATGTCTCGTCGCCGCGACTGTTTATCTCGTCCGGCATAAAGACGGCTGCGGCGGAAGCTGCGCGGGCTGCGCAAACTGTTCCGCGTGCGGAAGCTCTCACGCCTGCAAGAAGGCGCGGAAAAAGAAATCGGACGACAAATCGAAGGAATCGAAGAAAAAGGAGTAAAAAATGATGCCTTATTTTGTGTTTTTGGGACTGCTTCTGCTCTGCTCGGTCTTTACGGGCTGGGCGAGCATGCGGGTACATTCGACCTATAACGCGTTCAGCGCCGAGAGAAACGCCTCGCACATGACCGGGTACGACACGGCGGTGCGGCTTTTACGCTCGAACGGAGTGTACGACGTTTCCGTGGGCAAGGTGAGGGGGAGACTCACCGATCATTACAATCCCCGCAGACAGATCGTCAATCTCTCCGAATCGACCTACGGCGACGACTCGGTGGCGGCGGTGGCCGTGGCGGCGCACGAGATCGGGCACGTTATGCAGAAGGAACGCGGGTATGTGCCCTATAAGATCCGTTCCGCGCTCGTGCCGATCGCCAACTTCGGCGCCCGGCTCGCCCTTCCCCTCGTCCTTGTAGGCTTGCTTCTCGACCTGTTTTTGGAGACGCCCGTCGGCGTTTACGCGGCCTATATCGGCATCGCGCTCTACGGACTTTCCACCCTCTTTCAGCTCGTGACGCTGCCCGTGGAGCTGGACGCGTCCCGCCGCGCCAAAAAGATGCTGCTCGAAGAGGGGGTGCTCACCGAGGAGGAAAAGCCGGGCGCGGGCAAAGTGCTCGGCGCGGCCGCGCTCACGTACGTGGCGGGACTGCTCACTTCTATTTTGTATTTTCTGCGTTTTCTGCTCTTCGTGCTCGCGTTGTTCGGCAGAAGGCGGGATTAAACGGAAAAATTTCCGAAAGACGCAACCTGCGGGAGATAAAATTCTACTGATGTAAGTGAACGGACGAAACGCGGCGCGCGGGGAACGCCGCGGGCGGTACGTTTGCGTACGAAAGGAGGTACGCATGACGGACGAAGAGATCGTGACGATGTTTTTTTCGCGCGATCCGGCCGCGCTGGACGCCGCGGCCGAGAAATACGGCGGGTTCCTGCGCGCGGTTTCCATGAATATTCTACATAATTCCTCCGACGCGGAGGAATGCGTCAACGAAGCGTATCTCGCCTGCTGGAATACGATTCCCCCCGAACGGCCCAGATCCTTGAAGGCTTACGCGGGGGCGCTTTGCCGCAACGTCTCTTTCGACCGCTATAAACGCGGCCGCGCCCAGAAACGCGGCGGCGGAAAAACGGAGACGCTGCTCTCCGAAATAGAGGATTTCCTGCCCGCAAACGATTACATGGCCGACTGCGGCGAGGATAGGGCGGCGGATTCCATCAACGAATTTCTCGCCTCGCTGCAAACGCGGGAACGGGTGGTTTTCGTCCGGCGTTACTGGTATTCCGACGACATAAAGGAGATCGCGCGGCGCATGGGCTTCTCCGAAAGCAAGGTCAAATCCATGCTCTTTCGCCTGCGCAAAAAGCTCAAAGAAAAATTGATTCGGGAGGGGATAGGCGTATGAACGATAAGAAAAATTTTTCCGCGCTCGGCAAGATCGACGAGAAATACGTCGAGGAAGCCGACGTTTACGCCGCGCCCGACTCCCGGTCGGAGCGGCCGGCCGCGAACCGGGAACGCCGTCGAAGGCTCCGCCGCAGACTCGCCTGCCGGCTCGCGGGAATCGCCGTCGGCGCGGCGGTCGTCTGCATCGCCTGCTGGTACGGCGCGGCTCCCTTGTTCGCCGCGAAAAAGGAGAGCGGCGAGGCCTCCTCTTTCGTCACCGACCAATCTTACGGCGTGGACGGTCCTCTCGACGGGGCCGGGGAAACGGCGCCGCCCTCCGACCGCGAAGATCAGTCTTCCTCCTCCGACGAATCCTGTTCCGGGAGCGGCGGCTGCTCCGAGCCCTTGCCCGCGCCCGATAAAAATTAGAAATCGTTAATCCACCGAACGCTCTCAACAGGGCGTTCTTTTTTATTCCACAATCCTGGCGAAAAATGTGGCGTAACGCCCCAAAAGTCCTGCAAATTGTCCCTTAATCCTCGCTTTTCCCCGAAATTGTCCGCCCCGCCTCCTTGACTTTCCGCCACAATCGAATTATAATACACAAATGTAGAATAACTCAAAAACAAGGATTATTACACACTCTTTACAAAACGCCGAGGGGAAAGGGCGCGGGGCGCGGCGACGGGAAACGTCCCGCAAAGGAGTTTGAAAGAAAACATGTTGGGAGGTAACGGCAATTATGAGCGTCATTGACGTGAAGGGGCTGACGAAGGATTACGGATCGGGGCGCGGAGTTTTCGACGTGTCTTTTCAGGTGGGAAAGGGCGAGGTGTTCGGTTTTCTCGGCCCCAACGGCGCGGGCAAATCGACGACGATCCGGCACCTGATGGGGTTTTCGAGGCCGGACGGCGGCTCCGCCGCCATTTTCGGCAAGGAGACGTTCGCCCGGTATTTCGAAATTCTCGGCAACGTCGGGTATATACCGGGCGAGATCGCTTTGCCGGCGGGACTGACGGGCTGGGAGTTTTTGCGCATGATGCAGCAGCTGCAAAAGTGCCGCGACGACGAGCGGCTCGACGAATTGTTAAAGACGTTCGAGCTGGATCCGTCGGGAGAGACCAAGCGCATGAGCCTCGGCGTCAAGCGTAAGCTCGCCGTCGTCGCGGCGTTCATGAACGATCCCGACGTGCTCATTCTCGACGAACCGACGAGCGGGCTGGATCCGGTGATGCAGGAGGTGTTCGTGGAGTTCGTGCGGCGGGAAAAGGCGCGGGGCAAGACGATTCTTTTGTCCAGCCATATCTTTTCCGAAGTGGACGCGACCTGCGACCGCATCGCGATCATCAAGGACGGCCGGCTCGTCTCCGAGTTCAAAGCCGACGATCTGAAACATTCCTCGCAGAAGGTCTACGAAGTATACTTTGCCGACCTCATCAACTACGAAACCTTCCGCGCCAACTATCGCGGCAGCCGGGTTTTGAAGATCCTCGCGGAGGACAGAGCGAGCGCCTCGGCGCTGATCTCCACCGACGATACGTACATAAACGAGGTGATCCGTATCCTTTCCGGGTTCGCGCTGCGCGATTTCGGACATTTTAAAGAGACGCTCGAAGATTATTTCATGAGCTATTACAAGGAAGACAAAAATTTCAAAGGAGCGCTGTCATGAAACCGGTTGTCGAAATCAAAAACCTCACCAAAGATTACGGGGAAGGCCGGGGGATCTTCGGGATCGATCTCACGGTGTATCAAGGGGAGATGGTCGGCTTCGTGGGCACCAACGGCAGCGGCAAGACGACTACGATCCGCAATATCATGGGCTTTTTGAAGCCCACTTCGGGCGCGGCGTACGTGAACGGCCTGGAAGCGTGGAGCCATGCGAGCGAGATCGTGAAAAATATCGGCTACGTGCCGGGCGAGATCGCCTTTCCCGATCTTTCCACGGGCACGGAATTTTTAAAGAGCCAGGCGGACTTTCTCGGCGTGAAAGATATGTCCTTCGCCGATTCTCTGGTCGAGAAGTTACAGCTCGATCCCCGCGCGCCCTTGAAGCGCATGAGCAAGGGCATGAAGCAAAAGACGGCGATCGTCGCCGCGCTGATGGCGGATCCGGCGATCCTTATCCTCGACGAACCGACGACCGGGCTCGATCCTTTGATGCGGGACGCGTTCCTCGAAATTATCCGCGCGGAGCACGGCAGGGGCAAGACGATCTTCATGAGCAGCCACATGTTCGAAGAGCTCGAAAGCACCTGCAACCGCGTGGCGCTGATCCGGAACGGCTGTCTCGCGGACGTGGCGGATCTGCGGGAGATAGAAAACCGACCGAAGAAGGAGTTCAAGATCGAGTTTGCCTCGCGCGCGGACTATCTTTCTTTCAAGCGCTTCCGCTATCGGATCGTGCGCGATCAGCCGCAGTATAACCAGGTGACCGTGGCGATCGCGGGCGGTCAGATCAATCTTTTATTTACCGATCTCACCAATTTCGACGTCAAATTTATATCCGAGGTGAAGTACACCCTCGAAAAGCATTTCCGGGAAGTTCTCGACAAAGAAAAGGAGAAGAGGAATCATGTTCAGTAAATCGTTATTCAAACAATCCTGCAAGGCGAACGGCCCCATGTGGGCGATCATCACCTTCGCCACCTGTTTCATGCTCGCCTGCGTGATGCTGATCGCGGGCGGCGGCAATATCGTCACGGCGAAAAGCGCGATCGCCGACACGATCATTCGGGGAGAACTCGCCTCGCAGATGCAGTCCCGTTCGATCAATTACTATCTGCTTTCCGACGGCGGACTCGAACGCTTCGATAAGACTTTCGGCGAGGAATACCTGAAAGCCGCCGGCTCCGGCGATCAGAGCGCGGCGACGACCGCCTATGCCGCCGCGGCCAAAGACCTCGAAGGGTACGTGGCCGAACAGGCGAAAAAGCATGGTTATGCCGCCGGTTCCGCCGAGGCGGAGGAGATCAGGGGCGCGATCTTCTTCGTGCTCAACCCCATGACCGAACCGGGAAAATATATGTTCGATTCCTTTTATACGGCGCTCGGGGAACCGGCGCCCCGCTACGATATGGGCACATTGATGACCTCCTCGACGGCGGAACGCAAGGCCTACCGCGACGAATACGCCGCCAAAAACAGTGCGGTCTTTTTAGCCGGGAACATGATCCGCGAGGAGAACGTGCGGCTCGTGCTCCAAGCCCTCGAAAGCTATGGCGTGACCGAGGAACAGTACGCGGAATTCGGATTCAACGACTATCAAAACGTCAAGGAGATCGCGGTGTCCGCGCTCATCAATTTCCGCGCCAACTACGCTTATCGTATCGAGAATATCAAAGAGGGGGAGACGCCGGAGAGCATCGCGGCCGAGCTGACGAAGGATATTTCCCGGAGCCTGCTCGCGAGTCTGCCCGAGGAAGTGTCCGACGCGCTCGAAGAGATCGGGCAGATGGATATGTTCGGCGTGCTCGTCGGTTCCGTTTTCTTTAAAATGGCGGGCTTGCTGCTGCCGATCATCTATCTCATCATGACTTCCAACGCCCTCGTCGCCGGGCAGGTGGACAGCGGCTCCATGGCGTATATCCTCTCCTCGTCCGTCAGACGCAGAGCGGTGACGTTCACGCAGGGAGTCTTCCTCGTCGGCTCGTTGTTTCTGATGTTCTGCTGCACCTCTTTGACCGGCGTCGTCTGCTTCGCGCTCGTCGATCTCGAAACCAAGCTCACCTACGGCAAACTGCTGCTTTTGAACCTCGGCGCCTTCCTCGTCATGTTCGCCATGAGCGGGCTCTGCTTCTTCGCTTCCTGCTGGTTCAACCGCAGCAAGCACTCGATGGCGCTCGGCGGCGGCTTGAACATGTTCTTCCTCGTCGCTACCATGCTCGGCCTGTTCGGCTCGCCCGTGCTTCCTTCCATCGTGCGCATGAAGGCGCTCAACAACTTCAACTACGTCTCGATCATCTCTCTCTTCGACGTGGTCTCCATTCTCGAAGGCACGACGGCCTTTCTTTGGAAACTCGGGATTTTATTGATAATCGGACTCGTTCTCTATATCGCCGGCGGCGCGAAATTCGCGAGAAAGGACCTGCCTCTGTAATCGTTTACATGGCCGCCGGTGCGCGAAGCTCGCGAAGAAGAATTTGCTGATGTAATCGTTTACATATTTCGGATATAACAAAAAACAGGGGGAAACAAAGGAGGAAATTATGGAGAATACGTCGTCTGCGGCGGCGAAAAAGACCGACCGGCGGGTGATCAAGACAAAGCGCGCGATCCGCAACGCGTTCGCGCAGCTTCTGGCGGAGAAAGATCTGAACGAGATCACCGTCAAGGATATCTCGGACGTGGCGGACATCAACCGCAAGACCGTTTATAATTATTACGGGGGCATACACGAGCTCCTCGACGAGATCGAAAACGACATCGTTTCTTCGTTCGAGAAAATCATTCAGCACGTAGATTTCAAGCGCAACCTCGAAAATCCTTACCGGATTTTCGAGACGCTGAACGGCGTCATCAACAGCGACATGGAGTTTTACAGCCGGCTGATGAAGATAGACGCGAATTCCCACCTCGTGCGCAAGATCGTCTCCGCGCTGACCGTCCGCGTCCGGCAGACGCTCGCGGAACAGCTTCCCTGCGATCAGCGGCGGGTGGAACTCGTTTCCCGCTATATCACTTCCGGCATGCTCGCCGTCTATCAGGATTGGTTCAATTCTTCCCGGGAGCAGTCCATCGAATCGCTGTCGAAAGATCTGAGCGTGCTCGTCTTTTCCGGCGTCGGCGGTCTGATGGCGCGATGAACGGTTGACATTTTCCCCTCCGGCGTGATAGAATAGAAGGGGAGGGAAGTATGGATACTGTTCGCATCGATAAAAAGAACTGCCGTTTGATCGCGCACCGGGGCGTTTCCGGTTTGGAGAGGGAGAACACCTGCCCGGCGTTCGTCGCGGCGGGCGTCAAGAGCTATTACGGGATCGAGACGGACGTGCACGTGACCGGGGACGGTAAATACATCATCTGTCACGACGACAACGTTTCCCGCGTCGCGGGCGTGGATATGAAGATCGAAAAGAGCTCGTTCGCCGACCTGCGCGCCCTGCGGCTCACGGATACGGACGGAAAGACGTACCGTTCCGATCTCGTTTTGCCCACGTTGGAGGACTATCTCGCGATCTGCCGCAAGTACGGGAAAGTCGCGTTCCTCGAACTCAAAAACGAGACGGATAAAGAGCATATCGACGGGATTTTCGCGCTCGTCAAAGACATGGGGTGGCTGGACCATACGACGTTTATTTCTTTCAATCAGAAAAACCTCGTCGCTTTGCGGAAAAAACACGAGCGCGTTTCGATCCAGTTTCTCACCGACCGGGCAAACGAGGAGAATTTTTGTTTCATGAACGAATACCGTATCGACGCGGACCTTTGCGGGCGCTGCGTGAACGGGGAATACGTCGCGCGTCTGCACGCGGCGGGGCTTCTCGTCAACTGCTGGACGATCGACCGGCCTCAGGACGCGGCGAAGCTGATCGAAGCGGGCGTGGATTTCATAACGACGAATATCCTCGAATAGGCTGTATAAAATCATCGAAAGCGGAACGAGTCTTCCGCTTTTTTCTAAGGAGGCGAAAAAATGCGCTGTCATTCTGTTTTGGAAGCGGTGGGGCGCACCCCGCTCATAGAACTCAAAAACATCGAAAGGATATACGGCGTCGAGGCGAAACTTTTCGTGAAAGCGGAGTCCATGAACCCGGCCGGCTCGGTCAAGGACCGGGTGGCGGCGGAAATTCTCAAAGACGCGGAAGCGTCGGGCAGAATCGACGCGGAGACCGTGCTCATCGAGCCGACGAGCGGCAACACGGGGATCGGGCTTGCGGCGATGGCGGCGGCGAGAGGGTACCGGCTGGTGATCGTCATGCCCGATTCGATGAGCCTGGAACGCAGACAGCTGATCGCGGCCTACGGCGCCGAACTTGTGCTGACGGACGGCAAAGCGGGCATGCCGGGCGCGATCGCGAAAGCGGAGGAGCTGCGAAAAGAGATCGAAAACAGCTTTATCTGCGGCCAGTTCGTCAACCCCGCCAATCCCGCGGCGCACTATAAGACGACGGGCCCGGAGATCTGGGAGGACACGGAGGGAGAAGTGGACGTGTTCGTCGCGGGCGTGGGCACGGGCGGCACGATCACGGGCGTGGGGCGGTACCTGAAAGAACGGAAACCGGGCGTAAAGATCATCGCCGTGGAGCCTTCTGCGTCGCCCGTTTTGAGCGGCGGCGAGAGCGGGCCGCATAAGATTCAGGGGATCGGCGCGGGCTTTAAGCCGGAGATCCTCGACGACGCGGCTTACGACGAGGTATGGCCGGTGGGCGAGGGCGCGGCTTACGAGTTCGCGCGCGTCCTCGCGCGCCGGGAGGGGATCCTGGCGGGCGTTTCCGCGGGCGCGGCGCTGGCGGCGGCGGTGAAGGCGGCGCTGATGGCCGGTCCGGGCAAGACGGTAGTGGCGCTTTTGCCCGATACCGGGGACAGGTACCTTTCCTGCGGGCTGTTCGGGGAATAAACGGGCGCGCGCCGACGGTCGAAAGAGCGGCGGTGAGAGGAATTTACAAAAAACGCGCGCGGCGACTGCTTTTTGCGAAAAACGCGAAACCGCGCTTATTCTCTTGCTTTTTTTAAGGAAATCGTGTATAATATTTATCGTAAGATCAGGAAAACAGGCGCGGGGGTATTTTTTTGCCGCCGCTCTCAAAAGATATTTTTGGAGGATTATTTATGCCCTTAGTCACAAGTACCGAAATGTTCAAGAAGGCTTACGCGGGCGGTTACGCCATCGGCGCGTTCAACGTCAACAACATGGAAATGATCCAGGCGATCGTGGACGCGGCGGACGAATGCAAATCTCCCGTCATTTTGCAGGTTTCGGCGGGCGCGAGAAAGTACGCCAACCCCGTCTATCTCAAACACCTCGTGCAGGCGGCGGTGGAGACCACGAATATTCCCATCGTCATGCACCTCGACCACGGCGCGGATTTCGAAGTCTGCAAGGCTTCCATCGACGGCGGCTTCACGTCCGTCATGATCGACGCTTCGTCCAAGCCCTGGGAGGAAAATATCGAGATCACCAAAAAGGTGGTGCAGTACGCGCACGACCACGGCGTGGTCGTCGAAGCGGAACTCGGCAAGCTCGCGGGCGTCGAGGACGACGTGAAAGTGGAAGCGCACGACGCGCTCTTCACCTCCCCCGACGAAGTGGAGGAGTTCACGGAGAGGACGGGCATCGACTCCCTCGCCATCGCCATCGGCACCTCTCACGGCGCTTATAAATTCAAGCCCGGCCAGGATCCCAAACTCCGCCTCGACATTCTGGAAGAGGTCGGCAAGCGCCTTCCCGGTTTCCCCATCGTGCTCCACGGCGCGTCCTCCGTGCCGCAGGACAAAGTGGCGATCGTCAATCAGTACGGCGGACACATGCCCGACGCGATCGGCATTCCCGAATCGGAACTGAAAAAAGCGGCGAAAATGGCGGTCTGCAAAATCAATATCGACTCCGATCTCCGCGTTTCCTTCACGGCGGCGATCCGGCAGCATTTCGCGCAGCACCCCGACCATTTCGATCCCCGTCAGTATCTCGGCGACGCGCGGTCGATGATGAAGGAAATGGTCAAGCACAAGATCATAAACGTTCTGGGCAGCGCGGACAAGGCGTAAGGCCGCAAGGGGGAAAAGGAAGATGAAAAAAGGGATTTGCCTGTCGGCGGTTGTTTTGTCCGTCTGCTGCGCCTTCGGGGCGCTCGCGGGGTGTTCTGCCGCCGACAAGGGGAAGGGTTCGCTCGGGCTGTCTTACGAGAAAAAGTATGTATATTCGGAGGAGAGCCGTTATTCGAAATCCGATAATTTTATTATTTTTCATAAGAACGGGACGGGAGAGAATCGTATATCTTCGGGCTCGGTGGAAGGAAACAGCGACAATTATACCGTATTTTTTAAATATCTGTATTATCCCGAAGAAAATACGGTCTTTTGTTTTTACGATTCGGTCGTTTACGAGGAAAATCACGTCGGTTCGAAAAACGTGACGAGTAATTGGACGCGCACCTATTTATGCACGGAAGAACTGATCTCTTCCCCGTCGGGAACTTTCTATATCTGCGAAGATTACAAGCCGAATCTGCCCAATTACGGCAAAAAAACGAGCGAATGAGAAGAAATCGATAAATTTTTTCGGATAGGGCAAATCTGTTTGACGAACTTTTAAAAGTATGGTAGAATATTACCGACTGAGAATGTGTTTTAAAATTATCAACAATATAAATTGGAGGATTTATTATCATGGCAAATGTAAGAGTTGCGATTAACGGGTTCGGCCGGATCGGACGTCTCGCGTTCAGACAGATGTTCGGAGCCGAAGGCTACGAAATCGTCGCTATCAACGACCTGACCAGCCCTAAAATGCTGGCGCACCTTTTGAAGTATGATTCCGCGCAGGGCAGATACGCTCTCGCCGATACGGTTTCCGCGGACGACGAAGCGGGCACGATCACGGTTAACGGCAAAACGATCAGAATTTATGCGGAAAAAGACGCTGTGAACTGCCCTTGGGGCGAATTGAACGTAGACGTCGTGCTCGAATGCACCGGCTTCTACACTTCCAAAGCGAAATCCGAAGCGCACATCAAAGCCGGCGCGAAGAAAGTCGTCATTTCCGCTCCCGCGGGCAACGACCTTCCCACCGTCGTTTACAGCGTCAACGAAAAGACGCTCACGAAAGCGGACACGATCATCTCCGCCGCTTCCTGCACGACCAACTGCCTGGCTCCCATGGCCAACACCCTCAACAAACTTTCTAAGATCAAGAAAGGGTATATGACCACGATCCACGCTTACACGGGCGACCAGATGGTGCTCGACGGCCCTCACCGCAAAGGCGATCTTCGCCGCGCGCGCGCCGCTGCCGTCAACATCGTTCCCAACTCCACGGGCGCCGCGAAAGCGATCGGGCTTGTCATTCCCGAACTCAACGGCGTTTTGGACGGCTGCGCGCAACGCGTTCCCGTTCCCACCGGGTCCCTCACCCAGCTCATCGCGATCTGCGAAGGCGAAGTGGACGCGGCTACCGTAAACGCAGCGATGAAGGCGGCGGCTTCCGCTTCCTTCGGCTACACCGAAGAGGAGATCGTTTCCTCCGACGTCATCGGCATCACCTACGGCTCCCTGTTCGACGCCACGCAGACCAAGTGCATGCCCATGGGCGACGGCACCACGCTCGTGAAGGTTGTTTCCTGGTACGACAACGAGAACTCCTACACCAGCCAGATGGTGAGAACGATCAAATATTTCGCGGAGCTTTAATCTGCGATTTGACAAAACGGTATGAAAAGGGCCTCTCCCGGCAAAGGAGAGGCTTTTTTTTGCGTTCAATCGTCGTCTTCGCCGGACGAGCGGCAGAGCTCCGTATCGAACGTCTCGAAACAGAGCAGCAGGCCGAGCCGCACGCCCAGCTTAAAACGGGTTGTCTGTTCGCATAGCAGACTTTGCCTGTGCGCGTTCATCAATTCCTCGAATTTCTTTTTACGCTCTTCGTCGAAGTCCGACGTCAATTCTTTTTCAAGCCGGCATACTTCGCTCAAAGCGGTTTTGCCCTTCGGCGAGAGCCGGTTCAAAGATTCCGAAAATTCCCCGCTTACGATTTCGTCCAATACGGAAAGTTTCATGTTTTTTCTCCTTTGTAAAAAGTATAACCATATTATATAACACCCAATGGATGTAAGTCAAGTTTTTTCATCCAATGGATGTATAATTTTTTAAGGAGGAGAAAAAATGATTACTTTGGAAAATATTCGTGAAAGGTTGATAGAAGCGATCCGGTACAGTGGGATGAGTCAAAAAAAGCTGGCGGAAGCGTTGGGAATCAAACAACAGCAAATATCTTGTTATCTTCATGGGAAAAAGTTGCCCTCGTTGGACACTTTTGCGAATCTTTGCATGGTTCTGGACGTGGATCCCGGGTATATCCTCTGCTGGAAAAATTAAAAGAGTTTAGGGTAATTTCATAATCCAATTTTAATAAGGTTTATGGAGAGAGAAGATAACCGATGGGATTTTTAAAATTTTCAGGAAACTTAGCGCAGGCTTTACAGGGGTATCACATGACACAAGGGGTGCTTGCTGTGAAATTGGGAACTACGCAGAAAACGGTGAGCCGGTGGCTGAAAGGAATCCATGAGTCCGATCTGGAAACGATTTTGAAAGTGTTTGTATCTCCATGAGAATCCCAATTCATTATTGGGATTCGACGAGAGGGGAAAAATTCCTTCGGAGCGTAACATGGCGCGCATAGACCAGGCTGCTTCCATGGTGAGAGAAACAAAAATGGAAAAGTTCGGTGGAATCTTAAAAAATTTAAGAGTAGAGAAGAAATTATCACAGGGAGAACTGGCAAATTCTACGGGGATCACGCAATCGTCTTTGGCGAGGTACGAACTCGACAAGACGGAACCGAGATTGTCGGATATAAAAAAGCTGGCTCTCTTTTTCGGCGTTTCGGCTGATTACTTGTTGGGGTTAGAGGACGAAGCGGGAAAGAAATATTATTAATTCCAAAAATAAAATCAACGCAAAAACAGATAACGCCCCCGCGACAACCGTCGCGAGGGCGCTACCTATATGATAAGGGGGAAAATGATGAGCGATTTTAAGGTAAATCTTTTTTCAAAAGCAACTTCATTTGATTTACGAACATAGTTTACTATAATCCGACAAAAAAGTAAATTATTTTTTCGTGCTTTTTTAAAAAAGTTTTTTCTTTATAATTTCTAACATTTTATGAACGTTTTTATATACTTTCCCGGCCGCAATCCCTTTGGACAGGCGGGAATGCGGGCTTTTTAAAACTCGATTTTTTCTTCCACGTATTTCACGGCTTCGTCGATGGGAAGTCGGATCTGCCGCATGCTGTCGCGGTCGCGCACCGTTACGGTGTTATCTTCGAGCGTCTGGAAATCGATCGTCACGCAGTAGGGGGTGCCGATCTCGTCCTGACGGCGGTATCTCTTGCCGATCGAGCCGGTGACGTCGTACGTAGCGGGGAATTTTTTGAGCATTTTCGCGTACACTTCGTCCGCTTTCTCCGCGAGGTTCTTTTGCAGAGGCAGGACGGCGCATTTATAGGGCGCGAGGGCGGGGTGCAGGCGCAAAACGACGCGCACGTCGTTCTTTTCCGCGTCCACGACTTCCTCGTCGTAAGCGTCCGTCAAAAAGGCGAGCACGACGCGGTCGGCGCCCAAAGAGGGCTCGATGACGTAGGGGACGTACTTTTCGCCCGTCACGGGATCCTGATATTCCATGCTCTTGCCGCTCTCGGTCTGGTGCTGGGTGAGGTCGTAGTCCGTTCTGTCCGCCACCCCCCAGAGCTCGCCGCGGCCGAAGGCGAAATCGTATTCGAAATCGGTCGTCGCTTTGGAATAGAAGCAAAGTTCTTCGGGAGAATGGTCGCGCAGGTGCAAGTGTTCCTCTTTCATGCCCAGGTTGAGCAGCCAGTCGCGGCAGAAATTTTTCCAGTAATCGAACCATTCGAGGTCGGTGCCCGGTTTGCAGAAAAATTCCAGTTCCATCTGCTCGAATTCGCGGATGCGGAAAATGAAATTGCCCGGCGTGATCTCGTTGCGGAAGGATTTACCGATCTGTCCGATGCCGAACGGCACGCGCATGCGCGTCGAGCGCTGTACGTTCTGGAAATTGACGAAAATCCCCTGCGCCGTTTCGGGGCGGAGATAGACGGTGTTCGTCGAGTCCTCGGTGACGCCCTGAAAGGTCTTGAACATCAGATTAAATTTGCGGATCGGCGTGAAATCGCTGTTGCCGCAGACGGGACAGACGACTTTATGCTCGGCGATGAACGCTTCGAGCGCGTCGTTGTCCATGCTCTCGACGGAGACGGAGAGTTTATGCTTTTCCGCGTACTTCTCGACGAGATCGTCGGCGCGGTGGCGGGTTTTGCAGGACTTGCAGTCCATTAAGGGATCGGAGAATCCGCCGAGGTGTCCGGAAGCCTTCCAGGTGCGCGTGTTCATGAGGATCGCGCAGTCCACGCCCGTGTTGTAGGGGTTTTCCTGCACAAACTTTTTCCACCACGCCTTTTTGACGTTGTTTTTCAGCTCCACGCCCAAAGGACCGTAATCCCACGTATTGGCGAGTCCGCCGTAAATCTCGCTGCCGGGGAAGATGAAGCCCCGATTTTTGCAAAGGGAAACGAGTTTTTCCATCGTCACAGCTCTTTTTTCTGACATGTCGTATCTCCTCGGACCGCGGCGCTTTTGAAAGCCCCCGTCCTTTTTTCCGTTCTATTTATTATTATACAATGTCCGCGGCGGTTAAGTCAATCGCTTGCGCCGCGTTTTCAGCGTTTTTCCCCGAAAAATTCATATTTTCAGCTTTACGAAGAGAAAGGGCGCGAGGAGCGCGGCGGTTAATACCAGAGAAAAATATTTCAGCCATTTCAGCCAGAGAAACTCCCAGGGCAAAAGCGCGAACCCGACGAACACGATCCCCAC
Source organism: Candidatus Scatosoma sp. (assembly GCA_048465415.1). Classification (GTDB taxonomy): domain Bacteria; phylum Bacillota; class Clostridia; order Christensenellales; family Borkfalkiaceae; genus Scatosoma. The sequence continues at coordinate 31,991 of DBFWLO010000015.1, forward strand.
GCAGCCGAACCCGACGAGGGCGCGGAGAAGTTTTTTCTTCCAGCCTTTTTCGATCCCGAAGGAGACGAATTTATATTCGAGCGGCAAAGCGAGCGCCGCCGCGCACATGCACCCCGACAGTTCCGCGAGGCTTTTATTGGGCGAGATCGCGAGGAGGACTAAGGACAAGAGGGCGAAAATCTCGGCGGCGAGAAAACGTTTTTTATAAAACTTACGGTAGATGAATTCCCAGAGACAGGCGAAGGCGACGCCGAGCGTCATGCCCGCGAGCACGTCGGTGGGATAGTGCACGCCGAGATAGAGCCGCGAGGTCATGACGAGCAGGGTGAGGACGGGCGCGAGCGCCCACGCCCATTTCTTTTTCAGCCGGAACGCGGACGTGAAAAACAGCCCCGCGCTCATCTGCGAATGACCGCTGGGAAAAGACATATTTTCTTCGAGATTCATCGTCGAAAGAAAGGGCGAATCGATCTCGACGCGGGAGACGACGCCCTTGGCGTAGGGGCGGAGCCGGGAAACGACGCCCTTGAAAAAGGCGTTGACCGTCATCGAGGAAAAGGAAACGAGCACGAGCTGTTCTCCGAATTTCTTGTCCACGAGCCAGTAAACGACGGAAATCAATGCCACCAATACCAGCGTTTCCCCGAACAGGGAAAAGGTGCCGGCGAGGAAGGTGGCGAAAGGGGAACGTAAATTTTCGAAAAATCGTAAGATTGCGGATTCCATAGTATTCAGTATAGCATAAACTGCCAAAAAGTGCACGGAAAAATTAAAAAAAGAGAATAAATTTATAGGAGAACTATTTCCATTTTAAAAGAAATGTGTTATAATGTAAAAGAGATCATACCATCGAGAGGAAAAATTATGCTGTCGGATATTGAAATAGCGGAAAGCGCGAAACTCAAAGACATACGCGAAGTGGCGGCCCAGCTCTCTTTGAGCGAAGCCGAGCTCGAACTCTACGGGAAATACAAAGCGAAAATTTCCCTGCCCGAAGGAATGGCGAGAAAAGCGAAGCTGATTTTGGTGACGGCGATCAACCCCACCGCTTCGGGCGAGGGCAAGACCACCGTTTCGATCGGCCTCGCGGACGGCTTGAAAAAGATCGGCAAAAAAGTCTGTCTGGCGCTGCGCGAGCCTTCGCTCGGTCCCGTGTTCGGGATCAAGGGCGGCGCGGCGGGCGGCGGCTACGCGCAGGTCGTGCCTATGTCCGACATCAATCTGCATTTCACGGGCGATCTGCACGCGATCACGGCGGCGAATAACCTTCTCTGCGCGCTCATGGACAACCATATTTTCCGCGGCAACGCGCTGCATATCGATACGGAGAATATTTATTTCCACCGCTGTATGGATATGAACGACCGCGAACTCATCAATATCTCGATCGGCGGCAAAGGCCGGGGGGTGGAGCGCGAGGATCATTTCGACATCACGGCGGCGAGCGAGGTGATGGCGGTGTTGTGTCTGGCGACCGACCTCGCCGACCTCAAACGGCGGCTCGGCAATATCATCGTCGGACTCAACAAAGAGGGCGGGTTCGTGCGCGCGGGCGAGATTCCCGGCGCGGTGGGCTCGATGGCGGTGCTCTTGAAAGACGCCATGAAACCCAACCTCGTGCAGACGCTCGAAGGCACGCCCGCGATCATTCACGGCGGTCCGTTCGCCAATATCGCCCACGGCTGCAACAGCGTCCAGGCGACGTACGCGGCGATGAGCCTCGCGGATTACGCGGTCACGGAAGCGGGGTTCGGCGCCGACCTCGGCGCGGAAAAATTCCTCGACACCAAATGCCGCGTCGCGGGGATCGAGCCGAGCTGCGTCGTCATCGTCGCCACCGTCAAGGCTTTGAAACTCCACGGCGGCGCGGCGAAGGAAACGCTTGCCGCCGAGAATCTCGAAGCGCTTGGAAAGGGCATGCCCAATCTCTTGAAACATATCGAAAACGTCAAAAACGTCTATAAAAAACCGGTCGTGGTGGCGATGAACCGCTTCGCGAGCGACACGAAAGCGGAGACGGATTTCGTCATCGAAGCGGTGGAAAAGAGCGGCGCGAAAGCGGTGTTCACCGACGTGTTTTTAAAAGGCGGCGAGGGCGGCAAAGAGCTGGCGGCGGAAGTCGTCAAAGCCTGCGAGGTGCCGTCCAAACTCGAATACGCCTACGATCTGAAAGAGAGCGTGACGAAAAAGATCGGGGACGTGGCGACGAGGATCTACGGCGCGGACGGGGTGGATTTCTCCGAGGAGGCGCTTGCGAAAATCGAAAAGATCGAGGCCCAGGGTTGCGGCGAGCTGCCCGTGATCGTCGCCAAGACGCAGTATTCGCTCTCCGATAACGCCGAACTTCTGGGCCGGCCGACGGGCTTCCGCGTCTTTGTGCGCGACGTGGTTTTGAAGGGCGGCGCGGGCTTTATCGTGGCGATCGCGGGTAAGATCATGCTCATGCCGGGGCTTGGCGCGCACCCCGCGGCGGAAAAGATCGACCTCGACGAACGGGGAAACATCGTCGGCCTTTCGTAATTTGGGGCAGGAAACGAAGCATAAATTTATTTTTACGGGATATAAACATAACATTATGGAAAAGGTAGAAGCGACCAATTTTATCGAACAAATCATCAACGAGGACCTGGACGCGGGAAGAGTGACAAAGATTCAGACGCGCTTTCCCCCCGAGCCCAACGGTTACCTGCATATCGGCCACGTCAAGAGCATGCTGGTCAATTTCGGCACGGCGGAGAAATACGGCGGCAAGTGCAATCTCTTTTTCGACGACACCAACCCCTCCAAAGAAAAGACGGAGTTTGTCGAGGCGATCCGCCGCGACATCGAGTGGCTGGGCTATCGTTGGGCGAAAGAGGTGTACGCGTCCGATTTCTTCGACGTCATTTACGAGTACGCGGAAAAACTCATCGAACTGGGCAAGGCATTCGTCTGCGATCTTTCGCCCGAAGAGATCAGCGCCACGCGCGGCACGCTCACGGAGCCGGGCAAAGAAAGCCCTTACCGCAATCGCACGCCCGAGGAAAATCTGCGGCTGTTCCGCGAAATGCGGGCGGGAAAGTACGCGGACGGGGAAAAATGTTTGCGAGCCAAGATCGATATGGCCTCGCCGAACATGAATCTCCGCGATCCAGTCATTTATCGGATTCTCCGCGCTTCTCATCACCGTACCGGCGATACCTGGTGCGTCTATCCCATGTACGACTACGCGCACCCCGTCTGCGACTATATGCAGGGTGTGACGCATTCCCTCTGCACGCTCGAATTCGAGGATCACCGTCCGCTCTACGACTGGGTGGGCGTCAGTCTCGGATTCTCGCCCAAGCCCCGCCAAATCGAATTTGCGCGGCTGGCGGTGACGAATACGGTGATGTCCAAACGTTATCTGAAAAAGCTCGTCGAAGAGGGGAAGGTGCACGGCTGGGACGATCCGCGCATGCCCACGATCACGGGCCTGCGCAACCGCGGCGTACCCCCGGAAGCGCTGCTCGATTTCTGCCGCAAGATCGGCGTGGTCAAGGCGAATTCGGAGTGTCAGCTCTCCTATCTCGAATCGTGTATCCGCGACGATCTGAACGCGAACGCCGAGCGGGCGATGGCGGTGCTCGATCCCTTAAAAATGATGATCCGCAACTACGAGGGCGCGGAGGAGCTGGAAACGCCCCTGCACCCCTTAAAACCGGAGCTTGGGACCAGGCGGGTGCGCTTCGGCGGCACGGTATATATCGACCGCGCCGATTTCTCGCTCGATCCGCCGCCCAAATACCAGCGCCTTCGCCCGGACGGGTACGTGCGGCTGAAAAACGCCTATATCGTTCATTGCGACGAGGCGGTGACGGACGAAAACGGGGAAGTAAAGGAGCTTATCTGCTCGTACGTGCCCGAAAGCCGTTCCTCGCACGATACGAGCGGGATCAAAGTGAAAGGCACGATCCAGTGGGTGGACGCGGAAACGGGCGTGGACGCGGAGATCCGGCAGTACTCCTATCTGTTAAAGGACGCGGAATATCCCGGACAGGATTTTTCCGAACGCATGAACCCCGACAGCGAGCGTATTCTTCACGGTAAGGCGGAGCCTTATCTCGCCGAAGCGGCGGACAATAAGGCGTTCCAGCTGCTCCGCGTCGGCTATTACAAAAAATGCCGGGACGAACGGGGCGGACTCGTTTTGTCCGAGATCGTTTCTTTGAAAGACAGTTTCAATAAGTAAGACCGTAGAGTTAAAACAACGAAATCGTCCGGCGGCTCCTGCGTCGGGGGAGGAAAAAGGATTATGCAGATTTTATATTCGCTTTTGGCAATGCCCGCGTGGCTGACGGAACATGCGCAATGGATAGCGATCGGCGCGGCGGCGCTGATCGTGCTCATCGCGTTTTTCGTGGGTTTCGCGAAGGGGTTCACGCGCCTCGGCTGGGGCGCGCTGATCTGGGCGGGGGCGTGCGCGCTGTTCGGGCTTCTGGAATCGAAGTTTCATAACGATAACCCCATTCTCAAAATCGGTGGGATCGCCAAACTCGATCCGGGGGTGCAGAGCTTCGCTTCCACGCTGTCGATCGCGGTCGTGGCCGTATTGGCGGCGCTCGTCGTATTCGCGCTGCTCGCTTTACTCTGCCGGCCGAAAAAGCGCAAAAAAGCCGTCCTTCGCTATTACAGGGAGGACGACGATGAAGAGATAGAGGACGAGGACGACGAGGAGGAGGAAACGCGCGGGGAAAGAACGCGGGCGGAAGGCCGGCCGTGCGCGTTCAACCGCATACTCGGCGGGCTTGCGGCCGTCGTCAATACGGCGGTCGTGCTCGCGGCGATCGCGTGTCTCGCGCTCGTCGTTCTCGATGTGACGCCGCTGCGCGGCGGCTCCTTGAAGTCGTTGTTTGAAAGCGGCGTCGTCGCCAAGAGCTGGGGATATATCCACGTACATACTCTGGACTTTCTGCTGTTGGCGATCGTGACGGCGATGGGATACGGCGGCTATCGTATGGGGATCATTCGCGGCTTCCGTTCGGTATTTCTGACAGTGGCGTATATCGCGGCGGTGGGCGGCGCGTTCGCGCTTCCTTTTTTGAAATGGGCGGCGGATAAGGAATGGCTGTCTTTTATCGGCAAGCTGTCCGGTTATTTCGGCGGACTCATCGGCAAGGCGTTGCCCGAAGGTGTAGCCGTAGTGCTGGGCAAAGTCGCCTGCGGATTTGTGCTCTGCATCGGCTTCTGCATCGTCGTGGCGGTCATCGGACTGCTTTTGAAGCTGCTTGCCAAAGCGGTGGCGAAGGTACCCGTTCTGCGCGTGATAGACGGCGCGCTTTCCACGTTGTTCATGATCGCGCTTGGGGTGCTCGTCTGCGCGCTGATCGCGGCGCTCTTATATCTCCTCGAATACTACGGATTTTTCCAAAGCAGCAGCTTGTTTGAGGCCAAGTCCTCCTTTATGTCCGGTCTGTACGACGCCTTCGACGAATATCTCCGCCCCCTGCTCGAAAAGCTCGGCGGATTAGTGGAATAAACGTCCGGGCGGTCAGATCCCGCTCAAAAAGTTTTTGCCGAAGAGCTTTTTATCTAAGGGGTGTTTTTGAGAGATACATTCGTCAAAATCGATCATCAGGGAAACGCTTTCCTCGACGGCGCGGTCAAACATCTGATCCGCGCCGTCGTCTCTTATTTTCGTCACGTCGTCGGGATAACTCCATTCCTTACGTTCCGAGTTGAGGAGTTCGGAATGTTCCCTGGCGAACATACGTGAAGAAAAGCGGGTATAAGCGCGGTAACTTTGGATACTTTTGACGAAAGAGGTTTTTAAGAGCGGATCCCGGTCCGCTCGCGCCGCCGCCAACGCGTAAAGAGTATAAAGAGAGGATTTCTGCCGTTCCGTGAGGGTACAGTTAAAATATTTCTCGCTTTCGGCGAGGATTTCCGGACCTGTCAGGGCGGCGTCTTTGCCGCGGAAATAGAAATCCAGCGCGCCTTCGGCGCGGGAGTGTTTGACGGGGGATTTCCCGGAGACATGATATACGTAAGGGTGAAAAACGCAATCGGCTGCGTAGTGGGTGATGTAGCCGAGCGCATAGGAAAAGAGTCCCTCGTCCCGCGCGGCGCAGGGGAGAAGGGTGCGAAAAAAACCGTAGGAACCCCGGTTGTGCAGAAACCTTCCGAAATTGATCTCCGAGGGGCGGAAAGCGCGGTAGAAAAAACAAAAATCCGCGCCCTGCGCGCCGAAAAAGTAAAGCTCGGGCGAAACGATCTTGTTTTTGAGCGATTCCGGCAGGCGGCACAGCGTCTCTTTGGCGATGGAAAAATGGGTATAAGCGGCAGGCATAATTATAGTATATGCCGATTTTGTTTATTTAGCCGTTCTTTTTGCGGGGGAACGGAGCGGAAAAATGAGGCGCCGGGGTATGTTTTGAGGGCTTTTCAGGATGGGGAAAAGGCGTTCGTTGAATACCTGCCTTCTTCCGGCATGAAAAAATGCGTCCGAAAAGTTCGGACGCAAAACCGTTTGGCAAAAAAGATTGCGATCGGGATAAAGGGTTAATCGAATTGATTGGCGAGAATGTCGGCGGTGAGGCGGGCAAGATTCATGACGTTGTTGTCGAGCTTTGCGCCCTCTTCCTTGGACAGAATCGCCACGGCGCCGAGACAGTCGCCGCCCGAGACGATGGGGACGATGATCTGCGCGGTGACGCCTTCCTCGCGTGCGGACGTGAGGGGCAGAATGTCCCCGCCCTCCGCGGCGTTGGCCATATAACTGCGGCGTTCTTTGAGGATACGATCCATTTCGTCCGAAAGGTTCTTTTTATCGAGATCCTTTTTTCCGTCGCCGTAGGCGTATAAAATTTCGTCCGTGTCGCAGATAACGGCCAGCTGACCGCTCAGATCGTTGAGGGATTTGGCGGTAGCTTCGCTGAACCGTTCCAGCGTAGCGATGGGCGAATATTTTTTGAGCATCAACTCGTCGCGGTCGGTAAAGATCTCCAAAGGGTCGCCTTCCTTGATGCGGAGTGTGCGACGGATTTCTTTGGGAATAACCACGCGGCCGAGCTCGTCGATTCTTCTGACAATACCGGTTGCTTTCATAAAATTTTCCTCCGTTTACACATATTGTGTGTATGTATAGGAAAGAATATACACGGCATTTTCGGCGGAAAAAGGCGGAGGGGAAATAAAGAGTTCAGAGAAAGGGAATTTTTTAAAAAAGTTTGGAAAGGGGACAAAAATAAGTTGACAAATGCGGACGGTTATTATATAATAGTTCCGTTATCACGCGGTCGTGGCGGAACTGGCAGACGCGCAAGACTAAGGATCTTGTGGCTAACACCATGCAGGTTCAATTCCTGTCGACCGCACCATAATGAAAGAGATGACTCTATCCGAACAAAACGATTGGACTTGTCGGAAAGAGACATCTCTTTTTCTTATTAAATATAAGCGATTTACGATTTCTCCAAATTGGACGAGAAGTTGTGCAAATTAATAAAATCTTAAAAGAAAAATAAAAATGAACGGTTCACGAACTCTGTTTTTTAGACAGAAAGTAGAGCCGTTCTTTTTCATTTGGGGATTTATAGGCGTTGGTTTCATGAGGACGTTGGGAATTATAAAAATCAATATATCGCGCCAAAGATTCTTTGAAGTCTTTTATGGAACGATAGTTGGTTCTATATAATTCTTCCTGTTTCAACGAGGCGAAAAAAGATTCCATAACACTGTTGTCGTAGGGCGTTCCGGGCTTTGAAAAGGATTGAACGACATTTAGATCATGCAAGAGTCTTTGGAAAGTATAGGAAACATATTGTCCGCCTTGATCGTTGTGAAAGACGAGCTTGTTAACTGGAATTCGGTTATGATAAGCCATTTTAAAAGTAGAGATGACAAGGTTTGTACTGGCAGTGTTGCCGATTTTGCAGGCAATTATTTTCCTCGAAAATAGATCTAAAATAGCGCATATATGAAATTTTTGATTTAGTATGTAGCATTGAGAAATGTCCCCTACCCAATGAGTATTTGGAACATCTACAGAAAAGTTTCTTTGCAGCACATTAATTCTGTTTTGTGTATGCAACTTTTTGAGAAAATCTTTTTTTGTAAGGGAACGAATACTTTTTAACCCCATTTCCGACATCAGTCTTTGAACCGTCTTTAGCGACACGACATATCCACGTTCCTTTGCTATAAAGTGGATCTTTCTCGCGCCATAAATCCCGTTAAATTCATCGAAAATATCTTTTATAACAGTTTTCAAATTTTTTAGACGCAGAATAGGTAACGCATTTTCTTTTTTATTGCGGAAAATATGGTTATAAAAAGTAGCGCGATTTACATCGAGCGCATCACATAAAACGTGGACGCTATATTTTCCGTAGAGCTTTTCGAGTTCATAAAGTTTTACTTTAAGAGGAGAAGATACGGTGCAGTCGACTGTCTGCAATATTTCACAAGTTTGTTCGAGTTTGTCGTTACGAGCTTTTTGCTGAGAATGATAGCGTTGAAAATTGAGAAAACTGTCAGGATCGTTTTCGGGAAGGTCCTTATAATTTTTAATCCAAAAATAAAGGGTACTGCGTGGAATATTCAGTTCTTTTGATAATTCCTTGACAGACTTTTTTCGTCTGTAAGCGAAACAACATTCTCTGATTTGTTCGTTTGTATAGAAGCGTTTCATAAGTACCTCCTTAAGGTTCTTAAGTATCTATATTATAGCACAAAAATAAATAATTGCAATCAAAAATTTCATACGTAGAATAACAGTATTGACAACACCCCTGTAAACTGTTATAATATTTATAAAGGTTAAAGTCATTGAGATACCTTTGATAGAGTAAGAGGGATTAGTTGAGCGTGTTTAATGTTCGAACTTTCTCAAATTGAGATTACAGAAGAGAAATCGGACTTTAGTGAAAAGTAAAAACTTTGATATTTTTCGTCGGTTACTTTTAAAAGAAAATAAGATTGGGGGAATTACTTGCACTATAATTTCTTACCTCATCAATGAAAATTATAATAACAAAATCGCGTAGATTTATAGGAGGTAAACCTGTAACGGGTTTATAGGGCTTTACGATTACAAAGTAAGAAGTATCTCTAAAACTTCATAATTGAATTCAATCTACCGAGTTGTATCGGCGATTTTATTTTAAGCAATGGATAGTATATAGGTAAAAGAACTTTGCTATTAAAAAGTATGATATTCATAGGAGGAAAAAATGTCCAATTTTATATTTTTAGAAAAAGAATGGCCTCTATTGGCCAAATTGGGGGAGACTGCAGAGGAGTATTTATATAACGATTCTAATGCCTGCTTGTATAAGCTGAGACTTTTAGCTGAGCAGATTATCTCTTATATGATCGACATAAACGAGGTTAAGCTGGCTGAAAAAAATGACGAGCAGACGGGGAAAATAAAATCGCTCAAAATAAAAGGATTGCTTCCCAGAGAGATAGATAACATAATATATGCCTTACGGATTAACGCAAATATTGATGTTCATAGTAATGTGGTTTCTTTCGACGAAGTCGTCTTAATGTTGGAGTTATCTTACAAATTATGTATTTGGTTTCAACAAACATATGGTTGTGAAAAAATACGGATTTTACCATTTGAAGCTCCGGAAAGACCGCAGAATTATACTGCCGTTATCGATCAACAAGAAAGAGAGATTGAAGATTTAAAAATCAAATTATCGAAAGTCGAGTGCTTCAATAAAGCATCTATCGAGCACAGGCGCAAATTGTCGGACAAATACGCTAATTTGATGGCATTGTCGGAAAAAGAAATCCGATTTTTTATCGACGGACAATTGCGTAAAGCAGGTTGGGAAGTCGATACGAATAAATTGCGTTACAGTAAAGGAATAAGACCGATAAAGGGAAGATATCTTGTTATTGCGGAATGGCCGACAAAGTCTGCATATTCAAAAAAAGGATATGCGGATTATGCGTTTTTTATTGGGGAAAAATTAGTTGCGCTCATGGACGCTAAAAGACCGGAAGAAGATGTCGCGTCAACGATTGACGTGCAGGTTAAAGATTATGCGAGAAATATAAAAGTAGAACATAGTTCTTTTGTTTTAGGTAATTGGAATGGCTATCATGTTCCGTTTCTGTTCGCTTCTAACGGAAGACCGTATTTGGAACAAATTCGTACAAAATCGGGCATTTGGTTTTTGGATGCGCGTAAGAGTTCAAATCAATCCTATCCGATTCGTAATTGGTTCAGTCCGCATGACTTGGAAGAAAAGTTATCTCAAAATATTGATGAGGCAAATATCGCTTTACAAAATAATAATGAGGATTATCTGACCGATACAACTGGACTCAATCTCAGAAATTATCAAGTAAAAGCTATTGAGGCTGTAACTAATGCAATTATTTCTGGAAAAAAAACGACGCTCCTAGCCATGGCGACAGGTACGGGAAAGACTCGCACCGTTTTGGGATTAATTTATAAAATGCTTGAAGCAAAGCGTTTCAAGCGAATATTATTTTTGGTAGACAGGGTTTTGCTCGGCGAACAGGCGATAGAAGCGTTTAAGGATGTTAAATTAGAAGAACTACTAACTTTGGATCAAATTTATGAAATAAAATCTATTGAGGACAACAAGATAAATCCCGAAACAAAAGTGAGCATATCTACGGTTCAGGGATTGCTGAGTCGGACAATTCTTTCAGAAGAACCTGATTTAATGCCCGGCGCTTTCGACCTGATTATTGTAGACGAAGCGCATCGCGGATATATTCTCGACCGTGAAATGAGCGATGAAGAGATTCTTTACGATAGTCAAGATGACTATATGAGTAAATATAAACAGGTTATCGAATATTTTGACGCGGTAAAAGTTGCATTGACAGCAACGCCCGCTTTACATACGACAGAAATATTTGGGAAACCGATATTCAATTACAGCTACCGCGAGGCGGTGATAGACGGTTGGCTCGTTGACCACGATCCGCCGTATATCCTCAATTCAGACTTTATAAAAAATGCGGTAAAATTTAAACGTGGAGAACAAATTGCAACGTATAATCCAAACACCAACGAACTTTTGAACGGTGCTGTCTTAGAAGACGAACTCAATTTTGACGTTTCCGACTTTAACAGGAAAATCGTTCTGCCTGATCATACCCACAAAATCTTACAGGAATTGTCGCGATATATTAATCCTGAAAGCGAAGAAAAGACATTGATTTTTGCAGTAAATGATAATCATGCGGATATGATTGTCGATATGTTGCGCGATATTTATAAGGAATATGGTGTTCCCAACGATGCAATTTTGAAAATTACAGGTAAAACTGCGAGCGGAGTAAAGAAAAAGATTCAGCAAACGATTAAACAATTCAAAAATAATCAGTGTCCGAATATAGCGGTGACAGTCGATTTGTTGACTACGGGAATTGATGTGCCCAGAATATGCAATCTTGTGTTTATGCGCAAGATCAAAAGTCGTATTCTTTTTGAGCAGATGCTGGGACGAGCGACAAGAGTGTGCCCTGAAATCAATAAAACGCATTTCAACATCTTCGACGCTGTGCGCGTTTATGAAGATTTGGAAAGCGTTTCCGGAATGAAATCAGTATCTGTGGAAAAAAATATGGCAACACTTTTAGAAGATCTGTTTCATGAAGAAAGTACCAGTAAACAGCTGATAAAAGATCGTATCATCGCAAAGTTGCAGCGTAGGGCTAACAACCTGACCGAACAGCAAAAGTATGACGTCGCTGATAGAAACGGGGGTGAACCGCTCAAAAACTATGCGCGAAAACTTGTAACTTATACCCTGGAAGCATTCATTCAAAAATGTCAGGACGATTATGAGTTTTTGATTTGGGTTGACACATTAAAAGGCAAGAAACCGAGCCGCTATTATTCCGATAAGGAAGATACTTTATTTGAAACGACGAGGGGTTACGGTGACACGGATAAGCCCGAAGATTATCTGGAATCGTTCAACGCATATATCAATGCGAATAAAGATGCTATTGAAGCGATAAAAATTGCTTGCACTAAGCCAAGTGATTTAACTCGTGCACAGTTAAAGGAGTTAAAACTCGCTTTAGATAAAGAGAATTTCAATGAAACAAATCTTAACGAAGCGACGAGTGCAATAAAAAATGAAAAAATTGTAGCGGATATTATTTCTTACATCCGTCAGGCAGTTTTGAATATGCCCGTCAGAAATAGGGAAGAGCGTGTCAAGCTTGCCTTTGAAAAGGTAATAAAAAGTAATAATTTTAATAAATTGCAGCTTGACTTGCTGGAAAAGATTGAAACGTATATGTTGCACGAAAGCGTTTTGAACGTAGAAACGTTTGAAGCTCCCGCATTCGAAGCCGACGGTGGATTTAAGCGTTTCAATATGAAATTTAGCGGCAAGCTTTTGGAAATTATTAAACAGATAAATACTTACATTTATGAGGATAAAGGAGTGGCGTAATGAGTACGCAGGATATTGTTCAGAAACTTTGGAACTTATGCAACGTTTTGAGAGACGATGGGATCACATATCATCAGTATGTGACTGAGCTCACTTACATTTTATTTTTGAAAATGATTAGCGAGACAGATGAAGAGGAAAGACTGTTAAGTGACGCGCATAAGGCTTATGCAAATAAGCTTGTTCTTTATGCTCGCAAAAAAGGTAAACCCGTTGATGCGTTGACGGAAGAGGAAAAGGAAAATCAGAAAGGTTTGCTTTATAACTATTCTTGGAAATATTTTGTTAGTTTGGAAGGTACGGAACTTAAAAGTTATTATAATAAATTATTGAGCGAATTGGGGAATGCATCCTATAATCGCATAAGCGCAATCTATGCAAAAGCAGTATCAAGTATAGAAGAACCGAAGAATCTTCACAAGATTGTCTCTGAAATAAATAAATTGGATTGGTATGAAGCAAAGCGGGAAGGATTAGGCGATTTATACGAAGGCTTGCTTGCTAAAAATGCCGACGAAAAAAAATCGGGCGCAGGTCAGTATTTTACGCCCCGCATATTAATTGATATCATGACCGAGCTGGTTAAACCGAAATTGGGTGAAAAATGTTTTGACCCTGCATGCGGTACGTTCGGTTTTATGATTGCGGCTCATCGTGCGGCCTTGAAAGGGTTTGATCCTTATACTCTTCCAGATAACGAGTTGAGAGAAATAGAAAACTGCTATAGCGGCGTGGAACTCGTTTATGACACTCATAGGCTCGCATTGATGAATGCGTATCTGCATAATGTAGACGCCCAAATCGATTGTACCGATTCTCTTTCGCAGGAAGCGAAAAAATATAAAGGCTATGACGTCATTCTCACCAATCCGCCCTTCGGAACGAAAAAGGGCGGCGAACGCGCAACCCGTGACGATATCTCTTTTCAAACCTCGAATAAACAACTTAATTTTTTACAGGTGATCTATCGTAGCTTAAAAGCGGACGGAAAGGCTCGGTGCGCCGTCGTCCTACCTGATAACGTTCTATTTGCGGCAGGCGATGGGATGAACGTTAGAAAAGAATTGATGAGTTTTTGTAATCTGCATACGATTTTGAGACTTCCTTCAGGTATTTTTTATGCGCAGGGAGTAAAGACCAATGTACTGTTCTTTACACGTGGTAAAACGGAGAAGGGGAATACCAAAGAGGTCGCGTTCTACGACATGCGTACCAATATGGATAGTTTCGGCAAAACCAGAACTCTGACAAGGCAAGATTTTGAAGAGTTTATCGAAGGTTATGAAAATCCCGAAAAGCGAACGGGGGAGCGTTGGAGCAGATTTACGCGCGAACAAATTGAAAAAGAGCACGGCGACAGCCTTGATTTAGGTTTAATCCGAGACGACAGCATTAAGGATTACGAAGATTTGAAAGATCCTATTGAGAGCGGTGAAGAAATGGTTACTAACCTTGAACAGGCGATTGACTTAATCAAGTCCGTTACTAAGGAACTCAAAGCGTTGGAGAATAAGTAATGGCAAAAGAAAAACAAAAAAAATCCATAGAAGAACTTATGGAGGAAGCGCTTGTCTCTGTTGAACAAACGCCTTTTGTCATTCCCAAAAATTGGTGCTGGGTAAAGATTGGAAGTATAGCCAATTTATATACGGGTAACAGTATTAATGAAAAAGTTAAATCTGATAAATACAAGGGGCTAACTAACGGCAGAACATATATTGCAACAAAGGATATATCTTTTGATTCAAAAATTGAATATAATACAGGAGTAAAAATTCCTTACAATGAAAGTAGATTTAAAATTGCACCTAACGGTTCAGTATTGCTGTGCATAGAAGGAGGAAGCGCTGGCAAAAAAATAGGTTTTTTGAATCAAGATGTTTGTTTTGTTAACAAATTATGTTGCTTTGATTATTATGAACCTATTTTGAATTTGTATGGTTTCTATTTTTTACAAGCAGCTGAATTTTATAAATTGTTTACAGATCAGAAAGTTGGATTGATTGGTGGGGTGAGCATAGGTAATTTAAAAGGGACTCCATTTCCGCTTGCGCCAAGGGAAGAGCAAAAGAGAATCGTTGAAAAAATTGAAACGATGTTTTCCAAGTTGGATGAGGCGAAGGAACTCATTCAAAAATCTCTCGACGAATTGGAAGATCGTAAATCCGCTATTCTTCATAAAGCCTTTATTGGCGAATTGACCTACTCAAAGGATAAAGATAACATAAAAGAATGGAAAAAAGTTCACTTTCAAGACATTGTTGAGGATATTAAATATGGTACATCTGAAAAGAGCGACTACGATTTTGAGGGTATCCCAGTCATACGGATACCTAATATAAAAGATAATCATGTGAATACACAGGATATAAAATATTTAAAGACAAAGAATTATAATGAAGTAGATAAATTAGAAGAGGGTGATATATTAATAATTCGGTCTAATGGAAGTCGTGATTTGGTAGGACGATGCGCATTAGTGGAAGGGTTGACTTATTATACCTACGCTTCTTTTTTAATGCGTATTCGAATATGTAAACATATTGAGCCTAAATTTATAGTTTATTATTTAAACTCTAAATGTGCAAAAAAACAATTGTTTTTAAAGGCTAAATCATCGTCTGGGATTCATAATATCAATTCTAAAGAAGTTTCATCTATTAATATAGCATATCCTTCCTTAGAAGAACAGCAGAAAATTGTTCAAATATTAGATGGCTTTTTTGAAAAAGAAGATAAGTCGAAGAAACTGCTGGATATGATCGACAAAATTAAAGAAATGAAAAAGGCGATTCTCGCTCGCGCCTTTCGCGGCGAACTCGGGACTCATTCGGATGCCGATGAACCTGCTATAGAATTATTAAAGGAAATACTAACGGATTGAAGATTGAAAAAACAGATAAATAAGAATATTTTTGTTAAAGTAGAGACATATACATTCATAAAAACTAAAAATGAAAAGTATCTTTTTTGTACAGTATAAACATGATAAGTAAATCTGTGCTGTAAAATATTATAGATTCTTTGTTTTATAGACAAGAAAATGTTATAAGGGTTAAGTCATAACAAGATAGTTGTTATAGTATTTTTAACAAAAGAATCATTAGGAGCCAAAAGGGTAACTGTAGCGGGTAAGTCCTAAAATAGAAATGCAGCAACATAATTTGGATTATTCAAAGGAGCTTATATATGGGATTTGTCTTTTTCTTTTTTTATAAATTAGAAAATATTATAGAAATCGTACAAGCTTTTTCTAATATTTGCTTAAATAAAATATTATACGACGGCTATTTTGATATGAGTAGCTATATTTATGAACGGATAAGCAAGGAAGAAATGATGTATCGTCTTGCTGTTGATAAATCAAAATTTATAAAGTTATACCAGTTTGACTATCCTGCAAAAGAAGAGGCCGCAGCTGAATGGTATAAAATATTCCCTGAAGAACAACAAAATAAAAGGGTAAAACTCTCAAAAACAGAAACAGAAGCTATCGTTTATTGGTTATATATGACAATGCGCTCGGTAGAAGAGCGCGTCAATTTTACGTTTGAACTTTTTAAAAATATAAAAGATTTCCATAATATAAATAATTTCATATCTCAAATTGAAGGTGTTTTTTATAATACTGAAACTGTAAAATTAGAAATCGTTTCCTCTATCTCTACATTCAATAATTTAATAACACGATATAAAAAAGACGATGAACAACTTTTCTATCGCGGTCATGCGGATGCAAATTATTTTTTGCAACCTTCAATATTGCGAAAAGAAAAATGGGAAATAAATGAAAGAAAAATGTATAATGAACTTTTAATTAATTGCCCAAATGATTTTGAGAAATATCATACACATCTTGAAAAACTTGTAGAAATGCAACATTATGGTTTACCGACAAGATTGTTAGATATTACGCAAAATCCTTTAGTTGCGCTTTATTTTGCTTGCGAATCTAAACTTAATAGTTTTGGAGAAATAATTTTGCTTGCGGCAAAAAGAGAACAAATAAAATACCCGCAAAGTGATACAGCCTCTCTTTTAGCGAGTCTTGCCGCACTTGATTATAGCGAGCAACAAGATCTTTTAGATTTGGCAAGGAATCCTAAAATAAATCAAGGGGATTTTAATGCAAATGTTCCAAGATTATTGCATGAAGTACGATTAGAAAAACCTGCATTTAATGCGGAAATCAAAAAGAATGATATTCTTGAGAGTATTATTATAAGGGCAACTAAAAATAATCCAAGAATTATAAAACAAGATGGCGCTTTTATTCTTTGTGGATTATCTGCGAATCAAAGAAGCCTTAACAATTTCCGCCTTAAAAGAAAGAATAAAGTTATTGTGGTTTTAGTAGCCCAAAAAGAAAAAATTCTTAAACAATTATCTACGTTTTCTATTAACCATGCGACTTTGTTCCCGGAAATAGAGTGTGTAGCGGAACATATTAAGAATGTAAATTCTTAATACTTCGCTTGAAATTTACACATTAATATGTGTATATTTCTATCCTTGATGAATTAAAGTCCTTAGATACGTGTGATTTTATTGAGATATAGAAATAAAAAAATTCAAAATGTAACAAAGTACAAAAATATGAACTGTTTATCTAAATGAAGACTGTGCAGGTTCGATACCTAATTAAAAAACCTAAAATATCTTTTTTGTGCAGTATAGACAAATCATTATAATCCGAACCAAATCCTCGTAACGAGTGTTCGGATTTACTTTTTATTTAGAGTAGTATTCCAAAAGAGCGGGGAAATTTTACTCGCTCTTTTTTATTCCTTGTTTTCCTTTTCTTAATAGGATATAATTATAAAGAAAGTAGGTCACAATACGCCAAACATTTTGCCAAAAAGCTTGTGCCGTTTTCACAGAGTACAAGTTTTATCATTTCTTATGGTGGAGGGAGGTGGAAAAATATCTCGTATCAATTTGATTAAAAATCAAATTGAATATATTCGGCATTATGACGAGGAAATGGAAGCTTACCCTGCTTACGATTCAGCCGCTCACCAATCAAAGTTTAGTTATAGCGTTCTGTAAACTTTTCTCTATCCAAAAATACTTTTATGACTTTTACGGCACACAAAAAATCCGTCCGAGATGATCTCGCACGGATTTCATTTTAGTATGAAATTGTCGTGAAATGGAGATGTAACCGCCCCTCAAAAAAAGTACACTTAAAAAGCCTATCGTCGCACGTCTCTTTTCGTAGGGGACGGCTCACCCCTGCCGGAGGGCCTATTGCTTGATCTGAAACCTGCGGCTGTTAATATCACAAAATTCCCTCTGCTTTTATCTGTTTTTAGGCTTATGGCGTAAAAGAGGGAAGGTAGGGTTACCTGTAAATTACTTAATGAGCAATCAAGCGGATATTTAATAATTTTTATTCCATTCTTATAATTATAGAAAGTAGATGATTATCGCTCAGGAGGGTATGTACTCTTGTGTCGTAAAAAATTATGGCGGATGACGAAGAAAAAAGGACGAGAAGAATGAAAATTTCCGACGTTGATCCCGTAAAAATGAAATGATAAAAATGCCCTATCGCGAAAAAATGATACGGCTTTTCTGTAGTAGGCTGCAGGGCGACGCGGGTATTCCCCGATTATGAAATAAGAAAAAACTTAAGCGGAAAAATTTATAGATTGACATCGGTTTTGTTTTTTGTTATAATTTTAATAGAACGATTATGACCTCTTATAGATAATTTATGTTTCCAAATGCAGAAACGAAAAGCAGGTTTGGATGGGAATTGGCAGACAAGGAGAAAAGAGAAATGGAGATAGACAGTAATTTGCTATTGCCGAAGGGTAAAGCCCTTTATGGGATAACCCGATTTCGGGAGATCATTGCCGGCAATTCGGGCGACAAAATCTTTGAGGTTGAAAGGTCGGGCGGTCAAGCCGTTTTGAGGGTTTGTGAATTCGGTGAAAAGAAACAAGCGCATACGGAGTTTGAGACGCGTTGGGTAGACTATCTGTCCGCCGAAATGGAAGGCGTTGTAAAACCGATCCGCAGCATAAACGGTAAGCTGTATGAAGTCGTTGAGGCGGGCGGCAAAGCGTATATTCTGACGTTGCAGGAAAAAGCGCGGGGAAAAAAGATCGATTCCAACGCCCCGACGGAATTCAATGAAAAACTATTCTACAATCTTGGTATCCTGATGGGGCGAATGCACAGCTTGACGAAAAGTTATGAAGGCAACAAATCCTGCCCGCAGTTCAAATGGAACGGTCCGCACTTCTGGCGCGGGGAGATCGCTGTTTTGGATAAAGATGTTCGGGAAGGGGAAAAACGGCTCCTGGAAGAACTGGAACGCTTGCCCGTAGGAAAGGAGAATTACGGCATCGTCCATTACGACGTCCATACCGATAATTTTCTTGTGGAAGAGGATAAGATCACCTTGATCGATTTTGACGCCTGTCAATTTAACTGGTACGCGGCGGATATAGCGAGCGCGCTGTTTTTTATGGCGCGGAAAGGCGCCGATCCATTAAAACAAATGACGGAAGAAAAGCGCACGGAGTTTGCCGAAACGTATTTGATTTCCTATTTGAAAGGATATTTGACAACCAACACGCTCAGCGAGTACTGGATTAAAAAGTTGGATTTATTTATGCGTTACCAAATGGTGGACGAATACGTGGCTGCCCAACAATGGTGGCCGAACGAAAATGAGGCTCAACGACAATGGTATCTGGCTTGGCATAAGAACAGAATTAAAAATAATTTACCCTATGTACCCATCGACTATGAAAAAGTTTTAGATGGTATATCATAAATGCCTATGTGTCGAGGATACGCGAAATCGAGTTTGGGAAAGAAAATGGAAGCGAAGGTGTGGCCCTGCGCTCCGCTGAAAAAAGCGAGACGGAAAAGGAGAGGAGAAAAAGGAAGTAAAAAGGTTGAAAAGATACTAAAAATCGTTATTGACGGAAGAACGTACGCAAGCGTTAATATCTGTACCGGTTTGCCGCACCATTTATGCAGATTATCGAATAAAAACTCGGAAATCTGCTTTTTTTATGCCGTTTTTGCATGGAAAATGAATAAAAAGAAGATGAAAACAGGTGATTTTTTGGGACCGATTTGGGACCAAATCACTGAAAAACATTATGTAAAAAGCCCGTCCGTGACCTTTTAAGATCATCGAGCGGGCTTTTCCCTTTTATACACCAAGCAATTAAAATTTCAATTTTTCCATTTCCTCGCGTTGCCAATCGTCTTCCCAGTGCGTATAGACGCGGTCGGTCGTGTTCGCGTTCATTTTATGCCCGGTCACATAATCTACCCAGGGCTTATAACAATGCGCTTGTTGTACGGCCGTAGTAAACGTATGACGCAGATCATATAACCGGAACTCGGTAGGGAAAAATTTATGGAAGGCCCGTTCCAGTTGAAGAAGAGAAACGGGAACGGCGGCTTTGATCTGCTCGATGTAGGGTAAAAGTGCAGAGTGCAGAGGAATCCTGCGGAACGATTGCTTTTCGTACTGTTTCTTTTTTGCAGTTTTAATAATGATAAAACCTTTATCGTCGAAAACGAGATCCGTGAGCTCGCAAGGCCGCATGCCCGTATAGGCAAGTAGCCAAAGACAAAAGTCCGCTTTGGCAGTAGGTTCCCGATTGAAAAAAGCGTGCATATATAAATTGGGAATCACTTTCCCCGCCTGGCGTTCATGCGGCGGTATCTGTATTTGTCTCATAGGATTGGTAAGTAGAATCCGATCAGAGACGGCCGCAATACAGATCCAGAAAAGAATATTTTTCACGTCTTCCATCGTGTGCTTTTTCTTTACGTCAAGCAATTAAAGTATTGCCCGTAGGCTCGCGTTTTTGAGTTTCTAACATAGCAATACAGCCATTGCTTAATCCAGTAAATTTTGAGAGTTCTACTTGACTAATATTTTTTTCGGCTCTTAATTCTTTTAATTTTTGTGCGAAACTCATAATCTGCAATCCTTGTTAAAAAACTTTTCTCATTATAACATTCGTGAGTTGCAATGCAAATATACTCATGGTAGTGAGTGCGAGATTTTTTATAAATAGAAATTCTTCCAACAGGAGGAAATAATGAGAAAGAAGCATGTACGAGGAAGTAGAAACGAAAAGCGTAAAACAAAAACTCCGACGTTGGAAAGATCCGACGTCGGAATTACAGAGGAAGCAACAAAAAGCCAATATTTATTTTAAAAAAGCTCTCCCGAGAAAGGGAGAGCGAAAAATAGGTTTGAGTTATTTTTTGGGTTTAAAATGCAGAGCAGGAAAAGTGTGTTTATAGGGAGAACAGGATTCTACATTATCATGAAAGATAAGGTATACGATACGTGTTTTTTCTTTCTTTTGTTCTTCGGTAAGCGGCTGCTCGTAAGTTTCAAAAATCTGAGAAACCTTATTTTTGATTGTGAGGAATATGCGTCGGCGAGGCGGATCGAGTTCTTCTCCCGCCCACAGAGCTTCAAACTCTTCATTCAAAAAGTTTTCACAAGGGAAGCCGCAATATTCCTTTTTGGGGCAGCTCCTGCAAAAGTTGTGTATCATAAAAATCTCCTTTGTAAGTAATCTGAATTTATTATAGCAGGTTTACAAATAGAAATCAATCAGCAAACAGAAATAAATTGAATTACTAGGGAAAAAGGGAAATCTTCTTCAAATAATGAAGGAAGAAAATAGACCGGAGGAAAGGAAAGATGAGCAGCCAATATAAAGCGGATACCCGCCACGAGGTCAATACGGTGTGTTTCAGCGTCCCGGATAAATACATAACCGACTATGGTAACTTATAGGGCATACGAGCGCAGTGATACGAATATAAGGCCGCTCCGATCTTTGTAACGGAGGATAAGGGGCGCGTATGACGCGTTGAGCGATTACGTCGGAGTGAATATGGGGGAACAGGACGAGAGTTTAAAAAGGCGGGTGTTTTGGAATATGTAAAAAGACGGTGGCTCGTATGATATAACGACGTACTATTACCACTACGTTTAATCCGTATCGTCCTGTGCAGGACGTCGAATGTGCGCCGTAAATTTCCTGGCTGTTCTCGACGGACGGTAAAATTTTTCACGACCATTGACAAAATAGCGTAATTATGTTAAAATAGAAGAAGCTAAAACGGGTGAAAAAATAATGGCTCACATGATCAGATCGGTATCTTGTTTTTTAAGGATTTTTTTAAGTTGGGACTTTTGGGGATCAAATAAAAAATGACCGTTTTTTGTGGGAAAACTCTTATAAAGCCGTTGTTTTTGAGAGAGATTACGGGTTCAATTCCATCGTGTAAAGAGCTGCGTCGAGGCCGAAGAACACGATCCTTATCAAAAAACGCCGCGGCGGGAAGTCGGCGGGAGAAAGCATGAAAAAATTATCCGAAGTTTATAAAATGGGCGCTGACGTTCGCGGCCTGATTCTTTTCGCCGCGATCCTGCTCCCCAACCTGATCTGGTTTACCCTCCCCGCCCCGAACGATATCCTGCGCGGCGAATCGCAGACCGTCTTGCTGGACGGATTCGCCTCCGCCTTTCAGGTTCTGACGGTATTTTTTATGTGCGCGTTTATCCGTAAAAACGCGCCGAAAAAGATTCTGATACCGGCGGCGGTCACAATCTCGCTTTTCGTGCTTCTTTATTATATGGCCTGGATCGTTTATTACAGGGGCTTTATACAATCCGCGATCTTGATGATCCTCGCCGTCGCTCCCTGCGCCGTGTTGATAATTTTTTCGGGAGTCAGAAAGAATGCGTTCGCCTTAATCCCCGCCGTAGTTTTTGCCGTCTGCCACGTTTCTTCCGCTTTGATAAATTTCATGCTCTGAAAGAAAAGAAAGACTCTCTCATTTTCTTCGCACGCATTATAAAAAAGGCTGAAAACGGATACAATATTTTATAAAAACCAGTAAAAAGGAGATAGGTTATGCTTTGGTGGCAAAGTGCCCTCGTTATTATCGGGATCGTTTTTTTAGTTTTTATTCTTTTGAAGATCTTCAAAGTGAGCTTTAAGATTATCTGGAAGCTGCTGCTCAACGCCCTCGTGGGCGGCGCGATCTTGTTCCTTTTGAACCTGATTCCCGGCGTCAATATGCCCATCAACTGGCTGACGACGATTTTGACCGGCTTTTTGGGAATCCCCGCCGTGATCGGTATCTTTATATTCAGCTTATTTTAATCTGTCTTTTAAGGCGACAAAAACCGGGGATAATTCCCCGATTTTTTTATGCCGGAAATTGTTTTTTCAGGAAACAATTTCCGATGCGAAAAGAGGGATCGGGAGGTGTTTTTTTGCCGCAAATGACATTTTGTGCAAAGAAACGAACAGAATATGTCAAAGTCCTACCCAAAAGAAAAATTTTGTGATATAATTTTTATGTAAAACGGAAATTGTCCGACGAGGTTGGGAAAGTATTATGAAACATGCAGAAATCATCAAAAAACTCACTTTGGAAGAAAAAGCGGCGCTGATGTCCGGCCGCGATTTCTGGTCAACGACGGAATACGAAAAGTACGGCGTACCGAGTATTTTTCTCGCGGACGGCCCGCACGGTATTCGTAAACAGGCGGCGGCGTCCGACCATCTGGGGCTGAACGCCAGTATCCCCGCGACTTGTTTCCCCACGGCCGCGACGATGGCGAACAGCTGGAACGAAGAACTCGGCGAAAAGATGGGCGAGCTCCTCGGCGAAGAAGCGGCGTCCCAGGGCGTCAACGTCCTCTTGGGGCCGGGCATGAACGTCAAGCGCAACCCTTTGTGCGGCCGCAATTTCGAGTACTTCTCGGAAGATCCGTATTTGGCCGGCAAAATGGCGGCTTCGTACGTGCGCGGAATCCAGAGCAAAGGCGTTTCGGCCTGCGTGAAGCACTTCGCGGTGAATAACCAGGAAGAACGGCGCATGGTCGTCGACAGCGTGGTGGACGAGCGGACGCTGCGCGAGATCTATCTCACCGGCTTCGAGATCGCGGTGGAAGAGGGCAAAGTCAAAACGGTGATGTCCTCCTATAACCGACTCAACGGCGTGCACGCCAACGAGAATATGCACCTTTTGCGCGAAATCCTCCGCGGCGAATGGGGCTTCGACGGCGTGGTGGTGACGGACTGGGCGGGCTGCAACGACCGCGTGGAAGGCGTGAAGGCCGGAAACGAACTGGAAATGCCCGGCTGTAAATACGGCAACGAGGATATCGTAAAAGCGGTGCAAGAAGGCCGTCTGGACGAAGCGATCGTGGACGAGTGTCTCGATCGGCTCCTCGACCTGATCCTGGAAACGGATAAAGCGGTGAAGTCGAGTCCCAAAGAATTCGATAAGGAAGCGCACCACGCCTTCGCGGAAAAATGCGCGGAGGAAAGCATCGTCCTCTTGAAGAACGAAAACGGTCTTTTGCCGCTGGATAAGACGACCAGGATCGCGGTGATCGGGGATTTTGCGGAAAATCCGAGATACCAGGGCGCGGGCTCTTCCATCGTCAACCCCACTAGGCTCGACAGTTTTTGGGCGAACGCCAAAGAAAGCGGCTTCGATCGGATCGGATACGCGAAAGGTTACGATCGCTACGGCAGGAAATCGAAAAAACTGGAAAAAGCGGCGCTGGAACTCGCGAAAGAGATGGAAACGATCCTCTTTTTCGCGGGGCTCGACGAAGTGAGCGAGGCGGAAGGCATCGACCGCAGAAGCATGAAACTTCCCGAAAATCAGCTGGAACTTTTAAAGCAGCTCTACGCGCTGCGTAAAAAAGTCGTGGTGGTGCTCTCCTGCGGCAGCGCGGTGGAACTGGACACGGTGGAGAAGGCGGACGCGATCGTGCACGCGTATCTCGGCGGGCAGGCGGGCGCGAAAGCGGTGTGGAAAGTACTGACGGGCGAAGTCAATCCCAGCGGTAAACTTGCGGAAAGCTATCCCTATAAATACGAAGACTGTCCATCCGCCAAGTATTTCCCCGGCAAAGAAGCGACCGCGGAATACCGCGAGGGCCCGTTTATCGGCTACCGCTATTACGAAACGGCGGGGGTGCCCGTGCGTTATCCTTTCGGCTACGGTTTGAGCTATACGACGTTCGCCTATTCCGATCTGGAAGTGCACGAACAGGGCGTGCGCTTCACGCTGACGAATACGGGGACGAGGGACGGCGCGGAAGCGGCGCAGCTTTACATAGGCAAACCGGAAAGCGAGATTTTCCGTCCGGTGCGCGAGCTGAAAGGCTTCAAAAAGGTATTTTTAAAAGCGGGCGAAAGCGCGCGCGTGGAAATCCCGTTCGATAAACGCACCTTCCGTTACTATAACGTAAAAACGAAAGCCTGGGAAACGGAAGGGGGCAGGTATGCGGTGACGGTGGGCGCTTCGGCTTCGGACATTCGCCTCGAAGGGGAGACGGAGCTGGCGGGCACGACGCAAACCGCGCCGTACGAGGCGAAAAAGCTGCCGGCATATTTCACGGGCGCAGTGAGCGACGTCGGCGACGCCGAATTTACCGAATTGCTCGGCCGCAAAATACCGCCGAGCGGTTATAAATTCTATAAGAAAAATCGTATGATAATCGACGAGAACTGTACGGTGGCGGATCTGAGGTATTCGAGGCGCTGGGTAGGCCGGCTGTTCTCGGGCGCGATCCGTTTCGCGCACGCGTTCCTTTGGAAAACGGGCAATCGCACGATGGCGAATACGATCATGATGGGCGTGTATCACCAGCCGGTGAGAGGACTTGCGAAATTCGGCGGCATGTCGAGAAGGCAGATGGAAGGTATGCTGTTGATGTTCAACGGGCATTTCTTTAAAGGGTTCGGCAAATTCATATCGAAGGAAAAGAAAAAGGAGATAAAACAATGAACGAGATCACGGTAACGGACATCGAGAAACAGATCAAGCCTCTTTCTCAGAACAGTTTTGTAAGATTTTTTCAAAAAGCCTGGCGGGGCTGGCTGTCCAAGTGGTACGGCTTTGCGGAAAAACACGAGAAGCTGTCCAAATTGATTTACCAGGTGGTATTCTTTTTCGTGTTCAGTATGGGCGTGACGATCTTTCAGTATATCGTGACGCTGTTCCTGCCCATGGCGTTCGGACTCGAACTGGCGGGCAAAGAATTTTTGTGGCCGAAGCTCCCGATGTATAAAATCAACGGCGTGCAGCAGTATTGGAGCGTGTTGGGCTACGCGGTCGTCTATAACAAAGCGGGGGAAGTGATCATCGGCGGCGGCATGGGCTATTTCATCGCTTTCGAGATCGCGACGTTTTTGGCGCAGTGCATCAATTTCCCCTTGCAGAGAAACATCACCTATCGCTCCCACGGCAATCCCTGGTGGCAGGCGATGTGGTATTTCATCGGCTGGGTGCTGACGTCGCTCTTTTGCAACGCCATCAACAGTTTATGGCTGCCGTTCGGCGCGGCGTATCTGCCTTTTGCTTTGTATAATATCCTTTCCATGTTCTCTATGGGCGGAATTTCCATGGTCATCTTCTTCTTTATTTTCATGATCATATTCCCCGACAATAACGTAGCGGAAAAACGCGCGAAGGCGAAGCTGGAAAAACTCAGAGCTTCGGGCGCGGAAGAAGAAAAGATCGAAAAGGCGGAAGCGGCGTATAAAGAAGCGGCGAGAAAGGCGAAACTTTACAACACGGAAAAGGAAGAGGCGAAGGCGGTCTCGCAGGCGAGCGCGAAGGCGATGAAATATTTCGCGATCGTGAAAGCGGAAGAGAAAGCGAAAGGAACGCCGGAAGCGGAAACGTATAAACAAAAGACGGAAGCCGCTTTGAAGGAAGCCATAGAGGCGATCAAGGCGAAAGACGAAGCGATTTCGGCGCGGAAAACGGCATTGGAGGAAGCGGTGTAAACATGAAACTGATCACGTTTGCAGTTCCCTGTTATAATTCGGAAAATTATATGCGCAAGTGCGTGGATAGTCTGCTCTCGGGCGGCGGGGACGTGGAGATCATCGTCGTCAACGACGGCTCGAAAGATAAAACGCGCGAGATCGCGGACGAATACGCGGCCAAATATCCCTCGATCGTGAAAGCGGTACATAAAGAAAACGGCGGCCACGGCAGCGGCGTGAATAAGGGGCTGGAACTTGCCGAAGGACTCTACTATAAAGTGGTGGACTCGGACGATTGGCTGGATAAAGCGGCGCTCAAAACCCTGCTCGACACAATCAAAAAACATCAGTCGGAAAATAACCTGCCCGATCTGTATTTCACCAACTTCGTCTACGAAAAAGTATACGAGGGCAGTCGGTTCGTGCGTAAATTCAGGAAAAATTTCCCTAAGAATAAAATGTTCGGCTGGGAGAAGGTGAAACGATTTCACACCTCCTCGGTGCTTTTGATGCACTCCCTGATCTATAAGACGGAGAAACTGCGCGCGAGCAATACGGTGTTGCCCGAACATACTTTCTATGTGGACAATATCTTCGCGTATAAACCGCTGCCGTATATGGAAAATCTGTACTACCTCGATATCGATCTCTATCGCTACTTTATCGGCCGCGACGATCAGTCGGTGAGCGCGGGGAACATCGTCAGGCGGTACGACCAGCAGATCCGTATCATGAAGGAGATGGCGACGGCGTACAGCTACGAGGGGATCAAATGCTTCAAGAAAGGGCTCCGGCGGTACATGCTGCACGATCTGGGCGTGATCATGACCTTGACGCTGATGTTCACGACGGGCGGGAAGGACCACCCCGAACAACGGAAAGCGGCGCTCAAAGAGCTTTGGGCGTTCATCAAAGCGCAGGATAAAAAACTCTATCGCTACCTGAAATACAATACCTACCCCGTGATCGTGGACTGGATGCCGTTTAAAATGCAGGGCAAAACGATGCTCATGGGCTATAAATTCTTCCGTGCCAAACTCAAATGCAGCTAAAAAAACCAATCCCGGACGGAACTTTCCGCCCGGGGAATTTTTTGCCCTCCGTCCGCCTTGGAAAACGTTGACTTTGATAGACGGAATGTAGTATACTGAAAGCAGCGGAAAAAATTCGGCAATACCATGTACGAGGTGAATACATGTTAAGGGAAAAGATGGAGGAAGCGCGGGCGGAGGACGAATGCGTCAAAGACGCGGTTTTTGAAAAAGAGGAGCTTTCCCGGGCGGATGCCGCGAGTTTGGATTTTGAAGGCTGCCGCTTTAAGAAATGCCGCTTCGAAGACTGCGATTTTTCCAAAACGAGCTTTTACGAAACGGAATTTTCCGCCTGCGTATTCCTGAATTGTAAATTTTCGGACGGCTATTTTAAACGCTGCTCTTTCGCTTCCTGCAAAGGGGACGGCAGTTCGTTTGCGGAAAGCTGTTTCAAGGAATGTAAATTTTCCGACGGTTCCTTCTGTTATGCGAATTTCTCCAAAACGCTTTGGGAAGCCTGCGCTTTGGAAGACAGTCTCTTTAAAGAATCGTCCTTTCCCGAATCGCAGTGGAAAAAAATGACTCTCAAAAGAGCGAACTTCACCGGCTGCGACTTGTTCCGCACCCCGCTCAAAGGCGTGGATCTCTCCGACTGCACGATAGAACGCATCATTCTCTCCGACACCTTCCGCGAACTCCGCGGCGCGAGCATCAACCCCTCCCAGGCGGCGCAGCTCGTGCGTCTTCTCGGCGTCAGGGTGATCTGAAACATTCTCCCGAGCGATCGGAGAAACACAAAAAGACCGTCCCTTGCGGGGCGGCCTTTTTGCAAAATAAGAACCTTTTTATGGATAAGCGTAGTAAAAAACCTCTTCTTCCGCGGCTTTTTCGGAAAAGAATCCCGATTCCGTACATATTCTTTACGTCTTTATTATATAATAACTAACGGTTAGATGTCAAGCATTTTCTAACCGCTGGTTATATAATTTTTAATATGATAGAAAAGATAAAGGGCCGGCTTCGGGAGGAGATCAAGCGAAGCGGCATGACGACGGTGGAGATAGCGCGGCGTGTGGGGGTGTCTCCCGAGATGATCACGCAGTATTACACCACGAAAAAATTGCCCCGTCTGGACACGTTTGCGAAACTGTGTCAGGTCTTGGACGTGTCGGCGGATTATCTGTTAGGCCTCAACGATTGAGCGCCGTCTTCCGCGAAGAAAGGGGCGGGAGAAAAAGCGGCCGGAGCGGGCCGCTTTTTCCGTAAAGAGAGGAGCGGATATTCCGTCTCCTCGTCTCGCGTCGGGGAAGAGGCGGACGCCGGGGAACGTCAAAGACTCTCGGCGCGTATGCATTCCCCCGTGGAACAGCTTTGAAAGATGACGAAAAAGCCTTCTTTGTCGGTAAAGGCGGAAGAGGGGACGAAGGTGCAGATCTCCCTGATCTCTTCGGGCGGATAATTTCTGTCGGCGGCGGGCAGGGCGTAGCAGATGTATTTGGCTTTCAGGTCGTCGTAAATGACGCCGACGAGGTATTCCGCGCGTCCCTCCTCGCCCTGGATCCGCACCCATTCCGAATAGGCGAAGATCTCTTTTAAGCTGTCGTCGGCGGGGTATTTGGCGAAGAGGGCGTCGATCTCGCCCTTTACGGCGCGATAGTATCCGTCCGAGTCCGTTGTAAACGGATTGCGTACGTCCTCAGCATCTCCATTCGTTGCAGCGTTCTCCCGCTCTTGCGGCGTTTGTTCTTGATCTCCGCTTTCAGCGTATGCATGTGCACAAGGTTTTTCATTCTCGAAGCATTCATCTTCCCCGTTCTCCTTTCGATAATAATTTTCCGTGGCGACCGTTTCGTCGTCGTATCCGATAATTTTTCTCTCCGGCGTCTCGGGCGTCCGGATCGGTTCGTTTTCTTGGCCGTCGTCCGGCGAAGCGGGTTCGGGCGATTCCCGCGCGGGGCGCGGCGGCAGCGGCCGTTCCCTTTTCTCTTCGGGCGGTTCCGCCGGCTGTTCCTCGTATCCCGGCGCGGCGGCGGGGTTCGCGTCCGCGCCCGTGAATTCGGCGGCAAAGGCGGTCTCCTTCGTTTGCGCGGGGGCGGAATTTTTGACGAGGGTGCGCCAGTCGTAAACGTTATCGCCGTTGACGCCGTAGGCGATGGGCACGATACCGTTTTTGACGAAACAGATGACGCCGCAGAAGCCGTCCTCGGCGTTGAGTTCGGAAACGATGTTGAAAAGGCTCTTGCCGCGCAAAGGCAGCATTTCCGTGCGCCCCTTCCTGTCCGAGAGGAGACAGTAATATTCCCCCGAAGAGAGGGGCGCGAAATTGATGACGGACACCTCTACGGAAAGGTTTTTCCCGTATTGCTCGATCTTGATAAGTCCCGACAGCGTTTTCCCGTCTCCGGAAAAGCCCTGTTTGACTTGTCTTAAAATACACATTTTTTTGATAAAATTCATATAGACAGCTCTCCGCCGGAAATTACTCTTTTATTGTATATGCGCCGAAGGGGGTGATTTTGTGCTTTTTTGCCGAAATCGCAGCGATTTTGCGGAATAAATATTTTCATAACCTCTCCGATGAAAAAAGCCGGATTTTTATGCAAAGAGAACGATTGACAAGAAAATAGAAATAAAGTATAATGAAAAAGCGCCGAAGTTTGCGGCGCGCAAAGGGAGGACGCATAGAGCTTATGGGCAAAGACAGTCTGGAAATCGCTTTGATCAAATACAACAAGAAAACCTGGTGCAAGAGCGCTCTGCTCGGCTTTTTCATCGGCCTCGCGGTGATCGTGCCCGGCATCAGCGGCTCGACCGTCGCGATCATTTTCAAACTTTACGACCAGTTCCTCTATGCGGTGGGCAACCTCTTCAAGCAATTCAAAAAATGCTTTTTGTTCCTGCTGCCCATCGGCGTGGGCATGGTGGTAGGCGTACTGCTCGGTTTTTTAACGGTGGAGAAACTGCTGGAAATCCTTCCCTTCGCGGTGGTGGGACTGTTCGCGGGGCTCATGAGCGGCGCGTTCCCGGCGGTCAAAGACGAGCTCAAAGGCGCGGCGATGAACGGAAAGCGAATCGCGCTTTTAATCCTCGGCGTACTCATACCCATCGCGATCGGCGTCGTATCGGTGGCGCTGGGCAGCGGCGGTAGCGGCGCTTCCAATCTCGAAGCGGCGGAAAAAATGTTCTCTTCGGTGAAATGGTGGCAGGTGCTCCTGTGCCTTCCCATCGGTTACGTGGTGGGCGTGACGCAGGTCGTGCCGGGACTCAGTGCCACGGCGGTTCTGATGGCGCTCGGCTGGTTCAAGGCGCTCATGGGCAGCGTGAGCATGGGCTTTTGGAAATCCAATCCCGCGATCTTCCTCGTCTACGTCGCTTTGGTCGTCGGATTCCTCGTCGGTCTCTTCACCTTTTCGAAACTCCTCACCTACGCGTTCGGCAAGGCGCGCCACACCGCCTATTCCCTCATCGTCGGCCTCTCGCTCGGCTCGATCGTCTCCATGTTCTATAACCCCGACATCTTCGCGGTCTACGCTTCGTGGGCGCAGAACGGCGTCAAGGTTTCCGACGTGGCGCTCGGCATAGGCTTGTTCGCGATCGGCGCCGTCGGCTCGTACCTGCTGGTGCGCTACCAACGTAAAAAAGACGCCGAGGCCGCGCAAACTCCGGCGGGGGAAAAATGAAAACGAAAGAAAAATGAAAGCAATCGATACGCTGCTCGAAAAATACCGCCGCGCGGCGGCAAACCGCGGGTATACCTGCGACGTGTGCGGAAAGGAAGTGTTTTCCTATCCCGCGCGGCGGCTGTGCGGCGAATGTTTTTCCGCGCTTGCTGGGAACGATGACAAAACATGCCCAAAATGCGGTCGGAAAACGATTACAGAAGGCGTTTGCCTGGCCTGTAAGAGAAGTCCGCCCGCTTTTTCGTTGGGAATTTCCCCCTTTGTCTACGAAGGCGAAGCGGGCGTGCTGCTCAACCGATTCAAAAACGGAGATCGCTATCTCGGTTTTTTCTTTGCGCAAGAGATGACGGAAGCCTTTCGGCGTAAGGCTTTGCGGGGCGTTGAAGGAGCGGAAAAAGAGCTTCTCGTCGTGCCCGTGCCCATGACGAAAGAAAAGATACGAAAACGGGGCTATAATCAGGCGGAAGAGCTTGCGAAAACGATTACATACGAATTAAAGGCGATTTTTTGCGCCGACGTTTTCGAGAAAATCCGGGAGACGAAACCGCAGAAACTTTTGACCGCGCAGGAGCGGGAGAAAAACGTCGCGGGAGCCTATCGTCTCGTGAAGAGGGAGGCGTGCCGGGAACAGCGAGTTCTGCTCGTAGACGATCTGATGACGACGGGCGCGACGGGAAGCGAGTGCGCGCGACTGCTTTTCAAAGCGGGGGCGAAAGAAGTGTTTTTTCTCACCGCCGCGTCCGCGGCCGAAAAAAAATAGCGAAAAAGCGAAAATAGTTGGCACACTGCGCTTGCAATTTGAAAAAAGTGTGTTATAATGCGGAATATAGAAAGGAGACGCCGCAAAAACATCTCGAATATATTTCCCCGGAAATGGGTTCGGCCTTGCGTCGAACTCGTTTTTTTCTTGCATTTGACGTTTTTTCGTTTTCCGTTTCTGCGTCCACGGGGAAATCGCAACTTGCGTTGCATTTATTTTCGGGAAAAAAGGAATATGTTCCGCAACATAAGTGACATACTTCCGCAAAAAAATTCGGTTTTTACGGAAAAAATCGAAAAAACCGCTCTTTTTTCAGCGAAAATCAATTTTTTGCGGGAGAGGAAGGACGGCGGATAAAAATGATCGCAACATTTGTATTTTTTGCAGGCGTCGCAACATTCGTTGCATGAATTGCAACATGCGTCTATTTACGAATCGAAAGCCCTGTATTATAATAAAAATACGAAAACAGATCGGATCGGGGGAGAAAAAACGCAATGAAAAAATCGATGAAAATAATTTCTTTGCTGTTAGGCGCGCTGACGGCGGCTTTCGCGGCCGCGTGCGGTGGCGGAGGGACGGACGAATCCGTTTCGACGGGCGGGGCTTCCGTCGACTCCGGTTCGGGAGGAGGAAGCGAAGTGCGGGAACAGAAAATCGAACCCCTTTCTTTCGAGGGGATCGGGGAAACGCAGGATCTCAAAAAATTTATCTTAGAGGTCGACAACGGCGACGGTACGCACGACAACACCGCCAAAACCGAGGGCGCGATCGTATCTCCCTATTTCGAGCTCGAAACGGAGGGAAAGGAAACGCCCTGCTACGCGGTGCGGACCTCGCTCGGCGCCCATTCCTTCGCGATGGTGGACGCGGGCGCGGATTCCTTCCCGCTGCGCGTCACCGTAAACCTTCTCTACGGCGCGGAGCGTCTCGAAGTGCTGCCGGCAAAATACGGCGTCAAAGCGGAACTGACGCCGCTCGGCGCCGCGGCGGCGGAAATCCCCGGCTTCGGCAATTACACCTTCGTCGCGGACGACAGGAAAGAGACGGCGCTGACGCTCGTCGTGCGGGAGACCGAGGAGTTCCGGGCGCCCGAAGGCTACGAGGTCATGCGCGTCCCCGCGGGTACGCATGCCGAGAAATTGGAGTTTACCGCGGAAAAACAGATAATGGTCTTTGAAAAGGGCACTCATTACCTCAAATACAACGTCGAATTTAAAAACAACACCGAGGTCTATCTCGAAGAAGGGTGCTATATTTACGCGACGATGCCCGATCGGAAGGAGAAACCGATGCTCGATCCGGCGTGGTCGGGCATGGTGCGCTGGCAGGCGCTCTTTCACGGCGCAAACGTCGGGAACGTCAAACTCTCCGGCCGCGGCATGATCGATCTGACCAAACTCGACTGGCACGCGCGTTCCGCCGTGCATTTCGAGAACTCCGAAAACGTGGAGGTGACGGGAATCACGCTCAACAACAGCCCCGAATGGACGCTGTATTTCCTCTATTCGCAAAACATCGTTGTCCGGGACGTTCTTCTCTTCGGCTACCGCCAGAACAGCGACGGAATCTGTTTCGGCGACTGCCGCAACGCGCTGGCGGAGAACTGTTTCGCCCGTTCGGGCGACGATCTTTTCGAGGTCAAGTCGATGAACGGCGGCTGTACGATCCCCATCGAAAATATCCGCTTCCGCAGATGCAACGGCTGGCCGGACAAAGCGCGCGGCATGGGCATCGTCTACGAAAGCGTGCGGGATATGCGCGACGTTCGCTTTGAAAACTGCTCGATCGGCTTCGCGAGCGCGACCTGGCAGGACGAACTCGGCGCGCTGGTCGTGGTTTTAGGCGGCAAGGCGACGGTGAAAGACGTGCATTTCGAGGATATCGAGATCCATGCGAGCGCCCTCTATCCGATCAACGTCACCGTCTGCGCGGAGGCGAGCGCCAGAATAGAAGAGGTCTATTTCAGGAATATCGACATTTGGGGAGCACAGTCGGTGCGCGTCGCCAACAATTCCGCCGCGGGCGGAGAGATCGGGAAATTGTATTTCGACGGCTGCACCCGCGACGGCGCCGCGATCAGAACGTACGCCAAGCTCGGGCTCAAACTGACGAACGTGGAAAAGACGGCGGTCTTGATCAACCGGAAGGACGCGAAATAAGCGCCGCGGCCGTGAGAGGAGAAAGGGAAGTTGAAATTATATCTGCCGGAAAATAAGTACCAGTACAATTTTATGGTCTATCAGATCGGTTACGAGGCCTGTAAGCCCGACCACCGCTTCGGTCCGTGTATCCGGGATTTCTACGTGTTCCATTTCGTCGTTTCGGGCAAAGGATTTTTTAAGGTAAGGAACAGGACCTTTCCTCTCCAAAAAGGAGACGCGTTTTTAGTGCCCGCGGGCATGATCTTCGAATACTACGCCGATCCCGCAGATCCGTACGAGTACTATTGGGTGGGTTTCAACAGCGTCAACGCCGAAGAGATCATGCAGAACATCGGCTTTTTGGCCGGAGACAACTACGTATGGCATGCCGACGATTTCGAGGCGATGAAAGCGCTGATGGTGGAGCTTTGCGATTACGACGAACGGTTTAAACAAAATTATCTTTGTATCCTCGGCAAGTTCTACGCCCTCCTCGGCTATCTCGCCAAGAACAATCCTATTTTCGAGGGCAGCAACGCGACGAGCTCGCTCATGAACAAACTGGTGCTCTTCGTCGAAAACAACTACGCGGACGACATCTCGGTGGAGGAGATGGCGGAGTACGTCAATCTGCACCGGAGCAACGTTTACAGGCTCTTCAAGAACGTCTACAACACCTCGCCGCAGAAATTCCTCGTCGATTACCGGATCGACCGCGCCCTCTATCTCCTCAAAAACTCCCAGATGAGCATCAAGGAAATCGCGTACGCGACCGGGTTTTCCACCCCTTCCTATTTCTGCAAGATGTTCAAGAAAAAGCATTTCAAAACGCCGCAGGAAGCGCGGAAATTATTATAAAAATTCAGGAGGAAACCTATATGAAAAAATCTTGTAAAAGAGCGTTAACTTCTTTGCTCGTCTGCGCGTTCGCCGTCTGCGCGTTCGCGTCCGGCTGCGGGAACAAGGGGAACTCGGCGAGCGACGGTTCGTACGTCTCCACCGACTGGATGGAGCGTCTGCTTGCGACCGGGCTCGATTACGGACAGGATCTTTCGGGCGGGACCGCCAGCACGGCGGAGACGCTCGTCGTCGATCTGCATACGCACATGCCCACCACCGACGGCGCCATCTCCGCGACGAAGATCATCGCCAACGAATTTTACAAGGAGACGGGAATCAAGATCAAATACGTCACCAACAAGAACCTCAACGGCGAGGACAACGAGGTCTCCGAGTGGCTGATCAAACAGGTGCAGACGCAGACCATGCCCGCGATCTCGTTCAGCTGGTCGAGATTCAGCGACCGCGATTACTACATGAATCTGAACGACGTCCTCGACGCGCCCAATCAGTTCGTGGAAGCGGGCGCGGAGGGGAGCGAGGCGTGGAGGGATATGTTTCCCGAGTACCTGTGGACGCAGAAGGAACAGGTGAACGCGGCGGGGGAGATCATCGCCGTGCCCGTTACGCTCAACGCCGGCAGCGCCACCTGCTGGTTCTACAACAAGTCCGTCTACGAAAAGTTCGGGCTGTCCGTGCCCGAAAACTGGACGGAGTTCCTCGCGAACGCTTCCAAAATCAAAGGCTCGGGCACGGACAGCGACGGCAATAAAGTCGATTACGTCGCCATCGCCCCCTACGGCAACGAAAAGAGCATCAACGCCAACAACTGGGTGAACACCTTCTCGATCGGCCCCAGCTTCGCCGCCTATCTCATGAAAAACACCGACCTTGACAGAGATCAGGACGGCACGGTGAGCGAAGCCGAACAGCTGCGCGGCGTGCTCAAAGGATATTTCAGCCCCACCGACGCGGCGCACGGGGAAGGGGCGCGGGAGTACTATCGGATCTGCAAGGAATACTACGCCGATTACCTCTCCGAGGGCTGGATGAACACCGACTGGCAGACCAAGTGGAACAAGGGCGCGGTGGGCATGATCAACAACGGCGTCTGGCAGTTCAAGAACGAGCTTAACGCGGAGGCCGTCCACGAGAACTGGGAGTTCGGCATGTTCCCCGCGCCGCTGACGGACAGCAAGTCCTCTAAATACGCGCTCGATTTCGAGACGAGCGACGGGCCGTACCGTTCCACCTCCTCCCTTTACGTCAATCTCATGAAGGACGGGATCAAGGGGAACAAGCAGATTCTCAAAAACGCCATTCTGTTCCTCCAATACCTGACCACGGTGGACAGCGTCAATCTCATCATCGAGGAGTTCGGTTCCGAGCTCGGCGCCGTCAAGGGCACCACGCCCAACGAGAAGCTCAGCGAGTACTGGCTGAATCAGAAATTCCCGATCGTTCCCGCCTGCGAATGGCCGGCGGCGTACACGGTGACGCAGAATTCCTATCTCAACGCCAATTTTTCCAAATGGGTGAAAGGGGAGCTGAGCGACGACGCCTTCTACGCGGCCGTGGACACCTATCAGAAAGCGGGCGCGGAGGAGTACATCGCCAATCTCAAAATCGATACGTCGGACTGGTAAAGGGGAATCCACGGGGAAACCGCAATGAAGATATTCAAAAAAATCGGGGCAAAATGGACGGCTCTTTTATTGCTCGTAACGCTCCTGGGCTGCTGCGCGCTCTTCGACTTCGTCTACGCGCAGGCTTACGAGATCGCGTATACTTACGCCGCCAAAGAGGGGCGTTTATCGGCGGACTCGAAAAACACGGTGACGATCACGGTGACGCTGACGCGGGGCGGAAAACCGGTGAAAGGGCATCTGCTCTGGATGGATTCGCCCACGACCGTTTTAGACGGCGAGAAGGTGTCGGGCGGGGATCTGAAAATCAATCAGATCGCCACCGACGGGAACGGACGGGCGGAGTACGTATACTATCCGTACAACGCCAATCCCAAATTCAAGCCGGCGGGCGTCGTCGATTTCCGGGTGCGGGATCTGGACAGTTCGGTCGTCGTGGAAATATACGTTGAGGAGAAATTCCAGCTCGATTTAAGGGGAGGGGCGTGATATGGAGACGGGAGAAAAGAGGGCGGCGGAACGCGCGCCCGGCAGGCGGGGCGCGGCTTTAAACGGCGGAGGCGGGTTCGCGCGCAAGATAAAAAATCTCGGCCGCACGATCTGGAAATACCGCATGGGATATCTTCTCGTCGCGCCCTTGATGCTGGGGCTTTTGATATTCAGTTTTTATCCGTTCGTCTACGGACTGGCGCTGTCTTTCTTCGACAAGACGGACAAGACGATGGATTTTTCGGGCGCGGATAATTTCGTGCGGCTCGTGCGCGATACGCTGTTCTGGAAGTCGATGGGCACGATGGGCAAGATCTTTTTCTTCAAGGTTCTGATCGGGATTTTGGCGCCCCTCGTCATGGCGGAGCTTATCTTCGGCGTCGGGAGCGAGAAGATGCAGAACGCTTACCGGATTCTCGTGCTTCTGCCCATGGTGGCGCCGGGCGTGGTGGGCATGCTGATCTGGAAACAGATCTACGCCGTCAACGGGGGCGTATTCAACGAAATTTTGAAAGCGCTGGGGCTGATCCATAAGGACGTGGACTGGCTCGGAGACAGCAAATGGGTGCTCTTTTCCATCGTTTTTCTCGGTTTTCCGTGGGTGGGCGGGACTTCCGTGCTCATCTACATGTCGGGCATGATGGCGATCTCGGGCGAAGTGTTCGAGGCCTCGCGGCTGGACGGGTGTTCCGCGCTCAAACGCATCGTCTACATCGATCTGCCCCTTTTGCGCGGACAGATCCGCTATTTCCTCGTCTTCGGCATCATCGGCGCCTTGCAGGATTACAGCGTGCAGGTCGTGCTCACCAAAGGCGGGCCAAATCAGTTCGACACCTACGTGCCCGGGTATTACATGTATAAAATGGCGTTCACGAACAACAATTTCGGGTACGCCGCCGCGATCGGCACGGTCATTTTCGTCATGGCGGGGTTGTTCACGATTCTCGCCTACAAGTTCACGGGCGAGAAGAAGGAGGAAGCATAGATGCGGGCGTTTAAAATTCACAAGAAAACGGCGGCGCAGTGCGCCCTGCATCTCGTGATTCTTCTGATCGTGTTTATCCTGCTCTTTCCGCTCGCGTTCACGCTCTGGAACGCGTTCAAGAGCCACTACGAATACACGATGAACATGTGGACGCCCGGTCTGCCGCTGCGCTTTTCCAATCTCGGCGTCGCCTTCGGCTACATCAAGGGATACATGTTCAATACCCTGCTCGTCGCGCTGGCGGGGTGCCTGGGAATGCTCGTCATTTCCTCCGTCGCGTCCTATTCGATCGCGAGGATCCGTTTCCCCGGCGCGAAGCTGTGTTTCGGGTTCGTGCTCATGCTGATGATGATGCCGGGGATCATCACCCTGGTGCCGCAGTTTCTGCTCTACAAGGCGCTGGGGCTGTACGATAATTTCTTCGCCTTGATCTTCCCTATCTACACGAACGGGAGTCTGATGAGCGTCTTTCTCTTCGTCACGTTTTTCCGCGGCCTGCCCGCGGAGATCTTCGAGGCGGCGGAGATAGACGGCGCGGGGACGACGACGAGGTATTTAAAAATCGCGCTGCCCCTGTCCATGCCCATTCTCGGCACCGCCGCGATCATTCAGATCGTCAGTATCTGGAACGATTACCTGTGGCAGCAGGTGATCATGACCGAGCCGTACACGATCGCCGCGGGGCTGATCGAGGTGTTCGACAACAATATGGAATTCGACACGAAAATCCCCGTCGTCTACGCGGGGTATCTCATCGCCAGCTCGCCGCTCATTCTTCTTTTCGTCAGCGCGAACAAGTATTATATCCAGGGGCTGGTCGGTTCGGCGATCAAGATGTGAAAGGGCAAAAGGAGGGAACAAGTGAAATCGGAAAAATGCAATAAAATCGCCGCGCTGTTGCTGGCGGCGTTTACCGCGGCGGCGTTCGCCGGCTGCGGCGTGGGCAAGGGTCCGGATCCGTCCGGGAACGAGAGCGCTAAGGACGGTTCGGGCGGAAGTTCCGCCGACGTACCCGTCGGGGAGTACAACCGGATCACTTTTTACGACAAACTGTTCGGCAACCGCCGCGACTATACGGCGGAAGAGTTTTTAAATCCCGCCGTCGAGTACCGGCTTTTGCCCGTGCTCAACGAGGACGCGTCGAAGCCCAAAGGCGCGTCCGTTCCCAATCTCGAAAAGCTCAAAGAGTACGGCTACGGGGGCGTGGTGACGAACGTGGGCTGGACGGACGACTATCTTACCAACGAGGACGCCTGGGAACTCGCCGAAGAGGCGGTCGCGTACGCGATCGAGGATCTGGGGCTGCGGGTGTGGCTGTACGACGAGCACGGTTATCCGAGCGGCGGCGCGCGGGACGTCGTTTTGAAGGACAATCCCGACTGGCAGGCGCAGGGGGTGGCGCAAAAGAGCGTCGTCGTGCCCGCGGGCGGCAGCCGCAGCATCGTCTGTCCCGCGGAGCATACCCTTCTCGCCGCTTACGCCTATCCGGGCGAGAAAGTGACGGACGCGGACGTTTCGTCGGCGCTGCCCTGCATCGTCGATAAGGCCGGAAAAGCGACCTTCGTCAACGATACGGGCAAGGATTGTATTCTGATCTGTCTCTATCGGAAATACTGGTACGAGGGGACGCACCCGCAGTGGAATATTCTCGAATCGAGGCGGTACATAGACGTGATGCGGGCGGAGCCGGTGAAAAAGTTCCTGGACGTCACCTACGAGGCGTACAAGAAGCGGTTCGGGAAGTATTTCAACAACGGCGTAGAGTCGTTTTTCTACGACGAGCCGGCGCTGCCGGGCATGTACAAGGGGAGCTGCGCGGTGCTCAACGTATTCGATAAGCCCAACGAAAACCTCGAACTTCTCGACACCTGCAACTACTCGCCCGCGCTCAAAGATTATTTTCAAAAGAGGTGGGGATACGACTTGACTCCGTACCTGCCCTATCTCTACAAGGACGGCTACACGCTCAATTCCTCCGCGGAGGCGATGCGGTTCCGCATGCACTACAACGCCTGCGTCGCGGAGTTGTTCGCAGAAAATTATTTCGGGCAGATCGGGGAGTGGTGCGCGAAAAACAACATCAACGCGAGCGGGCATTTATTGGGCGAGGAGTCGCCGGCGGCGTGCGCCGTCTATTCGGGCAACGTCATGCGCAACTACGCCAACGTGCAGATTCCCGGCATCGATCTGCTCTCGGGGGATCCGGGAGTGACGGCGAGGTGGGGGAACGTCATGAAAACCTGTTCCTCGTCCGCGCAGTTCTACGGCAAGAGCCGGGTGTTCTGCGAGGTGTCCGACTGGGGATATCAGAACGAGGACTGGGACGCGCGCATCTGCTCGCTCGCCGTACAGTACGCCTGCGGCGTCAATACGTTCGTCTCTTACTACGAGCCGTTCACCTACGACGAAGAGACAAACCGCAAATTCGCGGATACGACGGCGAGGATCGGCTATATGCTGGGCGGCGGAATCGGCGAGAAGGACGTGGCGGTATATTATCCCGCGGAGGGGCTGTTCGCGGCGACGACGAATTTCGACAGCTCTGCCCTGGGCTCGACCAATACGCTTGCGGGGACGCTGAGCGGCAATTTCACGGAGCTGTCTTTCGCTTTATTGTCCAACCAGATCGATTACGAAAATTTCGACGCGGAGATGCTCCGCGAGGCGAAAATCGAGAACGGGCGGCTCGTGACGCCGGCGGGGGAGCGATTCTCGACGCTGGTGGTGCCCAAAACCTGCGCGATGTACGCGGACGTGCTCGACAAGATCGAAAGGGCCGCCGCGTGCGGCGTGCGCGTCGTCTTGCAGGACGACGGGGGCTGGATCTGCGAGAGCGAGGAGAAACAGGCGGCGTTCGAGGCGAACATGGAAAAATTGCTCGCGCACGAAAACGTGTCGGTGAAAGAAAACACGGCGGCGGTCGCAAAAGCGGTTTCGGACAGCGCGTACGTGCGGGCGGATTCCGATTGCGTCGTCGCCTGCAAACAGCGGAACGAGAACAACTCCGTCTATCTCGTCTGCAACACCGCCGACGCGGAAAAAAACGTCGCCCTGGAGCTTTCCGATGCGGGAAAGACCTTTAAGCTCTGGGATCCCTTCGCGGGGACGGCGGAGACGATCGAGCCCGACTCCGAAAGGGACGGTTGGAGCGCCTTCCGGCTCTCGCTCGGAAAGTACAAGTGCGTGTTGATCACGGCGGAGTAAATAAAGAATAAGGAGAAAGATGATGAAACGGAAAGTATTGTTGGCGTGTTGTTCGGCGGTTCTCGCCGTCTGCACGGCGGGGCTGGCAGGGATTTTCGCGGGCGCCGAGGGCGCAGAGCCGACGCCGGCCGCGGGAAAGACGATCTACTATGAAATGAAGGCGCAGGACGCCCTATCGGAGGCGGGGCAGGTACTCGACGAGAGCGTGAACGTCGGCAA
Organism: Candidatus Scatosoma sp.; assembly: GCA_048465415.1. Taxonomy (GTDB): domain Bacteria; phylum Bacillota; class Clostridia; order Christensenellales; family Borkfalkiaceae; genus Scatosoma. The sequence continues at coordinate 73,219 of DBFWLO010000015.1, forward strand.
TATGAAACTCAACGCTTCGCGGAACGAACTCAACATCGCCGGCGGGTTCGGGGGCTGGGCGGAGTACACCCTGCGCATGGACGAGGGCTACGTCGTCGATACGCTCGTTTTGGACTGGACGGGGCGGCTCGCCTGCTATCTCGCCACCTCCACGACCAAGCTCGTCATTTCCGCGAGCGTGGACGGCGGCGCCTACGCCGAGGTCTCGTCCGCGGACGGCACGGCCACGGAGGTGTCTTCGGGACGGGAAACGCTCACGGAGATCGCGAGGGGCGCGAGCATGGTCAAAGTCAAGTTCGAGATTATCTGGACGGGACTGGACAGCCGCGACTGGATGGGCGTGGGCACCGTCAAACTCACGGGCACGGGCGCGGAGAGCAAGACCACGCAGAAGGCGTACGCGCTCAGCGACAATTATACCGAACGGGCCGTGGAGGGCGCGGTCGGCGTAAATCCCGACGGCGAGGACGAGATCGTCGAACAGGAAAACATGATCTACCGCGTCTCGGACGGAGGTATGCATTTGCAGATCACCGACGGGTTGACAGGCGACATGACCGGGTATCTCGTCTATCGGCTTTCGGCGGGGAAAAATTATGGGTTCAAGAGCCTTCATCTCACCATTCAGGCGGACCGGATCTCCAACTTCGAAACGTCCGGCACGATTACCATCAACGTCTACGCGAAGGCCGAAACAGCCGAAAACTGGACGCGGGCCGGGGAGCCGTTCGTCGCGGACGGGAGCAGACAGACGCTTTCCTACGACCTTTCGACGGCGCTCGCGGGCGTTTCCGACGCGCTCGTCAAGTACGAGATCGTCTACGCGGGTATGGCGGGGTATGCGCACGACTGGGTGCGGCTCAACTCGATGGCGTTTGCCGGCATGGTCGACCTCGTGCCCGTTGCGTACGGTTTCGCGGACGATTATTCTCAGTACGCGCCCGAAGCGGTGATCGAGGGCGCGGAGGAACAGACGCTGATTTTGCGCGGGAACGACGAGGATCCGCCGCGCGTCTGTTTGCAGCGGCCGACCGACGCCAACGTGCGCACCGGTTACATCGTCTATAAAGCGGAAGTTCCCAACGGCGGCGTTTTCCATACCATGACTTTAACGATTCGCGGCAGGTTCCTGCACGATATGTCCGTGAGCAGCGGCTCGATCACCGTCAACGTCTATACGAAACCGGAAGCGGGCGCGGAATACGTCAAGGCGTTCACGAAGACCTATCAGGACTGCGAGGAGTCCGTGCTGACCGCCGATCTCACCGCTTCGGCGAAGGAGCATACCACCCTTTACGTCAAGATCGAGATCGTGGACGAATCGGGCGTGTCCTTCTCGCACGACTGGGTGCGGTTCAACGATCTTTCGCTTGCGGGAACGCAGACTTTCGTACCCTATGACGACGACGGGGTGACCAGGTACGAGGTGACGTACTTAAAGGGTGGCGACGACGCGATCGGCAAAACGCCCGTGCAGAAGGCGCCGCTCAAAGAGGGCGAAGAGCTGACTCTGCCCGAAAACCCGTTCGTGCGGTCGGGGTATGCCTTCAAAGGCTGGAAAGCGGATACGGACGAACAAACTTACGAGGCGGGAAGCGTCTATACGATGACCGCGTCCGACGTGCGGTTCACCGCCGTCTGGGAAAAGGTCGGCTACGCGGTGAATTTTGAAAGCGGGCTTCCCGAAGGCGTCGCATACACGGGGACTCTGCCCGAACCGGCTACCTATTACAAGGGAGATTCGCTTGTTCTTCCCCAGCCTCCGATCGCCGCCGAAGGGTACGCGTTCGCCGGGTATCTCGTCTACAACGCGGAAAACATCGACAAACTGCTCTTTGCGCCGGGCGACGAATACGTGATGAGCGACCGCGCCGCGACGGTCGCCTGCCGCTGGACGGCGGACGGATACGAGGGCGCCGTGATCGATACTTCGGACGAGAAATACGATTTCATGGGCGAGTTTTCCGTCAACATCAATTACAAGAACGCGGAGCCGGAAACGGACGCGTACGAGACGTTCAACGTCATCGCCCGCGCCAACGACGAGGGAACGGCGACGGGCGTGCAGCTGCCGCAGAGCAGCGTCACTTCCGAGGGATACGTCACCTGGGCGCTGTCGGCGGGCGAGGGCAAGACGTTCGGCGAGCTGTATTTCAAGTTCTCCGGCCGCGTCGCCGTCTACGAGAGCGTCAGCCGCGCTTCCAAAATCACCGTGCTTGTGAGCGAAAACAACGAGGATTGGACAATCGCCGAGACCTTTTTAGGTTCCGAGACGCCCCTTTCCGAATATGCCGCGGACATCAGCGCGTTCGCGGAAAGCAAGGCGAGAGTCTACGTCAAAACGCTGTTCTATCTCGAAAATTTCCCCTCCTACGGCGCGGAATGGGTACAAATCACCGCCGTCGAGTTCAACGGGATTGCGGAGACCGGCGCTCAGCCGAAACCGGGCAAAGTGACGATCACCTATTACGACGGCGACAGACAGATCAAAATCGCGGAAGCGGAGAAAGACGCGGCGTTCACTCCCGAAGCCGCGCCCGCCAAAGAGGGGTATACCTTCGAGGGCTGGTACACCGACAGCGCCTGCACCGAAAAGTTCGCGGACGGGACCAAAGTGACGGAAAATCTCAGTCTGTACGCGAAATATGCGAGCGGCAATTCCTCCGGCGGCGGCAGCAGCGGCGACACGAACGCCGGCTGCAAAGGCTGCAAAGGCAGGCTGACGGGTTCGTCCGCCTTGGCCGCCATGGGAGTTTTGGCGGCGGCAGCCCTGCTTCTTTGCCGAAAAAAATTCCGCTGATAGAGCCGGGTTGCCCGGTACAATGACAAACGAGCGCGAAACGCCCGGAGTTTGAAAGCTCCGGGCGGGATACGCGGCGAGCGAGAAAGGAAATGGAAAACAACCGTAAATTTGCGATAAAACTGGATACCGAAAACACGACTTTGTTGTTTTCCGTAGACGAAGAAGGGCGGGTGGGCACGGAGTATTACGGCCGCAGGCTTTTTGGCGAAGGGGCGGATTGTTCCGTTCTCTTCTCCAAACGCGACGAAGATTTCTACCGGCCGCTCGCCGCTTCCTCCTTCGGCGAGTATGATTTCCGCGAAAGCAGTCTGCTCGTCGAGTATGCGGACGGCACTTTTTCCACCCGTCTGCGCTACGCGGGGCACCGTTTCGTTCAAAAGCCCGATCTTTCTCCGCTCCCTTCCGCGCACGGCGGGGAACGGACGCTGGAAATCACCCTCCGGGACGAGCGCACGGGGATTTTGCTTTTACAGTATTATACCGTCTACCCGCGCCGCGACGTCATCACCGCTTCGTGCGAAGTGGTCAACGGCGGCAGGGACGCCTGTTTTTTGCGGCGGGTGATGAGCCTGCAACTGGATTTACCGGGGGACAGGTATGAGCTGACCACGTTCAACGGCGCGTGGGGACGGGAACGGATCCGCTCGGAGCACGGGCTTGGGTGCGGGATTTTCCGCAACGAGTCCAAATGCGGCGCGAGCTCGGCGATGAATAATCCGCTCGTCTATCTCCGGGAACGGGCGGGAAAAAAGAGGCGTTTCGCCTTCCATCTCGTCTATTCGGGGAATCATCTCGAAGAAGTGGAAATAACCTCTTATAAAAGCACGCGGATATTGGTGGGGCTCAACGATTTTATGCTGCGCGCGCCCTTGAAACCGGGGGAAAAGTTCGTCGCGCCCGAAGCCGTTATGGTCGTCGCGGAAAGCGAGGACGAGCTCCGGGCCCGGCTGCACGCGTTCGTGAAAAAACATATTCTCGAAGAGGCCTGGGCGGAGCGGGAGCGGCCGATCGTCTTTAACAACTGGGAAGCGACCTATTTCGACGTGACGGAAGAAAAGGTCCTCGCCCTGGCCGACCGGGCCGTGAAGATCGGCGCGGAGTTATTCGTGCTCGACGACGGGTGGTTCGGGAAACGAAAGGACGAGTTTTCGTCGATGGGGGATTGGTATGCCAATCCCGAAAAGCTCCAAGGCGGCTTGAAAGGACTCGCGGAAAAGATCCGGGGCAAAGGACTTAAATTCGGGTTTTGGGTGGAGCCGGAAGTCGTCAGCGAGGACAGCGATCTCTTCCGCGCCCACCCCGAATTCGCGATGAAAATTCCCGGGCTTTCCCCCGTGATTAGGCGCGGGGAGCTCATGCTCGATCTGACCAACCGCGAAGTGGGGAAGTATCTTCTGGAAGCGTTGTCCGAGGCGATTCGTTCCTGCCGGGCGGACTATATCAAGTGGGATTTCAACCGGCTGACCACGGACGTATACACGAAAAGCGGGGGCATGAACGCCTATTTTCACGAGTATATGCTCGGCTTATACGAGCTTGTCGGAGCGCTGAAACGGCGCTTTCCGGAAGTGTTGTTCGAGTCCTGCGCCTCGGGCGGCGGGCGGTTCGATCTGGGGCTGCTCTGTTTTATGCCGCAGGTATGGACGAGCGACAACACCGACGCGCGCGACCGCGTCTATATCCAGGAGGGGACGCTCTGCGGGTATCCGCAAAGTACGATGTCCGCGCATGTCTCGATCTGTCCCAATCACCAGACGGGGAACAGCACTTCGCTCGAAAGCCGGTTTAACGTCGCCTCCTGCGGCCTTCTGGGGTACGAGCTTGATCTGACGCTTTGTTCCGACGAAGAACTGCGAGCGATGCGCGCGCAGACGGAATTTTACAAAGCGCACCGCCGGCTTTTGCAATTCGGGGAATACCGGAGGCTGGAAAGCGCGTATTCCTCTCCGTGGACGGGCTGGATGATCCTCGGCCAGGGCGAGGCGATCGCCGTTTTGGTTCTTTTGAAGGACACGGTCAATCTGCGCGGGGAGAGATTTTATTTCGCGGGACTGGAAGAGGATACCATGTACGAGGCGACGGCGCGGAAGCAGACAAACGTGGAGAAAGTGATCTCCTTTCGCGCGAGCGGGAGCGCGCTTTGCGGGGGCGGACTCGATCTGGGGAGTTTCTTCGACGCGGAGACGGACAGAACGGAAAACTCGAATTCGATCGCGTCGAGATTGTTTTATATAAGAAAGGTCTGAGAGTTTTATAAGGCAAAAGCAAGCGGGATCCGGAAATTTCCGGATCCCGCTTGCTGTCGGACAGGAGGAAAATGATAAGTGGGGGTTATTCGATCGAGATCTTTTTGAGCGCTTTTTCTTCTTCTTTATATTTGGGCACGACGACGGTGAGAATACCGTTGTCATACTTCGCCTTGACGTTGTCCTCGCTGATGCCTTCGCCTACGTAGAACGTTCTCGACATTCTGCCGTAGACCTTTTCGCGGAACACGTAATTGGATTTTTCGTCCTTTTCCGTCTGCTCGTTGTTGCGCACCGCCTCGACGGTCAGATAGCCGTCCTGCAGAGAGATATTGATGTCTTTCTTGTCGATGCCCGGCAGGTCGATGCTGAGCGTATATTCGTCGTCGTTCGCCTTTACGTCCGTCTTCATGACGTTGGACGTATACCCCGTATCAAACCAGCCGCTGAAAGGTTTCAATAAAGAATTCAAAGAATCGGAAGTTAAATATTTCATAATAACGTCTCCTTTATTTGTGTATTTTTTAATGGATTCCGAGGAAGAACCGTTTCTCCGTCCCCGCCCCTTTTCCGAGGTTCTTTACGGATTTTTTTATCTTCCTTCGAACACTTTATATATAAGTCGGTTTCGCTTTTTTTAAACATCTTTTCGTAAAAAAATTTTATTTTTACGAAGAGTTGAGGGAAAGCGTCGGCGCGGCGGAGGCGGGAAAATCGGCGGAAAAGAAGGCGTCAAAGCGGGCGCGGAAAAAATTTTTAAAAATTTTCGTTTTTTTGCCAACCGTTTGAGAAGTTCAAGTGTCTATATGGGTGTAAGGAGCTTGAAACTCCCTCTTATCGATAAGACGCGCTGCTTAACAATTAAAAAATGAAAAAGGAAGGAAAGTATTATGAAAAAAATCGTAAAGAAGTTATTGACGGGCGCAGCGGCGCTGGCGCTTTGTTTCTCGGCCGTGGCCTGCAACACCGATTTTACCGATTCCGGTTCGGAGGCCGGCAAGGGTTCGGAAAAGGATCCGAACGTACAGGCGGCGTGCACCTATCTCGCCATCGACATCAACCCCACCGTGGAGCTTTTGGTCCGCGGCGATAAAGTGGTCGGCGTCAAAGCGGGGAACGACGACGCGAACGTGCTGCTCTCCGGCGAGGATTTCACCGGGCTCACCGTCGAGGAGGCGAGCGAAAAGATCGTCGCTCTGGCGGAAAAAATGGGATATCTCCACGACGGCAATAAAAAGGTGAAGATCACCGTTCTTTCCGACGACGCGGGCGAGGCAAAGGAAGTCGAGGACGCGGCCAAGTCGGGAGCCGAGAAGGGGAGCGGCAAAGCGGAAGTCAACAGCGATCCCCGTTCCCGCGACGAGCGCACCGTGAAAAAGCTGCAAGCGGAAAATCCCGAGCTCTATAAAGATCTGACGCCCGCGAAGGTGCGGTTGATCGAAGCGATCATGCAGTACGATCAAACGATGACCTATGAAAAAGGCACGGCCATGAAAGTGAGCGAACTTGCGGAGCTGCTCGAAGATCTCGCCGACGAGTACGAGGATCTGGTCAGCGATGAGCTCGAAGATAAATTCGAGGATCGTTACGAGGCCGCGAAGAGAGACACGGAACGCAAGATCGCCGCGGTATACGGCGAAGAGTATCTTGCCGCCTGGGAGAAATACGCCGCGCTCGAAACCGCGTTCGACCTGATCGAGGATAAAGCGGAAAACGCTTCGCTCTCCGATGCGGATATTCAGGCGGTCATGGAACTTCTCGGCATTACGGACAAAGCGCTGATTTCCGAAAACGGCGCCGTCACGCCCGACAGCGTGGACGATTATCTCGACAAGCATTTCGACGACGACAAGGAAGAAAACGAAGAGGACGAAGACGCGGCCGAAGAGATCGAGGACGCCGTGGAAGAGATTCTCGACAAGTACGACGAGGACAATTATACGCTCACGGAAGCCGATCTCGCGGCCTTGTCTGAGGCCTGGGGAGAAACGCTTACGTTCGCGACGCTCGAAGAGGCGGAGGAATTTATCGACGAGCAGGAAGACGTTCTCGACGAGCTCAAAGATTCGATCAAGCTCACCGCGGAACAAAAATCCGAGATTTCGGCGCTCAAAGAAGAGCTCAAAACGCTCAAACGCAAGATCCGCGAAGAGATGAAGTCGGAGATCGAAGAAACGAAGGAAGAAATCAAACGGCGCAAGGAGCAGATGCTCGGCTGAGCGTCGTGCGCGCGGCGCCGAAAACAAAAAGCGTTGACTTTTCCGCGTCAGATGTGATACAATAAGCCAAAGCCCCGCCGCACACGGCGGCGGGGCGGCGGAAAAAATACGGATTTACGCAGAAAGGAAAAGGAACGCGGTGATGAGTCTCGATCAACTTGCTCCCAAAATAGCGCGGCGCGACAAGCGGGCGTTCGAAGAGCTGTACGAAAAAATGCGGCGGCTCGTCTATTCCGTCTGCCTCGGCGTGGTGAAAAATTCCGGCGCCGCGGAAGAACTCGTCCAGGATACCTTCGTGGCGGTCTGGACGCGGGCGGCGGAGTTCAAAGGCAAGGGGTTCAAGACGTGGATTCTCACGATTGCGAAAAACAAATCGCTCAATGCCCTGAGAAAGCAGAAACGGGAGTTTTCCGCCGACTTTACCGAACATGAAAATCTCGGCGGCAGTTATACCATAGATTCCGAGGCGGAGACGGGCGTCGTGCTCGCCGCCGCTTTGCGGCGTTTAGGGGAGAGCGACCGGGAGATCGTGCTTCTGAAAAACTCGGGCATGAAGACCAAAGAGATCGCGGAATTTTTAAAACTACCGCGCGGCACCGTTTCCTGGCGGTACGCCGAGGCGCTCAAAACGCTTAAAAAATATTTAGAGGAGGACGCGGAGTGAAAAAGTCGGATATAGAAAAAAAATTGAAAAGCGATTTAAGTTCTGCCGCGCCTTCCGATTTTCAGTCGCTTTGGAATCGGTGCGAGACCTGCGGCGTTCCAACGCCGGCAGAGGAGTGCGCGCCCGAGCTCGTCCCCGCCGCCGCGGGCGGTTCCCTCGGCGGACGTATTCCCCGCGGAAAGGGCGGCCGGCGGGCCCTCGCGTGGATCCTCATTGCGGCCATTCTTTTATCCTGCGCTTTATTTTCCCTCTTTTCCGGCCTGTGGGGATTGTTCAAAGGTCCGGGCGTACTTCCCGGTTCGGACGGATATTTTATTTTCGACATCAATCCTTCGGTGGAAATCTCCTACGACAAAAAAGGGAGAGTCAAGGACGCGCAAGGACTTAACGAGGACGGCGAAGTTTTGCTCTACGGGGTAGACTTGGCGGGAAAAAGTTACGACGAGGCGGCGGAGATTCTTTTCGAGCGCTGTGTGAAGCTGGGATATTTTTCGGCGGCGCGCGCAGATAACGCCGTGCTCGTTTCCGCGACTCTCTCCGAGGGCGGCAAGGACGAGACGATGACCGAGGAGATGAAAAAACTGCTCTCCGACGCGTTCGCGTCCAGCAGGATCCGCGGCGTCGTCATCACCGGCGTGGATAATCCCGCGCTCGGCGAACAGGCCGCCGCTTACGGCATCGACGCGCAGAAATACGAGTTGATCCTGCTCTATCAGTCTCTCGGCGGCGAGCTCGCCGAGTCCCGGTACTCTTCCGTCACCGTGCGGGAGCTGTATGCGGGCATTTCCGAGCTGCAAAAAAAGCAGAAAAAGGCCGAGATCGCGGAATTGAAAGCGGAAGCGAGCGAAGCGGAGAGGGAACTTTTCGAGACTCTTTCGGAAACGGTGCAGGATCTCATCGAAGAGCTTGAAGAGTGTATCGAACGGCTCTATGAAGATACGGAAGACGAGGAGGACGAAGCGCGGCAGGAAGCGTACGAGGAACGGATCGAAGAACTTGAAAAATACGCCGAGGAGATCGAGGACGCCAAAAACAAGGGCGAGGTACAATCGCTCGTGAATAAACTTTCCGCACTGATCAAAGAAATGTCGCGCGAGGAACCCGACGAGACTTTAAAGGCCTTGCTCGACGCCGTATACGCGCAGATCGAGACGCTGTACCGCGGTCTCGAAGATATGTTGAAAGAGTTGAAGCATTTAAGCGCCACGCCGGAAGAGACCAGCTCGGCAAGACTGGAAAAATACGGCGCCGCCGGCGGCGGAGACGAGGACTTCGACATCGAAAAGTGGCAGGAGGAAAAAGAAGAGGAATTCGCTTCCTCCTGGTACGAATTCAAAAAGCAGTGGGACGCGGAACGCGAGCACGATCTGGACGATGACGACGATTAAAAATCGGGAGGCAAAAAGCCGAAGATCCTCCGGATAAAAAAAGAAACAGAAAATTTTCCGTTTCTTTTTTGTTTAAACAACCCTTTTCATTCATTCATAGATCGTACGGGGGGGGGGACTATTTTATCCGCGTTATTCATCATTTCGGGATCGCTGTCCTCATAGGAATAATAGGAATAGTAATAATTTTTCTGATTGCCTTTGAGTTTTTTGGGATTGATGTGATAGTCGTTGACGACGATGCCGAGAACGTTCGCCTTAGCGAAGCGCAGGGTGTCGAGAGAATTTTTGATGTCGCTTTCGTACGAGCGCAGGTAGCGGCAGACGAGGAGGGCTCCGTCCGTCACGGGCAGAAGCGCCAGCGCGTCGGAGACGAGCTCGACGGGAGGAGTATCGTAAATGATATAATCGAATTCCTTTTTCAGTTTTTCCGAAAGCTCTTTCATCGCTTCGCTTTCGAGAAGCTCGTAGGGGCGGGGAGACTGCGTGCCCTGATAGATCACGTAAAGGTTTTCGTTTTGTTTGGACTGGTGGAGGATATCTTCGAGTTTCGCCTGACCGGAGAGGTAATCGCTCAGGCCGGGTTCGTGACGCTCGCCGAAATATTTGGAAACGCGCCCTTTACGGATATCCGCGTCGACGAGCACGACTTTGACGCTGGACATGGCGAACATGAGCGCCAGATTGACGGTGATCGTCGTCTTGCCCTCTTCGGGAAACGTGGACGTGGAGAGCAGACTGACGCCGCCCATGCCTTCCTTTTTGGGAATCGCCACCGAAAGGGAGGCTTTGAGATTGCGGAAGGCTTCCGTGACGCCGAAGGGCGTCGTTTCGTTCAAAAGATAGGTTCTGCGCAGGGAGTCCCGGCTTTGTTCGTAATTTTTCTTTTGCTTATTGCGGCGGATATTGGAAAAGAATCCCGTGAATACGCTCATTTTACCGCCTCCTGAGAAGTTTTATTTCCCTTATCGTCCGCGATCGTGTCGATCCTGGGAATGACGCCGAGCACGGGGACTTTGAATTTCTGGGGGATAGCTTCGTAATCGCGCAGACGATTGTCCGTTCTGTCGACGACGACTACGACTACGCACGCGACGATCGCCGCGGCGAGGCCGATGATCGCGCCGAATTTGATCATTTCCTTTTTGGTCTGGCCTTCGTTGAGGAGTCCGGAGCGCGCAAAGTTTATCTGTTCGCACACGGTCGTGCCGAACGTGCCTTCTCCCAGCATATTCTTGACGAAGTCGGGGAGTTTGGTGCGGATTTGTTCGAGAAGGTTTTTTGCCAGCGTCGGATTGTTGAGCACGGAGACTTTCGCCGCGATGACGTTCGTTCCCACCGTGTAGGTGTAGGAAACGGACTTATTCATCATTTTGAGGAAATCATCGTATTTTTCCGTGTCGTATTCGATGCCCTGCGCTTCGGGAAGGTCCGCCATCAGCATACGCGTGAACCGTTCGGAGGCGAGCAGCGCCTGAATCTGTTTGAGAATTTCTTCTTTATAAGTCTGATAAATTTGTCCGTTGGCTTCTTCGTTGTCTTTGCCCGTCGAGGAAACGTAGTATTCCGTCTTGGCGCCGTAATAATGCACGTCGTGGTACTTTGCGAACCCGAACGCCATTCCCACGGCCGCTCCGGCGAACAGGACGGCGACGATGAGCCAGATCTTCGTCCAGATCGCCCGAAAAATATCCGACAACCGGATTTCCTCTTCGGCTTGAATCTCTTCTTGCATAACTTTCTCCTTACTTTTATAAATGAAATTTCCGGGCTTGTCCGCGCGCTGTCCGGAACGGGAAAAGGCCGGACGGCTGACCACCGTCTTAAAAAGCGCCCCGCGGCGGCGTGGAAAAACGCGGCTTTTCCGGAGATTTCCGCCTCTTTCCGACCTTTTTCGTAAACTCTCTACGACATTATATCATTTTCATACGCACTTGTAAAGTGTTTTTTCAAATATTCCGGTTATACGATTTTTTGCGTATGCCGGTGATAAAAATTCAAAGCACTTGCAGGATAAAAAATTTGAGATAGCGAGTTTCCTCCTCGTTTAAAAGCGCGGGGTGGTCGGGCGCCTGCGTGCGGATCTCCGCGCAGCGCACCCGTCTCCCGCTCTCTTTCGCCGCTTCCGAAAGCATCTTTTCGAAGAGGGGCGGCGTCATATAGTGCGAGCAGGAACAAGTGGCGAGAAAGCCGCCGCGCTCTACGAGCTTCATGGCGAGAAGATTGATGTCTTTATAGCCGCGGTACGCGTCTTTCACCTCCGCTGCGCTTTTACAGAACGCCGGCGGATCGAGGACGATGAGGGAAAATTTTTCGCCTTTCGTCTTATACTCGCGCAGCACCTCGAACACGTCGCCGCAGCGCGTTTTGATATTGGTAAGTCCGTTCAGGCGCGCGTTTTTTTCGACGTTTCCGAGCGCGGGCGGGGAGACGTCCACCGCCGTCACTTCCCGGGCGGTCAGCGCCGCGTTGAGCGAGAACCCGCCGCTGTTGCAAAAGCAGTCGAGAACGCGGCCGCGGGCGAAACGTCGGATCGCGAAGCGGTTTTCCTTCTGATCGAGGAAATAACCCGTCTTTTGGCCGTTTTTCACGTCCACGGACATTTTCAGCCCGTTTTCCTCGACGACGACTTCGTCGGGGACTTCCCCGTACAGGACGCCCTTTTCGAGCGGCAGGCCCTCTTTCGCGCGCACGGCGGCGTCGGAACGTTCGTAGATGCCGCGGGGGGAAAAGAGCTCTTTAAGGACGCGGCAGACGAGTTCCTTGCGGCGGTGGACGCCGAGGGAGAGAAATTGTACGACGAGCACGTCGGCGTACTTATCCACGATGAGCGCCGGGAGATTGTCCGCTTCGCCGAACACCACCCGGCAGCAATTTTCGTAGCCGAGGCTTTTCCTGTATTCCCACGCCGCGCCGATCCGCTCCCGATAGAGTTCTTCGCCGTCCTCTTCGCTGCCGCGGATAAAGATCCGGACGAGGATTTTCGAGGCGTGATTGAGATAGCCTTTGCCGATAAAGCGGCCGTCGAAGGAACAAACAGAAGCGAGGCCGCCGTTCTTGTCCTTGCCCTCGATACGGGCGACTTCGTTGGCGTATACCCAGCTATGGCCGGCGAGCAGGCGTTTTTCTTCGTTCTTTTTCAAATAAACCGTATAGGGCATGTGAGTTTTCCTCGTTTTCCGGCATAAAATTAACGTAAGAATTATAACATATATTTGTTGACAAGTAAAGCGGATTATGCTAAAATGGAGAAAATAAGGGAGTAGTCCGGCTCTTTCAAAAAAGGAGCGGTCAAATCTACATAATGGAAGGGGACCAGGCGCTTTTACGCCTTGAAAAACTTTCAGGTTTGACATCAAACGGCGAGACTTATGCGAGACGAAAGAAAAATTCGACGCATGGAGTCTCGCTTTTTTTCGCGGGAAGCCGGGGAGGGATCTTATGGATATTTTCGATATACTGCTTTTGGCCGTGGCTTTATCGATGGACGCGGCGGCGGTGGGCATGACGGACGGCATGTCGAATCCGGGCATGCCCGTGAAGCGGACGCTTCTGATCGGCGCTTTCTTCGGCGTCTTTCAGGCGCTGATGCCGCTCGGAGGGTATTTCTTGACCAAGCTCGTGGCGGATTCTTTCCTCGACGGTTTTGAAAAGGCCTCTTCGTGCGTCTCCTTCCTGCTTCTGACCTTGCTCGGCGGCAAGATGATCTTCGACTGCGTCAGGGAAATGCGAGCAAAGTCGCGGGGCTGCTGTCCCGCCGGCGAGACGCTTTCGGCGGAGCTGCCGGTCGGGAAACTGACTTTGCAGGCGATCGCCACTTCCATCGACGCGTTCGCGATCGGCGTCACCTTCCAGCTGGCCGAACATTCCGCGGAAGGGCTCTTTCCGCCCGTCGGCTGGGCGGTGTTCATCATCGGCGTCGTCACGTTCGGGTTAAGCGTCGGCGCCGTGCGCATCGGCCGCATCATCGGCGACAAGCTCGCCGACAAAGCGGAATTGGCCGGGGGCGCCGTGCTCGTCCTCATCGGGATCAAGCTCCTCGTCGAGGGGCTGCTCTGAGGCGGAGCGATTTCGCCGTGCAGGCGCACCCTTTCGGGAGGATTTTTACATCGGCCGTATCCGGCTCCATCTCAACGCGAAGGGCGTGGAAGCCTTCAACGCCGGCCGCACGGAGCTTTGCAACCGGCGGGGAAAATTTTCGCGCCGGAGAACAAATTCGACGCTAAGGTTATAAAATAGGCGAAAATCGCGGAAAATATTTTTATCAATCCTCTTGAAAGAGGAGAAAAAATGGTGTATAATAAAAGCGGTTCAAAACGACGGGCAAGGGGAGGAACAAAAGCATGGAACTTAAAAACGCGGCGGAGATCTGCCGCCGCAAAGACAAAGTGTTTTATCGGGACAGGGAAAAGCTGATCAAGTTATTCGACGAGAGCTATCCCAAAGAAAGCGTGCTCAACGAAGCGCTCAATCAGGCGCGGGTTGAAAATACGGCTCTGCATGTGCCCAGGATTTTGGAAGTGACGACCGTGAACGGGAAATGGGCGATCGTCATGCAGTTCGTCGAAGGGGAGACGCTCGCCTCGCTGATGGAAAAGGAGCCCGGGCGGGAGAAGGAATATCTCGCGCGGTTCGTCGGGCTGCAAACGGAGATAAGCGCGCAGAAGGTTCCCCTTCTGCCCCGCCTCAAAGATAAAATGGAGGGAAAGATCGCCGCCAGCGAATATTCCGAGGAGATGAGATACGACCTGCTCACGAGGCTGAACGGCCTGCCTAAGCATTACAAGCTCTGCCACGGGGATTTCCGGCCGAGCAACGTCATTCTCACGCCCGAAGGCGTGCCTTATATCATCGACTGGTCGCACGCGACGCAGGGCAACGCTTCCGCCGACGCGGCGCGCACCTATCTCATTTTTCGTTTGCAGGGCAAAGACGCCCTCGCCGAGGAATATCTGAAACTCTACTGCGAAAAGACGGGCACCGCCCGTTCCTACGTCGAGGAGATCCTACCCATCGTCGCCGCGACGCAGACCGCGAAGAGCACGGAAGCGGAAAAAAAGATGCTGAGAAAATGGGTGGACGTGGTGGACTGGCAATAAAGGAAAATAAAAGAAAGCCGGCGCGGAAGAAGGTTCCGCGCCGGCTTTTTGGTCGTACGGGGGAGGGAGGCACAAAAACCGGGCGGAAAAACGTATAAATAAAAGGAAATATTTTTTATAAGGAGTAAAAAAGTATGAATCCGTTTTCCGAAAAACCCCTTCCCGTAGATAAGGCGCTTCAAAACTGGCAGCAGCTCTATCCGAAAGCCTATAACAAGCGGGAGATCGATCCCTATACCAAAACGCGCATCATACTCATGAACGGTACGGAATTCGAGGCGAACTGGTTCTCTCATCAGTTTTCCCGGCATACCGACGACAACGATCTGCGGCGGGAACTGGCGCAGACGAGGTTCATCGAGAAACAGCAGCAGATCAAAATCTCTCTCCTCAAACCCTCCAACGAGAGTATTCTCGAACATACGATTTCCTACGAGCAGCTGGCGGTGGATCTGACGGCGGAGCTCGCGCGCCGGGAAAAAGACTGCTATGTGAAAAAGACGCTCGATTTCGCTCTTCTCGAAGATTTCGATCATTTATACCGCTATTCAGACCTCCTCGAAATGGAGCAGGGGATTTATGCGGAGAAGCTTGTGGGACGGTACACCGAGATCATGCCGGGCCGGCCGACGATTTCCCATCATCGCTATCCCACGGACAACGTGCGGCGCAGCATCGATTCCAAGTGTTCGGACGTCCAGACGGTGCTCTCTACCATGATCATCACCGCCGCCGAGCAGCAGACGATGAACTATTATATGAACGTCACCGATTTCTCGCCCTCCGATCTCGGGCGGCGGCTGTACGAGGAGATCGCGCTCGTGGAGGAAGAACATGTCACGCAGTACGAGGATCTCATGGATCCTTCTTCGACCTGGCTGGAAATGCTGCTCTGGCACGAGTACAACGAATGCTATCTCTATTGGTCCTGCTATATGACGGAGACCGACCGTTACGTCAAAGCGCTTTGGGAGGAGAATCTGCTCATGGAGATCTCTCATCTGCACAAGGCGGCGGAACTTCTGAAAAAGTACGAGGGCAAGGAATGGCAGGAGGTGATCAAAGACGGGGAATTCCCCAAGCCGCTCTCCCTGCATGAAAATATCGATTACGTGCGTTCCGTTTTAAGCGATACGGTGCAGTTCACCTCCCGGAACGAGGACTATGTGCGCGTCCGCGATCTTTCCCCCAACGACGAATTTTTCCGCTATCAGAATCTCGTCAATCCCACCCCCGACATCGTGCCCGCCCATCAGACGATCGCCGCTTATATCCGCAGTCACGGCAGGGATTACCGCTTCCAGGTCGCGCCCAATCCCATTCCCGAGCTCCGCGACCGGCGCTCCGACAATACGTCGGTGGGGCGCGTACCCAACGCCGCGCCCAGTTCCGATTTTTTCTGTAACCGTTGATCGGAAAAAGGATTTCCAAACTTTGTCTTTCTCCGTTTCCGGCCGGCCGTTTTTGCGGCCGGCTTTTTTCGTGCGCGGGAAATACGGGCGCGGCGGGCGGAAAAGAAACGCCCGCTTCTTTGCTCAAACGGAGAAAAAACTATGAAAAAACGCTGATAAACCGCAAAAAAAAGAAAAATAAAAAAAATTCCTAAAAAAATTGAAAAACACGACTCAAAACAGCTTGACAGAATTTTCGATTAATAATACAATTAGAAGGCAAGTTGAAAGAAGAGCGCGTTTTCGCCCTGTGCAGCCCCGTATTTGAAAGGCGCGGACGCTCTTAAAGCACTTTCACGACAATCATATTCAATCAGGTTAGAAAATACACACGAATAAGGAGTAACAGGATATGAAAACCTATATGGCAAACGCCCAGACGGTTGAGAGAAAGTGGTATGTCGTAGACGCTGCGGGCGTGCCCCTCGGACGTCTCGCCACCCGCGTCGCCTCCGTGCTTCGCGGCAAAAATAAACCCACTTTCACCCCCAACGTCGATACGGGTGATTTCGTAATCGTTATCAATACCGATAAGGTAGTGCTGACGGGGAAGAAAGCGGAGGATAAATTTTACAGATACCACACCGGCTACATCGGCGGCTTGAAGGAGATTTCCTATAAAAAGCTGCTTGCGGAAAAGAGCGATCTCGCCGTCTACGAAGCGGTGAAGGGCATGCTTCCCAAGAACAGCCTGGGCAGAACGATGCTCAAAAAGCTCAGAGTTTATAAGGGCGCGGAACACAATCACGCCGCTCAGAAGCCCGAAGAACTCAAAGCAGACTAAGGAGAGGAGAGAATCATGGCTAAAATCAATTTGAAAAAGAAGCTGCAATTTTGGGGAACAGGCAGAAGAAAGAAGGCCATCGCCCGCGTGCGTCTGATTCCCGCCGGCAGCGGCACTATCGTCATCAACGATCGCACCTTCGAGGATTATTTCCCGCAGGGTACCCTTCAATACATTGTGAAACAGCCCCTCGTCCTGCTCGACGTGGAAAATAAATACGACGTATTCGTAAACGTCATCGGCGGCGGTTATACCGGTCAGGCGGGCGCTATCCGGCTCGGCGTCGCGCGCGCTCTGCTCGAAGCGGAGCCCGATTCCCGTCCCGCGCTCAAAAAAGAGGGATTCCTTACCCGCGATCCCCGCGCTAAGGAAAGAAAGAAGTACGGTCTCAAAAAGGCCCGCCGTGCGCCTCAGTTCTCCAAGAGATAACAAAAGACTGCGGATTTCTTACAACGACAAAAACCCGACTGTATGTGATCTACGGTCGGGTTTTTTGACAGAAAGAGTCCGCCGGACGGCGTTTCGCCCGGCTTTCGGCGCCTCTTTGCGAAGGCAAAAAAGTTTTTCCCGCTCAGCGGCGGGGAGATTTGCGGTCGATATCCCTCGCCAGCCGTTCATGGCGTTCCATGAGCGTGAGAAAGGGATTGTTTCCGCCGACGGCCGGTTCCGGCCGGAGCGGTTCCGCTTTCGTTTCGCGGGGCGTAGGCGGCGGGGGAGCGGTTCTGCTCACAGTCTCCTTTTCCCCTTCTTTCTCCGCAGCCGCCGGCCCGGACGAGGAGAAGAGGTTTTTGAAAAGCGCCGCCGGATCGAAGAAAGAGGAGGCGCCTTTGGAGTCTTTGTCCTCATCGGAGGACGGGGGCGGGGAAAAGGCAGATTTCAAAAAATTAAACAATCCGAAACTTTCCATGGCTGAAAAAATCCTTTATTTTCACAATTTTCACTTAAAATAGCGGGAAAAACGCGCCGTTTTTATTTGCTTTAATTGACAAATTGATATATAATAGAATATGCGTTGATATTGTCGGGAAATGCACGTTGTTTTTTCCGACCGACATAATTTTTAAGGAGTCCTTTACAATGCGGGATAAATTCAAGAAAGTGACAAGCCTCGTTGCCGCGGCGACGCTCTGTGCGGCGGCGATTTCGCTCGCGGGCTGCGGAAAGGGGTATTCCACCAAAGTGCCCGGCGGCGATATTTTCGAGGGAAACGTAGTTTCCAACGGCGGGTTTGTCGTAGAGAAAGGCAATTATATCTACTTCATCAACGGCGCCGAGGAATATACGGCGTCGAATAAATACGGGGACGTGGTGAAGGGAGCGCTGATGCGGATCTCCAAATCCGACCTTAAAGCGAAAAAATACGAGAACGTCGTCACGGTGGTACCCATGCTGTTCGTCGCGCAGAATTACGACGCGGGCATTTATATTTACGGCGATTACGTCTATTACGCTTCGCCCACGACCGAAAAGGATCAGTCGGGCAAGGTGCAGAACGACTGGATCAGTTTCAAGCGCGCCAAGCTCGACGGTTCCGACGCGATGAAGGACTACTATTTCCGTTCGGACGACAATACCGTCGATTACCGCTACGTGGAAGTGGAAGGCGTCGTTTACTGTCTGCACGCGGACGACAAAACTCTCTATTCCTATAATACGCAGACGGGCAGGGATACGGTGCTTGTCGAGAACGCGGGCTCCGAATTCTTTTTCGATACTTCCGATCCCGAAAATCCCAGCGTCTACTATACGATGCCCGTGACGCAGGATCTCGACACCGAGAACTCTTCTTCCGTTCCCTATACGCAGGTCTATTCCGTGCGTGCCGACGCGGCCGTGGAGTCGGTGGACGCGTCCAAAGCCTCCTATACGGTAAAGGACGGGAGGACTTATTCTTTCAATCTTTCCTATCTCAAAGACAATATCGACGATTTCGACGCCAAAGATTATACGACTTATCCCTACGTCAATCTCGGCGAACTGGTGCTCGACGGCAGAGGCAGCAGCGCGGCTTACACCGATACCAGATTCACCGACGACGATCCTTCGGCGGCGGCGACGCCCAACGGGTATACGTACACGATCCAGGGATATCGGAACGGCGGGCTGTATTATACCCGCGCGGACGTGAACGGCAATTCCTCCGACGGCGAAGGCCAGCTCTACTACCTCGCGGACAGCGTCAAAGACGCGGCGGACTGGAAGAGTATTTCCGGCAACAAAAGCGCGGAGATCGATACGGTCGCGCTCAACACGACCAACGCTTCTTCGACGGCGCTTTTCTCCATCGAGGAAAAGAACGGCAAGAGAGTACATTCCTATCTCTACACCGCCGATTCGAGAATTTACAGATGTACGGCCGCGGCGGACGGAAGCGTGGAAGAAAAACTGCTTTTGGTGCCTTCCGCGTCCAGCGTTACCCTCTGGAAGACCGAGGGAGATTATCTCTATTATTACGCCTCCGGCACCAACGGCAACAATCTCACGAGAGTCAATTATAAGGGGACGGAGGATAATTACAATCCCCTTCTGATCACGGAAGAGTACAAGCCCGCCAAGATCCTCAATGTGGACTGGAATTCTTCTTGGTACAAGCCCGAATTTATCGAAAACTGTCTGTTCTTCTCGAACGCGCAGTCCTACGGCAGCAGCACCACCGCCTTCAATTACGTATACGTCGTGGATATGAACGGGGCGAACGGCATGATGAACGCCGAGGAACTCAAAGCGTTCAATGAAAAATACGAGGAAGTAAACGATTACATCGACGAATTTTCCTCCACGGACGGAGATTTGCAGAGCGCGGTGAAATATTATTTCCGCACCGGCGAAACGACCTATTTCGAGGACGTGTTGAAAGAAGCGAAGGAGAAGGGCTATAAACCTTACTATCTTTACAGCGAATACGCGATCAACGAGTTCCGTGCGTTCAGTTCCCGCAAGGTGAGCGCGAACGTAGGCGCCAACGATTATTCGACGATGTTCAAAGACGACGCCGGCAATTATTACGACTTGGAAAGCTACTTTGTCAACCTGATCGGCAAGATCAAGGAATCGGACGAAGAAGCGATCGCCGAAGCGTGGAAAAATTCCCTTCGTTCTTTGACCGAAGAGGAAAAGAAGAGCTGGGCGACCTGGCAGAAAGTTCTGCTCGGCGTCGGGATCGGCGTAGGCGTGCTCGCGATCGCCGCGGCAATCGCCATTCCGCTTCTCCTTCGCGCCAGGAAAAAGAAGGCGCAGGCGGATGCGGACAGAGATGCCACAGCCGTGCGCAAGAAGATCGTCATCGACACGACGGACGATAAATCGATCGATGTGTATGCCGACGACGAGCCGGGGGAAGAAGGCGCGGCGACGGAACAAGCCGAAGAAACGAAAGAAAGCACGGATAAAAAAGAAGAATAATCCGCAGAATATTGGGAGCCGATTCCTCAGGGACGGCTCCCTTTTGTTTGCAAAAGAAAAAATTTTTCTGAAATATTCAAAAAGGCCCGCAAAACAGTTTACAAACTTGTAAAATATTAATATAATATAGCAAAATCACGGCGGCGAGCCGTTCAAAAATAAACAGAATGAGGGAAAATTTATATGGCAAGATACGTATTATGCCCGAGATGCGAATTGAATTTTATCGATGAGGAAACGCAGGAATACTGCGACGTTTGTTTGAAAGAGATGCAGGGAGCCAAAACGTTTGCCGACGATTTGGAAGAAGTGGAGGAGATTGAAGAAACCGAGCTTTGCCCCATCTGCGGGGAAAACTATATGCGCATCGGCGACAAGATGTGCGACGAATGTAAGAAAAAGACGGAGTACGAGGAGGAGGAACTGGAAGATCCGGAAAAGGACGACGCCTGGCGCACCTACCTCGACGACGATACGGAGGATCTCGGAATTCCGCTTCCCGAAGAGGAATTTGAAGAGGAAGAAGAGGAGGACGAGGAAATTTTGGAAGAGGAGAAGAGCAAGGAGGAAGACGATTTTGAATACGTCACTCCCGACGATTACTTCCCCGACGACGATGAGGACGACGAAGACGAGGAAGAAGACGAAAGTTTTGACGACGACGTGGCTCCCACTCCCAAATCGGGACGGAAAAAACGCAAGCGGGACGACGATTTTTAAAGCGGCGTTCCGGGGCCGGATACATACGCCGCAGGGCGGGTAGCCGCGCGTAAAACAGCATAACAAAGAGGCGCGGATTTCCCGTACCTCTTTTTATATTCGACGGATCTTCGCCCGTCGGCACGAAAAAACCGCCGGATTGCTCCGGCGGCGTACGCAAATGGATTGCGAGAAGCAATCGGCTTGCGTTCGGTTGTGTTTCTTTCCTCGGAAAGAAAACTTTTAAAGATCGTCTGCGTCCTGAATGGGATTCTCCCGAGGGTTGACAGGCGTTCCGGTGTAGCTTCCGTTGACGTCCGTATCCGATTGCATATTCGTCAAAGACTTTACTTTTTCGGTGGGCGCGTAGGAAGTTTTTTTGCTCTTAGTCGTTGTTTTTGTTGCTTTCATAACCGTTCTGAGCCTTGGTGCTGTTCTTGGAGCTCTGGTTATTCTGGTTGTTCTGAGCGTTTCTGGTGCTCTGATTGTTTTGAGCGTTTCTGGTGCTCTGGTTTTCCTGAGCGTTCCTCGTGTTCTCATTGTTCTGAGCGTTTCTGGTGCTCTGGTTGTTCTGAGAGTTGTTGTTGCAGTTTTTCGTCTGATTGTTATTCTTGTTTTTCATAACTTTTAAATCTCCTTTTTTTATTTTTTTAATTTCAGGTCCGAAAGCGGTCGGAAAGTCTGCCGCAGAACGCGTCAGATTCTCACGCCTTCAAAGGGTAAATGCAAATCGACATACCCCTGGGTTGCTTTACACAAAGGACAAACCTTAAAGGCTTCCGTAGCGACGTGCATATAACCGCATTCGCTGCATACCCAAAGAATGGGCGAGTCGTTTTTATAAAGCGTTCCGTTTTTCACTGCCTCATAGAGGTAATTGAAAATGATATTGTGCTGTCTTTCCACGTCGGCTACCATACGATAGATGGCGGCAATGTCCTTAAAGCCTTCTTTTTCCGCCGTTTCGGCAAATGTCGGATAGATCTCCGTGGATTCGCTGTTTTCGTCCATCGCCGCGAATTTCAATCCGTCTACCAAAGTACCCGCGTGAAAGGGATATCCCGCGTCCAGAACGATGTTGTCGTGGCTTCCCGCTTTCGCTTGAAGCGTGTCGAAAAACGTTTTTGCATGATACGTTTCGTTTTTCGCAATCGTTCTGATCGCGTCGGAAAGTGTTTTCAAATTTTCTTTCATGGCCAGCTTCGCCGTTAACTGATAGCGCATGCCCGCCTGACTTTCACCCGCAAAACTGCGGGCTAAGTTCTTAAATGTTTCCGTCTGATCAAATTGCATTTTAGTGTTTTCTCCTAAGGCTCCGCCTTCGTTATTCAGTATGAGCCGGATTTTTTCTTTCATGCTTCCGATTTTCTGCCAATCCCTTCCAAATTTTAGCAGTTCTCTCTTTTTCGCTTGCCAAACGGAGCCGAAAAGAGTAAAATACATACTATATAATACAGTATCCGTCTCTTGCCGGGAAAGGAAAAGCCGCGTCAAGCGAAAATTTCCTCTTTTAATCGTCCCCGGCGGGCGCGGCGAGGGAAAAAAGAGGTAAAAATTATGTTCCATATCGTTTTGGTCGAGCCGGAAATTCCGCAGAACGCGGGCAATATCGCGCGTACGTGCGCGGCCACGGGCTGCGCTTTGCACATGGTGCGGCCTTTCGGCTTTGAGATTTCCGACAAATATTTGAAGCGCGCGGGGCTCGATTACTGGCATCTCGTCCATATTTCCTATTACGACAGCTTTGCGGAGCTGCAAGCGAAGTTCCCGAGCGCCCGGTTTTTTTATTTCACCACCAAAGGCCGGCGCCGGCACAGCGATCAGCGCTTCCGGGACGGGGATTTTCTCGTGTTCGGCAAAGAGACGAAGGGGCTGCCCGAAGAACTTCTTTTAAAGCACCCGGACGAATGTCTGCGGATTCCCATGTTTTCCGAGGCGAGATCGCTCAATCTGAGCAATTCCGTGGCGGTGGCCGTATACGAAGCGCTCAGGCAGACAAATTACGAGGGACTTTCGGAAGCGGGGGAACTGCATGAGCATAAATGGAGCGAGCTCGAAAATGAGCGTTAAAAAAATAAAAAAATGAAGGTATAAACACTTTCAAAAGAGGCAATAACTTCCGTGTCGGGCGCAGGCGAACAAGTCGTTTTCGCACCCTCAAAATACGGAGGTTATTTTTTTATGAAGAAATTTTGCATAACTTTTTTAATGTCAGGCATAATAATTTTGTCGGCTATCGGATTCGGCACGGGAATTTTCGGCTCCGCTTCCTCGGCTCAGACGAACACGGAGTATCTTCGGATCCATATCCGAGCCAACTCCAACGACGGGGAAGACCAGGCAGTCAAATATATGGTGCGCGACGCGGTGGTGGAATACCTCACCCCTTTGGCGGCCGAGGCGGCGACGCGGGAAGAGGCGATGTCTTTGATGAGCGAAAACCTTTCCGGGATCGAAAGAGTAGCGGACGGCGTTTTAAGGGCCCACGGCTTCGCCTACGGGGCGAAAGCGGTGTTCAGAGAAGAAGAGTTCCCCACGCGGGTTTACGGCGATTATACGCTCGATGCGGGCGTTTACGAGGCTCTGATCCTCAACTTGGGCACAGGCGCGGGGGACAACTGGTGGTGCGTGGTGTATCCGCCGCTCTGTTTCGCCGGACAGCCGGGGGAAAACGTCGTCTATAAGAGCAAGATCAAAGAGATCATCGAACGGTGGAAGGCCAACCGCTGAAACGACGGCAGCGCGCCCCGCTTTACATAAACAGGAGGAATCATCATGAAAAAGTTTATTAAAACGGGTGCGCTTACAGCGGCGGTATTACTGACGGGAGTCGTTTCCGCAGTGTCGGCCGCTGCATTCCCCGCTTCTTCCGAAGCCGGTAAAACGGCGGCGTGGAACGACGCGTTGGGAACTGCGCTCGTCGACGTGACCGATAATAACGGCGAGCTCGCGGAATTTTCCGTAGACGCGGAAATGGCTGCGGTGCTCAAACAAGGCTCCAAAGGCGGCGAGGTGAAAGAAGTACAGCGCCGGCTGAAACAATGGGGGTATTACAGCGGAGAAGCGGACGGCATTTTCGGCGCCGGGACAAAACGCGCGGTGATCGCCTTCCAGAAAAAGAACGGCCTGACGGCGGACGGCATCGTGGGCGCTTCCACTTTCCGCGCCCTCGGCATGAACAGTTCGTACAACGTACTCATGAACCAGACGCAGAACTCCTCGCCTTCCGGCTATACGAGCTCCGATTTGTACCTGCTTGCGAAGACCATTTACGCGGAAGGAAGAGGCGAACCGTATACGGGACAGGTAGCGATCGGCGCGGTTATTTTGAACCGTGTGAGAAGCTCGGCTTTCCCCAACACGGTGGCGGGCGTCGTCTATCAAAAGCACGCCTTTACGGCGGTTTCCGACGGACAGATCAATTTGACGCCCAACGAGACGGCGATGCGCGCGGCGCAGGACGCCGTGAACGGCTGGGATCCCACGGGCGGCGCGATTTATTATTATAATCCCGCCGTGGCGACGAGTTCCTGGATTTTCGGACGCAAGACGATCACTGTGATCGGTAAGCACGTGTTCGCTATCTGAGCGGAAAATGCCGGAGGCGTTTTCCCTTTGGGAAACAGCACCTTCCGGCAGAGCCTATCAGAGTCGTATCATTAAAAAGGAGTTAAAAGCATGGAAAAGAAAGAAAACAAGATTGCGAAAAACACCTCTTCGGGAGCGGAGAAGGTGGAAAATATCCAAGAACGCGCGCAGGCCAAAGCCGATACCGTCGGCGGAAAGGCCGCGAACACCGCTTCCGTGAAGAAAACCGCCGCAAAAAAGGCGGATGAGAAGACGGGGAAACACCGGAAAGTAGAGAAAGTAAAAGAACAGAAGGAGAAAGTCGCCGCCAAAAAGCGCGTGGACGCCGCCCTCGCCAAAGAGGAACGCAAGGCGAAAAAAGCGGAGATGCAGGCCGCTCATAAAGCGAAGAAGGCGGAGATGAGAGCTCTGCACAAAGCAAAGCGCGAAGAGCAGATCCTCAAAATGCAGGCGAAGTATCAGGAACAAAGGGCGCGCATGAAAGAGAAGCGCGCGGAACGTAAGGCGGAACGCCTCGCCCGCAAGGAGCTTCTGCGCAGCGAGACCGCCGCGCAGCGTATCGAACGCATCGAGAAAGAACACGCGGAAAAGCTGGCGCTCAAAAAGCAGAAACGCGAACAGGCGTACAAACTGAAACTCGAACGCCGCGAAGCGCATCTCAAAAAGCGCGAACAGCAGCTGAGAGACAAACAGCACAGAAGAGAAACGCGCCGCACGCCCGGTTTCGGCGGCTGGCTCGCCGCTGTCATTTCTCTCGGCGTGGTGACGCTGGCGCTTTCCACCGTCGTGACGCTCGGCGCTATCAATATGGCGGAAGTCAACGGCGCGGTGAGTACGAATTATCGCGGTACTTTGTACGAACTGGTAGGAATCATGGAAAATGTGGATACCGACCTCAATAAGGTGCGCGTTTCCGCAAGCCCCGCGCAGCAGAGCAGGCTGTTCACCGATCTTCTCGTGCAGACGAGACTGGCGGAAAGCAGCCTCGAACATTTCCCCATCGACGCGGCGGCGGACGCGAACGTTACGTCTTTCATCAACCGCACCGCGGATTATTCGCAGTCGATGCTGAATAAGATCCATGGCGGCCAAAAGCTCAGCGAGGAGGATCTGTCCCGTATCGAAAGACTGTACCAGACCAACCACAAGGTGCGCGAAGAACTCAATAACCTTGCGACCACGATGTCCGACAAGGATATGAAAGCATTCATGAAAGAGAAGAAGGGCAACCGCGTTTTTGAAAGCTTCCAGGCTGTGGAAAACGCTACCCTCGAAGAAAATAAAGAGGAACAGGGCCCCTTTGCCGACACCGCTTCCGAACAGAAGAACGACGGCGAACAAAGCAAGGCGGAAGAAATTCCTTCTTCCCGCGCGGAAGAACTTTGCCGCGGTTACTTTAAGGATTACGCGATCAAAAGCATAGAATATGCCGGCGAAACGACTTCCCAAAACATCGAAGCGTATAACTTCTTTATGCACGACGACCGCGACAGACAACTGTTTGCCCAGATCTCCAAAAAGGGCGGCGCGCTCGTAAACTTCGATTTCTATGAAGACTGCACCGCGAAAAATTTCGACCTCGCTCGTTCTAAGGCGATCGCCGAAGATTATCTGGCCGGCCTCGGCTATGAAAATATGACCGCGGTATGGGTGAACGAAAGCGGCACGCAGGCGACTTTCAATTTCGCCTACGAACAGGACGGCGCGGTTTACTATCCCGATATGGTCAAAGTAAAAGTCTGTGAGACGAAAGGCAAGGTAGTTGGTTTCGACGCGGTAGCGTTTTTGAAAAACCATCGCACCAGGTCTGCGTTGAATACTAAGATCGCGATCGGCGAGGCACAGGAGAAGCTCAATAAAAATCTCAGCGTGGACGCTTCCCGGCTGACGGTGATTCCCGTGGAGGGCAAAGAAGTCGCCGCTTACGAATTTGTCTGCGATTATAAGGGAGACACGTACTTTATTTACGTGGACGCCAACAACGGAGAAGAGGTGCGCATTCTCAACGTCCTCAATTCCAAACAGGGCAGAGTACTCATCTGAGCAACCCGTTTCTAAAACAAAAACGAGAGGTCGGACCGAAACGGTCCGGCCTTTTTTGCGTTTTTTCTCTTTTTCTTTGCTAAACTCCTTGACGAAGCGGAAAATGTATGCTATAATAAAAATATAAATAATATTAAGTCTCAATAGGAGGATAGCCATGCAGGAAAGACAAACCAGGCAGAAGCGTATTATTTACGACGCTTTAAAGACTTTGGATCACCCGACCGCTACGGAAGTGTACGGTTATGTGCACGAACGGCATCCTTCGGTAAGCCGGGCGACGGTGTTCCGGGTGCTGGGCGGGTTCGCGGAGAACGGCCGCGCGCTGGAATTGAGAATGGCGGGCAGCGACGTACGTTACGATTATAACGTACAAAGGCACTACCACGTGCATTGCAGGCGCTGCGGTAAAGTGGCCGATGTTTCCATGCCCGCGGATTTTCCCGTCAAAGAATCGGTGACGGACAGCTGCGGATTTTTGCTCGACGATTTTCAGATAGAGTTTTTCGGAATTTGTCCCGAATGTGCCAAACAAATCGGGAGACCGCTTTCCTGAGACTCCCGTTTATCCTTTTTTGAAAAATAAATGAAAATGTCATATTTTTTCATTACATTTGTTGACAAACCGCATTCCTTTATGGTACAATAAGGAAGTAAAAAAGTGAAGAGGAAGCGGAATGATGAAAAAGGGGTTGGCGATCGCGTTGACGGTGGTGGGATGTTTATTGATTGTCGCATTCGGCGTTGTGGCGTTGGCGTTCGGTTAAGCAGGAAATTTATAAAAATTAAGCGATAAGAATGACGGGAAAAGCCCAATGTGAGGCTTTTTCCGTCTTTTATTATAAAAAGATTGCTTTTTCACCTAAAATATGGTATTATAAATTTAATTTATCAAA
Source organism: Candidatus Scatosoma sp. (assembly GCA_048465415.1). GTDB lineage: Bacteria > Bacillota > Clostridia > Christensenellales > Borkfalkiaceae > Scatosoma. The sequence continues at coordinate 100,501 of DBFWLO010000015.1, forward strand.
AGAGGAATGAAAGGGAAGAGAAGAGAGAAAAAGCCGGGAGTCAACAACCGAGGAAAAATATATCCGCCAGGAGGGATCCGATGAAAAATTACCGCAAATATGCCAAACAATATGTTCTGCCCGAAGAGGTATGTCTGGACTGGGTAAAAAAGGACTCTCTCGATCATGCGCCGATCTGGTGCAGCGTCGATCTTCGGGACGGCAATCAGGCTTTGGCGGAGCCGATGGATCTGCCTACGAAAGCGGAGTTTTTCCGGTTGCTCACCGAACTTGGATTTAAGGAGATAGAGGTGGGGTTTCCCGCTTCGTCAAAGACGGAGTTTTCGTTTGTGCGCACGCTCATCGAAGAAAATCTGATTCCCGAAGACGTGACGATCCAGGTGCTGACGCAGGCGCGCGAGCATATTATCCGCCGCACTTTCGAGGCGATAAGAGGCGTGAAAAAAGCGATCGTACACACCTATACGCCCCTCTCGCCCGCCCAGCGTCAACAGGTGTTTCATGGGGGCAGGGACGAGGTGAAGAAGATCGCCGTGGAGGGCGCGGCGCTTTTGAAGGATTTGGCGGAAGAAGAAAAAGGGTGCGTTCGTTTGGAGTATTCGCCCGAAAGTTTTACCTGTACGGAGCCTGATTACGCGCTCGAAGTATGCAACGCCGTGCTTGAACAGTGGAAGCCGGGAGCGGATAATAAGGCGATCGTCAATCTGCCGGCGACAATGGAAACGGCTATGCCGCACGTATTCGGTCAGCAAGTGGAGTATATTCGGAAAAATCTCGCCTACCCGAAGGGTACGATTCTTTCTCTGCATCCGCACAACGACCGCGGCTGCGCGGTGGCGGCGAGCGAAGCGGGTTTGCTCGCGGGCGCGGAACGGATCGAAGGGACGCTATTCGGAAACGGGGAACGCACGGGGAATGCGGATATTGTGACGCTGGCGCTCAATTTGTACGCGCACGGCGTGGATCCCGGCTTGAATCTGGAAAATCTGCCCTATGTGGCGGCGATGTATACCTATTTCACGGGAATGAAAATCCCGCCCCGGCAGCCGTATGCGGGAGAACTGGTGTTCGCGGCCTTTTCCGGTTCGCATCAGGACGCGATCGCGAAAGCGATGCGCTATCGCGAAGAAAACGGGCTCTCCGTCTGGAACGTTCCCTATCTGCCGATCGATCCGCGGGACATCGGCAGGGAATACGAAAAAGACGTTATTCGCATCAACAGCCAGTCGGGAAAAGGAGGCGTGGGGTATATCCTCGAAAGCGGCTACGATCTGAGACTGCCGGCGCGCTTAAAAGAAGCGTTTGCCAAGATCGTCAAAAACGTTTCCGACTCCGAGCATAAAGAGTTGAAACCGTCGGAAATCCATGCGCTGTTCATGGAAAAGTTTATCGAAACTCGCGCGTATTTTACCCTGACGGAGGTGCAGTACCGGCGGAGGAACGGAGTCGGCGTCGTGCTTCTTCTCACGGATAAGAAAACGAACGCGGAGAAAAGAGTGAGCGGACATGGGAACGGGCGTCTCGACGCGGTGTCCAACGCGTTGAAAGAATACTTCGGATTTTGTTACACGATCAACGGCTACGAACAGCACGCGCTTTCCGAGGGTTCGTCCTCCAAAGCGATCTCCTATATCTGCGTAACGTCCGAGGGCGAGTCCTTTTGGGGCGCGGGGATCGACGACGACAGTACCACGGCTTCGGTGAACGCGCTTTGCGCCGCGATCAATAATCTTTTGAGTGTGCGTGCGGCGTGACAAAACTTATTTGCAAAAAATATCGAAGGAAGTTTTTCTTGTTTTTTCATAAAAAGTGTTGACATTTTACGGCGGATAGCATATAATAGAAACACTTGAAATGCAGGTGTCGCCTAGCGGTATGGCGTCAGCTTCCCAAGCTGATTCCGGCGAGTTCGACTCTCGTCACCTGCTCCACGAAAAAAGCCCCTTTTGGGGCTTTTTTGCTTGAAAAATGGCGTTTTTGGCTCATTTTCATAAATGTATAGACAAAAAATACACCCAAAATACACCCGAACAGATATATATGTCCCTTGACAGGCGGAAATATTGACTTCAAAATTTTTTATTTTGTATATTTTAGTATTTTTTATATTGTATATTTTTAGTATAATCGTATATAAATTTTTACGAAAAAACGAAAAGTCCCGATGTTTCGGGACTTTTCTTACTTTTTGACTATGTATATTTCAGAAAGTACAGCTTGTTCAAGTTCTCCGTAATTAAGAAGCCAGTGCCCTCCGTTTTTTATCTTAAATACCTGCTCTGAATGAAACGCTTTCATTACCATATCTGTCGTAATTTGTAAGTGTGGGTAATATTGTTTCAGAGATTGAATCGCGCCGCAGAGGGAACGTATTTTTGGCGGTTCAGTTTTTTGATGAACACCTCGCGGATTGATGGCGCGCATAAATTCTTCGGCGTTGATAATCCATTTGCTTCGATTGAAACGGAAAAACGATATCCCGTTCGCTTCTACAAAACGACGCAAATTCGGACGACGTATCAGTGTATTTTCGTCCTGTGTGCGAAACAGACGGAGAATTTCCGTAGAAGTCATCATTTTTTCTGTTAAAGGTTCTATAACGCTTTCGTTTACTCCGTCTGCCGTCAAGTAGGCGTATAATTCGTCAAGGTTTACGAGCCATGCGTACCCGTATTTTAGTTGTGTAAGCTGTTGAGAATAAATTAGAGATTCGAGAAAATGAGGTGTAAGAGCGGACGCGGCATCAATTTGTCGCAATTCACTGATTGCATCGGACATTCTTCTTAAACGGGGGATATACATAAGGTACTCCTTTAATTATTGGTGGATTTATGCTTGAAAATATTATCGATGACATTAGCAGCTTGTTTATCGCTGCTTTGTAGAAAATGGCTGTAAATATCACTTGTGGTACTTGCTTTTGAATGGCCTGCTCTTGCGGAAACGGTCGTAATGGGAACGCCTGCGACGATTTGCATGGTAATGTTTGTATGCCGCAAACTATGTAAAGTATGATGCTCTATATGTGCGGCTTTTAAGACTTTGTTGAGCCAGTGCAACATCATTTCAGGATGAATCGTATTTCCTCGTTCGGAGGTAAAGAGTCGGTCGGAGGGTTTTATATAATCCTCACATTGTTGGCGTAAATCGAGCCAAAAAGTTTTATATTCTTTTAATGCCTGTATAAGAGTTTCGGGCATGGTAATCGTCCTTTTTGAAGTTTCCGTTTTGGGAGCTTTTTCAACAAGCCCATAACCTTTAACGGTTACAACGGAACGTCTAACGGAAATCGTCTGTTTATCGAAATCAATATCAGTCCATTCATATCAAGACTAGCGCACACCTTACACTCATTTGTATAGTTAGAATATTTTGTGCATTTTCAAACGTGGTATTTTTAAGAGGAAAAACAGTCGGAAATAGACCTTCTCTAAAAAAAGTTTATGAACCGAGAACTTTTCGAATTAAGGCGTGTTGAAGAATATGGATGAATAAAGAACGAGAGAAAGCAATGTTCATATTAGAAATGCTAAAGAAGGACTTTAACGAGGCTACAGCAGAAAATGTTAATTTTAGCTATTCGAAAACTAAAAAGTTTTTTGTCGAAATCTTCCAGTGATTTGAAAGGTGAAATATAGGATTATACCTATGTTTTAGAAAATTGTCTGAATATAAAAACATTATAAAGGATTGTAATCGGGTATTTTGCCTTGTTAATTAAAGGGGAAATATATATTTTTTCATTTTTAATTTAATATTAAAAAAAATTGATTTAAGTGTTGACAAAGTTAAAAAGATGTGATAATATATATGCAAATAAAGTATATCGTTATTAGACAACGATTATTAATTGTTTGCAAATGTTTATAAAAAAAATAGGTAATTAAACGCTAAATGGTGTTTTATATGAAAAGTGTTAAGAAATATATAACATTACTTATATTACTGATTACCGCTTTTTGCAATGGCTGTACTTTTAATAATAAACAAGAAGAGATAAAACATCAGGATTATGATTGGCATTTAGAATACATTCATGCGCCTATGATGTGGGCTAAAACAAAAGGAGAAAGTATTACAATAGCCATTATTGATTCAGGAATCGATTACGATTTTCTTGGACAAGAATTTGATACGACGCGTATTATCGCAACATATAATGCCTTTGATTGTAATAATGATTTAACGGACTATACTTCACATGGTACGTCTATGGTAAGTATTATTGGCGCCAACGGGGAAAATGGCTTTTACGGAGTGGCTCCTGCCTGCAAGTTTATAATAATAAAAGCTCTTAATGAAGTAGGAACAACGAATTCGGAAACATTGATTCGTGCTATAGATTTTGCGATAGAAAATAAAGCGAACATAATTAATCTTTCATTAGGAAGTGAAAATGTAAATAATAATGTGACTACAGCGATAATGAGAGCTGTAAATAATAACATTGTTGTAACAAGCGCAGTCGGGGATCAAGGGAAAAATTCTATTTTATTTCCCGCTCTATTAGATAATACGTTAAGTGTTGGAGCAATTGATTGTAATGGTTTATTATACAATAAAAGTAATTTTAATGATGGTATAGATGTTTTGGCTCCTGGAGTTGATGTTAGAATTATAAAATATAATATTTTCAAGGAGAGGATAGAAACAAAAAAAAGCGGTTCAAGTATAGCTACTGCAGTATTTTCTGGAATTCTCGCACTATATTTAGATTTTTTAAATGAATATTATGTTATTGATGTATATACAAAATTTAGAAAAATAGGTTCAATTGATTTATTAGATATAATTTATTGAATATAAATTGTTTCGGGAGAAAATCGTAAGTTTCTGAATGTCTGCTCTTTTACATTATTGCTTGGTACGGAAACAAAGAAAGTGTAAATTTAACCCTATGCACTTTCGTGTTTTAATATTATTATATTAGGAGAAAAGGTATGTTAAAAAAATTACTAGGCAAGAAGACAAAGATAATAGCATTTTTTTTGTTTGTAGTGTGTACATCTATTTGTATTTTAAATCCATTTTCAAATTGTATAATGCGAGCGAAAGCCTTAGGGGAAATATACGAATCGATTTACTACTTGGATCTTGATGCGTCAGGATTTCAAGATGGAGAAATTGATGAATATTTATCTAATAGTGATGTGTCTGATGAATATATTGATTACGTTGATAATTATGTTGAGGAAACATATAAAGAGTATATCCGTTTTGACGACTACAATTATGAATATTTGACGTTGGATATAGGGCATTTTGAGGAATTATACGGAGTGGGTTTTTTAAGTTGGAATTTTGATATCACTGATTATTCGGAAGAAGAGGCGTTCGAGATTGCTACCTTACGAATGATTAATCGAAATATTTCTATTATGAATGAGCTGGTAGATGAAAAATTTGGATATATCAATGATGAGTATGAGTTGATTTTCTATATTGAAGATGAATATGTAGCACAATGGGAATTATGGGGAGTTAAAGTGAAATGGAACAAGGTAACTATGAATATGGATAGCGATGCCGCTATTGTTGTTGCGCTTGTTACGTTAGGGTTAAGGACTGTTTTTCATGGTTGGGATATGCGTAATACAATGATAAGTCTGCAGGACGATGCTGTATTGGTTTCGGTTTTACAAGAAACTCTTTTAGTTATTCCTTCTGATATAGCTTCGGGGATTGCAGGACTCTTTACAGATCCTGTTATAAGCATTTTGGCGAATGGATTATCTATTTTATTGACTATTGCAGGAAATTCTAGTATATTTATGAAAGTTATAACGTTGGCAATTTCAATTGCTTTGCCTTCAATAGTGGATGGAGCATTGGTATTGTATAATGCTTGTAAATATGATAGAGGTGTTGAGGTGAAAGGATGTTGGATTCCAACTTGGAAAGATAAATGGGGAATATCGATTAAAAGTATTTAATGATAATATACTATGAAACTATTTTTTGATGTGTTGTTATATATTGATTGTTTGGTGTTGTTTTTTTTGCTGATTAAAGAATTAATGCGATTTCCTGTATGGGTGGAAAAAATTGATCTTCAAAGAAATAGAAAGAATAAGCCTTTGGAACGGTATATGGAAAATTCTTTTCTACGATTAGAAATAAGACTGATATTAACAGTTTTAATTGCTTTTTTTATTGCCCTACTTGCTTTTTTTCTTGGAAGGACACCGAAAAAGTTCGAAAATCCTGGATTTGTTTTTTTTATCCCCGTGTTATTATTATTAATCGGAACGGGGATAGGGGGAATTTTATTGGGCGAATATTTTAGTCGCGTCGCAAGAAAAAACAATATTTTTCAAAAGACAAATAGTTTTTCAACAGGGTATGTACGTTCGCGTTCGCAATTTGGGATAGGTCTCATTATTTCATTTTACTTTTTTTTAGTGGTTTTTTTTACTCTTACTAATTTATTTTTTATAATTGGCTTGATATAATTATGGACTGTATAAAAGCCTTATTTGTACATCTATAAATTTAATATCAAGACTAGCGCACACCTTACACTCATTTGACTTTTTTGGCAATAAAAAAGGGAGGCAAAAAGCCTCCCTGAAAGATAAAATAGGATGAAAAATTACAATCTGTTTTTACGTCCGTCAAAATCTATAATTGCGTTACGAATGTCGTAAAAATAATGTCCCCAAGCCTACGTATAGTTGCCGTTGTTTTCCCGTGAAACATCGCGGACGGTAATAAATAACCCGTTTTCATGGTCGATAATCAACGCGACGTTGCCGCGTTCGTTTTCTACAAAACAAAGGCAAGTAAGCAGCATGGTTTCGTTCTGAAAGGTAAATCCTGATTTCATGATAAATCTCCTTTATGCGTAATTTTCAAATTGTCTGAAGCGCATATATTGCATAATAAACGCAGGTGTTTTCCAAACGCTCCACGTTTCGCGCGTCAATGTGTTCTGATGCCGAACAATAGCGGGGACGCCCGCAAGGGATAATTGCAAATATGTCATGTGAACGCAGTTAATATCAATATCCTCGCAGACGACAAAACAGTTATGGGCATAATTGAAACGGTAGTCGTTTTGTAATACGTCCATGGCGGCTATCACCATTCCGCCGCCTCCGCAACAGGGTTCATTGATCGTCAAAATTTCGTCGTTGTCCTGCTTGTCCTTTATAATGGACTCGTCTAGCGTTACTTTTGCCATGAATTTAGAAATGTGATACGGCGTAAAAAACTGTCCTGACTGTTTGTTGCCCATATCGGAGCGCATATACAATTCGCCCAGCCAGTCGTTAAATTCCCCGTCGTCATAAACGACTGACGTTAGTAACGCATATATTTTCCCGAAAGTTTCCGCCATAATTTCGCGTTCTTGGGGCTGATAGGTATTCATGATTTGCTTATAGCGTTCTTCGCGCTGTTTTGCTTGGGGATAATCGAATTGATTGGAAATAGCAATCGCACCGCATTCGAACGTGTCCGTTAAAAACTTTTTAGGGCTTATTCTATAACTTGCTTTATTGATTAATTTTAAGATTTCGTCCACTTTCGGGATTTTATACGGACAGCGGTTTACAGGCTCTTTAATAACGTTTTCGCCCCCGTTGTTGGCGGGAGCGAAAGAAGCGTTTTGAATATTGGCGTGTTCGAGAGTAAAATCGAAAAAGAAAAATTGTTTGTCGGGCAGCATCGTTAAGCCTCCGTTTTGATAAAGTCATGAAAAAAACACCTATATCCGTGGAAACGGATATAGGCGTCGTCGTTGGAATAATGGATTTTTAATTTGTGATAATGTTTCGGAGCATTCCATGCGCCTGAAACGCAGTATAGATAATCGTTGATACCATATTCGATATGCTTTACTTCCAGCCCATTGAAGCCGCTGAAATACGCGAAAGTGGGATTTGAAATACAGATTTCTTTCTTCGTCATTTGTTCGCCTTCTTGTCGGGGATATATCGTTTTCCGTTGACTTTGATAATTCCGTTTTGAATAATGGGTTGACCTTTGCCGCAAGCGCGCAAAATGATATGTTCTGTATCTTCCTCAACGCAGGGCAGATCGCCGTCGAGGAATTTTTCGTTCGTAGCGACTTCGATTATCTTAAAACCTTTGGTAAGCAAAAACGAGCTGAATTTCCACAGCTTATCGAATTTGCCGAAGCTGTCCATGATAGCCGATATATTCTCGGTCGGATGATATGCGGTAATTCTGAAATATTGAGTAGCCATATAAATTTACCTCCTATGCAGCTTGTTGAATCTTTTTGAGTTGCTTGTTGGCGTAAGGGAGCCATTTTTTATAAACGTAATTTTTAACGTTTTGTGTGGGGGGATTATCTTCATAGCCGTAACATTGTAAGATAGTGTTTGTGCTTGGTGAATACTCTATTGTTACGAATGGAATGTCGGGCTTCTCTCGGCTTCGGATAAAGAAAATAAGCGATTCCTCACGTATCATTTTTTGATCGTAATTCATCTTTCCCACGCAATGCTTTAGAAATATGCCTTCGCGTATCAGGTCGGCGGGAGAGCGGGGGAGAAGAATAAGAAACGCATTCTTTTTATCGTATTGCAAAGGCAGGTATTTTTGGGCGATTTTCGAGAATTTTTTATATAATTCCTTGCGTTTAGGAGCGTCCTCTAATGCCTGTGCGGTGGCGTACTGATCAATGCGGATATCATGCCAGCGTTTGAAATCATGCGGAAAACAGTTTTTCGGTAAGGTCAAGTCAAGCTTTAGGTAATGGCACGCTTTGAAATAATCTATATAACTGTTCATGCTGATTTGTTTGGTTTTTACATAGTTGAAAATTTCATTATATTTTTCGCCTGCTTCGGCTTTGAATGTATCGAAACTTCCGTGTTTATCTTTGATTAACAATTCTTCTATGACTTGCTCTTTTTCAATCGGGGATTGATTGCGGTATGCGCGTAATATCGCCGTTATATAGATGTGTTTGCTAAGCAATGTTTGCCTGTGTCTTATAAGCCATTTACAAAACCCTTTATCCTTGCCGATTTTGCGTAAAATCGTTACCCGTTCAGCATATTGATGTAAGCCGAGCTTTAAGAGATATTCCGTTTGCGGGTACTTCTCGTAAATCCGTAAGTAACGGAAAATATCTGTGCCTTGATAGAGCTGATAGGCGCTGTATCGGTATTCGGGAAGCTTTGCAATAATCTCGATGTTAATAATGGGTGCCGAAGGATTAAAATATTTGTCGTCCGTCCAGCCCCAGTCTGAATATTCATACCATTTTGGATAGGTCTGCAAGCCCTGTTCGTACCAGCCGACCATAAAGCCCATAGATGAATAAGAACAGTATTCCATATCTTTGACATAACATTTTTCTGTATGGATGCCGTGAACGGCGACTTGCTTACAATACCATTTCTTATAATAGTTCCGAACGGCTACGGTTACTTTTACGAGTTCCTTATGCCAGACGGCAAGGTAGGCATAGAAACGAAAGTGTCCTTTTTGTTGAGGACAAAGTTGTTTATCCTTACGTTTAATTTTTTCAAGGATGTATTTAGGAATAGGTTTAATATCTTTATCTGTCATTTTTATCACCTCATTGTAAATCTAATTCGTCGCCGAAAATCTCGTAGAGCTTTGCCAAAGCGTCGGGATCAAAGGCTTTCATAGCGTCTATTTCGTTTTGCAAATCGTCTTCGGGTTCGTCATCTGATAAGGTATCGTCTGCGGGAATAGGAGGGATAACTTCGCCTGTTTCTGTGTCAAAATCAGGCTGTTCGGGCTGTTGAATACGTATTTCGTCTAAATTCTCAACGATGGCAAGTTTATAACCTTTTGCAATTAGTTTTGAAATATAAACGTCTACGGCGTGAACGGGAAAGCCGACCATAGGTACGCGAGATTCAAGACCGCAATCCCGTCCTGTCAACGTCAAATCTACTTCTTCGGCAATTTTAACGGCGTTTTCACCTAAAATTTCATAAAAATCGCCGTGCCGCCACATACCGTGTCAGGGTATTGGGCTTGAAGTTTCATATATCGCTGATAGAACGGAGAGCTTTGCGGGGGGATAGCGGAAACGGCGTTTGGCAATACCTTTGCGGGGAAGGAGGCAGGTTGTGGTTCTTCGGGCAAGTTTTCTTTCGTTTCGGGTAACGGCTCAATTTCGTCTTCCGTTTCTTCGGTTTCGTCCTCGGTTTCTTCGTCGCTGTCCGTTTCGGTGTCGTCGCTTTTTTGCTCCATCATTTCAAAAATGGACATTTGCGGTTTTGGTTTTTGTACGGGCGGAATAGGCGAAACGGCGGGGGCAGGGCTGCGTGTAACGCTGTGTTGTACGGGTTTATATTCCGTGCCGTCCTCATTATACAGCGTACCTTCGATACTTGTTTCTTCGAAATAGTGGATAGCCCAGCCGTAAACGGTAGAATCTTCTATGCACGTACTTTTCGCACTCTTTTCCGCTTTTTTGCGAGCCTCCTCGCAGGCGAATTTCATAAATCCGTCGAGGTCTTTTTTATTAATAACCGTCTTGCCGTCTTTTTGGATTTTTACTCCGCGATTGATTTTGTCCGCAAGCGTTTCGCTTGCGGACTTTTCTAAATATTCTTTAACGGATCGTTGTTCGGGCGTTTTTGCTGCAAGATTTAAGATGGGCATATTAGTATTCCTCCGCTTTTTTGAGATAGGCTTTTAATGCTTTCTTTAAGCCGTGTAATAGACGTTTATCCGCGTTTATCTGATTGACTGTCAGATCGAGCGCATCAAACGTTTCTTCTAAATCGTGGGTGATGCAGTATTCATGATTGGCAAGCTCGGAAAGGAACATATCGTAAATAAATCCGTCGCCCGTTTTATCCGCCGCGATTGCGTCGGACATTTCTTTTTCAAAGCGATTAAGCATTTCATGAAAGGCGGTGTGGTCGATTTTACGGATATAGCAGCCTCCGCCGATAGAGTAAATTTTATCGGTATCGTTTACGCTCAAGCCCCATTTTTGCATCATTTCTTCGAATTGCTTGTTGCTGAAACACGCGCCCAAAGGAAACGCGTTCATTTCTTTTTGTTGGCGGTTTTTAAGTTCTTCGTATTTGTTCATGTCTTTTTCTCCTTGAAATTAAAGTTCTTCTTCGAGGAATTCTAAAAATTCTTCGGTCAAAAGCCTATTGCCGTAATAATTTGTAAAGAGCCGTGCGACAGTTTCGCCGTCTAATTGGATAAGCTGATTCCAGATTGTTGTTTGTAATTCTGACATAGGTAAATCCTCCTGAATTTAGTGTTCTATTTTCCCGTAAACGTCGTCTGCGTAATATTCGCAAACGAACCAATTAAAAATCGCGGTGCATTTCACACCGCGATATTCTATAATATAGTAGGGCTGACGAGTATCGTCGATTTTTTCAAGGACGGTGATTTCGTCCATTTGTCCTTGAAGTGAGTTGATATGAGCTTGCGTGGTAAACGGTTTCATATTTTTCTCCTCCTTATGAAAATCTTCTAATACCGCCGCCGAAACTTTGCACGCCGATTGTGTCAAACTCGCTGCACCATTCGTCGGTTTTGTTCCACACGTATGCGTACGCATAATGTTTGTTGCCTTCGGTTTGTAAAAGCGTGTCCCATTCTTCTTCATAGTCGGTAACGATCAAGAAAGAGTAACATTCACCAAATGAGGTAAATTCATGGGTGATCGCATATACCGTACAGTTATACGCTTTTTCTATCTCTTTCAGTTGCTTCTCGATTGCGGGTTTCTGATATACCCAATATCCGCCGAAGCGTTCAAAGTAACAAACGTAATCGTTGTCGCGGAAACCGTCGATATACGGTTCATAGACGTCTAATTTTTTTAACAGCTCGATTGCCTTTTCTTTTTTCAGTTCTTTCGTGATATTCATTATTGTACCTCCGTTTTTTCTGTTTGTTTTTTGCACTTAAAATCTGGATTGTTCTCGCAAATTGTGATGTCGCAGTTTTTGCAATCGCCGTTACAGAGATTCGCTCTGTCGCAATAATCATAATGCGGACAATTTAGACACTGTTTTTTGCTTCTGCTTTTACATATAGAAATCATGATAAAACCTCCTTATGCCGCTACCGAGCAGTGGTCTAATATCAGTCGTCTGATTGACAGATATTCGTAATAGTCGTCAACCGTAACGTTGACTTCTTTGTACTCGTAATCAACGTCATAGTCGATACATTTACAAAGGAATTTTTCGATAAATTCCAAAGCTTTCTCAACCGCGAAGATATCTTCGAGGTGAAAAACGGTAACGATTAAATTACCTAATGAGTTGTTGGATACGTAATCGATTTTCATAGCTGAAAACCTCCTGATATATTTTATTTTGCCTTTCGGCAGGGGCGCAGGAGCATGGTTCGGTGCTTTGCGCGGTCCATAGACACAAGGCTTGCAAAGGTCAACGAAAGAGGAGAAAATTTTGCTTTAGAAGAAAGGCAATAGAGGATATAAGCAAAAATTTCTCCCGTTGACGTTTGCGAGAACCATGCTACAATCGCCACAACGAAAGGAAAAATATATCGGGAAGTCAAAACGGGTTTTGATGCCAGATTCCCGCTAATACCTGTTGTAAAGTGATAGGGCGTATTTCCCATGACGGATTCCTTAATAAATGCTCGTCGTCGTGAGAATAAATCGGCGGATAGGAGAAATAGTGTTGCCGCATTTCTACGGCGTCTTGATAGGTAAACGTTAAAAAATGGTCGTGAAAAATTCGGCTGCCGTTTTCACGATAGCCGACTCGGTATCCGTAAGGGTTATTGGGGGTGATTTTTTTCATACGCGCATAACCTTAATGCACCTCTTTTTTGATAAGATCGATAAACGAATGGCGGTAATAATCGTTTTTATCGACTACGTGCCAGCTTAAATCCTGTTTTAATGTACAATCCCCGTCGATATCGAGCTCATAATTTTCGTTGACTTCGCCCGTTTCGTCGAATACTTCGTCGCCTACCCATGATAAATCGGGGTTAAGCTCGTTGGCGATGAGCTCCTGAAAATGATTATAAGCGTCGTTGTAGTATTCGTAAAGCTCGGTTTCTATACCGTCCGAGTCCGTCGTGGACCAATCGAATTGTACCATGTAAACGTCTTCCATAATGATTTAGCTCCTATTAAATTTTAATTTTTGCTCTATGACCGCATAACAGTTTCTCCGCCATTCGTTGGCGTATTCGTTGTCGGTAGGGGAAAGAAGTTTCAATATTCCGATAGGACAATCGCAGTATCCCGGTCCCATAGTTTCATCCATATCTTTGTAGCCGAACTCGGTGCCGTCCGTCTCTGTTAAGACAACTAACGCCCACACCTCTCCCGTTTTTGAAGATTTCATGGCGGCGTAATAAATATTACCAACCATGCTATCTTTTACTATGGCAGCCCACGACGGTTCTTTGCCAAATTCCGCGCGGTATTCTGCACGTCTGTCTATTTTACCGTCTTTTTTGTAATATGTAGCCTGATAATATGTCCAGCCCATTTCAGTTATCTCCGTTTACGTATTTGAACCATATCGAATACAGTATTTCGATATAGTCGTTGTTGTCGTTTTGATAGGCAACGGTGATATACCCTTTGTATTCGTCGTCCGAGTTTGCAGACGGACGGCACTTGTTTGTTACGTCCTCAAATACCCGAATATACGGCTTAGCATTTTTGGAAATGGCGGGAATCAATAGGTTGCCCTCCGATACATAACCGATACCTTTCAACTTCTCGTCCCTGTTTACTTTGCATACGCTGTAAACTACTTTTTGCATTTTGTAACCTCCGAAATTTTATTTTTGCCTGTTCGGCAGGGGCGCAGGAGCATAGTCCGATTGAAGGGCGGAGCATTAAAAATAAGGGGTGCCGTTGTCAATGATTGCGAAAAAAATTTTGCGCTGAAAGAGAGGGAATATAAACGGAAAAAGCCGAGCTGTTCAACAGCTCGGCTTAAATTTAAGAAACATATATAAAGTTTTTAGCAAAATTTTTTTCCGTTGACAACGGCGAGGACTATGCTACAATCGCCACAACGAACAGGCAAAAATTCGGAGGTATCAGCAAATTAATTTCTATCGTCTGTCCGTCCAAGCAGGTAATCTATACTTACATGGAAATAATTTGCAATAGCTTTCAAATAATCTATGGACGGGTACATTTTTCGTTTAGACCAATCGTAAAAGTAACTGCTTGGAAATGGCATTTGAGTCGCAATTTGACCATAAGTAGCCTTTTTTTCGTCTGTCAATTCTTGTAAACGGACTCGAAACGTTGTAGGGTTATCGGATGGATTAAAATTTTTGTCATTACTTTCTCCCAAAAGATAAAGAATGGGAATCTTCAAATAGTTTGCCAATTTTATTAAAATAGGAACAGATGGAATAATGCCATATAAAGTCGCTTTTGTCATAATTGTTCTTCCTACATTTGCACGGCGACCTAATTCAAACTTATCACATTCTTCATCGTCAATAATTTCGAGCATTCTAATTTTGAAATTTTCTGAAATTTTATATTGAGATTCTTGGGGTTGACCAGACATTCTATTTCCTTTTATTAATTATTTTTATCGTCTGTGCGACCAAGTAAATAATCCATAGACACGTTAAAATATGTAGCAAGTGCCATCAAATATTCTAATGACGGCAACGTGCCTTCTCTTACCCAATCGAAAAAATAGTTTCGCGTAAAAGGCATTTCATGTGCAATTTTAGAGTAGGTTACATGCTTTTCTTCACTTAACTCTTTAAGACGTACCTGAAATGTTGCAGATTTTGCAGAACAACAAAAATCGTCTTTTTTGCCACCTAATAAATAAGCTAATGAAACATTTAAGCCATCTGCTATTTTTATAAGTGTTCGAGTCGTAGGTATGATTCCAAAGAGTGTTGAGCGTAAAATTGTTTCTTTACTTATTCCTATGGAAGAAGCAAATTCATATTTAGTACAATCTTTTTCATCTATAAGTTCAAGCAAACGATTTTGAAAGTCGTATGAAATCCGAGATTCACCGTTTTGTGGCATTTTTGGCATAATAGTACAATATTCCCTAGAACTCTTTATTTTTTGACAAAAAAATCGCACTGAAAAACTGACTTTCTATATTACTTATGATATAATGGTTTCAATAATCATTGGATTTGTTTTCAGACCATTCAGTGCGACTATATAAAATATTTTAAAGTTTCGTTTATTGAAATTTCACGCCGAGCATGCTTGGCAAAAAAATATTTATAATAAGTTTTATATAAAGACGGTTCAAAAAGAAAACGGCAGGAGAAACATGAACGTAATAAGATTTAATTGGTTGTTAGGACGATATAAATACGACCGGGAAGCGGTGCGAGAGCTCTACGAGATTTATTATCCGTGGATTGTCCGCTATATAAATTGGCAATTTCGCGGAGCGGTGGACGGACGAGATATTGCGCAACAGTTTTTCCTAAAACTTTTCAACTGTAAGACGAATCCGATCCGCGCTCCCAATGCTTGGGTACGTACCGTCGCCCGAAACTTGGCGATAGACGTTTTACGTAAGTCGGGGAACAGGCAGAAAGCGGAAGAATTTGCCACTATGTCCGAAAAAATAGACGTGCCTGAAAATCTTTCCGAAGAATTAGACTGTTTGAACGAAACGGAGAAGAAGATAGTCTATCTGCGATATTGGGAACGGTACAAATTAAAAGAGATAGCCGAGTTACTACAAATAAACTACGGCTGCGCGAAAACTATCCACGCAACCGCAAAAAGGAAAATAAAAAAAGAATTTACAAAGGAGAGATATAATGAAGAATTTGAATAAGACCGTTATAGGATTGACCGTTACCTTTGCTCTTGCGTTGCTTGCGCCGAGCTTGACAAACTTAAAAGCGAACGCCGTCGTGCGGTATGAGGTTATAGATACGCTGTTTCAAAAAACGCTCAACGGCGTTTTGGACTATGAGAGTGTCGAGCAGGCGAGCGTGTCCGCACAAAAAGAAACGTTGTACGATATTAAGCTCAATGATTTGGGCGTACTATACAGCTTCCGATATAACGACCAGGAAGGCTTTGCGATCATCATAGACGACGGGGATTTGAAAGTGACGGAGCTTTATACGGCAGGGGAGTCTCCGTATTCGGACGAACAGCAAAAGATTTACGTATCGGAAGGAGTGTATTGGTACAGTGAAGACGATCAATTTTATGATTGCATAACGAATTTGCCTATTTCCGTCGAGGGAATAGAAACGGTATCGGCAACGGCGTACTTTGGCGCGGTAGAATTTACGTACAGTGCCGAGTTGATTAATTATATGTATCGCTCGGAAACTCCGTACAATATTTTGTTTTCTATTCCCACCTATGACTACGGGAAGACCAACGGTTGCGTACCTATCGCGGGGACAAACCTCATTGCGTATCTGGATAAAACCTATTCGAACTTAATTCCCGATTATGAACCGGGAACGACGTTTTTAGGACGGTTTTATCGTTTCAAGGCAGTGAATGATACGATCTATACCTTATCGGATACCTTGTACGCGGATATGGGAGCAACCACGAACAACGGCGCGACAGTTTCGCAGTTCCGTTCGGGTATGAAAAAGTACGTCAATCGGCAAGGTTATGCGATCGGTTATGAAAGTCTCATGTCCTGGGGCAAACTGAAATTCGATAGGGCGAAAACAGTGGTAGAGGAAGGCAAACCTATTGCGTTATTTTTGTCGGGATATACTTCTACGACGATAGCGACGGAGGAAGGGCGCGACGCCTTAAACTACGAAACGACGGCGGGCAATCATGCTGTGGCTGGATTCGGCTGTTTGGAGGTGAGTTATACGTTCTCGGATAACAGCACGAGAGCAGATAGGTATATCCATTGCGCTATGGGAGTGGGGCTTTACCAGAACGGTTATATCAACGTGGGAAGCGCAAAGATAGACGAGGCGTTGGCGATCACAATTTCGTAAAGGCGGCAAACATGAAAGAGATAAAAGAGTTGGTGGAACAAGAGGACGCGGAAATATTAGACGAAAGATTTCTGGAAGAAACTCTTTTCCCGATCGCGGACGCGAATAAAGCGAAGCGGAAACGAAAGATTACTTCTCTCGCTACGACATTGGGCGCAGGTATCGTCGCGCTGTTCGCTGCCGGATTTGGAATCATGTATCACAAAAACTATACGGAAAGTTACGCGACGAAAGAGTCGGATATTTCCTATTTGAACAGCAATCTGACGGAAACACAGTTGCTCGGCAATTTCAATACGATTAACCTGACGTATGAAACGCGCCGCGAAACGCCTGTTTATTTTTTCGTGTATCGAGAGAAAGAGGGCGACGGCTGGGCGCAGAGTATTTCTATGAAAGTAATCATATCTCGGGACTATGAGATCGAAGAGACCGCGTATCTGAAAGAGTTTGCGTTTTTAGGCTATACGGTACATTACAACGATTTGAAAAAGGCGGACGCTTCTTCCGAACCGACGTTGTTCGGGTATAAGGCGAATGCTTTGATCGACACGGGCGCGGAACGGTACGTAATGGAATACGTGGAGTTTCGAACCGAGGACAGTTATCATTTTGCAGAGTGTCTGCAAGAAACAATCAAACAAAAATAGAATAGGAGAATTAAAAATCATGACATTTGAAGTAAAAGAAAGCGAAGCAGAGAAATTTATGCACCTGATCGGATTAGGAAACGATGTGATTAACTACTATCGAGATGAAAAAGATCAAAAAACAGCATATGCGGAACTTGCTCACGATTTAATGAAACAGTATTTACAATACAATAAAACCTTCGAAAAAGAGAAAAGGGAGACAAATTCTGAATATGTGCGTGGGTATAGAGTCCTTGAAGAAAATATAGAATCGGTTGAGGACGGGGTGCGAAGCGATTGTTACGATTACGTCAAGGCGTATGAGAAATGTGTTTTGCCGTATGCGGCGGCTCAACTGTTTGCGGACAGAGTATGCCCTGCGAAAGCGGAAAACGTTGAGGAATGGGAAAACAACGATTTGGCGTATGAGGTATTGTTAGATAAGATAGTGGAATTTGGAACGTCGGTTTTACATATTGCCTATCCCGATTTTAAGACGGAAATGGAGAGAAGATATAAGGAAGGCGCCGGCAGTGAAGAGGAAACGGAAAGAATGATAGATACCATTCTTTTAGAGTGAGCAGCTAAGTAGAATAACAAAGCCCCTGAAAGGGTTTACTTTCAGGGGCACCATAAAAGGAAACATTATGAAATACTATCTGACAAAGGAATGGATGAATGAAATCGTGTATCCGTTGAGCGTTAAAAAAGGCTTAAAGGTGAGTAAATGTGTCGACGCGATAGATGAAAAGACCTATCAAGAGCTCTATAAAAAGGAATTAGAGAGCTTCATGCAAAAAGAAAAAGAACGGCTGACGCCATTTGATTTGACTAAGCTACCGTGGCTGGATAAGGCGTTAGCATCTATGAGAGTGTCCAAACAAAATCTAAAAGCCCTCAAAGCAGTTTTGGAGAAAGAAAGCGGATATTTCCAGCAAAGAAAAATTGAGTTTGACGAAGAAGCGATCAAGCGAAAGTTTGATAATACTTTGAATGATAAGATAGAAACATGTAAGAAGTTTCCGGGCGAGATATTAAACGAAGTCGCGGATTTGCGGGTATTTGCATTAGGATACGTGACGGAAAAAGTAAGGAGAATGACAGAAATATATTTAGCGGAAAAGGATAAACAAAATTTAGATTTAATGAGATTGTCCTATAAAGAGACGAATAGAGCGGAAATGAGTTTAAGGAAAAATATCCGTTTTGGAAATTATTTACTGAAAATAGTTTCGGATATACACAGAGAAGGAAACGCAGTGTATATAGAATTTGTAGGCTTGCCTACGTTGGTGATAATAGGTGCCGAAATCATGGAATGGGAAACGGTTGTTTTGGAATTTTACTGTTTCGGGAACTGACATCGAGAGTGAGGGAGAATATGTGCTTCCTCCTCGATTTTAAGAAAGGAGATATTATGAAATATTTGACAAAAGAATGGGAGCAACAATGCGAAAGTTCGTTTATCATCAGCTGGATAAGAGCAAGTAAAGATGCGGATCAAGCAGACGAAAAGAAAATAGAACGGCTTTACATAAAGGAACAAAAAAAATTTATAGAAACTGAACGTGCCGCTGTCGCATATGTAAATGAGAGTAACAACACTCGAGGAAAAATAATAGACACATATTTGGCATGTCCTGGTCTTTCTGTTAAGAAAATAGGACTTTTGGAAGGCTGTAAGGAAACGTTGGTGATGAAAAAGCCTATGCGATTTGAAGAAGATACGGCGGAAAAATGGTTTGAGATACGACTTAGAGACCGTATAGCATTGTGTAAACAAACGCTGCCGCAGGACATTCTCCAGGAAATTGCGGATTTAAGATTATTTTGTTTGGGATATGCGACACAATCGGTCAAAGAAAAAGTAAGAGTATATTGCCGGGAGCAAAAAAAGAAGTCGGAGATAATACTGAAGGAAACAGCAAAAAAGATCGTAGAAGCGGAGGATAGGTTAGATAATGGACTGAAGTTTGGTAAATATATAGATAAGCCGCTTATGAATTTGGAATTACAAGACGGGGATTTATATATAAAATTAGAGGACATACCGAGATTGATAGTGAGAGACGTCGAATTTATAGAACGAGAAAAAGAATTTTATTATCGGTGGAATAAAAATATCTATTCTTCGCCGTGGACTTATGTGATACAATCGGAATTGCATTTTGTGAACGACCGCTATGAAGTACATTTTTTATTGGAAAACAAAGATGAGATAGGGGAAACGGAGAATTGGTATTTAACGGTTTCGGGAACGAATGTAGAAGCAGAACTATAAGATAGATCGAATTAATAAAAATACAAGTAAAATTCTATGTAATCGTGATGGGGTGTATAAAAAATACGGGTGTAAAAAATACACCCGAGTTACACCCTTGATAATTTTTAGTTTGAAAAGTTTGTTTGTTTTGGATGTAAAATATTCATTTTAACCTGAAATACACAAAATATTGCTAAAAATATCAGTCTTTTTTATACCTTAATGCGCCTCCTAAGGGAAGATTGTGGGTTCGATTCCCGTTGGTGTGCCATTTCCTTGAAAGGTAGTCAAAAACGGCTGCCTTTTTTTACTTTCTTGCAAGGTGGGTTTCCCGCTTCGCAAAACACATAGTAGTTTGCAAAATTCCGTCCGTGACGGCAATGTGTACCCTACGCTTATCCTGTTTCCTAAAAATCATAATCATCACTAAAATACTTGATTTTCTTCCCAGGGTGTATTATAATTTGTTATATAATGTTATATGAGGTGTTCTTAATGAATTTTAGTGGGAAAATCAAATTTATAAGAGGCATATTATTGCTAAGTCAAAAACGATTAGCCGAAGAAATAGGTGTGTCTTTTGCTACCGTAAATCGATGGGAATCGGGAAAACATCAACCGAGTTTTATTGATTCAAAAAAAGTGGAAGATTATTGCAAAGAAAAAGGAATTGTGTTTTCGGAGGAGCAAAGATGATTAAAAATATAACGGAAATTTTCTCGACGCTCCCTGCAACTGAACTTCATAATTGTATGGATTTGGTTGCCTGCGGAGATAGTTTGGAGTTGTTGAAAAATATAAAAGATAAAACAGTTGATTTAATTTTTATAGATCCACCATATAATTTGGGAAAGGATTTTGGGAACAACAAAGATTCTTGGTCAACTACAAGTGATTATATTGAGTGGTGTAAAAAATGGATTGATGAATGCTTTAGAATCTTAAAAGACAACGGAACTTTTTATTTTATGACAGCTACACAGTTTATGTGTTATTTAGATTCCTATGTGCAATCAAAATATAATGTTTTGGGTCGAATAGTTTGGTCTTATGATAGTTCTGGAGTACAATCTAAAAAGAATTTCGGCTCATTATATGAACCTATTTTAATGACAACAAAATCGACTAAAAGTCAGTATACATTCAACCATCAAGATATTTTGATCAATGCACCAACAGGTTCAAAAAGAAAACTCATCGATTATAGAAAGACGCCACCTCGACCATATAACGACAAAAAAGTCCCAGGAAATGTCTGGAATTTTAATAGGGTGCGCTTTTTGATGGATGAATATGAAAATCACCCAACACAAAAACCCGAAGCATTGTTAGAGCGTATCATTTTGGCATCAAGCAACGAGGGAGATGTTGTGTTGGATGCTTTTAGCGGTTCTTTTACTACATCTGCCGTTGCGCAACGATTGGGGCGCAAAAGCGTTGGGTTTGACCTAAACGAAGAATACTTCAAAATAGGTCTTAGAAGGCTTTCTCTTGCTACTGAATATAATGGAGAACCGTTAGTAAAAGTAAAAGTTCGTAAGACAAATAATAAATCTAAAAAAAACCATACAATAGAGGAATAATATTATGAAACAATTTATCGAAAATATATTAAAAACAGACTATCCCACAAACTATAAACAAATATTTGCTGATTCGGATTTGTTGCAATATCTTGATAAGAAAACATCTGCAATTAGTGGAAATTCAAAAACGAGAAAAAGTTTGGGTAACATATATGCTATCTATGCGATATTACATTTTTATGTTGATGATTTTTATGATCAACCTCAAAAATATAAAGCATTCCGAGGATATGATTATACTAAATTGCTGAATTTTTGTCGTTCTCAATATGGAGGCGAGAAAATACAAAACCACGCTCTTAATTCTCGGTTGAACTTGGAATTTGATAATAAAGTTGCACGTCCTGAAAACAAAGGAAAATTCATTATCGTACAAGATAATGGAAAATATATGATACATATAGATTATATTTACGCTTCGGGGACTGATATATCAAAAACTGTTATAAAAATCATTCAAGAATATGTTCTGTTATTGCGAAAAAAAGATGACGATCTAATTGAAAAACTCGAATCTTTATCAAAAGAAACTAACATCACAATCATAAAATCAGCTATCAAATCACTCTTAACAGATGATTCTGAAGCTCGTGTTTTCGAGATTATTTCTTATGCAATCTTGAAAAATTATTACCAAAACATAAAGATTTATATTGGTTATTCAAGAGAAGAACTTGTCGAAGAATTTTTGACTTTATATAAAACGGGGAGAACTAATGCAAATGATGGTGGCATAGATTTTGTTATGCGCCCGATTGGAAGATTTTTTCAAGTTACCGAAGTCGGGAATTATGATAAATATTTTTTGGATATAGATAAAGTGTTGCATTTCCCGATTACCTTTGTTATTAAAACACACAAAACTAAAGACACTATCAAAAATGAATTTGATTCCTATATTCAGCAACGTTCGGGCGGAATGCAAACCATTGTTGAAAGATACAATAAAGCAATCGAAGAAATCATTACAATAAACGAACTTAAAGAATGGTACGAAGGTCTTGACGAAAATTCAATTAAAAACATTATGAACGATATTGTTTTGTACTACAAAGTGGAAATGAATTTTTCTGATTTTGAATAAAATCAAAATCATATCGTAGGTGAATATGATTGATGCAAAATATGAATTAATAAATGACGAAAAAGTCATTGTAGAAAAAATCAATTTATTATAAAAAATAGCGAGAGAAGAGCTTGCTGGCGATACAAGTCTAACTTTTATTGACCTACACATGTGGTCTGCTATAGACAAATCTTTGAAACTGATTGACTCCTTTTTGTTTGCGTTTGAACAACAAAATATTACAGTTCTCGCTGCTTTAACGAGAATGCAAATGGACTGTGTTTTAAGGACATATGCAGGAACACTTGTTGCTGATGGCGAGGAGTTTTGCAAAAAGGTTTTATGTGATAATATTCGAATTAATAGAGTCAAAGATTTGCAAGACAAACAGTTGACGGATAAATATTTGTGTGAGTCTTTAGGAGCAGTATTACATCTTCCACTGTATGAGTTGTATCAAAAAGTTTCGGGATATGTTCACCTGTCTTCGAGCAGTTTTCACAACATAACGAAACCCGATGGCGAAAACGGGTTCACTATGGTGATAAGCAAAAAGAACAGAGATGAGGATTTGGAATCATATAAACGGTTATCTTTAGAATTGGCAAACCATTTCTACTATTTGGGGAAAATACTTGTTACTGTATGTTTACGCTCTTGGATAGAGCAAAAGAAAGCAGAAAATTTGGATTGAGTAATGTGTACACCCGCCGTACACCCAGATAGAGTGAAACTCTACGAAAATTAGCAAGGAGTACGCACAAAATGGTATCAAAAAGGCACAAACTATGCCCAAAAACGCACAAAACGGGCTATTTTAAGCATTATTTAGGGCACTTTGAATCGCTCCTAAGGGGCCGTTGTGGGTTCGATTCCCGCCGGAAGTACCAGTGCTTAATAAAAAGTTCCTTGAATGTCGTTATTCAAGGAACTTTTTCTATTTAAAATAGCTATTCTTTAATTTTGTAAAAAGAGGAGAGTACTTTTGTTTCTAATTCATCATAAGTTAGTATCCAACGATTTCGATGTTTGATTTTGAAAACGCTTTTCGATTGAAAGGCGTTCATTACGACGTTTATCGTAATAGGTAAATAAGGATACTCCGCCTTTAACAGATAGGTGAATTTATCTAACGACCGTAAGCGCGGCCGTTCAACTGTTTGCAGACAAAATGTAGCCGGTGACGGGAAAAATTCGAGAGAGCAACGATTTAGCGTATGAAGTGTTTTTAGACAAGATGTTGGAAAAGGGAACGTCGGTTTTACATATTAATTATTCCGACTTCAGACAAGAAATGGAACGACGTTGGAAAAAAGCGCGGAAAGTATAAATCTGGCAGCCGAATAATCAGACGAATAAGAAATCCCCCCTAACAGCATTATCTTTTAGGGGGAGATAAAAAGAGGTAATTATGAGATATTTAACTAAAGAATGGTATTACGATATAGTATTTCCCGTCAGTTTAGGGCGTAAGTTAAAAATTAGCAAGTACGCCGAAACCTTTGACGAAAAAAAAGTATAAAGAACTATATAACGGAACATTAGAGCAGTTTATAGACGAAGAAAAGGAACGTTTATCCCCTCTTGGGGCGAAGGACATTTCATGGATAAAAGAAGTATTAACGTTTCCGGAAGCGCCTAAAGAGGGACAGGAGGAACTAAAAAAGATTTTTTTAACAGATGCTGATTTGCAAGGAAAAGAAATACAATTTGATGAAGCGGCGATTAAAAAGAATTTTGATAATAAGTTAAGTGAAAAAATAGAGATTTCTAAAAAATTTCCGAGGGAGATATTGGACGAAATAGCCGATTTACGAATGTTTTGTTTAGGGTATGTGACGGAAAAGGTCAACACCCTTTTGAAAAAGTATTTAGGTTGTAAACAGACTATGAACGAAAATCTAATGCGAATGGCAATTATGCAAACTCAATATGCTGAAAAGTCTTTGAGAAAGAAGATACAATTTCATGAGTATATGTTCAAATTAGTTTCCAATATAATGATAAGTGAAAAGAATGTCCATATTCATTTTTGGGGAATGCCTACACTGATAATACAGGAGGCAGAAATCGTTGAACAGGAAGCCTTAATAAATAAACAGAAAAACTATTTTACAAATTGGGAACAAAGAAAAGAGGTAGCTTCTACGATATTGGAGGCAATAGAAGTTTTCAAAAACAACGACAAATATGAAGTGCATTGTTTGATGTGTAATCAAAGCAGTGATGGAAAGCGGCTATTGTGGTATTTCACAGGGAGGGGAACGGATATCGACCAAAACGGCAAAGATTTTCTTTCGTTGAATTGTTAAAAGTCCAAGGTGAAATTGTGAGATACTTATAAAAATACATCACAAAAATTTGAAAAGAAATTAAAGAGGTATAAAAATGCGGGGGCAAAAAATACACCCGAAATACACCCTTGACAATTTTTAGTTTGAAAAGTTTGTTTATTTTGGGTGTATTATATACATAAAATATTCAAAATAGACTAAAATATTCAAAATATCAGCCAAAATATTCAAAAAATACGTAATTTTTATAAAATTTAACGGTTCCCAAGCTGATTCCGGCGAGTTCGACTCTCGTCACCTGCTCCATAATGTGTGCATAAAAAAGATATTTAGCCCTGAAACCCCGCTGCCAGCGGGGTTTCAGGCGTTTACAGGGGCTGGAAATTGACGTTCAATTTCATAGATGTAAAGTGGTCGTTTCCCGAAACTGACGGGAGTCGAACTCAACCGTAACCAAATAGAGCACATAGAAAAGAAAAATCTATGTGCTTTTTTTGTTGTCCAAAAACCGCAAGGAGGAGAGATGAAATCCGAAACAGACTTAGAGGAGGTAAAAAGAATTGCTCGTATATTTTTAATGTTTGAAGCGCAAAAAACGGAGTTCTCGCCCATGATAGTGAAGCATCCGTTCACAGATTCCGGGATCGTCTTTTGCAAAGAAAACGAAAGCATTCTCTTGAAAAATATTTTGACAGATGAGTCGGACGCGGGATATTGGCGGGAGGAAATGTGGGGACAGATCCAGGCCGCAAAGTCGGCGCATGAAATTATTTTTCGCATGACAAAATCCTATCGTCTGGTTTTTCTAAAATACGTGGAAGCATATTTGTCGAGGCGAGACTTGTCTCAAATTCTCGGTAGCACCTGGGTGAGCGTAGAAGCGCCGAATATAGATCCGAATTTTAGTCAAAGGGAATTGATACCGCTATTTGAAAAAGCAGATCCAGGGGAACTAATGGACAAAGACGAGTTGGAACAATGGGAGGCTTTGGATGAAAGCGTTACGGTCTATCGCGGAGTAACATCGCATAATGCAAAAAATATACGGGCACTCTCGTGGTCATTGGACAAAAACGTAGCGACATGGTTTGCGAGTCGATTTCAAGAAGATGGAAGAGTATATGAAGCACAAATAAATAAGGAACATATCTATGCGCTCTTTAATGGGCGTAGAGAATGGGAGGTAATCGTGGATCCCAAATTTCTGAGGGAGATACAGGAAACAGAAGAATGGGAAGAAGGACTATCCATTAAGCAATAACCACAATTTAATAATCTTTTAATAAAAGTCGATTGTTTGAACGAGATGATATCTCGAAAAACAGTCGGCTTTTTTCATGTCAAAAATCTGCGTTGAGACGCGATAATAAATAAAACCAGCGAGGACAGAAAAATGAATTTCAAAAATGAAAGCCACAAAAGAGCATTTATGTCAAAAGCAAAAGTCATGAACATAGCGAATAAAGAGCTGATGTGTAAGCTCTATCTGCTGACGGCGGACGTAAAACTTTGGCAGCTAACCAAGCGTTGTATGGAAACGAACCAGATCCCTTTACATCTAATTCACTTACGTCCGGGAACAGAGGAACGATATATCTTGCTTTGCTGTGCGAAAGATTTGACGATGGGGACGAAGTATTTATCGATAGCGGATCTCTCGGACTCGAACGTAATCTCACCGCAGATGTTTAACATTCTGAGCAATGCGATAGCGATCAGAAGATTCGGACTGGACGCCATTCAATACAAAGGAAGGAGGGAGGGCAAATGATAAGCTTAAACATCGAATACGAAAATGAGAATGTGGGTATAGGGTTTCCGTGCGAAGAAAGCGAATTGGAAAGAGCGTTAAAATACCTCAAAATACCTTCCAGCTTCCCGCCGAAGGTATATGTAAAGAAAGTGTTAGAGCCGCGCGATTTATCGGTGCTTACAGGCAAGGAATTGAATCTGGATGAGGTGAACTATCTTGCGAAGCTAATGGAAGGCCTTTGGTTTGAAGAGTTTGACACACTGTATGCGATAGCAGCGTATAAAGGGTATGATGAGCCAAAAGCATTGATCAATCAGATCTTCAATTTAAACTGCTATACATTGATCAGAGACATAGGGCACATGTCGAGAGTGGGGAGAGACCACTTGCTGAGGATAAAAGGTGAGCTCACGCCCGAGGAAGAAGAGAAAACGGATTTTGCAAAAATCAGTCGGGAATTGCTGGAATCAGGGAAAGGGGTATGGACAGATTACGGACTGCTGTTCAGAAACGAAGAAATTCCTTTTGAGGAAGTATATGACGGCCAAGTATTTCCCCCGTACGATTATAACGGCAAAAAGTGGTTATTAAGGGTTGAAATAGGCTATGGCGAGAAAACAGAATCCGTTTATTTGCCGACAGAGCCGCTGGCGATCACGAAATCAGTGTTGCGGCTTGGAGCGCCTTCCCCCGAAAGCTGTCGTTATGTTTTAGAGAAAATGAATATAGGGGATGAAGAATGGGAAGCTCGTTTTGACGCCTTCTTAAAAAGCGAAAACATTTTTAATAACAGCGAAAACATCTTTAATATCAATAAACTCTTGTTGAATGTCGGCTTATGCAAGGCAGAGGTAGAGAAATTTAGAGCCTTAATAGACTACGTGGAAGATAAAACGCTATCAACGCTTTTAAAACTCTCAGAACGTATGGATGAATTTTTATATTTCCCATACGTGAACGACTACGAGAGTGTGGGGCAAAATATAAGAAAATATTTCTATGAAATAGGCGAAAAGATGGAAGAAGGCAGCGACTATGAAGACATAGGAAAACGTTACGAGCGTAACAACCACGGTCGGTTTGTGAATAACGGATTTGTGTGTACAGTCAAGAGCGAAACGCTGGAAGAGATTCTTTGGAGAGACGCTGGACAGAAATTAGGCGGCCTGTAAGATGTTGTATGCAAGTAGTGAAAACAAGGAAGGAAAAGCTATCGACTCAGATTTGAGCGAGAGCGAAGTTGAGATAAGTCTCCGGTTTGGACTTTGGAATAAATCAGCCTCCGTTTCAGCTTGGATGTGATCGAAAATAAAGGAAGGAGGGAGAATAAATGATAACCTTAAACGTGAAAAACGGAAAGAAGAATGTGGATATAGAGTTTCCCTGTGGAGAACAACTTTTACGACGTACATTGGGAAAACTGAAAATGTCGGAGACTATGCCGCCGAAGGTATATGTGACGGAAGTAGTGGAGCCGCGAGGTTTATCAATACTTGAAAGCAAAGTGTTAAATCTCGATGAGGTGAACTACCTTGCCAAGCGAATGGAAAGTCTAACGAAGGAAGAAAGAGACAAGCTGTATGCGATCGCCGCGTATGAAGGGTATGACGAACCCAAAGACCTGATTAATTTAACGTTCAATTTAGATGAGTATACGCTGATTAAAGACATAGGGAACATGACGAAAGTTGGGAAACAGCATGTGATGACCATGAAAGGCGGAATGACACAAGAGGAAGCGGAGAATACAGATTTTGAGAAAATAGGTCGAGAGTTGCTCAAATCGGGGAAGGGTATATTGACGGACTATGGAATGCTCTACAAAAATGAAGAGATAGAGTTCAAAGAGGTATATGACGGGCAAGTATTTCCGCAATATGATTATGAAGGCGCTGGTTGGCTGGACGTGGAAATAAGCTATGCCGGAAAGAAAGAATATCTCTCTCTGCCGGAAGATCCGATTGCGATTCGGAAAGCCATAGTCCGTCTCGGCGCACCTTCTTCAAAATCCTGTAATTATACTTTGATCAATTTTGCTGCGGGAACCCAGGATTGGAAGAATCGTTTCAACGATCTGTTGAAGAGAGAAAATATCTTTGACATGAATATTTTGGTAGACAATCTATCTTCAAGGGAAGAAAATTTAGAAAAAATGACAGCGTTATTAGAATGTGCGGGAGATGAATCGATGCTTGCACTGCTAAAACTTTCTGAGCGATTGGACGATTTTGAATGGATGCCGGAAGTTAAAAGTTATCAGGAGGCAGGAAGATATATTATAAAAAATTACGTAGAGTATAAAGTAGCAAAGGAATTGGAGAATTGTATCGATTATGAGAAATTAGGCAAGCAGTTTATGGACAATCACCAAGGTCGCTTTGTGACTGGCGGGGTTGTGCATAGTGAATACGTCGATGGCGTGACAGTAGAAAAGATTCTCGGCAAAGCCGAAGAAATAAAATTAGGAGAAATATAAATGTTAAAAACGAGTATTGAAAACAGAGACGGAGAAACGTTGGAGTTGGACTTAAGCGAAAGCAAAACTTTCTTGCAGATAAAACTCCGAAATTTTCAAAAAGGTACCCGAATGGGAAGTCTTCCATTAAAGGGAACGCAGAGCCTGCAAGTGAAAGTGTATTCGGACGATGACGACCTGGGGGAGGGGCTGGTCAAACTCCTGACGGAGAGTGATACGCTGGAAGACGCATGGCAACTGGAATATGCGTTGACGAACGCGCGGGAAGAAATCAAACCTGAGTTGGAAGATAACCTGTTGAACGAGCAGTACCAAACGAAAGAAGACCTGTATGAGGATATACAGAAGCTGAGCTTATCGCTTGCGCCGTATACTTTAACGTTCTATTGTCCGTTGTCGGGAGGTTTGTCGGAATCAGCAGCCAAGGATCGTTTTTCGTCTGTGGACAACGCTTTCTTGCTTTCAGAGCGCGAAACAATCGCCCAAGCACTGAGGAAGGAACAAGGCCCGGACAGTGACCTGACGGAGCGTGTACAGTCGGAGACGGATCTAGACGAAAAACTGGTGCATATAGAGTGGGGCGTAGAAGAAAAGAACGGAAGGTTATACGGACGAATCGACTGTCATTTGAAAGAACCGCTTACGGAAGCGGAGACGATGCTGCTTCGAGAAGGAATCGAAGATCAAAACAGCAACGGTTTTGGCGAGATCTTTGACGCGCATGCTATCCGAACCGAAGCGGGATATTTGTATATATCATTTTGGCTTAACGGCGACGATGACTTTCTCTACACGGAGGAGGAAATGTCTAAGTATCTAACTGTACACCAAGAAACACAAAAAGTAAAAGGGGGTGAAACAGGTGAAGTAAAGCTAACAATAAACTGACCGAAAGACCAAAAGAAAGAATAGAAAACGGAGGAAAAACAATGAAACACAGCACAAAAGCAATGGCACGAAAAAAGGTAGTCGGTGGGATCGCGGTTGGAATCGCGGTAACCCTGACAGCGGCAGGCGGAGGGATATTCTGGCATTATCAACATCTCGCGGACACGCCAACGGCGGAATTGCCGGACAATCCCACGAAGTTCCCGGAAACGGGCGACACGGTCACCGTTACGCCGGGAACTCAGCATGGTATCAAGCTGACGAGCAAGGCGTTCACAACGGAACGCGGAACGACGGCGCAACTGATTACGGCAACGGTACTGCCGGAGGACACAGTCAACAAATCGGTGACGTGGGAGATCGGTTTTGTAAACCCCCAGGCGAGCTGGGCTGCGGACAAAAAAGCGGAAGACTATGTGACCATGTCTCCGAACAGCTCGACGGCTACGGTGGAATGCAACAAAGCGTTTGGTGAACAGATCGCTATTACCGTGACTGCACAAGCCAATACCAAAGCGACGGCGGAATGCACTTTGGACTATATTAAGCGAGTCACGAGTATCTCGTTTTCGGGAAAAAGAGATAATGTGCCCTATGCGGGTACTTTATTGGATTTTACGGATCGGCCCAACGAGGTAGTCACGCATTCGATAAAGTACGAGCCCATGTATAGCGTATACACGATAGACGATACGTTTACGGCCGAGGCGACGTTGGAAACGACGCAAACCTTACGGGATAATCTGATGGAATATGCGAAAACAGTGGACGAGACGTTTGAAGATACGTATTATTTCACGGCAGGCTTTAATGCAAACGGAACGGAATTGGTGATAGGAGATTTTTATAGTCTTTTGAATGAACTGATAGGAATTAATAAGCATTCCACAGGCGGTCAAATCAATTTCGGCGATGCAACCGAACGTACAGACGTAGCAGAATGGAATAAATTTGTACGCTTACTCAAAGGCTTTGCAGCGAGTAAAGAGTATAACACCGAATTCATGAAGCTGAGTGTGACGTACACGGGTGAAAATTCCTCTTATTCGGATTCGCTGTCGTATCAGTTAGGCACGATCACGGCGGACATCCTGCCCGAAAGCATTACGACGGACAAGAATCACATTATTTTCTGATATAAGCTCTATGGCATGAAAGCGAAAAGAACGGACAGATTTATCTGCCCGTTCTTTTCATGAGCCATGAAAAATAAACAAGGGAGTCGGTGATGACAAAATTAAGTAAAACAACGCTAATAGGTATCGTGGCGCTGAACGTGGCGGCAATACTTGTCGGCGTGCTGCTGGGCTATGTATTACTGCGCCCGTGGGAAAAGGGACCTGAGGAAGGTTCGCCGGAAGCGAGGTTTGAGCAAGAGTTGGAAGGAAGGCTGCAGCCAGGTATCTAATAGAGCATACGAAAGGAGGTAAGATGAATCATACAGACGAGTTCACAGGGGGATTGCGAAAAAAAGTGATTGTGTGCGTCATTGCTGCGGTTATTGTGATAGGGATAATCGTTGGCCTGGGAATATTCTGTTTTATAGATGATGATCAGCCAGAATCATACTTCTTGGAATATAACGGAGAAGTCATGGACGGGCAAGAAACCATATCGTTACAAAATGGAGAGGAATATTCGTTTTCCATAAAATCGGAAACGGGAGAAGCAGTCGCATATACAGCAAAAGTGACATCGAATCCTGAACGGAACTTTTCTTTCAAAGTAGGTGAAGAACAGCGGTGGTTCTATGACGCGGCGGGATCCTGGAATGATTATACAAAAATATTCGATTTGCAACAGTCGGGAGAAAAAGTCACGTTGACAGTCCCGAAAGATTTTTCCGTAAAACAGGCGATAGAAGAGCGTCATGGCGGGGAGATAGTATGGGAAACCGGCGAAGAATTAAAAGCAGCGAACTATTTCCAACTGGTGATTGCGATAGGCGGAAAAGAATTATGCTTTGGGCTTGCAGTGGATAGTGTGGTGACAGGCATAGAAATCGATCCGCCGTCAATCACTTTTTAAGAAGATATGTCGGAGATAAAATGATATCAGTCGAGCGGAGAAGACTGTTTTATAACACAGCGGTTAAAAGAAAAATCGGAGAAAGATATTATGAAAAGAACTATAAAATGGAGAAAGATACTAAATATAGTAGCGATGGGGCTGGCCTTAGTCATTCTGGGTATGTTTTTGGGCGGAATCCTGCAATACAATTGGGATAGCCAAAATCTAAATATTGCCGTTACCACAGGCGAGGAACAAGACAAGCGAAAGAATAACATCGGCGGAGCAGTAATGAGCGAGGGGTGCGAAAATGGAATGAAACTAATGAGTTCCAGGCTCACGCGCAGCGAATATGACGAGTACGGCGTATCCGCGTTAGCGGAGACAGCGTATACGCTTACGGCGAAGGTAACGCCGGAAGACGCAGCCGATAAAGCGGTGGAATGGTCGATAGGTTTTGTGAATCCTTCTTCGCCCTGGGCCGTAGGAAAAAAGGCGGAAGATTATGTGACGGTCACACCGACGTCGGACGGAGCATTGACTGCTGTCGTGGAGAACGTAGCAGCATTCGGGGAGCAGATCGTTGTGAAAGCGACTTCGCGGAATAATACAGAAGCATATGCAACGTGTACGGTGGAATATTTACAGAGAATTGAAGGCAGTAAATTTCAGCTTGATAGGAAAGAATTCAATTCAAAAATTGGAGTGTCGGTTCAAACATATCAATTAAATTTCAATCCAATGAATCCGGGGACTGTGATGGCCGTTGTCACTCCAATTTATTCTACTGTTTATACGCGAGCACTTCCAGGCGGATCGGGATACTACACAATGAAACCGACGGAAGAATTTAAGACTACAATTACGAACGCAGGATTAATAGCATCGGATATAAAAGAATATTCCGGCTCGAGCGGTCAAGTTAATGTATTTCTTAATAATGCTTGGGGTAGCGCATTATACGGGAACGACAGTGTGAAGAAAAATAAACTGATAACCGCAATAAGCAACTTCAATGGGAACGCGTATGAAATAAAGATTTATGAAAAGTCCGGCGGCGTAGAACTTAGTACATTTTATTTCAAATTAGACGCAAGTACAATCTTAGGGCAGAAAGACGTGGAAAGCATAGTGATCGACGACGCGGAACTTGTATTCTGATAAGAGAAACGGAAAATGTAGAGCCTGATGCTCGGGGTCGTAGTCGGCGTCGGGTGCTATCGGGTAATAGACCAAGTGACCAGGTGAAACAAAGTGGGCAGCTCACTTTATTAACCATGGATGCAGCGATGTCGTTAACGCAAGATCAGAAAATAAGATACAATAATGCGTTTGTAAACGCACTGACAGCCTGTGGAGAGGATCCGCATGTGAATGTGGCATTGCCGTATTCGTATACGTATCGCTATGAATCGGTTTCCTCCGGTACGGCAAAGGGATACGCTTATTTTTGGGAGAACGATCTGTCTTTGCAAGGCGTGGGACTCGACTTGAATAAGACAAGCATGTGGTTCTAAAACCACTCAATAGCAAATGGAGGAATAAATGGAAAAGTATGACTACTTGCGCCACAAGGCGCAAATCTATCAAGCGAGCTATCCGCCGGGAACGCGGATTGAATTGCTGAGTATGGAGAATGATCCGCAGCCCATAGAACCGGGGATGCGCGGTACAGTTGTGGCAGTGGACGATATGGGAACAGTGCATTGCGAGTTTGACAACGGCAGAAACTTGGGAGTGATCCCGGGCGTCGATTCTTTTCGTACGTTAACGGAAGAAGAACAGACGGCAGAGAAACAGGAGGCAGAAAATATACCCGTAATGGGAAGGTGAGGTGAGCTAAAAGATTAAATCAGGATCGGAAGCTACATGGCAATCCGATTTTTTGATATGTTCGCCGGGATCGGCGGATTTAGGAGCGGTTTGGAAGCCGGAGGGGGCTTTGAATGCATAGGCCACTGTGAGATAGACAAATACGCGAATCAAGCGTATAACGCGATTTACGCGCCGAAAAAAGGAGAAAAATATTTTGAAGATGCAAGAAACATTGAACCACAAACCCTGCCCGACCTCGATCTTATGTGTGCGGGATTTCCTTGCCAAAGTTTCTCTGTGGCAGGGAAGCGCCTCGGCTTCGATGATATGCGAGGCACTCTCGTCTTTGAGGTTGCCCGACTCGTTAGAGCGAAACGGCCTGCATTTCTATTATTGGAAAACGTGCCTGGGCTGTTATCGCATGACCAGGGCCGAACGCTTAATACCATCTTCTCCGTGTTTGTTGAAATGGGGTATCATCTCGAATGGTGTGTGCATAACAGCAAATATTTCGGAGTCCCGCAGCAGCGCCGGCGGCTGTATATTGTCGGATATCTTGATGGACGATGTGCCGGAGAAATATTTCCTCTCGAAAGCGGCAATGCGGAAAATCTTAAGCAATGTATCCCCGGCCCGCAGGGCCAGCGGGTGTACGAACCCAGTGGAATAGCGTGCACGCAATGTGCGGGTTCGGGCGGTTGGGGCGGAAGAACGGGACTGTATTTCATTGATATGAATGCGAACCCGAAAATCACCGGGGAAGCCCGATGTATTACGGCACGTCAAGATGCGGGCGTGAGCAATCGTCGCGGGGAACATTCGGGGGTATTGCGTGAAGCTGCCGGCCCGCAGGCGATTTTAACTTCGGAGAGAGAACGTATCCGGCAACAGGGACGGTTAATAAAAGAAACGGACGAACCGATATTCACGGTCACGGCGCAGGATCGGCACGGGGTATGGCATAAGGGCCGAATCCGAAGACTGATGCCGATTGAGTGCTGGCGGCTGCAAGGCTTTACGGACAAGCAGTTCTGCAAAGCGGAAGCGACGGGATTAAAAGACGGGCAGCTATATAAAATGGCGGGAAACGCGGTGAGCGTTCCCGTCATTTCTGCGATCGGGCGAAAAATCCTCCAAGCAGCGGAAAAATATAAAATCATAGGAGCAAACAATGGTCAGTAAAGAAGAATTTATCGAATGGCTAAATAAGGATACCGCACAACCCTTTAAGATATCAGGGAAGTATCCGGCGGAGATTTATATCAAAATCCCAAAGACGGAAAACTTGTGGTATCTATATCATCAAAGAAGTTATGACGTAGAAGAGATAGAGAAAGAGTATGCTTTTAAGTATACAGGCATCTATAACAAAACGGACGGATTGATTTATGATTCCCGTCATACTTTTCCCGACTGTTTCTCCGATATCGAATATCCTGAAGACATAGAGGGTATGGAAATAAAGATAAAGGGGCAGGTACGCGAGACGGTAGAAAGATATATAAACAACGACCGTTCCCGGCTCAGGATAAATAGGTTATCGCGGGAGAAACAACAAGATTTGGAAAATTATAAAAGTTTTTATCTTTCAAAGAGAGTAAAGAAGTTCTTTGTGCAAGATGTAAAAAGTGAAGACATTCACTATAAATGTAATTACGAATTGGGAATCTGGACGGATAAAAATCTATTGGATTATATTTCCGATCCAAAAGGTTTTATAAAACGGGAAACGGAACGTTTTCTGGAAACGGATCAGGAAAAGATATTACTGGAATGCGAGAAGAATGATCTCCTCAAATCCGAATTGGAAGCCCTGAAAGAGCTGGCGGATAGTCCCTTGCATAGACTTCGAAATATTATAAAAGCGATGGCTAATATCCCTGCGAGAACGGTAAACGTAACCATTAATAAAGCCGGACAAGAGTTCACGGTTAAAATAAATGCTTCCATCTTACGCACTGCTCCGTACAATAATTATCCTCTTTGGGGAATGTCTTCGGAAGACCGTGAAAAATTCAAAGAGCTCTTTGGTCCAAATGCCGAATATAATCCGGAAGATATTATAGCGATCACCTATTGCAGAAAACCTATCTATACGGCAGAAGTATATGCACCCGAACCAACAGAAACAGAAGGAATAAAACAAACCATGACACAACGTATGTAAATAGGAGACATAACACATGGAAAGGACCTTAAAAATAGAACTCGCCAATATATTGCCCAACGGCCGGCATTTTTACGCGAAGCTGAACCTCCCCGCCGCAGAATATGAACTTCGGGACGCATATCACCAACTGCGGCTGCAAGGGAATTATGATATTCCGTTAGAGGTATCTATCCTGAACAGTCCGTTGCTGCGGGGATTATCGGAAAGGCGGCTGGATTCCCCGACGCTCAACGAATTAAATTTTTTTGCCAAACGCCTGTCCGCTTTGGATGAATATGACCGGCTGGCACTCCGCGCTATGGCGTCGAAGTACTTTCGTCTGGAAGAGGAAGATGTAAAGGAAGACGAGTTACTGATCAGCATGAACGGTTTGATCAATCTTACCTACGACTTGAACGAGGTGGTGGTCTTTCCGGGTATAGAAGATGATATGGCGTTAGGTGAATTTATCATCAAGAATAATTTAAATGACGATATCGCCGCCATGCCGGAAACGTCGTTATATCTGTTGTATCCGGAATGGATCGGGGAACAACAGCGGAAACGAGAAGGCGGAGTATTTATTGACGGGGATTATTTTGTTCCCAAGCCTTACGAAAAGAAAAATATCTATACAAGCAAAGAATTGCCGGAGTCGGAGAAAATTACGAGTTATGCGTTCCGGTTGGAAATCGCCCCGGCGCCGGGAAATGATTTGGATATGGAGGCAACCGAGCCTGAAAGTAAGTGGATATCCCTGCCCATAGAAAAATCGGAAGCAGATGCGGCGGTCAAAGCGCAGGGTGCGGAAAAGATCGAGGATTGTGTATATCTTGGTTTTGAATCAGTTATCCCACAGATCGACGCGGATCAATTCGGGGATATGCGAAAATTCGACGAACTCAATGCTTTGGCTAAAGAGATAATGGAAATGTCGTTTAAAGAACAGGCCAAGTTTAAAGCGGTTCTGTGCGCGGAAAGCCCGGGGAAAATCGGACAAATCCTCGATATCGCAACCCACTTAAAGGACTATGAACTGAATACGTCGGTGGAATCGTCA
The DNA here is from genome assembly GCA_048465415.1 of Candidatus Scatosoma sp. Taxonomy (GTDB): domain Bacteria; phylum Bacillota; class Clostridia; order Christensenellales; family Borkfalkiaceae; genus Scatosoma. Next base: position 137,413 of record DBFWLO010000015.1, read on the forward strand.
GGTGAATTTTTTGAAGCGTATTTAAAAACTCATCTGCCGTCGTCGTTTGACGGGTCGTGGCTGAACAATCTTTCGGCTGAAAATGCCGGACAAAGACTCTTGGAGGTCCTTGGCGCGAAAATGACGGACTACGGGGTGATTTCTTCGCGGGGCCGTTCGTTGTATGAGCTGGTGCCAATGGAAAAACACGCGGAGGTACTCGATAAAAGGATGGAAGTGATTGAGATATTTGGACATACGGCACTGTTTTCCAACGACCGGATTGCCGGGAAAGACGTACCCGAAGGATTATATAAATATGAGCTGCGGGACGGCGACGATGGGTATTTTGCAACAGTAGAAAAACAAGTGGCGGTAAATCACGGCGGGACAGTTCTAACGAATAAACCGCTCCAGTTAGAAAAAGGAGAGTACCAGGTCTTTGGCGAAGAAACCTATCCTAATTTTTTGTGGGATAAGATAACAGTAAGAGAATATGTGGAGTCGCAGTCCGAAACTGAAGATGAAAACCAAACGATAGGAGAAATCAAATGAGCATAAAATCAATAACTACAGACGAACTCCGTAACATGCACGGGCAAGAAGGCTTGGTATTGCAAGGCTGCGGCGGGGATCTTGACGAATGGGTGAAAGGGATCAACGACCTGTTAACGGAGGAAAAGATATTATTGGAGGGGAGTCGAATAGAAGATTGCCTGACCTTCGAACATGACGGAATAAGGTGCCTATATTTCCCTTTAGAAGCGGCTAAGTTGGATATGGGTAAATTGACTTTGTGGCGGTTGGTGATGTATGAAAACTTTAACTGCGTGTGGTTTTCGGATTATGTGGATAACCGATTAGGTGGGTTTATACCGGAATCGACAGAGCCGGACGCACAGAAATCGAAGCCTGACTGTTCGCTGAGCGGTGCGAATGGAAATATCTTTAAGATGATGGAGATGGCTTCGAAAACCTTGCAAAAAAATGGCTTGGAAGAACAGGCGAAGGAAATGTGCGATAAAATTCGAGGTTCGGGAGAATATTATAAAACACTCATGATTATTAGCGAATATGTCAATGTCACTTTCACTTCAAAAAACGAAGATCAAGATATGGATAAAGACGAGGAGATGGACGAGGAGCTGAAACTGCGATAATTATAAACGGCAGAGCTCTATTCAAAGTCATGCTTGTCGCAAAGGTCTTTGTGCGCGTCAAGAATAGGGAGGAAGGAATCAACAATGGAGAAAATGTTATTGGTCGAGATATGGCGGAAAAAACTTTATGGCGCGGGTGAATTAAGTGCAATGATATATTTGCCGGCGGAAGACTACAAACTCCGTGATGCGTATGAACGAGCGCGAATACCGTCCCAAGAAGAGGTCTCCTTGAATATTGCGATTTATAGCTGTAATTTACTGCCCGAATTAATGAGCCGGGATTTGCATTTTTCGACCGCTCCGAAATTGGAAGAGTTAAATTATTTCGCCAAGCGCCTGACCGGTTTAAGCGCGGAGGAACGAGTGGTATTCCGGACCCTTGCGTTAAAATTATTAGAGGACAATCCACAATCGGGGCGTATCAGTATAAAAGATCTGATCAATTCGACTTATGATTTGGACAAGATCCCAATTCTACCGGGAATAAAAAACGACGAAGAATTGGGCGAGTATGTAATCAAACACAAATTAGATAAAAGGATAACCAAAATTCCCAACAAATGGCTTCCTTTGCTTGACCGGGCAAAAATAGGCGAACAGCAGCGCCAAAAAGACGGCGGGGCATTTATGGCCGAGCATTATGTCATGTTAGGGAAACATCGAGCGCGTGAAATCTATGACGGACATGCGCTTCCTAAAATTGAAGCTCCGCCGCCTTACGCCTTTCGCTTAAAAATCGCACGGGACTCGAACGAGGACAAGGCTATGTGGATATCTCTGCCGATAGACAACGCAAAAGCGAACGAAATGGCGAAAACGCAAGGCGCGGATAAGATCGAGGACTGTATATGTCTTGAATTTGAATCGACAGTGGCACAGATTAAGGCCGAACAGTTTCAGACAATGACCGCGTTCGAGGATCTGAATCATCTGGCAGGCGAGATATTGGAGATGTCTGCGTCTGATGAAGTGAAGTTTAAGGCAATTCTCTCGATAGAAGAACCAACAACCGTAAAAGGCATTCTTGAAACAGTCGGGAAATTACACTGTTACGAGCTGGATCCGGAAATAGAAACGGGCGAAGAATATCTCAGGAAATATCTAAGCCTTTACGTAAACAATGATTTTGATAAATCGTGGCTGAAAATGCTGCGTTGTTGGGACATCGAGCGAGAACTAACATCGCGGTTGGGCGTAAAAGCGACCGCGTATGGCCTGCTTTCGGACTGCGGTCGATCATTGTATGAGCCTGTTTCTTATATGGAGAAGCCGGTGTTGGAGCGGAAGTTCGAAACGATAGATATCTTTGATCAAACGGCATTGTATTCGCGGGAAAGGGTGATGTGTGAGGCGGTACCGGAAGGATTGTATAAGTATGATCTCCAAAGAGGGCGCAGCGGGAGTTTTGAAAGAATAGCAGAGGAAATTATAAGCGATTACGGTGGAACGATTCTCATAAACAAACCTCTGGATTTTAACGGAAAGAGCCACCAGGTCTTTGATGAGTGCTCGGCGCCGAAACTTTTGGACTATGAGTTGACTGCCAGAGAATATCAGGAGTCGGAACCGTTAAATTGTAGAGAAGACCAATACGCCTTAGGAGGACAGACGTGAGCGTAAAAGCAACAACGACAAACGAGCTAAGGGATATGAATAGAGAAGGGATAGTCCTGCAAGGCTGCTTTGGAGCAGGCGAGGAATGGCTCAAAGGGCTCAACTGCTTATTAGAAAAAGAGCATGTGTTCTTGGATGAGAATCGATTTGAAGATTGTTTTGTGTTTGAACATGAAGGCACGCGGTGTTTATTCTTTCCCTTCGGCAATACGCAGTTAAACGTCGGCCAGTTCAGGAACTGGCTCAACAAAACCGACGAAGCATTCCAGGGTATCGTATTTTCGGATTACGTGGAACAGCGATTGGGCGGATTTAAGCACTCGAAAGAGCGGGAACGACCGATTTGTGCAAGCATAGACGAATGCGGAAACGTACTTCGTATCCTGGAAACAGTCTCGCGTACTTTGCGATCCAACGGTTTAGACGACCGGGTGCCGGAAATGATCGAACGGATCCAAGCTGTCGAGGATTATGAACAAGCGGTCATCATAGCCAACGAATATGTCCGGTTTCCTTCCGACGGCTATAAAGAGTTCGACATATCTGACGATTATGATGACGAGGAGGTAGACATGGAAGCGTACATGAACCAAATGTTGGGCGGCTGGGAATGAACTTACAAAAAAGGAGAACAGAATACGATGGCAATACTATGGATATTACTTGGAATCTTTCTCGGCGGGAACTTAGGCGTGGTGGTGATGTGTTGTTTCCAAATCCATCGCGTTAATAAATATGAAAAAGAAGTCAGGAAACTAAAAGAAGAGCAAAATCCAAAAAAATAAAGGAAAGCGGTATCAATCGTCCCGAAACGATAGATACCGCTTTTTAAGTATCGGGGCGAAAGAACCGCAGACAAGAGAGGTAAATAAACATGAAAACCCCGGTATCGCGGGTGGGCAATAAATCGTCCATCCTGCATATCCTGTACGCCGTATTTCCGTTGCAGTACGGCAGATTCATCGACGTATTCGGAGGCTCGGGCAGCGTACTGCTGGGCCTGCCCAACCCGTGCGGATTCGAAGTCTATAACGATTTTGACCGGAATCTGTTCAATCTTTTTCGATGCATGAAAGAGCGGACAATGGCTACGGTGCGGGAATTGGGCTTTTGCCATCTTAACTCCCGCGAGGACTTCAATGCGATCCGCAAATTTTTCGAGCAGGATCACGAATCGTTTACAGACAAATACCTGAACGAGGAACTGAGCTTAACGGAACTGACGTTCCCGCCTTTGGCAGCAGAGGAATTGAAAGAGCTGAGAACGCGGCTGACAAAGGACTACGACGTGCGCCGCGCGGCGATGTTCTTAAAGCTATTGAGATATAGCTATTCGAGCAGCTGCAAGTCCTTCGCCTCGCAGCCGTTCGATATCCGAAGGCTGTTTGGCCTTATCAAAGAATTAGAAGATCGAATGGCGAACGTGGTGGTGGAGAACCAGGACTTTGAAACGCTGATCAAGCACTACGACCGCGCAGACGCGTTCTTCTACGCGGATCCGCCGTATTTTAGCAGCGAGGACATGTACGAAGTGGAGTTCGGTTGGGACGACCATGTCCGGCTCCGGGATACACTGAAAAACATCGAAGGGAAATTTTTATTATCGTACAATGATTGTCCTCAAACCCGTGAACTGTATGATGGATTCTGTATTTTCGATTTTTCGAGAATGCATTCGATGGCGCAGCGATACACGGCAGGCAAAGAATTCAAAGAACTGTTGATCGGGAATTATGATTTGTATGAACGTGCGCGCGGGAAACCCAGACAATTAACATTGTTTTCAGAACCGCAGAACGAGTTCGACTACGAAAAAATTTTGAAGGAGAGTCTTGTTATATGCAAGAAACGAAACTGACAGCAACCTATGCTTTGCTTACAATTCCCTTGGAGGTATTGGAAGAATCGGGAATTCAAACGGATGCCCTGTTGCAGATAACGGCGGAAAAAGGAAAAATTGAGATTACAGCCGTCACAGAAGCAGATACCTGCGACTTTGTCTGCGACGGGGATTGTGAAAACTGTCCGATTAACAAAACGGACTGCGACGGGGACTGCAAGGCATGTCCTTGTAAAAATCACTGCGAGGAAAAGGAGGTATAAAAAGATGGAAAAAATGTATCGGATACTTGGCAAGCGGGGACGGATCACGATCCCGTATGAGATTCGACAGCGCGTAGGCTTCAAGCACAACGACGTATTGTCGTTCGAGGAATCGGAGGACGGGCGGACAGTGGTTGTCAAACGCGAAAAGATCTGCGACTGTCAACCCCCCGGCTCGAAAGAATCGGGCGTAACGGATGAACTGACGTTGTATGATTTTTTGAACGGTCTATCGTCGAAACAACAGCGCGCGGCACTCATACATTTGTCGGTGAAATGGGCGGAAGCGCATGGGGCGGATACAGATGATAGAGCATAAGGAATTATATCCGTATTCGAGGGCCGAAGCGCAACGAAATAATGAAATGGATGGGTGGCTGGAAAGTTATCGGGAAAACTGTATTTGTGCGCGGGAGATTGAAAAGGCGATCGCCGAGGGTTATAGTTATGAAAATTCTGTCTTAAACAAGGAGCGCGCGACAGACGTGATAGTGCGGTACGGGTTTGATCGCGTGAATTGGGTATTGGCCAACACCATTCAAGAGGGGATACATGACGGACGATACAGCGAAAAGAACAAAGCGTGGGCACGTAGTTTTTCTATTCCTCGCGATGCTGATTTTCCCAATTATACGTTTGCGGTAACATCTCATCCGGGACTCGTTGATATCTTCACGAATCTGGCGCGCCAAGCCTGGGTGGAACTCGGTTTATTCGATTCAACCCATTGTTATGCGGAACCTATGAATTATACGGGCAAAGTGGTGGTGCTTCGGCCGCAAATACTGAAAGATAAATATAAAACGCCGGAAGATCAGTTGTTTTATGCGCAGGGCGGAAACGGCTGCAAGCCGGACGCGCTCGGCACGAAAGTATTCGGGCAATGTTTGAAAGACGGAGAAGAAACCTACTATCGGCGCGGGGATATTATCGGGGTGTTGAAATTAGACTTTATTCCCGATTGGGCGAACGAAAAGTTGGCGGAAATCACTAATAAATCCAAAAACCCAATCATTGAAAACCAGGAACCCGCCCAAGAAAGCAGCGGCATGGGAGAAATCAAATGAATATCAAGATTTATCAGATCAGTCCTGCGCGAGATACCAATAGAGTCAAGTTCCTGAGCTTATCGCAGTTACAAAAGTTCCAGGGCGGCAAAGACATAAACGCGGCTATTTATGATGAGGTATATTCCGGGGAGGTGGCTTGCAACAATTTGGAAGAGGTATATAATCTATTCAATATCCAACCCCCGCCGCTGCACCGCGGGCATTCGTTATCCATATCAGATATCGTGGTCAACGCTGAGGGTGCGTTTTATTGTGAGCCTATGGGTTTTTACAAAGTGGACTTTGACGCGGCGCTTGCCCATAAAAGCGAGAATCTGTTGCGGGTAGTATACGTCGAACCCAACAAACCTGCGTATGAATCGGAAATAGAAAACACGCTCAAAGCCAAGCAGCGGGCAGTATCGGGATATATAGAGGTGGTATCTAACGCGGATAACACGTGTTTGATTTGTAATGAAGAGGCGAAACTGCTGGGTATGGAAGGGAACCGCAGGCTGGATGACGGAACATCTATTATAGCCGGGCCGTTCTTTATCATAGGCGAAGCGGGGCCTGAATTTCGTTCTTTAACGGACGAGGAGGCGAAGCGGTATCTGGAACGATTCTCCGAACCGGAAACCATTACGCAGGACGAAGTCGAGCAAGACTTAGGTTTTGAAATTATAACTTTTGAATAAAGGAGGCGATGGTGACAATTTTGGAAAGGCAACAGGCGCGCATGAGAAAACGAGTCTATATCTGCGCACCGCTGGGTGGTGACGTAACAGAAAATCTGGAACGTGCCATCCAATACACGGAGTATGCCTTAAAAGCAGGCGTAGCGCCCGTGACCACACACTTTTATGCGTTGTGTTTAGATGACAATAACCCCAAGGAACGGGCGCTTGGGATGTCGGCAGGGATGAGTTTATTATGGGATTGCCAGGAACTGTGGATATTCGGCGATAAAATCACAGCGGGCATGAAAGAGGAAATCGATTTTTGCAAAAATCTAAACATTAAAATAAAGAAGATAAGTAACGTAGAAATCAAAAAGGTATTAGGAGGACACGCATGTGATAACGAGCACAAAAAAGAAATATTGGAAAATTTTAGTAGTACTAACGCTCCTGTTAGCGTTGACGCTGATCGTGTATCTGTCGTCACCGACCGGGGCATGCGCTTTGGCTGAGACGACGTCGGCGGGCGACGTGGCCGGCGCAGTGGAAGAGACATGGAAATCGGCGCGGGAACAGATCAAACAGGTCGTGAACAACGTGATCTTTCCGATCGTGGATACGATCCTGGCGATCATGTTTTTTATTAAAGTGGGTACGGCGTATTTTGAGTATCGGAAACACGGGCAATTTGAATTTGTTGCGCCCTGTATCCTGTTTGCGTGTCTCGTTTTCACGCTCACCGCTCCCTTGTATATCTGGAAAATCATCGGGTAAAGATAAGGCATGACAATGCCTATGTAAAAAATACACCAACCCAACCGGTTACAAATTGTAACCGAGTGGGTTGGAAAGGAGAGAAAAAGAATGTTTGATTGGCTGCAAGACCTGATCAACGGAATCGGTGCATCGATCTCGGAGTCGTTTGCAGATCTTGGTGAACAGATATCGGGCGGAATCTGGAAAACAATGCTGGGCTGGCTGTACGAATCGATCTATGGCGCGGTGGCGGACTTTTTCACAGTTATGGGAAACATGGGCGCGGAGATATTCGATCTGAAATGGGTGGAAGCTACCATACGCCTGTTTACGCTGTTCGGTTGGGGATTATTTGTCGCAGGTTTAGTGGTGGCGATTTTCGACGTCGCCATTGAGTATCAGAACGGCAGAGCGAATATCAAAACGACGGTACTCAATATTTTGAAAGGCTTCTTTGCCTGTTCGCTGATCGGTATCGTACCGGTAGAACTCTATAAATTCTGTATTTCCTTGCAAAATACGTTTGCGGGGGAATTATCCCGGTTGTTCTCCAATGGAGAAGTCGTGGACATCTCTAAGCAGGGCATGGATATATTGAACAGCAGTTTTGCCGTTATGGGAGGAAGTCTATTCAATATCTTTTTATTGATCGCGTTTGCGTACTGCGTGGTGAAAGTGTTTTTCCAAAACATCAAACGCGGCGGGATTCTGCTCGTACAAATGACGGTAGGTTCCCTGTACATGTTCTCTGTGCCGCGCGGCTATTCGGACGGATTCGTACAATGGATGAAACAGGTGGCGGCGATCTGTTTGACGGCGTTCATGCAGACGACGCTTCTGTACTTGGGGCTGATGACGTTTCCGACGAATATGCTTTTGGGTCTGGGGATCATGCTGGCGGCAAACGAAGTGCCGAGAATCGCGCAGCAGTTCGGACTCGACAGCTCCATCAAAGTGAACATGATGAGTGTGATGCACGCCACGACGACGGCTGTCAATTTAACGCGCACGATTGCATCGGGAAGATAGGAGAAATTCATGGTAGAAAAGAAGGAATGGGAAAGGATCAATATCGAGATTGACCGCGAGATGGAGGTAGACGACGAAAACAATCATCAGATCAACTTCTATATGGAAACATGGTTTGACGTGGATAAAAAATTTCATCTCGATATCAATGACGAGGACGGGACATGGCTGAATATGTACGGGAAATACGATCCGTATGCGGATACGCTGAAAATCGAATGTGAGATCAGCCGCGAGGAAGGAAACAACTCCTTCTTCGATTATGAGCCTACGGACAACGAAACGAAGCTCATCAAAGACATGGTAAGGGAGAAAATCCAACAAGAGCATCACCAAACACCACGCGAATTCTGTGATAGCTTTGCCAATGAAGAGCAGATACTTGACGAACAAACACTGGGAGGATAAGATGGGAAATGAAAAATCATGGGAAGAAAGAAGTCTTGCTGCTTTTGATTTTAAGCGTCCTGATGCTGTGCGGCAGTATTGTCTGCGCGGTACTGACAAAAAAGAATAACGACGAGATCAACCAGACCGCCAAAGAGTTCAAATACGAAGAACAAACGGACAAGGTGATCTTGACGTTGACGGATGGAAGAAACGTGCGGATGGTGTTCGGGAACGAAGCTGTGAAAATCCTCAACTCCTACACTTACGCGGACTTGAAGTCGAGCTTCGAAATCCTTCTTTTCGTGCGAGAATATGGAGCGAAAAAGGGGATTGTATTTGAACGTGCGAACACGGAACTTATAGGCGAATTCAAACTACACAGTATTCTATACCGTTTAGGGTATCGTCGGGAGCAAACGGGTGATCTGGATTGGGACTATACAAAAGACAAACGCTGGTATGTGAACGCCGCCAGCCGAGTAATCGGTAGAAGCGGGGTATAGAGGAGGAGTAGGGATGAAACATTATTTATATCCGCAGAACTTAAAATCAAAAGCCAATCTCTGGCTATGGGGAATGCGGGATTTTATCGTTTTAGGGATCGGAGGATTGCTGTCAATCATTGCGTTAGTGAAGCTGGGCTGGCTGATCCCTGCGGCAGTCACGTTGTGCTTCGGGTTCCTGACAATTAGAAAAGATGAGATCACGGTATTTGACTATCTCAAATATGGGGTAAAGTATTTTTTATCCGAGCAGCAAAGTTATAAATGGAAGTAAAAGCAAAGCGAAAACCGAGAATTACTTGACTTTCCGTATTCAGGCCGATATAATAAAGACAAGAAATAAGCCAATGGGAAGAGAAGAAAATGGCGGACGAAAAGTCACAAGCGGAAGTGGAGCGGGAGCGGGCGTATGAATACGGGCTGCCGGAATATCTCCAGCACGATCTCGACGCCTATAAAGAGGGGTTAAAGAACGGTTCTACGCTGATGGACTGTTTATGGGGCGAGCTGTACGGGAGCATCAATATCGCGGAGATCAACGACGGAGCAATCACGCCCGAACACGCGGACTATTTACGGCAGAAGTATCTTTGGAGGTGAGAGTAAAGAAATGATAGATTTTACGGTCTGCAAGCGGGTGATAAGCAAAGCATACAATGGTGCGAACGGCAAAAAAATAGCGATAGAGTACGAAGGCGAAGAGTATATGTTAAAATTTCCGCCTTCGGGGAAAAATAAGCCGACCGAATTATCCTATACGAATAGCTGTTATAGCGAGCATATCGGGAGCAGTATTTTCAATCTTTTGGGGATAAAAGCGCAAAAGACGTTGTTAGGCCGCTTTGAGGTGAATGGAAAAGAGAAGATCGTATGTGCCTGCCGTGATTTTACGGTCGAAGGAAAGATTCTGTATGATTTTTGTTCGATTAAGAATACGGTAATCGATTCCGCGCATGGAGGAAGCGGGACGGAACTGGAAGACATCATCGAAACGATAGAAAAACAGCAATTTGTAAATCCACAACAGTTATTGGAACATTTTTGGGATATGTTTATCGTAGATGCACTGCTGGGGAATTTTGATCGCCATGACGGAAATTGGGGCTTTCTGGTAGATACCAAGACGAAGGTTTCTCAGATAGCGCCGATTTATGACTGCGGGAGTTGTTTGTTGCCGCAGGCAGACGAGCGGGTAATGGAATTGCTGCTGAGCAGCGAAGAGGAATTGAATGCAAGGATATATCGGTTTCCCACTTCGGCCATAAAGATAAATGATCGAAAAATTAATTACTATGACTTTTTAACGGAGACGCACAACGCGGATTGTAACGCGGCAATGCTTCGAATCTTTTCTCGGATCGATCCGGAACAGTTGCATGAATTTATAGACGGGATTGAAGAATTGTCTAACTTACAAAAAACGTTCTATAAGACATATCTTGATGCAAGGTATGAAAAGATTCTTAAACCGGCGTATAAGCAACTCATAGAACAAACGCAGAATAAGGGACAAACGTTGAAGCCGTAATACGGCTGATGAATACGACGAAACAGGCATCGCAAAAAGCGGTGCCTGTTTTTATGAGGAGAAAGAATGAACGAAAAGAACCGACAAAAAAAGAAACAAGGCGGATCGGTACAGACGCTGATCGGGATAAAAGGATTCAGCGAATACGGTCTTTTAACAAACGATGGGGAATTACTCTTCTTCTCGGTTACCCCTACGAATATATCGGTACTCTCGGCGACGAGCATTGAAACCAAAATCCGGCGGCTGATGGTGTTGCTGTCCGCCGTACCCGATCTTGAAATCGTGTGCACGGATTCGGCAGAGTGTTTTGACGACAATAAGACCTACCTGACGCACCGAATGGAAGAAGAAGCCAATCCCGAAGTAAAAGAGCTGTTGAGAAAAGATATCTTATTTTTAGACGGAATTCAGCAGGAACTATCGACGGCGCGACAGTTCTTATTTTTAGCAAGGTGCAGGAATATGAATGCACAACAGGTGTTTGCGCGGGCGAATGCGATACAGAAAGTAATTTCGGAGCAAGGCTTTGAAGGTCATCGCCTGGAAAAAGAAGAAATCAAGCGATTCCTCGCCTTATATTTCGACGCAACGCTGTTCGGGGAACAACTGCCGGATATAGACGGAAGCCAATATTTCCGTTTGGCAAAAGACGGTGCGGAATGCGTAAAGATCGGATGAAACACACAGAAAGATTTTGAAATAATACCGAGAAAAATTGACTTTTGCAACTGTTTTATGCTATACTGATGCAAAATACTGCTGCGGTAAGGGAGGAAAAAATGAATTGTACGTTAATGCATAAACGGCTTGCCGTCGCAGAATTGGAGATCGACGAAGCAACGGGTATTATCCAAAGAATAGAGAAAGTATATACGCCGGAGCACCTCCCTGTCGGAATTCTGAGCCGGAAAGGTCTTGTGGAGCGCGCAGAACTAAACGCGTGGTGGACAGATCGTTCTATCCCTGCCAGTCGGTCCGGAATCCGTGAAGCGCTTGAGACGTTAAAACTTGCGGACACTAAAATGTTGCTTGTTCGTTGTTTTGGTCTCAGTCTTTCTGACCAATATTGGATTCGTCCGAAAGGTACAGACCTTACATGGGATAAGATCAATTTCTTTGATAATGCCTTTTCAGACGATATCGGCGACGTACTGTTCGGGAATGTGGAAAAAGAAAAAGGTTTCGATTTCAGTTCGCCGGACAACACCTCGGACGGGTATTTGAAAAAACGTTGGAAAATCATAGCAGGAAAGCGTTGTCTGATGAAAGGCGGAAGCAATCCTTTTCAACAGCAGCCGTTCAATGAAGTTATTGCGTCAAAGATCATGGAACGGTTGGGAATCCCGCATGTCCCGTATCGTCTTATTTGGGATAGCGGTCTGCCGTACAGCGTTTGCGAAGGTTTCGTAACGGCAGATACCGAGCTTATCAGCGCCTGGCGGATTCTGCAGACGCAGAAAAAGAGCAATGAGACTTCGGTGTATCAGCATTTTATAAATTGCTGTGAAGGGCTTGGTGCAACGGACGTCGTACCCGCGCTGGATAAAATGCTTGTGCTGGATTATCTGATAGCGAACGAAGATAGGCATCTCAACAATTTCGGGCTGTTACGGAACGCGGAAACATTGGAATGGCTGGGCATGGCTCCTATCTATGACAGCGGCAGTTCGCTTGGCTACGATAAACTTGCAACGCAGATCCGTGGAGATAAAGACGTGGCTTGCAAGCCTTTCAAAAAACATCACGCGGAACAATTGAAGTTGGTATCGGACTTTTCATGGATAGATTTAGGCGCTCTCTCCGAGACGGACGCGTTGATCAAAGAAATTTTATCGGAGGAGCATGCAAAGGAGTTCATCGATGAAAACCGTATTTCCGCGATTACAGAATCGGTGGGGAAACGTATCGAAATGTTGGCGATGCTGGTGATGTCGCAGCCGCATACGCAGGATTCCATAAAAGATGACGCGGAGGAAAATATTGCGGAAGATTACACCCCGAAAATAACATTATAATCCATAGAAATAAAACAGTCGTTTTGCGTGAAAGCAAGACGGCTGATTTTTTCTGCCCAAATAGAAGAAAAACAGAAAAAGGAGGAAGTATGTTCAATAGGAAAGCCCCGTCAGAAGAACAGTTGGAGAAAATCCGTACAAAGGATTTCTTTGACTGTATCTCGCCGGGGAGCATCAAATTCATGACAGATTATTATATCGTGGGTGACAGTTACCGCAGCGTATGGGCGGTACGTGAATACCCGCCTACCACGGACGAGCAGGCAATCTTCTCTAAAATCGCAGACAAAAACGGTGTGACGCTGCGGATTTATCATCGCCTGGTGGAGCCGATGGAGCAACGGAAGATCATCCAGAACGCCACTCGGAAGAATAAACTCAAAACCCTGGGCAGCGATGTGACGGAAAGCGTGGAAGCGGAAGAGAATTTGCAGGACGTGATCGAACTTTTGGCGAATTTAAGAAAAAACCGGGAATGCCTGCTGCACGTATCGGTATTCATCGAACTGAAAGCCAAAAACTTAAAAGACATGAAAGATTTACAGAGCGAAGTACAGATGGAATTGGCACGTTCAAAGGTGTCCGTGGATCGGCTTACTTTGCGGCAAAAGGAAGGCTTTTTATCCGTTCTGCCCGTAGGTACAAATCAGTTCAGAACACAGTACGAACGGGTATTGCCTGCAAGCTCGGCGGCGAATCTGTACCCGTTCAGCTTTTCAGGCAAGACGGATCCGCACGGACTGTATATCGGAAAGGATAAGTTCGGAACAAACATTTTGGTGGACTTTGACAAACGCGCGGAGGATAAGACGACGAGCAATATCCTGATCCTCGGCAACAGCGGCCAGGGGAAGAGCTATCTTTTGAAACTTATCCTCACGAACCTACGGGAATCGGGCAAGCGGATCATCTGCCTGGATCCAGAACAGGAATATGAGGAACTTTGTTCTGCGCTCGGCGGATGCTATATCGATTTTTTATCAGGCGAGTATAAAATCAATCCATTGGAACCGAAATCGTGGACGGATAGTGTGGATGATCTCGACTCTGCCTGCCCCGAAGCGTTCAAACGGGTGACCAGACTCTCGCAGCATATTGCGTTTCTTAAAGACTTTTTTCGCGCGTATAAAGATTTTACCGACGCGCAGATCGATACCATCGAAATCCTTCTCTCCAAGCTCTACGAGAAATTCGGGATCACCGATTCCACGGACTACGCGGCGCTGAAATCTGTCGACTATCCGACGATGGAGGATTTCTATCGCCTTTGCGCGGAAGAATACGAAACTTACGACAGAGAAAAGAAACAGCTATATACGGAAGAAACCTTGCAGTCGGTCTGCCTGGGTATTCATTCGATGTGCGTAGGTGCGGAGAGTAAGTATTTCAACGGACATACGAATATCTCGGACAGCGAATTTTTATGTTTCGGTGTGAAAGGGCTGATGGATACGAATAAGCGACTGAAAGACGCTATGCTGTTTAATATTTTATCGTATATGTCCAATCAGCTCTTGGTGAGCGGCAATACGACGGCGAGTATCGACGAACTGTATCTGTTTTTATCGAACATGACGGCGATAGAGTATATCCGCAATGCAATGAAACGGGTTCGTAAAAAGGACTCGTCGGTAATTTTGTCGAGTCAGAATATTGAGGATTTTCTATTGCCGAGCGTTCGGGAATACACGAAACCGTTATTCTCGATTCCGACACATCAGTTCCTTTTTAATGCAGGGCAGATCAATCCAAAAGAGTATATGGACGCATTGCAGATCGAGCCGACCGAGTTCGAACTGATCAAATACCCGGAACGCGGTACATGTTTATACCGTTGCGGGAACGAGCGGTATTTATTGCAGGTCCGTGCGCCGGAGTATAAATCCTCGTTGTTTGGGATGTCGGGAGGCAGATGATGTCGGGCGCAATCGTAGCGGCGCTCAAAAAGATAGCCGTATATATTGGAACAGACAAAAAGGCCTTGAAAACGGTCCTGGGGATTGTACTGGGTGTGGTCGTGCTCCTCCTTCTGCCCATCGCGGCTGTTCTGGGGATATTTTCGGAGGGCGTTGACATGTCCACGGCGCGGATCGAGGAGATCATCAACGAATATCAAACGATAGGAGCAGCGACGCTGACAGAGATCGAGGAAAAAATGCTGGCGGCAGGGTATTCGGAGCAGAAGGCAGAAGAAGCGCAGGCAATTTATTTGCTTGCACTGTTCGATAAGACTGGAACGGAAAATTTTGTGGAACGGCTGGTAGCTTGTTTTGCGGCCGAGCAGACGGACGAGGAACTTATCAATGCCGTAAACACCGAATTTGGGACAAACCTGGTTGCTGCGGAATTCGCGCAGGCAATCCGGGAAATTCGTGAGAAATATACGGGGCAGGAGGAATACATGACAAATAAGCGCTGTATGATCGCTAAAAAGATCGGAAGAAATAAGTATAGAGCGATATCTTGTAAATACTACGGCGAATTAGCGCATACCGGAGATATATTAACGACTGAGTATACTGATCCCCAAAAAGTAGATGAATTGCTTGCATTAGGAGACCTTTATTATTTAGGTGCACACCTTTATTGGACAGACAAGATGGAGCCGTGGGAAACGATGACGTTAGCCTATGGGCGAGATTTTCAAAAAAAAGATTGCGAGGCCAAAGAATATACCTTGGAAGAATTACAAGAGATCAAATTTCCGTATTTGTATATTTTTGTTAAAGCGGATAAATGGATATATAGAGGCGACGGCGAATTGGAACACTGCTTTCGGGATACAAAAAAGGCATTGAGGTTTTATTTCGCCAAACAGTTGGAATTAGCTCTGCTGGAAGAACAGGGCGAAGCGGAAGACATCGTTTCTGAACCTGAGCCGACGCTGAAATTATAAAACAAACGCTTAAAGAAAATTTAAACAGTCAAATACGAAAAAGGAAGAGTGAAGATGCCAAAAAACAAAAGTCTATATTCCGGAAGACGGAAAGACCATGTTGCAATCATTCATAGGCATTTATTAAACAAACAGGAGAAAAGATTATGAGTGTAAATTGTATCATTGCCAAAAAGATTGGAAGAGATAAATATCGCGCAGTGTTTTGTAAATATCAAGGCTATTTGTCGGACAATGGCAGGATATTATCGGAAAATTATAACACCCCGAAAAAAATAGATAAATTGCTTGCATTAGGAGATATTTATTTTTTAGGACAATGCCCTTCGAAACTTGAACAAAAAGAGCCGTGGGAATCGGTGACAGTAGCCTATGGACGTGACAAGGGCGAAAAGGATTGCGAGGCCAAAGAGTATACCTTGGAAGAATTACGAGATCTTGAAATGCCATACCTGTATATTTTTGTCAAAACGAATAAATGGGTGTATAGCGGGGACGGAGAATTGGAAAGCAAATTTCGGGATGTAAAAAAAGCGTTGAGGTTTTTGGACGACTTGGATTCGGGAGAACTTTTGCTGAAAGGATGTAAAAGAGCGACAGACCATGTCGATTCTGAAACTGGGCCGCCGCTGAAACTATAACGAAAAAATCAAAATTGATTGTGTAGAGAAACAAAAAATCAGCTGGAACTGTAAGACGATGCCGTTATTCCTCAACTATGAAATAAGCCAAAAACGTAAGCGAAAAACTTATAGATTGACACAGTGGTTAGTTTTTGCTATAATTTTAATATAACGCTTATAAACTCTTACAGGTCATTGATGCTTCCATCTACAAAGACGAAAAATAGGTTAAGAGCCAGTAAACAGGGAGAACACAGAAATGGGGATAGACAGTACTTTACTATTGCCGGAAGTTAAAGCTCTTTATGGGATAACCCTTTTGCGGGAGATCATTGCCGGCAATTCGGGCGACAAAATCTTTGAGGGTGAAACGCCGGGCGGTCAAGCTATTTTGGGGGTTTGTGAATGGAGTGAAAAGAAACAAACGCATACGAAGTTTGAAATGCATTGGATCGACTATCTGTCCGCCGGGATGGAAGGCGTTGTAAAACCGATCCGCAGCGCAAACGGTAAGCTGTATGAAATCGTTGAGGCGCACGGCAAAAGGTATATTCTGACTTTGCAGGAAAAAGCGCGCGGAAAAATCATCGATCCCAACGATGCAACGGAATTCAATGAAAAACTATTCTTCAATCTTGGTATACTGATGGGGCGAATGCACAGCTTGACGAAGAGCTATGAGGGCAACAAAGCCTGCCCGCAGTTCAAATGGAACGGTCCGCACTTCTGGCGCGGAGAGATCGCTATTTTGGATAAAGATGTTCGGGAAGGGGAAAAACGGCTCCTGGAAGAACTGGAACGCTTGCCCGTAGCAAAGGAGAATTACGGTATCGTCCATTACGACGTCCATACCGATAATTTTCTTGTGGAACAAGATAAAATTACGTTGATCGATTTTGACGCCTGTCAATTCAACTGGTACGCGGCGGATATAGCGAGCGCGCTATTTTTTATGGCGCGGAAAGGCGCCGATCCATTAAAACAAATGACGGAAGAAAAACGCACGGAGTTTGCCGAAACGTATTTGATTTCCTACTTGCGAGGGTATCTGAAAACCAATACGCTCAGCGAGTACTGGATTAAAAAGTTGGATTTATTTATGCGTTACCAAATGATAGACGAGTACGTGGCCGCTCAACAGTGGTGGCCGAACAAAAACGAGGCTCAACGACAATGGTATCTGGGTTGGCATAGGGACAGAATTAAAAATAATTTACCCTATGTATGTATCGACTATGAAAAAGTTTTAGGCGTACTTTGATTACCTATGAAATAGGTGAAAACAATAAAAAACAACAAAGCCGTATTGCGAAGAAGCAATACGGCTTTTTCTATGGAGGAAAAGAAGGAATGGATCACTTTATAGAAGAAATGCGCCGAATGCTCGATCCCCCGGACGATGCGGTGATTTTGCGATGGTTGGATCTGGCAGAAAATCTTTCGGAAAATTCGGAATGGGGGATAGGATTTAAAACAGAACTAAGAGCGATATTTCTTGCATTAAAATACGTGCAGCACAATTTCAGTGCGGAAGTGCTACAAAAAAGTCTGCGTCTATGTATTCTGAATGACGAAATCATCAACGGTGCGGTATGCTTTAACGCCGGATATTCCGCCGCAGAAGTCCAGGCGTTTGCTAACGATGGAATATTGTCGGGAGGATATATTCCAAGCGAAGAAGACGAGGTGGGCAAGTTAATATTAGTGGAAATGGCTGAGTCGGAGATGTCTTTATTACTTGTGCAAAATGGCTCAAAGTTTTTACCGCAAAGTATCAGTGGACTGTATAGGTTGGCAGAGTTAAAAAAACTTCCGGTCAGCCGTGCGTCGCTGGAACAAGTATTGGGGGATAGAGTAGTGGATAAGGTTGAAAACAAAATACTGCGTAACGCATATTGCAAAGCATTTGAAAGTGCGACGGCCATAGGAACGTTCGTAAAATGCTGGTTATCGAGACCTGAAATAGTAACTATTAATTGCCCGAACTTATTTTCCTTAAAGGAATCGGGAGGTTGGCTTTCAGAGGAGCAGGACATAGGCGAAGAGATAAAAATAAACTAACAGAACAGGAGAAAAAAACATGAAAGAGAAATTAAAAAGCAAATGGCTTGCCATAGCACTGGCGATCATTATTCTTCAATTTATACTGATCGGGTTGTTGACGCGAGGGTTCAGAAGCTGGAACCCGATGGGCAATGGACGAGGCACGGAACAATTAGATAATACGCCGCCTGTGCGGGAAGAAAACGGAGGCGGTGCGATCATCGGCGAAATCGAGGACCACGGGGTCAAACTGTTAAGCGCGAAGATTGCAAAAAGCGAGTACGCCGATTACGGAATCTCTTCCCTTTCGGAAAGCGCATATCTGTTGACAGCGACAATCGAACCTGCGAATGCGACAAATAAAGCCGTAGACTGGACGGTCAGGTTTGTCAACGACTCCTCCGCATGGTCGGCGGGAAAGAAAGCGTCGGACTACGTAACGATCACCCCGACCTCGGACGGGGCATTGATGGCGCGAGTAGAATGCAGATCAGCGTTCGGGGAACCGATCACGATTGTTGCTGCGAGCCGGAACAATCCCGAGGCTAAGGGGACATGTAGAGTGGATTATGCAAAACGTGTATCAAATGTAACTGTAACGTTAAAAAAGGGAAATACGGCGACGAGCACAATAGATTTCAGCTCAGAAGGGTATGCGTATAAATGGGAGTTCGCACCCGTATATAGTGCCGGAACTCTCGAAGATACGTTTACCTATGCCTATACGCTTTCAACGAATGCCGGGTTGATCGCATGGATGAAAGAAAACATGACACTGGCAGTAAACAAAAACTTGATCAGTGCCGGTTGGAGTACCAATACGCCGCTGCTGATGACAACCCCGGAGAACCTTTTGATGATTCTGAACTATACGGGCAGTACGTCGGGCACAAGCGGCAAGGTGCAAACCAATGACATCTATAACACGTTTGAGAAATATATGGGTACACTCTTTGACTTAAAAATCGAGGTCAAGGGAACATACTCATCCAATGTATTTAGTTATAGCTATGAAGCGGGAGTTAGTACGTTTGATATTTCCGTAACCGACGTCAAGATCGACAGCGATCCCATTGTTTTCTAAATAATTTAGGAAAGAAGGAAAAGAGACAATGACTGATGTAGCGATTTGCTTGTTTTTCAATACCCGAAAAAGCGATGCAATAAAAATTGCATTGAATAAACAGGGAAAAGATTTCGATAAAGAACTCATTGCGATAATCGAAAAATTATATAACGATATTGTGCCGAAAAAAGAACGCGAGATGGTAGAAGAAAAAATACGAAAAGACCACGAATCGGAAATAGAGGCTGAACGATATGTGGCTGCTCATTGCCATGATAAAAATGACGACTATTATTTTATAGTAAAAGGCTATGAAAATTTATATTCCTTCGCAAAGAGATATAAAGACGAAGTACAGAAATACGTGGGAAAGTGCCATTTAGATAAATTGGCCATAATGTTTGGCGAACAAACCAGGATAGACAATTTTGACTTTGGATCTCTCGCCGGCATATTTTTATTACAGCAAAACAGCCGTATAACTGCAATAGTGGATTTTAATTTTGAAAACGAGAGATTCTCGTTTCTGGATCATAATACAGATTCTTGGCGGGATTTTACGCTCAGGGACATGGTCAATGCGCTCGACGAGGCGGAAAAAGTGAAAGGACTCACGAACTCACGCGACAGGATATTTTTAATACCATGCTTGCGGAGAAAGAGATACCACATGATGAGGTGGATAATCTTGACGAAACGAAAAATTCATCAATAAAAATGGAATAACAAGTAAAAATTTTATAAGACTTTGGAACAGCCGTATTGTGGAAAAGCAATACGGCTTTTAGTATGGAGGAAAGAATGAACCAATTTATAGAAGAAATGCGCCGAATGCTCAATCCTCCGGACGATGCGGTGATTTTGCAATGGTTGGATCTGGCAGAAAATCTTTCGGAAAGTTCGGAATTTGGCATAGGGTTTGAAAAAGAACTTAGGGAGATACTTCTTGCATTAAAATACGTGCAGCACAATTTCAGCGCGGAAGTTCTACAAAAAAGTCTGCGTCTATGTATTCTGAATGACGAAATTATCAACGGTGCGGTAAGTTTTAACGCCGGACTCACCGAAGCGGAAGTGAAAGGACTTGCGGAGACCGGCACGTTGGGTTATGGATATATACCGAACACAGATACCGAACAGGGAACATTGACACTGATTGAGCTGAACGAACCCGGAACGCCGCTATTGCTTGTATACAACGAACCGGAAGAAAGTTTGCTACGCGGGATCGCTATGTTGTCCGGTTTAGCTGAACACCGAGGCTATGTGCTTAGCGAGCTGCTTACGGATCGAGATATAAGCGATATATGGATGGATAAAATTGAGGACGGGAAACTTCAAAAGGCATATCTGAAAGCGTTCGAGACGACGACCGCCGTAGGCGTATTCTTGAAATGTTCGTTATCGAATCATCAAATCACGCGGATATGTTGTCATAACTTGGAGGAACAAACGGAAGAGAAAAGGCCGCCAGGGACCAAGGAGCGCGTGGAAAAAGAAGATAAAGTTTTCAAGCAGAGCTTATGAAAAAGTCTCCGGAGTAGGAGTTTTCTGCAGCGCCTGTTTTCAGTATTATCCGGGAATTATGTCGGGTGATATAAAAATAAATAAAAAGAAAAA
>DBFWLO010000016.1:0-52074 GCA_048465415.1 Candidatus Scatosoma sp.
GCGGTGGCGGAAATGGCGATGAAGACGGGACAAATAGAGCCAAACGCGGAGAGAGCGGAGCAGTTTTTGCTGGAGAAACACTATTTCCGCAAACACGGCAAACATGCTTATTACGGACAGAAAAAGTAGAAGTAAAATAGGCAGAAGACCGCAAGATAAGACTGAATTATGAATTAAAAATACGTGATATGAAGTTTTACTGTAAAGAACTATAGTAATGATAGAATGAAAACAGAATAATTCATTGCCGAAATTAAGAGATGAGACCATATACGAGGTTGTTCGATTCCTTCAACAAATTGTAATTATAAAGGATAAAATTATTCCGTTACTCTCGTAAAAAAGCAGAATTTGTTTTCTTTCGTTTACTGCGCCGTAGTTTTTGCGTTTTGATGGAAATCTCTTTTATAATTTCCTAAATCATGTTATAGTATAAGCACAAGAAAAATTCTATACTAAGTTAACCTTTAATTGCTTGGAAGTGTGAATTTCGCGATCGCAAAAAATTTTGACCACATGTTTGACCATCTACGGACTTGGACTACGTGGAAACAGTGTGAACGAGAGCACCCGAAAGCATCGATTTCGGACTAAAAAGCACCGCAAAGCCCTGAAAAGCAAGCAAAAAATCGATATAGATTTATTCGGGACCATGAGGTCGTGGGTTCAAATCCCGTCGCCTCGACCATTTGGACTATAAAGCAGACCAAAACTTTACGTTTTGGTCTGCTTTTATTTTATATGTTCGTCAGTAAAATAGCAGAGTATATTCAAAAGTGTAGATTATTAAGGGATATAAAAAATATTGTATTAAAAAAGAAAAAAGCCGGGTTGTTTATCATGTTTATCAGCTCGGTTTTTATAATGCGAAAATCAAGTTTTCAGTAATTTTTTTTTCGTGATAGAAATACCCTAATAATATTTCTAGATCTGTAACTAATCTTTATAGTTAGTCCTGTCAACCAAATAATCAAGGCTTACTTGAAAATAGTCTGTTAGTGTTTCTAAATTTTCAAGGGAGGGAATTGTATTAGTCCGAATCCAATCATAAAAGTAATTATATGCGAAAGGCATTTTATGAGCGACTTCGAAAATTTTACATTCTGTTGTTGTGAAATTTTAATAAGTCTTTTACTAAAAGTTGAAGGGCTTTGATTTATAAAAAGAAAGATGATCACTTTCACCCAGTAAATATTTTAAGGAAACATCAAAAAAATCCTCGCTTTTTATATGATAACGCTGATTGTTGAGAATCAAACGTTTCAAACGTGTTTTTATTCGCTAGGATAAGTTGGATATTATTTATTCCGCCTGCCATGCCTTTGCTATGATTTTTGATACTCTTTAATGTGAACGCGCTCTAATAGGAAAGCTCTAAAAGAAAATGTTTTTGTGCAAGCCTGAAAAGATACTTCAAAGGTTGGAGGTGGATAATTTCGCTGGAAATAGCGGGTAAAAAAGATTTATGACTTTCTGTCTGTCGCTTTCTTGATATACGCAATTTAGAGATTTTTTCAATTATGTCCATTTGTCAAACGTTTGGCAGTACTTTTTTGAAACTTTTTCAAAAAGTTTTTTAGACGGGTAAAACTTGACCGATTAAGCCCGTAGAGCCACCCTTTCAGACTTCTCTCCCCGCGCGGGGAGAGAAAAAACGCGCCCGTCATGGGTGCGTTTATTTTTTTTCTATATAGCAAAATAGCCGTCGTTCGGCAGCTTGTGTTTTTGAAAGTGTACTTTCAATTATTCCATAATGTTATAATCCAACAACAGCAATTCCGCGCGTTTCTCTTTCGGAGTAAGCCACTTTCTTTTACCGTCGCGGGATTTCAATGTTGATATGGGAATGTTATTCGACCGTTTCAAATACGCTTGCATTTGCTTTAAGAGGTCGTTATAATCGTAGAATTTCAGCCACTCACGGCCGTGGTAAAACGTATATTCCATTTCTTTCATTTTCGGCACCTCATAACCGTGCGACACCAAAAATTCATACAACTGTTTTTTTCCTTGATACTTTATCATTTCCGTTTCTCCTTTGCGTCACGCCGCCGCCCGTAATAATAAAAAAATAGTCCTGTCAGCAAATAGGGAAAAACCCAACTGACAAGACTATTGTAACATTTCACGCAATTTAGAGATTTTTTCAATTAAGTCTTGACATTTCTTAACGATCGGGATATAATACAAAATATAAAAAGCCGAGGCTAGGGGATAAAATGTTTGTAGAAGAGTTATTGAATTTTTTGACAAATTATACGTTTGTCGTTCAGTTTGTGGTAGTAGCTTTTTCCATAGCCTTTATTTTAAGTCCTCCCGCAAGAGACCAAAAGTCTTTAGCGATATTTTTTGTTAAAATTGTCGTTCTGTTTATTATAGAATTGTTGATAAATACGATTTTGATTCTTTTGGCGAAGGTATGGCCGCCGTTAAACGGAATCGGATTCTTTATCTCTCATCTTATAGTCCTTTTCTTTTATTGTATATTTTTCTGTAAATTCGGTATTTATAATAAACTGATTATGGCATCGGTGTTATATTGTACAATTATTACGGTGACCGAGCTCGGTGCGAGATTTGTAGAGCTCGTCTCGGGCGGCCGGACGCCGGGCCATATGAGTCCCTGGACTTTAGTCAGCTATCTTTTGATTTTGTTGTGTGTATTTTTTCTGTATAAATATTCCGTGAAACAGACGGAAGATATTTCGGCAAGTTTTGTCGGGATGATAGAAATTCCGGTTTTCGCCGCGGCGTTTCTGATTTATTTTCACACGGCAAGCATCGGTCCCGGCGTCCCCGAGTCGGAGGATAAGTTTTACGTCGCAGTGCTTGTAGCGATTTATATGATTGTAATGGAAAATTATTTTTTATGGAGAAGTGCAAGCAACGAACGAATGCAGCAAACCATTTTGCAAAAGGAGAACGAATTTTTGGTCGCTTCGAATTCTATGATGAAGTTATCGGAACAGGCCATTTCCGATATGCGGGAATTGAGGCACGATATTAAAAATCAGCTTACAACAATGAGTATTCTGCTCGAAACCGGTAAGTATGATAAATTGAAGGAATATTTCGAAAATCTTGCCGTTACGGTATCGGATAAATTATTGTATATCGATTGCGGAAATAAAGAAATCAGCGCGATTTTAAACATGGAAATGCAGAAATGCAAGGTAAATCAAATTGTTCTGGACTGTAAAGTGAACGTACCACCGAAATTGCCGTTTTCCCCGAACGATATTTGTAGCTTGCTGACGAATATTATTGATAATGCGATAGAAGCCTGCGTGCGTAGGGAAAACACGCAAAGGCCTATCTTTTTCGAAATGGGAATAAAACAGGAATATCTTGTCGTATGCTGTCGGAATTTTCTCGGAAAAATGGACGAAGCCGAGCGCGGCGAAACGCTGTTGCTGCGTAGCCGAAAAGGAGATGGAAACAACCACGGATTGGGGCATAAAATTGTCGAAAAGACCGTAAAGAAATATAATGGTGTTGTCAATTACGAAATTCGGAAAAACGAGTTTGTCGTGCAGCTGATGTTGGATATGAAATGGGAGGGATATTAAATGGTCATTAAAATCGCGGTCTGCGACGATGAGAGGATTGCGTTGGATGCAATCTGCGCCAAAATTTCAAAGACGTTCGAACAGTGCGGGATAGAGGCAAAAGCGGATAAATATCTGGGTTCGGAGAAATTTTGCTCGGCAGCGGAACATGCGAATTATGATCTCGTATTTCTCGACGTCGATATGCCCGGAACAGACGGAATAAGTTTAGCGAAAAGGCTCCGGGAACAAAAAGCTCCGCCGACAATTATTTTTGTATCGTCGAGAGAAGAAAAAGTATTCGACAGTTTTGTCGTAACTCCTTTTCGTTTTGTCAGAAAGGGCAGATTCAATGCGGATATAACAGAGGCGGTGTATGCGTATATACGGGAACGGTTGGACAACGATAAAGCGGTCACATTCAGAATCAATAAAAATTCTTCCATCGTGCGCGTACGCCTGAACGATATAATGTATATAGAGAGTTTCAAAAACAATCAGTATATCCATATCGCGGGGGAGAAAGAGCCCGTATGTTTAAGCATGACCATGGACGAATTGGAAGAGAATTTCGGGAATTACGATATCATTCGCGTACATAAAAGCTATTTGGTAAATATGCGTTATATACGCAGGATAGATAAGGAAGAAGTGATAACAACGACGGACGAGCGGATTTTCATCAGTCGACGAAAGGTACAGGATGTGAAAAAAGCGTTTTTGAAATTTCTCAATCAAAAGGGAAAAAAGGCATGACAAAGGTCCGGCCTCTTTTTATTGCCGTTCGTCCGCGATTAACGCCTATTCGGGAAAAAGTTCTTGACGTTTAGTTTTCCTCTTTTACAATAAAAAGAGAAAGTATCTTGAATTTTCGGCCGTGCGGAGGCAAGTATGAAGCGTAAGATTTTTACTGTCGGAACAATCGTGTTATGTTTTATTTGCGTCCCGTTGCTTTTTTTGTTGATGGGATTTGTTTTGCCCGCTCAATTTTCAAAGACGTATTATGCCGAACTCGGAGCGATGTATTCGAGACTCAAAGAGACCGAAGGAAAAAAAATCGTTATGATCGGGACGTCCAATATTGCCTTCGGAATTGATTCCGCTTTGATAGAGGAAGAACTTTCCCGTTGCGGAACGGACTACACGGTCTGCAATTTCGGATTGTACGGAGCCATCGGGACGAAAGCGATGCTGGATCTTGCCCTCGGTGAAATTGGGGCGGGGGACCTTGTGATTTTCGCTCCCGAATTCCACGCTCAGTCATTGAGCACTTATTTTTCCGGACGGGAGATGTGGCGGTGCGTTGACGTTGACGCGTCGCTGTTAAAGGGGATAAAGACGGAGAACGTTGAGGCGATGATAGGTTGTTTTTCCGGTTATGTGCAGGAAAAGTATGCTTATTTTATAAGCGGAGAGGACGCAGAGCCGAGCGGCGTTTACGCAAAGTCCTCTTTCGACGGAGACTGCGTAATGAGGGCGGAGGACAGGGAATATAACGTCATGAAGGGAAGGTATGACGCGAATAATCCGATTTATCTGGATACAAGTCTGTTCACCACCGATTTTTTGGCGTATATAAACGATTATTCGGAGGCGGTTTCGCGCAAGGGCGCGGCGATGTATTTTTCTTTTCCTCCGATGAACAAGCTGGGGATTTCCGATTATTCCGAAGAAAGAGTGGGGAAATTGTACGACTTTCTGGCACAGAAATTAAGTTTTGAAATTATCAGCGACCCGTACGATTATATGATGGACGCCGAATGGTTTTATGATTCCAATTTTCACCTGAACGCGTCGGGCATGACGGTAAGGAGCGTCCGTCTTTTGGAGGATATCAAAAATCTTCTGAGAATTTCCTCTCCGACGGAAATTCTCCTGCCCGAAAAGCCTCAGGTTCCCGAGGGGGAAATCGGGGGGGAGGGGAATAACGACTATGCAAACGCGTTTTTATATGAAACCGATGCGGAGGGATATTATCAGATAAGGGAAATGACGGAAGAGGGGAAAAAGCTGAAAGAGGTAATCGTCCCGTATTCGGTAAACGGAATCAAGGTGGCGTCGTTTACGGCGGAGGTTTTTTCGGGAAATAAAAATTTGGTCAGCGTCACGCTGCAAGGGAATATTTCCTCTATTCCCGACCGTTCTTTTTTCGGCTGTACCTCGCTCGAAAAATTGATTATCGAGAACGAAGACCCCGCGAAGATAAGTGTCGGATACGGATTGCTGGAAGGGGCGGACGGGTGTAAGATTTATGTTCCGTCGTCTGCCTACGGAAAATATGCGGGGAACTATTTCTGGAGCTACTATAATAGCGGGAGACTGAAAAAATATGATTAAGCGGCTTGCTTCGTTAGCGGTGGCGATTTTTTTGCCGTTGATGTTTTTATGCGGCTGCAATACTCAAAACGGCGTAAACGCAACCGTATCGGTCACAATCGCATCGGGGGAAGAGTACGAGCTCGGGCAAAATTTTTTCACGGTGAGGCGAGGGGAAGACATACGGGCAGAGCTTCGTATATTAGAGGGATTTTCCTTTCAGTCATGCGATTATAGGGATTATTCTTATACGACGGAAGGAGAAGTCACGGTGTTGACTTTGAGGAACATTCTCTATCCCGCGTTTGTGCATATCGAGACGGAAGGGGTTGCGGGGAGTATCCGTTACGATTTGAACGGCGGAGAATTTTGGGACGATTCGGAGGAAAATTATTATATAAAGAACTATACGCTGGAACATCATCTCCGCGCGAATACGGAGCTGGGGACGGACCGGATTTTTCGGGAGGGATATTCCCAAATCGGCTGGAACACGCGTGCGGACGGCAGTGGCGAACATATCGGTCTGGGGAGCCGCGTAACATTGGGGAGCTCGACACTGGTCCTGTATGCGGAGTGGGTGGAATGGTCGGAGGGAGAATATTTTTGGGAGGATACGGAAGGCGGAATTTCGTTGATGGGCTATTCGGGCGAAATAAATCAGGATATGTTTGTTATTCCCTGGGAAATAGACGGAAAAGAAGTTGTGGGGATTTCGTCGGGCTTTGCGGAAGGAGTTTCGGCTTCGAGGATAGTGCTTCCGTATACACTGGAACGGGCGGCGGCTGACAGTTTTCGGAATTGTCGTTTTGAAAGCCTGTATTTTTCGGACGGAGTGACGGAAATTTCCGACGAGACGTTTCCGGGCAATACGTTTTCGAGGGTATATATCAACGCGGTCGTCAAGCCGAGGTATCAGACGGGGAACGAAATTGCGTGGTTTGCGGATATGATGGACCGTCTTATTTTGTCGGCCGATAAAAAAAAGATGATATTCTTTTCGGGGTGCAGTTTTTCTTACGGTCTCGATTCCCAAGCGGTCTACGAGTCTTTCGGGCGCGAATACACCGTGCTGAACTTTGGCGTAATCGGAGGTACGAACGCCGCCTTTCAATTCGACTGTATTTCGCGGTTTATCCGGGAAGGCGACGTCGTCGTCCATGCGCCGGAAGTGGCGGGGTTTTATCAGCTGATGTACGTTTTGCGAGCGGAACACAGGATGTTCGTCATGACGGAAGGCAATTACGATTTGATTTCATATGCCGATGCGTCGTCCATCGGCGGGCTTCTCACGGCATTTTGTACATATAATCAAGGCCGGATGGAAATAGAGGAAGGGAGCTACGAGGAGTATATAGACGCCTATAACGAATTTGGGGACATTGCGAGATCCCGTCCGGGCGGGAAGGACGTGAGCTATACGGAAGGCTATACGTATTGTACGAAATACGTGACGGAAGTTTCCTGCTGCAATTTGAAGGGATATTACGAAAAAATACAAACGCGCGGAGGCAAAGTGTTGTTTTCGTTTTCCCCTGTCAATCTTCGCGGATTGAGCGCGGAAGAAAAGGATAGACGAATATGGGAAGAATTCGAGGAAAAAATCCGTTCGGGGCTGTCTCCCGATATTCCGGTGATTTCCCGCGCGGAGGATTATCTCTTTACTGGCGAATATTTTTACGATACAAATTATCATCTGAACGACCGCGGCGTCGCTGTTAGAACGGAACGCCTCATCGGAGACATAGAGCGATATTTTAGCTGAAAAATTTGAGAACACAGACAACAGGGAGCAGACATTTCTGCTCCCTGTTGTTTATTACCGTTTGTCGCGGTTCCAAGACGTTTCGTGCGTATAAAAATCCGTTTGTCCTTGAAAAAGGTTGTCTGTTACCGAAATATTGTATTGCGGGTGAGTTTGTTTTATAATCTGCATAGATCGGCAGAGGCTATGCCGAAATTCAACCAATAAATAAGGAGTTAAAAGATGCGGAAGAAGTTTTTTGATGTATTGCTGGCATTAGTGATGACGCTGTCTATCGGGCTTGTCTGTCTTGCAGGCTGCGGAGACACGGGGGACGATTCCGAGGATACCTCCGACAGCTATACCGTCACGTTCGATGTCAATTATGAGGGCGGAGAAAATATAACGCAGTCGGTGAAAGCGGGCAAAACGGCCACGGCTCCGGAGGTCGAACGCAGCGGCTTCGAGCTTTTGGGCTGGTATACGGACGAAGAATTATTAAACCGGTATGCCTTTGGCGCGGTTACGGAGGATATTACGGTATATGCGGATTGGAAAGATTTAAGTAAGACGTATTATACGGTAACTTACAATTACAACAACGGCGAGGAAGCGTTTATGCGAGAGCTGGAAGAAAATACACGCGTAATCGAACCCGCAGCGCCCGAACGGGAGGGTTATGTGTTTTACGGCTGGTATTCGGACAAAGCCTTTGCTGGAAAATACGTGTTCGGGCATAAAATCGAAGCGAACGTAACGCTGTATGCGCGTTGGGCGACGCTTACCACATTCGAAGCGGAGGACGTGAACTTTCAGGGTATGTGGGGGCCTGTCTATTCGGGAACGGTCACGGGTACCGACTTCATCGTTTATGACCGCCGCGGCAACGGAGCAAGTAACGGATACTATGTAATGGGACAGTACGCGAAGGACGGAGACTCGGGCTATCAGACGACGCTGGAATTTCATATCGATGCGACGGAAGAGACGAGCGACGCGACGATTTATCTGCGTCTGTCGGCGGCTTACGGAGGGTTTACGCTCAACGGAGACGCTTATCGGGTGTCCGTGAACGGTACGGTTTACGGCTACAATGACATCACCTTTGCAAGCGCGGCTCAGGGCGTAGATAGCTATTCAGCTTATCTTCCGTTTGAAGATTATCTCATTTCTTCCAAAGTGAGCCTCGTGAAGGGCGAGAACGTCATAAAACTTGTCGTCAACAATTCCACGACTATGGGCGGAACGACAAAAGCCTTTGCGCCCTGCGTGGACTGCATTAAGATCGCGACGGCGGACGGAACGCTTTCCTGGGGCGAAGGCTATCCCGTTTCGGGAAATTATGACGAATAAGAGCTTCTGAATAAGGGAATTTATTATGAAAAAATGGCTTTCATTCAAGAGTATAAAGGCGTGGTTCATTTCAGCGGTGACCTTTGCGGTGCTGGTGATCGTCGTGGACGTTCTGGCCTTCGGGGTATTTTATAAACCAATCGTCATGGCTCTCGGCTCGGAACGCCCCGTTTACGGAGACGACGTGGATTCCCCCTACGTGCCGGAAGCGCAGAGCAAGCGGGAAGCTTATGATCTTGCAAACACCTATAACGAATGGTTTTGCGAAGAAGGCTCCGTGTTGTTAAAGAACGCTAATAATACCCTTCCCCTTGCGGAAGGGAGTAAGGTGAGCGTGTTCGGAAAGAACTCTGTAAACCTCGTTTACGGGGGAACGGGTTCCGGCGCGGGAAACCTTTCGGACGCAAAGACGCTGTATAAAAGCCTGGAAGCCGCGGGATTCGAATATAACCCGACTTTGAAGAGCTTTTATGAAGATAACTCCAAATCGGGGAGCGGCAGGGGTGAAAATTCGGACGATCTGGACAACGGCGAAGAGGTCGTGATGAGTACGGGCGAAACGCCGTACGACTCCTATGTGTCCCACAATATAACGGCGTCGTATGCGGGTTATTCCGACGCGGCCATCGTCGTATTTTCCCGCGCGGGCGGCGAAGGCTTCGATCTTCCGAAATCCTCTTCGGACGATTCCGAGAGGCACTATCTCGAACTCGACACCAACGAACAGGAGCTGTTGAAACGGGTGACGGACAACTTTGAAAAAGTAGTGGTCGTCATCAACAGTTCGCACGCGATGGAGCTGGGTTTCGTGGAAGAGGATACATACGGAAACATTGACGCCTGCCTTTGGATCGGTGCGCCGGGCGCTTCGGGAATCATGGCTCTTGGCAGAATTTTAAGCGGAGAAGTCAATCCTTCCGGGCATACCGCGGACACGTACGCGGCCGATTTCACGAAGGATCCGTCCTATAATAATTTCGGTTATACGACTAATATTTACGATAAGAAGGACTCCTCGGACAGATCCTATTGGTTCAGTCAGTACGAGGAAGGCATCTATGTCGGCTATCGCTATTACGAAACGGCGTGGTATGAAGCGGAACAGGAAAATTACGCGGGCTTTGATTACGATTCCGCGGTCGTCTATCCCTTCGGCTACGGCTTGTCCTATACTTCGTTTTCGTGGGAAATCGTAGACGATTCTTCTTTGAACGGTACGCAGATTTCGGCGGACGGCGAATATACCGTCACGGTAAAGGTGACGAATACGGGCCGTTACCCCGGCAAGGACGTCGTCCAGATGTATTGCAGTGCGCCCCATACGAAAGGCGGAATCGAAAAGGCGTATAAGGTATTGTGCGGCTTTGAAAAGACGCCCGAGCTCTACCCCGCGTCGGAGAACGCGGCGCATCCCGAAGATGCGGCGAGCGGAAAGGATAAGCCGAATTCCTGTGAAATCACGCTCGCCTTTACTCCCTATGATGCGGCGTCTTACGACTATTCGGACGCGAACGAAAACGACTTTATCGGTTACGAGCTGGATAGCGGAAATTATACGATGTTCGTTTCCCGCGACGCGCACGACGATTTTGCGGAAATTCCGTTTACGGTCGGCGCGGAGGGAATCCGTTATGAAAATGATCCAGTTACGGATACCAAAGTGGAAAACCTTTTCTCCGACGCGGAGGAGGGGCTGGTCACGGAGAGACTGTCCCGTTCCGATTTTGCGGGAACATGGCCTCGGAGGGCGACTGATACGGACAAGGCCGCTTCTGACAGCCTCATATCGGCGCTGACGTCGACGAAGAGCAACAATCCCGAATCGGATTCCTATACCCTTCCCGAACAGGGCGTCGTTTACGAAACGCCGTTGATGCTCCGCGATTTGCTCTACGACAAAGACGGGAATTTCGTCGGTAGGGTAAGTTACGGCGACGAACGATGGGAGAGGCTTTTGAATCAGCTCACCGTATCCGACCTCGGAAATTTGTTTAACGACGGGTGTTTTCATAGCGTGGCGTTACTCGGAATCGGAAAGCCGTTGACGATAGACACGGACGGTCCCTCGGGCTTTACGAATTTCATTCAGAAAGACCTCGTGACGGATACCTGCGTATATTGCAGCGAAGTGGTACTTTCGAGCAGTTGGAACAAAGAGGTTCTCTATCAAATGGGTTCGTCCATCGGGGACGAAGGGATTTGGGGAAATATGGAGTCGGGCGGATATCCCTACTCCGGTCTGTACGCTCCCGGCGCGAATATTCACAGAAGTCCTTTCGGCGGGCGCAACGGGGAATATTTTTCGGAAGACAGCTATCTGACGGGTATCTGCGCGGCGCAAGAAATCAAAGGCGCGGCGGATAAGGGCGTGTATATGACGATAAAGCACTTTGCCGTAAACGAGCAGGAGACGAAGCGTTCCGTCTCGGGACTCGTGAATTGGCTGGATGAACAGTGTTTGAGAGAGCTGTATCTGAAAGCGTTTGAAATCGCCGTGAAGGAGAGCGGCGGCAAGGCGAGCGCGGTCATGAGCTCGTTCACGAGAATCGGAACGACTTGGGCTGGCGGCGACTATCGCCTTCTGACCACGGTTCTGCGGGAGGAATGGGGCTTCAAGGGCTTTGTCATTTCCGATTTCAATACGAATTATTATATGAACTGCAAGCAGATGGCGTACGCGGGCGGCGATCTCAACCTTTCGAGCACGCGCTTCTGGAACAGCGCGGAAAACGCGAGCAGCGCCGCGGACGTGACGGTGCTTCGGAAAGCGGCGAAAAATATTCTGTATACCGTCGTGAACTCCAATGCGATGAACGGAGAAATTATCGGCTATAAAATGCCGATATGGCAGGTAATTGCCATTACGGTGGAGAGCGTTCTCGGCGCAGCCGCGGTCGGCATGGGTATCTTTGTGTTCGTGCGCGCCGCGAGAAAGCTGAAAAACAAATCAGACTCGTCCGATCAGGCGTCGGACGACGGAGATGTTTCGGCGCAGGGATAATCCCCAGCGCAGGAGCGGCGGAAAGAATTTCCGCGGAAAATCAATCGGATTCAATCAACGCATGTTGAAAGAATAAAATAAATCCGGGAGGAAAAGTATGTCAAAAACACAAAGCAAGAAGTTCAGGTCAGTACCCGTTTTAGCGGCGGCGCTGTCCCTGGCCGCCTGCGTGGCGGGAACGTCCGTGATGAACGATTACGTTTCGGCATTTGCCGAATCGTCGTCGGGCATCAGGAAGATTTCGGCCGATTATGCGTCTTACGAAGAGACACTTCGGGCAGGCGAAGACCTCAACGTCGAATTGCAAAGCGAAGGGAGCGTATTGTTGAAGAACGATAACAACGCGCTGCCCCTTGCGGCGTCGGAAAGAAAAGTCACCCTTTTCGGCATTTGTAGCAGCAACATTGTCACGGGCGGCGGCGGTTCCGGCGGCGGGACGGTGACCGACAAGATGAACGATTACGATTTACACGAAGGGCTGGAAAAGGCCGGCTTTGAGACGAATAAAGCGGTCAAGGCATTCTATGACGCGCAGCCGTACAGTGGCGGCAGCGGCACGGTCGGCGGCTCGACGGGCGAAGTGGATCAGACTGACCTCAATGGCTTGAAGGCTTATGAGGATTCGTTTAAGCTGTATAAAGATGCGGCAATCGTCGTCATCGGCCGTACGGGCGGCGAAATGAGCGACCGTCCCAGAAGCGGGTACGATACGACGAAAAGTGACACTGTCGGCAAACACTATTTGGAGCTTTGCGATAACGAAAAAGCGTTAATCGATTATGTGACGCAGCACTTTGAAAAGGTGGTCGTACTCATCAACAGCTCCAACGTCATGGAACTCGGCTGGCTCGAAGACAACGAAAAAGTGGACGGTATTCTCTGGATAGGCGGTACGGGTACGACGGGCACGGTCGGCGTAGGAAAGATTTTAAGCGGCGAAGTAAATCCTTCGGGCAAACTCGTGGATATTT
This sequence comes from Candidatus Scatosoma sp., assembly GCA_048465415.1. GTDB lineage: Bacteria > Bacillota > Clostridia > Christensenellales > Borkfalkiaceae > Scatosoma. The sequence goes on from DBFWLO010000016.1 coordinate 12,934, forward strand.
ACATGGCGGATTTGAAGAAAGATCCCACCTGGTTCACTTCGGGCGATTTGAAGCATATCGACGGCGGAACAAGCGCCATGTATACGTCGGAGGGATTGTATGCTCCCTCCAATACGCAATATGAACAGTATAACGCGTTGATGTATAAAGAGGGAATTTACATGGGCTACCGTTTTTACGAAACGGCGGCTGCGGAGGGATATTTTGCCGAAGGCAAATACGACGCTAAAATCGGCACGATTCCCGAGAAGAATGCCGGCGACGCTTATTATAACAGAGATACGGGCGTCGTCTATCCGTTCGGCTACGGCATGAGCTATACGAACTTCGAGTGGAGCGATTATACGGTAGCTATTCCCGAAGATCCGGACGGAGACGTAAAAGTGACGGTAACGGTGACGAACAAGGGCGACGTCGCGGGCAAGGACGTAGTGCAGGTGTACGCGCATTCTCCTTATATCGAAGGCGAAATCGAGAAATCGGAAGTAGACCTCGTCGCGTTTGACAAGACAGACCTTCTCGAACCGAACGAATCCCAGACACTCACTATTACCTTTGCATACAGCGAGCTGGCGCAGTTCGATTCCGAAGACGCGAACCATAATCATAAGTCCGTGTATGAAATCGACGGAAACGCAGACGAGATGTATAACCTTACGCTTCGCACGGATTCCCATACCGTCAAGAAAGACGCGGAAGGGCAGCCTCTCAAATACGAATGGAGCGTAACCAACGATATTTGCTACGAATACTCCGTGGACGGAAAACTGATGACGGCGGCGGGCGCAAAGAATTCGGGGACGAAAGTTGCCGCGATGTTCTCCCGGGACGATATTTATAATTCCCTCCTCGGAAAAAATGCCGCCGACATGGGCTTTGTGACGCGTGCGGACGGTAAATTCGGGCTTCCGACTGCGGCGAGCCGGAGCGATTTGACTTTCGACAAGAAGTATCTCGAATACATGGATTTGACGAACGAGTTTACTCCCGACGAAGATTACGCGGCGGACGGCAGCGTGAATACGGCAATCGGCGCGGAGAAGTGGGTGCGCGAAAGCAAACCTGCGAGCTGGACGCAGGCCGCCAAAACGGAGGCGGGGCTTGACGTGAGCACGCTTGCCGGAAAGAACTATACGGGGCCTACATACAATGCGGAGACAAAGACCTGGACGGAAGCGACGGACGAGGACACGAAGGCTTGGGAAGAATTCCTCAATAAGATGAGCTGGGACGACCTTGTCACGCTCGTCAGCGACGGCCAGAACGGAGCGGTAGCGCTCGAATCCATCAATCTTCCCAACGCGGATTACAACGACGGCCCCGGACAGTTGAAGGGCGGCGGAAACAGCACAAAGACGGGCGACTACGGCACGTACTATGTCAGCCATGTGGTCATCGCCTCTACCTGGAACACGGATCTGGCGGAAAAACAGGGCCAGATTATCGGAAACGAATCTCTCTATCTGGGGACGGAAGGCTGGTGGGGCCCCGGTGCCAACATTCACCGTACTCCTTTCGGCGGCAGAAACTTCGAGTACTATTCTCAGGACGGACTGCAAGGCGGAAAGATTGCGGCATCGGTCATGAAGGGCGTACAGAAGAAAGGCGTGCAGGTATTTATCAAACACCTCGGCGCGAACGAACAGGAAAGCCTTAGAGGCGAGCCGAACAGCGTAACGGTTGCTACCGAACAGTCTTTGCGGCAAATCTATTATAAGTGCTTCGAGCTTGCCTTCACGGAAGGCAAATGCAACGGCTCGATGACGTGTACGACTCGTACGGGCGTCGTGGCTTCCGCGAACAATTATGCGTTCCTTACGGAACTCATTCGCGACGAATGGGGTGCGGGCAACGCGCTCTTCATGGAAGACGTCGAAGCGGAAAACTGGCATGTGATGGATCATAACCTCCGCGCGGGTAACTCTCTTCCCCTGACGAACAGAACCGGAAAAGTCAGCGGAGCGTGGGATGCGACGAACAAATACGTAACCGTCAATAAATCCGCTTCCGACAAGACGCAGGTCGTAAGCTATACGCAGTGGTATGCGGTGAGAAGCAATGCACAGCGCGTCATTTACAGCACAATCAATTCCAACGCCATGAAGAACGGTTACGATTTGAGCGCGTTTGCGAATAAATCGCTTGCCGATGCGAAGAAGGGCGTGAATTATAACGCTTCTATCGGGGCGAACCTTGCGGGCGTGACGATTAAGTCGTATTCACTCGTGGACGGAGTGCTTCCCGAAGGTCTGACGCTTTCCTCCGACGGAACGATTTCAGGCAAAGTCACAAATGCGGAAGCAAAGACATATAGCTTTACCGTTCAGATGAATTGCGATCTTTGGGTCACTAAAACGGCGGACTTCTCTATTACCGTAAAGGAAGCGTTGGCAATCGACGAATCGACTTTGGCAAGTCTGACGGCGGGTACGGATTCCGAATTTCAGGTGGCGGCGGATATCAATGCGGCGAATTATGACGAAGTTGTGTACGCAGTGACATCGGGCGCATTGCCGCAAGGCATGCAAATTAATTCCGAAGGTTTGGTGTACGGTACGCCTACGGCGGCGGGAGATTATACCTTTACGGTACAGGTTATAGCGACCAAGACGGAAGGCGAAGGTACCACTGCGACGGTTACTAAGGATGTACTGACTCGTGAATTTACAGTGACGGTGGCATCGGAAAAGTTCACTTATACCGTAACGTTTAATACGCAGGGAGGTAGTGCGGTAAGCGCCCAATCGATAGCGGCGGGCGAAAAAGTTACCATTCCTACGGTTCCGACCAAAGACGATTATGAATTCGGGGGCTGGTACTACGACGAAGCGTGTACTGCCGTAGCGGATTTGGGCAACGCGGTGAACTCGGATATTACCGTATATGCGAAGTGGATAGCTCTTTCGGCCAAGACGAACTCGAAGGGCGGATGCGGTTCCGCTTTGAATGGCGGGGCGCTCGCTTTGGCGGGAACGTTGGCAATCGGCATGGGCGCTGTTTTGCTGCTTCGCAAGAAAAAGGAAAATTGACGACTCCTTGGCTTGCATGAAAGAGGGGCGCGGTAAAACGCGCCCCTCTGTTTTTTTCACGGCTTATAAGGTATTGCCGATAAGGACTTTGGGTTTCGTTCATTGCTTTATCCGTCCGTTTTTCGCAGAGAGCTCCCTGTTGGGACTCTTTGCTGCCTTTTGTCCGTCTTAAAATACCGTTTGACACGCAACTCTTGAATCCCTATGCGTAGAATGATAGAATATATTTGCGGGAGGGGAAACATGGAGAACGCGGTTATATTTTCTTCGCCGATGCTGCTTTTGATTTTCTTGATTTCTTTTCTGCTGCACGTCTTTGCGGAGCGGACGGATAAAGGGCGATACTTCTTTTTATTTTGTTCGGTGGCGGTTTTCGTATTCGGAGAAATGTATTCTTTTTTAAGCGGAGCGGAATACTTGGAGATCTGTATTTTCGCGCTTATCTATTTTTTGACGACGGTTTTCGGCTCTCAATCTTTCGGCGGTAAAAACAAATGAACTTCAATTCTCTGTCCTTTTTAATCTTTTTGCCGATAACGCTTTGTCTGTATTGGGTAATTCCGCATCGTTTCCGTTGGCTGCTGCTACTCGTCGCGTCGTACTTTTTCTATATGAGCTGGAACGTCTGGCTGGGCTTTCTCATGTTCGGAACGTGTTTGGTGGCGTATCTTTGTTCGCTTCTGATTTCCCGAACGAAGAAAAAGAACGTCAAGAAGCTGGGACTCGCGATAGCGGTCGTCTTTTGCTTAGGCGTTCTGATTTTTTTCAAATACATCAATTTCCTGTTGGAAAATCTGACGGGAGTGATTCGGTTATTCGGCGGAAAGACAGACGATATTTCCTTGAATATTCTTTTGCCCGTCGGAATTTCCTTTTATACGTTTCAAACATTGTCGTATGTCATCGACGTCTATCGCGGAAAATTTAAAGCGGAACGACACTTCGGCTATTTTGCCCTGTTCGTTTCGTTTTTTCCCCAGCTCGTAGCGGGACCTATCGAACGTCCCGGCAAACTTCTTCCCCAATTAAAAAAGGAACGGAAATTCCGAAAGGAATACTTTACGGAAGGAATGGAATTTCTGTTGATCGGCTTTTTTAGGAAATGCGTGATCGCGGACATGTGCGGGGTGTTCGTGAACCATGTCTTTGCCGATTTATCGCAGGCGAATGCATTGTCGGTGACCTTGGCGGCGCTGCTGTTTTTCGTCCAGATCTACTGCGATTTTGCGGGTTATTCGGAAATTGCGATGGGTTCGGCGCGTTTGATGGGAATGAGCCTTTCCCGCAACTTCAATAGACCGTTGCTTTCGGCGAGCTATACGGAATTTTTCCGTCGTTGGCATATTACGTTAAATCAATGGTTTACCGACTATGTTTATATTCCGCTGGGCGGTAATCGGAAAGGCAGGGCGAGAAAGCTTATAAATACCCTCGTGGTCTTTTTTCTATGCGGGCTTTGGCACGGCGCGAATTGGACTTATGTATTCTGGGGACTCTATGCGGGGATTATGGTAAGTTTAGAGAGCCTCTTATTACCACGGGTATCCGTAGCTTTGCAGAAGAAAAATATAGACTTTGAAGGAAAAACGGTACGTTTTTTCAGGAGGGGCCTTGTCTATATATTCATGATTCCTTCTCTCCTATTGTTCAGAGCACAGTCTCTTGGACAGTTTTGTGAGGCATTCGGAAAAATTTTTACCGCTTTTGGATTCGGCGACGATTATTTTCAGTGGTCGTTCACCTCGTTGGGAATGAACGGGTTACAATTTCTATTTGTGGTTTTTTCGTTGTTTGCGATGAGTCGATTAAATGGTCTTTATCCGGATTGGGAGGAGGCCGGCGTGCGGAAATTAACCGAAATAGAAGCCTCCCGCCGTACATTGACGTTTGTTTTCATGGCGATATGTATTATATTGTGTTGGATAACGCTTTTGTCGGCCAATAATTTGAGTGAGTTTACGTATTTTCAATTTTAGGGGAACAGCTATGAAATCCATTAGATTTGCGATCTGCGACGACGATGAAATCAGTCTGGAAATATTGGGCGACTTCATCGTGAAAATCTGCAAGGAGCATGATATTCTGGCGATTGCGGACAGGTATAATTCGGGCGGGAAGTTGCTGGACTATATAGACAACCATAACTATGCGGCGGTTCTCATAGATATGAATATGCCGAAGATGGACGGAATACAGCTTGCGAAGCGCCTGCGCTCGTCGGAGAATTGTCCGAAGCTCATTTTCGTATCGGGGCAGGAAGAGAGCGTTTTTTCCACCTTTCAGGTCAGCCCTTTTGCCTTTATCCGCAAGAACAAACTCGGCGAGGACATGGAGTCGGTTTTAAGTCGATTCATAGAAGACTATTTTAATAAAGACCAAACGATAGAAGTCTGTGGCGCAGAAAAGGAGGTCCTGGTGTTCAAGTATAACGATATAGTGTATATTGAGAGCCGTAAACGTGTGCAGTACGTACATCTTGTTGGCGGAAAGTACGTAGAGATTCATTCCAACATGGCTGAGTTGGAAACAAAGTTGCGTAGAAGCTCTATAAAATCTGTCCATAGAAGCTATTTAGTCAATTATCGATATATTTCCCGAATTGACCGCACGGAATTGAAATTGACAGTCGGAGAGAGTATTCCCCTAAGTAGAAATCGCGCAAACGAGGTACGGGAAGGATATCTTCAATACATTTGCTCCCAGGGGAATCTGAATTTATAGCCGTAAAGAAAAAAGGAGACGTGGCATGAAACCGAGCAATAAATTACTTTATAAATATTTTGAGGAATACGTAGAGCAAAACGAAAACGATATATTTTTGTTTGACGAGGAAAACCGTTATACGACAAAGCAGGCGTTTGAGATTGCGCGAAGCCTTGCATTCCAGCTCGAAAGCAACGGAATAAAGTGCGGCGATTTAGTTTCCGTGAAAGGGAATAGGACGCTGCGGACGGTTTTAATTTTTTATGCCGTCGAGTTTATGGGAGCTGTTGCAATCATGTACGATCCGCGCGAAATTATGGAGGGCAAAAACCGGATTTCAGATAGTGTGTTGTATGTGGGAGAAAGGGAAGTTCCGCTTTCGTTCGACGTGCGGGAGTATGAAGTCCCCGAATTGGCACGTGACAGTAAAGCGACAGGCGCAATCATTTTTACTTCGGGGTCGACGGGAGAAAAAAAGGCGGTCTGCCTCAGTCAGTATAATTTTATCAATAATTCATTGGATACGTTAAATATCGGCGGTTATCGGGAAGACGATATCAATATTTTAATTGTTCCCGTTCATCATGTTTTCGGATTGGCGCTCATCGTAACGGCGGTAGTGGCGAAGCATAGTGTTTTTGTCCCTCGGTCAGTCGAACGCGATTATATTATCGATTGCATGATAAAATACGAAGTAACCCGCCTGAACGGAGTACCCTCTCTATATTTGGCTCTGGCGTCCTCTCCTCATGCGGGAGAAATGAAACATCTTCGATGTGGTCTTATCGGTGGCGCACCCTATAGCGAGGAACAGTTTTCCTGGATAGAGGACAGGCTCGGCATCACTCTCGTTCCCGTATATGGAATGAGCGAATGTATTGGAATTTCCTGTGGAGATTATCGCGCTCCCGTCAAAAAACGCTGTGACAATGTCGGAAAAGTTTACTCCATGAACGAAGTGAAAATCCGAAAAGATGGCGAAATCTGCGTGAGGAGTCCCGCGGTAATGCTGGGATATTACAAAGACGAAGTCGCCACGGAAAGCGCGATCGGGGACGGGTGGCTGCATACGGGCGACTTGGGATATCTGGACGAAGAAGGATATTTACGCATCAGCGGCAGAAAGAAGGATATTATTATCCGAAACGGAAATAACATTTCGGCGGCAAAAATCGAAAACGCCCTCTTGGGAATTTCCTATGTAGATAGTGCGGCGGTAGTGGCGGGGCGCGACGAAGCGTTCGGGGAGGTCCCCTGTGCCTTAATCGTACTCAAAAGGGGCGAGACGAGGACGCAGACGGAAATTTTGCACGATTTGCAAGGTGCATTGACAAAGATAGAAATGCCCGCAAAAATCAAGCTCGCGGAAGAATTGCCCTTAACCTCTACGGGAAAGACGGATAAGGAAAAAGTAAAAACGCTTTTTGCCGAAACCGACGAAAAAAGGAAGAGCTGAAATGACAAAGAAGGATAAATCGAGAAATTAAGTCGGAAAGAGAAGGCGGAATTGCAGAATATATCCTTGCCTGCGACGTGTTTCCCATCGTCTCTCATGGCGTGTTGCTGGGACGAGGAAGTAGGGGAACGAATCGGCGAAACGCTGGGCGAGGAAGCGGCGTCAATGAATGTAGACGTGCTTTTAGGCCCGGGCTTAAATATCAAACGTAATCCTCAGTGCGGCAGAAATTTCGAGTGTTTCTCCGAGGACGCATATTTGTCGGGGAAAATGGCGGCGGCTTATGTCCGTGGAATCCAGAGCAAGGGAGTAGTATCTTGCGTAAAGCATTTTGCCGCGAATGATCGCGAATACCGCCGAATGACAAGCGAGTCGGTTATAGACGAGCGCATCTTCTGTGAATTGTACCTTGGAGGCTTTGAAATAAAGCTTGGAGCAAATCAAAGAGAAAAAGCGGCAACCGAACTTATTGCATTAAGAGAGGACATTGTAAAGGACGGCGGTATGGCATCTTCAATTCTCTGCGTGATATATGGTATGCCAATGCTGCGTATGTAAGACCTGACGGTGTTTTCGTAATTCCCATTACCGCCTTGAAAAATTCAGACGATGAAGAGAACGCTTTTTTCGAATAGTTAACTTAACGCCTATGCTTACTTTTATGTTGGTTGTAAGCATAGGCGTTAGGATTTCGCGCACGGCGTTTTTCGTTTATTGCATCTTAATTGAATATATCTAATAATACGTATTCAAGAAAGTAGAATAAAAGAGAGAACGATTGAGTTACTTGTAGATTCTGAATCATGAAATATGCAGCTGGTTAAAACAAAGAGAAACAGCAGAGAAAATAAAAGCGATTGATGTTAATAAGATATGGATAAGCGTTAGTGATGATGGCTTTACGCCTGCAGTTGAATCTGAAAAATATAAAAATGTTGCAACGACTTTTCACTCTTCAAAAGGATTAGAGTTTGATCAAGTAGTTGTTTTTTCATAAGACTATCCATTAGATAAGGATGCGAGTTTTTATAATCATTACCTAGCAACGACAAGAGCAAAGGAAAAATTGATTATTGTCCATGATGCATTACTTCGAAACAGTTCAAACTATATGGAAAATTTGGTGAGAACAATTCAGCCGTATCAAGTTTCAGATATTTTAACAAATAGAATTGGGATTAAAGAAAAAAATACTTCTATTCCGTTTTGATTTTATGTCACCCCTAATATCAACCTCAGATTTTACTTTATTTTTTGATGTTTGACCAAATGACAGAAAAAAGCTGTAAATTTGGAATCTACAAATTTACAGCTTTTTATAGGTGAAATACAAAATATGCGCTACTATAGGAAGCGGAAACGTATAAATTCTGCATCTCCGAAGATATTTTCTTTGGTTACAGCGACTTGTTTTTTTGTGTGGCAACGGAATAGCTGCGTTAAAAATGGATAAAGAGATAAAGATAAAAAACAGAATTCATAAAATTATCATAAAACAAAAAGGACAAAGTTTCAGACATTCGCGGTTTATTGTTTTTCTTTGAGATATTAGAAGATAGGTTCATTTCGAGGGGCTTGACAGCAGCGAAAAGATATGGTAAAATAGTTGTAAGCGGAAACGCGAGAGGAAGAAGCTTATGGCGGAAAGAGAATTTGATTTAAAGATAGACGAAGAAGAGCGGTTGGAAGAGATTGTACAGGCGCTCAACGCCACCGTACGGCGGCGCATTATGTGTATGCTGCGTTCTTCCTGCTATTCGATCGCGGAATTGGCAAAGCGGCTGAAACTGCCCGTTTCCACCGTTTCCTTCCATATCAACATTTTAAGAAAAGCGGGCTTTATCAGCGTTACGGTAAAACGCAATACCCGCGGGAACGCCAAGCTCATTTCGCGGCAGATCGATCGTTTTTCCCTCGATTTCGCCACCGATCCTCGTTTGAGCAAAAGCCGTCAGTTTTCGCAGGAAATTCCTCTGGGGAGTTTCAGCGACGCTTACGTAGAGGCGGGCTGCGGTATGGCGAACGAACACGGTATCATCATCGCCGACGACGTCCCCGGCGCGTTTTTCAGCCCTCTGCGCTATGACGCGCAGATGATTTGGTTCAGTAAAGGTTACCTCGAATATCGCATTCCCAACTATATGCTGAAAGACAAGCACGTCAACGCAGTCACGTTCAGCATGGAACTGTGCAGCGAAGCGCCCAATTACCGCAACGACTGGGAAAGCGATATTACGTTTTGGATAAACGGCGTGGAAGTCGCCACCTATCTTTCTCCCGGCGATTACGGCGGCAGGCGCGGCAGACTCAACCCCGATTGGTGGTCGGATTATTCGACGCAGTACGGCATTATCAAGACGCTGAGGATTACCCCCGAGTGCGTGTACCTCGACGAGACCGCCGTCAGCACGTACACGATCGAAAAATTGGGGTTGCAGAAGGGCGACTATATTCTTTTCCGTATCGGAATCAAAGAAAATGCGCGCCATCAAGGAGGGCTCAATCTCTTCGGGGAAAAGTTCGGCGACTTCGCGCAGGGGCTCGTCTACATGGTGGACTATAATTGAAAGACGAAAGTAGGGGGATTTTTATAACGGAATAAAAAATCAGGCTGTATTCTTTAAAACGTCGGAGATTCCGGCGTTTTTTCTGCCTTATTTCAACAACTTTCATATAACTAAAACCATAATTTTTGCAATTTTCAAAAAACCTATTGACAAGGGGAAAAAGGTATTATAAAATAATGACGAAATACAGATAGAGGAAATAGGAAACGGGCAAGGCGAAATAAAATCGCAAAAGCCCGAAAATCAAAACAGGGACGTCCCTGTTTTACGTAATACCGACGTATTACGTAAAACACTTATAAGGAAGAACGCGCCGCGGAAGCGGCGGACAAAAATAATTTGGTCCGAGGAGGAAAAAGGCATGAAGAAAGTAGCTGTATTGTTGTTGGCGGGGCTTATGGCTTTAGGAATGGGGGCATGTAAACCTGCTTCCGACGGGAAGACGGTGACCATCGAGTTTTTCGGTTGGGGCGATGCCGCGGAACAGGAAAACTACCAGACTCTCATCAATTTATTTATGGAAGAAAATGAAGATATTACGGTGGCCTACAGCGGAGAGAGTGCCTCTACCTATATGACGACGCTGAAAAACAGGGCGGTTAATTTGCCCGAATTGTTTTATATGCCCGATTACGATTTTCTCGAATGGGTTTCCAACGGAAAGCTGAAGGACCTCTCCTCTTACATCACGGAGGCGGAATTGTCCGAGCTTTGGCCGCAGGCGGTGGACGAGTATTACTATAACCCCAACGCGAGCACCCTCGGGAAATCGAGCGGCGCCAAGTTGTACGGCCTGCCCAAGGATCTGGGGCCGTTTACCCTGGTATATAATAAGACTCTTTTAAATTCGCAGATAGCGAAATATAATTTGGACGGCGAAGCGATCTATGCGAAGTTGAACGCGACGGAACCTATGACCTGGAGCGACTTCCGCACGCTGTTAAAGCAGGTGGATCCCGACGGCGGAGCGGACGGCGTTTACGGTATTTCTCATTACGAGATCGAAGCGGCGGTCTATTCGAATAACGCGGGCTTTTTTAACGCCGACGCAAGTCAGGAAAAGATCAGCGATCCCCGCTTCGCCGAAGCCGTTCAGTTTATCGCCGATCTAACTTTGGTCGATCACGTCATGCCCACAGCGGCCGACCAGGTTTCCACCAACGGATATCAACGATTCAAAGGGCAGGGCTGTGTGTTCAGCTTTATGGGGCCCTGGGACTGCGCGGAATTTTGGAAGACGGTGAATTTCGCTTACGATATCCTGCCCGTCCCTTACAATGGCGACAATCCCGATGCGGAAAGCACCGCCTGGGTGGGTTCCATGGGTTATTGTATCAGTAAAGACGCCAGCGCCGCCAAGACGCAGGCGGCCGTCAAACTTGCCAAATACCTTTGCTATAACGAAGGCGCGCAGCGTAAGTTTTACGAACTGGGGCAGCAGGTGCCCAATATCGCCGCCATGGCGAACGACGAATACGTCAATGATACGAAGGAACTTTTGAAGGACAAAAATCCCCCTACCCGTTCGGTATGGGTGGACACGATAAACGGAAGAAACGACACGGATAAGATCGGCGGCAAGGTGAGGGCGCGCTATTATACTTATTCCTCCGATTGGTACGATTCGTTTACGGAATATCTCACGAGCGTCAAAATGTGGGACGGCAACGTGACCGCGGCAAAAGCCTGTAAGGATTACGCCAAAACGTTCCAGGCCGCGCTCGACGAAATGCGCGCAAATTTGGGGTGATGTATGACGAAACAAAAGGTAAGCAAGCTTACGAGAAGAGAGAATATCGTCGCCTTTTTGTTCATTCTCCCGCCGATTGTCGGATTTTGTATCTTCACGGTCGGTGCCATGGCGTTTTCGTTTATTTACAGCTTTCAGGATTATAAGATGCTGACGAACGAATCGTCCTGGCTGGGCCTGAAAAACTATAAGGATCTCTTTACCCATATCCTTTACGCCAAAAGCTTTATCTCCTCTATCTTCAATACGTTGGTACTGCTGTTGAGCATTCCCTGCAGCATGGCGCTCGGCTTGGGGCTGGCGGGCCTTCTGCGTATGGGAGACATCAAAGGCTCGAAAGTCTTTCAGGTCTTGTATTATCTGCCCGCGGTTTCCAGCGCGGTGGCAATGAATATCGTCTGGAGATACATTTTCAATAACGAATACGGCATTCTCAATTTTTTGATCGGGAAAAAGATCCTATGGCTGAGCGACGATCTCCTCGTCAAAGTGGCGATCATTATCAAAAATTCCCTCAACGGCATGGGCACCGCCATGATTCTTTACCTTGCGGGTATGCTCAATGTGCCCAAGGATTATTATGAGGCGTCCGAGCTGGACGGCGCGGGAAAGTTAAAGCAATTTTTCACCATCACCTTGCCCTTGATTACGCCGATCACCTTTTATCTCCTGATCACGGGGCTGATCGGCGGCCTGCAGTCGTATGCCGATTCGCAGATCTTCGGCGCGGGCGTGCAGGGCTCGCAGACGATCGTGTATTTCATCTGGGCCAGGGGCATCAATCAGAGCCGTTACGGACTCGCTTCGGCCGCCTCCGTCCTGTTGGCTCTCGTCATCATGCTCATCACGCTGGTGCAGTTCAAGTTCTCGAATAAATGGGTTTACGAGGAGTGACGGCTATGGAAAATACCACACGGTTACATAAAAACGCACGCGTGGGAAGGACGATAGGGCGTATCGTTCTGCGCGTATGTATCTATCTGTTGTTGATCGTAGGCGCCTTTATTCTTCTCTTTCCCTATCTTTGGATGCTGCTCACTTCCTTCAAAGACGATTACGAAGCGATCGGCCTCGAACTGGTGCTCTTTCCCAAGCATTGGATTTTCAGCAATTATAAAAAGATCTGGACGGTCGTGCCGCTGATCCGCGGCGTATGGAATACCCTGCTGGTGGAAGTTTCCGTCATCGGAGTGGGTACGTTCGTTTCCTCGATGGCGGCGTTCAGTTTCGTCAAGCTCAAGCTTCCCCACAAAAATTTTTGGCTGCTCTTTTTGATGAGCGGCATGATGGTGCCTTACGCGGCGCTGATGATGCCGCAGTTCAGGGCGTTTATGGCCCTTAATATGTTCGATACCCTGTGGCCGCTGATCCTGCCCGGGCTGTTTGGGAATATCTCCATGATGTTTTTCCTCATTCAGTACATGAGAGGGGTTTCCGACGCCTTTTTCGAGGCGGCGAAAATAGACGGCGCGGGCTACATGCGCACGTTTGTTTCCGTGATGCTCCCCCTGGTCAAGACGGCCCTCGCGGCACAGATCATCTTTTGGTTTATCGGCATCTGGAACGACTATTTCGCTCCCGCCATCTATTTGAAAAAATACGAAACGATGACACTGCAGCCGATGATGGCGCGCATCAACTCGGACAACGCGGGCGGAACCAATCTTCCCCTGATCATGGCGGGCGCGGTGCTTTCAAGCATTCCCATGTTCGTCATTTATATCACCTGCCAAAAATATTTTATCGAGTCCTTGGCAATTTCGGGCGTCAAGGGTTAAACGGGAAACCCGTTGAAAATAAAACGGATAAAGGAGGCAAATATGAGAAAAAAATACATTCGCGCGGCGATGCTGATCACGGCGTTTTCCCTGCTGGCGGCGGGCTGCGGAGGTCCCTCCGGCAACGGAAACGATTCCTATAAGGACTACGCGCCCGATAAGGAGCCGGGCGGCGGGCAGTTCGATTTCGACGGAAATTACGTCGCGCCGGAACTTACGATCGACGGAAAAGGGGAGGACGAACAGTGGAAAAACGTGCCCGTCCTCGCCGAGTTCGGTCACGGCGGCGCCGCTTCGGTCAAAGTGTTCCGCGGCAACGACGCATTGTTCTTCTTTTTCCGCGTGGAAGACACGATCCTGCTGACGGACGGAAACGCGAACGACGATTCGGTCACGCGCAGCGACAGCGTCGAAATCTATCTCGACACGCTTGCCGACGGCGGCCTGAAACCGCAGAGCGACGATTATCAGATCAACCTCGGCATTCACGGCAAAACCCGTATCATGCAGGGCTCGGGCAGCGGCTGGGGAAATTGGAACGGGCTCATCGATTACGAAGTTTCCCTCGACGGGGTACTCAACGACGGCGCGGAGGCGAGCGACACGGGGTACGGCGTGGAGGTCATGATTCCCTATGCCCAGATCGGGATCGAAAAGGAGGACACCGTCGGCGTGGCGTTCGGTCAGGTCGATAAATTCGGGCTCGGCAGTGCGTCGGGCACCGATTGGGATTGGTACGGCTGGACGTTCGACGGGGTGCTCTGCGAGCCGCAGACTCCCGGCAATTATATCCTGCTGGATAAGGATAACAAACTGCTTTCCCGCGATTCGCAGGAAAAGCCGGACGCGGATATGGCGGGGTACGTGCTCGACGCCGTCACGCAGCAAGCCGTGTCGGGCGCGAAGGTCTCGGTCAAGATCGACGGGACGGAACGCGAGTATACGACGGATGCGCAAGGGTATTTTCTCTTTGAAAAGGTGGACCCCGAGCACGATTACGTCGTCACCGTTTCCAAGGACGGGTATATCGGCAATTCCGTCACCTATTCCCGCGCGGAGCTGAGAGAGAGCGACGGCGGACGGGTATTGAAGACGATCTATATCAAGGACGAATCCGCCGTAGCCAAAACCACGCTGAAAGGCGTCGTGAAAAATATCGTCGACGGCGCGGTGTCGGGCGCGAAAGTGCGGGTAGAAGGCACCGTCCTCCAAGCCGTGTCGGGCGCGGACGGAGCGTTTGAGCTGGCGGGCGTTCCCGCGGAAGAGGACGTCGTGCTTGTCGTCTCCAAAACGGGCTACGGCGAAAGCAGAACATATCTTTCCGTGGAAGATTTGGTGACGGAGGGAGAGGCGGTTTCCGCGCTCGGCGACGTCAACCTCAACCGAAAGTACGCCGAAACTGGCTCGTTCGGCAACAAATCCTCGAAATTTGCGGACAGCGCCCTGAAGATTTCCCGCACCCTCACGGGCGTCGAAATGAATCTCACGGGCACGAGAGAGCTTTCGGGACATATCGAAATTTATCTCGATACCAAGGAATGCGCGGATCACCGCGACCGAGATGCCAACTGTTGGAGATTCGATCTCAACGACGACGGTTCGATAGGCGGCACTCATTTCGCGGGCGGCGCGTTTGTGAGCGCGGGGCTGGAATATAGGCTGTTCAAAAACGGGGCGGACGGCTATGAAGCGAGATTTTTCATTCCGTATGACTATTTGAACATCGCGCCCCTCGAGGTGTTCGGCATTTCTTTGGGGCAGTGGTCCGTTTCCGCGGGCGATTGGGACGGCTGGGCCTTCAACGGACAGTTTGTCGCTCCCGAAACGCCCGGGACGTTTGTGCGCGTCAGCGCCGTCAACGAGTTGTATCGCCGCGAGGACAATGTCTCGATGGTCAATCTCTCGGGCAACGCGGGGATCGGCGGCGTTAAAGTGCGCGTGGGCGACGTCTCCGCGACGACGGGCAGCGACGGCGCTTGGTCCATGAAGGTGCCCGCCTCCTCGGAAAAAATGGAGATTGTCTATACCCGTCAGGGATATTTGACGAAAACCACGGAAATTCCCGCGGGATATTTCGACGACAACTATGCGTTTACGGACGACGTGACGCTCGAATTGCAGGAAGTCGTCCTGACGGGCAGGGTAACGGACGCCGACACGGGCGCGGGCGTGGAGAGCGTTTCCGTGTCCGTCGTGGGCACCGCGCTGACAGCCGTGACGGACGCGGAGGGCAGTTATACGATCGCCGGAGTCTCCACGCTGACGGATATCGTCGTCAAATACGAAAAAGAGGGGTATGCCGTCTGCGAAAAGACCAAGACGGCGGCGGAACTCGCCGCGGGCGCTTCGCATACGGTAGACGCTGCCCTGATCCCCACCACCCGCGTTCAGTACGTCACGGCGACGGGAACCGTCGTCAATGTCAACGGTCCCGTAGCGGGCGCGTCGGTGAGGGTGGAGGGCAACAGCGCCCTGACCGCGACGACGGACGCGGAAGGGAACTTCACTCTTGAAAATTTTGCGGGGATCGACTGCACGGTGATAGTGGAAAAGGACGGCTATCTCCCCCTCGAGATCTCTTTCAAGGCGGCGGATCTGAAAAAATCGGATACGCGGTACGACTTCGGCCGTCTGGACATGATGCTGGAATACGGCGCGCTGCAGGGCGTGATTGCCGACGCCAATGACAACTTCTCTCATTTTAAAGGATACGTCACCCGCTCCGCGGTCGGCTTCGAATTCAAATTCGTCGGTACGAAAGCGTTTACGGGGCGCGTCGAACTGTTTATCGACACTAAAACGAGCGGCGGAGTCAATGCTCGCGATACAAGCGACTATCTCTTCAACCTCAACGCGGACGGAACGGTTACCGTCGTCAATTGGGGCGAAGGAGTCAAAAACGAGACCAAACCCGATTCGATGAAACTTACGATACGCAACAAAGACACGGCGCCCGAAGTGTATTTCACCCTCCCTTACGAATTTTTCTCCCAGCGCAGCGCGGAGGAAGCGGTTGCGCCTACGGAAGTCGTCGGTATATGCGTCGGACAATTCTCGCAAACGGCGAACAGCTGGGACGGCTGGGATAATTTCGCGCTGCCCGGCGCGGACGGAATCCCGCTCGTTAAGCCGGAAATGCCGCAGGACTATGTGCGCGTCGGCGCCCATAACGAAATATATTCCAAAGCGGACAACGCGGCGTTGGACCTTTCCTCCTATCGGATTCATTTCGCCACGGGCGAAAACACGGACACGGCGGCTGGGAGCCGCCCCGTAGCGGAAGCGGACGATTTTTACGCTAAAGTGTCGCGCAGAGACGAGAGCGGAATTACCTTTGATTTCCTGACGACGGGCGATTTCGGCAAGAAGGGGAATCAAAACGAAATGGTGCTCGTTTACTTCGATACGGGCGACACGAAAGAAGGAGGCTGGTCGGACGTGGACTATCTCATCAAGATCGCTTCCGACGGCACCGTATACGGCAAAGCGGGGGCTTGGTGGAGCGCGTCCGAGGCGGATAAAATCGGCTCGGTAGTCATCACCCGTGAAAACGGCGTCACCAGATTCAGCTTGAAAGTGGCGTATTCTACGCTGGGCATCGGAGCGGAGGAGGTGTTCGGAGTCGCCATGCGCGAAGCCGCGCACAATTCCATCGATCACCAGCTTTACGATCCGCCATACGATTGTTACTTCGAGGGCGGCAGAATAGACGCCGCGCTCTCCGCTCAATACGCGAGAATAGCGGCGGACGGTACGCTCTACAAGGCTGCGAACAACCATAAAGCCTGATTAAGGAGGAAAAAATCGATGAAAGCATTAAAAAAAGTATCGGCGCTGGCAATATCGGCCTTATTGCTGGGGGCGGCCGCCTGCGGCAGTCCGTCCGGGAGTTCTGACAGCGTTTTTCCCGTTCCCCCCGAAGGATATCGCGATCCCAATACGGCGTTTACGACCTATAACAATAAAGACTACAACGAATACCTGACGGGAGATAAGACGACTATTTCCAATCAATGGGAAGGATACGGCATAGGCGATCCCTTCGTGATGAGACATAACGGTATGTACTATCTGTATTGCTCTACGCTCGATTCCGAGTTGGGCGTACGGGGTTATAAATCGTCGGATCTCGTCCGCTGGTCGCCCATGACGGGAGAAGGACTGCGCGAAGGATACGTTTCGCAGGACAATGTCACCAAGGCCGCCTACGCGCCCGAAGTATATTATTGGAACGGGACGTTCTATATGTATACTTCGCCCGGGGGCGGCGGGCATTACGTTTTAACGGCCGAACGCCCCGAAGGACCCTTCGTCAAAGCGACCAACAATTTCGGGCTTTCGATCGACGGATCGGTGCTGATCGACGACGACGAATCCATGTATTTCACGTATGCCGACAACGGCGGTATCCGCATGGCGAAAATGGATTCGATGCTGAGCGTGGACACAAAGTCTACGCCTCGGCTCAACAATACCTCGATCGGAGGCTGGACGGAGGGTTCGTATATCCTCAAAAGAGACGGCGTTTATTATCTCACCTATACGGGCAATCATGTCGCTTCCGACGGTTATCGCATCGCCTATTCGACGGCGGACGCCGTGGTCACGTCCGAGGGCGGCATTTACAGAGACGCGTTCACCCGCGCGGAAAACAATCCCCTGGCGCTGGAAACGGAAGGTTCGCTCAAAGGTATCGGACATTCCTCCACCGTCATGGGCCCGGATATGGACTCCCATTATCTCGTCTATCATACGCTCAATTCCTCGGGCGGACCCAACAGAAGCCTGGGCATAGACCGTCTGCTCTTCAACGGCAGACAGATGTCCGTGGCGCCCAATCTCGAGGGCAGCGTCGCGCCCACAGGCCCCGAGTTTTACGCAACGGGAACGGACGCGGAAAAATTCGACGTTTCCGGCGCGTTCACGCTCAGTAAAACGACGGCGCCGGCGAACTTTACGGCGGAATACAACCTGTCCGGCATGGGCAGCGCCGCCTATGTGTTCGCCTATCGGGACGATAAAAACTACGCAAGCGTCGGCGTGGATCTAACGGCAAAGACCGTCACGCTCTCCGAATGCAGAGACGGAACGGTTTCCGCAATCGCCGCGGGCGCGCTGATCAACGATTTTTCCGCGGATAAACTGCACACCGTGCGCGTTGCGGCGCGAGACGGCAAGGTGGACGTGGTCTTTGACAACATGACCAAAATCGACGGCGCGTCCATGACACTTTTCGAGGGAAAGATCGGGTATAAATCGTTGATCGGCGGCGCGCAGGTCGGGTATACCGCTTACAGCGACGTGGCCATGGGCATGAGCGACCAACGGGAAGCCAAGCAGGCGCTCGGGATCACGGGAGCGTCCGCGTATCTTTACGACAATACCTATAATCAACCGTATAAGCTGAGCGATAAGAGCGGGATTTCCCTCGTGGAGGAGGCTCCCTTCGCCGGAGTCAAATCTTTGACGCTGGGCGGCGACTACGATTACGTTTCCTATCTCGTCAACTTCAAGGAAACGGGCAGATACGGGCTGGAGCTCGTTTACCGCGCGGCGGACGGCGGCAAAAAGATCGGCGTCAAGCTGGACGACGGTACGGTATGGCGCTGCACGCTGCCCCGCATAGAAACGGAGGAAGAGTATGTAAAGGCTTTGATCGGCGAGGTGGACGCAGAGAAGGGCATCCGGCTGCTCCGCCTGGAAAATCTCGGCAAAGAGATAAATTTCCTCAGCTTCCGTTTCGTGGAAGCGAGCGGCGTTACGCCCGTTTACGAACAGAGCCTCGCGGAATACGCGTCGAAGGGCGCCGATTACAAGACGATCTGGAAGCTCAAGGACGGCGGTCATTACGCCAAAGCGGGCACCCGCCAGCTGGTGTATTTCGGAAACAATACGATAACCGATTTCACGCTGGAGGTGGAAGTCAAGCTGGAAGGCAAGACGGGCACTTCCACGGCGGGAATCGTGTTCCACGCCAAAAACTACGCGGCGTCCTCGCACGACAGCTATATGAGTATGCAGGGTTACTATCTGGCGCTCAACAATAACCAGATCGTGCTCGAAAGGCTCAATTACGCGGACGGGAGCAAGAACGTTGCCACTTTGGTTCGCAACAATCCCTTTGCGGAGAGCGACCGTTTCATTCCCTTGAAAATACAGGCGCGCGGCAATCATATCGCCGTGTGGTCGGGCGGAACGCAGCTCGTGGACGTCGCCGACGCTCGGGCGTTTGTCAGCGGGAAAATAGGGCTTTATACCAACGGCGCGGCGGCTGTATTCCGCAATCTCAAGATTTACGCCTGACGCTTTGAAAAAGCGCGGCGGGAAAAATACGGCGGACTGCGGGGAATTCCCCCGCAGTCTTCCCAACGGGAAAGAAAAGGAAGATGAAAAGGAGAATACTCATTCCGACACTCATGTCGATGGCTTTGATGATAAACGGCGGCTGTTCGGGCGGGAATGCGCCGCGCGGCCAAGAGATAGAATACGTGCCCGCCGAAGGGGAACGTTACCGCAACAGTATCGAGATAGAGGGACAATGGGGCGCCTCGGCCGCGACCGGACCAGACGGACAATATGGGATCGGCGATCCTTTCGTCATGCGCCACAACGGCAAATATTATCTCTATCCCTCCACATCGGATCCCTGCGACGGTATTAAGGTATTCGAATCGGAGGACCTCGTGCATTGGACATATAAGGGATTGGCCGTCGCGGAATCGGAAGCGACCGCGCACGGCGCGTATGCGCCCGAAGTCGTCTATTATAACGGCTGGTTTTATATGTGCCAGTCGCGTGCGGGAAAAGGACATTATATCTATCGTTCCCAAAGCCCGACGGAAGGCTTCGCGCTGGTCAGCAAATCGGAAGAGGGAACGGAAGGCGGGATCGATTACGGCAATCTCGGCATGGGGATCGACGGTTCCTTCTATCTCTCGGACGAAGGAAAACTGTATCTTTTGCATACCTCCACGCCCGCGGGGCTCAAATATAACGAGATCACGGACGTCGAGGACATTCGTCCGTTTACGCTGGGCAGGGCGGGCAGTCTCGGCGACGCGAATCTGCGCGGCTGGATAGAGGGGCCCGGCATTTTCCGCCGCGGCGATTACAGCTATCTTACGTATACGGGAAACCACGTCCTTTCGAAAGGGTATCGGATCGCCTATTCGTATGCGCGCAACCTGACCGATCTATCGGGTTTTATCCAGCCGCGAGACAATGTCGCCGTCATCGACACGGACGACGAACACTGCGGGCTGGGACATGGCAGCAACGTCGTCGGGCCCGACCTCGACTCCGTCTATACGGCGTATCACAGCCTGGTGGGAAACGGGCCCGCGCGGCGGTACAACGTAGACAGGTATTTGACGAGCGGCGGGATCTTGACGGCGAACGGCGTCACGCACCGCTCCGTGCTCATGCCGTTGCGGCCGAGCGCGCAGGCTAAGGACGGCGCTTCTCTGCGCGCCGAAAACGGCAGGCGTATCCTCGGAAACACGGAGGGATATTTCACCGCCGAATACAATTTTACGCCCGTGCAAGGCCAGACGCTGTATTTCGGCTTGAACGGCGGAGACGGATACGCCGTCCGTCTGACTTCGTCGGGGATCGGGCTTTACAGGCTCGGCGCCGCGGGCGAAACGAAAGTGGCGGAAAAGGAAGCGGAATATCCCGCTTCGCGGCTGAACACCGTGCGCGTGGAAAACGGCGACGGGATCGGCTACGTGTATCTCAACGGTATGCGCGTCCTTTCCTATAAGGCCCAAGCCGCCGCGGGCGGGCTGGGCTACGCGTTCGAAACGGGGGTGGAATATACCGCGTTCACAAACGATGTGTTCGGCACTTCCGATTTCGAAGCGGTCAAAAATTTCCCGACGAAATTTCCCGCGTCGGCTTATCTGAAGGGAGAAAACCGCGGCTTTTCCATCGCGGGCGCAAAGGTCGAGCAAGGCGGCTTCCGCGTCGGGGAGAAGCAAAGCCTCAGAAAGCTGGAGGAGGACGACGCCTACGCCGTTGCGCTGGGTAAAAACGATTGGGTGAAATACGGGGTGGACGTGCCGGAGGACGGCGTCTATTCCATAGCCGCCCGCGTGGGGAAAAAGAGCGGGGGCGCAAAGGTGAAAATCGCCGTGGGAGACGCCGAATTCGTCTGTACGATTCCCGACACATCCGCCGCCGAAGGGGAAACGGTCAAGGTTTCGCTGGGCAGGACGGCGCTTAAAAAGGGTGTGCAGGCGATGCGCGCGGAGGTGCTGTCGGGCGCGGCCGAATTTGTCTCCTTCGAAACGTACGGGGACGCGGAAACGCCCGAAAAGGCGGAACTTTCCGCCTTTGAAAAAGTGCGCGGCGACGTAGTTTTCGAAAACGGAACTCTCTCCGTCACGGGCGCGGATACGCACAGCGCGGCTCTTTGGGGCAATTCCGGCGTCGCGGATTTCGAAGCGGAACTTTCCTTCCGCTGTCGGTCGGAAAATAACTCCAATCTGGGCATTATGCTTCGCGCGGAAGATTATTCGTATTTTTCCGCCCAGCCCGCGCAGTCCTGGCGCGGCTACTATTTGCGGCTGGGACCGCGCGTCGTCACGCTCAGCCGCTACGACTACGGAGAGGACGCCTTGGAGGCGCTGAGAGTGGACGGCGAGCTTTCGGACGGCGGGGAGCACACCCTTTCGATCCGCGTGCAAAGCAATCGATTCACGATCGTGCTGGACGGCAAATATCGTCTGGCAGCCTCGGACGACTGCGCGTTCATGAGCGGACGGCTGGGCGTTTTCGCCTCGTCGGGGAAGATTACGATCACCAAATTTGCCTATCGCGCGCTGTGAACGCCGATAAAAGATAAAAAACGGAAAAAGAACGGAGAGAAATCATGAAGCATACGAAATGTTATATTGCGGGCTATCCCCGCCCTCAGTTGGTGCGGGAAGGCTGGAAGGATCTTTGCGGCGAGTGGAAATTCGCCTTTGGCGAGGAAGTATCCGCGGAGGACGCTTTCGAGGATAAACTGCCGCGCGTCATTCGCGTGCCTTTCGCTTACGAATGTAAGGCGAGCGGAATCGGCGAAAAGACTCCCCATGCCACGGTCTGGTATTCCCGTACGATAGAAGGGAAAACGGGAAAGCGGGCGATACTGCATTTCGAGGGTGCGGATTACAATACGGCGGTATACATCAATCGTCGGCTTGTGGGCAGACACCGCGGCGCCTATTCCCGCTTTTCCTTCGACGTCACCGAGTATCTCACCGAGGAGAAAAATATCCTCGCCGTTCGTTGCGACGACGAAAATCATCCCGCGCAGGTGCGCGGAAAACAGCGTTGGAAAAAGGAAAGCTTCGGCTGCTGGTACGTGCAGACGACGGGGATTTACAAATCCGTATGGATGGAATACACGGAGGACGTCTATCTCACCGCCGTAAAGATCACGCCGTCCTTAAAAGACTACACGGTGCGGTTCGACGCGAGCGTCAGCGCACCCGCGGAGGACGTGGAAATACGATTTGAAATCTCTTTCGACGGCAAACCTGTCCGCACAGCCTGCGTTTCGGCAGCGGATATCGAGAACAGCGTTTCCGTCAAGCTGGACAGCGCGAAGCTCGACTATCAGGTGGAGCAATGGAACGTCGGCAATCCCGCTCTTTACGACGTGGATATCACCGTATATAAAGCGTGCGTAAAAACGGATCAGGCGGGTAGCTACTTCGGACTGCGCGAATTTGTCGCAAAGGACGGAAAACTGCTTTTGAATAATGTTCCCTTCTATTCCCGTCTGCTCCTCGATCAGGGGTATTGGCCGGAGTCGGGCGTTACCCCGCCGGACGAAGCGGCGATGATCAGGGACATCGAACTTGCCAAAGAGATGGGCTTCAACGGCGTGAGAAAACACCAGAAAGTGGAGGACGAACGCTTCTTCTATTATGCGGACGTCATGGGCTTCGTCGTTTGGTGCGAGATGCCGTCCAATCATTGGAGCGGCGACGCGGCTTCCTGTGAAATCACGGGCGAGTGGCTGAATATCGTGAGGCAGAACTACAATCATCCCTCCCTCGTCGTCTGGGTGATTTTCAACGAGAGCTGGGGAGTGCGCAATATTTTCCTCAGCGAGGCGCAAAGCAATCTCGCCACGGGACTCTATTATCTCACCAAAAGCATCGATCCCCAGCGTCCCGTCGTTTCCAACGACGGTTGGATGCACGCAAAGAGCGATATCCTCACCCTGCACCATTACGAACAGGACGCGGAAAAATTATATTCCTTTTATGACGACGTCAAAAAACTGACGGAAGGAGACGTCCGCAACGCGCAATATCTGCCCTATGCCGACGGTTACGCCTACGAAGGACAGCCGATCGTCATGAGCGAGTTCGGCGGTACCGCGTATGTGCGGGACGAAGCTTCGGGCTGGGGATACGGTTACGGCGTGAAAAGCGACGAAGAGTTTCTCTCGCGCTTCGGCGGTCTGGTAAATGCCGTAGAACGCATGCACATCAGCGGTTACTGCTATACGCAGCTCACGGACGTGGAACAAGAAGTCAACGGTCTTTTGAAAGCGGACAGGACGCCTAAGGTTGCGTTGAGCGAAATTGCCAAGCGCAATGTCTGAGTTTTTTGAAAGAGCGTTATGAAACTATGGGAGCCGATTTATCTGCGGCGAAAACGGGAAGAGGAGGAGAATGTTTGGAACCTGTGAGGTTCAGATAACAACAGGTGTTTTATTTTGTTTTAAAAGGAATGATCCTTTGATTTTACGATAGCGGTGTCCGTTTGTGCTTATAAGTCCTGGTAAAGAAAGGAACATCGAAATATAAGGTTGCCGCGATAAAAAAATCTGTCCGGGAGCGTTGTCGCAAGACAAATTTCTACGTGGCATTCTATATAAATATCAAAAACTATGTTTGGAAGTTATTATAAAATTGTCGAAAAAATCGGTATAAACCCTGCCGAAAAGCCTTTCGGGGAAAGCGCCATTCCAAATGTTTACGATGTTATGACGCATCGATTTATGAATTTTATGAAAAAACAACAGATACTTTGCGAATATTCAAAAAATTGCGAAAATGTAATCATAAATTTATAACTCCTAAAGAGAAAAAGGATAAAGTTTCCATGTGTACCCTAAATAGTTGACAATCGTTATAAAAGAAACTATAATAAATGAGGAGGGAGTAGCATGATACACATTAGAGACTTTATGACAGACGATCAAATTTTTGTAGCGTTGGATTCAAAGATACGCAGATCCATTTTGAAAATTTTGATAGAGGACGGATCGAAAAATCTGGATCAGCTGGCCAAAATATTAGGCGTAACAAACGGTGCTTTGACAACTCATATAAGGCTATTGGAGAAGGTGGGGCTTATTAAAACTCAATTTAATGCTGCGCGCCACGGTTTGTCAAAAGAATGTATTATCAATACCGACCGGATTATCGTCGATTTGCTTCCGATAGAAAAGTCAATGGGTAAAATTAAGGAAATCGATATTAAAATCGGTACGTACAGCGATTTCTTCGTTACGCCGACTTGCGGAATCGTTACGGCAACCGACGTATTGGGACGTTTTGACGAACCGCAGTTTTTTACTTATCCGGAAAGAAGTAAGGCTGCCGCCTTATGGTTTTCGACCGGTTATGTAGAATATATCATTCCTAATTTGCTCAATGAAGATGAAGAGTTGACGGAATTGCAATTTATTTTTGAAATGGCCAGCGAAGCGCCCGGTTTTGCCGAAAACTTCCCGTCGGATATTTATTTCTGGATCAATGAAAAGTGTTTGGGTACGTGGACGATTCCCGGCGAAAGAAATAATCGCCGCGGTTTATTCACTCCTAATTGGTGGGACAGAACATTGGGACAGTATGGGTTGATTTATGTCTTAAGCATTAATAAAAAAGGCGCTTTTTTAAACGGATATGATCTGATTACGGTTAAAAAAGATGGAAAGGTATTCGGTGAAACGACTTTGGCGGATTTGGACATTTCCGCTAAAACTATGATCAAATTAAAGTTCGCGGCTCCGCCCGATACGGAAAACCGTGGGGGGCTGACTTTATTCGGAAAAGGGTTCGGTGATTATAACCGAGGTATAACGTGTAAATTTTGCGTTTCTCCGCAAGCACAGAACTCTAACGTCGTTGAAAGTTCCGATAAAAGCCAATAAGAAGCATTATGTAATAGTTGAAAATAATGAAAACAAAAAGCTTTTCGCGCTTCGCGGAAAGCTTTTTTATACCTATAATTTTTTTTACTTTTTTTGGAAAAGGTATTGACAAGATAAAAACATTGGTGTATAATGTATTTATAGGTATATTGATATAGATATATCTATAATAAAAAACGAAAAAGCAAGGAGTTACCATGAAAAAAGTAAGTATTTTTACAGACAAAAGTATGCCCATTGATAAAGTAAACGACGACATATTTTCCTCGTTTGTAGAGCATTTAGGGCGTTGCATATATGAAGGAATTTATGAACCGGGACATCCTTCGGCCGACGAAGACGGATTCCGCAGGGACGTAATGGAGTTGGTCAAAGAATTGAATTTTTCAATGATTCGTTATCCGGGCGGAAATTTTTTATCCGGTTACAATTGGAAAAACGGAATCGGACCGAAAGAAAATCGACCTGTAAAGCTGGATCTGGCCTGGAAAACGACGGAAACCAATCAATTTGGCACCGACGAGTTTATGAAGTGGTGCAAAAAAACGAACGTAAAGCCCATGATGGCTGTTAATATGGGCACGGGAACCCCGATGGAGGCTGCGGAATTGGTGGAATATTGTAACCATAGCGGCGGCACGACTTTAACGGAACAACGCAAAAAGAACGGCAGCGAACAACCTTACGGGGTAACTATGTGGTGCGTCGGCAATGAAATGGACGCGGAAAGTCAAATAGGACACCTTAACGCCTACGAATATGCTTTAAAGGCGAAGGAAAGTGCGAAATTGATGCGCTATGTAGATGATTCTCTGAAATTGGTGATTTGCGGCAGCTGTACTACCGATAATCCCGGCTATCCCGAATGGGACAGAGTGGTGTTGGAAAACACATACGAAAGTTTCGATTATCTCTCTTTACATCAATATTTCTGGGCGGATAATAACGACAATGACTTTTTTGCAAGTTCGGCCAGAATGGACGACTATATCAAAACGATGGTTGGCGTATGCGATTTTGTCAAAACAAAACTTCGCAGTAATAAAGAGATGATGCTGAGCTTTGACGAATGGAACATCTGGAATATTCCTCAGTCGGGAGACGCCGCTTGGAATACGGCTCCCCACATTCTGGAAGACTCCTATACGTTAAAAGACGCTATCGTTTTCGCCTCGTTGATGAACACTTTAATTAACCATTGCGACCGCGTGAAATGCGCCTGTCTGGCGCAGGTAGTAAACGTAATTGCTCCTATAATGACGAAAAAAGGAGGCGAGGCGATCAAACAAACGACCTTTTATCCGTTTAAGCTGTTTTCGCAGAACGCGCGCGGCACGGCGTATCTGCCGATTGTCGGCTGCGACTGCCTCGAAAGCGAAAAATACGGCCGTTTCAAATCGGCGGATGTAAGTATAGTACATAACGAAGGCGCAGACGAAGTAACCGTATTTTGCTGCAACTTCAACGATTGCGCGGCATCGACAAATATAGAGCTTCGTTCTTTTGGGAATCTGGAATTGATCGAGTGGACGGAAATGAGCGGAGACTTGATGAAACGCAATACCTTTGAAGAGCCGGATGCGGTTACGCCGAGGAAAAAAACGGGATACCGTAAAAACGGGAATATTTTCAATCTGGAATTAGGAAAATACTCTTTTAACGTAATTAAATTTAAAATAAAATAATTTTCAGGAGGAAAATTATGAGAAAAATCACAAAAATTTTTGCAACGGTATTTTCGGCGGTATTGGTCTGCGGCGCTTTTGCCGCCTGCGGCGATCCGGACGCGGAACTGAAAGCCGGAAAGCAAGTCGTTACGTTCTGGGGTTGGGCCGATGACGAAGAAGCCGAGATCGTGTCTTCACAGATTAAATATTACAATCTCAATAACACCGATAATATTTACGTGGATTATGTGCCTCGTCAGGGCGATTATAACACTTCTATCAATTCCACGCTCGGGCTGGATAACGTAGAGGGGCCGGACGTGTTTTATGCCAACGACGAGGATTTTAAGCGCTGGGTGAAACGTGGATTCATGACCGATTTGCAGCCGTATGTCGATGCCGCGAACATCAATCTCGACGAAATGTGGGATAGCTCGGTATATAGATATCGTTATAATATCGAGAACAATACCAATAATCCGACAGATCATTTGTACGCATTGCCGAAAGATATTTCCCCGACGGGACTGTTTTATAATAAATCTGTATTTGAAAATCACGGTATTAAAATAATCAGCGTAAACGAAGAGGATTTGGAGGCGTTTAACGCCGGAACGAAGGCGGATTTAACGGGAAAGTATAAGTCGGATTACGATATTCCCGCCGATTTCAAAATTCCCGCAAAAGGCTTTTACCGTCAATATCCCTATCTCGGGGGGCAATGGCGCGTTCCCGCTTACAGCAACGGAAAGACGACCGAAACGATGATTTTCAACAATCGTATTGCGATGAACTGGGATGAAACGGAAGATCTCGCGATGATGTTCACCAAACGCGACTCCGGCGATAAAAAAGACGCTTACAATTATCAGAATCTGGGAAAGAGCGATCCCTCCTGGGGATATCTGACTCATTGGTGGTTTGCGTACGGTTGGTCGGTCGGAGGCGACTGCGCGGTGGATACCACAGGGAAGGGCGATTGGACGTTTACGCTGGGCGACGATACTCCCCATTACCTGGTATATAACGAAAACGGGGATTATGCGATCGGCGAAGATTACAAGGCTCTCTTCGTTACGAAAAGAGACGGGAAAAATTATTTGTCGGACGGCCGCGAATATACGTTGAAAAAAGGACAGTATCTGAGCGGAGAGATGCCCAGCCAACTGGACGCAAGCACCCGATTTTTGCATTTGTCGCAGCCTGCCTCCAAGGGCGGCCTGGGAATTTCGCCCCGCCCTGCCGATTTGGGAACGACGGAAAGACTTTCCTATTTCACCACCGGAAGAGTGGCGATGATTATAGAGCAAAATTATAGAATCCCGAGTATGAGAAAGGCAATCGGAACAAAATTCGATTGGGACGTCGCTCCCCTGCCTATCTATAAAGAATACCAAAATCCTCTTTCCCCCGAAGACGATACCGTCTTGATCGAAGGCGTGCCGGCCGGGCACAGCGGCTCTACGGGCTACGGACTTTGGTCGAAAAGTAAAGTAAAGGACGACGCATTCAAAGTGATTCAATGGTTAACCGGAGAAGAAGCGCAGCGCATGATGGCCAACGGGGGATATAATATCTGCATACAACGAGATTTGGCAAGAAAAGAGTACGTAGAAGCCAATGCGAATAAAGCCCCGCAAAATATCCGGGTATTTGTGGATTACGGCGACGTTTTCCGTCCCGGAGACTGGTGGTATATGCCCGATAAAACGTGGATCGAGAAATGGGCGCCCACCTGGAATTCCAGTTTAAGAGACGGCAGTATGACCATTGACGCGTTCTTTAACCAGTATACGAGCATTGCAAACGAGGCGTTGGCTTCGTATTAAAGCGAAGATGGGGGAGATAAAATGACCAAAAAACTAAAAACCAATATTGCCGGATGGCTGATGATCCTGTCTCCGTTGGCCGGGGTATTGATATTTTTCGCAGTCCCGATTGCGATTTCGGTCTATTTAAGTTTTTCGGACGCTTTATATATTCAAAGCGGCACGCTTTCCGAAGCGAAGATGGTTTTTTTTAGACAGTACCAATCCATTTTGACCGACCCCTTATTCTGGCGTGCGTTGCTTAATACCTTTATTGCGGCCTTATCTGTTCCCATTCAGATGGTCATAGGGCTGTTTATGGCTGTTTTATTGAATCGGCTGGGAACAAATACCCGCAAAATATTTCGCGCCTTATTTTTTGTTCCGTACGTATGTTCGATGGTGGCGACGGTTTACATGTGGCAGTATATTTTCGAGCCGACGGGATTTTTGAACGCTATTGTCAAGTCGTGCGGAGGCGAGCCGATTAACTTTTTAACGGACGCAAAATATTTTATGTCTTGCCTCATCGTAATGATGGTATGGTCGGGAATCGGTTATTACAGCATCATGTACCAGGCCGCGCTTACAAACGTCAACCAGAGCTGCTTGGAGGCGGCGGAACTGGACGGGGCGGGGAGCGTAAAAAAATTTGTTTCGATAACCCTTCCCGCTATCAGTCCGACTACCTTTTACCTGCTGATTATGGGCGTTATTAACGGTTTGCAGGTATTTACATGGTTTCAGATTATCTGCGCCAACCTTGGGGACGGCTTTTTATGGGGGCCCGAAAATACGGGAATTACGGTCGTTTATTACATCTATCAGATGGCGTACATTAATCAGTTCGGCATGGGAGGCGCTTCACGGGCATGCGCCATGTCGGTTGTGCTGGTTGCGATTATCGCGCTTTTGACGGTGATAAATTTTGCCTTGCAGAAAAAGTGGGTGCATTATGAGACATAACGAGGTGCGTGTTATAAAAGAAAAGGGAAAACAAAACCAAATCGTCCGCGCGATCGTCGGGAAAACGCCGACCTTGCTTTTCATAACGGCAATGGTTTTATTCATTTTTGTTCCTTTTTACGTTATTTTAGTAACTTCTTTCCGCGAAAAGTATGATACCATGCTTAACGGCTTTCGTTGGTGGCCGGAACAGTTTATGACCGACGCCTATAAGGCGTTGTTTCAAAAGTCGGTTTACAATATCAGCATTCCGCGTTCCTTTTTGGTTACGTTATATACCGTCGTGCCCTCGGTCTTAGTGGGCTTATTTATGTCTTCGTTGGCGGCGTTTGCTTTTGCGAAAATAAATTTTGCGGGGAAAAACGTCGCGTTCAGCGCATTGCTCGTCGTGATGATGATTCCCGGCACGATAACGATGGTGCCTCAAAGCCTTTTGTACGCGCAATTCAATTGGTTTAATACGTTTTATCCGATTATGCTCCCGGGAATGTTCGGCTCTGCGACGTGCATATTTTTTATGCGGCAGTTCATTAAAGGTCTGCCCGACGATTTGCTGGAAGCGTCGGAGATTGACGGATTAAATAAATTTTCCGCGTTTTTACGTATCATTTTGCCTTTATCGGCGCCGGCTTTGATTTCGCAGGGATTGATCTGGTTTATAGGCGGCTATAACGATTACCTCACCCCGTTAATTTATATCACCAGCACGGAAATGTTTCCGTTGCAGCTGGCGCTTGCGCAGTTCAGGGGAAAATTGGCCACCGATATTCCTTCTTTGATGGCAAGTTCGATCGTTTCTATGTTGCCGCTGTTAATAATTTATGCCTCGCTGCAGAAGTACTTTATCAACGGCATCGCTATGTCCGGTCTTAAAGCCTAAGTTTTATTATTTGATAATAAGGAGATTTTGATGATGAAAAAAAGAATAGCTGCATTGGCGGCGGGACTGATTCTCGGCGCCGCGGGAGCATTGGCCGGCTGCGGAAGCGGCCAGGACGTTAAAGCGGCAAAATTGGGATGGAGTACTGGTCTTCGCGGAGATAACGCCTACGATACGTCGTTGTTTTACCGCAACGACAATACCTTTTCCAGCCCCGATCCCGGAATGATTTATATCGAGGAGGGGGAGGACGCCGGATACTACTATTTTTATCCTACGTCTATCGACGGGCTGTCCGTCCGCGCCTACCGTACAAAGGACTTTGTCGATTACGAATTGATAAACGGCGCTGCGTTTACTTTCCAGAAAGGCGGTTGGGCGGTGGAACAGATCTGGGCGCCCGAAGTAATTTATTATAAAACGGAAGGCGAAACGAAAGGGAAATATATTATGTATTATTCCGCCAGCGCTTTTCCTACGGACAGCGTTTCCCCTGCCAATAAATGGAATGGCATGAATATAGGCATTGCGGTATCGGAAAGCCCCAAAGGTCCTTTTGTCGATTATGTGGGCGAACAGCAGTACCAGCCTTACGGCGCGGCGGGCGTGCGTATCGATCCCGACGATCACGACAGAGTATTATCCGAGTCTGAGGCGGACATCTGGAAAACGAGAACGGTAGAACTCGGCACGCCTCCGCTGTTCTACGCCGGAGATACGCCCGAGGAAAATTATGAATTGGGTTCGGCGGTTTACAACAGTTTTGCGGAGACGGCAAACCGCAACGTATTTGCGACGATCGACGCGCATCCTTTTGTGGACGACGACGGCCAGATGTATATGTATTTTGTAAAACATCAGGACGTCAACACGGGCGGGAACTCGGTATGGGGAGTAAAGATGAAAGATCCTTATTCCCCCGATTACGGTACGATTACGAAAATTGCCGTTCCGGGAAAGAAAACGCCGGACGCAACGGAAGCTTTTGCCGACGAAAACTATTTGTCTTACGGGAGCTCCATCAATGAAGGACCTGCCATGGTAAAGCATACCACGGTGAAACCGGACGGAACGAAAGCGACGAAATATTATCTTACCTATTCCAATTACGGGTTTGATGAAAAAATGTACGCCGTATGTCTTGCCGTGTGCGACAGCCCTTTGGGGGTATTTGAAAAACCAGATTTCCGTTTCGGGCAGCCGATTCTCAGTGCCGAAGCCTCTTACGATCACATGAGCGGCGTCGGACATAACAAGTTCTTTTATAGTCCCACAGGAGAACTTTACACGGCTTATCACGCATGGTGTACCCCGACGTTGAGCGATCAACGGGGCGTTATGGTCGATCGGGTTTTCTGGGTTTACAATGAGGAACTCGGCTTCGATATGATGCATATTAACGGGCCGTCTCAGTCGCTTCAACCCTTGCCCGAGAGCGTGAGCGGTTATAAAAATATAGCGAAAGATGCAGAAATCGCCGTCACTAATACGGCGGATTCCGCGCGGCTGCTTACGGACGATTTAATCGCTATACACAGTTATAGCCGCGCGCTGGAACTTCGTACCGATGATTCCGCGACGATAACTCTCGACTTTTCAAAAAATCGTCGTGTGCGCGGAATTATGGTTTATAACAGTTACGATCTGAATTATGCCTTTTCCCAATTGGATCGGGTAATTGTGGAGGACGAGGAAGGGAATCGTTACAGTGCCGAGGACGTTCTTTTTCCCGCAAGCTATATTTCAAAGACCAAAGAGGGCGACGCGACAATGATGCGTCCGGGCGGAGCCTGCACAATCGTATTCCGCGAACAAAACGTTAAAAAAATCACAATTACGATCAGCCGAAAAGTTAAAAACGCCGGTTCGTCCGGGAATAAACTCGGACTTTCGGAAATTATCGTTTTAGGGAAGTAAGGGGGTAAAAATCATGAAAAAAAGAAAAACGGTTTTGACCGTTCTGTTTAGTATGGCCGCCGCGTGTATGATCGCGGGTTGTGCGGCCGCCGCGACGGCGCAGGATCAGGAACCTTACGATGAGACGGGTTTTCGTTCGGGCGGGGGCACCACGAATATTTTTACACCCTTGGAAGTGGACGGGGATATGACGATTGACGGCAAACTCGACGAAGCGCGCTGGACGGGGAAAGAATGGTTTTCTTTTACGGACAGCGGAGTGACTGTTCAAGTTACGACGAGTATATCGGATAAAGGCGTTTATATCGCGTTAAAGAATAACGACAGTCAGATTTTTTATAACAGCGGCAGAGATATATGGCTCAATTCCAGTTTTGAAATTTATATCGACCGATTCGACAGTATGCAAAAAACGGAAAACACCTTGCAGGTACGCATCGATTCCGGAAAAATCGAAACGTACTTCGGCTATCCTGACGCGGGTGACGGATACGCGTGGAAAGCGCAGTATCGTCCCGTTTACGGAGAAATAAACGTAGACGGGGAAGTAAATTCCGGCGAAGCGAAAGGTATGAGCTGCGAATTGTTTATCCGGTGGGACGCGCTTGGATATACTATTTCGGACGCGGGGTTTGAAGCGCCCGATTCCGTAAAACTTTTTCCTGCTTATTCCAAAGCTTCGGGAGCGGATACCGAATCGAGAGAGGCGTGGTGCATTAATTCGGAAGGGTATAATGACACCGCCGGTTATTGGCTGTTTGGCAGGGACGGATTCGAGCAAGGCGATAAAGACGATGCGTATATCGGGGATTATCTGCTGAAACGGGTAAAAACGCCCGGTTGGGATACGAGCGCGGAAAAGGGCGGCAAAGGATACGTAAAATCAACCAGAGGCAATAATCAGTGGATTTATTTTACGGATCAAAACGCCGAACATATCGGCGAAGCCGATTCATACGCCTTTACCGCTCTGTTGAGTTTCAAAAATCCGATCAATGACGACTGGCCGCGCATGGGGGTGACTCTCGGCGCGGACGATGAAAATATAATGGCGTTTTTATTGCGTATGTGGGAAAACAAAGAAGATTCCGTCGTGGGCGAGTTTTTCCGTCGTACTTATTCCGGTTCGGTATGGGAAATGTTGTCGCCGTCCATATCGATAGAGGGCGGATTTAATGCGATGGACGGCGTTCGTATTACGGGCGTCAAGTACGGAGCCGCCTTGTACGTCTTTGTCGGGGACGCCGCTTCGGAAAAATTTGGGGGAGAGTTCGTTTCTCTCAAAGTGTTTAACGACATGAAGGGAAACGCCGTTCCCGGATTTTTCACCATGGGCTGCGAGGTTGAGTTTTCCGATTATGAAATTACCGGAAATTCGGAGACGATTAAGGGGATTTTGAAAGGAAACGTCGCGTTTATGAACGTCGAACAAGATCCTAACGGTACGTTGAGCGGATTTGAAAACGTTTACCCCAAGGCGGAAGACAGCTATGCGTCTTTAAAAATTTCGGCTAACGACGGATACTATTTGTCCTCCCTTAAAGTGAACGGCGAAGAAAAAATGTCCGAAGTGGAGGAAGGTTCGCTTTCTGTTTGTACGAATGCGGATAATATAAACGTCGTTCCCCAATTTACAAAGATGACGGAGACTTTATATCAGGTTTCCGGCACAATAAAAATGAGCTCGGAAATTCAGATAAATCTTATTGAAATTGTCGTTCAGTCTCAATACGAAGCCGGAAAACTGATCATAGTTCGTCCGTATATATTCCGCAGCGGCAATTCTTACAAGGTACAGCTGCAACTGCCGGACGGCACTTATTCGTATGTGCTTAAATACGATGAAAAGACTGTTTCCAGCGAAAATTTTACCGTGAACGGAGGAAACTTACAGCTTCCGGAAATCGGCTTTGAAGAAACGTACGGAACCGGCAAAGGCGGCTCGCAGTCGGTGGGAAACTGGAATACCGCGCTCGCTCCCATTTCTGTCTGCGTGGATACGGGAGCAACGCTCAGAAACAACTATATATTCAGCACGGAAAACGGAAACAGTTCTTCCTTCTTCTATGAAATGACGATTAAATCGGACGGTTCTTTGATTTCCGGTAACGATTGGCCTTTGGCGGGCGTCGTACTTCAGAATACCGCGGCGGGAGCTTCCAATTACAGAATGGTTATTCAGGTGAGAAGCGGTTCTCTCAGCATGGGAGCTTGGGCAGACCGCGCGATGCTCATCACTTGGCTGGAAGGAGACAGCGACCGTCGTGTAAACGCGGAAGAGCCCGCATATACGGGTAGCCGTCCCGCTGACCGCGACGGCGTAAAGCTTACGGTCGTTCGCGACGGCACAAATTGTTATATCTTTGTAAACGATCGGTTTATATGCAACTATAACGTCGGGTTCACCGAAAATATGCTTACGGATATCGGCTTATCGAGCGCGGGAAGCATCGCGGAATTTTCCGGTATGAAGTACAGCGAGGAGCGTTCCTTAATCGACGAATGGATTGCGCTGGCGGCTCAACCCGAGACGGAAATTATATTGTCGGCAAACGAAACAAAATTTCCGGGCAATTTATCGGGCGCCGAGTTTTACGCGACGGGTACGTTTAAGCATGAGGTAGGCTCGGGCTGGAATATGGCGGGATTCAACGTGACGGTCGGAACGGACGTATACCGAATTTATCCCCAGTTTGACGCAAACAACAATGATACAAATCTAATGATTATCCATCAGAATGATCCTTGGGGAGCGAGAAATTATTGGAAAGCCGACAGCGTAATGCCGTATTTGGGCAGTACGGAGTATACGTTTTCTATCGCCTTGAAAAACGGCGTATTGTATGCGGAGCTTATGCAGTTCGATACGGACGGAAACGCGGTGACCGTGCGATGGACGATAGAGGCGGCGACGGAGGCCGGTTGGGGCGACCACAAAGGAAGCGAATTTGACGTGCATTACGCGGCGCTGTTCGGTTCGACAGAGAAGAAAATCGGCTTGCAGTGTCAGGACGGCACAGCGACGGCAAAGGCCTTTAAACTCTCTTTTGACGAGAACGAGATAAACGCGTTTGTCGATGGATTTAAGCAATAAAAAGCTGTAACAGGCAAGGCAGGATGGAGATGATAGAAAATTTAAGCGAGCAGACAAAATCTTTTCACGTATGTTCCGAACGCTGTTATTATATTCCGTTCGGAATCCATCAAAAAAAC
Source organism: Candidatus Scatosoma sp. (assembly GCA_048465415.1). GTDB lineage: Bacteria > Bacillota > Clostridia > Christensenellales > Borkfalkiaceae > Scatosoma. Next base: position 48,828 of record DBFWLO010000016.1, read on the forward strand.
GGAAAAAGGGAAGAGAGCGAACGGTTCGCATCCCTCAACGGACTGTGGAAAATCCGTGCGTACGAAAAACTGGCCGACGTTGAAAATTCGTTTTATACCCAAGAACTTACCGAACGGATCCAAGTTCCCTCGTGCGTTCAGTATTACGGATACGATTATTTTCAATACACCAACGTGAAATATCCCATTCCTTTCGATCCGCCTCGCGTTCCGATAAAAAATCCTGCCTTCCAATACAGCAAAAATTTTAAAATCGATGGCAACGAAAAAAGTTATCTGGTCTTTGAGGGAGTAGATTCATGTTTTTACGTATACATAAACGGCCGTTTTGTCGGTTTTTCGCAGATTTCGCACAGAATGAGCGAGTTTGATATTACTTCTTTTATCCACCAGGGAAATAACCGACTCGACGTGATCGTGCAAAAATGGTGTGCGGGCAGTTATCTGGAAGATCAGGACAAATGGCGGTTTACCGGCATGTTCCGCGACGTATATCTGTTAAAGCGCCCTTTTGATCATATTTCGGATTATAAAATCGAGACCGATATAGACGGAAGAGACGGGATTGTTAAATTTTTTCATCGCAAGGGCGCGAAAGCGGAAATATTATTTTGCGGAGAAAAGAAGAGTTTAAGAGAGGGCGAAACTGCTTCTTTTAGGGTGAAAAACGCAAGATTTTGGAGTGCGGAAGATCCCTATTTATACGAATTGATAATCGAAAGCAACGGTGAAAAAATTTTCGAGGACGTCGGCATCCGTACGGTAGAAACAAAAGAAAGAAAATTTTTGTTGAACGGCCGGCCGATTAAACTTTACGGAGTCAACAGGCACGATTTTCATCCGCAAAAAGGCGCTGCCGTATCCTACGAGGATATGGAGAACGATATCAAACTCATGAAACAACTGAATGTAAATGCCGTGCGAACCTCCCATTATCCGAGCGCTCCCGAGTTTTATAAGCTGTGCGATCGCTTTGGTTTATATGTAATCGCCGAAGCCGATTTGGAAACGCACGGTTGCGATTCGTTGGGCAGGGAAACAGACGGATTGACTTATCAGAAAAAATTGGGTTTGCTGTCGGACGACGAAAGGTTCGCCGATGCGTATAAAGAACGTCAGATCGCCAATGTAGAGGTGAATAAAAACCGTCCGAGTATTATCGTTTGGTCTTTGGGAAATGAGTCCGGGTACGGGAAAAATATTTTGGCGGCGAGTAGGGAAGTGAAGCTCCGCGACTCGCGTCCCGTTCATTACGAATCGCTCTGGCATATAGAAAGACCGGCGCGAAACGACGAGTATTATTCCGACGTGGTCGATATTGTCAGCCGCATGTATCCGAGTGTGGAGTGGTTGACGAACGGCTATTTGGACGACGAAAAGGAGACGCGCCCGCTATTTTTATGCGAATATTGTCATGCAATGGGAAACGGCCCCGGAGACTTGAAAGATTATTGGGAAGTGTTGGAATCGGACGAAAGTTTTATGGGCGGCTGCATTTGGGAATGGGCGGATCACGGCGTATCCTATCGAGGAAATGCTTTCCGATACGGCGGGGATTTCGGGGAAAGCGTCCATGATAACAATTTTTGTATCGACGGGATCGTAACGCCCGACAGAAAAATCAAAAGCGGCGCGTTAGAAATGAAAAAAGCTTATCAGCCGCTTGTCATTACAAGGTCGGAAACGGGCATTTCCCTTTTTAACAAAAACTATTTTACGCCTGCCGAGGGAAAAGTTCAGCTAACCTATAAAAACTATGGCGAGCATGTGGAAACCGAGGAAGCGGAACTTTCCCTTCCCGCTCGGCAGAAAACGGAAATACCTTGTAAAAACGCGCAAACGATCACCGTGCGTTTTTACACGAAAGAAGATAAAAACGGCGTGCCGCAGGGCAGCGAAATTGCTTTTGAAAGTTTTTTCAAAGAGGTATATACGCCTCATCTGATATCGGGAAACGCCCGGATTGAGTCTGTCGGCGGAAAAATTTGCGTCCGTACGAAAAATGCCGACTATGAATTCGACTCCCTTACGGGCGAAATGGTTGTCGTTGATCGGGATAAGCAGACATTCAAAATTGCTTTGACGGCATGGAGAGCGCCGGTCGACAACGATATTGCCGTTGATGCGAGATTGGCCGCGAGCTATAACGAAGCCCGCGAGATCACGCCGTTGGGTAATTCGGTTGTCGTATGCGGCAATTTTTCAGCACCTGCCGTCAAGCCTATGTTAAGCTATCGGATAAAGTATACTTTTGGCGAAGACGGATTTAATGCGGAAATAGATTTTAAGGTTTCCGCTTACTTGGATTATTTACCTCGGCTGGGATTGACTGTCCGACTTCCCACCTCTTTTGAAAAACTCTTGTATTGTGCTTACGGACCGCAGGAAAGCTATATAGATAAACGTTTTGCCGCCTATAAAGATATTTTTGAAAGTAAAGTCTCACAAGAGTATTCTCATTTTTATATAAAGCCGCAGGAATCCGGCTCTCATTTCGGCGCGGACTTCGCAGAGGTTACGGATGGGAAAACGGTTGTGCGTGCGGAAGGAATGCAATCGTTTTGCGCCATTGATTATTCTGCGCAAATACTGACGGAAACAGCGCACGACGACGAACTTCCCCGATCACAATTTCACTATTTTACGGCGGATTTCGCAATGAGCGGCGTGGGCTCTCATTCTTGTGGCCCGGAATTAGCAAAAAAGTATCGCGTTCCCAAAAAAGGACGGGGACAAATCGTATTTCGGATTTTTCAAAAATTATAAACGCGAGGCAGATAGAAAAAATGAAGAATATTCCCAAAATCAAGGTAGGGCTGGTGGCGGTGTCGCGAGATTGCTTTCCCGAGAGCCTGTCGGTGAACCGTCGGAAAGCGTTGGCGACGGCATACGAGAAAAAGTACGGTGCGGGGGACATTTACGAGTGCCCCGTGTGTATCGTGGAAAGCGAACTGCATATGCTTGCAGCCTTGGAGGACATTAAGAAGGCGGGCTGCAACGCGTTGTGCGTGTACCTGGGTAACTTCGGCCCCGAAATCTCGGAGACCATGCTGGCGCAAAGCTTCGGCGGCCCCGTGATGTTCTGCGCGGCTGCGGAAGAGAACGTGGGCGTGCTCTCCTCCGAGCGTGGGGACGCCTACTGCGGCATGCTCAACGCCTCGTATAACTTAAAGCTTCGGAACGTCAAGGCTTACATACCCGAATACCCGGTGGGTGACGCGGAGGAATGCGCGGAGATGATCCACGG
>DBFWLO010000017.1:0-58663 GCA_048465415.1 Candidatus Scatosoma sp.
GGTGGGCTATAATCAACCCGCAAATTTGCCGTACGGCACGGAGAATCCGTTCTGATGAAACACTATTTGGGAATGGAATTAGGCTCGACGCGGATTAAGTCGGTATTGATCGACGAAAGGGGCGCCGTATACAGAGAAGTCAAATTTCCGAACGGGCGATAGAAATATGTTGACGAGAGTATCTATGACGGAGGAAAAGTCGTAAAAGTTTAGGCTCCTTTGGATATATTACCTTACTTTGAACTTGTTATCTAAATTGGAAACGACGCTTATTCCTGCCGATATTTCGAGGGGGAAACCCCAAATCGTTTTTTAAAGAGTCCGACAAACTGAAAATAGTTATAATATCCGCATTTTTCCGATATTTCCTTTAAGGGAGTATCGGTATTTTTTATCATATATTCCGCATAATGCATGCGTTTTTCGATTACGTACTGTTTGGGAGTCATGCCCGTTTTTCGCTTGAAAAGAATCCGGAAGTGATCGGGACAATAGCCCAAAGAAGAAGCCAACGACTCGATATTGAGCGGAAGCATAAAATATTCGTCGCAGTAGTTGATGATGTAATCGATCGAAGAGAGCGGATTTTCGTTCGCAGTGGCGGAATGACTGAGGATTCGATTGAGACTCAGAGTGAGATAGGCGTTTATATTCTCGATATATCGGTAGGGCTTTTGAAAAAATTCCCGTTCGATCGCCTGCATGCAGTCGTGAATGAACGAGTCTCCGTCCACGTATTTTTGATTCTTGACGAGCGCGGTTTCCTCGTCCGTCAAGGAAAAACCGATAGCGACTAAGTTGGAACGAAGCACGAAATGACTTTCGTTATGCACTGTGTTGGGGGTAAGGAGCAAAGCCGTTTTAGCGGAAAAGTTGAAGCTCCCGAAGGTCTGAGGCGCGTCGTTGATCCATAACAGCCGCTGCGCTTCCTTATACGGTTCGTGCGGATTGGGCGTGTAGTCCACTTTTCCCGATCCTTCGTAATAATAAATAAGTTCGCAGTAGTTGTGACAATGCAGGGGGATAAAGGTAGAAGGTTCGTTGTTTCTTCTCAGAAAGTACATAAACTGCATGGAAAATTTCTCCAAAATCTCGCAAAATTGCGAGGCGTTTTTTATAGAACGCCTTTATTATAAATCGAAATCGTTCCTGTGTCAATAGCTGCGTGAAAATAAAATCTCGTAAAACATTAACTTTTTAGTCGGAAAATGATATTGAAAAAGTACAAACCTTGTACTATAATAAAACCAGATTTAAACGAAAAAGCAGGGAAAAAGAAATATGGGCGAAGAAAACGCTGTGAAAAAAATAAAAAAGAGCAGACTTACCGTCAATCGGATCCAGCTGCTGGTGCTGGCTTCTCTGGGAGTGATCTTTCTGCTCGTCTTTTCCTATTCCGCTATGTTCGGCCTCATTCTGGCCTTTACGAAAGGGGATTACAAACTGAAAATAGCGGACGCCGTCCGGGCCGAATGGGTGGGCTTTTATAATTTTTCGGTATTTTTTAAGGACGACGAATTTGTGCAGGTTCTGGGAAACACGATAGGGCTCAATTTTTTGATGCTGCTCATCAATTTCCCCGCGCCCATCATCTTCGCTCTGCTTTTAAACGAAGTCCGCCATATCCGCTACAAAAAAGCGATCCAGACGGTGACGAGCTTTCCGCATTTCATTTCCTGGATGATCTATGGGAGTATCGTGCTGTTCCTCATCAATATGAACGAAGGCGTCGTCAATAAACTCCTGGCCCCGTTCGGACTCGGAGAGATCAATCTCGCCGGAGCGGAGTATTTCTGGCCGGTGATGATCGTCAGCTCCCTTTTAAAAGGCGTGGGCTGGGGTTCGATCATCTATCTCACCGCCATCACTTCCATAGATACGAGCCTCTTCGAGGCCTCGATCATCGACGGGGCTAACCGGTTCCAAAAAGCGATTTATATCACGCTGCCCGGCATTCTTCCGACCGTTACCATCTATTTTTTACTCACGGTCAGCCGTTTGCTGGGAAACAATTTCGAGCAGTTCTATTCGTTGCAGAACACCGTCAATCTCAGTAAGAGCGAGGTATTGGCTACCTTCGTCTATAAAAAAGGCTTATCTATGCGTCGGTATTCTTATGCGACGGCGGTGGGATTTTTTGAATCGGCGGTAAGCATCGTCCTCCTAAGCGCGAGCAATTTCATAAGCAAAAAAATGACCGGAAAGGGGTTGTTCTGATGAAGACGAAAACGGAAAACGCAAAGCGTATCAAAGCTCCGAAAATCCGCATGAATTGGTTCGATTTTTTGAACTATGCGGGACTTCTGCTCCTTGCCGTCGTCATGGTGTATCCTTTTTGGTATGTGCTCGTCGGCGCCTTTTCCGACGGCCAGGACTACGCCTTCGGCGGCGTGTGGCTCTTTCCCCGCGTCTGGTCGGTGACGAATTTCAAAGTTATTTTAAAAGATGCCCGGCTGTATATCGCTTACTGGAATACGATACTTCGCACGCTCGTAGGCACTTTTACTTCCCTGCTCTTCACGTCGGGAGTAGCCTATGCGATGTCGAGGAGCGATTTACCCGCGCGCGGGGTGTTCCGCGTCCTCAACGTGTTCACGATGTTTTTCAGCGGCGGGTTTATCCCGTATTATCTGATTATTACGACGCTCGGTTTTTACGATACTTTCTGGGTATACATTATTCCGTCTTTATATTCGGTGTCGAACATGATCATTATCAGCTCGTTTTTCGGCAATATCCCCGCCGATCTCCACGAGGCGGCGCTGATAGACGGAGCAGGCGAGATCCGCATCTGGCTAACGATCTACATGCCCCTCTCTAAGGCGATTCTCGCTACGGTCGCGCTGTGGGTGGCGGTGGGGCATTGGAACGCCTATTTCAATACGATGGTATTCACGCGGGATTCAAACCTTATCACGTTGCAGTACTACCTTTTAAAAGTCATCAAGGAATCGAGCATGCCCTCGGGCGAAAATATCACCGCGGCGGAGCTCGATCAGGTGACGGCTACGACAATCTCCTACGCGGCGATCATCGTAGCCACCCTTCCCATCATTATGGTTTATCCCTTCGTCCAGAAAACGTTCGCCAAAGACGTGATGGTGGGCGCCGTGAAAGGGTAAGAAAGAAAAAAGAGAGGAGATAATATTCCCGGCAAGGTGCTTGCCAAATCCAAAGAATATTATTGCACTATAAAAATGAGAAATTTTTATCGGAGGGCAATAGCTTTTTTGTGCCTGTTCGCCATAACGGCCGGCTTAGCCGCCTGCGGACCCGAACAAAAGGAGGACTACTATCCCGATTATCCTCTGGCGAAGAACGACGGTACGCCAAGCTGGGAGCAGGGGGAAAAGAGCGATCTCACCATTAACTGGTACGTGGACCGTTCCACCTTCTCGTGGGGCGGTTCGGAGGGAAGCGACGTGTCCGAGAGAATCTACGAACGGACGGGGATCAGGATCAAGTTCCAGACGCCTTTGAACGACGACGGAACGATGCTTAATTCTATCCTCAACTCCGATCAGATGCCCGATCTCGTCACGGTCAGCACTAATAATACCACTAAGGTGCAAATGGCGGAGGAAGGATATGTGTATTCTTTGGACGGACTGGCAAAGCGTTGGGCGCCGACTCTGATGGACAATTTCCCCGCGGAGATCCGCAAGCTGTACGCGGCGCGCAGCGGCGATCTCTACGGTCTGCCGAGTCTTTACTATTCGTTTGAAAACAGGGACGCTTTTGAAAAACAGGGCACAAAATTGCAGGCGAATGCCGCTTTTATCGCCCGCAAAGACTACCTGGACTGGTATACGTCGGCCTATCCCGACGCCGATTCCACCACGCCGCAGGGACTCATCGAGATGTGTAAAAAGGTGAAAGAACGGTATAACCTCACCTATACCATCGCCACGGACGCGTTTACGACGACGGCGGATAATACGGGACTGTATCGGCTCGCGCAGTATTTCGCGGTACCGCGGGAAAATCCGGACGGCACGCTGACCTATCTCGAAGCGCAGGAAGGGTTCTATGATTGTCTGGAATTTCTCAACGAGTGCTATCGGGAAGGCCTGATCGCGGATACGAACTTTTCCAACACCAAAGCGCAGCAGAACGCCCTCGTATCGAGCGGCAAATGCTTTCTCTTTTTCGGCGTGCCGCAGGATTACGGAACGGCGATCAAGGAATTTGCCCGCACCTCCGACACGCAGTACACGGGGATCGTATTCACGAACGAAAACCGCGACGCGCCGGTGATCGCCGATCTGTCCGGTCAGGGGGACATGTATACGATGGTCACCAAAGACTGTAAGCGGCCCGACCGGGTGATCAAGCTCATCGACTATCTCACGAGCCCGGAAGGGGAACTCCTTTGTTATTTCGGGATCGAAGGGAAGCACTGGGACTACACGATCAAACCGGGCGAAACGGTGGTCGGCGGCGACGGGGTGTCGAGGACGTACGTCTACGGTTCGATCATGTGGAACGACGAGACGTTTGAAAAGATATTCAATAAAAATTATACGAGTTTGGGGATTCTCGCTTTCCAGCTGCTTTGTATCGATAAGGCGCAGAAGAAACTCGCCACGTTCAGCGGCGACGAAATGTATAACTGGGCCACCTATCTCGTCTATAACTGCAAGGCGGTCGTCAGCGACTGGCTGTATTCGCCCAAGCCGTTCATCATCACGCCCGTACGCGACGCGTCGCAGGACGACTACTTGGAGATTACCACCACCGCGACGCTGTTGCAGCAGCATTGGCGGGAACGAGTATCGCAGATCATCACGGCAAATAGCGCCGCGGACTGCCGCGCGGCGTACGAGTCCGCGCTGGTGAGAGCGGAGGATTACGGCTATAAGGACGTGCTCCGTTTCGATAACAACGTATTTCAAAAGCTCAAAGAGACCTGGAATCTCAAATATGCCTGGCCTCCCTTGCAGGAGGGATACAACCCGCCCGAAGTGACGAGCATCTACGGCAATACCGATTATTGCGTAGAAATCCCCGATATGATCCCGCGCGTGTGAAGCAGGCGATATACCCATCAAAGAAGAAATGATAAAGGAGAAAAGATTATGAAAATCAGGAAATGGCTCAACAGAGGTTTCGCAGCGCTCGCCTGCGCGTGCGTCGCCCTCGGAATCGGCTTGGCCGAAAAGACGCCGGGACGGCAGGCGTCCGCGGCCGGGATTCTCACGCCCATCGTCTATGAACGGACGAACGCGGCGTCGATTGCGGGGAGCAATTATCAGTATATTCAAAGTAAACTCAGCGATACCGCCGCGCCTTCTTTAAAGGCGTCGGGGGAATACTGGGGCTTTACGGTCAGCAATCTGCTCGCTTCGGAAACGCGGGTACGCTGCGCGTTTGAAATGGCGGGCAATGTCACCTGCTGGATTCCCGGCAATGCTATTTATTATTTGGCCGCCGCAGACGGTTCCGTTTCCACCTACGAATGTACGGGCGGCGCGCAGATCATCATGCTTCCGGGCAGTTTCAGCGGTACGGTCTATGTGAAAAAAACTACGCTCATCAATTATACGAACGCGGCTCTCGCGGCGAACGATTATAAGGTGAACGGGATCCGCTGGGGATACGATTACCGGCAAACTTATGCCGCTTCGGTCGCTCTTTTGGGGATCGGAAGCGCGAATATCGCCGCCGACGAAAACGGAACGGAGATTTCCGAACCCGCGGCGGTAGCCGATCTGACCCAAGCGGCGCCTTCCTCGTTTATCTATCAGGGCACGCCGACGCCGGAAGCCAAAACGGCGATGGCTGCCGGCGCCAAAGTGAGACGGGCGGCGGAAAGCGAGTACGCGGCAACGAAAGAAATATCCCTCGCCGCCGCGCCGCGCACGAATTACCGAATCGGCGAACAGCTCGATCGTTCGTCGGGCGCCGTGAAAATCACCGACGTAAAAGGCATGTCCATGCAGGTGCCTTTTGCCGATCCGAGATTCGCGGTCGAAGGATTCGATTCCTCGTCGGCTGGGGAAAAGACGGTCAGCGTAAAACTCGGCGACGGCGCGGCCCTGACGTTTAAAGTTCGCGTGTCGGATACGATCTCCTCTTTGGCGGTGACGACGCTTCCCAAAACCGACTACTATATAGGCGACGAAGCGGACTGGTCGGCGGGCGAAGTAACGCTCACCTACGACAACGGCGCCACAGAAAAAGTCTCTTTTTCCGACTCGCGCCTGATCGTCGAGGGGTTCGATCCCGAGACGGCGGGAACGCAGACTATCGTCGTAAAATTGACGGCTAATACGGCAGTGACGGATAATTTCGAGGTGGAGCTCGTCGCCACCAATATCGTTTCCATCGAGATGAAGACGCTGCCTAAGACGCGGTACTATCTGGGTATGGACGCGGATTGGTCGGCCGGCGTGGTCACGGTGACTTACGACAACGGCTCGACCGAAGATCTTGCGCTTTCAAGCTCGGCCTTCCTCGTTTCGGGGTTTGATTCAAGCGCCGTCGCGGCCGAACAAACGATCACCGTAACTGTTGCAAGCGACGAGACGATCACACTCTCGTTCACGGTATGCGTTGCTGAGATCGGCGCGGGGGAAAATGTGTTCGTTTACGAAAGGACGAACGAGAACGCGGTGAGCGGTTCTAACTATCAGTGTCTGGACGTAAAAGTTGCCGAAAAGGACGCGCCTTCGCTGCGGGGATTAGGCGATTACTGGGGACTCGGCGTACGTAATTTAAGGCCGAATCCCACGCGCGTCAGACTGGGCTTTCTCATGGCGGGCGCGGTCTGCTGGATTCCCGGCAACGGCACTTTCTATCTGGCGGCGGACGACGGCTCCGTTTCCACCTACGAATCTGTCGGCAACGCGCAGATCGTCATGATCCCCGGCAATTTTAAGGGCACGATGTATTTTGAAAAGACTTCGCTCATTAATTGGAGCGAAGCGCCCGATTCCGTGATCGTTAAGGGCGGCTACAAAATTTTGGGCGTGCGTTTCGGCTACGATCTGAGGCAGACGTATGAGGCGAAGATCGCTCTCGGCGGCATATCGACGGCCGACCTTGCGGCGGACGGCAAGACGTTTATCAACTCGGTGAGGGCGCTCAATTTCGACGCCGCGGAGACTTCTTGGACGCATTTGGGAACTCCGTCGGAAGGCGTGCGGGAGACAATGCTCGCGGCCGTAGCGGTGAAAGACGTGAAGACGGCGGCTTACGAAACTCCGGTTTCTATCGCTATGGAAACCTTGCCCAAGACGCAGTATCAGGTGGGCGAAAACGCGGATTATACGGCGGGCGTCGTTTCCGTCGTTTACGAGAGCGGCGAGAAAGAATATTTTTCTTTGTCCGACGCAAGATTTACGATCTCCGGTTTCGACTCGTCCGCGGCCGGGACGAAGACAGTCACCGTCCGTCTGGCGGAAGATATTACGGCGAGTTACGAGATCACTGTCGCCGAGGAGGAAAAGATCGAGGGACAATACGTTCTTATTAAGCGTACGGACAACAGCGTCAATCCCATCAAAACGGGATATTTCTATTATAATTTCGCTCTTCCCGAATGGAAAAAGGAAAGCAAGAACGCCGTGGGCGTAGGAAATTGTCTGGGGATAAGGCTGGAAAACATCGGCTCCGACATCAATATCCGCGTCGCGTTCCGCGCGCATAACGCCGACGATTCCGCAGACGCTACCACGCACAGAACGGCGCAGTATAACAACGCCAACGCGTTCGTCTGGTTCGTCGCCGACGGAGCGGAAGAGGTTTCGTCCTGCGGCTTCGATAAAACGTTGCAGAGTATGCAGATCCCGGCAGGCGCCTCGGGAACTCTGTATCTGAGATACGATACGGATTTTTCCTGGAAACAACATACTTCCGATTACGGCATCAGCCACATTGCGGTGGGAATCGATATGCGCGGCACCGCGAAGGTGAACCTTGTTCTCAAAGAACTTTTCGACGCGACTTATACGATCGACGCCGATGCGGAATACATCGACGCTTTGGACGAGTTGGATAACGCCGCCGGAGTAAACACTCATTTCACGACGGACGTAACGCTGGTAAACAACAGAAAACTGCTCGATTTCAGGACAATCGACGTGGCGAAGTGCGCGGTGGATTCTTCGGGCAAGGGAACGATCGAGGATATGCACGATGTGCTCCTGCTTGCGAACGCGAACTATGCGCAGTGGAATAATTTCACCGAAGCCCTTCTCGAAAGCGAACTCGCCAAAGTATCTTTGGAAGAATACGATCCCGAAGATTATATTCCCGTTTCGCTGACCATGAAGAGCCTGCCTAAAACAGCGTATGAGACAGGCGATCTTGCCGACTGGTCGGCGGGCGTGGTCACGCTCGCGTATAAGAGCGGCAGGACGGAGGACATTCTTTTAGCCGACGGAAAACTGACGGTAACGGGATTCACGTCCGCCGCGCCCGGAACGGTGAAAATCAACGTCGCACTCACGACAAATGCGGAAATCCGCACGGAATTCGAGATCACCATAGAAAAAGCCGGTCAGCATGGCGGTTCGTCGGGTTCGGACGGCGGCGATACGAAGGTCGGCTGTAAAAACAGCTGCCGGTCGGTCGTGGGTTCAAGCGTCGCTCTTTCCTTGATCGCGGCGGCGGGCGTCGCGCTGTTGCTTTGGAAAAAGCGCGGCAGTCGTTAAAGGGAACTCGTCCGCCGGAGAGATCCGGCGGAAGGAATAAAAAATGAGGAAGGAAATATGGAGGAAATATACAACGACGAAAGAATAGAAGAACCGACCGTGACGATTGCCCGAGGGGGCGTAAAGATAGGGGAAAAATACCTTCCGGACAGTCGAAAATGGCAGGGCATCGCCACAATCGAGACGACGGGAGACCGGATTTGGGCGGCCTGGATGGCGGGCGGCGTCAAAGAGCCCGATCCCGAAAATCATATCGTCGTGGGACTGAGCGACGACGGCGCAAACACCTGGATAGATCCTTTTCTCGTCATCGATAATGAAAATCCGCTAAGCCGGGGCAGAGATCCCGTGCTTTGGCGGGACAGCGAAGGCGCTTTGTGGCTGTTTTACGGATTCTGGGAAGCGAACGTCACCTACGCATTGAAAATCGAAAACCCGGAAGCGCCTTTGGAAGAAATACGCATAAACAAGCCTTTCAAGGCTTTCGGACACGGTATGCTGCTCAATAAGCCGATCGAGACTTCGGAAGGCGAATGGCTCTGTATGTTCGATCCGTTCGACAAAGAGAGGAAGTATTCCTATAACTGCTGTTATGCCTCCGACGATCAGGGAATGCATTGGTATAAAAAAGGAGAGATCTGTTCCCGCTCGCCGGACAAATTGTTTCAGGAAGGGACGCTCGTCGAAAAACGGGACGGCTCGTTATGGTGCGTCACGCGTATAGAGGGCGGAAGCTGCGGCGGACTGGAACAGAGTTTTTCCCGCAACGGCGGAACCGCCTGGTCGGTCGTCGAAAACGATCTGCCCGAACCGTTCCGGGGACCGGGCAGCAAAGCGTGCCTGCGCCGTCTGCATTCGGGAAATCTGCTGTTCGTTCATAATGCTTCCCCGGCGAAAGAGCGAATCAATATGACGGCTTATCTGTCCGAGGACGACGGAAAAACCTGGCGTTCTTTGCTCCTGGACGGCAGGCCAGGCTGCGCTTATCCCGACATAGCGGAGGACGAACAGGGAAATATTTACGTGATTTTCGACTCGGGCAGGAGCAAAAGAAACGAGATCCGTTTTTGCCGTTTCCGGGAAGCCGACGTGCGCGCGGGAGAATTTTTTTCCGTCGACAACGTTCAGATGGGTACGATAGCCAAAAATAAAAAATATAGGGATATACGAAGCATGTCGGAGCTTTCGGACGGCGAAATCTCGGTGACGGACGAGCGGGGAGAAACTTTTACGCTTTCCGGCCGCTGGACGGAAAAAATGATAGGCGGAAGCGCATTTTTATGCTTTGTCTGCGACGAGGATAGGGACAGGTATGCGTTGACCGATCCTTTGGGAATATTGAGAAAGAGGAAATAAAACTATGCGGAAAAAATTTTTCGGCAGGGCGCTGGCGCTGTTTTTGCTTTTCGTCCTCGGCGCCTGCGCGGCGCAACCGGGCGTGCCTTCCGTTTCGGACACGGGTTCCTTGACCGAGAGCGATAAGAACAGCCAAAATAACAGCCAGCAAGGAGAAGCCATGCAGCCGCTTACGTTCACCAAAGAATATTTTGCGGGCAAGACCGTCGTCGTTTACGGCGACAGCATCACGGCCGGCGCGATGACCAGCGGAGAGAGGTCTACGTGGATTTATAAAATGAAAGAGGAACTCGGTTTCGTATATGCAAGTTTTGCCGTCAGCGGCTCCCTGCTCACCTACGCAAACGCCGTGCGCGACGGTCGTGGCAGCGGCGCTTCCTATATCGTCGCGAACGAGGCGACCAATAAGATCGCCGATTACGCGATCGTTTTCTACGGCGCCAACGATTATACGCACGGCGTGAAAATCGGGGAAAACGAAGAGTCTGCGGATTCTTTGGAGCAGATCTCTTCTTTCAAACAGGGGATAAAGTGGGCGGTGAAAAATTTGAGGACGCATAATCCTCAGATCAAAATCGTTTTCTTCACTCCGCTTTACAGGAACGACGTTCCCGTCAACGGCCAAGGCCTGAAAATTTCCGCTTATGGGCAGGCGGTCAAGGATTTAAGCGGCGACCTCGGCTATTATTACGTGGACTTATTCGATCTGTTCACACCCGAAAATCTCGGCAAGGACAGCATGTATTCGCCCGATCAGCTGCACCCCAACGATGCGGGGCAGCGGCTCTTATTCGAGTATATCATGTCCCGCCCCGTCGAGTACGCGGGAAAGAAATAGGGAGGAAACTATGAACGACGGAAAAATAAAAAGGCTTTGGAAAGGAATAGTTCTGTGTGCCGTCTGTTTCTCACTCTTCCTTCCCTTTGCGGGCGGCGTGACGGGAAAGGCCGCGCCTGTTCAGACGGTGACGATTGTGAAAAACGCCGCCGATCTCGACGAATATTATGAGCCGCAGCATCGGGAGTGGCAGGCGATCGCGACGGTGGAAGCGACGGGAGAGCGGATTTGGGCGGCCTGGATGGCGGGCGGCGTTACGGAACCCGATCCCGCAAACTATATCGTCGTCGGTTACAGCGACGATAAGGGGGAGACATGGACGGATCCCTTCCTCATCATAGACGACGATTTCAGCGCCGCGACGCGTATGCGCGATCCGGTGTTGTGGCTGGACGACGCGGGTATATTGTGGCTGTTTTACGGCTTCGACGGTACGTACGCGATTACTGTTTCCCATCCCGAAGCGCCGCCCGGGGAGATAAAAGTGAGCGAACCGAGGTATCTCTTCGGGGAAACGATTCTCAATAAGCCGATCGCTACCTCTTGGGGAGAATGGATTTGCAGCGTCGATCCCTTCATTCAGTCCGATCTTTACCGCACCGGTTATTTTCGTTTTTCCGACGATCAAGGAAAGACGTGGGGACTTAAAGGAACGGCGTCCTCGCTGTCGGACAATAAAAAATGGCACGAGGGGACGCTGGTTGAGAAAAGGGACGGAACGCTGTGGTGTTTAAGCCGTATCGAATCGGGTGCGGCGGGCGGCATAGAACAGACGTTTTCCCGCGACAGGGGAAAAACGTGGTCGACGTATGCGGCGAATCTGCCCGCGCCTTTGAACGGTCCGGGGAGCAAATGCGCGTTGGCGCGGCTGTCGTCAGGAAATCTTCTTTTCGTCAGCAACGACTCTACTTCCGCGAGGATTAACATGACCGCCTATCTCTCCGAAGACGACGGCGCCACCTGGAAATCTCTTCTGCTCGATTCGAGAATGGGCTGCGCCTATCCCGACGTCGCGGAGGACGGCGCGGGGAATATCTACGTCGTCTGGGACTACGGAAGGACGGAACAGAACGAGATCCGGCTCGCCCGTTTCACCGAGGAAGACGTCATAAATTCGGCGTTTTATACGGCGAACGCAAAAAATATGATCGCCGTTTCTAAGGACGCCGCGTACAGCGATCTCGTAAAGGTAAAGACTTCCTTTAAAAATACGCTCGCCTATACGGTGGAGGACGACGTCACGCAGGAGAGCATCGTCTCCATGCTGCCCAAAGAGATTGTCGTGGTCACGGATAAGGGCGAAGAATACACGTTGACGGGCGAATGGAAAACCAACTGGTTCTCCGCGGAGTACGCGGGTGTTTACACTTTCCGTTTCGAATACGCGGCCGGCGTTCTGCCCCCCAAAACGGCGGATAATCTCGCTCTTTTGACCGTAAAAGTGGTTGTAAAGGAAAAAGCGCAAACGGAAGAAAAAGGCTGCTTCTCGACGCTCAGACTTGCTCCGGCTGCGCTGTCTATGCTGACTTTGACCGGGTTTGCGATATATGCGGCGAAACGGAAAAGGATATTTAAAATTTAAGGAAAAGGTATATAAGGACTATGTTTGAAAAATTGCAGACACCGCGAACGCCGGTCGACGTCGTACTCGATACGGATACTTACAATGAAGTGGACGACCAGTTTGCCTTAGCATACCTGTTTTCTTCCCGGGAGAAACTCCGCGTCCGGGGCGTATACGCCGCGCCGTTCGTCAACGGACGGGCGGCGTCGGCGGAAGAAGGAATGAATAATAGTTATCGCGAAATCTTTCGCGTCCTTGCGCTGATGGGGATCGGAGACTTCAAAAACGTTTTCAAAGGTTCATCGGAATTTTTAAAGAACGAAAAAACGCCGGTCGTTTCGGACGCGGCGCGCGATCTTGCCGAACGCGCCATGCGGTATACGTTTGAACGGCCTCTCTATGTCGTCGCGATTGCCGCTTTGACCAATATAGCCTCCGCGCTTCTCCTCAATCCCGCGATCTCGGAAAGGATCGTGGTCGTATGGCTGGGCGGGCAGGCCCGGCAATTTGACGACGCCTCGGAATTTAATCTCAATAAAGACGTGGCGGCGGCGAGAATCGTCTTCGAACGCATGCGGGATTCCCTCGTACAAGTGCCGTGTCGGGGCTGCGTTTCCGAATTTTTGACGACGGAAGCCGAGCTTCGGTTTTGGCTGTCGGAAAAAAATAAGCTCTGCGATTATTTGGTGGAAAGCGTCGTGCGTTTTCATGAAAACTGCGCGGGGAAACCGTGGAGCAAACCCATCTGGGACGTAGCTGCCGTCGCCTGGCTGCTCAATGAGGATTCCCGCTTCATGCTCGATAAAATAGAACGAATTCCCCAGATTTCCTACGACAGACGGTATTCCTATCCCGAGAACCGAGGGTTTATGAAATACGTTTATTATATAAAGCGGGACGCTCTTTTCGAGGACTTATTCGCAAAAATTTCCGACGAACGTAATTTTAAGCATACGGAGGCGGAAGAATGAACATACTGCGGGAAAAATTAAAGAGCGGCAAGCCTCTGTTCGGCACGCAGGCTTTTTTAGGCAGTAAAGAAGTGATGGAGATTCTCGGGGCAATGAATTACGATTTTGTATTCATTTGCGCCGAGCATCCGGCGTACGGCATCGAACGGCTTTACGATCTGGTGAAATACTGCGAAGCGGCGGGTACGCCCGCGTTGGTACGGCTGCCGGAATTTGACGGAACGTTCGTAAAAAAGACAGTGGATATGGGCGTGAGCGGAGTGTTGTTTCCCATGATCCGCAGCGCCGAGGAAGCAAAGCGGGCGACGGACGCTTGTCTCTATCCGCCCCGGGGCACCCGCGGATTCGGGCCCATGTCCGCCGTGCGCTGGGGACTCGACAGCGAGAGCGGATTCGTCAAAGGGAATGTGGACGGAACGGTGCGTATGATTCAGATCGAGCATATCGACGCGGTAAAAAACTTGGAAAAGATCGCGGCAAACGAGTATATCGACGCTTACATTTTCGGTCCCAACGATCTCGCGGCGAGTATGGGACATATCAATGATATGTATCATCCCGAAGTGCAAAACCGAATTAAGGAAGCGGTGCATATACTTTCCCGCGCAGGCAAGCGCTTCGGCGTTTCTCTCGCGAGCGTGGAGCGCGAACAGATCGCTTATTGGAAGGGATTGGGTATGAATATTTTTTCCCTCGGCGCGGATTTTGCATTTGTCCGCGACGGCGCGAACCGGGCGTACGAATCGCTCCGCGGCATCGTCGAGGGAGAAAAAAATATATCGGTTTAAAAGTGGAAAAGTAAGGCGAAAATATAAAAATAACGTACGGTTCCTCTGTTTGAACAGATCCAAAAAAATATGTCAAACGGAAAAAGGCTCTCGGATTTTTATCCGGGAGCCTTTTTTACTTTGTTTTTCGGTCGGGCGGTTTCTTGTAAGAAAGCTATGGACTCGAAAAAAGAAAATTAGAAGAGGAACAACTGCGGCAAATCGGTGAAATTGATAAATTTATTTGAAGGAATTGCTATTTGCAAACAGAGCGGGGTAAGATATAATAAAAAAGGAAAAAGTGAGACTATGGAAAATCTGGAAAGACTCTTGAATAAGATTTCTATCTATATCCGCCGCGCGTGGGACGCAAAAATGCCCGTTGACTGGGAAATTCCGCCCCGGTATATCTATGATTACGAGTTTTTGTATATCAAGGAAGGCGCGGTGAGCATTTGTATTGAAAACGAAATATATACGGGCGCGCCGGGCGATCTGTTTTTCTTTCCTCCGGGAAAGATCCACAGCATAAAAAGCGTGGGAACGGAAGGGGTGCGCCAGCCTCATATCCATTTTGACTTTTACTTCGACGAGGAGAGCGAGCATGTAGAGATCCCCATTGAAATGCCCGTCCGGCCCCGGCAGACGATGCGCGAAGACATCACCCTTCAAGACGTCCTTTTAAAGATACCCTATAAAATGACTTTTAAGGATCCGTATCCCATCGAAAATCTCATTCTCGATCTCATTTTAGAGGATGGAAACAGCAATCCGTTCAGTGTCGTCAGAAAGAAAGCGCTGATGCTCGAACTTTTGTATATGGTCTTTAATTATCGCTATATAAACAAGGATAATTACGGCAGGGACAACACGCTGAAAATCGCGCAGGAAGCGAACAGTTTTATGCAGAGGAACCTCGACCGGACCATTACCACGGCGGAAATTGCGCATCAGGTGGGATACAGCGTCAATTATTTCGTCGAATTGTATAAAAGCGTATGTTTTATCAGCCCGATCAAATATCATGAAAAACTGCGCGTCGAAAAAGCGAAAAACTTGCTGCTTTCCACGGCGCTCTCCGTTTCGCAAATAGCCGAAGCGCTCGGCTTCGACAATCTCTACGTTTTCAGCCGGTACTTTAAACGCGCCACGGGCGTTTCCCCGTCCGAGTACAGGACTCGCCAGGGAAGCGGAACCAAATAAACATATTCGTCGAAAATTCTTAAAAAATATAAGGAGAAAAAAGTATGAAGAAAAGGCTGAGTTTGATACTTTGCTGCGCCGTCTTGGCAACGGGAAGCATGGCCGCCGGCTGCGGGGGCGCCGAAGAGGACTACCCGGTGGAAGAGGGCGCGGCCGTCGTCAAAGTGATGATGCGCGAGTTCGAGACGTGGAGAAACGATCATTTCAGCTCTCTCGTCCGCAAGTTCAACGAGAACTTAAACGACGGCCTGCAAGTGGAAGTGGAGTACGTTATCGAGGAAAATTTCAACGATCGTCTCCAATCCGCGCGGGAAACGGGAAACGCTCCCGACATCATTCTGCATAGCTACAACCATATCTATACCCAAAAAGAAAACGGCAATTTGAGCGCGCTCGACGACTACCTTTCCGCCGCGGCGCTCGCCGACGTTTCCGACGGCGTCAAAAGCGCGATTCAATTCGAAGGCAAAACGTACGCCTATCCCTGGTATACGGAAGCGAGCACGGTATTGTTCTATTCCAAAAACAAATTGGCGGCGGCCGGCGTGGAAAAAGCCCCCGCGACTTGGGCGGAACTGCTCGACGTCTGCAAAAAGATAAAACCCACCCTCAAAAAAGGAACGTATGCGCTCGGTATGCCGCTCGGCGGCGATATCGGCTGGGCGACGTGGGGCATGGTCTATAACCAGCTCGGCGGCTGGCCCGTCACGGAAGATTGGAGCAGATCGGTATTCGACGATAACCAAAAAGTGCTCGATTACGCGCGTCTGCTCGACTATTACGGAAAACTCTACGACAACGGATATTCTCCCGTTTCCGCTCTGCATTTAAACGGCTACAACGAAATCATTTCCGCATGGGCGGAGGGCAAGTATGCGATGACGCTGGCCGTATCCAGTCAGTTAGGCACCCTCATTCAGGAATATCCCGATACCTTGTCCGATCTCGGGATCGCGGTGATGCCGACGGAATCGGGGAATCCAAACGCGGTGACGGCGACAAACGGCGGTTGGTGCTTCTGCGTAGACGCACGTTCTTCCAAAAAGGCGGAAGCGGGCAAAGTGATCGAAGCGCTCATGTACGCCGACGCGGAAAAGGGACTGGAATTTTTCGAAATGAGCGGATACAGCCGCTATCCGGCTCTCAAATCTCTGGCGCAGACGGCCGCCGCACAAGCGGAAAGCAGCGAGTACGCCGCGTACGCGTCCGTGATCAATCAGGTAAGCTCGCACGCGGTTATGGAACCCATCTACACCTGGAACGTGTCTTTGCAGACGGCCTGGAGTTTTGAAAACATGATCCAGGGCACGGACGAAAGCACCAAACAGATCGCCTTGCAGCTCAAATCCAAGATCGAAAATATCATCGAGGTTTCGGGCATGAGCGGCAAAAATCCCAATTACGCAGGTTAAAAAATGCCGGAAATAACGGAGGCGGAAAAAATGAGCGGGGAACGCGCGCAAAGCGAAGAAATGAAAAAAAGGAAAATATTCGGGAAGATGCGGCCGTCCGACCGCCGCGACGCGATCGCGGGGCTTTGTATGATCGCGCCTTGCGTGATCTTTATCACGGTTTTCGTGATGATTCCGCTCGCTTTCGCACTTTGGCGTTCGCTGTTCAATTATCGGGTATACAGTACCGTTCAGGAATGGGTGGGGCTGAAAAACTATAAACAGATCCTTTCTACGGAATTGTTTATGGATTCTTTCAAAAACGTATTTCTTTTGACGGCATGTATCGTCGTCGTCATGGTCGCTGCTTCTTTCTTTTTTGCGCACGTCGTTCATAATCTGAAAACGGGAATGTCCAAAATCGTGCGGGCGGTCATCTATATTCCCTGTCTGATTTCGGGCATGGCGGCGAGCATCATTTTTCTCTTTCTCACCAACTATTCGGGCGGACTCATCAACGGTGTGCTCGGCCTCATTGGACGCGGGCCGATCGCCTTCGACCGCGAGGGGATCTGGCCGTACGTATCCATCGTCTATCCCGCCGTTTGGCTGGGCTTCGGCTATAACTGCCTCGTCCTCTACGCCGGACTCATCAATATCCCGAAAAGCTATTACGAGGCGGCTTCTTTGGACGGCGCGAACGCGGCGCAGCGGCTCTGGTTCATCACTTTGCCGAATATGCGGAACTACTTCGTGCTCGTCATCGTCAATCTGATCGCGGGACAGCTGCAAATGTTCGAGCTCCCGCTGATGATGACGGGCGGCGGGCCGCTTCTGAAAACGTACACGCCCGTTTTGTATGTGTATAACAGCTACCGCGACAATGCCGCGACGCAGAGCCTGACGATTGCGGCGGCCGTGCTCATCATGATCCCGATCGCGCTGGTGAACATGATCGTGTTCAAAGTGATCCGTTCGGAAAAATCAAGCGACGACTGAGGAGGAAAGCATGAATAAAGAAAAGATATTCAAAGGCGCCATGCTGGCGATCGCCGTTTTCGTGCTTTTTATCGTGCTCGTACCGCTGTTGTGGATGATTATTTCCGCATTCAAAAGCAGGGAAGAAGTGCTTCCGACGGAGTTTATTCTTTTTCCGTCCGGATGGCGGGCGGATAATTTTGCGAAAGTCTTTAAAAAATACTCGGACATCGATTTCATGTCCAGTTATCTCATGACTCTTTTGGTCGCGGCTGCGGGCATGATTTTCTCGCTCGTCGTCAATTCGATGGCCGGCTACGCCTTCGCGCGGGTGAACTTTCCTTTAAAGAAGTTCTTTTGGGCGTACGTCATTTTCCAGATGTTCATTCCGGGCATTTCCATTCTCATCACGTCCATCAAAGTCGCCTCGGCCCTGCGCATGATGAACACCTTTTGGGTGCTGGTGCTCCCCGGTATAGCGAACGGTTACAACGTATTCTATTTCCGGCAGTTCTTTTTAGGAATTCCGCGCGGCTATGAGGAAGCCGCGTCCATCGACGGACTCGGCCGGTTCGGTATTTATCGCCGCATTTTCGTACCCATGTCCGCGACGCCCCTCATCATCATCGGCGCGAGCGTGTTCATGGGTTATTGGAACAGCTATCTCTGGCCCAGCCTCACGGTGACGAACAACGTAGGAATGAAACAGATCATGCAGGTGCTGATCATTCTCCGTTCCCGCTACCGGGGCGATTACGGAGTCGTGGTGGCCGGGACGATCATCTCGGTGACGGGCCCGCTGCTGATTTTTGCCTTCGCGCAGAAATATATCGTACAGGGCGTCACGATTTCGGGAATCAAATAAATTTATCAAAAAACATAACAAAGACAGGAGGTCTTATGGAGAACGAAACTCTTACCCGCTTATATATGCCCAGACGCGGAAAACGCCGCCGCATATCCAGCTACGATCGCACGGGCGCCAACGCCGACTGGCTTCACGTCCCGCCGCGCGAAACGCTGGACTTTGCCCGCTTTGAGGGCGAAGGCGTCGTCGAGCATATCTGGATCACGATGGCCAATTACGATCGAAAGGAGGAGTTTCTGCTCCGTAAAGTAGTCCTGCGCGTCTATTGGGACGACGAAGAGACGCCGAGCGTCGAGGCGCCGATGGGAGACTTTTTCGGCATGGGCCACGCGACGAGCAAAAATTACGTCTCCGCGCCCTTGCAGATGAGTCCGGAGGACGGAAAGGGCTTCAACAGCTGGTGGCAGATGCCGTTCCGCAAAGGTTTCCGTTTTTCCGTGGAGAACGATTGCGATCTTCCCTTGCAGTTCTATTTTTACGTGGACTTCGAGGAACGGAAGGTGGAGGAGGACGCCCTTTATTTTCATGCCCGCTGGCACCGGGAATGTCCCACGCGCGGCGTCGCCGAGGAGGAGTTCGCCGCCCACCGCGACTGGTGTTTCGGCGGGGAGAACCGCGACGGAACGGATAATTACGTGATCCTGGAAGCGGAGGGGAAAGGGCATTACTGCGGCGCGAATATCAATATACATAATCTCAACCGCTCGGATATGTGGGATTGGCCGGGGGAGGGGGACGACATGATCTTCATCGACGGCGACGAAACGCCCACGCTGCACGGGACGGGTACGGAAGATTACGTCAATATGGCCTGGTGCCCTCAGCAGGAATACGCCGCGCCCTATCACGGACTCCTCCTCGGCGGCGCGAGGAACTGGAAAGGGAAGATCAGTTACTATCGCTATCATATCCTCGATCCCATCGGCTTCGAGAAGCGGATTAAAGTGACGATCGAGCACGGACACTGCAATCATCGGAGCGACGACTGGTCGTCTACGGCCTATTGGTACCAGACGGAGCCGCATAAACCGTACGAACCGATCCCGTGCTGGCAGGAACGTATGCCCGTAAGCGTACCCGCTTTGGAATGGGACGACAAAATAGAAAAGATCAAATAAAAGGCAAAGGACAGGAGGAAAATTATGAAAAAGAAAAAATTATGGAAAAGGGCAGCGGCCGTTCTCGCAGCTTCGGCAACGATGTGCATGATGCTCGGCACGTTTTCCGTTTACCGTGTCAACGCGGCGGCCGTCTACGGTGACGAACTCGTTTCCAACGGTTCTTTCGACGGGTACAAGGACTCGTTTAAAACGTTCGAGGAAACGAACCCCGGCGATACGGCGGCGATCCCTTATACCGACTACGCGGGAAGAAAATACGACGTATACTGCGGCTCGGATACCAACGGCGGCAGCGGTACGTTCGTAAAAACGCCGGCCGGGGAGACGTATGCGCGGCTTTGCTACGACGGCGCGGCCGCCGGGGATTCCATGTCTTTTTGGGTACAGCCCGGCTATCTCCCCGCCGGTACCTACACGGTGCGGGCGAATATAGAACTCGTGGGATTTTCCACCGGGGACTGCTTCGCGATGAAATATAACGGCGCGACGCCCGAAAAGAGCATTTTTAACGCCGCCGATTACGAAACGCTCCCCGCTTCCGCCGTAACGGGCGCGAAAGTGATCGAATATACGGTGACGATCGATACGGGGACGGAATTTCCGGCCACGATGTTCTGGCTTTTTCATAAAAAGACGGCCGGGATCGAAGCGCATATTTACGATATTTCCTACCTGAACGCGGAGGGGAAAACCGCCTACCGGAACGATTTTTCCGAGCCCTTCGATCGCATCAGCGCCGTGGACATTCCTTACGGCGCCTATGAAGACCGCGCTTACGGCGGCATCTACTGCGCGGCGGAGGGGCAGTTCAACACGGGCTACGGGCAGTTGGTGCGCGCGAGAACGGCGAACGGTAATACGGAAACTTATGCGCGGCTCTATGACAACGATAAGACGAGCGAGAAAGACACGATGAGTTTTTGGTTGCAGCCCGGGCTTCTCCAAGCGGGCGATTATACGATGCATATCGATTTCCGGCTCGTGGGAAACCAAAACGCTCAGCACCTCGAATTCAACGTGGACAATACGACCACCGATCGGAAGAAACTGCTCGTCGATAGCGGGGAGGCGCTGGCGGCGATCCCCGAAAGCGACGGGATCAGGCATTTGTCCCTGGACTATACCCTGGCCGCCGATCAGCAGTTCAGCGCGCTCAACGTCTGGTTCTGGCACGGCAACGATTCCGTGCGCGAACTGAGGATCTACGAAGTGGAAATCCTCGACAAGACCACGGGCGAAGCCGTCTACCGCAACGATTTTTCCGAAGCGTTCGACGAAACGACGGCGGAGGTAGGGAGCGATAAGGGCTTCAACGATTCCGCCAACGCGAAGATCGTCAAGGAAGGGGAGAACGTCGTCCTCCGCATGGACGGCGCGGCCGCTTTCAATACTCCTTTGACGTTCGACGGCGTGGGGCTCTACCGCGTGGAAATGGACGTAAAGCCTTCCGAAGATTATACGGGGAAACTTTCCTTCTTCTTCGCGGCGGCGGACGGTCTCTATAATTCGGCTACCGCGACGGTGGCCTCGAAAAAGAGCGATTTCGAATTTCTCGACGATTCCCCGCTCGAAGGCTACGTGCATTACAGTACGACGATTCTCGTCAATAACTTTATGATTCCGCACGTTTTAAGCCTCTACACGATGAAAACCGGCGCGGGCAGCGTGACGGTGGATAACCTCAGCGTGAAAAAGAAAGAGAACAGTGTCCTCACGCACACCACCCCCCAAACGGAGGGACTCGAATTCAACGATCTCGTGTTGGGCGGCGATTTCGAATATCTTTCCGAGGGATATACGTTCGTATCGGAGCCGGACGAGAGCAGCTATTTCTGGGGCAGTTCGCCTTACGATTCTCCGGGAAAGATCGTCGATCTGGGCGGCAATAAGGTCCTGAAAATAGCTTACGATCCCCAAGACGCCGACAAGCAGACCAATCGCTGGGCGAGCGCGTTCGTATTCCTCGATACGGCGAAGTTCAACACGGAGGATATTTTCACTCTTTCCTACAAATATAAGTACGAAGGGAAGAGCGGTTTCGATCCGGGGATCGGCTTGCAGGTGACGTTCATCGGCGCCACGGGCGCGGAACATCTCGTGCAGTATCTTTGGTACGATGCCCTGCAAGAGACGAGCGGCATCAACACCAACGAATGGCCGTATGCCGTCAAAGATCTGCAAGACGGCTGGAAACAGGTGACGCTCACTTTCAAAATGGACTCCGGCTTTATCAGTCAGGTGGACAGCATCAGATTTCTGAATTATAACAACTGCGATAAAGACGTGGTGTTGTATGTGGACGACGTGGAATACGGCGTGTGGAAAACGCCCTCGCAGGGCGGGGACGACAGCGGTTCGGATAGTTCCGGCGGCAGCGGCGGGGGAACTTCCGCTCCCACCGAAACGGGCTGCAAAAATTCGAAGGGCTGCGGTTCGAGCTTCGCGGCGCTTGGAAGCCTTTCCGCGGTCGCGGCGGTCGCCGTCGTACTTTTGAAAAAGAGAAAGGATCGGTAATCATGAAAAATAAGTGGCTCAAAGGTATATTCACCGCGTTCCTCTCGGCGTTTCTGACGCTGGGAGGGTGCTCCGGCGCGCCGGGAGACAGCGATACGGGCGGCGAAAGCGGTACGAGCGGCGGAGGAACAAATTTTGTGGAAGAAAATTCTCTCGTGAAATCGGTGACGGCGATGGGCTCGGTCACCGGCTCAAAATCGCCATGGAACGACACGCTCACGGGCGCGGGCGTCGCGGGCACCGATCTCGGGATCCCCGTCTACGACACGAAAAATCAGCGTATGCTCCTCTTTTACGGAGATACGTTCAGCGGGCAGAATAAGGGGGAGGGATCGGGGTATAACGATTGGCGGAGCAACGTCTGCGCCTATTCCGCGGATCTCGATCTTTCCGACGGTCTCACGCTCGACGGCTGGATCACCCGCGAGGGCAGGGAACAGGCCAAACAGCTGATTCCGAGCGTCAAGACGGATAATTATGAGATCACGACCATTCCCACCGGCGCAGTGGAGATCGGCGGCGATATTTACGTCTTCTATATGTCCGTTCGTCATTGGGGCGCCAACGGCGAATGGACGGTGAACTACTGCGGGCTCGTCAAATCGACGGACGGCGGAGAAAATTACAGCCGCGTCGACGGGGTGTATTTCACGGGGATCAAAGACACGATCACGGCGGAACTGACGGGCGCGGCAGCGGCGGACGTGAAAGCGCATTACGCCCCCGGGCTCTGTCAGGTCTATCCGCTCGTCGTCGGGGAGTACGTCTATTGCTACGGCATCGAGGGCGGGCGATTCGGGGGCGTGCAGCTCGCGAGGGTAAAAAAGGCCGATTTCGAAAACTTCGACGAATACGAATATTATACGGGCAGAGACGAGACGGGAAATCCCCTGTTCGTAAAAGGAGCGGAGGGCAGAAAAATCCTCGTCGGGACGGAGAATAAAAGTTCGTATATCCTCGACGCGCCCGCGGGCGAGATGTGCGTGATGTATAACCGATACCTCGGCAAATATATGACGATTTACCAGCGTTCCACGGTGATGATTCTGCGCACGAGCGAAACGCCCTGGGGAGAATGGAGCGAAGCGGTCGAATTGGTGGGCTACGACGATTTCAACGCCATGTACTGCGGTTTTATGCACGAAAAATATACCGAGCAGGACGGAAAGATCGTTTACTTTATGATGTCTTACTGGTGGGACTACGAAAGTATTCTCATGAAAATGGAATTATATTGAGGAACAGAAAAATGCTGAAAGAAGTGATGAAAAAAGAGCGGGACGCGATCGAAGAACTGATCGGGCTGGGGAGCGCGGGCTACGAAGAAGCGGTGGAGATTTTGGCCGCCTGTAAAGGGAAGCTGGTCTTTATGGGCGTGGGAAAAAGCGGACATATCGGTGAAAAATTAGCGGCGACGTTCTCGTCGCTGGGAGTTCCCGCTTTTTTCGTCCATTCGACGGAGGCGATGCACGGGGATTTGGGAATGATAGAATCCCGCGACGTCGCGATCCTCATTTCCAACAGCGGCAATACGCAGGAGGTGCTGCAAAACGTGGAACCTCTCAGACGCAACGGCGTAAAGACGGTGGCGTTTACTTCGGGCGCGGAGAGCAAACTGGCAAAGGCCTGCGATTATCGGATTCTGTATCCGAACCTTGCGGAAGCGGACGCGCTTTGCCTGGCGCCGACCGTGTCGAGCACGCTGACTCTGGTGCTTGGCGACGCCATCGCCTGCGAGCTTTCCGCTCGAAAGAATTTTACCCGGGAAGATTTTCACCGCTATCACCCCAACGGGGCACTGGGCGCGAAATTGCGTGAAGAAGGAAAATGAAATGGCAAAGATAACGGTGGTGGGTTCGTTTGTGACGGACATCGTAGCGAGAATGGAGAAATACCCCGAAGCGGGCGAAACGGTGCTCGGGCAGAGCGTGGGGTATTATCCGGGCGGAAAGGGCGCAAACCAGTGCGTGGCGGTGGCTCGTCTCGGGGGAGACACGGAGATGTGCGGCATGCTCGGCTCGGACTCGAACGGAGAGGGGTTTCGCGAAATTTTACGCGCGGAAGGAATCAAGAGCGATCATGTATTTTCGTGCGAGTTCCCTACCGCCGTGGCGCAGATTCAGATCGACGCATGGGGACAGAACCGGATCTGCGTCATTCCCTCGGCCAATTATCGATTCGGGTTTGAAGAACTTGATAAACTCGACGAAACCGTGAAAAAGACAAAACTGCTCCTTTTACAGCTGGAACTTCGTTTAGACGTGACGCGGGAACTCATTCGTCGGGCATACGGCTACGGCGTGAAAATACTCTTGAATCCCGCGCCGGCGGTGAGGCTCGAAGCGGAGATATTGCGCATGATCGAATATCTGACGCCGAACGAGAAAGAACTTTCGCTGTTGACGGGGGAAGAAACGGAAAGCGAGGAAGGAGTAGAACGCGCCGCGAAGCTGCTGCGCGAAAAAGGCGTGAGTTGCGTAGTGACGACGGCGGGAGCGAAAGGGGCGTACATATACGACGCGAACGGCGGGAGATGGATAAGAGGATTTAAGGTGAAAGCGGTGGACACGGTAGCGGCGGGAGACAGCTTCAACGGCGCGCTGGCCGTGGCGCTGACGGAAGGGAAAAATATAGACGAGGCGGCCGCGTTCGCCAACGCCGTAGGCGCCTTGACCGTGCAAAAGCAGGGCGCGATTCCTTCCTTGCCTTACCGGGCGGAAGTGGAAAAGTTTCTCCGCGAAAATTCATAATCGCAAAACGCTTAGACCGCTGATAAACGAAAAGCCCGCCCGCCGACAGGAAAAATCCTGCCGACAGGCGGGCGTATTTGTCGATACTACGAATAATCGAGAAGTTCCGAAGGATAATCCCGACGCATGTAATCGAAGGCGAAATCTATGTCGCTCAGCCAGGCCTCGATCCCGTTTTCGTCCACGAGAATGGGAATCCGGTTATGAAACTGAGCGACGGGCGGCGTCGCTTCCTTAGTCAGAATGATAAACGGATTTTTGTCGCGCAGACGTTTATAAAATCCGCCGAGAAATAAAGGTT
This sequence comes from Candidatus Scatosoma sp., assembly GCA_048465415.1. Lineage (GTDB taxonomy): Bacteria > Bacillota > Clostridia > Christensenellales > Borkfalkiaceae > Scatosoma. The sequence goes on from DBFWLO010000017.1 coordinate 25,280, forward strand.
TATGGTCGGGACGATGAAATAAATATTTATGCTTGTCGGGCGACCATTCGTAGAAACCGTTGGCGGGAAGAAGACAGCGGCGTTCAAAAAAATCCTGCCGGAACATATTCTTTTCAGTCACCGTCTCCGAGCGCGCATTGATGATTACGCCTTTATCGTTGAATTTATCGTAACCCCATTCGAGCCGCTCCGCCTTTACCCGGCCGTTTTTCCAAACGAGCGCGGGCACGGCGTCGGTGGGGAAAATCTCCCCCGCGTACTGCCGTTCGTAAACGCGGGTACCGTCCATGTCTTTGAAAAGGGATTCCATATAGGGATCGCCGAGATTGAGTTCAAATCTTCCGCACATAATTCACCTCCCTTTCAGTATACACCTTTGGGAGAATTTTTACAAATATTTATCGCCCCCAGAAAGAAAGTTATAAAATATGAATTTGGATATTGACTTAAAAAGAAAATTATGGTATACTTTTTAAAGAGAAAAGATCGGGGATCAGCGGGAAGAATATGAAAAACTTCTTTCCCGGTTCCGGGTGAATAAAAATTGTGCGAAAAAGCTCGTCAAGACGGAAAGAAACGAGTTCCGCTCCGATCCCTTTGCTTAGGGAAACAGCTTTTTTGCGCGGGTGGCGGAAATAAAGTTTGACGATTGATATAATAGTTTTTAAAATTATGAAAAGTGCGGGAACAAAAAAATGAAGAAGCTTTTATGGGCGGCCGCTTTGACCGGCTGTATGATCTGTTTTGCGGCTTGTGGCCGCGGTTCCAAGGCATTCTATACCGTGACTTTCGTCCAGGCGGGACAGCCGGACATCGTTAAAACGGTCGAAGCCGGTGAAACTTTGACGGACATTCCGTCCGTGCGGGAAGTTACCGGTTACACGGTAAGCTGGGAAAATACGGATCTAAGCCGTATTTCCGCGGACATGACCGTCCACGCCGTCAGGATTCCCAATGAGTATACGGTTATTTACGACGGAAACGGGGGCACCGTGTCTGCGTCGAGCGAAAGTTTCACTTATGACGCGCGGTATACTTTGCCGACTCCGGTGCGTGGAAATTACAGCTTCGTCTGTTGGAAAAACGGGGAGGAAGCGGTGTCGTTGGAAGGCGTCTGGACAACGGCGGAAAACGTAACGCTCACCGCTTTTTGGAGGGAGATTCTCCCGGAAACGTATACGGTGACTTTTATTCAGGAAGGGCAGCCGAACATAGAGAAAACGGTCAAACGAGAGGAAGCTTTGAGCGATATACCTTCGCCCGTCGCCGTTCCCGGTTATGAAATCGCTTGGAATCGCACGGATTTTTCCTCGATCCGCGAAAACGTCACGGTGACGGCGGTGGCGACGGCAAAAATTTATCTCATCGCCTATGATCTGGGCGAACTGAAAAATCATGAAGGCGTCGGGATTTCCGCTTTGACGCAGACGGTGACGTACGGCAAGGAATACAATTTGTTGAAGCCGTACTGCGAAGGATATAACTTCTTGGGGTGGGTAATCTCGGGCACCGATCAAAAAGTGGGAAACGACATTTATCGCTATACGGAAAATCTGAGTCTGACTGCTCTGTGGCGGCCGATAGAAACAGAAAGCGACGAAGAAATATGGACAAGTTTTTATTGAGCATATAAAATAGATATAAAAGTTGAAAAACCGCCGGAAAGGCGGTTTTTCGCATGCAAAACCTTGGTTCGTAAATTGTCCCTGAATGGAATTGGGCTGAAAAAACTTTTCGTCGTCAACATGCTGTCGATCGCCATGATACATTTCCTGGTATTCTGGCTGTACGCCAATTTCAGCTCGATATTGTGACGCCGCTCGTCTGGCCGACCGTTTCCACGGTCATCGTGCTCGCGTTCGTGGGTATCTTCTCTTCGAGCGGGGAGATCCTGCTCTTTACCAAAGGTCTGTACGGCACCCATCTTCCCATCAACTACGACTATCTCGGCAATTCCGACGTGGAACAGGAGCAGAACGGTCTTTACGCCTACGACCGCAAGCCTAAATTCCCGCCCGAAGAAATACGCGGACGTATGACGGAGGGCATTTTTTGACGGAAGAGATCAGACGTTTTCCGCGTCGAGGTATTGTTCGAGGCCGTTGCGGCTCAACAGTTCCGCCGGCGGCGCGAAATCGACGATCTTTCCGTTTTCCATCACGCAGATCTCGTCGTAGAGTTCCAAAAGGTCTGCGTGCAGTTTGTGCGATACGTTGAGAACTGTCTTGCCCGGCAACTCCAAAATATTTTTTTCGACCTTGCGTGCGGTTTCCTTATCGAGCGAAGAGGTAACTTCGTCGAGCAGTAAAATATCCGCGTTTTTATATACGGCCCGCGCGAGTCCGATCCGCTGTTTCTCTCCGCCCGAGATCTGCTTCACTTCTTCGCTGACGATCTCGTCGAGACCGTCTTTCTGCGCTTCTACGAAGCTGCCGAGCTCCGCCGTTTTGATCGCCAGAGCGAGTAAATTCTCGTCGCCCGTCCGGTTGAAATCGATGTTGTCGCGTACGGACAGATCGAACAGATAACTTTTTTGCTGGGCAAACGCTATGTTTTTATAAAGTTCCCGCTCGGAAACTTCCCGGTAATCGACGCCGTCGAGGGAAAGTTTTCCCTGATACTCTCCGTAGGTTTTGCCGAGCAATTTAAGGAGCGTAGATTTTCCGCTTCCCGATTTGCCGACAATGAGATACTTTTTTCCTTTGCGGAATACGGCGTTCACGCCTTTGAGCACGGCTTCGCCGTCGTCTTTTTCATATCCGTAGACGAGATCTTCCGCCGTAAGCGCATGGGCGAAGGGGGCGAGTTTTTTCCCGTCGGGCTCGGCCGGCCGGGCCATACCGAGCAGAGTGCGGCTAAGATCCTTCACGCCCGAAATAAGGGCCGCCTTGCCTGCGATCTGCATGAGCGGGGAATACATGTTTCCGCTGAGCTGGACGACCGCGATCACCGCGCCGATCAGGATCACGCCTTTGAGCATCATATACCCCGCAATGGCGATGCTCCCGAGTTGGAGCAGTACCACGATAAAAATACCCACGTCGCCCGCATAGAGATTGAGTTTGTCGAGCAGCGTGTTTTTTTTGGTAAGGGCGCGGTTGATTTCGTGAATTTCCCGCTGCATGCGTTCTTCGCTGCCGAAATTTTTGACGACGTCTATGCCGAGAAAGGTTTGTTTGAGGATAGAGGTGTATTCCTTGACCGCTTCCGAAAGCCGTACGTTGGCGTTGTTGAGAGGCTTATTGAACACGAGGGGAACGATGAAAATGAGGAGAGTTAAACCTAACATGGTCAGCGCGACCGCATAGTTGATCGTGAAAGCGGCGGCGACCGCGAAAATAAAGGTGAAAATTTCTTCCGGCAAAGTCATCAGCGCGTTGAAATAGCTGGTCGACACCGTTTTTATATCGTTCGTCAGATGCGAAAGATATTTTGCCGTATCGTTTTTAGCGAACTCTTCATACCGTTCGCGCAAAAGCCCTTCCGTCAGTTCGTCCCGAAGTTTCATCACCGCGTGATTGACGTAGGCGGTGCTCGCCTTATCTTTGAGGAGCAGCATCGCCGTAAACGCCGCCACGTACCCGATGGCGACGCCTACGCCCGTCATGAGTTGACGCACGGTGGCGCCGTCCGCGGTGATCGCGTTCACCAGCCATTGCAGGAGCAGGGCAAATCCTACGAAGGCCGCCGCATAGACGGCTTTAAAAAGGACGAGTCCCGCAAATTTGAGTTTATTATAAAAAAGATAGCGAGTCATATAATTTCTTCCTCCAAAAATTTTTCGAAAAGAGGGGCAAATACGCCCGACGGCGCGCCGAGCATCTGTTCGGCGACGGCGAGAAATTCTTTGAGCCTCCGGCGGTTCGTTTTTTCGTCGGAGGCAAAAAATCTTTCGTCGAACATAAACTGCGAGGCGATCAACAGTGTTTCCACGGTCGTCTGCGGATAGGCGGTGCGGAATACGCCTTCCGCCGCGCCTTCCTTTACGATCCGAGTCAGTACGGGAACCAGACACAACACGGAAACGATCAGGCTCTTTTCGTGCAAAAGCTCGTTTCCCTCCTGGTGAATAGCGGCGATGATCCTTTGTTTGAATACGTCGTCCGAAGCGCTTGCTTCCCCGAGGACGCGGATAAATTTTTCCACGGCGTTCAGCTTCCCGTTTTCCGCGATCTCTTCCAGCCGGCTCGCCATTTTTTCCGAGTAGCTCTCGATCGCATAATCGAGCAGTTCTTCCTTCGATTTAAAATAATAGTAAAAGGTGCCTTTCGCGATCTTCACCGCGTTCAGGATATCGTTGACGGAAGTATTGCGGAATCCTTTCTCCGCAAAGAGCCGCACCGCTTCGCCCACAATCTCTTCCCGCCGTTCTTCCGCTTCTTTGACTATTCTCATATAAGTTTTTATCTCCTTCCTTCCATCGTATTTTTATAGACCGACCGTCGGTCTATAACAGTATATGCGAAAGAAAGAAAAAAGTCAACCGTTTGGAAGGGAAGAAAAAGAAATTTTTTATAAAGCGGCGGAGGATCGGTTAAAATTTTTGGGACATTTAACATTTTGAAGAGAGCGAATGAGAGCTTGACTTAAATTCTCAACTATGATATACTTGCGTATATATGTGGAGATAAATTTTTGAAGAACAAAATCGTTTGGAATACAAATAAAACATTCAAAGCAATGGAAAAAACGGTGCAATAACGAAAGAATAACGGGAATAGAAACGGGTGCGTGTTCATGGGACTTTTAGATAGTATAGAAATTTCATCTTTGATAACGGAAACAAAAGAGAATATAAAAAGGATTTATTTGCAGGATAAATTGCCCTGGATCATAGGATACAGCGGCGGGAAGGATTCGACGTGTACCACCCAGATCATCGTCGATACTCTCATCGAGCTTAAAAAGAAAAAGATTCCCTTAGAGAAAGAAGTCTATATCATTTCCTCCGATACGATGGTCGAAACGCCGATGATCGTCAAAACGATCGAAAATACGATCGAGAGAATCGGAACATTGGCGAGGGAATATCGATTGCCTATTCATGCCTCTATCGTCCGGCCGCTCGCGAGCAGAAGTTTTTGGACGAATCTTATCGGAAAGGGATATCCCTCTCCTAATCAAAATTTTCGTTGGTGTACGGATCGGTTGAAGATAGAGCCCGCCAATATATTTACGCAAAGTCTCATAGAGCAATACGGCGAAGTGGTGATGATTCTCGGAGTGCGTGAGAAAGAAAGCAATTCCAGGGATCGGGTGCTCGAAAGCCATACGATCGAAGGCAAAGACTTTATGCGGCATACGACGCAGGCAAATTCATACGTGTTTGCGCCTATCCGGCGGTTTTCAAAAGACGACGTATGGAATTATCTGCTTTCCTATCCGTCGCCGTGGGGAGCGGATAACCATGCGCTGTTCAAATTGTATCAGGATTCTTTGACGGGCGAAGATTGTCCGATGATGATGACGGAAGAGGATAAAAAGCGCACGACTTGCGGAAACAGCCGCTTCGGCTGTTGGGTATGTACCGTCGTAACGGAGGATAAATCGCTGACGGGATTTATCAAGAGCGGGGTAAAATGGCTGCTCCCGTTGCTGGAATACCGGAATTGGCTAGTTTCCATACGCGACGACGACACGAGACGAATGAAACGAAGAATTAATGGAACCTTATACTTCTCCAAAATTTATAAAGGAGAAGAAGGGGAGATCGTGATCCATGCCAAAGGGGCGAGACAAAAGAACGTCATCAGGCGCTGTGGTGAAGATTGGCTGGATTCACAGGGACAAAAATGGCAGGTCTTTTTGTTCGGGCAAGATAAAGAAGGAAGAGACAGTGAGCAGGCGGCCAGAGAGTACATTTCTCAAAACAATATTGACGTTACCATCGGTAAAAATCCCAGAATCATTATTCAGAAAATAGACGGGGAGTTCTATCAACTCGGACTGGGGCCCTTTACGCTCGATACCCGAAAAGAAATATTGGAAAAACTTTTGATTACGCAAAGAAATCTTGAAGAACCGCATGAGCTGATCAAGAAAGAAGAACTGAAAGAAATACAAAAACTTTGGTATGAAAGCGGAGATCTGCAAAATTCAGTAGCGGCGGTCTATTATAAAGTATTCGGCCGCGAACTGGAACTTGAAACCGACGACGTCAAACTGTTCGAGGAAGAAGATCATCTGTATCTCAAAGAGCTGTGTTTTCAAAACGGGTTAAAATATGAATTATTCAGAGATCTTCTGAATATAGAAAAACGCTGCTCGGGGATCAGTAACCGGGTGGAAGCGACCAAAAGTATCAAGGATAAATTGAGCCAGGAATTCCTCGTGCTTCGGGAAGAGGTGGATATAGATGAAAGTTGATTATATTATCCTTCATAATATAGGCCCTTATAAAGGGGAAAAAAAGTTCGATTTATACACCACCAAGAAGCGGAACGTCATACTAATCGGCGGTAAGAACGGCGCCGGAAAGACTACTTTGTTAAAAGCGATAAAGATCGGTTTATTCGGTTGTTTTGCCTACGGGTTCAAAAACGAAAGCGCCACGTATGTCAAAGAAATCAAAAATCTTTTAAATCATCAGACCAGCGAGAACGTTTATTTTATCCGTATGGGATTCGAGATCGTCGAGGAATACGAGAAGACGTCTTATATCGTTCAGCGTTCGTGGACGCTGAGCGGAGAGGAACTAAACGAGGCTTTCCGGGTACACAAAAACGGAAATCTTTTGGCGAGCGGAGAGAGCTACGACTTTATAAACAAATTAAAATCTCTGACGTCGCCGGCGCTTATCAACTCTTTTATCTACGACGGCGAAAAAGTGAGCTCTATCATCGAACAAGGCCTTTTGAGCGCGTATATCAAAGAAGTATTTTATTCAATTTTCAATGTCGATCTTCTCGAACAGTTAGGTGCCGATCTGACCGGTTATCTTACCAAAACGACGAGCTCGCTGAGTTCGAAGGCGCGGTATGACATAAGAAGGCTTCTCAATGACATCGAAGCGAAAAAAATGGCGATTCGTTCCAAGGAAGCGAGAATAAACGAGTTATCGAAGGAAATTGCGAATATTCAAGCGGAAATTAAATCCAACAAGAGCGATTTTGCAAAACTCGACGGTCTCACCAAAGAAGAAATTACGGATTTCCAGACTTCTCTTTCTTCTTATGAAAAGGAGACGGAGGAAAACAACCGTATTCTGAAAAGTTTTTACGAGGACTATCTGCCGCTCGTGATGGTGACGGAAAATATCAAAGAGATCGTTGCCCGGGCCAAGAAGGAACTGCCGCTGCAATACGCTGAAATGTTGAAAGTCGTTCAAAATTATTTGAAAGAAGATTTTACGAAATATATAGAGATTCTCGTCCAAGACGGCAGGGAAATCCTTTTCGATCTCGACGGAACGAAAATCGAGAAATTGGAAAGATTGATCGATACGCTTACGGCGGAACGGGAAAAAGTCAAGAATATTTTTTCCCGTCGGGAAGAATTGGTCGATCTTACGCAAGCACTGAAAAAGCGTATAGAAAATAATTTCGCGACAGATCGCATCGATGAGATTTTAAAAAATCTGGACAGTTTAAAGGCGGAATTGTCTCTCAAACAGGAAGAACTCGCGCTTTTGGAGGGCGAGTACAACGAAGACGTCCGTCAGCGGGATAAACTATACGCCGATTATCAAAAGGCGAACGCGATGCTGAAAAAGGACAAGCAGGCAGACAGCAGTTATGTGAACGCCACTACGGTTTTGGCCGTTTGCGCTCAATTTAAGGCATATATTATTGAAAAAAAATTGGACGCTATCGCGGAATTGACGTGTGAGATATTCAATGATACGATTTGCAAAGTGGACTATATAGCCGGATTGAAATTCGATGACAAGTTTCAACTCACCGCCGTCGACTCCCAGGGGCGAAGCGTGGAACTGAATACTTTTTCAGCGGGAGAAATGCAGATTCTCGTCAGCTCTCTCATCTGGGCCATGTTTAAAATTTCCGGCCGTCGGGAACTGTTTGTGTTCGATACGCCATTGGCGAGACTGGACGCGGAAAATCGAATCCAGTTCATCAATAAAATTATCGCTACGATCGGCGATCAGGTCGTCATTCTTTCAACCGATTCGGAATTCGTAGGCAAAAACTACGAAGCGATAACAGATAGGATCAGCAGATCCTATCTGTTGAGTTACGACGACGACACGAAAACCACGGCGATAGAAAACACTTATTTCGGCGGTGAGGTCTGAAATGAATTTACGATTAAAGACAAATGCGGAGATAGAGAGTAAACTCTCGGAATTGCAGACGTGGCTGCATTTTTCATCCAAAGCGGTCGTCATGCGATTGGCGCTTTCCTATTCTTTAAAAGACAAAACGGATCCCCGTTTGGCGGGTGACGCGATCAAGGGTTACGATGTGAAAAAACAAGACGGCGCGGATTATTTAAGGCTGACTGTTTTCGGACAGGACGAAGAAATCTATCGCTTGTTGATCGTCGATCATTTGGGACGCCGCGTCGACGAAGACGAGTTTTTTCCTGAATTGGTCAACGCGCATATAGAACGGGGAATCCGGTTGATGCATTCGGAATACCGGCTTTTGCTGAACAGAGAGAAGTTTATGTCCGAACTTATCGGCATGAGCGAGAAACCATAAGGACGGGAGTATGTTATACTTAGATAATGCGGCATCGACAAAACTGCATAAAGAAGTCTTGGACGAAATGCTGAATTCGCTGGAAGCATACGGAAATTCCGAGGCTAAGTTTTATATACAGGCGGAGCAGGCAAAAAAGCTTATCGCTTTGGCAAGAGCGCGGGTTGCCCGATTGGTAAATTCAAAAGACAGCGAGATCGTCTTTACCAGCGGCGCGACGGAATCGAACAATATGGTGTTGAAAGGGATTTTCTTCGCCTCTTCTGCAAAGAAAAAACGGATCGTCATCTCTTCCGTAGAACATTCTTCCGTTTACGATACCTGTAAATACCTGGAAACGCTCGGGGCGGAAATCGTCATAATTCCCGTAGACCGTGAAGGAAACGTCGATCTGGAAGCATTGGAAAACGCCGTCGATTCCCACACGATTGTCGTTTCTGTGTTATATGTGAATAACGAAATCGGCACGATACAGAATCTGGAAGCGATCGATAAGATCTGTTTAAAACACAATACGCCGTTCCATACGGACGCTACGCAGGCCGTGGGAAAGACGCCGGTTGATTTTTCTCGGTACAGGGCGCTTAAATTCATGACTTTTACAGGGCACAAACTCTACGGGCCGAAAGGAATCGGCTGTTTGGTTTGCCGCGAGGATTCAAACGGAGAAAAGCCTCGATTGGCGCCGCTGCTGCATGGAGGAGAGCAGGAATCGGGGCTGCGGGCGGGAACGCTTCCCACGCCGCTTATCGTCGGCTTCGGAAAGGCTTGCGAAATAGCAAAGAGAGATTTGGCGGCAAACGATGCGATCTTGCGAAAAAACGAAGAAATCGTTCTTTGTAAACTCAAAATGAAGTTCGGAACCAGACTGGTGCTCAACAACGATTTTGGCAATCGGATTCCGGGACTTCTCAACGTGAGATTCTGCGGATATAACAATGTGATTTTGTTAAAAGCGTTGTCTTCTCACATCGCCGCTTCCACGGGCAGCGCCTGTGCGGTTTCCCACCCCTCGCGGATCCTGAAAAAAATCGGTTTGTCGGAAGCGGAAATAAACGAAAGTATTCGTCTTTCCCTTTCCGCTTACGAAGAACCGTCTTCGTTCGATGCGCTGGACTTGCTTTGATAAAAACGAGAGCATTTAACAACATAAGACAAAGGTCGCGAAGCGCTATAACTTCGCGGTTTTTTATTTACAGCGAGAAACACAAATTCGTGGTAAATTACGCATAATAGAAAAGAAGAAGGAGGATTGTATATGAATTATAGAGAAGAGTCTTTAAAACTGCATGCAAAGTGGCGGGGGAAAATCGAGGTGACTCCCCGCGTCCCCGTCGACACGAGGGAACGCCTTTCCCTCGCATATACTCCCGGCGTGGCCGAGCCTTGTCTCGCCATTCATCGGGATAGGGAAAAGAGTTTCGAGCTTACCCGCCGCTGGAACACGGTGCCCGTCGTCACCGACGGCACGGCTGTATTGGGCCTCGGAAATATCGGCCCCGAAGCGGGGATGCCCGTCATGGAGGGAAAATGCGCGCTTTTTAAGGCGTTCGGCGGCGTGGACGCCATTCCTTTGTGTATCCGTTCGACGGACACCGAAGAGATCATACGGACAATCGAACTGCTCGCGGGTTCGTTCGGCGGTATCAATCTCGAAGACATCTCCGCGCCCCGCTGTTTTGAAATCGAAAGACGGCTGAAAGAAGAGCTGGACATTCCCGTTTTCCACGACGATCAGCACGGGACCGCCGTCGTTACCGCCGCCGCGCTCTTAAACGCCTTAAAACTCGTCGGCAAAAAAATGGAGGAAATCACCGTCGCCATCAACGGCGCGGGCGCGGCCGGAATTGCCATCGCAAAGTTTCTCCTTCGTTTCGGCGTCAAAGACGCCGTCGTCTGCGACAGCAAGGGTATCCTCTGCGCGGGCGATTCCCGGCTGAACGATTCCAAACGCGAACTTGCGGAACTCTCTAATAAAAGACGGCTGCGAGGAACGCTTGCGGACGCTATGAAAGGCGCCGACGCGTTCGTCGGCGTATCCGTCGCCGGCTGCGTCAGTAAAGACATGGTACGTTCGATGGCGGAGAACGCGATCGTTTTCACCTGTGCGAATCCCGTACCGGAAATTCTTCCCGACGACGCTTTGGACGCGGGCGCGGCGATCGTGGGCACCGGCTCTTCGGAATATCCCAACCAAATCAACAACGTACTCGTCTTTCCCGGTCTGTTCCGCGGCGCGCTCGACGTGCGGACCCGCGATATAAACGCGGAAATGATGATGGCGGCCGCGCGGGGGATCGCTTCCTGCGTCCCGGACAAGGAACTCAGGCCCGGGTATATCCTTCCTTACGCTTACGATCTCAAAGCGCACGAAGCGGTGGCCCGCGCCGTCGCGGAAGCGGCTTGCGCGACGGGCGCGGCAAAACTTACCTTGAAATCGTTCTCGCAGAAAAACGAAGAATAAAACTAAGAATCCTTTCCTGCCAAAAAGCGAATTTGCAGTTTCACATACCTATAAAACAGTTTTAACGCCTTGTAATGGACAAAAAAGTCTGCTAAAATAAAAGCGTAAAGCGAAGAGAGGCGGAAAAATGGCAGGATTGACTTTAAAGCATATCTATAAGATATATCCGAACGGTACGAAAGCGGTAAACGATTTTTCGATGGAAATCGAGGATAAGGAATTTATCGTTTTCGTAGGACCTTCCGGCTGCGGTAAATCCACGACGCTCCGCATGATCGCGGGGCTTGAAGAGATCAGCGCGGGGGAATTGAAGATCGGCGGCCGCGTCGTCAACGACGTGGACTGCAAGGAACGGGATACCGCGATGGTTTTTCAGAACTATGCGCTGTATCCGCATTTTACCGTTTATGAAAATATAGCTTTTCCCTTAAAGATGTCGAAGCTCCCCAAAGAGCAGATCCGCGAAAAAGTGCTTTCCGCGGCGAAAATTTTGGGGCTTGAAGACTATCTCGATAAAAAACCCGCTTCGATGAGCGGCGGACAAAGGCAGAGAGTAGCGCTCGGCCGCGCGATTGTGCGCGAACCGCAGGTGTTCCTGCTCGACGAGCCGCTTTCCAATCTCGACGCGAAACTGCGTACGCAGATGCGCTCGGAGATCACCAAACTGCACCAACGTCTGCAAACCACCTTCGTTTATGTGACGCACGATCAGACGGAAGCGATGACGATGGGGGACCGGATCGTCGTCATGAAAGCGGGACGGATCCAGCAGATCGATACGCCCGTCAATCTCTATAATTATCCCGTCAATAAATTCGTGGCGGGATTTATCGGCACGCCGCCGATGAATTTTTACGAGGCGCGCGTCGCGGGCGGGGAAGGCGGTTTCCTCACGATTGAATTTGCGGACGATAAAAAGGCGAGAGCGCCTTTGAAACATTTGAGAAAACTGGCGCGGGCGTATCTGGCGGGCAAACCGATGACGCTGGGGATCCGGCCGGAAAACATTTCCGTTTCCGAAACGGACGAAAGCGGAGGAATCCCCTGCGTCGTCAACCAGACGGAAATCCTCGGCGGCGAGACGCTCCTGTACTGCGATTTCGATACGAAAAAGGCGGTCTCTTACGAGGAGAGCCCGAACGCCGTCGTTATCAAGGCGGCCGGTATGCGGGACTATCGCCCGGGCACCGTGCTTTTCGCTTCCTTCGATTTTTCCAAAGCGCATTTCTTCGATAAAGAGACGGAAGAGTGCATTTCTCTGCGCGTTCCCCTCTGTAACGAGACGGACGTTTGCATATCGGCGGGGAAATTATCCGTCGGCGGAGCGTTTCTCGCTTTGCCGCCCGAGCTTTCGAGTCTCTCCGGCGAATACGAGGCGAAAATTCCCGTCGATGCCGTCCGCGTCACGGAATACGCCGAAAACGCGCTTCCCGCCGTCGTAACGGAATGTGAAAAAATTGCGGATAACCGCTATCTTCTGCGGGCGGAAGCGGGGCCAACGGGACTGTATCTGCTTTCCGAAAAAGCGCGGACGGGAACGATCTGCCTTTCGTTCGCCTTTAAAAAGATAGAATTTGTCTCAGACGGCGAGACGATAAAGCCCGCGCTCGACGAATGGAATTTCATCGAGGGCAAACTCGTCAAACGCAAACTTCCCAAACGGGAACGCACGGACGGAAGCGCCTTCGCCGTCGATTTCGTTTTCGGCGAACGTTCGCTTCCCTGCCCCAAGTCGCTCTGCCGGAAACTTTTAAGCGCGAGCGACCGCAAAATTTTCGGGATCCCCGTACGCCTGGAATTTATCTCCGAAGGAATCGCGGAAGGGGAAAGTTTCGCCGCGGAGCCGGAAGGTCTGCTCGATTACGGCGAGGAAAAGTTTGTTGTATGCACGGTGGCGGGAAACCGCATGCGGCTCTCCGCGCGCTGTCTCAGGGACGGAAAAGTCTGCTTTGATATCGATATGGAAAACGCGGCCGTCGTGGAAACGGCCTCGCGCATACGCCTCGCATAAGCGAAAGGAGGAGTCCTGCGTATGAAAGTAAAAAGAATCCTGGCGCTCATTTTCACGTTTTGCGTCCTGTCTATCGGCTCGCTGACGGCCGCCTGCGCCCCGTACGGCTCCTCTCAAAACTCCGCTTCGGAGGAATCGGGCAAGACGAGCCGGGTGCGCTACGCTCCCGTTCCCGAAGGCGCGGAGGAATATACGGGCGCGGAACTCTATTTCGGCTCGGTAGCGGGCGAAAAACTGCCCCTTTATAACGTCAAGGTGAACGTTTCGCAGACGTGGACGCCGAATGATTATCAGCGCGCAGACAGCGGCGTCGGGTATTTCGAGCTCGAAGGCAAGGCGGACATCGTCGTCAAAGTGCCTTATGAAATCGATTACGCGTCCAAATTGCGTCCGCTCTCGGCGGGAGTGATCCCCGTCGCCGACCTCGACGCGCGAACTCTCTCTTTCACGCTCGAAAGCGCGGGGGAATACGTGCTCGAAATAAACGGCGATCCCTTGAAGGCGATTCATCTTTTCGTCAGCGAATACGGCAAAGCGAAGGAGGACTTTTCCGGGTATCGGCAGGTCGTAACCTTCGGCAAAGGCCTGCATACGGGGGAAAACTCGCCGTATATCGACGAAAACAATACCGTGAATCTTCATTCGGATACGGCGGTATATCTCGAAGACGGCGCGGTGGTGCGCGCGAAATTCAACGCCTACGGAGCGGAGAATATCCTGATCTGCGGACGGGGCGTCATCGACGGCAGCGCGTTCGAGAGAGACGCGGAAGCGGGCAGCGTTACCGTGCCCCTCGATTTCAGTTTCTGTAAAAACGTCACGTTGAAGGAATTTTCCTGCCTCGATCCCGCGGGCTGGTGCGTCAATTTCTATTTTACCGAGGATTCCTATATCGACGATATAAAAATCATCACCTCCCGTTCCAACGGGGACGGCATTTCCCTGCAATCCTGCAAAAACATAGAAGTGACGGGCTGCTTCGTTCGTACCTGGGACGATTCTCTCGTCGTCAAAAATTATCCCGAATGGTCGGACAGAAGTAAACAGGGAAGCACGGAAAATATCTCCTTCGGGGATTGTACGATCTGGACGGATCTCGCCCAATGCATGGAGATCGGCTACGAGACGGTCGGGGAGACGATGCGGAACATTTCGTTCGAGAACATCACCGTCCTGCATGCCCTGCATAAACCCGTTTTCAGTATCCACAACGCCAACAACGCGCATATCGGGAACGTGGAGTGGAAAAACATTACCGTGGAGGACGCTTCCCTCGGCGCGGAATCCGCGGCGAATAAAGCGCTCCTCGTCGAGGTAATCAATACCTTTTCTTCGACCTGGTCGACCAACCACGCCACCACTTCCCTCGGGGAGATCGACGGCGTAAAGATCTCCAACGTGCTCGTTCTCTCGGGCGGAAAGTATGTGCAGATAAACATTTCCGGCTGCCGCGACGTCCGCGCCGGATACGAGAGCGACCACTATGTGAAAAACGTTTCCCTCGATCGGATCACCTGGCGGGACGAAACTCTTTCGCCCGCTTCCTCCGCGCTCGATTTCAAAGTCGGGAGTTTCGTCGACAACGTCTCGCTCGCGGCGGGAGAAAAAGCGACCGGCGCTTCGTTCGTGAAAAACGCTTCCGCGGCGGCGCTCTCCGCTTACGGAAGTGAACTTTCCGTAGAGCGTCTGTAAAATGCGTTTAAACGCGTTTAAAGGGCTGTAAGACGAATAACGGAGAGCTTCCCGATGGAGGGGAAGGGGTGGGACGAAAACGCGTTAAAACGCAAGGCAGCAGTTTTGCAACCGTATTTGCAGTTTTGCGTCGTTACGTTTTTTGAGAAGATATGATAAAATAAAATTGTCAATAAAGAAAAAAAGGGAGGCAAGCATGAAAATGGCAAAAGGAAAATTCCTTTCCGCGGCGGCGCTGCTGTTGAGCGGAGCGCTTCTTTTGAGCGGCTGCGGCGGGAAAAACGGAGATTCCTCGGGGAGCGACGGCCCGCCCGATTCTTCCGAACAGCCGTACGAGCCGGAGCGCACCGTGACGGAGACCAAACTGGTCACTTACGACGGCCCCAATCTCCTCCGAACGTCCGGGGCGGTGGGCGTCAGCGTCGAAGGAGAAGAGCTCTTCGTCTACGATACGCGCGTGAATCATAACCGCATTTTCAGTTATACGTATTCTCAGGACACCAATCCCGTCGCCCTTTTCGATTTTGAAGGCCGCGTGAGCGTGACCGTGACGGTGAAAGACGCCTCTGCGCTGACCGACGTGACTGTGCGGCCTCTTTCCTACGGCGTCGAGCCGGAAATTTCCGGCAACCGCATCACTTTCGAGTTGCGGTATTCGGCGAACTATACGGTGGAATACAGCGTAAACGGCGAGCCGGCGGCGGATAACGCGGTGCATATTTTCGCAAATCCGATCGAGAAGAATCCGATCGATCCCGGCAACGTCCCGGACGACGTGATCTATATCGGGCCCGGCGTGTACGAAGCGGGCGCGATTCCCATGCAGAGCGGCAAGACGCTCTATCTTGCCGGCGGTGCGTACGTGTACGGTCAGATCCGTGCGGAAGCGCTCGAAAATATCGCGATCCGAGGGAGAGGAATCCTTTCCGGCGAGATCTACGACCGCACGAAGGCGAGCGAGTTCGTTCTGCCTATCGAGCTGCGCTCCTGCAAGAACGTGAAGATCGAGGGCATCTCCATTCTCGATCCCGCGGGCTGGGCGGTGACGCTTTACTTCTGCGACGGCGTGGAGATCGACAACCTCAAAATCATCACGGCGCGCGCCAACGGCGACGGGATTTCCGTGCAGTCGTCGAAAAACATACAGGTGACGGGCGGGTTCGTGCGCAGCTGGGACGATTCCCTCGTCGTCAAAAACGCCGATCAGGGCACGACGAAGAACGTCGTGTTCGACAACGTGGTCGTCTGGACGGATCTCGCTCAAAGCTGCGAGGTCGGTTACGAAACCTGGGGCGCTACGATGCAGGACATCACCTTCAAGAACATCACGATCCTGCACAGCTATCACAAAGCGGCCATGTCCATACACAACAGCGACGACGCCGTGATCACCAATGTGCAGTACCGCAATATCACCGTCGAGGAGGCGTTCAATCTCGGGGACGCTCAGCTGGACGGCTCGGACGATTATCTCATCGATATCACCATCGCCTACAACGAGAATTGGACGCATTCGGGCGGCGCGCGCGGCCGTATCGACGGCGTGAAGTTTGAAAACATTGACGTGCTCGACATGAAGGACAGTCTCGTCTGCCGCGTCAACGGCGAAAGCGACGCTTCCGCGGCGGAGAACATTTCTTTCAGGAATATCACGATCAACGGCGAAGAAAAGAAGGACGCCGAGGCGCTTAAACTGTACTCCAATACGTACGCCAAAAATATTTCCGTTTCTTCCTCCCGCAAGGCGACGGGGGCGACGATTTATCTTCCCTATAAGCTCGATCTGAAAAAGGAGGAGGCGACGAAAACGCGGGTTCCGGGCAAGACGCAGACGGGGCTGGAAGTTCCCGATTTCTCGATCATCGACATCGCGGAAACGTATATGGGCGTCAAACTCGACACCACGAAACTCTCCGTCACGGCGACGCACGGTACGGGCACGACGGTGCGGGCGGACTATGACGACGGTTCGGGCGTATGGGAGACGGCGGCCAACCCGCTCGCCAATCTGTTCGACGGCGAAAGGAATACCGCCTGGGTAAGCCGGGAATGGACGGGCGAAAAAGACGAGTTTGTCGCTCTCACTCTCGCATTCCACGAAAAAGCCGCGCCCGGCGTGATGCGGCTCTATCTCGACGAACACTCGGCGTTCGTGTACGATCTGAATATCGGCGTCTTTGTCAAGCGCACCGAGGAAGCGACCTCGTTCGCGAGAGTGCTTTCGACGGCGAAATATTCTCTGACGCCGGCGAAGGGGAATTATGTGGACGTCAAACTTCCCTCGACGCTCGAATGTTACGAATTGCAGCTGCGCATCTACCGCGGCGAAGGCATGCGGGCGCCCAAGACGCTCTCTTTGAACGAGATCGCCTTCTATCCCGCCTCGCTCTCCACCAACAAGGCGGTGGAAGTGAGCGATTACAACGACGTGTACGACGCGAGCAATCTCGTCGACGGCAACGAAAACACTTATTGGGAAAGCAAAAACGCGGAAGGCGCGTTCTGCACCGTCGATCTCGGCGCAGCGTACAACGTGAAATACGTCATCATGCACCTGCCGCCGCTGCTGACCTGGGAACCTCGCGGACAGGAGATCGAGATCCTCGCAAGTACGGATAATACTCACTGGACGACGATCGCCGCGAGCACCGTCTACACGTTCGATCCCTCGCTGGGCAACGTCAATTCGGTGAAGCTGGAAAATTCCGTAAACGCGAGATATATCAAGCTCGTCTGGAAATCCAACACTTCGCTCGGCGGGTACGGCGCTCAGCTTTCCGAACTGTACGTCTACGGCGAGTAAATAAAACGGATAAAAAATGCAATTCTAAGTTGCAAGGAGGAAAATTATGAAAAAGACGACAAGACTGCTTCTGGCGGGGATTTCCGCATCGGCGATCGCGGGGCTTTGCGCGCTGGGCGGCGTTTCCGCCCTGGCGGAAAAACGCGATTTCACCGAGAAGTACGATAAGGTGTTCGAAGATTTCGCGCGCGCGGACATTTCCGATACGACGACGGGCAACGATAAAGCCGGTCTCGGCGAAAAAGCATATCTGAGCGTGGAGTTCGACGCGGCGAATTCCGGCACGCCCGACGGCCCCATTTTCAAACAGGGGCAGCCCGGCGACACCGGCGTGGGAAACATCGTTCTTTTGATGCGCGCTCCCAAAGGCGACGTGACGCTCGACGAACTCGTGCTCGGCACGAGATACAGCGACAATCACCTGATTTACAGCAAACCTTTGAGCGAGCTTTGCGACGGCGACGCCGGGAGCCTGCCCGCTTTGACGACGACCTGGCAGAAGTATATCCTCAATTTCGCCAACAGCTACGAGGATGCGGAAGTTTATAAAAACAACGACGGAACGGATTCCACTGTGAAAGTCAACGACGGCAAAATCGTCGGTATGCATATTTACGCCGCGGCGGAAGCGTCCGGCACGATCGAAATCCAGTCCGTATATACGACGACGGACGCGACGGACGCAAAACCCACATCGCGGACGATGTGGAACGACTTCGTCGGCGCGGATACCGTGGATAAGACGAAATCGGACACGGCCTGGTGGGCCGGAAGCGCGCAGGGCGTCATTCAAAAACGCCGCGTCGAACTCTCGGGCGGCGGGGAACTGACGGTCAAAAACGAGAAGAACAAGGCGGGCGACTACGGTTACGCGGTCGTGGAAGCGACGGGCGATACCGCCAATCTCAAAGTCTCCCTCTCTTCCGACGCAGTGACGTGGGGAACCGCGGCGGCTTTCGCCGACTCCTACGAAGTCGAATCCTCGACCTGCGCTTTTAAATTTACTTATACAGGCACGGAAAGCGTCTCGATCGACCGGATTTTCTGGACGAATTACGAGGTGGATAAAGTAGCGGCGGCTCTGCCCGTCATCGACGCGAAGACGACCTCCAAACTCGACGATTTCAACGTCTCCCAGACGGGATTCAACGAGGACTACGAGGCGATGAGGTCCGCGCCGCAGATGAAGCCGGCAAATCTTTACTATCGTCTTTCTTACAGCCACGGCGATCTTGTCAGCATCAAAGACGGCGCGCTCGTGTTCGACGCGTCGACGCTCGCCGCTAACGACTACATCAATTTCAAAACGCAGCGCAAAGAAACGGCGAGCGCGCGGTTCGTCGTGCTGAAAATAAAAGCGGACGGCGGCGCGACGCTGGACGGTTTCCGTTTCGCGCTCGGCACGGACGGCACTGTGGGCGAACCCGTGTCGAAGAGCGGCTGGAAAGCGGACGTAGGGCTGGCCGCCCCCGGGCTCGACGAGAGCAATCCTTACGAAGCGGACGGCTGGAAATACGTCGTCATCGACATCGCGGAATCCGGTCTCGCCGCCAAAACCACGGGGCTCGATACCATCAACATGTATTACAGCGGCACGGGAAAGCTCTATATCGACGAAATCTTCTTCGCCGATAAAGCGGCTCCGGAAGTGAAAGACGTGAGAAAGAGCGACGCAAGCGTCGATTTCAAACCTACCGCCGACGATTACGAATACGCCGGTTTTGTAGGAAACCTTTCCGGCGTTACGGATAAGTACAACGTGCTCGCCATGACGATAGAGATTGCGAAAGACACCGATCTTGCGGGCGTCAGATTCCAGTTCACGGGATCGGACGAATGGCGCTGGGCGAGCAGGAACGCGCAGGGCAGCCTCGTGCTCACGGACGGCACGCTGCTCGCGGACGCGGGTTTCAAGGCCGGCGAAGTCAAGACGGTGTATATCGATCTCGCCAGGAGCAAACTCGACGCCGTCAGCGATTTCCATATCCATTCCAACGGTAAGGCGACGGGCGCGTTTAAAATCACCGACGTCAGACTGCAACAGCACACCGAACTCGCGGACGTCGTCATTCCCGACGAGGATGCGGCAACCCGACTCAATGTTAAGGATTCGAGTCTCGAAGGAGCGTTCACGCCGACGGGAGAGGGATATGCGTATCTGACTTTCGTTTCCGCGCCCAACCTCGACAAAAAGAATTCGATTCTGCACATCGAGCTGACGGCGGATACGGCGCTCGATTTGAGCGGTATGCGTTTCGAATTCGCGGCGGGCGCAAATTCCGTGGCGACGCGCTGGTTCGGCGAGAACGCGCAGGGCACGTTCAAAACGATCTACGGCGGCGCGCTCCAAACGACGCTTGCGGCGGGGGGTAAAATCGTCTATGACATCGATATTTCCGACGTCGCCGCATTCGACGGATTCCACGTCCATTCAAACGGCGCCTCGACCGGCAACTTCACGGTGACGAAAGCGTATATCGCGCCGAAGGCGGACTATTACGCGGCGGCGGTGGCGGCGCTGCCCGTCTACGGGGATCCCGATCTCGTCAAGCCGACCGTTACGATCCAGACTCCCAATACCGCCAAAGCGGGCGAGACGGTGACGATCGCTTACACGGCTTCCGACGATGTGACCGCGGCGGAAGATCTGCAAGTGACGATCGTCGTCAAGAAAGGCGCGGAGACCGTTGCTTTGACGGACGGCAAGTCGTTCGTTGCGGAAGAGGGCGTATATACGGTGACCGTGACGGCGGAAGACGAAATGGGAAACTCTCAGGAGGCGACCTTACAGATTACGGTGACGAAGGCCGGCGACGTCACGAACCCCGACAACGGGTGCAAGGGCTGTAAATCGGCAGCGAGCGCGGGGATCGTTTCCCTCGTGGCGCTCGCAGGCGCGGCTATTATACTCTTCAAAAAGAGAAAGTAAGCGGTTTCCGGCATAAATAAAAAATTGGGGCGTATTCTGACCATAAGAATGCGCCCCGATTTTGCCTGAACAGAAAAAATATTTCTTTTCGCGAAAAAAGACGCGAAGAGGGGTTGAAAAAAGAAAATTTTATGGTATAATAAGACGGAAAAGACGGGAGTATGCGGAAATGAAATATAAATTGCTTTTGGCGGACGACGAATACCTGGTACGCATGGGAATCCGGGAAACCATAGACTGGGCCTCTCTGGATATCGAGGTGGTCGGCGAAGCCGCGAACGGAGAAAAAGGCTTGGAAGCGGCGCGGGCGTTGAAGCCCGATCTGATCATTTCCGACGTCCGCATGCCCGTCATGGACGGTCTGGAAATGGCAAAGACGCTGCTCGACGAAGGCGCGGATCTCGCGGTGATCATTTACAGCGGCTATAAAGATTTCGAATACGCGCGCCGCGCGCTCGACAGCGAAGTTTCCGCCTATTTATTGAAGCCCGTGGACAACGCGCAGCTCGTCGAAAAAGTCAAAGAAGCGCTCGCTAAACTGGACGCCAAACGCAGCAAGAGCAAAGTGTTCGATCTCCTGGAAATCGGCGCGCCCTATCTTAAAAGCCGTCTGTTTGAGAGCTGGCTGACGGCGGAGGAGGACGGCGCGGAAATGCGCGAGAAACTCCGGCTCGTCGATATTACGCCCGTGGAAGAGGGGCGGATTCTCTATTGTACGGCGTCGGGCACGGACGCGGAAGCGGAACTGTCCTCGCTGTGCGTCCGCATCGCGGAGGAGCTGGAAGGCTTTGAAAACGAGTGGGACGTTTCGGGCGGCGCGTTCGTGTTCGTGACCTCGCTCCGCGACGCCTCCGTGCTCGTCAATCATATCCGGCAGCTGTTCGTGGAGCTTTCCAAAAAAAGCGACGCGCGCTTCAAACTCTGCGTCAGCCGTCCGTTCGGGACGGACTATAAGAGGCGCCGGGCCTATCTCGAAGTGACGGCGCTCTGCGGAAATATGCCTTATTCCGCTGTCAATACGGTGAGCGTGGCGGGGGAGAACGCGACCTATTTCAAAAAACTCGTTCAGGACGCTCTCTCCGTCATCGAAAAGGAATACGACAAAAAATTATCCGTGCGCATGGTGGCGGATAAGCTGTATGTCTCCGAAAGTCATTTGATGCACGAGTTCAAGGACAACGTCGGCAAGACGTTCAACGAATGTTTGACCGATTACCGTATGACGAAAGCGAAAGAACTGCTGCTCAAAGGCTCTTACCGCGTCAACGAAGTGGCGACGAAAGTCGGGTATACGGACGTGAAATATTTCGGACAGGTATTCAAGGAAACGACGGGACTGACGCCGAGCGAATTCGTCGCCGAACACAGCCGCGGGGGAGGGGTGAATTTTTGAAGGGGCTCGCGGGAAGATACAAACTGAAACTGCACGGCAAATTCGTCCTCGCCTTTTTGAGCACGCTGTTCGTCGTTTTTACGGCGCTGATGATTTGTATACAGATCGGCGTGGAGAGCCGCCTGGGACGATATATCGAGGACAACATTTTTTCCATGCAGGGGAACATCGACGACAGCGTGACTTCCGTCGTGGACGAGTGCGCCTATCTGTATGCGCGGATTCTGCGCGGCGATAACGTGCCGGAACTCAATACGCTCGCCGCGGAGGACGCGTCCGAAGCGGAAAAGTCCGAGGCTTTTTCCCTGCTCATGAAATCCGCCAGCGTCAACGAGCATTATTTTTCCGATGTAAAAGCGGAATACGACGGGGACGTGTATTCGATGAGCGGCGACGAGAGCCTTGATTTCGATCTCCGCGACGCGGCGCAGACGAAAAAGAATTCCCTCGTTTTAGGAGACTGCCGCAAAAAGAAAATCACAATAGCGATCGGCGTCAAAGACACCGGCACCGTCTTTTCCGGTACGTTCTTTTTCTATATGGACGAAAAAGCGGTGGGGAACGTGTGCAACGTATTCGAGGACAACACCGGGTATTCTTTTATCCTGCGCTCGGACGGCTATATTCTTTCCCATGCCGACACCTCGTACATCGGCAAGAGCGTCGTTTACAGCGATCTGTACGATCTCGACGAAGTGCCCAGCTATAAGATCCAGAAAGTGGACGGCGTGAAGAGTATCGTCGTCATTTCCGGTATGGATTCCTTCAATTCCCGCTACGGGTTCGGCTGTTATCTCGTATCGGTCCTCGATTACGACAGTTTCTATCGCGAAGTCACGCGCATGAATCTCATTCTTTGTTCGCTCGCGGCGATCCTGTTCGTCCTCGCGGTATTCGTCGCGGTCGGGCAGGCGAAAGGACTTGCCGCGCCCATCGCCAAATTGACGGAGAGCATTGCGGCGGGGAAGAAAACGCAGACGGACGCGGACGGAAAAGAGACGGGCAGCCCGCCGCGAAAATCGGGCGGAGACGAAATCGAAGAGCTCGGGCGCAAGTACGACGAGATGTTAGACCGTATTTTCCATCTCATGGAAAAGGAAAAACAGGATATGGAAACGCAGCGGAAACTGGAACTGGACGCGCTGCAAATGCAGATCAATCCGCACTTTCTCTACAATACGCTCGACGTCATCGCGTGGATGGCGAAAATCAAAAAGCAGTCGGATATAGAAAGCCTGGTGATGAATCTCGCGGGATTCTTCCGGCTTTCTCTCCACCACGGAGACCGGTTCATTTGCGTGGCCGAGGAGGTCGAACTCGTCCGGCATTATCTCGAAATCGATAAGATCTGCTACCCGGATCGGGTGACAGCCGAGTTTGACGTGTCCCGGAGCGTGGGGGGATTCAAGACTTTGAAACTCGTCTTGCAGCCGGTCATTGAAAACGCGCTCAAATACGCCTTTCCCGAAGGGAACGGCTATTTGAAAATTTCCGCCTACGAGGACGGGAGCGACGTGGTGTTCGTCGTCGCGGACAACGGCGTCGGTTTTGAGGTTTCGGAAAACATGCTCGAAAAAAAGCCGGAGGACGGTGCTGGGCGGGGATTTGGTTTATATAACGTCAATCGCCGCGTGCGGCTCGAATACGGGGAAGGCTACGGACTGTGCATTTCCTCAAAGCCGGGTTACGGAACGCGGGTGACGATCCGCATCGCCAAGCGGATCGGCGAGGGCGGCGCGCCGAAAGTCTCCCTTCCGGAAGCGGAAGGCGAAGAAAGCGGCGGGGCCTGGAAGGAGAAAAAAGAAAATTGCTGAAAAAAGAGCGAAAAAAATACGGAAGCGCTTTCGGACGTTTCCGCGTTTTTTTGTTCTATCTTCCTTCCCCGTCCATCTGTTCGGTGAGCGCGTCCAGCCGGGAAGTGACGCCGAGCGCAACTTTGCGGGCGATGAAATGCACGGCGAGCACGAGGACGACGGATACGCCCGAAAAGAGGAACGCGAGCCATAAGATCTGAGAATGATAATGTTTCACGGGCAAGGCGGAGGTTAGCTTTAAACCGTAGCCGCAATCGGAGACGACGAGCAGACAGCGTTTGTCGTCCGTGCGCTCCGAGCCGCCGAGCGCTTGGCAAAGATAGTTTTCCCTTTGGTCGTTTCCCTCGTAGGCGAGATAACGTTCTCCGAAAGAAAGAAAGGAGACTCGGCCGTCGAAATACTCTTCTTTGCCTTCCGCGAGAAGAGAATAGATATTGTGCGGCAGGATATCCGCAAACAGATAACCGATGACCTTCCCGCCGTCGTAGATTTTCTGCGAACAGCTGAGCACTCCCGATTCGGGCGGATAAGCGACGTTATTGTAGGTTTTGGCAATGTCGGAGGTGCGGAGCGTCACGCCCGTTTCCGCTTGTTCCGAAAAGAAATTTTGCAGCGCTGCGTTATTCTCCAAGACGGCGAGTGCGGGGACGGAGGAAGCCTTCGAGGAAGTGTAAACTCTGCCGTTCACCGCGTACACGGTAGCGGCGTCGATTCCCAGCGAGTAATTGCAAAAGTCGTCGAGAACGGAGGTGAGGGAAACGCCTTTCGGCGTTTTCAACTCCTCCGTCACGGCTAAATTCTGGGCCAGGTTATAGGCGGAAGAGACGATGGAACTTAAATACAGATCTACGTTATTGGCGGAGTGTTCGTTGTTTTGATGCGCCATCGTGCGGTAGGTTTTATAAAGGGTGTTCGACATGATGCCCAGGGAAATACCGTCCGCGAGGACGATGAGCAGGAGCGTGATCGTAAAGAGACTGAAATATATTTTTCTGTAAAGTTTTTGGAACATCGCGCCTACTCCTTCTTCCCGGAATCCGCTGCCGGGAGTCTTTTCTGAGATATTATAGCATATCTGAAAGGCGATTTCAAGAAGTAATGCAGTTTTTTCGTAAATTTAGCAGAATTACGGTCTTTATTAACGGGCGAAAATGTTGTATAATAGAAGCGAAAATACGGGAGTGCGAAGCATTCACAAGTCTTTTCGCGCCCTGTTGCAACGGGGCGCAGCGACGTTATAACAGAAGCGCAAAAAGAAAGAGCGGGGTATGCCCGCGGCTATAAAAAATAAAGCGGAGGACAGACGATATGAAAGGTATGAAAAAAATCGCGGTAATCTTTTTGGCTGGAATGATGACATGCGCGGCGGCCGCGATGTCGGCCTGCGGCGAGCACAACGGACGGACGAAGATCTATCTCGGCATGTGGCCGGAGGAATCTCTGACCCAGGATATCAAAATGTATAAGACATGGAAGGAGAAGTTCGAGGCGGATTATCCCGAATACGAAATCGTGCCCGCGCCCTACACGTACAGTCCGGACACGGTGACGGCGAAAGCGACTTCCAAACAGCTTCCCACGATCTTCCAGACCTATTTCACCGAGCCGCAGAAACTTATCAACAACGGCTTTATCCGCGAGGTGACGAGCGAACTCAAAGAGCTGGGCTGGTACGATAAAATGGACGCGGATATGCGGGCGGCTTTAACGAGCGGGGGAGAGGTCTACGGCGTACCTCGCGACGGCTACGGCATGGGGCTTTTCCTCAATCTCGAAATGCTCGAAGATGTGGGCGTGATCGGCAGGAACGCCGACGGCAGCTATCGGCTGCACGACGAAACGGGCGCGCCGCTCTACCCCACCACCTTCGACGAACTCCGCGAGACGTCCGAACTCATCGTATCAAACTACGCCAATGCGTACGGAATGGTGATCCTCTCCGCCAATAAAAACGGCGGCTGGCAGTTTTCCAATATGGCGTGGAATTTCGGCTGCGAGGCCTTGCAGATCGAAAATCCCGACGGTACGTGGACGGCCAATCTCAATGATCCCGCGGCGATTAAGGCGCTCGAATGGATTCAGGACATGAAGCGGGACGAATTCATTCTTCCCGGCGCGTCTTATTCCTATCAGGACTGGTACGCGAAAATCGGTTCAAAAACCGTTGCAATGGCCTTCTGCGGCAGCGACGCGCTGGCTCTGCCCGCGACGAATTATAATTTCCCCCTGGAAAATATGGCGTTCGTGCCCATGCCCACGGGCGACGGCGTCAGCCGTTATTCGCTCTACGGCGGCACGCCGTTCGTGTTCGCTTCCTACGCGACCGACGAACAGGTGAAGGGCGCGCTCTTGTTCCTCAAATATATGGGACGTTCGCCCGAAACGGACGAGATCTCCCGCGCCGCCATTCTCGACGGGTATAAGACGGCGGCGGAGAAAGAGATGCCGGTTCTGCCCACGATCAAAGCGTGGTCTGATCCCGATTATCTCGCAATGGCGGAAAAGCTCGAACAGGAGCATATCAACGTCAATATGAACTACTATTCCGATTTCTTCGACACCATTCAAACGATGAAAAAATCCGAAGAGCCCAACTATTGTCAGGATATGTACGGATTGCTCGACAACGCCATTCAGAGCGTGCTTTCCAATCAGACTGCCGTGGCGGCGAGCGAATTGACGACCGCGAACAATCAATTCCAGGCCAATTATCTTTCCAAAATCAAGGGAGACAAATGATGATGCGGAAGGCGGACGGACAGCAGCCGTTGGAGGATCGGTCTTCGTTCGGCTACAAGAGTAAACAATTTATCAGGAAAAATCTCGGCGGTTGGCTGCTGATGCTGCCGAGCTTTCTTCTCTTCGCCTTTTTCGTTTGGGTGCCGCTTTTGAAAAATATCCGTCTGGCGTTCGCCGAAACTCGCGGTTTCGAGGCGATCGGGTTCGCGGGGTGGGATAATTTTTCCAAGATCTTTCACGATCCCCTGTTTTTAAAGGCCTGTCGGAACACTTTTCTCTATCTGTTCTGGTCGGTGGTCATCGGTTTCCTCGTGCCTATCGTCACGGGACTTCTTTTGAGCGAGGTGCTGCATTTCAAAACCTTTTTCAGACTCGGCGTGTATTTCCCGTCCATTGTTTCGGGCGTCGCGGTCGTGATTATGTGGTCGTATCTGTTCGATCCCAATCCCGGAGCGGTGCTCAATCAGCTCTTATCGATCTTCGGCGCGGGGCCGTCCGATTTTCTTTCCAATCAGCGTCTGACGATCCCGCTCATCGTCGTCACGATGACCTGGCGCGGCGCGGGGGGGACGGCGCTCATCTATCTTTCCGCCCTGCAAAATATCGATAAATCACAATACGAAGCGGCGCGCATGGACGGGGCGGGCATGTGGGGGAGAATTTTTTACGTCACTCTGCCGCACATTCTGCCCACGATCCGCATGCTGTTCATCTTACAGATCATCGCCGTATTCCAAGTGTTCTATGAACCGCTCGTCATGACGGACGGCGGTCCCAACGGCGCTTCGGTTTCCCTGCTGCTTTTAAGTTATAAATACGCGTTCGGATCGGAGTTGGACGCGGGCGCGAGCGCGGCCTGCGGCGTCATTCTCTCGCTTGTGATCATACTTTTGACCTGCGTCTATCTCAAACTCAGCTCGCCCAAGAAAGAAAAAACGCGGAAGCAAAGAAGAGGATTCCGACAAAAGAAACTCGCCGCGGAAGGAGGCAGGACGAATGTATAAAAGATTTGCCCAAAAGAACAGCGGTATCCTCAATTATTCCGACTACAAAAAGCCCGCGTTCCGTGTCGTCTATGCGATCATCGTTTTTCTGCTCGTCGTGACGGTGCTCACGGCCGTGACGCCCATTCTTTGGCTGTTTCTCTCCTCTTTCAAAAACGCGGAGGAGCTCACGTCCGTGCCTTATCGCCTCTTTCCGAAAAACTTTTCCCTGAAAAAATTGGCGGAAGTGTGGCAGACGCTCAATTTCGGAAAATATTTCCTCAATACGATCGTCGTCACGCTCGGCGCGGTAATCTGTTCGGTAGTATTCAACGGCATACTCGCTTACACGTTCGCGATCGTCAGGCCCAAAGGCTGGAAAATTTTTTACGGACTGGTGATGGCGAGCTATATG
This sequence comes from Candidatus Scatosoma sp., assembly GCA_048465415.1. Classification (GTDB taxonomy): domain Bacteria; phylum Bacillota; class Clostridia; order Christensenellales; family Borkfalkiaceae; genus Scatosoma. The sequence goes on from DBFWLO010000017.1 coordinate 53,183, forward strand.
ATCCCTTCGATCACCTCGGTGGTGCCGCTGTATACGAGTATCGTCAATCTCGGGCTCGTCAACAATTACGCGCCGCTGATGCTTTGTTTCGGCGCCAACGCCTATTATCTCATCATGTTCAAAAACTATTTCGAGTCGCTGCCCAAAGCGATCTTCGAGGCTGCGGAAATGGATAAATGCGGAAAGTGGAAAGCGTTTTTTAGAATCGTTCTTCCCTTATCCCGGCCGATCATCGGCGTGGTCGCCATTTTCACGATGACCGCCGCCTGGTCGGATTTCCTGCTGCCCTATCTTTTGCTGACGGATAACAACATGATGACGATCATGGTCAAGATCTATAATTTACAGAGCACCATGGGTTCGATTCAGGGATTCGGGCCCGATCGCTTGCTGATGGTGCTCACCATTTCCATTCTGCCCCAGATCGTGATTTTCGGAATTTTTCAAAAACAGATCACCGGTGCCTCGGCTGCGGGCGCGGTCAAGGAATAAACGCAATAAAAGGAGAAAAAATGGGCAAAACCGCTGTAAAATATTTAAAAACGGAGCCGTGGCGCATCGTCGAGGAAGGTTTTCACGCCAATCGGAGCAAGGTCTCGGAATCGGTGTTTTCTCTCGCCAACGAGTATTGCGGCGTGCGCGGAATCGTGGACGAGGGCGCGGACGCGGAAAGCCTGCAAGGAGCCTATTTCAACGGTATTTACGAATGGGAGCAAAAGGAGAATCCCGCCGCTTACCGCGGAATCGTGGGACGCGGTCACTATATGGTGAATGCGGCGGACTGGCTTTCCTGCACTTTGAGCGTGGACGGCGAGCGCTGCCGCGTTTCGGAGGGAGTTTCCGGTTTCGTCCGCGTACTCGATATGCGCGGCGGGCTTTTGAGTCATTCCTACATATACGCCACCGCGCGCGGAAAGATCAAAATATCTTTTGAAAGATTTCTGAGCATGGAGTCCTGCGAAAATTCGTTCCGACGTATCTCGCTCGAAGCGGATCACGACGCGGAAGCCGAGCTTGTGCTTCCCGTAAGTTTTGCCACGCGCCACTGGGGACGGGACGGGTACTGGAAAGTGTCCGACCGGGCGGTGTTCGAGAACGGGTTCGCGCTCAGGGGCGATACCTCGACGACGGGACAGAGCGTATTTTCCGGAATGGCGGCTCAGCTGCCCGAAGGGGCGGTTTCCTCGATTTGCGACGGGGAGAAATCCCGAGCCATGTGTCTGAAAATTTTCTTGAAGGCGGATAAACCCGAACAGATCACGCAGTATTTTTATAACCTTGCGGATAAGACGGGAGAACGGAGCCGAGCGGGACTGCAAGAATGCGTCGAGGGGGCGAAGTCGGCGCGTATAAAGGGCTATGAAGAGGCGCTTAAAGAAAACGAAAAGTATTGGGAAAAGTTCTGGAAGCGGTCGGACATCGTCGTCGAAGGGGACGACGAGGACCAGCAGGGGATCCGATTCTGCATTTTCCAGTTGCAGCAGACCTATCACGGACAGAATCCGAAGAACAACATCGGCGCGAAAGGGCTGACGGGCGAAGCGTACAGCGGCCACGCTTTCTGGGACACGGAGACGTACTGTCTGCCTTACTATCTTTTTAACAATCCCGAAGCGGCAAAAGATCTGCTTTTGTTCCGCTATCATACGCTGGCTCAGGCTAAGGAACGCGCGAAAATGCTCGACTGCGAAGGCGCGTGCTATCCCATCGCCACGCTCAACGGCGCGGAAGCCTGCGCGCTCTGGCAGCACGCGAGTCTGCAATTTCAGCCCTCGACGGGCGTCGCCTACGGAATCCGGCATTATGTGAACGTGACGGGCGACGAAGGTTTTCTCGCCGGCTACGGATTCGAGATGCTTCTGGAAATTTCCCGCTTTCTGATGTCGAGAGGGGATTTCAACGCGGACAGAACGAAGTTCGGTTTCTATTGCGTGATGGGCCCCGACGAGTTTCAGATGATGGTCAATCATAACGTCTATACCAATTATATGGCGAAAAAGACCTTTGAATACACGGCGGAAGTTGCGAAACGGCTGAAAAACACAGCGCCCAAAGCTTATAAGCGGACGATCGAAAAGACGGGCTTTTCGGAGACGGAATTTGCGTTGATGAAAGAGTGCGCGGAAAAGACGTATATTCTTTACGACGAAAAAACGCATTTATTCGAACAGCATCAAAATTATTTTGATCTGCCGCATGTGGACGTTCATTCCATACCTGCCTCCGAGTTTCCGCTTTATCATCATTGGAGCTACGACCGGATTTACCGCAACGATATGATCAAACAGCCGGACATTCTGATGATGATCTTTCTGCACGGCGGAGATTTCTCTTTCGAGGAGAAAAAGGCGAACTACGAATTTTACGAGCCGCGCTGTATTCATGAGTCCTCCCTGTCTCCTTCGGTACATTCCATTCTAGCGGCGGAGCTTAAAAAAGAAAAAGAAGCGATCGGGTTCTTCGGGTTTGCCACCCGTATGGATCTCGACGATTACAACCGCAACAGCGGCGAGGGGCTGCACACGACTTCGATCGCCGCGGCCTGGCTGAACGTTGTCTACGGCTTCGGCGGGCTCAGGAGCGACGGTAAGATTTTGAAGATAAATCCGACGATCCCCGACCGCTGGAAGAGCTATTCCTTCCGGTTTCTCTATCGCGGGAACGTCATTTCGGTACGCGTGGAGCACGGAAAAACGGAACTTACCAGTACGCACGTTTCGGACGTCGAGCTCTTGATCGGCGAAGAAAAGGCGGTGTTGAAAGAAAAACTCGTGTTAGGAGCCGTATGAAAGAGGATATGTTTGAGACGGCGCAGTGGACCGTCAGGGAAGATTCGTTGTCGGAAAACCGCATTGCCGCAAACGGGAATAAATTCCTCATCGGCAACGGTTATATGGGCTATCGCGGCACTTTGGAGGAATTCGGCGCGGACAGACAGACGGCGCTCAATCTCGCGGGGTTTTACGACGGCGTGAAAGGCAAATGGCGGGAAACCGTCAACGCCCCCAACCCGCTCTATACGGAGCTTTACGCGGATACTGAGCGCCTGTCCGTTTTTTCGGAAACGAGAAAGGGGCATACCATGTCTTTGAACATCGCTTCCGCCGTCTTTTCTTCGGAAAGCGTTTATGCGGCGGGCGGCGGGACGGTACGCGTGAAGACGGAGCGGTTTGCCCATAAAAAGGATTATCGCCGCCTGCTTTCTAAGATCACTCTTTGCGCCGACAGAGACACGGAATTTGTGCTCTATTTAGGGACGGACGAAGAAGTCTGGGACATCAACGGTCCGCACCTCCAAGATTTTCGGGAAAAAACGGGTGCCAACCGGATCTGCGTTTCCTGTACGACGCAGGAACAAGGGATTCCCTTAAAGGTCTGCACCGCTTTTTCGGAGGCTCCCGAAGGCTTTGAGAAACGCTCGGGAAAAATACTCGCGCGTTTTCGTCTGCGCCTTAAAAAAGGCGAGGCAAGGAGCGTAAACCGCTTTGCGTCGGTGTGTTTCGGCTTAGAGGCCGCCGAAGCGGAAGCGGATTGTCTCGAAGCCGCGTCCTGCGGCTACGAGGCTTTAAAATGCTCGCACGAAGCGGAGTGGCGGGAGATCTGGCGCATAAACGATATCGAGCTTGTCGGCGACGGGCACGCGCAGAAAGCGCTCCGGTACAGTATCTATCATCTTCTGATTCTTCGCCCCGTAAAAAGCGGCTCCATCGCGGCGCGCGGATTGTCCGGACAGACGTACAAAGGCGCGGTGTTCTGGGACACGGAAATCTTTCTGCTGCCTTTTTTCCTTGCCAACGATCCCGAGGCGGCGAAACGGCTGATCGAATACAGGATCGCGGGGCTTGCGGCCGCGAAGCGCAAGGCCGCTTTTTACGGTTATGAAGGCGCGTTCTACGCCTGGGAGAGTCAGGACGGCGAAGACGCCTGTTCGGATTTCAACGTCGTGGACGTCTTTACGCACCGCCCCGTCCGTACTTATTTCAAAGATAAACAGATCCATATCAGCGGCGACGCGGCGTACGCGTTGGGGGAATATTACCGCCGTACGGGAGATGAAACGATTCTTTTTTCGGGCGGTTTGGAAATGGTTTTGGAATGTGCGTGGTTTTTCTATTCTTATAGTTTTTACAACCACAGGAAAGACCGTTTCGAGCTTTTGGACGTGATCGGACCGGACGAATACCACGAACGGGTGAACAATAACGCTTTCACCAATTATCTCGCCTCGGCGACGGCGGAGATTGCCCTGGAACTTTACCGCGCGGTGGAAAAAGACGACCGGGCGTTTGCGGAAGAGACCGCTGCGCGGGTAGGGCGGGATATAATCGCAAAGCTGAAAGAATGGAAAGAAAAGCTCTATCTTCCCCAGCCGGACGAAAAGGGCGTCATCGAGCAATTTGACGGTTATTTTCGATTGGAAGACGTAGGCGTAGAAGAAGTGCGCTCCCGTCTCGTCAAGCCGAACGAATACTGGGGCGGCTCGGGCGGCGTAGCCACGGCGACTCGAGTTATCAAACAGGCGGACGTAGTCGCGTTGTTCCATCTCTTTCCCGATAAATTCTCCGCGGAGATTGTGAAAGCGAACTATGAGTTTTACCTGCCTTATACCGAGCACGGCTCCTCTTTGAGCGCCTGTATGTATGCGCTCGCGGCCGCGGCCACGGGCGACGTTGACGCGGCGTGGCAATGGTTCTTAAAAACCGCGGAAATCGATTTGTGCGGAGAGTCTAAGCAATGGGCGGGGGAGGTTTATATCGGCGGGACGCATCCCGCCGCCAACGGCGGCGCCTGGATGACCGCAATCGAAGGCTTTGCGGGCATGCGAACGGGAACAAACGGCACAACGTTTACGCCGCGATTTCCGGCGAATATAGAAAGAATGAATTTCCGCGTTCTGGAAAAGGGAACGCGCAGGCGGATACAAGTCACCCGTACAGGTACGGAAACGACGGAAGAATAAACATGTCTGCGGCTGAAATAAGAAAGCTCCGATTTCTGTCGGAGCTTTTTTACAATAATGATTTTCAAATGTGCCGAGTCAAAGAAAAATGAAAAAACATTTGACATTATTTCTTGTTGATGTTATCATATAGACAAGATTTTGAAAGGTCTTTTCAAAATAATTTATAATAGTGTTAAGGGAGATAAAACAAATGAGTGAAAACATTCCCAAAATCAAACTCGGAATCGTGGCGGTAAGTAGGGACTGCTTTCCCGAGAGCCTGTCGGTGAACCGTCGGAAAGCGTTGGCGGCGGCATACGAGAAAAAGTACGGGGCGGGGGACATTTACGAATGCCCCGTGTGTATCGTGGAGAGCGAGATTCACATGCTTGCGGCATTAGAGGACATTAAACGCGCCGGCTGCAACGCCCTGTGCGTGTACCTGGGTAACTTCGGCCCCGAGATATCGGAGACCATGCTGGCGCAACACTTCGGCGGCCCCGTGATGTTCTGCGCGGCGGCGGAAGAGAACGTGGGCG
>DBFWLO010000018.1:0-37720 GCA_048465415.1 Candidatus Scatosoma sp.
ATAGGAATCCTTGACAAGAATGGTAAAATTATTGTAAAATATAGCTACGATGCGTGGGGTAAGAATAAAGTAGAATCGGACGAATCGGAAAACGGACTCGGGGAGTTGAATCCGTTCCGATACAGAGGGTATTATTACGACACGGAGACGGGACTTTATTTCTTGCAGACGAGATACTATGATCCGGAAATCGGCAGATTCCTGACGATAGACGATACGGAGTATCTTGCTCCGGAAACGATAAACGGCTTGAATTTGTACGCTTATTGTTTGAATAATCCAGTGATGAGAACGGATAGCCAAGGTACAAATTGGTGGACGGATTTTTGGGGTAACGTAGGAAATTGGTTCGTAGGGGTTGGAAACGCTATTTGGAATGGTTTAACAACGGCCGTAACTGCTGTGGGTAATTTCTTTCAGGATTACGGTGCTCTCATCGGTGTGGGACTATTAGCATTTGGTGCACTTGCTGGCGGTATAGTATTAAATATTCTGACTGGTGGATTAGTTGGTTCCGTTCTCTTAGGCGCAGGCATAGGATTCTTTACCGGTGTTACAGGAAATATATCTAATCAGATATCGACGAAAGGATTGAAGAATTTCAATGCTTGGACTGCAATTAAAAATGGATTCAAAGGTGCTGCTATTGGTGCTATTTCGGGGGCGGTTTCTTTTGCACTCGGTGGGCTCGCACAAATAGTTGGCAGAATGGCAGGTAATTATATCAGCCAGATGGTTATTGGCGGCCTAAACGTAGGAAAAGCATTTGCTTATTTGGGCGGCCCTGAATTATTAATCGCATTCGGTAATATTGCCGGCAGAATTATTGGAGGCATTGTTGGCGGAGCTTATGCAAATCAAGCGGCAAATAATTTGTTTGGTATTTATCCCTCATCAAATGAAAACATGACGGAGGGAGTGAACGGCACGATATTTGACTTTATTATAGAATTTTTCAGGTGGATGGTAAGAGGATGAAAAATAACAATATCATTGCTTCATTAAAATATGGAAGAATATGGTCCGGGAAGCTTCTTCTATTATGGATTTTTTTAAGCCTATTCGGATTAGGGGCAATTATCTTTTCACTTCCTTGTTGGACGTTTTGGAATTTAAGGGAAGAAATGATCGAGTTTATAGCTTGTATGGGAGTAGGAATTCTTTTTCTATCTATTGGATTGACCTATCTAATAAAAAATCATATTTTGAAAAAGAAAATCGATATATGGCTGGAAGATGCTGTGGAGTTAAAAGCGGTTTCGCAAAGATTTGATAGAATATGGTCTTTCCCTTATATTAATTTTCGTTATGTTAAAATACATATTGAATTTCGTTACAATAAGAAGCGAATACACAAGTATAGCGGTGACGGAAAACGTAATGGATATGATACCGTTTTTTATAAGTATGCCGACAGAGAAATTGATATTCTATATTCACCGAAATATGACGAAGTGATGATACTTAAAGAATCTAAATAATGAATGTAAATTATAAAAAAGGCCGGCTATTGAATAAATAGCCGGCCTTTTTTTAAGAAGTATACATACGACGATTACGGAAGTATTTCCAAGAAAATGATATCGAACGGAGTAAGTCATAGCTATACGTATAAATACGCCGACGACGCAAGCCGGGAATTGAAAGCAGTGGAAAACAGAAAAATATAATAAAGCAGCTAAATTCAAGGGAAAATAAGTAAGGAACAGATATGATAAATACCTGTTCCTTTTAATTTATATATCGTTTCGCTATTTATGCTTTTTCACTTTAACGATCCATTCGGAATTGTATTTTATTAATTATTGTTACAAAATATATTCTTTATTGGAAAAAACGAGATGGGAGAAACAAAGAATTGGTATTTAACGGTTTGGGGAACGAAAGTGGAAGTAGAATAGTAAGATGGATCAAATTAATAAAAATACAAGTAAAGACTCTCTGTGATCATAATAAAGTGTATAAAAAATACCTGAAATATTGATTGGGGAAATTTTATCTAAAACGGGAAGGCTAAGATTTATTCGTCCGCAGCCGAGGAGGAAATGTCTGCGGACGGCTGGATAGGGAAAAAGCAGGTATTTCTCAGCCCCAAAAAACCAACCCGATTGAAAGTGTGTTTTCTGCGTGAAGAATTTCGTCGCTTTTTAGGGAACCACCGAATGTTGACGGCTTAAAAAGAATTTCGCAGACGGGAGGAACTTTCTTTTCGGTATACGGCGGGAGTCGTCCCAAAAAATTTTTTGAAATTTTCCGTAAAATGGCTCAGTGAATCATAGCCGACCGTAGAAGAGATGCGAAGGATCGTATAGTCGGTGTTGGTCAGCAACGCGCAGGCGTATTTCATTCGCCGTTCCACTTGATACTTGATGATCGTTTTGCCGGTCAGCTCTTTAAAGTTTTTAATCAACAGAGAGGGTGCCAAAGGGTAGTGGTCGTAGATGCCCGTCACGTCGTTTTCGATATATTCCAAATTATCGATTTTCGTTTTAATATCCAGTGCATAGCGTCGGGAAGGCGAAAGGGTTTCGTCGCTTATTTCACAGGCTTGATAAAGAGTGGCGGCGGTTGTTAAAAATAGCCGCGTCGCTTGCAGCCTTTGCGTTGCGTCTTTATCGTAAGTGGCTTTGCGGGAAAGCATAAGCAAAAATTCGTAGGACACCTGTTCCAAGCGTATATACAGACAGGCTTGTCCCTTGATTGCCTCCATGAGCGAGGAGGAATATGTCGCGATATTGTGCTCGAAAAAACTTTCCGAAACGCTCATGTTGAAAATATTGGCATTTCCTTCCTGCCGGATATAGTCGATTCTGTGATACTGCATTTTGGGAATGATGTATAGGGTATGCGGTTCCAACGTCATGCATTCGTCGTTATAATATTGGATAAGTCCCCCTTCGAGCGTGAGAAACAGCTCGTAAAAGTCTATGTGACGGTGATAATCGGTGGTTCGGTTGTACCACCAGTGCACATTATACGGCAGGGAAGGATCGAAAAACGTGTATTTCGCATAATAATCTTGTTTTATCATGAACGGTAACCTCATTATCATTATACCTCGGCGTCGCCCGCTTGTCCAGCGATTGCTTCCCCGAACGGAAAAGATCGTGAAAAAAACGGCACATTTTATGAAAAATTCGGCAAGACAAATTCCTTTGGAAGGATTATAATAATGTCGAAGGAGAATTGGTGTGGAAAATATTTTTCGTCTATTATATTTTTTGCATTATTTTCGGAAATATAAAAAAGAGGCAATTAAATGAAAAAAATAGCTGCATTTGCCGTTATGATGGTCATGCTGGTGACGTGTTTCTTCGGCTGCGCGTCCGCAAAGTTTACCGTCACCTACAACGTGGACGGCGTTCTTTCGACGGAATTGGTGGACTCGGGCAAGGCCGCCTCGTGCGCAAAACCCGATAACGCGGAGGGTAAAACGTTTGACGGTTGGTATACGGACGACTCGCTGACGATTCTTTACGACGAAAAAACTCCCGTCACGAAAGATATTGCGCTGTACGGGACATGGCGGGAAACGAAGCCGCAAAGGTATGTCGTCACGTTTATCGTCGACGGAATTCCTTACGAGGTCACGGTAAACGCGGGCGAGGCCGCCGCCTTTGACGAGCCTAAAAAGAGCGGGTATGCCTTCAACGGCTGGTATACCGATCAAGCGTGTACGAAAAATTTCGACCTCTCCTCCCCGATCACGGGCGCTTTAACCCTGTATGCGGGCTGGACGCAGACGCACGTTCCCCAAACTTTCGTCGTGTCTTTCGATCTGGCGGGCGGCGCGGCGGAGCCTGCGATAGAGCCGCAGTCGGTAAAAGAGGGCGGAAGGGTGTTGCGCCCCCAAAACGATCCCGTCAAAGAGAACTACATATTCGAAGCGTGGTATAAGGGCGAGGAACTTTATCGGTTTTCCGACACCGTAAGCGCTTCTTTTACGTTGACGGCGCATTGGAAGGAAGAAGCCCCCGACGTTCCCGATACGTTGGAAAAGGCGACTGCTACCTCCTCCGCGGAGGGGCACGCCGCGGAACTGGCGATAGACAAAAACGCGGACACTTACTGGCAGGCTGCGCAGGAGGGAAACGCGTGCCTTACGCTCGATCTTGGAAAAATTTCCGAGGTTCGTTCGGTGAAACAGACCTTTGCGGAAGCCAAAGTCTGGAACTTCGTCGTGGAAGGCTCGATCGACGGCAATCTGTGGGCGGAAATCGGCAAGACTGCGGGGCAAGAGGCCCGGGCGTCGTACGAAATTGCCGCGAACGGGTATTTTCGTTACGTGCGCCTCAACGTGAAATCGGGCGGAATTCCTTCCAGCAAGGAATTCGAAGTCGGCATTTTCGACCTGGCCGCGGGGACGAACATTTCCCTGGGCATGAAAGGCAGTGCGGATAATTGGGCGCCCGGCTGCGAAACGGAAATGGCGTTTGACGGCAAATACGGCACTTACTGGTGCTCCAACGACGAGGCGTATCCCAGATACCTCGCGGTAGAATGGACGTATGTAGCCTATGTGAATTATGTGGAATTCTGTTTTACGGAAGCGGGAACACATAATTACGAGGTAGAGGCCCGCCTCGAAGACGGCTCTTGGATCAAGCTCGAAGAGGGAGCCGACCACGACGGACAGCAGGTTTGCCTGGAAGTGAAGCGGGAAGTGAACGCCGTGCTGATCAGACAGTTTTCCGGTCCTACCCGCGCGAATATCGCCGAGATGAACGTTTACGGCTTTAAAAACGTGGCGGACGGCCTGCCTCCCGTCAAAGAGGGCGATTACGACGTGTATCCGCTGGGCGAGAGCTATCTCTACGGCGCGGTGACAAACGGCGACGTCGCCGAATACTCTGCGGACGGCAGGAGCTGGACGGCGTTCGCAGCGGAAGCGGACATTTCCGAGGGCGTGCAGGCCTCCTATGTGCGCGTGAAGTCCGACTCGAAGATAAAAATTTTCGCTACTTCCTTCAAGACGGATTTGGCTCGTTATGTCGTCCCCACGGCGTCCGATTTTTCCAATGACGGCTACCGTCCCGGAATCGCGACCATGAATCCCGAAAACGTCTGGGTACAGAGCGACAACGGAGGGCATTTCTGGTGCGCGGCCTCAGGGGGAGGTCAGCATACGCTGGAACTGGATTTTGGAAAGGTATGTATCGTAGACGGTTTCCGATATGAGTTTCAAGACGAGATCGTCGAGCCGAAATATAAATTAAAGATAGAACTGTCCGAGGAAGGGACGGAATGGACTACCGTGTTCGACAACAGCGATACGGGCAGCGCGGGCAAAATTTTTGAAGGAACGATCGAAAACGTGCGCGCCCGCTATGTAAAGATAACGGCGGAATACGTAGATAGCTGGACTAATTGTAAAAACGTCCGTTTTTACGGAGTCGGCGCGCCTGTGCGCGACATTGAAATTCGGTGAGGAAAAGGCGAATGAAAAAATTTTTAACGATGTTACTGATTTGCGTTTTTGCGCTTTTCGTCGGCTGCGCGAAACCGCAGAGCTATACCGTGACGTTTGACGGCAACGGTCGGACGGTCGGCATAGCGGCGCAGACGGTGGAGGAAGGCGGGCGCGCGGAAGAGCCCGCCCCTCCCTCGGCCGAGGGCTTCGATTTCGGCGGGTGGTACGAAAACGCGGAATGCCTTGGGGAGAAGTACGATTTTAAAGGCGCGGTGACGGCGAATATTACACTGTATGCCCGTTGGGACGCGCAGGCCAAAGCGGTGTCCACGCCCGAGGAGTTTTTTGCGATGCGGAACGGAAATTACCGTTTGACATGCGACATAGACTTCAAAGGGCTGGATATCTCGCCTCTGGGCAGTGTTGAAACGCCCTTTGCGGGTACGCTGGACGGCGGCGGGTTCGCTTTGAAAAACCTGGTGGGAAAATCGTCGGTCTTCGGGTTCGTTACGGGCAAAATCAAAAATCTCCGCGCGGATTTCGTCGGCAGCGTGCAAAGCGAGGAGAATACCGTCTATATCGGCGGTCTCGTGGGCTTCCTGAAGGGCGGAGTCGTGGAAAATTGTTTGGTAAACGCGGAGATATCCGCGGTTTCGTCCTCCGCGCGCCTTTCCGTTTACGCGGGCGGGATCGCGGGCAGAAACGCGGGCGGCGAAATCAAAAAATGCACGGCTTACGCGGAGATACGCGCGGAAAACGCGGCCGAAGTCTACGCGGGCGGGATTGTCGGTTACAACGGCGGCGAGGCGCGGATAGACGGGCTTGTGGAGGCCTGCTCTCATTACGGCAGCGTGTCCGCTTCCTCGCGGCTCGACACCGCGGCGGCGTACGCGGGCGGGATCGTCGGTTACAACGGCGGCGCGGTACGCGACAGTTTCGACGTGTCCGTCCTCGTAAAATCCTCCTGCCGACAGTATCAGGCTTTCGCGGGCGGCGTGACGGGGGACAATAACGGCGGAAAGCTGATTCGCTGTTTCTCGGCGGCCGACGTTTCCTGCGAAACGGCGGGCGGAAACACTTTCCTCGGCGGCGTGACGGGCAGAAATTTCCTCGATTACGAGTTGGAAGCCTGCTACGGCTGGGACGGTCAGAATATCTCCCTCCAACATACGGGGGAAAGATCGGAAACGGAACGTCACCTGCGCGTGCCGTGCGAAACGCTTTCCGCGGCCAAGCTCAACGACGAGGCGTGGTATAAAGAATGGAACCTGAACGGCTGGATTGTGGAGGACGGATTTCTTCCCTACCAGCCATACGCGCAGCCGAAAAGTTTTGCCCGCGCGGCCTCTTACGGCACGTCGGGCAACCCGATTAAAATCGGCACGCTGCAGGAACTGGTTTCTATGGACTTGGATAAGGCATACGAGCTTACCGCGGATATAGAGCTGGGCGGCTGGGACCCGATAGGCACGTACGAAGCGCCTTTCTGCGGCAGTCTGGACGGAAAAGGTCATAAACTGTACGGAATCCGCCCCAACGCGGAAAACGGTTACGCGGGCGTTTTCGGCTATCTTAACGGGAGCGTCAAAAATCTGAAAACGGAAATTTTTTATTCTTCGGAAGCGTATGTTTCCTCGCAGGTCTACGCGGGCGGGATCGCCGGGTACGGAGCGGCCGCCGTGATAGAAAACTGCTCCTCGAAAGTAATCTTCGAAGTGAACGCCAAGGGCGGGCTTGCGGCGGGGATCTGCGGCTATTTGGAAGGCGGAAAAATCTCCCAATGCTCCGCGCGGGGAAAGGTGGACGTCTCTTCCTCCAATCCTTCGGCGTACGCGGGCGGCGTCTGCGCCGTCAACGAAGGCGGAAAAATCCTCCGCTGTCACAGCGAGGCCGACGTGTCTTCACTGGGCGCCGTCGGAGGCGCCGCGGGCGGGATCGCCGCGAAAAACAACGGGTTGGTGAAAGATTCTTACAGTGTGGGAACGGTCTTTGCGGCGGCGGACGGCGTGAAAGGCAACGTATACGCGGGCGGCCTCGTCGCTTACAACTCAGGACGCCTTGGCGACGGATACGCCACGGGAGAAGTAAAGGGCGAAAAGGGCGAAACGGCCGCGGTGGGCACGATATGCGGCGCAAACTACGGAAGCGTGGAAAATTGCTACGCCACGAAAGCGGAGAATATAGGCACGCTCGGTTATAGCCCCGGCGCCACAAATACACACGCGCTGGAAACGGGCGAATTTGCGGCGTTGGCCGAAAAACTCAACGGCTCTCTCGGCGTTTGGAAAAACGGCGGCAACGGTTATCCCGTACTGGTCTGGCAGGAGGCGCAAGCATGAAATCGTTTGGTATGAAGATCGTTGTGACTTTTTTATTGACGGCCGTTCTGGCGTGGCAGGGTTCGCCCATGCGTTTGTCGGCCCTTGAAAAAACGAAGCCGTCCTACTTTGCGTCGGCCACCTCCGAAACGGACGGCCACGGCGCGGAAAGCGCGGCCGACGGCGATACGGAAACTTACTGGGAGGCGGACAAAGACGACGTCCTTCCCGCCCTCGTCTGCGATCTGGGCGAGCTGCGCGGCGTAACGGGTTACAAACAGATATTTTTGGCCTCCGACGTCTGGTATTTCGCCGTTTACGGCGCGATGACGAAGGACGAATGGGTGACGATCGCCGATTATAAATCGGGCGCGCCCGGGAAAATGTTCGCCGACTCGGCCAGCGGGTTTTACCGTTTCGTAAAAATCGAATTTTACGGCTCGGAGAACGATTCCGCGTTTACGAGCTGCGAATTTTCCGTGGACAGCGCGCCGCTGTCGCAGGGCACGAACGTCGCCCTCGGCATGAAGGGATACAGCGGCGGCTGGGCGGCGGGTTTCGAACACGAAAAGGCGTTCGATGGGGATACGGGCAGCTATTACTGCGCCAATGACGGAAATTTTCCCCAGTATTGCGGCGTGCGCTGGGAGTACGAATGCAGCGTGAAGAGCGTGGAAGTATATTTGCAGGACTATGGTACTTACGAGTTTGAGGTGATTGCCGAGGGCGCGGGCGGAAAGGAGACACTCGCCGAGCGCGCCGCGCGCAAGGGCGCGTACTTTTGCTTCGAAACGGACGGCCTTTACTCGTCGGTGGAATTTAAAATCTATTCCGCGCCCGGCTGGGCCAATCTCACGGAGATGAAGGTCAACGGCTTTAAAGACCTCGCTTCTCCCGCCTGCGGGCAGGCCGCGAAACGCGAAGACAAGGACGGAAGTTTTGTGTATTCTTTCCCTTACGGCTGTTACGTCGATACGGTGCGGGGGGAAGAAGTGTTTGTGTCCGACGACGGAAACGAGTGGACGGCCGCCGATCCCGCGTCCGTCGGCGCCGTATGCAATTTCGTGAAGGCAAAGAAAAGCGACGCGGTGAAGGTGTTCGGGACGCCGCTTGTCAAAGACCTGGCGCAGGGGTTAAAGGGCGCCGTGTCCGATTATTCCAACGAAGGGTTCAACGCGCTCAAATGCACGACCAATCCCGAGCACGAGGACGGGAGAAACCAGTTTTGGTGCGCGGAGTCGTACGACGGCGCGCATTGGCTGCAAATCGACCTCGGCAATCTCTGCCGCGTGGAAAAGGTCGTCCAGAAATTTCAGGATCCCGGCAGCTATCAATTTAAAATCGAAGCCTCCGCGGACGGAAACGAGTGGACGGCGCTGTATAACGGGGAAGGCTCTTACGCGCAGGGACAGACCTTCGAAGCGCTGACGGGACGGGACAAAATGTTCCGATACGTAAAGCTGACGGTCATCGACAGCGGCTGGGCCAACAGCAATCAGTTTCAGGTATTCGGGTTCGGCGAGGCCGTTCCCGAAAGCTGGTGGCAGCGCGAATCGGGCGTGGTACGTTACTATCCCAAGGAACAGAAAGTGTCCATCGCCGAAATGACGGAAAAACTCGAATATTACCGTGCGAGCGGCTTTAAGGTGATCGAAGTCCATCAGCCGTACGAGGGCGCGGGGGATATCTGGTCGGGGCTGGGCGCCACCGACAATTATAACGCCGACCCTGTGAACGGCACGCTGGACGACTGGAACGCTTTTTTGGAAAAGGCGCACTCCTTGGGCATGTACGCGTTTATGTTCGGCAACGTGGGCTACGCGCGCAGTAATTCCGAGTTTTTCCGCAAGGCTTGCCTCGATTACGCCAATCACGTCAAGTCGGAAGAGCGAGACTGGTTTCTATTCAGCGAAAACTGTCCCGATCCGACGAAATGGTTTTGGAGCGATACCGCCAACGCCTATTACTACGGGTATTGGGGGGAGAACGGACAAATTCCCAACTACAATTTCAATAGCGCCGCCTGGCAGCGCGAGTCCAAAAAATACGTGACGTACTGGGCGGATTTCGGGTTTGACGGAGTTGCGCTGGACGCCCCGCCCGCCTATTATTTCGGCTCGGAAAATGCTTCCTCGGTCACATACGAGTGCATCACAAAGCCGCTCAACGCGCGCAATATCATGATCCTGCCCGAAGGCACGGGAGACGCGAATTACATTTATTCCTATCACTATACGGCCGTTCAAAATTATAATATGGGAAATTGGGGCGGCGGCGCGTGGAGTTTGGGCATCGATGCCGTGACCGACGGCAACGCCGCAACGGTGGACGATTTTATCAAATCGGGGAGAGATAATGTCGTTTCTTTGGGCGGTTCTGCGATTGCGACGCTTTCGTTTGAGCAAAAATACGAAAACGTGGAGGACTACAAGAGGAAAGCGGAAGCGGCGCTTCTCACGACCAGCGGACACATGGCCTTTCTGCACGCGGGGACGAGCGCGTTTATCGGCCAGAACATCATCGAAAAAAATTGGTCGAAAGAGCTTAAAAACTCGGTTTTCGAACTCTTTACCCTGCAAAATAGTTACGCCGCTTTTAACGCGGGCGGCATGCGTTATCGCGTGCCCACGGACGACGACTCCGTATATTATGCTTATTGTAAGGCGGATAAGCGCGGAAACACGCGGGCGGTGGTCGTGTTCAATTATTCGGCGTCCGAAGCGCAGATCGAAGTGGATCTTTCTGGCACGGACTTCGGCGACGCGTTTGTGGATATGCTAACGGGAAAGGTCGTCAAAGGTGCGGGGAAAGGTCTGCGGCTCACGATACCGAGCGGGTCGTACAAGATCCTCGGCTGTTTTTAGGAGGTCATTATGAAAAGATGTATTGCGATAACGGCGGCTGTTCTTTCCGTTATTTTCACGTCGTTCGCGCTTGCGTCCTGCGTCGTCGACGTAAGTAAAGATTCGTCCGATCTGGGGGACTCTTCCCATTCCTCCTCCGAAACGCCCCCGCCCGAGTCGGAAATACCCGAAAAGGCGATTTCGCTTGCTTCGTCCAACCGTTTCAATACGGCCACCGCGTACTTTGACGCTTCCTACTCGGAGGAGGGAGTCACGCTGGACGCGTATGTAAAAGACGACGATGTCAAAGCGGACATCGTCTATTCGAGCGGGTTCGACGATAACGTGGAGTATCTGATCGGCACAAAATACGGCGCCGCCACAGGCTGGAACGCGGGAAACACGCTACACTTTTTAATCACGGCGGACGGCGATACGGCCATGCAGAGAGCGGTGTCGGCCGATCGGCTGGGTGCGGAGTACGCGCTCGATCTTCTCTGCGTGAACGGCGAAAATTTCAAATATTCTTACGAATATACCGATTACGGATATAAAAACAGCGTGTTTTTAGGGTACGATCTGTTCGGCGTGACGGCGGCCGAGGGAAAGAACAATTTGTTCGTCTGTCCTGCGATGCGCAACACGCACGACTATGCCGACACCGTATGGACGCCTTTTAAGGAGAGCGGCTGTAATTGGAGCAACGCCTCCTCGTTTATAAGAGTGGACGAAAACAAGGGATATGTAACCGATCTTAAAAAGGAAGCGGATATTCTCTTTATAGGAGATTCGCAGTTGGATACTGCTTACTGGCACACGTACGGTTCGGACGTGGCCGAAAAAAGCG
Source organism: Candidatus Scatosoma sp. (assembly GCA_048465415.1). Lineage (GTDB taxonomy): Bacteria > Bacillota > Clostridia > Christensenellales > Borkfalkiaceae > Scatosoma. The sequence continues at coordinate 11,419 of DBFWLO010000018.1, forward strand.
TTCTGAATCTGGCGTCGTCGGGGACGAAGCTCTCGGACTGGCAGGCGCGGGCGCAGGACTTGGCGGGACACAATCCGAAAAAGATAGTTTTTTACGCGGGCACGGACGAGTTGAACGTTTCCACCGCGGAACAGGTTGCCAAAGGGATCGGCGGCGCGGCTGCCAAACTTTCCGCCGCGATGCCGAATGCAAAGCTGTATGTCGTGACGCTGACGGGCGCGTTGGACGGCTCCAATGCGGAAAAAGCGGCGCGGATCAACTCGCTTATCAAGCAAACGGCGGTCACGAAAGGCTGGACGATAATAGACGCTGCGGGCAGGTTGTCGGAAAACGGGAAACTTAAAAAAGGTTTCGCGTCGGTGGACGGCGTGCATCTCAATCAGATGGGCTATAACGCTCTTTCTTCCCTTTTGCGGAGTGAGCTGGGCTTGGCGGGAGGCTTTTCCGCCGCGTTCGGCGACGGTTCGATGTATTTCGCGTCGGCGGCTTTGAGCTCGGGCACCGGCGGCGTTACCCTGCTCGACGGCGCATACGATCAATACGCCTATTTCAAGGACTGCGGAAGCGAAGAATTTTATGCGGAAACGCAAATTTCCGTGGAAACGGTGTACAACGCGGAGCCGTATCCCAAATTCGGGATCGTCGTTTCCTCAGCCGATTCGACGCTGTTCTTCTACATCGACGGCAGCAATCAGTTTACCGAGGATACGGTGGGATACGTGGCGTATAAAAACAACAATACGTGGAATTGGGATCAAAGCGTGGAAAGCGGCTGCGAAATTTCCTATTCGAACGGCGACTTCTGCGGGCTTTCCGTCCTCAAATATCGCGGCGAACTCTCCCTGTCCGTTAACGGCAGAGTCGTGTTCATAATCGGCGACCTTGCGGAATACGGAATTGCAGGCGCGTGCGACGTGGGGATTCTTTCCTTCAATACTAAAATTTTATTGCGCTCCGCCGTCTATACGGAGAGCGATCTGGCAAATTATATCGGCTAGTTCCGATAATCGGAAAGAGCGGGAAATGCTTTTATGCGCTCTTTTTCACAAGGCCGTACCTTTTTTAGAGAACGGAACGTCCATTCCGTCCCGATCGCCGGCGTCGAAATCGCGTTTTTTAAGGCTTGTTATAAGTATATTATAAAAACAGTTTTATGGAAAATAGTTGGCACAGAGCTATTGACAAGACGGGAATTCTGTGATATAATAATATTACAAAAAAACATAGCGAAGCCGACTGAAAAAACGTCCCGAAAGCGAGGACACCAACAGGGCAAGCGATAACGTAACGGAGTATTCTCCGTACGTTATGCTTGTCCTGTTTTTATATATATTCCATAAAACAGGAGATAAAAAATCATGACAAAAGATGAAATAAAAGAACTCTTTGAGAAAATCAAGAGCAAACGCACTCAAAAAAAGAACGCAAACGATAAAAGCATGCCGGCGGTAAAAACGGCAAGCGCGGCGGTAGAAGATAAAGAGAATAAGACGATAACGGGATCGGCGAGCGGATATGTTTCTATGACCTTTGTCGACGAATACGGGAACGAGATGTATAGCAGCGAAGGCCCGTTAGGATATTTATGGGGAACGTTTTTTTCCGTCTGCTGCGAATTGGAATACGTTTCCTTATTGGCGGATAAAAATATACCCGTCGAGAAGGTAATAAGCTGTCGTTTATATGTTTCCGAAACGAGTTCCTATACGGATAATTACTATATATTTACGTCGGACGGAACAGAGTTGAGAGAATGTTCTCCCGTCGACGGCTGTCTGGTCGTTCCGTTAAAAGAGATATACGACGTTTGCGGGACGACGAGTTTTGTCATCGTTCCGGCGCAAAATTGCACTTCCTGCGACTTGCTCAACGAGAACGACGCTTCGTATGAAATCCGATATGTTATACCGCCGAAAATATTACAGTCTCTTTCGATAACGACAAAACCCGCTAAGACGGTTTATATCGAAGGAGAAAAATTCGATCCGCAGGGAATGTTGGTAACGGCGCACTATAACGACGGAACGAGCGAACCCGTCACGGAATATACATACAGCCCTATCGGCCCCTTAAACGTTACGGATACGTTGATAACGGTAAGTTGGGGAGGAAAGACGACGGCGCTGCCGATCGACGTTGAATGCAAAGACTTAAAAAGTATTTCGATCACCAAACCTCCCCGTGAGCTGTATTTTGTGGAAGGAGAAAGTTTTTCTCCGGTCGGTATGGAGGTTACGGCAAATTACGGCAATGCGCCCAGCGAGGTGGTCGAGACGTACGAGATCTCGCCGAGCGGGGCTTTGGGGACGGCGGATAAGCGCGTGACCGTGTCCTATACGCACGGCGGAGTTACCGAAACAGACGTGCAGTACGTTACCGTTCTGAAAAAGGAAGAAGGCTACTACGGGACAAAATATCTCGGCAGATGCGAATACGGGGAAAATCCGAAATTTAATTTGGCTATGCAGCGATTACAGTTTATTCAGCCGCTGCTTCATATCGGCGCGAATAATTATGAGGTCGGCGTTTCACTGGTATACGATTCTCAGATGCGATATAAACTCGCGAATGTATGCAACGGTTTGCCGTCGGGCTGGAAATTGGACGCGCAGCAATTTCTGATAGAGGAAGGAAAAGACGACAAGGGAGCTTCGGCTTATAAATATATAGACGGGGCGGGTTATGTGCATACCTTCTATCCGTATGAGAACGATTCGACGCGATATTACGATATAGACGGGCTGGGATTGGAGCTGAACGCCGCCGCCGGTACGATCGCGGACGCGGCGGGAAACCGGCTGATCTTTGTAGATGGGCGGCTGAGTGAAAAAGTTTCCTGTTACGGAGGAAAGAAGAAAAAAATTTATAAATATGAGAACGGATTTCTGAAAAAGATCTACGACGAGCGCACGCTCGTCTCTGCTGTTCCGGACACGTATCTTCATTTCGAGTATAACGAAAAAGATCTCTTGTCCGTCGTTTCCGGGTATGATCGAGGAATTTTAAAGCAAAAAATGCGCTTTCTCTACGATGAAAACGAACAAATCGGCAGTATCGTCGTATATTCCGCAGATCGTAAAGAAAATAAAACGGTGAGCAAATATTCCTACGACGAAAACGGAAAGTTAGCCTATATCGAGGACGTCGAAAAGAGCACGGCGACAAAGATCGCTCATCATTTTAATGCCATTAACGGCGACTATACCGTTTCGAAAATTTCCTCCGGAATCGTAAACGCCGGCGGTGAGTACCGGGAAAAAACCTTCTTTTCTCTGGCCTTCGCATACGTACGGACAAGCGATTTCAAAACCTATCGGGAGATCCGCCTCGTCAACGAAAAGGGATTGAGAACGTCCGTTCATTTCGACGGAAGCGGACAGATCACGGGTACGTTCGAATGTACGCAAGGGAAAGAAAAATTGAAAACCTATACGAAAGACATAGGGATTCCTCTGGAACTTAACGGAAGCGCGACAAACGGGATCAACGGGCATGACGCTTTCGCTTTTGCCGGCAGCGCCGAATGGCCGGGAATCAGTCTCGCAAGAACGGGAGACGACAATTATCGATTTTATAAATGTCAATTCTGGCTGAATCATTCTTCTTCGGCGCAGAGGCTGCAAGCCGTTTTAAATTATCGGCTGAGCGATGGCGCGCAGTCGTCCTCGGAGGCGGAACTGAACGCCAGGTCGTTCGAGGGCTGGCAGCTCGTTGAAATTCCCGTCGATATCCAAAACGCGGGCAACAGTATTTCCTATTTGACGCTGACTTTGCAAAATTCAAAGCACGAAAGCGTCACGGCGAAAGTGTCCGACGTCCGATTTATCCCTGTCGCAAAGACGGAACTCTATTTCAATTTGAAAAATCCGGTCGCGTTGAACAGGATAAAAGGCTACGAACTTACCGTGATGAAGAACGGAGTCGAAACGATAGAAAACATCGCGTCGGGGATCGATTCGAGGATCTTTTTTACGCGGAGCGATCTTTTGCAAACGCTTCAACTGATGCGGAAAACATATCCTGTGGGCAACGGAAAATCCGGCTTTGACGCGATCTGCAACAACGGAGCGAAAAGAATTGCCAATGTGGAGAACCTCGATCTTATATATCGTGAAGAGAACGCCGACCGCAAGCTCGCGCTCGCTTATACTCCCTACTGTTTTTCGGAAATGGATCCCGCGGAACTCGTTAAAAATTTCGATTTCAGATCTCCTACCGAGATAGACCAGTGGGGGGAAATCTACATCAAGATCAAAAAACTCTTTTCGCATATCGCACCCTATCTCTCGGGGGAAAACCAAGCGGAAACAGCGGATTGTTTTGTCCTTTCCAGCGCGCCGGACAACCGCAGCGACACGCGCCAGTATATTACGGACGACGGTGAAAAAATAGGCGCCCTTTCGGTCGTTTCCGTTTGTACGAAACAAGAGGAAATAAGCGGAAACTGGCACATCGACATCAATCAGAGTGCGTTTGCGTCGTTCAGCGATCGCAAAGGCAACACCCTTTTGGAGATCGATCCCTACGGAATGCGCAAGGAATATACGTATTTTGACGACGGGACGCAAAAGACCGTTAAGCTGATCGGTGCGGACGGAAAAAAGGAAATATTGCTTTCCGAAGCGCAGGCGACTACGTCCGACGCGGAATATATTCGTTCGACGCGCCGGGGCTGCGACGCGGCCGACTTTACTTATCGCGAACCCTACAATCAAGTGGATACGACGACGATAAACGGCTATGATTTCTCTGTGAACGCTTACCATGCGCTTGGTATTCGGTATGGATACGAGTACGATGCTTATAACGAAAGAGTAGTCGGCGTCAAAGCCTATGCGGGCGATGCGGTACAAGGAAAAAATACCGTGGAATATAAGAACGGACGAATGGTAAGAGTTTGCGACGGTACGTGCGATTATAGAGCGGATTACGACATTGTAAGCGACGAAATTACTTTTTCCGCAAAAGACGGAAAGGGGGATTACGAAGAAGTACAAAAGCACAAAACGGAAGTGAACGGGGGAACGACGACAAAAACGGATACCGTATACCGGGGCGAAGAAACGGACGTTCAAACGACGAGAATCGACGTCTACGGGAGAATCCTTTCCGTGAGCGACGGAACGAACGTCGCGGAATACAGATATAAAAATACGGGCGGAGAATCCGCTTGCAGCGATACGTCCGTCCGGATACACGACGGGTTTGCCGGTACCACGTACTTATATGAATATGACCACGACTATCGTCTCAAAGGTTGGAGCGGGAACGGGTTGGAAGCAAAGAGGTTATCGGCCTGTGAAATGGAGTATACGTTCGGGGGCACCGAAAAATATCTGACGGGCACCGTTTACGACGAAGCGGTGACGGCGGCGGCGCGGATCACGGGGACGAAAAATTATGTGGGCAAAGATTCCGCCGAAAAGACGGAGTTTAAGGAAGAAGCCTGTTTGTCTTGGAAATACGAGTACGACGGGCTTGGGCGGCTGACGAAAAAAAGGAATAAAAACGGAGACATGGATTCGGACAGTCAATACGAATATGTCTATCTGGAAAGCGGAAACCGGACGCTGCCGCTGATAAAAAGTTGTTCTTATACCGGTTCGGCGTTTATATTGCCCGGCGTTGATTTTGCTTATTATAATATGAATTACGAGTACACCGAACGAGGACAACTTTCGAGGATCGAAGAAGTCTTCGATTGCGGAAACCGGGAGTGGATTCGGGAAGCGGAAATTATCAAAGAATATACGTACGACGGTTTGAATCGTATCAAAAAAGAAACGGTTATCCACAACGGCGACAGTTCCACCCGTGAGTATGTATATTCAAGCGACGGAAAGATCGATAGGATTAAATTGAGCGACAATGTTGAAAAGAAGTTCGGGTACGACGAGAAAGGAAATCTTAATCGATCCTATCATTATATCGGAGGGAATCTGAAATCTGATCTTTCCTTTTGGTACAGTTATGACAGGTACGGCAACAGGATTCGTAAAAGCATACCGCAATGGCCCCAAGAGGGAGAAGCCGGCGAACTTTTCAGCTATCATTGGACAAGAGGCTCGTGTCTGGAAAGCATAAATTACGGCGAACAGTCGGCAAATTATAAATATGATCGCGAGGGCAGGCGATTTGAAAAGAGGGTGAAGAAATTAATAAGCGAAGTAACGACGAAATTTTACTACGATGGGAAAAAGCTGCTCGGAGAGGACAGAAGCGACGGGAAAAAATTGAGGTATTTCTACGATCTTACGGGAGTCTGCGGATTCGGGTATAAAGACGGAGACAAGGAGTGGGAGTATTATACATACGTAAAAAATATGGAAGGCAGCGTGGTGCTCATCAAAGATCCCATGGGCGTGATATTGGCGAGATATGAGTACGACCTCCACGGGACGCCGCGATTGGAGTCGATCACAAGCAGCGGTTATAAACCGGACGACAGGGAATCGTATGTCGGACATGTCAATCCTATCCGCTGGAAAGGATATTATTACGACGACGACTGTAATCCCGCAGACGAAAACAATCGGATAGAATACGGACATTATTATATCGAAGGAAGGTATTACGATCCTTTCGAGGGAAGGTATATAGACGCGGAACCGATAGAAAATACGTTCGGAAATGCGGAGCAGATAAACGGGCTCGATCGACACAGCGCGACGTACGACAATATTCATAATTTATTGCCAAGTAACTTTGGGATAGAACCGACGATGGAGTTATATAAAGATCCGAATGAGGCGGCGGGGAAAACGTATACGATCGACGCCGACGTGCCGTGGTGGAAATGGCTGATAGACGGGTTGCAGATGATCGCCGGGACTATTATGCTGTTTACGCCTGCGGCAGCGATGGGCGTGGGGCTTTTGTTCAGCGGAACGTTGGGAATAATCTCAAATGTGTTGAGTTCGCAGCTGGCAGGGGGTATTGCCATGACGATGACGGGATTACAAGCGTTCGTGACGAGTATGCAGCTGCTTTTGGGAACCTGTAATCCGGCCATTATGCTCTGTGCGGTCGCGGGAGCCGTAGCGGGGATTGCGGCGATGGCGTTCGGCACGGCGGAAATACAGGAAGGAGTTGGGTATGAGAATTGGATAAAAGATGCGGGGATATTGGGAAACTGCGATTATGATACGACGATGGCGGTGGCGAACGGCATCTCGGTATTCGTGAATATCGTGGGCCCGATCGCTCAAAAATACGGAGCGAAATGCTTTATCGCGGGAACATTGGTAGTCTGTCTGGACGAAAACGGCGAAGAATGCCATAAACCGATAGAAGAAATCGAAGTCGGAGACATGGTGCTGGCGTACGACGAAGAGACGGGCAAGCAGGCGTATAAATCTGTGGTGAGATTGTTTAGAAACGAGAGTAAGGAATGGACAATAGTCAGAGTTAATGGGAAAGAAATAGAAAGTACGCCTGGACATAAATATTACTTACCGCTTACGAAAGAGTGGAAATCGGCGAGATTACTGAAAAAAGGCGATAAGGTCTTGCTTTCAGACGGAAAGAGTGTTATAATAGAATCTGTAAAGAGCAAGCATTATGACGAGCCGCAGACTACCTACAATTTTGAAGTGGAAGATTATCATACGTATTATGTTGGGACTGGTGTTTGCGTTCATAATCGGAATTGCGGACCTATTTCTCCTGAAAAAGTTAAAGAATCTTACATTAAAAATAACAATATAGATGCACATGCTTTAAAACGTGAAGTATTAGGCAATAAAAGCAAAGATATAGCCAAATTTGATATTTTTAAAGACAAAGCATCGAATAACCGTATATGGCTTGGAAATAAATCTCAAACAGTTTGGTATGATACGACTTATTATTTAGAAGATTTAATAATTTATTTTGGAGGGAATTAATGACAAAGCCTGCTTCATTTTATTGTAGTTTATATATAGATTTTAATAATAAAATTAATACAGAAGATTTTAGTAAACAGGTTAATATAAAAACTAAAAGAGGTATCAAAAAAATTGATGACACATGGGGTTGCGATAACGAATGGTATAAAGATTATTATTCATTAACAGAAGCACTTTCAGATTTTTTTGCCTCTTTTAGCAATCGAATTAATGAATTGAATAATCAGCTTAAAGTTTTAAATTCTGAAAAGCCATTAATAATCGTCGATATTATAGTTTATGATAACAATATTCCCGAGCTATGTTTAGATGGTAATAATATGGAAATAATACATAAGTTGAATGCAAATGTTCATTTTAATATTTCTAATGAATCTTAACTACACAAACGTTAAAGACGCGATAGTTTCAATTTTCGCGTCTTTAATGTTTTTTGAGGTCGATAATAAAACTCGATAGAAGAAATCGAAGTTGGGGACATGGTGCTGGCGTACGACGAAGAAACGGGCAAGCAGGCGTATAAATCTGTGGTGAGATTGTTTAGAAACGAGAGTAAGGAATGGTATCATGTCTTCGCGGATGGCGAAGAGATAATCTGTACTGGCGGACACCCGTTCTATGTGGTCGGAAAAGGATTCATAGAAGCGAGAAAGTTAAAAGTTTCGGAAAAACTATTGCTTTCTTGCGGAAAAGAAGTTATAATAGAGAAGGTAGAAGTAGAACAGCTTACCGAAGCCGAAACGACGTATAACTTTGAAGTTGCCGATTTCCATACGTATTATGTTACTGAAAAAGCTGTGTTGGTGCATAATATGTGTCAGAAAAATAATAGTATTGAATTAACTGATGAGGAATTGAGAAATTTTGGCGAACCAGGAAAGAACAGTGGTTTTAGAGTAATAAATGGTTCGCATGAAGATGCTATGTCCTTTGTGCATTCGCAAACTAATGGTCTTACAGAATATGCGCCTGGTAAGTATGTCGGATATAATTCGCGAGGTGTAGAATTTAGAATATATGCTCGCTCAACGGTTCCTAAACCATATACCCCATATACTTCAATACGAATAAATGGTGTTTCGGGCTTAAAAGGAATCAAATTTATATGGTAGGATGGTGAATAATGAAAAACTATAAAATGACTGAAGAATTAAAAACAATAATAGCTTCATATATTAAAGTGCCACGGGCAGATACTTTAACGGATATTTCTTTTGAAAAGCCATTAGATAAAATTGTCTTATATCCAACTAATGATTTGTATTTAACAGAAAGTCAATACAATGCGTTTATTAAGTTCTTAAATAATCTGCATGAAGAAAGATTTTTTGTAACACAATTCGATGGAGGTAGAAATGGTATATTTTCTGATGACAATATAGTATGGGAAATCGGGCAAGACACAAAATATAAAGATTACTATAATATAAATTTGTTTTCACTTTCAATGTTGTTTTCGCAAAATGGAAAATGGGCAATATTTATTGAAGAAACTTTAGATGGCGGTATTGGATTGATAATGGGTGATAAGGATAGTATTATTGAATTTAAAAAGAGTTACCCACAATATAGTCAAGAAGAGGAGAGCTATTCGAAAGTAATGAAGCAACAATGAGAAGAAAGTATATTATAAACTACTTAAATAACCATTTTCTAATTAGTAGTTCATAGTAAGGTGGTAGTATTTGAAGTAATAAATAGAAGGATTTAACTCGCTTCTCTCACTTTTAGGAATAAAAATCCATGCGAAATTTTTATGTCGCATGGATTTTTAATAGGCATTATTGTAAAGAATGGTATCATGTCTTTGTGGATGGGGAGGAAATCGTCTGTACGGGCGGATACCCGTTCTATGTAGTCGGAAAAGGGGGGTATAAGAGTGAAAATATGAAAGATTATGAATAAAATCTGCGTGGGAATCATATCTTGGTTCCCGGATAATCCATATCGAGACGAACGAATAAGACGTTGCAAAAATTTAATAGAAAAGTGTAAAGAACTTTTTGATTGTCCCATTCTAATCATCACACAGAATTGGCGGCAAGAAATTCACGATTCCCAACTCATATGCTATGATTACCCAAAATTGGGCATCACAAACGCTCGGAAAAAACTTTGGAATCTTTTCAGAACCGGCGAGTATGACTGGATCCTTTTATTAGACGATGATTGTGAATTGACGGGATCCCGCAAAGACGGAAAAAGATTGTTTTCTTTTTTGCGGGGACACAACGACGGATATATCATAGGTAGGGAAAATGAGTTCAAGTTGTTTGCTGCAAGCAAAAAAATCGCGCAGGCAATAGAAATTCCCGATCTGGACGTGGAAATTGGAACGGGAATAGAGGACTATGCGTTTTTCCGTCTCTTACATACAAAATTCCCCTCAAAAAGATTGGTTTACGATTGGGGAAAATTGAGCGACGTGAGCCGCTGGCAGGGAGACGTAACCTCGTCCTGGAATAGAAAGAATCTCCCGGAATTGTTTAAAAAAACCAATGAATATCTTACAAAAACCCAGTCCCGATAAATCGGGACTGGGTTTATTATTTAAACAGGGGAAGAAATAAAGGGCTGAGGGCAACGCAAGATCAAGGTTCCGAGTAGGCGGCCGTAATGCGGATTCCTTGCTGAAAATCACCGAAATTTTTTCCGAATAAATTCAGTCCGCCCACATACTTGGCATTTTTTTTGACGCCGATCCGTAGGCGCAGACATTTTTCTTTCGTCAAAAAGGCAAAATCGTCGATCGTCCTTTCCGTCGTCACGTTCGCCTGATTGATCCATACCCCCTTTTCGTCGATCCTCAGCTGTACGAGCATACCGTACTGCGTAGACGCGGCCGGCCAGTTTTTCGGCGTATATTTCCCCGCCCTGCCTCCGAAATCGCCGGGAGAAGTGTAAGTTCCCACTTCTTTATCGTTGAGCCAGAAGGTGATGTCCGATTTGAAAGAATTGTTATAATTGGCGCACTCCGAACACACTTCGCAGGAAATCTGCAAGGTTTCGAGAATTTTATTGCGGATCGCCGTATTGGAAATATGATATTCGAGATACCCCTGCGTAAACCAGATGATCTCGCCCTTGATCCGTTTATAGTTATAAAAAATATCGGGAAGCGCCTCCGCGCCGATGAGATTGCCGTCCGCGTCGGCGATGCCGCAGGGCGCGGCGATGTCGAAAAGATTAAAGCTCCCCACCGGTATCTCCGTACTGAACGCTTGCGAAGAAGCGGAGAAATAATTCTCTCCGTCGTTGATGAAAAGAATTTCCAGACAATGCTTTTCAAGCGCGACGATCTTCTCGTTGCCGCGCTTGGAATGATTCTGCGTGAGATTGATCAATCCCGCTTTTTGCAGCAGCTTGACGTGAAAAGAAATATTGGAGAGAGACATGTTCAGCCGTTCCGCTATCTCCACCACCGTATAGGAATTTACGGCCAGAAGCGAAAGAATCTTCCGTCTCGTCGAGGCGTTCAGCGCCGTCGCGATCCGTTCCAGCTGCTCGTCGCTTCTCAGCGTCACAGTCAGCTTCTTTTGCAGTAAAATGTCCCTATTGGCGAAAAAATCTTTCGGCACGGCTCTTTTCCTCCCTCGATTCTCTTTTTTCCTTCATTATAACTCTGTTTTGTTATAAAGTCAAGAAAACAAATGTAAAGTTCGACGTTTATCGAAGTTTAAATGAAGATTGCGAATATTTTCAAAATGGAGCTTGAAACTGAATATCAGATATGATAAAATGAAATCGGAAAGAACGAGGAGGACAAAAAAATGAGAAAAACAAGCAAAATACTGCCTGCGTTGTTTTTGGCCGGGACGCTGATTTTTACCAGCGGGTGCTTCTTTACAAGCAACCAGGGAAGCGGCGACGACAATATCGATTCGTCCGAGTTTGCGCTGGATCCGAACAAGGAATATAAAATAGAATTTATGATGTGGGGCGCGAACGACGAAGTGAATAACTACACCGCCCTCATCAACCGCTTTATGGACGAAAACGAAAACATTACCGTCACCATCACGCCGCAGGATTCGACGCAGTATATGAGCACGCTCACGGGGCGGCTCTCCGGGACGATGCCCGACCTGTTCTATCTTCCGGAATACGAATTCAGGCCCTGGGTGGATTCGGGTCGGCTGCTTTCCATCACCAACGGTTTCACGCAGGAAGAATATTCCGCGTTATGGTCGACGGCGGTGGACTGGTACTCGTATAACCGCGCCGAAAAGACGCTGGGCGTATCGGAGGGCTCCGATTTATACTGCCTGCCCAAAGACATCGGGCCGTGGACGCTGATGTATAACGTCGACATGATAAACGAACTTGTGAGAGAGGGCAAACTGACGCAAGAAGAGGCGGATCTTTTGGCCGACTCTGACAACGCCCTCACCTGGAAACAGTTTACCGATATTTGCGTGAAAATCCAGAACTATTTCGGTACGGAAAAGCGTAACGACAAATTTTACGCGGTTCCTTACTATGAATTGAGCAGCGCGATATGGTCGAATAACGCCGACTATTTCGACGAAAACGCCATGCACAGCACGATCACGAGCGACGAATTTTCGGAGACGATAGAGTGGCTCTGGGATCTGATGTATACCTATAAAATCATACCCAAATCCACGGGCGATTCCGCGCAGAACATGTTCCTCGCGAAAAATGCCGCGTTCTGCTGGGTGGGACCGTATCTGACGCCGATGTATCATCAGCAGAAGATGAACTATCGGCTGATCCCCGTGCCCTATAACGGCGAAAATCCCCAGGCCAGGAGCACGACCTGGATCGGGACTCTGGGGCTCGCGATCAGCAAGACGACGAAAGAGCCCGCGGCGGCGCTGGCGCTTATGAAATATTTGAGTCTCAACGAGAGCGCGCAGAAGGATTTTTATACGCGCGGACAGCTGATTCCCAACCTGAAATCGCTGGCATTGGATACGGAAACGTTCCTCTCGGCGAACGATCCGTCCGTCGAACTCTGGCCGGAAAATCGCAGCGTATATTGCGACATCGTCGACGGATTCGGCGGGGATACGAAGGCGGCGCTCGGGAAAACGGGCGAGGATAAGATCGGCGGGAAAGTGCGGCCGCATTATCATACGTTTGAAAACTCGTGGCTCAACGCCGTCAATACGGAGATCGCGGAAATGTATACCCTGAAAGATAAATCGGGGATCCGGGCGAAGTTAAAGGCTTTCGATCCCGTCCTGCAACATTATCTCGATCAGTCCAACCAAAGCGCGGGAATCGACGTACACTGAGGAAAACGGGGGGATCATGGCAAAAAGCAGTTTAAAGACAAGAGAAAAATTCGCCGCGCTCGGGTTCGTAGCACCGCTGTTTATCGGTTTCGCGATGTTTACGGCCGTGCCGCTCGTCGTCGCCGTCATTTACAGTCTCGTGGATTATATGCCCCTGCAAGGGAAGATCTCTCCGGTCAGTCTGAAAGTCTACGTCGGGCTTTTCAAAAGTCAGCTCACGATGCTCGGGTTCGGCCAGGCGATCGTGAACACGCTCATCATCATGCTGAGCATTCCCGCCAATCTTGTCCTCGGACTTCTCTTCTCGGGACTGATCACGCAAAAGGATTTCAAAGGGGGCGGTTTTTTCCGGGTGGTGTATTACCTGCCCGCCGTGACGGGCTCGGTGGCGATCACGCTGGTCTGGAAGCTCATGTTCAACGAAACGCAGGGCATCGTCAACATAGCCTTGAAATCGATCGGGTGCATCGACGAAAACATCAACTGGCTGGGCATCACCTCCGGGACGATCTATCCCCGGCTGGTGCTGATCCTCAAAAATATCTGGGGCGGCATCGGCGGGGTGATCCTGCTCTATGTGGCGGGAATCCTCAATATTTCAAACTCCTATTACGAGGCGGCGGAGATAGACGGCGCGGGAAAGATCAAGCAGTTCCTCTCGATCACGGTGCCCATGCTTACGCCCATCACCTTCTATCACCTCATCACTTCCGTCATCGGCGGTTTGCAGGCGTTTATGGATACGCAGCTCTTGGCGGATACGCGGGTGACGCAGACCATCGTCTATTTCATTTACGACAACGGAATCAACAACTATCGCTACGGCTACGCGAGCGCGGCGTCCGTGCTGCTGGCGATCGCGGTCATGATCATCACCGTGGTTCAATTCAAGTTGTCGGATAAATGGGTGTATTCGGAGTAGAGTCATGGAAGAAACAGTAAAAAAGAAAACGAGGCTGGGCGGGCGCGTCCCGTCGAGAGTGATCGTTTACATCGTGCTTATACTCGCGGCTTTGACGACGATCTTTCCTTATGTCTGGATGGTTCTCGCTTCCCTAAAAACGGGCATAGAGATCTCCACCTATCCGGAACAGATTTTTCCCAAAACTCCGAGCTTCATCGCTTATAAACAGGCGTTCGGGAAGCTCCATCTTTGGAGCGGAATCAAAAACACCGTCGTTCTGGTCGCGTTTTCCGTGATCTTTCCGCCTCTCGTCTCAGCCATGGGTGCGTTTTCCTTTGCGAAACTCGCCCTGCCCGCCAAACGGACGCTTCTTTTGGTGCTGCTGAGCAGTATGATGGTGCCGTATGCCGCTCTGATGCTGCCGCAGTATCAGATCTGGCAGTCGTTAGGATTCGTGGGCACTTTATGGCCGCTGATCATTCCCGCTTTTTTCGGCGGCGCGCTGATGACTTTTTTCTTTATTCAATATATGCAGGGCGTGCCGACCGATCTTTTCGAGGCGGCTAAAATAGACGGAGCAGGGTATCTCAAACAATTTTTCGCGATTATGCTGCCGCTGGTGAAGCCCGCTTTGAGCGCCCAGATCGTCTTTGCCTTCGTGGGGACCTGGAACGATTATTTCATTCCGTCCATTTATCTCAACAAGACGGAAGTCAAGACGATCCAACTGCAACTTCTGTCTCTCCAACAACAGCAGAATAATTTGATGGACATGAATATCGTCATGGCCGGATCGGTCATATCGAGTATTCCCATGCTGGTCGTATTCGTGACCTGTCAGAAATTTTTCGTCGAATCGCTTGCCATTTCGGGCATAAAAGGTTGATCATCTATAAGGAGGAAAGAATGAGAAAGAAAATTGTGCTGGTTTCGGCGGGACTGGTCCTGTCGGCGGCGTTGTTTGCGGCGGGCTGCGCCGTGGGGACGGATCCGGGGTATTCGATTCATAAACCGGACAAATGGGAGGGAAATTCCGATTTCGATTTTCCCTCCAACTCGTTTACCGCCGACGTAACGGTGGACGGAGTGCTCGGCGACGAGCGCTGGACGAAAGACGACGTCCTTTCTTTGGGAAGCTGGGACGATGCAGATATAGAAAGCGGGGAATACGGCGCCATCGTAACGGACACCGCCGACTATGCGCATACGAAACGGGCGGTTATAAAAATGTTCCGCGGCGGCGTCGGATTCCATTTCGGATTCGAGGTGCAAGACGACGACCTCGCGTATCTGAGCCTCGAAGACGGCGATCCCGCGATCTGGACGGACAATATCCTCCTCAATCTCTGCACGGCGATCGACGGCGGCACGGTGCCCATGTCCGACGATTATTATTTTATCGTCACCGCGTTCGGCAACAACTGTTTCCGCCGCGGCGCGGGCGTCGCCGGCACCTGGGGCGCTTGGAGCGGCGTGCTCGATTACGGCGCGGCCGTGCATTACGCCGGAGACGGAAGGACGGCGACGGGGTTCGGCGTGGAACTCGTCGTCCCTTACAGTCAGCTCGGGCTAGATAAAGACAGCCCCGTGGGCGTGACCTTCCGTTCGTGCGACCGCGTCAGCGCGAGCAATTCCATGATCGAGCGGGAGTGGTGGTACAAAGGGGAAACGCATCATTTCAACACCCCCAATTCTTATATCATCTGGGGCGGAGACAATAAACTTTACGAATATTACGATTACCAAATGCCTGACGTCACGGTAAAGGGCACGGCGGTCGATTACATCACCGGGGAAGCGCTCGCGGGCGTTACGGTCGCCGACGGCATCGTCACCGACCGAAGCGGCAATTTCCTTTTGGAGAACGTGGACGCGAACGCCGATCTGACGCTTACCGTTTCGGGCGAGGGACTGCTCGGGGAGCAGACGTTCACCCTTTCCCGCGACGAAATGCGCGTTTTGAACGGCGGGACGCTTACCATCACACCCAGATTTTTGACGAAGAAAAATAAGATCACGCGTACGGTGAAAGGCGTGATCACCTCGCTCGAAAAGGTGGAAGGCGCGATTGTGAAAATCGGGAAATCGGAAACGACGGTGAACGCGGACGGAAGTTATTCGCTCGATTGTGAGTTTGACGCGCCGGCTCTGAAAATGTACGTAACCGCGCCCGGTTCGGCGGCTTACGAGACGGAAATCGGGATCTCGGAAGCCGTAAAGGGAGACGTGGAACGCAGTTTCGAACTGCCCGTGATGAGCCGCCTTGCGCAAAAATTCGGCGCCGCCGGGGATATAGACTGCTATCTCGGCTGGACGTCGGAAGGGCTGTTTGTGCGGTTTGTCGGCAGCGCTCCCGCCAACGGCTACGGCGTCGCGTATTCCGCGGACGGCAGGACGGGGACGGTCGTGCTCTATCATTCCTTCGGCACGATGTGCGTCACCGATTTCGTGACGCAGATCTGGAATTACGCGCCGCCTTCCGCTTACGGCATAGACGCGGCGAAAGGCGTCGACTCGGAAAACCGCAATATCTATACGTTTATCGTGCCTTACGAAAATCTGGGCATAGAATACGGAGAGGCGCTTAAAATCGCGCCGTTTGAATACACCGCCGAAGGACCGTTCGCCTGGTACGAGGACGAAAACGGCGTATCCTATCCGTTCGGTTCCCTCGATACTTTGGAAAAGTACCCCACATTGTCCTCAGACGGAAGCGTTTTGTTTCCGGTGCCCGAAACCGTGCTTGCGCGCTACGACGTCGGCGAGTTTGGAAAGACGCGCGCGACGGCTTCGTTTGAGAAAGTGGACGGGGCGGCGGACGGGCTCCGCGTGACGATTGTCTATACGCCCGCGGAAGGTTTCTGGGGCTTCGGCGTGATCTTCGGGGATATGGCGGCGGGAAAAGGAATCACGCAGCTCTACGTCCCCGGGCTAGGCACGATCGATCACAGGGAATACGGGAACTGGCTATGGAACGGAAATTATGTGCCCGCCGCTTCCCTGGGCGTACAGGCGAGCGAGAAGAGCGCGGACGGCAAAACGGTGATCACCCTCTTTTACAGCTATGGAACTCTGCAAGGCGAAGGGTACGGACTGAATATTTCCGCCCATACTTCGGCGGTGGGGATCCAAATGTTCGAATACGTGACCGACGCTTCGGGGAATCTTTACGGGAGTTATAACTGTATCAACGACGCGGCCGGAAACGTCTTGCGGTTTGACGGCGGAGTCGAGACGCTGCTTCCCTGGAAAATGGGCGAGGCTGTGAGCGTCTATGTCTACGAGCAACTCGGCGCGCACGACGTTTCCGTGCGCCTTGAAAGGTTCGCCGACGGACTGCGTGTGACATATACGGCGAAGGAGAGCGCGAATCTGTTCGGTTACGGGATCTGTCTGGATCTGCCCGGCGGCGCGCAGGACGTCAGTCTTTTATACGCGACGACGGGGAATCTTGCCAAAGTCGACTATGGGATATGGGAGTGGAACTATCAACTGCCTTCTGCGCTGGGGATTTCAGCCGAGCGTACCGTCGTAGACGGGGTGACGACCGCCACTTTCTTTCTGAGCTATCGGACGCTGGGCGTCGAAGCGGAGTTCGGCGAGCTGGGGCTCTGTCTGTTTGAAGTCGTGAAGACGGGCGGCGCGCAGTACGGCATTTACAACTGTATGAAAAAGGACGGAACGGAGATCAGGATCGACGGCGGCGTTGAGAATTTCGTCCGCTGGGACACGCGCGGGGAATGAGGAGGAAAAAATGAAAAAATTTTTCAAAGGGATACTGTTTATGTGTCTTGCGGGCGCGACGGCGCTGGCGGGGTGTTCGTCCGAAGCGCCGGAGACAAAGATCTCTACCGCTCCCATCGAGGGGTGGACCGCGCCCGATTATCGGACGGAATATTACGACAATTATCAGTATAACGCCTATTATAATCCCGAAGAGGCGGCAAAGCACCTGCCCGATCAGGGAATTTACGGTTCGGGAAACGCGTTTATTTTAAGATACAACGGCCTTTATTACATGTATATGGGTTCCTCGAATTTCGCTTCTTCCTCCCTGCCCTGTTGGAGCTCGGAGGATCTGATGACCTGGAAGAAGGTGGACAACGGCGTCAACGACGAGGGATTTATCGCGGAGGATCCCCGGCTGAGCAATACCTATCCGCCCTGTGTGAGACAGTATAACAATACTTTTTATATGTACGTCTATATCAAAAACGACGTGATCACGCAGGGGAACTATATCCTGAAAGCAAATTCGCCCTGCGGGCCGTTTACCTTCGTGAAGGGGGCGGACGGCGAGCCGGTGTGCTACACGATCGACGCGACGAGTCTGAATATCGACTGCGATATTTTCATCGACGACAATGAAGACGTATACTTTATGAGCGGACATCAGGACAACTATTTCACGGGGATCCGCGCCTTCAAGATGCCGGCGATGGACAGCGTCGCCTACGACGATCAAAGCTACGTCAATCTCGCGGAGACTTCGGTCGGAGGCTGGACGGAAGGGAACGGCATGTTCAAGCGCGGCGGCAATTACTATCTGATGTATACGGGTTCGAACATTTTGAGCCCCGGATATCTCACTCACTATTCCACGGCCAGAGGCGACGGCTGGAAAGAGGCGTTCGGCACGGAAAACAGAGTGAACGCGTCGGGATTCGAGCAGGGGATCGACTGGCCGATGGGCTGCGAGACCGATCCGACCTTCTATTCGCTCGGCCACGCCACTTCCGTTTTGGGGCCGGATATGGACGGACTGTACTATCATTATTTCAGCGTCAATTCTTCCGGGCCCAACTGTACGTTTGCAATCGACCGGCTTCATTTCAACGGTACGGGCATGGACTCGGCGCAGACGCAGTTCCATTCCGTCAAACCCAAGCGGCCGGACGTTTACAGCTATATTCCCGCCGAGTCGGAGAATTTTACAAAGAGCGGCGACAAATTGCTCTCGGCGGCGAAAACGACTCCCGTTTTTACGGCGGAGTATAACTTCACCGGCAACGGCGTGAAATGTATCTTCGGATATATTGACAAAAGCAATTACAGCTACGTTGCGACCGACCTCGCCGCAAAAAAGATCCGCGTCTATACGGTGGCGAACGGTAAAACGACGGAGAAAGGGAGCGGGAACATCGTCCGCGCTTACGACGCGCCCGATCTTCTGCAAACGGTGCGCGTGGCGTACCGGGACGGAAAAGCGGACGTCTATTTCGACGATCTTTTGAAGATCGAAAATCTCGGTATAAAGGTCGGCGCGGGAAAATTCGGATACGCCTATACTGGCGAAGCCTCCTTCGGTTATACGGCCGCTTCCTCGGCGGCGAAGGGGCTGAGCGACGCGGTGGAGCCCAAACTCTCCTATATCAATATCGGCGCGGAGAGTTATCTGCCGCGGGGCGTTTACGAAGGACACGGTTCTTCCTTCGGCAAAAAGAGCGGATACTTGGAAACGGACGAAAAGGAGTACGGCGGAGCGCATATAGGACTCGGGAAAATGCGTTTGAGCGAAACGGGCGACAAAGCGGTCTATCTCGTCGATTTCCAAGAGGACCGGACGGGCGGAAACACGGGATACTACGCTTTGCAGATGACGCTCAACAAAGCGCAGGCGGGGAAAAAACTCGGCGTACGCGTGGACGGCGGAGAAATGTACGTCGTGGAAATCCCCTCCGTTCTTCCCACCGCCGGCGGAGCGCTCGTCAAGACGACGATCGCGGAACTCCCCGTCGCGAAAGGGGTACGGCAAATCGAGTTTACCTGTTTAGGCGACGAATTGGAGTTCCATTCCTTCACTTTCACCGAAAGTACGAGCAATACTTTTTCCTATACCGAGTCTTTGGCGAGCGCGCCCGTTTCGGGCATGGAACAGCTTTCGCTCTGGCGGTTTGAAAAGCGGGAAGGGGACGAGATCGCTTCGCTCTCGTCGAGGGAAGGCGTCCGTTCTTTGGTCTATTTCGGCGGCAAAGGACTTCTAAATTACAGCGTGGAGTGCGATTTCCGGCTCAATGCGGAGAGCGTCTACACGGCGGGGTTCATTCTTCAAGGCGCGAGATATTCCAATTCCGCCTACGTCACGGAAGATTACAGGTATATGCAGGGATATTATATCGCCTTCAACAAGCGAATGATGAAGATCGAAAAGCTCAACTATACGCACACCGACAGCAACGCGGCGGCGGAGAGAGTTTCGCTAGACGCGGGGACGTGGAATCATATAAAGATCGACGTCAAAGGCAACCGCATTGAAGCGATTCTGACCGCCGCGAACGGAAAGTCGCAGACACTCGGCTTTACCGACGACGTCATATTCGGCGGCGGAAGATTCGGATTCTATTCGGGCGGCGCTTCCATGTCGTATAAAAATCTGAAAATCACGGGGTGAAAGCATTGAAAAAAGGATTGGTGCTTTTATACGAGGATTTCGGCGGGGCGTGGCTGGAAGTTCTGAGGGCGGCGGGAATCGGACTATTGGGGCTCCACATCAATCCGCAACAGGGAAAACTCGAAGATTTTCTCGCGTTTGTCGAGCGGGAACGGGAAACGATCGAGTCGTTCGAGGCGGCGGGAACGCGGGTGGAATACCGGTTGCATGTGCTCGATCATTTGCTGCCCCGGGAATTGTTCGCGGCGAAAAAAGAGCTGTTCCGTACGAACGAAGAGGGAAAGCGGACGGACGACTATAACGCCTGCCCTTCTTCCGCCGAGGCGTTGGAGATCATCGAGAAAAACGCGGAAAAACTTGCCCGCGTTTTACGTCAAAACTCGCACCGTTATCATTTCTGGCCGGACGACGATCTGGGCGGGGATATAAAATGTCGTTGCGGAAAATGCCGGTCTTTGAGCGCGGCGGAGCAAAATCTGATTTTCTGCGCAGCGATGCTGCGTGGAATCAGGCGATACGATAAACACGCGGCGCTGTCCTGTCTCGTCTACGGGGAAGAAGAGTGGAACGAGGCTGTGCCGGAAGGGATTTTTCCCGAATACGCGCCATTTAAAAGGCGGCACGACCTGCCGCTTTTGGAGGGAAAGACGAATGAAAAGTATCGCGTGCGCTTTGAAAAATTACTGAACAGGTACGGCGCGGGGGAGTGCGAAGTTCTCGAATATTTTTTAAGTTACGATTACGAGGGCTTTTGCCGCGACGGGACGCGGGTGGAAAAGGACGTGGAGTATTATCGTTCTCTGGGGATAAAGCGACTGACTACGTTCGCGGTGTTTCCCGAAAAAGAGTATATCAAAAAGCACGGATTTCAAGGGATTTTCAAATACGCTACTTTATAGGGCTGACTCATGGACAAGAAAGGAATCATTATACTCAACAAAGACTTTTCAAGGGAATGGCTTCCCATTCTCAAAGAGAGCAAAATTAACACCGTAGGGCTCCATTCCCTCTATCAGTACGGAGGCGTGGAGGGACACCTCAACTGGCTTTTGAACGAGGAAACGCAGCGGCTGATCGCGGAATTTGAAAGAAACGGTTTTGAAATAGAACATCAGCTGCACGCGGTGGACTGGCTGCTCCCGCGTTCCCTTTTCAAAATTCACCCCGAATGGTTCCGCGTCAACGACAAGGGCGAGCGGGTGAACGACTGGAATCTATGCGTCAGCAACGAGGAAGCGCTGTCCTTTCTCGAAACCTCGGCATACAAGCTGGCGTTGCTGCTTAGGCAAAAATCGCATGATTACTATATTTGGAGCGACGACTGCATAAACAGTATCTGTTTTTGCGATCGGTGCCGCGGATACGGCGGGGCCGATCAGAATATGATCGTCATGCGGCATGTTTTAAAGGGCTTGAAAAGATACGACAAGGAAGCGAAGCTGAGTTTTTTATCCTATCAGGATTCCTCGGATATTCCCTCGATTCCGCCCGAGAAAGATATGTTTCTCGAATTTGCACCCATCGGCCGCGATCATTTCCGCACCTTGGACAGTGACGACGAAGCCAATGTAAAAACGCGCTCGGCTCTGCAAAAACTTCTCAAAGTTTTTCCCGCCAAAACGACGCAGATTCTCGAATACTTTCTCGACGTTTCTCTATTCTGTCAATGGAAGCGGGAGGAAGCGAGAGGGCTCGATCTGGACGAGAACAGGCTCAAAAGCGACGTCGCTTGGTATGCGGCGTTGGGCGTGGCGGGGATTACCACTTTTTCGGGGTTCATGGACAGCGAATGGCGGGCAAAGTACGGCGACGGCGACGTCAGACTGTACGGAAAAATACTCGACGAATTTTCCCGGCGGTGAAGCGTAAAAAGTAAAAATCGTATTTGACACAAAAATCCGTCCGGAACTCTTTCCGGACGGATTTTTTACCTCTACTTTTTTTACAATGAAGAATAAATTTTGTAATTATCGCGGCAAATTTCGAAAAGAAGATTGACAGAACACTTTCCAAATGGTATAATAAACGTAAATGTTAAGATATATTCTTGCATGTAACTATGCGCAAATTAACATGAGAATAAAAAGGGAGCGGGGGAAGGCCTGTTTATGACGATTATCGAAGCGATCAAGAAAGTTTTAAGACAGCAAAACGAGGGGTTGACGACTCAGGAAATTTATCAACAAATAGAAAATTTACACTTATACGACTTTAAGGCAAAAGTTCCGAAATCCGTCGTCAACAGTGAACTGAGAAAACATTGTACGGGCTTGGATTTTCCAACCGCTCATCCTATCAAACATTTTAAAATTGCGGGTTATGAAGGGAAAAAGATTAAATTCGCTTTGGTTGAAAACGATAACTTAGCGGCCGTCGAAAAAAGACCTAAGGAGTTCGATTATAAAGAATCCCTGCCCGAAGAAATCATCGATAAAGCTCAACAGACCCATGTGGCGCAGATTAAGCAAGAGTTATTGAACAAGGTCATGGAAGCCCATCCTCGATTTTTCGAACAATTAGTTGTCGAATTGCTGCTGAAAATGGGATACGGTTACGACCAGAAATCCGGAATCGTAACCGGAGGATCTCACGACAACGGAATCGACGGAATCATCAGCGAAGACAAACTGGATCTGGATCGCATTTATATTCAGGCTAAACGCTACGCAGCGGACAACAAAATCGGGAGGAAAGAGATACAAGCCTTTATCGGAGCTATGGGGCATATCCAAAAAGGAGTGTTTATCACGACTTCCCGCTTTACCAAAGAAGCTGCCGAGTTCGGAGCGCAGCAGCAACAAAAAAATATAAAACTCATCGATGGAAGTATGCTGGCTGATTTTATGGTCAAGTATGACGTGGGAGTCGAAAAAGTAAAGAGTTTCAGCATTTATAGAATTAATAAGGGATATTTTACCGAATAAGAGAGGAAACGGAAAATGAAGGCTTTCACCAGTAAATTAAAAGACTTTTTTAAGTTGAATACGGCAAGTGCGGAAGAAAACTTTTGCGAGAATAAAAGAAAATTACTGATTCCTTTATACCAGCGGGAATACAAATGGGAAGACGATAAAATATTCAATTTGATTTCGGACATCACTTCCCGCGATAAATTTCTAGGAATTATCATCTTAGACGAAAAACAAGAATGTTATGAGATCATCGACGGACAACAAAGAATCACTACTTGCTTTTTGACACTTCTGGTTTTGTATAATCATTACGACGGCTCTCCCATGGAACAAAGGGATATTTGGAAATATATACAACCCTACGGAGATTATGTGCTGAAAAACGACTCTGTGGGAGAATATATCGAGAAGGAAGCGGACAAGCTTAACATTCGTATACTTCCGCAATATGACGTGTATTATCAGAAAGAACGTTTTGAAAAAGCATTTGAAATCATATCAAAGAAAATAGCACTGTTTACGGAGTCTGAGGTAAGAGAATTTAAAAATAAGCTGCTCGATTGCGAATTTGTCGTTTTGGTTCATAATGAGGATAACGCTACCCGACCGGTGGAACAAGTCTTTTTGGATATCAATGAAAAGGTTCAGGTTTTAGAGGTCGCAGATATTTTTAAAGGGCACTGTTTCAAAAATTATGCCGATACTTTTGACGAGGAATTGAAGCAATCCTGGGTGGAACTGAAAAAATGCGGAATGGGGTTCAAAAATTATTTCCGTTATAAAGATTTAAGTCAGTACATATACTTATATCTTCTCGAAAACAAAGATACGAATCTCCCTGAAAACTTGGTGGTAGGGGGAAAACATATTCTGGACAGTAAGACTATGGATGAGACGAAGGCGTATCTGCAAGCGATGATCGCCTACGGAAACAACGTTTTATCCTTTCGGGAAAATATCAATAAAAATGACTATAAGTTTGCCGATATATGCAAAGACAGCGCTTCTCGCGCCAACACGAACGATCATTTGGTATTGAAAAATATGTCGATGGCGATTCTCGATTATTCCAAAGCGCAATACCAGAAGTTACCGTTTATGCAGCTTATTAACGAGTTGTCTGTCAATGAAACGTTAAAAACGACGTTGCCTCATGATACGATGAGGTCGATCGTCACCAATCTTTATGTTTATACAATGCTATTCGTCGGAACCGGCGGCAGAAAATCGAAAAAGGATATAGACTGTACCGTAAAAAATGCTTTGGATAACGAAAATATCGGCGAGATTTCAACGGCTGCGAAAAATTTAAGAAAAAACAAGGTTACGGACTTCTTTTTAGCGGAAAAAGAAAATTTTGAAAGACTGTGTTCTATTTATACTGTCATGGATCATTATTCCCCCGAACGGAATTGGATCGATAAATTTTATTGCGTAGCCAACGGCTACAATCTCGAGCACTTTGTTATTCCTGATCAAAAGAAGGGGATCGTCGTCTGGCAGGACGGAGCGCATACCCAAAATATCGTTATACCGTCCGAATTGATAAAAACCTATAAGAATTCTACGTATAATTTTTTGATCCTGGATAAAAATTTAAACGAAGAATTGAAAAATTTCGATTTACCCACTAAAATCGAGAAGATAAAAAGTTGGTATACAAGTCGAAACGAGGCGATTCCGAAACATATTAATCTGTTCATAGAGGCGGCGGAACATCTGCCGAGTTATCAAAAACTGTTACGCCTGAAAGGGCAAGATGGAGACGAGGCTGCCTTAGCGAGAGATTACAAAAAATTTATAGAAGAGTATTTTGAAGAAGCGAAACGACAGATTTTGCATCAAAAAATCGTCCGGCAATTTCAACGTTCTTTTCGTCAGTAAGACACGATAAAAAATAAGCGGAGGGCGTGCGCCCTTCGCTTATTCTATGACGTGGGACTGATATTTGGAGGGAGAGATACCGACGGTGCGCTTGAATTCCAGAGAAAAATAATAAGGAGAGGAATAACCGCAGGCATAGGCGACGGTGGAAATTTTAAAACAGTTGCTTTGCAGCATTTCCTGCGCTTTTTTGATGCGCAGCTCGATGATATATTTGGAAGGGGAAATATTCATCACTTTTTTAAAAATACGCGAAAGATAGGGGGGCGAGAAGAAGAACTTCTCGCTGATTTTTTTCATGGAAAGATCGTTTTCAAAATAGTGCGCTTCGATATATTGGACGATGGGCAGAATCTTGTTTTCATCTTTTCCCTTCGCCGTCCGGTCCCCTTCGTTTTGCTGCTTGATAATGAAATAAAAAATTTTCATTAAGCTCGCCGCGCAGGCGTACTGATAGTATTGCCGCTGTTTAGTGGTGACACATTCCTCGATCATATCCGCGAATACGGTGAAAAATTCTTCCGGATCGTTCGGCTTGAAGATGGGATTTTGCGCCGACAGTTTCGCGCTCTTCAACAAATTACTCGCGTGAAGTCCCGTAAATTCGATCCATAAATATTCCCAGGGATCTTCCTTGTTGGGCGCATAAGACACGTTTTCGATCGGCAGAAAGAAAAGCGTGTCTTTTTCTATTTTATAGGTCTTGTTCGCCACCGTAAGAGTTCCTTTTCCCTTGAAAACATACTGAAAAACATATCTCGTCCTCGTCAGAGGCCCGATCAGTCCCTTATTGCTCCGGCAGCGTTCATAGCCGATTACGAGCGGATTGAGACTAAGCGTCGAATCGGAATCCAGGTATTCAAAAACGATATGATGTTTTAGAAATTTATAATTTTTCATAAAAATCCGTCCGGTAAGAAATATTCCCTTTTTATTTCCATTATAGCATTTTTTGGATAAAAAGTAAATGTAATTAGCGAAAATGAGTTGAAAAAAGAGCAAAAAAGATAAAAAATTATATCTATCAGGCAACTATTTGTATTGAAAACGGGGGGGGGGGG
>DBFWLO010000019.1:0-415845 GCA_048465415.1 Candidatus Scatosoma sp.
GCCTGCCGTACTATTCAAATATTTTTTGAAGATTCTGCGATTTTAATTTCTCTTCCTGCACAGCATCATCGCTGCAACGATCGTGCGGATGATCATTAAGCCGAGCATCTTTTTATAAAAATTTGCAGTGAAGCTCCCGGTGTCTGTGAAAACTATCCTTCCGATATTTATTTTTATGTCAACGACGTGAAGTCAGGGTTCTGGACGCCTCCCGGGAAACTTTTCGACGGGCTGCTTTTCTCCCTCATCACGCTTCGGGGACTACAACGAAGGAATCAAAGCAAAAGAAAGAGACCGAATTTCTCAAATCCTGATCATTTAAAGTCTTATACTCAAAATAATAAATCCGAACCCGCTGCCTATCGGCAAGATATGGTTCGGATTTATTATTATAGAAGATAGGATTCCCCGTAATTCGCTTTGCCAGAACTGCTTTTTCAATAATTTGAGAGATCGTCCTAAAACTTTGTTTATCTCACCAAGAAATAATTTTAACAGATCTTAATGTTTCTAGATCCTTTCGTTCTGCGAAATAACGCGTTATCTATCAACGAAAATCGTTTTTCTATGTCGGGATCCCAGCCGTTCTTTTCAGCGTACTTCCGATGCTCCAACTTTTTATAACATTCTCTATATGCCATCTTTCCAAGTAAGCACACCGATTGTTTGCATTGTCTATGACTTTTGTAAAATCTTTGATAGATCCTTTCAGCCATTATTCAAAAAAGATCGGAACTTCCCTCACATTTTTTCGTAATATTCGACGTCGGTTACGAACACGGTGGCTCCGCCGACCAGGACCTCGGTGGGAAAATAGTTAAAACCGCGGTAACCGCCTTCTCCGGAAGGCATAGTCGGCACCATCTGCATTCTTTGCGCGCAGTTTCTGCGTATAATTTCTACCGCGGCGGTCACTTTATCGTTATCCGTTCCGATGAGCAGCGTCGTATTTCCCGACTTCAAAAATCCCCCCGTCGTTGCCATCTTGGTGAAAAAATACCCTTCTTTCGTGAGCGCGTCGCACACGGAACCGGCATCTTTTTTATTGACGATAGCCGTTATCATTTTCATAATCATTCCTCCTACGCGCTTTTATTATATCACAGGAGAAAGTCAAAGTCAATAGGGAAATAAAATCTCTCTTCGCATTCTATCCGAGGCTCACCCATTCCATTCCCGCGTTTTTACCCCGCAGACTGTAAAGAACTTTTTCGTTTTCGTACAGCGTCAGTTCTACGGCGCCTTCCAGATCTTCTTTGATAATATTTTTCATTTTTCCTTTTTCGGGAGCGGACAATGCCTGCGCGTTATCTCCCGAAAATTTGACTTCCAAGCGTAATTTTGATCTTTTCAAAATAATTTCGCCCTTTTGCAATTTCTCGATCCGCGCGAAATTATAGGTCGCAAACCGATACTCTTTGCCGTCAATAAGTAAGACGCAGATCAACCCCAAAATCGGCAGATTAATATCGGCTGCCGATAAGAAGAACGCGGCGTCCGCTTTTGCAAATTCGTTGCATTGGAGCCAGCAATACGCTTTCGGGAAAGATTTCCCCCAGTCTTTTTCGATATATCCGACCGCGTTTTTCAGCGTTATCTTTTTATCCTCAAACTGCGCCGTCCCCTGTACTTCGTGTTTCATACTGATAATTTTATGCTTACAAGGCGTGCCGAATTTAAAGCACCCCATGATATCCTTTTCAAGCCCCGTAAACGCCCCGAATTTTACGTCCAGCGATAAAAAGTCGCCGGAAAAGTTTATTCCCTCCTCCGAAAAGCGATTGTTTCCGATTCGTACCTCTCGATCCGTTGCGAAAAAATCCTCGAAATCGAATTCCACCTTTTTACTGACGCGATTGCAGTTTATTTGAATATACGCTTTTCTCTTTCCTTCGCACACGCTTACGGAGGGAATCAGCGCGCAGTTGAAGTCTCGGGCGCAGACTCGAAAGAACCAGCCCTCAAAATAATTTTTCCCTTTTATGCCGTTGAAATAAATCATATACTCTAAGTTTTGCCAAAAATCCTCAGATTCAAACCCGGTAAATCCTCATACAGCACCTATAAAAAGAGCGGAACCTGTTGCTCCGCCCGCAAACGTTCGTCTCTACTTTTAAAGCGCATCGGGCTTTTCAAAATAGCTGATGCTCTTAAACTCCATAGGCGTCACCCCGACGTATTCCTTGAAAATCGTCCGGAAGGTTTTCACCTGCTTAAAACCGCATATATTTGCGATATCGACGATTTTTTTGTTTTTCTTAATCAGCTTCTTAGCCAATTCCACACGTTTCCTATTTATGTATTTGGAATAATTATAAAAGGTATTCTCCAAAAACATTTTGCTGATATACGACACCGAATAATTAAATTTTGAAGCGAGATATTTCAAGCTCAAATCGGGATTTGTAAAATTGGAATCGATGTATTCCTTGATCGCTTCAAAACGCGCAGAAGCGACCGTCGGCTTATCTCTGTTTTGCTCGATGAGTTCCAACGCGTATTCGTTGACCTCCTTTTTGAACTGTGAGATCGACTTTTCCTGATAGTTAGGGGGCAAAAGCGTCCCCGCCCCGGACAAGCCGGTCAGCATCGCCGCGATCCGCTCAAACAGATCGAGAATTTCCGACGGTTTAAACGGCTCCTTCTCCAAACGGGCAAAAACGTCCTCGATCAACTCGCCACAAGCGTCTCTTTCATTGGAGACAATCTCGCTTTTCAACTTCGCTAAAACTTTATCCGTTTCGATATCCAAAGAGGAAAATTTTGGCATTCGGTCGTAAAAAACATCGGTTTCGTTATACAGTACCGCATAATTATACGCCGTCTTTGCCTCTTCGCAGGAACTCTTCAACTCTTTGAGAGAACGCTTAATCGTCCCGATCCCGCACACCACTCCGCAGACGAGCTCCCCGTCTCCTTCGACGCAGAGAAACCGGTTATCGATGCGGTAGCCGTCGATGCCCGAAGGACTTTTTTCCACGACGATTCGTCTCGGCGCGTCGTCCCGGACTCCCATCTTTCTCAAAAACCGCAGCGCTTCTTCTCCGTATTCCGTAAACAATAACAGCTTAAAACAGATTTGGACGAGCGCGTCCTTGCTTCGCATCAGCGGAGAACGCGAGTCCGCCTCCCGTTCTTTGACGACCAAAAACATGTGTTCCAGATTTTCGGTGACGCTTCTCTCCGGCTGCAGCCCGCACTCGAATTCCTCGTTGAACGCGCGCAGTTTTCCGTCGATGCTGCAAAGCGTCTTGATAAAAAACAAGCGCATGAGAACATACAGTCCGCAGACCAGAAAGAGAATGACCAAAAGCATGGCCGCAAAGGAAACGACGTTGAATTTCTCGTTGGCGAAAATATCTACGTTAAAGTAGGGAACTTCGATGTGTTCCCCCTTTTCCTGTCCGTAAAAAAGTCGGTTTTCGTAAGCGACGCCGATCGTTCCGTTCTCGCCTACCGCGTTCTGACGCAATTTATCAAAATAGGAATTTTTGACGACGCAAAGAAGCGCTACGTTGCGCACGGTGTAATTTTTCCGCACGAAAACGGACGCTTCCGACCAATTATTATGATAGATAAATTGTATTTCGGGAATGATCCGAAATTCGGGCAACAAAGAGACGATTTCGGAAATTCCTTTCGCGGAAAGGCCTTCGCCGGAAAAGAAAGAGGCGTATTCCTCCAAAGCGATCATACCGTCCGAAGAAAGCACGCAGCCCGATTCCGCGAAATAGAGCGCACATTCGCACGAGGCGTCTATGACCGAATTGAAGGAACGAATCGCGTCCGTGCCTTTGATCCGGTCGATAAAAGAAAGGGAACCGACTTCCTCCTCGGAAAGATAGGCGAAGGTATTGATAAATTCGTATTGCCGGGAAAGAGAGTTCACCGTCTCGATCTTCCAGAATAGATCCCGGAAATCCGCTTCCACTCTCTTAGCCGCGTTCATGTTGTTGGTTTTATAGTCGCGCCAGCCGAAAACGCCCGCAACGCTCTGCAACGACAATAACAGACAGATAAAAATCACATTCAAAATGGTGAGGCTTCGTTTTCCGTAACGCATTCCCTTATCCCGTATATTTATTCGTAACGATTATTCTGCGACGACGCAGGCTCCGTCGAAGGTCTCAACGGAGCTTTTTCAAAGGGCGGTACGTCGGGAATCCCGTAAACGGTCCGGTCTACGACCTCAAATTCTTCCGCGGAGAGAAATCTCTCGCTCACCGCGTAACCGATACGCCCCAAACGAAGTTTGCAGGCCGTGCCGTTAAAAAACTGATAGGAAAGTCGAATCGTTTTGGAAAAATTCGCGGCCGCGAAAGAGCTCGTCGGAACGGCGACGTATCCCTCGAATCCGGCGGGCAGCAGAAAACCTTCCTTAAAAGAATATTCGCGCGCTTCTGCGCCCGGTTCTTTCAGATAGTACGTGGCGCCTTCGGAAATATAAACGTTCGCGTCGTTTTTGCCCGTGCTTACGATGATACTGTATTTCGCGGGAGAAGTCAATAGATTTTTCACTTCGCTGACGAGGAATTTTGCTTCGCTCCAATCGCGCTCTTCCCGCGGGATCTGTACGTCGTCCACACCCCACATCACCGGTTGAGACGCTCTGCCCCTGAAATCGACTTCCATATACCGATCGTCTTCCAGATATTCCACACCGCCGCCGTCTGCGACGAGAGAATTAACGCCTCTGTCCCACCAGTCCCGGTTTTTGTTGGAATCATAGAAATCTTTGACGCAAATAAACCGATTGTCCCCCGCGGCGCGCGCCGGCGTTCGGCCCGCTCCCGCATATAAGGAGAGGGACAGGACGCACGCCGCCGCAAAAACGATCGGACGCAAAAGTTTCATCTTCCTTACCTCCTTCAAAGCGTCCGCCTGCCTTTGCTAAGATATACGACCGCAAGCGCCGCGATTCCCAAGCCGACGCCGGCCGCGCCTCCCCCGAGCGCCGAACCGCAGCCTCTTCGTTCCTCGCTCCGTCCGGAATTTTTCTCTTCCGGCTCTTTATAGACGATAGCGTATGTAAAAGTATCCGTGCCGTTGGTGAACTGCGCCGCGCAATCGGCCGGTATCGTTTCAAAGTCGGAGAGCTTAACATTGTTTTTAAGTATGTTGAGAGAAAAACCTTCCTTTAAGGCGAACAAGGCCCGAAACTCGCTCACCGTAACTTCTTTATCCAAAGTGATGCTTTCTTTGTCGTGATTCACCGTAAGGCCTTCGTCCGTGACGGGACGAATGACGGATGCGGCAGTCTCGGCGCTTCCCTGCTGTTCTCCTTTGAGAAAATCGTCTATTGCGGAGTCCTTGCCGAATCGGACGTCATCCAACTCGAAAATCGTCCAGGTGTTCTCGTCTGTGCCCGTGATGTCGTAGCCGAGGGGGAAGCCGAAAGAGACCATAAACAAGCGTTCGAGGTCGATGACATCGTTGCGGTATTCCGAGCCTTCGGCGAGCCACCAGCCCGGCTGCTCGAGCGTATCCGTCGTCAAGGGAAGATATAAATATCCCTCGAAATCTTTGGGAATGGCGACGGACGCGCCGAGCGTGGATTTGACAATCGTCTTTTCGCCGCCGAACGGCTCCAAAATCGCCGCTTTATTCCATTTGATCGCCCAGTGCTCCTGCCCTTCGTCGTTCATGGCTTTCGGCTTGGTCTGCTGGTTGAATTTCACCGTCGTCTCCGCGATGTCCGTAACGTAAACGATGAGTTCTTTTTCCGCCGCGCTGAGATTCCGCACGCTGATCCGCACGTATTTCGCGCCGCTTTGATCGAGTTTTTCCGTCTCCATCGTACCGTTGGACCAGGCGTTGATCGAGCCGTTGGATTTTTGCGTCAGCTTTAAAGATTTCCCCGCCGTCGTTCCGACCGGATCGCCCTGTTCGCAGACGAAACCGGTCATATTCCCGCTCCATGCGAGCATCTGCTCGAACGCGGTCCGCTCGCCGTCTCTGCCTATCAACGTGTCGTAGTCGTCAAACGATTCGTAAACGGGCAGTTCCTCCGCCAAAGCCTTCGCGCATTCCGGCCTCAAAACCGTTCCCCCGCACACAGCCAACGCCCCCGCGCATGCGACGGCAAAGATTCTTTTCCATATTTTCATAACGTCTTCTCCTTATTTTTTACAAAGCTCTATTTCAAAGTGATTTTGCCCAACGCGTAATCCCGCATTGTGTCCGCGTTTTTGCCGATCGGCATCGCGACGGCGCTTTTTCCGTTATTATTCCTGTCCGCAAGGGCGATCCTGAGGGTATACGTGCCCGCGGGCAGGGAATCCCCGCCGGGGAGGTTAAACGTCGTCGCGTATTCGTACGGCTCGCTCTCTTTCAAAAGGGAAGTCAGATCGAAATCCTCGTCCCGATAGGCAACGTAAACTTCCTTTCCCGACGCGTCCGCAAGGGACAGACAAAGCGGATAATCGCGGTACAAAACGCCGCTCCCCGTATTCACCCAGGCGGACTCGAATTCGATCTTCCCGCCGACGTTCGCCTCCGCGCTGAACTTGACCAAAGTCGGATAAATTCTGTATCCGATCGTCTGGTTGTCGAACCGTTCGGAAGGGACGAGCGACTCGTTGAGATAGTCGTACGGATAGTCGAGAATCCGCTCATAGTTTCCCTTATAGAATCCGAAGGTGGCGACGTTGGCGCGCGCCGCGCAGAAGGACGCGTAGGAAGTGACCACGTTGGTACGCTCGCTCATGCCCCAGCACGATTCGGCAAACACGGGCGTCTGCGGATAGTTTTTCGCGCGCAGCCACTCGAAAAAATACTTCTCCTTGTAGTACACGTTTTCCACAGCGTCGAAACGAAGCGCGAAGCCTTTTTTCATCGCGTTATCGTAGGCGGCTTCTTTCTCGTAAGCGAGAAATTCCTCTTCGCCGAAACAGGATTTCGACGGCACGTTGATGGCGATCTTCGTGAGCCGATAGGGCGCGAACGCCTCGGCGTAAATATCCACAAAGTCGTTGAGCACTTTGGATTTTTCCGTTTTATAATTCGGATCGGAAGTATCCCAATAGTTTCCCCACTCGCTGTCCCATTCCCCGTACAGACCGTAAGCCCTGGAATCGATCACGTCTATGGCGCCGTCCTCGTACTCCGCGCAAAGCGCCGTCAAAAACGTTTTTACAAGATTCTGGTAGACAGGATTGGAATATTCCGGGTGCTGAAAATAATAGTCCTTATTATTGTTGAATATCTTCGCGTCCTTAAACGTTCCGACGTCGGGCACATATTTCACCCAGGCGGGATATCCCTCGATCTCCCAAACGTCGTCCGGCATCAGATACAGCCGAAGATATACCGTTTTTCCGTCCTTTCTCAGCCTGTCGATCGCCTTTGTCAGCAGAGAAAAGTCGAATATTCCCCGCTGTTTTTCCATCTGATCCCAGCTGCAAAGAATGATCCCTACGTCGAAATCGTCCGGGATCCCGTATTTGGCGATCTCTTCGGGAAAACCGTAGTACGACCAGCCCATGAGCGGATTATGCAGCCGTTCGCCGTTGTCGTCGCCGTAAAAAGCGACTTTGCCGCGGCTGATGATCGGGCGCGTATCCCCCTCCGGCGTTTTTCCGCAGGCGGCGGGAACGGCGAGCCCGAGGCAGAACGTCAGTAATAAACAAATGATTTTTTTCATTTACCTTTCTCCCTTTATCCTTTTACCGAGCCGACCATGATGCCGTGCACGAAATATTTCTGTAAAAAAGGATAAATCATCATGATCGGGAACATCGTCACGACGACCGCCGTATATTTCAGCTGCGCCGCCTCGACGGTGGCGTTGACGTCCGTTCCCGTGCCGCCGAATTCGGAATTGTCGAACAGCCGTTGCAGATAGTTCTGGATCAACTGTTTTTTGGGATCGTCCAAATAAAGCATGGACGTAAAATACGTATTCCAAAAACCTACGATCATGTAGAGCGTCAGCACCGCCAAAATGGGTTTCGCCAAAGGAATCCCGAAATACCACAGCCGTCTCACCGGTCCGCAGCCGTCTATGTTCGCGCTTTCGAAAATACTCTCGGACAGAGAAAGATAGTAGGTGCGCGCGATGATCATATTCCAGGCGTTGACAGAACCGGGCAGAATCACCGCCCACATCGTATTCAACAGGTTAAGCCTCGTGACGACGACATACGTGGCGATCATGCCGCCCGAAAAAAACATCGTAACCATGACGATCCAGATGACGAGCCGGCGATGGTAAAAATCCCGCTGGGAGACGGCGAAGGAAAGCATGACCGTGCCCGCCACCCCGATCAGCGTCCCCGAAACCGTATAGACGACGGTGTTGCCGTAGGCGTGCCAAAGCTCTTCATAGCGGCCGAGCAGGCGATAGGAATCGAGCGTAAAGCCTTTGGGCAGCAGATATACGTCTTGGAGCAGAATATGCTCACGACCGGAAAAAGAAACGCTGACGATATAGAGAATGGGCCAGACGGTGACGAGCGTCGTCAGGATCAGAAACGCATAGATGATCCCTTGCCAAAGTTTTGCGCCCGTCCCTTTTCCTTCCCTTACCATAAACTCACCTCGCTCACCTTGCGGGAAATTTTATTGAACGAAACGACGAGGGCGATATTGATGACGCTGTTGAAGAGGTTCACGGCGGAACTGTACCCCATTTTCGAGCCGAGAAGTCCTTCCCTGTATACGTAGGTCTGAATGACGTCGCTCACCGAATAGGTCGAGGGATCCTGCATGAGGAGCACCTTTTCAAAGCCCACGTTCATCAAAGAACCGATGTTGAGAATGAGCATCGTGACGATCGTCGGCATGATCGCGGGCAGCGTGATATGAACGAGTTTTTTCCAGCGATTCGCCCCGTCGAGCTCCGCCGCCTCGTAGAGCTGTTCGTCGACGCCCGTGAGCGCGGCGAGATAGATGATAGAATTCCAGCCGAAATGCTGCCATACCTCCGACACCACGTATAAAGGGCGAAACCACAAAGAACGATACATAAAATGAACAGGTTCTTCGAGGACGCCGAGATTGACGAGGATCTTATTGATAATCCCGCTGCTCGGCGAGAGCATCGTACACATGATCCCTACCACGATGACCGTGGAGATGAAATGCGGCATATATGTAATCGTTTGTATCGTTCGTTTCAAGGCCTTGCTGCGCACCTCGTTGAGCAACAGCGCGAAAATGATGGGAAAGGGAAAACTGAACAGCAGATTCATCAGGTTCAACAGGACGGTATTCCTGATCAGCCGCCAGAAATAAGGCCCGGTGATGAATTCCCTGAAATAGGAGAGTCCCACAAATTCGCTGCCAAAGAGCCCCAGCCGAATCGAATAATCCGAAAAGGAGAACAGCACTCCGTACATCGGAAAATAGGAAAAAACGACGATAAGCAGCAATCCCGGGAGACAGAGCAGCCAATATCCGCCCTCCCGTCTGAAAAGCCTGAGCTGCCGTTTCAACGCGTCCCTGCTCCCTCCCTTTACGCCTTTACAACTTGCGATATCTTTCATATTGTTCCTTACGGGCCTGCTCATAGGCGCGAAGTCCGAATTTCAGCAGGTCTTTCTGATAATCGCCGTATTCCGAGATCTTTCGGGCGCCGAGGATAAACAGCATCGAGTTCTCCGACTGATAGGTGTCTATCGCCGCCGCGATTGACGAAGTCGCATTCATCTCTTCCCTGGTGCCGAGTATTTTCGGAAACGGATCCTTATAAAGTCCCTTTTCCACGTTTTTCGCCACGAGCTCGACGACCTGACGGGGGTAAAACGCCTCTAAAAATTCTTTGGTCTGTCTGTCGAACAGCGGCCCCCACGCGCCCAGCGTGCGGAGCGCGGAAGCGGGATCGAGTCCGTCGGGGTTGTCGAGCACAAAATCCGTCAGCCGCAGCGTTCCGTCTTTTTCCGTCGTATAACTTTTGCCTTCTATCCCGTAATGGAGGAGAATATTCCCTTCTTCGCTGCCCCAGAGATAATCGATCCAGCGAATAGCGGTGACGGGATCGGAACAATCCGCCGTAATCCCGATCTGCCCGCCCAGCTGCGGCCGTTTGACCAGAGCGAGCTCGCCCTTCCCGTCGACGGGCGGATTGATCATAATATACTCACCGTCGATTTGATTGCTCGCGAGCAGTTTGTTGTACTTGTCCATAATGTCGCCTTCGGCGACGGTCATGCCCACCTGATCTTTCGCGATCAGCATTTCCATATTCGTGCGGCTGCCCGTCTCGTAATCCTGAGAGATGAGATTCGCTTTGTAAAGCTCCTGCATCCAGCCCAGAAACTGCCCGTATTCGTCGGTGGCGCGCTGATAGACGGCGTTTCCGTCCTTATCGACGACGGTATTTTGTAAAGGCACGCTCAGACCGAACGCGGAGGCTAAAAATTCGTATTCGTCCCCTTCCACGACGATCATCGGCATCGTCGCGACGCCCTGGTTTTGGTATTTGGTCGTCACCTGCGTCTTGAACTTCGTCAAAACTTCGGTAAATTCCCCTTTCGTTTCGGGTACCCAATCTTCGGCGTAACCGCACTGCAAGAGCCAGTCTTTGCGGATAATGATCGATTTATAGTATTCGTTGGCCATAAATACCTCGTCAATCGAATAGATACCGCCGTCCGCCGCCGTCATCTGTTTTCTGATCTCCGGGTTTTCGTTGAGAATCCTCTTGATGTTCGGGGCGTATTTATTGATGAGCTCGTTGAGGGGAAGAATCACCTTTTCGCGCGAAAACCTGTCTATATCGGCGTTCTGCCAGATGGGCAATCCGATGATGTCGGGAAGTTTCGCGCCCGAGTTGATCTTCATCATCATCGAGTCGTTCCACTCCTTGGAGACTTTGACTTCCCATTTTATTTTCACGCCCGTCCTTTTTTCAGCCTCTTTCCAGACTTCGAGGTTTTTGGTAAGGCTCGCCGGGGCGTACCAGTTGTCCGGTCCCGAATAGGTGAACGTAACGCCGTTCCCGAAGCCCGCGTCGTATGCTTCGGGAACGGAAGAGTCGGTGATATCCTCTATGCCCCACTGGATATGAACGTTATTTCCGCAGGCGGCGCCCATCGCCATACTTCCGAAGACCGTCACGAGGGAACATATCATCGCGATCCATTTTTTCAGCATCTTTATTTCCCGTCCTTTATTTTCTTCCGCGCTTTACGACGCTTGCGGCGGTAAACCCGCAAGCGTCGGATCCGTCTTTTTTACGCGCGGCGTTTTCTCCTGATTGCCAGGATTATCGTCAAAACGGCGACGCCGCTCAAAACCGAAATCCCGCTCAAAGACGAGAAACAGCCGCTTTTGACTTTGGTTTCTCCGCTCCCCGAATCGCCGCCGATTCCGCTGTTCCCGCTGTTGTCGCTCTCACTGTCGCCGCCCGTATTTTCCGCAAGCGCTTCGTACGCGCTGCTTAAAGCCAGCAGGGCCGCGTTGATCTGGGGCTGGGTGGCGTTCGTGTCGTCGAGCACCGTTTTCGCCGCCGTCAGTTTTTCCAGGAACACCGCGTAGCTCGCTTCGGTATAATTCCCCGCCGCGACGTCCTTATAAGCGTCGTACTTTTCTTGCAGCGCCGATTTGTCCACTTTGAGTTCGAGCGCGTTGTATGCGCCCACGAGTTCGCTCAGCGCCGTATCGACGAGCGCCTGCGAAGCCTCCGCATTGTCGAGTACTATTTTCGCGGCCGCAAGTTTGGCTTGAAACGCCGCGTAACTTGCTTCCGTATAATTCCCCGCCGCCGTGTCTTTGAGTTCGTCGTACTTCCTTTGCAGGGCCGTGAAATCAGTCTTTTCGATGAGGTTTTTCACGGCTTCTTTGAGCGCCGCCAGCGCGTCGTCCACGTCCGCCTGAGAAGCGTTCTCGTTTTCGACGACCGCTTCCGCCGCCGTCAGTTTTTCCCGATATACCGCCCAGCTCGCCGGCGTATAATCCGCTTCCTCGTAATTAAGGGAAGCGATATATTCGTTGATTTCGGTGAGTACGGGATATACTCTGCCGCATTTTACGACTTCCGCCGTCAGGGGAGTTTCCATATCGTCGTCGTAGCTGACGATGAAGGTGTCCATGAACATCACGCCGGGATTGTCTCCCCATACCGACACGCTGCAAATCCTTTTCATATCGAACGTAACGGCGGGATTTCCCCCCCACATCGTCGCCCACTCCCAGGGATTATCCAATCCCACTTTGACGTAGCCTTTAAATCCCGCGGGAACGGAGAAGGCGGAAGCGGTGCCGCTGCCCGGCGTTTCGATCGTACGCGTGACCGGCGTGCCGCTCAGATCGTCCAGGATCGCTTTCGCGCCCGCTTCCTGCTTCCACTGCTGGTCAGTGCCGGTGCCCGAATGCGTCTGTATCGCCACGCCGACGTTTTCGGCCGACTCCGAGGAATTGTCGAGATAGAACATCAGATACTTGGCGGAGGACCAGTCGTTATGATCGGTGCCCGCAAAAGCGTTGGGATCGCCGACAAAGGTTCCGTAGTCCCCTCCCCAGAAGGATTCGCTGCGCGTCATGACGGTCATCATTTTACCGGCGGGGAAACAACTTTCCGTCGTGTCGACGAGTTTTTCCTTGATCAGATTTACCGAATACATAGTGTCGTAGTCGACGACGATCGTTTTCCCGGTCTCTGTTTTTCGCCCGAATCCGACCGTTTCCGCCGTATACGGCGTCGCGAAATCGGCGTCGTAACTGACGACAAAGGTATCCATATACAGCGTCCCTTCCGTCGTTTTCCAGACTTGTATGCCTCGGATATTGCTCAGATCGAAGGGGATAGAGCCCGAAACGCCGCCGTAATAGCTCGCCCAATCCGCCGCGTCCGCGAGCGGCACTTTTACGTACCCTTTGAAAGAAGCGGGGATACAGATTTCCGCGCTGCCTTCGACGCTGTTTTTATCCGCATGGCCCAATACGCATTCGAGGGGTTGATTTGTCACGTCGTCCAGCCAGATCTGCGTTTCCAACAGGGGACAAAACTGCTCGTTCGTTTCGCCGTCGTAAAACTGCAACACGAATAAAATTTTTTGCACGGTCGTCTCCGTATTCTCTATGTAGAAGGAGACATATTGCCCGCCCGTCCAATCGTCGTGCTTGTCACCTATCCAGTTGGAGTCAAAATCCAGTCCGTAGTGTCCCGACCAAAACGTTTCCGGCGGCTGTATAGGCATCATCGTTCCCGTAGGGTAAGATGGTTCCGAAGTTTTGACCAGATTCTGCGTGC
This sequence comes from Candidatus Scatosoma sp., assembly GCA_048465415.1. Lineage (GTDB taxonomy): Bacteria > Bacillota > Clostridia > Christensenellales > Borkfalkiaceae > Scatosoma. The sequence goes on from DBFWLO010000019.1 coordinate 13,193, forward strand.
GGAAATATTCGAGCGTGTTATACATCGTATCGAAGTCCGCCACGATCTCTTTTCCCTGTTTTGGCGCCGGTTCCTCCGCCTGCGCGTCGTTTAAAGCGCCGACGCCGGACAACGCCAGAAATCCCGAAAGCGCCAGGCCCAGAAGTCCCCATTTTTTCCTGCCGAGTTTCATATTTTCCTCCGATAATTTTTATTCTTACGGTTCTTCCCGTAATTTTCTCTCATATCTTTCTCTTTTTCCCGATCACCGCGAACGCGGCCGCCGTCAGAGCCGTTCCCGCGACCGCCAGAGAAGAGGCGTTCACCGCGGAGCCGCAGCCCTTCTTTTCGGGCTTTTCCTCCTCTTGATTGGGAGGAGTGGGAAGCTTTGCGCCTATCTCCACTTTTTCGACTTTCAGTCCGAGCCGGTTGTTAAACGCTTCCTTTCGTCCGAGATATTCGTCCAGATCGTAGATGTCCACAGAACGTTTATACCGCGGTTTTTCCGTCACTTCCAGCGCCACTGTATATTCCTTTCCGTCCACGGTCACGACCGCCGTCTTTATGCCGGCCGTCGAAGTGTCCGGCTTGGTTTTGAACGCGATTGACGAGACGGAAACGGATTTGGGAACGTTGACGAGATCGGTCGCGAGAAGCACGTCGCCGACGTACGCCTTTTTGTGTTCGACGGGAACGATTTCTTCTTTTTCCCCGTACATCGCCGCGTATTTCCGCGCGTTTTCCAAAAGTACCGCTTTGAGCTTCGCCGTCGATTCCGCGTAGTCGACGAGCTGACGATCGTAGCGGGAACCGTACTCGTCGAAGCTCCCCCAGCCGCCGTTGTCGGAAACGTAGGGCATTTCTTCGAGCGCTTTTTCCAGCGAGGTTTTGATCGCCGCGTTTTTATCCATGAGGAAGAGCGCTTTGTTGGCGTCCATCACTCCTTCCGCTAATTTTTCATAGCGCACGGAGGATTTCGCGCCGAGGTAGACGAAATTGCAGTCGCCGGAATCAAAGTACATGTGGTCGGTGGAAAAGAGGGAATCCTCGCTGAAATAGAAATAGTTCCACCTCGCGAAGCCGCTCGCCCCGATCTTTAAGCAGTACCAGGAGATCCAGGCGCTTTCCGCGGGATTGCTTCTCGAAAAGCTGTTGGGGAAATTGCCGACGCAGGTATAGACCGTGGTTTTTAAGCCGAGATTGGTGCGGTGCTCGATGTCTTTTACGAGATTGAATTCCCCTTCCCAGCTCTCCTGCAAGACGATTTCCACATACCAGAAATTGTCGTACAACGCCGCGTTGCTGATGTTATTATTGTTGGTGGCGGCGTCGAGAAGGAAAAAGTCGCCCGTCGTTTCTTTGATCGTGTTCACCCATTGCCACATGCTTTCTTCGGGCTGTTCGTCGATATGCAGGCAGAAGCGGAATCGATCGGTAAAGCCCTCCGCTTCGACGTTTGCCTTGACCGCCCTTAAAAACTGCGGGAACATTTCCACATATAACGGGGAGTCCCAATAGCAATAGAATCTGCCTTCCTTTCCCGTCGCTTCGTCATAGTATTTGGACGAGGAAGCGTACGTCATCAAAGACATGATCTCCAATTTTTCATACCGATACAAGAATTTCATGAACCGATTGAAGCCCGAGAAATCGAAAGTCCACGTGCCGTCCGCTTTTCTCGTGTACTTGATGGGCGCGCAGGTGACGGGATCGTGATTTTCATAGATGTGCATATCGGTATACATGCCGTTGACCTCTTCTCTGCCCAGATAGAAATCGAGGTAAGGCTCCAAAAGCCCTATGGCATAATCCGACCAGTAGAGATCCATGGGAAGTCCGAGCGAGTCCCAGACCTCCGTGGGACAACCCGCCGCCATCAGATTGAGATCGAATTCGGTCTCTTCGACGGGATAGGCGATATTCAATACTTCGAGGGTATATGTAAAGTTCAGTTTCTCTCCTTCTTTATCCGTCGCCGTCACGGCCGCGTCGTACGTTCCCGAAGGCGTCGTATAAGGCACCTGCACCTGGATCCAGACGGGCTGCAAAAACGACTCGTCGAGATAGACGAGCTCGGAGGTATAGAGTACGTCGGCGATCTCTTCGTACGGAGTATCTCCCTGATTATGCCCCATCGAAGCGACGATCCGTTTTTGAAAACTGACCGTGACGTTGCCCGCGGGGATCGTCGCAAGGCTGTCGCGGGAGACGAAATCGCCGGCCGTGACCGAAACCATGTCTTTCGCGGCGTTCTCCGTCCAAAGCACTAAACAGGCGTTGACGTAATCCCCCTTCCAGGCAGTCATGGCAAGCTCGGTGACGGGTTCCTCCGCCCGCACGTCGTCGTATGTGATTCTGCGATAATTCTTTTTGCCTTCGAACTCGATCTCGTTTTTCTGCACGTAGTGAATGTCGGTGGTGCCCCAGGTACCGTGCAGTTTGTTATCCCCCGCGGCTTCGGCTTTTGCCGCCGCCGGGGGCATAGCCACGGACGCGAGCACGACCGCCGAACAAAGCGCCGTCAATAACTTTTTCATTCTGTTTTCCTCCTTACACGTTCAGTTCGGCCGACGCGCTGTATACTTCGATTCCGCCGATCCGCGCGAACGTATACGCCTCGTATTCGCCCGCGGGCAGATTCGCAATCGTCACCGCGTAAGCGCCGTTTTCTTGCAGCGCCGAATGGAGCGCCACCGTTTCCACGTACAAGCAGCCGTTGGCGATATAACTGAATTTTACGCCGTATTCCGCCACTTCCGACAAGGGTGCGCTTCCACTCTCCACTTTGCCGTAGACGGTATACTTTCCTTCGCCCGCGACGATTCCCTCCAACGTACTTTTCGCCGCGCTCTTTTCGGGCAGCGCCGAGTCCGGCTCATAACCGGTGACTTCGAGTTCGGAGATCATCAGACAGGAGTCGGGCACGACGTACCGCTCGACCGCGCGGGAGCCTCTGAGAAAACGGAAGCCGACGTATTTAGCCTTGCGCTCCGTTTGCAGGGGACGAGTCAAATCATGCTCGACGTTGTCCCGGACGTAATCGACGGTTTCCCAGGTTTTCCCGTCCATGCTGATCTCGAAAGCGATTTCCTTTGCGGCCAGCGAACGCGTCTGCCGGGTGCTCACCCCGCCCATCGCCTTATACGACCATTCGGACACGGCGTATTCGCCGCCCAGGTCGTAGACGAAGCGGACGTCGAACTTATCCGACGGGTTGCCCGGCGAAAGAAACCAGGCGTACGGTTTCACCTGGATGTCAGTCAGGGCCGCATAGTATTCGGGCGAGGCGGCGTTGTAATCGTTTAAGCCGAGGTTTTCGGCCTCTACCGAAGCGCGTTTGCCGTAAATGAGGTTCCTCTCTTCCCTTTTCTTTTCGGCCCGCGACGAAAGCCCTCCGAGCGTGCCGCAGACGATGACGGCGCTCAGCCCGAGGATCAGCCAGGGCAGCAGCCGTTTTTTACCGCGAGCGGTGGTTTGGTTCATTGCGTTTTCCTCCTATATTTTTTCCGATTATTTTGGAAGGGCAAGGATGTTCCCGCCCGATTTCCACAAAAATTATGTCACATTTTCCCCCGGCGGTCAAGGTGCGCTTTTTTGAATAGGGGGCTGTTTTTTAGCGTATTTTTACTTTTCCTATTTCATATTCACGGGAATCAAAGTCCCCTTTCCCGAGCGGAAGCGCGACGCGGCTTTCCTTTCCGCCGTATTCGCCCACGAGGGAGACGGTCAAGGTATACGTCCCGCGGAGAAGACCGTCCGGGAGCGGGAAAACCGCGTTGTACGCGTACTCACCGCTTTCCTTCGTCAAACCCGTCAAGTCGAAATCCGGGCGGTATTCCCGGAATACTTCGCAGCCGGTTTCGCCTTGGAGCCGCACGCAGAGCGGATAGTGGCGATAGAGCACGCCGCAGCCCGTATTGATCCAGGTCGATTCCAGCCGTAGCGCGCCGCCCGCGGACGTTTCTTTCGTATAGCGGATCCGAGAAGGCAGAATCCGGTAGCCGATCACTTGATTTTCAAAGCGCGCGGACGGTTTCAAAGTTTCCGCGTAATAATCGTAAGGAAGCTCGTACATTTTCCGGTAATTGCCCTCGTAAAAGCCGAAGGTGGCGATGTTGGCGCGCGCCGCGCAAAAAGCCAGATAGGAGGATTCGGGATCGTTTCTCTCTCCCGTTCCCCAAACCGTTTCGGCGAACACGGGCGCGGCCGGATAGTTTTTCGCCCGGAGCCATTCGAAAAACAGCCGCCCGCCCGGATAGGCGTTTTCGATGCCGTCGTAGCGAAGCGCGAAGCCTTTCTCCATCGCGTTGTCGTAGGCGGCTTCTTTCTCGTAAAGAGATTTTTCCTCTTCTTTGACAAATTGCACGGAGGGCACGTTGATGGCGATCTTCGTATCCTTATATCCGGCGAAGGCTCGGCCGTAGACGTTCACGAAGTCGTTGAGTACGGCGGTCTTTTTCGTTTTGTCCCTTTCGCTCGTTTCGTCCCAATAGTTTCCCCAGTTGCTGTCCCATTCGCCGTAGAGTCCGTACGCCCGCGCGTCGATCACGTCTGCCGCGCCGTCCTTATATTCTTCGGCCAGCCGCGTCAAAAACGTTTCGACGAGCCCTTGGTATACCTTATTGGCGTAATCGGGGTGCTCGAAGCGATAGGCGCCGTCTAAAATACTCGCCGGTTTGAACGTCCCCACATTTTCGACCGATTTCACCCAATCGGGGTAGCCTTTGATCTTCCAGACGTTATCCGGCATCAGATATAAGCGGAGATACACCGTTTTATCGTCCCTTTTCAGCCTCTCGATCGCGGCGGTGAGCGAAGAGAAATCGAACCTCCCGCGACCGGGTTCTAACCGGTCCCAGCTGCATAAAATAATACCTACGTCGAATTCGTCGGGAATTCCCTTTTGAATAATTTCTTCGGGGAAGCCGTAATACGACCAGCCCATGAGCGGATTGTGCAGGGGGCGGCCGTTGTCGTCCCCGTAAAAAATCCCCACGGCGTCCGTTCCCCTTCCGCTCTCCGTCGGAGTTTTGCAGCCGGAAAAAAATATGCAGACAGCGAACAATAAAAAGGCGAGTCGTTTTTTCATCGTTTCTCCCCGTAAAGCTTAGTTAAGACAATTCTATCATTCTTTTCCACAGATTTCAAGGCCTCAAAATTTGGAAACACGTACGCAAATTTTCCTCCTGCGCTTTCCCGACGTAAATTCAGCCACGAAAAAAGGACGAGAGTTTCTCTCGCCCTTTCTTTTTATTCATCGCTTCACGAAACGACAGACAATTTGAAATCGTCGATGGTAAACGTGAATCCGTCAGCGTTTCCGCCGCCAAAGATCATGATGCAGTCCCAGGCCTGCGTCGCGGTCAGCTCGAACTCTACTTTTTTCTGCGCGCCGATCTTCGTAGCCTCGCCGTTAAACTGATGATTGACGCTGCTGCTGCCGAGCTGAATATACATCTCGCTTTCCCCGGGATTGGCGACAACCGTATACGTCAAGGAAATTTTATATTTCGCGGTCGGACTGTAATTCCAGTCGCGATTGCGGATCTGGATCCCGCCGTAAGGCCCCTTACATTCCACGAGCATCACGAAGCCGCTGGAAAGCTCGGACTGATAGCGCGCGTCGTTGGTAAAGCGAATCGAGGAAGCGTTGTTGACGTCCATGTAATACTTGCCGCTTTCGTCGTAGACCGGCGCCGACGAAGACGCGCCCGCCTCGTTCAGACCGCCCGCGCCGCGCGTATCCTCCTGAATGAACACGTCGTCCAAGGTAAACGCACTTTCTTTCGACGCGCCGATAAAGATTTCCGCGCCGTCGCTCCCCGCCGCTAGGTAAACGGTCTTTCTGCCGGCGCCGCCCTGCGGGGCGTCCCATTCCGCCGCGCTTCCGTTTTCGCCGAATTTGACGAAAAGTTTGTTTCCGGCCGGGGCGGAAATCATATTATACGTGAAGGTGACGGCGTAGGTTTTCCCGACGATTGTATCCTTTTTGTACCTGAATTTCACGCCGCCGTTCGCGGGCGCAGAGACTCGGAGGACGGTGCCGGAAGAGAGCGTTTCCGTAACCCCTTCCGCGCCGCCGAATACGCTTCTCACATACACTTCCACTTCGCTTTCGAAGGATTCGTAGATCCCCGTCGCGCTCATGTCTATCCACGACGCTTTGACGTTATCGAGGATCGCCTCCGAATCCGCGCCGAGTCGCACCGTCAGGTGATACTCTTTATCCTCCGCGGGCGCGGTGAGACGCAGCGTCGCCCTCTTAATGCCCGACGCGAGATCGTCGATCGCTACGAACCCGCCCGACGAGCCGTCGTCCGCCGTGAATCCGACCGAGAACGACGTGCCGGAAAGCAGGGAATAGGAAAGCTCGACTCGGAAAGTCTGCCCGCCTCCCGCGTTCGCGCCCCTGAATACGACTTCGCCTTCCATAGTAGTTTTCACGTACGCGGAATTGCCGTCTATGCTCTTGCCTTTCTCGGCGGTGAGCGCCAGGGACGCGCCTTTCTTCGCTTCGGGATAGAGCTGTCTTTTGAGCACCGATTCAAAGTTCTCGTCGACGCTTTTGTCCCTGATCCCGAAAGGCTCGTTGCGCACGGAGGGATCGTCGGAAGCGATCCGTTCTATTTTCAGATTGTCGATGAGAATCTCGACGGCGGAAGCGTCGGGGAACATCATCAGGAACGCGTCCTCCGCGGCGCCGATTTCGAGAACGTTGGAAATCGTCTGCCAGGCCCCCTTTTCCACATTCGTAGGCAGCTGATAGAAGGAATCGCCCGCGGACGAACGGAGCTGAATATAGAAGGTATTCGGGATCGTTTGGAACGCATAGTCGAAACCGATCCGGTACACGCCCCGAGCCGCAAACGAGATACCGGCAAAATCGGTGCCGAGATACGCGCCGTCGCTCTTGATCCGAAGCACGTTGGAATCCCGAGCCGTATCGTGGTAGATATAGTTATCGGTATTGCCGTGCGGGACGTAGATGAGGTTTTTCGTCTCTCCGACGTCCGCCTCGAAATCTTCCGTAAATTCCTCGCCCTCCGCGAGCGAGAATTTGGAACCGTAATCAGGGCGGCTGCCGCCTACCGTTTCCGAGGCCATATACAGCACCGGAACGCCTTCCGCGTTTTCGCCCGCCGAGGCTTTGGGTATGACCTGGAAGCCGATATATTTCCCGCGCATCGCTTCCGTGATCGTCAGCGTTCTGCCCGTGTTTTCGAGGATCATTTTATTCAGCCCCGTATCGGTGAGCGCCGCGAACCATTTGAAAGTGGATTCGCCTTCGAGATCCCCTTCGTAGTCGGTGTACGTATAGCTCGCCGTCACCGTGCTTCCCACCGCGATATTTCCTTTCAGCGCCAACTCGGAAGCGATGGGGCGGGAGTCCTCTCTCGTCACCTTGACGTTGTCGACGACGAGTTCGCCAGCGTCGTTCCGGGGCATGATCATGATATAATAGCCGCTGTATACTCCCAAAGTAAAGGTATGGATGAGTTTGCCTCTGCCCGCCGCCGCGCCGAAGGTGGCGAATACGTCGCTCGCCGCGCCCGCCGTCGCGTCGCGGAACTGGAAGAAAAAGTCGTTGGACGGGGTGATCACATTATAATCCATTTCGATCGTGTAGGTCCCGCCCGCGACGAATTTGGTCCCGGTCAGCCGGATCCCCGCATAGTTGCCCTCCGTCTTGATGCGCAGGGACTTTCCGTCAATCGCGTCCGCCCCCGAGAACACCTCACACTTCGCGCCGTCGTTGATCGGAGAGAGCCGGGAAGTGAAATAGTCGCCGTCGAATGTCTCCACGAAGGTTTCCCCCGCCTTGATCGCCTGCTGTTTTTTCACCAGCTGTTTCCACTCCTCGTCCTCGGGGAAACGGGGGATCTCCGGTTTATCGCCGCGCGAAGCGGACGCGCACTCGTCGTCGAGGAGCTCGCCAAGCTCCGGCGGAACGGGAGCAGGAGGAACGGGGTTCACCGAATCCGTGGAAGAAGTCGAATCGTCCGGCGAAGAAGTTCTGTCCCCGCCGCAGGAAGCCGCCGAAAGGAGCAGGGCGGCGCACAGCAACAAAGCGCCGAGCGTTTTGAAAAATTTATTCATTTTCCTTCGCCTCCCGCGACAAATTTGATTTTTGGCATACGTTTGGGAACGTATTTATTGAGTTCGACGGGCGCGTCCGCGTTGGAGATCTGAATGAGCGAGGCCCCGTCCGCGTCGCTGTCCGCGAAACGGATCGCGAGACTGATCGCTTCGCCGCCGTCGATTTTCGCCTTGACTTCGGGCACCGCGTCGAAGGGAATGAACGCTTCACCGCAATAACCCTTGTTATCATCCTTTACCCAGAAACTCATTTTGATCTGGTCTTTCTTATCTAAAACTTCGGAACTCGTCCGCGCCGCGACTATTTGGCACCCGCCCGCGAGATCGTCGCCCATGAAAAGCTGGATGCAGGTGGGATCCTCCACTTTGAGGCCCGAGAGGTTCTTGGAGGATTCGGTGTTCTGCGTGAGGAATATCTCCACGCCGTCGCCGTTCCAGTAGCTGTTCGGCACCCAGGAAAGACGATCGTCGGACACGTCGTAACCGATATAGATTCCGTTGTCGTCCCAGGCGAATTTGACGGAATGGATTTTGATGTCGTTGTCGTCGAGTTCGACTTCTTCCTGCTCGTTGTTGGACGCGCCGACCATCTCGATCACCGTGCCCTTATCCGCCCAATCGGAGAGACTTTTATCCCCGACCGCAATGCTTCCCTCGGCGATCTTCGCCACCTCCGAAGTCGTGACGGCGGCGGTGACGACGAAATCTTCCGCGGAGAGTCCGTCGTTGTCCTCGACGGTCAAAGCGTTTTCTTCGCAGTCCTCCGCTATGCCGGGATTGAACTCGGTGGAAGCGGAAAGCAGTCGGTTTTTGGAGATCGTGACGCCGCGCGCTTTGCGCATGATCACGCCCACTTTGTTCTGCACGAGTCCCACGTTGGAGACGAGATTATGCGTGAACGAGCTCGCCGACGCGCCGCAGTACATGATGCCGGCACAGCCCGTATTCGCGATCAGGTTGTTCTCCACGGAGATATTTTTCATGACTCCCGGCTCGCCTTCCGCGCCGTCCGGGCCGTAGCAATAGGCGGTTACCGCCGCGCGGGCGCCGCCGCTTAAATTCGTGGAAATGAATTTATTGTGGCGGATAATGAGATCGGAGGTAGGCATCGCCTCGTACCACTCGGAGGTGTCGGACGTGAGCAGAACGCCCGCGTCGGTAAGATTGGCAAAGACGTTGTGTTCGACGACGCCGCCAGCGGCCGACTGAATGAGGATCCCCCGGCAGCGTTTGTTGCGCACGATGTTGTTGGCAAAGGTGACTTTGGCGGCGTGGGATTTGTTGACGACCATATCGCCCGCGCCCGCTTCCGCCGGCAGAGCCTCCGTAAAGGTAACGTCGAACCCGTTGTCGGAATCGCTGTCCTTTACCGATTCCACCGTGAGCAGGCATTTTTCCGCCAGCGTTTCCCTGTTCACGACCGCGAGTTTGTCGCCCTTTGCAGGCGCAAAGTTATAGTCCCGCTCGTTGACGATGTGGATCGTCCTGCGTTCGCCCGAAATCTCTTTGAGCGTCGAATAGAAGCCGTGCACATTGAGCGCGTCGTCGCCGCAGTTTTCAAAGAGGCTGTTCGTGACGACGACTTCGCCCGCCGTCTCCATGAGATGAATCCCGTCCGCCGTGGTGGACATGAGCCGGTCGGTACCCGGTTTGAGCATGACGTTGAAATCGTTGAAATACAGATTGGTGTTTTCCTTGCCCATAAACGCCATACCGGGCGCGCTGTACACGTCGACGTGCTCGAAATACGCGTTCCCGGACCGTTCCACCGTCAAGGCGTCGTAGGAATAGATTTGATGGCGCAGAATGACCGTCGTGCCCGCGGGCGACGCTTTATAGCCCTGCGAAAAGCGGATTTCCAGCGTCTGGGCGCCGAGATAGCGGACGTACTCGACGGTGTAATAGATATCGTTGCCGCCGGAGAGCGGCGCGTTCGTGCGGTTGTTGTATTCGAGCAGGCCCATGATCTCCGTCGACTCGTCCACGGGATAGCCTTCGTCGACCTTGATCTTAAAAGTGCGGCCGTCCGTCTCGACGATCTTTCCCATCGAGAAGGGAACTCTGCCCCAGTCGATATTGACGCCGATCAAACGGAAATTCTCGCAGTCCATGATGTGGAAGGGCTTGAACGTACCGTGAAAATATAAATTCGTGTCCTTGCCGCGCAGGGTGAGATTGTCGATTCCGTCGATCACGACGGCATAATCGGGGTGCTCCGCGCTCATGCCCTCGATGAAATCGAAATCCCCTTCGGGAAGTTCCAAAATCACGGGCGCGCCGTTTTCGGCTTTGGCCGCCGCGAGCGCTTTTTCAAACGCGTCCGTATCGTCTTTCCGGTCCGTACCGTTCCCGCCGTAGTCATCGACTTTGATGATCTTGGCGTTTTTTTCGGGCGCGTACCGGCTCGCGTCCGATTCGTACGCCTCCCCGTCCACGCCCACGATCCAGGGATTGCTCAGTCCGGGATCGGTAAGAGTCGTTTCGTTGTTCATGTCCAGCGCGTAGGCCTTCGCGATCAGTTTGTCGATACTCACGCCGTTCTCTCCTCCCTTTCCGTCCCTGCGAAGAAAGAATACGGACGGTATTCCCATCGCCGCGGCGAATAACACGGTCAATATGCAGGCACTCGTTCTCTTTAACGTTTTGTTTTTCATCATCGCCTCCTTACTCCGCCGTATAGCGGTCGTATGCGTGCTGATATATCTCGACGCATTTTTCTACGCGCGCGGCTTTCAGATCGGCTACGAATTTATCGAAATCTGCTTTCGTGAGGTCCTTTTTGGCGATCAGCCTCGCCTCCTGCGACTCGACGAGGTTATTGAGGTCGATTTGCAGCGTCGAAAGCTCCACCGACTCCGCCGCCGTGAAGGTGACGGAAGGATAGGGCACTTTCAGACAGTCCATATACCCCGCGTCTTCGACGGCTTTATTGATATTCCGCACCTGCGGCGTGCTATCCTTCAAAACGAAATCGCCGCTCCAATAGGGAATGGTGCCCAGCCCCACGTTGGGCGTGACGGTGCCGCGGTATTCCTCTATATCCATGCCCTCGGGCACGTTGAAAGTCCAGCTGGTATGCGCGTCGTCGTCCCACTTCCAGTCCAGCCCCTCCTTGCCGAACGATTGGAGCTGCGAGCCCAGTTCGGTGTAGAAAAAGTCCATCCAGCGCACGATTTCCCGCTGATAGGGCGAAGTCGAGCAGATCACGATCGTATCGGGCGAAACGTCGTTGCCGAATCCGAGCCACATCTGTTTGTCGTTGATCGTGCTCGTCAAGGCGGGCACGCCCGTATAATCCCCGTCGAGCTTGTTGCCGACGATCAGGTACGCGGCGCCGCCGTCAAAGCAGCCGACGATGTTCTGACTCCCCTTCTGCGCGAGTTCTTTGTCCTCGCTCATGCTGAATACGTCGTTATCCAAGAGTTTTTCCCGGTACAGTTTGTTGGCGAATTGAAGATAGTTCCAGTAATTTTCCGTCGTCGGGACAAAGACGACTTTTCCGTCCTCGCCCACTTCGATGCCCGTCGAGACGTACCCGAAGGCGCTCATGAGGAAGTTGCGCGTCTGATGGAGTCCGACCGAGGCGAGCGGGATCTCGTCGCTTAAACCGTTGCCGTTGGGATCCTGCGTTTTGAAGGCTTTCAGAACCTCGTAAAATTCGTCGATCGTTTCGGGCATTTTAAGGCCGAGTTCTTTCAGCCACTTCCGATTGATGTATTGTTTGAAGGTGAGATCGCGCGGCACGGTGTTGAGGGACGCGAAGGAATAGATCTTTCCGTCGTCGAGCGTGGTGCGCTTGGCGATTTCGGGATTTTCGTCCATCAGCTTTTTATAGTTGGGCGCGTATTCGTCGATCAGTTCGCCAATGGGCTGAATCATGCCGTTGGAGGCGTACGTCGTTTGTTCTTCGAGCTTGTTCCAGAAGAGGAACGCGTCGAGGGACTCGTCCTCCCAACTCGTCGAGCGCAGCTCCTGATAGCTCTCGGTGTTCGCCTCGACGAATTCGACGCGGATATTGGTGATCGCCTCCATCTCCTTAAAGAGCCGCATGTCTTTATAGTTCGCGTGGAGAGCGTGTTTGGGCACAAACATTTTGATCGTAACCTTTTCCTTTACGATCTGGGGATTGGACGTGTCCGCGATGAAGTTGTCCGGATCGTAGTTCCCTCGTCCGCCGCCTCCGCCGCAGGCGGCGAAGACCAAACAGACGAACGAAGCGCAGAGCAGGAAACTCAAAAATTTAGCGAGTCTTTTCAAAATCGTACCTCCTTCCTTATCTTATATTTGATCAGCCCTTTACGCTGCCGATCATAACTCCCTTGATGAAATACCGCTGTAAAAACGGATAGATGAACAGAATGGGCAGCGTCGAGACGACGATGGTCGTATACTTGATCGCCTCGGACATGTACGCCTGTTCGATGAGGCTGCCCCCGCCGCCCCCAGCCATCGACGAATTGGACTTGACGAGCACTTCCCGAAGCACCATTTGCAGCGGCCATTTGTTTTGATCGGGCAGGTACAGGAGCGCGTTGAAATAGGAATTCCAGTACCCTACCGCGTAAAAGAGGATCATCACCGCGATGATCGGCATGGACAAAGGCAGCACGATCGTAAAAAAGATGCGGAAATCGTTCGCTCCGTCCACTTTCGCCGCTTCCTGGATCTCCCAGGCGATCGAGGACGACATGTACGTGCGCACGACGATCACGTTCCATACGCTCAGCGCGCCGGGCAGAATAAAGCCGAAAATGTTGTTCATCAGTCCCAAAGATTTGACGATCAAAAAGGTGGGAATCATGCCCCCGTTGAAGAACATCGTGATCATGAACAGCGTCATCAGTACGCCGCGGGGATGAAAATCTTTGCGGGAAAGCACATAGCCCGCGGGGATCGTCAGCGCGCAGCTGATCAACGTGCCCAAAACGACGTAGACGAGCGTATTGAGATAGCCCCGCCAGATCATGTCCGCGCTCAGCACCTTCGCGTAGGAACTGAAATCGATCGCCGTCGGGAAGAGAACGATCTTTCCCATATATACGTCCCGGGGTGGCGAAATCGAACAGGACAAAACATAGACGAGCGGATAGATCGTGACGAGCGTCCAAAGGGCGAGTACAAAATACACGATCCCTTCGAAAACGCGGTCGTCCCGGGAAATTTTTTTCTTTTTGCGCTTTTGTATAGCGTTTTCCGGGTTTTTTGTCATTCGCTCACCTCACCACAAAGATTCTTTGCCGAGCAGCTTCGCGCCGAAGTTGGCGAGTAGTAAAAGCACGATATTGATCGCCGAATTAAAGAGCCCGACGGCGGAACCGAATCCGTAATTTTTATAGCCCGTCGCCGCGATGGAGACCTTGTAGGCGTAGGTGGCGATGATCTCCGACTCGACGAGATTGGACGCGTTCTGCATGAGATAGGCTTTCTCGAAGCCGACGTTCATAATGCCGCCCATCGCCATGATAAAGAGAATGATCGCCGTGGGCAGGATCGCGGGCAGATTGATGTGCCAGATCCGTTTGAACCTCCCCGCCCCGTCAATCGTCGCCGCTTCGTGCAGGGAGGGATCGACGGTCGAAAGCGTCGCCACATAGATGATCGTCCACCAGCCGCAGCCCTGCCACAAGCCCGAAAAAATATAGATGAAATTGAACGCCGACGGTTCGTACATCCACGATTTCGCTTCCACGCCGAACAGTTCCAGAAATTTATTCACGATCCCGTAGTCGGCGTTCGTGAAGGTGAAGCACATACCCACGGTTACGATGACGGACACAAAATAGGGCGCGTACGAGATCGTCTGCACCGATTTCTTGAACCAGGAATGCCGCACTTCGTTGATCAGCAACGCCAATATGATCGGACAGATCGTATTTACCGGCAGGGAATAGAGGCTGAGTTCGAGCGTATTCGCCAGCATGATCTTGAACCAGTAGGAATGGAACAGGGAGTGAAAATTCGTCCAGCCCGCCCAGGGGCTTTTAAATACGCCCAGGACGGGGTTATAATTTTGAAAAGCCACGACGATCCCGTACATCGGCAAATAGCAAAACAGTACGAGAAAAAGGAGCGCGGGCAGGATCAGCACATAGAGCTGCCAGTGCCTCAGTCCGAGTTTATGAACGAGACTTCTTTTCAAAAGTGTTTTCGCCATAGCCACCTCCCGACAGAATTTTTATCAGATATTCGGTGAACGCTTCCCTGCCCCCATGTTCCAAAAGGCAAAACGCCTCGAAACCTTCCTCCGCCTCGACCGTTTTCCCGTCGTCCGTCACCTGAATCCGCAGCCGTTCTCCGCGGAAAAGTTCGGGAAAACGCAGATAGTAAACGGGCAGGAGATCGTACAAAATCCCCGAACTCGTTTCGACGGGGTACTTGATCGCGCCGCCTCTATAATCCCGGTGCCAGATGTGGTAATTTTCCATCACTGCCTCCGCAAGCGGCGTGCGGGCGTATTTGATCCGCGCGAAGTCCTCTCCGTCCACAACGTAATCCCTGCAAACGTCCAGCGGTACGAGCGTCATCCGCGCGCCGCTTGCGAGAACCCGCCGGAACGCGTCGGGATCGAGCGCGGCGTTGCATTCCGCGCCCGGCTTCTCCTCATTGATATATCCTTTGCGGATCGCGCCGATCATCGCGACGATACGAAGTTTCGGGATCAACGCCGGATTTTTTTCGAGGACGCGCGCGAGATTCGTCATCGGCCCCAAAGCCACGACCGTGATCTCCTCCTCCCGCGCCGCCGCTTCTAAAAACAGCCGCTCGAAGTCCGCGGGAAACGAAGGCTGCTCCCCGCCGAGCCACGCCGCCTGCGCGCTGCACTCTACGGCCGTGCCTATCCCCGCCGCTACGGGAAACGCTCTTCCCGCAACTTCGGCAAGCTTTTGCACGAGCGCGCATTTATACCGCACGTCCTCCCTGACGGTCACCGCGAGCTTCACGTCGAAAAACGTGTCGCCGAGCATAGCGGCCAGCGCCCAGGTGTCGTCGATGTCCGAGCCTATATCCGTATCGATGATGACAGGTAATTTTTTCATAGTCTCAATGATATTCGGGCAGCCAGTTCTTATGCGCTTCGAACAGATCATCGCAGAGGGACTCGATCTCGCCGAGCGTGAGCTCGGACGAAGTATGCGGATCCAGATAGGCGGCGCGGTACACGTCCTCCCGCTTTTTCGAACGCGCCGCTTCGATCGCCAAAAGCTGTACGTTTATATTGGTGCGGTTGAGCGCGGCGCATTGCTCGGGCAGCGGCGCGTGACGCGCGGGCTGGATCCCGTTGCGGTCGACCAGGCAGGCGAGCTCCACGCAGGCCTCAGCGGGGAGATTGGGGATCAGACCGCCGTTCACCACGTTTCCGTGGATCCGGCAGGCTTTGTCCGTCACAACCGCCTCGATGATGTAGGAGGCGAATTCGCGGGTGCGGGTATGTTCGAGATCTTCGGAAAGAATCTTTTCCTGCATCTCTTCCCACTCCTTAATCTGTTTCACGCAGCGGCGCGGATATTCGTCCAGCGGAATTTTATACCGCTCTATAAGCTCCGGGTGCGCGGCCTTGATAAAATAGGGCAGATATTCGGAGGTATGTTCGCTCGATTCGGTGTTATAGTACCCGAAGCGCTGCATCATCTCGTGCCGCACGAGATCCCATTCCATTTTCCCGGCGTATTCGCCCGAACGGGACCGGCGCTTAACCTCGGGATACAGATCCTCTCCCTTCTCGTCCTCTATACGCAACAGCCAGGCCTGATGATTGATACCGGCGATGTCCCATTTCACTTTGTCCTTTAATTCGTCGGGGAAACCGAGCGATTTGAAAAGCCCTTCCACGCAGTACTGTACGCTGTGGCAAAGCCCCACCGTATTCAAACCGAGTTCGCGTATGCAGTAGCCCGTGATCATCGCCATCGGATTCGTGTAGTTTAAAAGGAGCGCTTTGGGGCATACCGCGTGGATCGCCTCGGCGAACTGTTCGAGCACGGGCGCGGTGCGCAAAAAGCGGAAGATACCGCCGATCCCGAGCGTATCGCCGATCGTCTGGCGCAGGCCGTATTTTTTCGGCACTTCGAAATCGGTGACGGTGCATGGCTCGTATCCCCCGATCTGCACGGCGTTGACGACGAAGTCGGCGCCCTCCAAGGCGCTTCTCAGTTCGGTATATCGGCGTATGCGCGCTTTGCCGTAACGGCGATTGAGGTGGTTGAGCATTTTGAACGAACAATCCAGCCGATTTAAGTCTATATCGTAAAGCGCGATATCGAACTCGCCGAGAGCGGGCGTTAAAATGCAGTCCCCTAAAACGTTTTTGGCAAAAATAGTGCTTCCTGCTCCTAAAAAAGTAATTTTCATACCCTGAAAACCCATTCCTTTCTTTTACTTTGCGCTTTTAGTATAACGGACGCGGGAATAAATTTCAAGATAGAAATGTTGAAATGTATTGGCGTAATGTTGACAGATGTATCTATACAAAGAGACAAAAATTTCCCCTTTCGGAAACAATTTCCGAAAGGGGAAAGCGTTTTTCACCAGGCATTCTTGGAATAGCGTCCGAGATCGGCGAGCACGTCCCTGGGAAGGGTGAGATTGTAACAATTCATGATATAGGCCTTGTCCTCAGCTTTCGCGTATTCGTTCGGCGCGACGCCCGCGCATTTTCTGAACACCTTGCAGAACCACCCGTAATCGTAAAACCCGCTGCGGCTGGCGACCTCGCGAAGGGTATATTTTTCCTGATCGATGAGTTGACAGGCCTTGTACGTTTTCAGACATTCCATGTAGAACGAAGGAGACTTGCCCACGAATCTTTTGAACAATTTAAAAATGTACGTACGGTCGAACCCGAGATCGTGCGCGACCTGCTGTACGGTGAGTTCCGCGCAGATATGTACCTCTATGTAATTGATGATCGTATAGAAGTACTCCTGCGCGCGGTTGGAAAGTACCGGTTTATGCTTTGGAAAAGTCCTCAAAAGCCATTCGATGAAGAGATACAGACAACCGAGGGAGAAAAATTGCGGGTAATCTGTATGTTCGACGCCGTTGTAGATCCTCTCGATCAGCTTCGCGCACTCCGCGCCCGGAATATTGACGACGGGATTTTCCGTACCGAGGGAAATGTGAGTCATGATATCCTTCGCCTTCGCGCCGTTGAAAGAGAGCCAGCGATAGCTCCACGGCTCTCTTTGATCCGCCTCGTAATAGACGTAATCGTCCGGCCCCATAACGAAAAAATCGTTCCCCCCGATCTCGTAACGCCTGCCGTTGAGATTGAGCACGCCCTTTCCCGACTCGACGTAGTGAAAAGTCCAGAAATTACGCATGCCCGGCCCCCATTTATGCCCCGGATCGCATTTCTCATAACCAGCTTCCCCGATCGTCAGATCGCGGCTGAGGATAATATTCGGACAATACGCCTTATAGCTTTCGTTTTTCCAATACGACTTTTCGTTTCCGTTCATTGTTTTCCCGTCCCCGGCTCCGACCTCTCACGCGTCGGATTACCGCACCATCATAACACGCCGGAAAGAAAATGTCAATAGTCCGGGTAAAAAAATATGCGGGCGCCCCCAAAGGCGCCCGAACGCTTACTCTTTTTTATATTCGAAAATCCCCAGCGCCGAACCTATCCGCCCGCCCCGGCAGAGAAATTCTTTCGCAGCTTTTTGAAGGGACGTCCGCGCGGGATATTCCTTGGGCTCGGCGATACGCCCGAACAGATACCGTTCCGCGCTGCGGGAATCGGGATCCAGCGAAAGCAGTTGGAACCGCCCGGCAAAGCGCCGCAAATTAGAAGCGGGAGGAAGCAGCGCACAAAGCTTGGGACTCAATATCCACGAATCGCAGGCGAACACCGTACGCCCGCCGAAAAATTTTGCAGCCGTCGCAAAGGAGTTCTCGCACGCCTCTTCCGTCAGCGGCGCGCCTTCGGGAATATGCACGTAATAGAATCTCTCCCCAACCAACAGCCGCGGGAGATCGCCGCGCTCCGCCGCTTCGGAAATGTCTTTCACGAGCTCCGCGTCCGCAGATTCGGGCGCGAATTGCAGCCGTCCCAGGCGAAAAATTTTTCCGCGCAGATGATTGTTCAGCCACGCGAGCTCTTTTAAGCCCGTTACGCCCCATTCCCGCCTACACGCTTTCTGCCAGACGCCGAGATCGGTAAAGGTAGCCTGCCAGACGGAAAAATCCACCCCCGCCGCCTGCCATGCGCCGCGCGTCTCGTAAGCGTAACGCGCGCAGAAAACCAAAGCGCACAGCGGTGAAAGCGTCTCTGCAAACGTTTGCGCACGTTCGGCTTGCGTTTGAAAAAGGTCTTTCCATTCCTCGTATCCCGCGTAATCGCCGCGTAAGATTTCTTCTATCGCTGAAAAGTCCAGTTCCGCGCCTTCCAAAAAGGCGCGGAACGTAAGAGTCTGATAGTCTTTCATAAAACCCGGTCAATCGTTTTTCTTTTTCTCGGCTTTGCAGAGAAGCGCCGCTCCGCCCAAGGACAATACGGCGAACAACACGCCCGAGGAAATGACGCTGCCGCAGCCGCCCTTGCAGCCGGCCTGTTCCGTAGAGGTTCCGGGCGCAGAAGAAGAGGTCGAGTTTTCGGAATCGGGCGGGAGAGCTTTCGCTTTCGTCGTCACTTTAACGGTGATCTCCTCGGAAGCGAACGCTGTGGCCGTAGCGTTCCGTTTGATGCGGATCGTGTATTCCGTTTCGGGATCGAGTTCCGAAAAAGATCCTTCCGTCGTCCATTCGCCGTCTCCGAGCTTGAAGCTCAATCCTTCGCCCCCGAAAATAATCGTGCTGTCCGTAACCGTATCGGGCGCGAGCGCTTGCAGCTGAGGCCGGGCGGGGACGGTATATTCCACGATTTCGCTCGCGAGCTGGCTGTCTCCGGCTTTGGTACGGAACCAGAGCTTGGCGCCCGGCGTAACGGCGGAGCCGCTCGTCACAGGATCCGAATAAGTGACTTTTCCGTCCGCTTCGCTCTTCGTCGCGAATACTTCGATCGTGTCCGCGAAAGTGATCGTTTCCGCCGTATAGTCGATGACGAGATCGCCGGCGGAAGGAGGAGCCTGCACCCCTTCTTTTACAAATTCTATGCCCGTGAGCACCATTTTATTGGCGAGACTGTCGTCGGTGGCGTCGAGATAGAGATAGATCCCGAGCTCCCCTTCCGGCACAGCGGTCGCGGTCTTTTTCGTGTCTACATAGACGCTGTGAAGCCCCGCGGTGTATTTCGTATTGGCGCTGAGCACGGTGGAGGTTCCCGCATAGATGCCGAGGACGAAATCCTTTTCCGCGATGAAGGTGAGTTTTAAGAAACGGTCGTACTGCGTCCAGTTGGTTACGGGAATAATGACGACGTTATAATTCGTTCCCACTTTTTCCGGCCAGGAGATTTCCGTTCCCGCGTCCGTTTTTGCAATCGTGAACCGGGACGCGTCCTGCGTGATTTCTCCCACCTGCAAAGGCTCGGCGAAAGTAATCGATTTGATGATCACGGTATTGGCGGCGGCGTTGTCGTTCTGTCCGGCGCGGTCGATATAGATACGCAGAGAAAAGGCGCCGGCGGGAACTTTGCCGTTGATGTCGATGTCCAGAACGCCGTCGCCGGCGGGGAACTTTTTATAGCCCTGCACGGAAGAGCCGTCGAAATAGACGCCGAAATTGACGGGTTCGCCGGAAGTCGTATAGTAATCGATGACGAGCCGCGTCATATTCTTTTTGACGTTGGCCACCGTCGCTTTGATAAACTTGCGGGCGGTGGAAGTTTCATAGGAAACTTTGACGAGTCCGCCGGGAAGTTCCCCTTCCGCCTGCGGGTGATTGACGATCGTGTACTGGGACGCCGAATCGCCGTTTTCAAAATCGCCGATCGTGACGGGCAGATTTTCCTCGTCCGTCGCAAACGCCGGCGTCTCGTTCGCCCAGACCACGCCGCCGAAATCGAGGAATTCGTCTGCGGCGACCGCCGTGTCCTTAAAATTGATTACGAGATATAAATCGTGCTTATTGGTACAGTTATCGAGATAATTGCCCATCTTCACGGCGGAGAGCTTATATCCTTCCGGCGAAGAAGGCGCGAGCGCAGCGTTCCAGGCCGTTTCTATGTCCGCGCATACGTAGACTCCGTCCCCTCGTTCGTTTAAAACGGGATCGGAATCGATGACGCCGTTGACGTAGGCCTGAATGTTTTCGATCCCCGCTGACTTCTTGAACTTCACGTACAAATTCTGCCAGCCGGTCGGTACGCCCGTGATCGGCATTTTCACATAGACGGGTTTCGCATGCTCCGCCTCGTTCGCGTCCGTGTAAGTCCCCGCGCTAAGGTCGGCGAATTTCACCGAACCGATGCCGTCCACAACGGCGTCGGGTTTGGATTGGGTAATCGTATTGGCCGAGATCCGCACGTTGGAGGAGCCCGTCCAATCGGTATAATCCGCAAGCAGCCGCTCGGTCGGATCTTCGGGCTCTACGTAAGCCGTCGGCGTATAGTTGACGTTTCCGACTTTGATCTCTTCGATGACCGCCGTTTTTTTGGAAGCTACCGAAGCGTTTCTGTCGAGATAAATGAACAGATTCGCAGACGTGGTGGCGGCGTTTTCGATGTTCGCGGCCGTCACTTCGAGCGTCGTATTCGCCGTCGTGTCTGCGTCCAGGCGAAGCTCATATAACTTATTCCAAGGATCAATCGCGTTTACCAGCGTGATCCCCACTTTCGAGTCCGCGTCTGGGGTGAGCTTGACGCTGATGTCCTCGTTGTTGTAATTGCTTACCGGTACATATACGGCAGAATAGGCGGTCCAGGAAACCTTCGTTTTTCCGTCTTTCGTCCCCTCTACGGAGGCGGCGCCTTCGCTCGCCCCCAGACTTCCCACAGTCAAACTGCCTTCCGCGAGCGCGGAAAGGGAAGCCGCGCAGCCCAGCGACAGACAAACCGCCGTCGTAATCGCGCATAACCATTTTAATTTTCTCATCTTGATCCTCCTGATATTTTTCAGGCTCGCGCCTGACGATTCCTTTTCTTCTCTCAATCGGAAAACTCGACGGAGACAAATCTGATCGAACGGGTGCCGTCCCATTCCACAAACGCCTCGTTGGGATCGCCGAGGTAAAATCCGATATTGTTGATCGTCTGTTCCCAGAACGCTTTGCCCGTCACGATGCTCTTTTTCGCGTTGGTAAAATCGAAAGAGACCGTATAGATCCCGTCGTCGCCTTTTTTGACGGAAACCACCGTGCCCTTCGCGGCCGTGTCCGAAGTATCCGCGCGATCGTCGAATTCGCTCAGCTTATCCCAGCCGGAAAGAAGGGTGACTTCGCTGCCCGACGCCATTGCCACAACGCCGAAATAATCGATGGGATCGTCGGATTTGAACTTGATCGTGAGTTTGGATTTGGGTTCGTACCCGGAAACGGGCATGGAAAGTTTATACCAACCCGTATAGAACGAGTAGTGGATCGTACCGACGCCGCCCGTCATCACGTCGTCTCCTACGGTGATGGACGGCGTGGTGCTGTTCCACCCCTTGCCGATCGAACAGCCCTCGGCGGCCGTGCGGCTGAAAGAAACGTTGTCTATCGATCCCGCGCCGGAATATACGACGCCGTCCTGTTGATCGAGGGAATCCAGCCAAACGACGATCTGATATACGTTATAATTCTTGATATATTCGCCGGGAACGGGATTCCAGCCGTTGTTCATGTCGATGGGACTGACGCCGTCGAAATTGACCGTGTGCGTATGCGCGCCGTCCTTCGCGTCCGTCACTTTCAGAAGCTCCACATACGGCTGCCAGTTGTCGTGCGCTTCCACCGAGAACATGACGCCGACGGAGTAAGATTCCACGCCGGAAGTCGTCAGGGAAATATCGAATTCCGCGCAGTCGGACGTGAAGTTGACGACGGGGAGATAGACTCTGGAATAGAGGGGGATCTCCTCATAGGAAATTTCTATGCCGCTCTCTTCTTTGGGTTTTACTTCGTAGCCCGCGTCTCCGTAAGCGCCCGACCAATTCACTTTGGGCAGGGCGTATTTATCGTCGAGGGCGGGATCTCCGTCTTTTAAGAACTCGAAAGACTTAAAGGTGGCGCGCCCCTCGCGGTCCGATGTCTCCGCCTGCGCGGGATTGGAATCGAGAAGCACCACAAAGCCGAGGATCGCCGCGTCTTGAAGCGATTTCCCCACAATCGATTGATACTCCGCGGCGAGACGGGTGAAATCCCCGAGTTCCACGATCACGTATTGCTCGCCGTCCGCGAGATCGCCGAGGAAAACGGTCACGGGGCGTTCGTCGTTTTCATACATCTCCCAGTAAAGCGCCTGAATGGCGATGCGCTCTGCGCCTTTCGTTTCCAGAGTGATCTTGAAATTGCCGTATTCGCTCCGATAATTCTCGACGGGAATATAGAGGTACTCCCAATCCCCTACGTCCTTATATGTAACGTCGACGCCGTTTGCGGTCGTCTCTACGGTGTAATTTCCGTGCGGGACATAAGTTCCCGCCGCGGTCTTTTTCGACGCGTCCGCCTCGGGCTTGGAAGCCGGCGCTTCGGGATATTCGACATACCCCCCTATCACTTCGGGCGGCTGAATATCCGGCCTTTCGATCTTTTTTTCCGAACACCCCGCAAACGAGACTGCCGCCGCGCAGGCGGCGAGAATGGCGACTAAACGTTTTCTAAGTATCATAATTCCTCCTTATTCCTTTACGCTGCCGAGTACCAGACCTTTCACGAAGAATTTCTGCGCAAAAGGGTACACCAGCATAATGGGAAGCATCGCGATAAAAATTTGAGCGGAACGCAAAGTTTTTCCGGGCAGGGAGTTGAGCATCTCCTGCGTATGTTCGTCCTGATTTCCCTGCATAATCGTATTGATCTCGTTGATCATGTTATAGATATACGATTGCAGCGGCATGCGCTTGGGCGTCATGTAGAGGGAGCCGTCGAACCAGCTGTTCCAATGCTGTACGGCGGTGAAGAGAATCACCGTGGCGAGCGCGGGCAGGGAAACGGGAAGATAAATGCTGACGAGTATACGCAGATTCCCCGCCCCTTCCAGCATCGCCGCTTCTTCCATCTGCGGCGGAACCTGCCGGAAAAAGTTGATCAACAGCACCATGTTCCAGGCGTTCATCGCCGTGGGCAGCACCAGCGACCAGATCGTATTGTCCAGCCCCATGCCGGTGATGACCATGTAGGTGGGCAGAAGTCCGCCGGAAAAGAACATCGTGATTGTAAAAAATACCGTGTAGGCGCTTCTGCCCCGGAAACTTTTGCCCGATTTGGACAAGGGGTACGCCGCCAGCGTGATCACCGCCACGGAAATCGTCGTGCCCAGTCCCACGCGCAGCAGGCTCCAACCGAACGCGCGGAAAAAGTCTTCGCTGCGCAGGAGGTATTTATAGGCGTTGACGGTGGGATTGATGGGAAAGAAACCCACGTCCCCCGCGTCCACCGCCTCGGCGCTGGAAAAGGAAATAGCCAGCAGGTTGACGAACGGCAGCAGACAGATGAGGGCAAAGAGAACGAGAAAAGCGGCATTGAGGGCCAGGAATACTTTTCGGGAAACGGAGACTTTGATCTTCATGCTTTTTTCGGCAGCGCTATTCGTTTTCATTCCGTCCTCCTTAAAAAATTCTGTACCCTTTCACTTTATAGGCGATGAAATAGGATCCGGCAAAGAAAATACAGCTGATCGCCGACTTAAATAACCCGATCGCCGCGCCCATGGAATATTCCGCCTGCCCCGTGCCGCCCGCGCCCAAACCGATCCGGTAAGCCATAGTGTCCAAAATATCGCCCGTGTCCCAGACCGAGGGACTATACATGACGAGGATCTGCTCGAAGCCCGCGTTCATGATGTTGCCGATGTTGAGAATACACATCAGCACGATCATAGACATCATGCCGGGGATCGTGATATAGCGGCAGAGCTGGGTATGGTTGGCGCCGTCGATCTTTCCCGCCTCGTACAGGCTCGGATCGATGCCCGTGATCGCTGCCAGAAACACCACTACCTGATATCCCACCGTTTTCCAGACGTCGGTGACGATGACGATGGGGCGGAAATATGTATTGGAAGTGATCCACGACTGCGGCGTCACCCCGAAATTTTCGAGCAATAGGTTGACGGAGCCGGTCGTCGAGAACATTTCCACGATGATGTTGCCGAGAAGCACCCAGGACAGGAAGTAGGGCAGAAAGATGACCGTCTGAATGGATTTTTTCAGCATTTTGTGCTGAATTTCATTGATGAGCAGAGCCAGCAGAATGGAAAGTCCCGAATTGAGCACGATCTTGCAGAAAGCGATGAAAACGGTGTTCCAGGTGGTTTTCCAGAAATCGTCGCGCCGGAACAGCAATTTGAAATTATAGACGTCTACCCATTGCGAGCCGAAAAATCCTTTTGAAATATCGTAGTCCTCGAACGCCATGACGATCCCGATCAGAGGCACGACCGAAAAGACGACGGCGAGAAGAATGCCCGGCAGCATCATCACGTGCAGGGAAGCCTGCTTTTTTATTCTCAGATATTTCGAGCTTGTTAAAGCGTTCTGCATCGCCTCGCTCACCTGTCCTTTTTGGGCTGCGCGTCATACCAGGCGTTCACCTGTTTGATGATCTTGTCCCCGCCCGCTTTGTCGTAGTCTTTGACAAACTCGTCGAAATAGGACACCGCTTTATCGCCCGTAATGATCTGCGTGAACACTTTGTTGATCTGCGTATTGAGATAACTGCCGAAGTCCTCCATCGTGCTCAGCGCCGAACCGTAAAACTCGTCGTAGCGGGCTTGCTTTTCGCCGTTGGTCAGATCCACGACGTACGCATAGGAACCCTTTTCGTCGATCATCTCGTGATAGATCCCCCAGCCGGCGCGCTCCGAAGAAGTCATGTCGCCGTTGGAAATCCCCTGCCGCATCGCGGCATAGTAAGGATATCCTTCCGCAAAATGCAGAATCTTTTCCCGGTTGCGCATCTCGTTAAAGAGCTTCGACCAGGTCTCGTTACCCTCGATCTCTTGAATCACGCTGCGTTTGAGGATCGTGACTGTGCCCCGTCCGTTCTCCCGCTTATCCGTAATGATATAATCGGTCGGCAATATATCGTTCGGGCCCGCGGCGGTAATGTCCTCCGTGACGCCGTCGCGAAGCCGGGACGAGGCATAAAATCCCGCGTCGTAAAGCCCCTTGAACGCGTTCTGCACGCGCTCGTATTCGCGGATAGAGGCGACGCCGTCCCAAAGTTTGATGGGCACGTACTGATAATAGAACCCGTTGGACGGAAGGGTGAGCGGATTTCCCGCGTCGTCCACATACCGGGCAGCGGAATCGTCCGAATAGTAAATGTCATAGAAAAGATTGATCAGTTTCATAACCGCTTCGGGGTGCTTGCAGCTCTTTGAAACGAGGTTATATCCCGAAACGGAGATGCGGTCCACGACGGGCAGGGACTGCGTATCGCCGTAAGAGGGAATGTCCACCCAGGTCCAGTCCGCCGTCTCTTTGGCTCGGATATTGCCGTCGAGCGCGTCTTTGGGCAGCCACCATTCGCCGAACACCATACCCACGGTGCCCGCTTTGATGTTCGCCTGGATCTGTTCCGTGGTCTTGCTCGTGAAATCGGGATCGAGAATTTTTTTGTCGTACATGGTATGCAGAGTTTCCAAAGCGTTCTTCGTCTCGGGCGAAGTGACGGAAGCGACAAGATCCCCGTTCCCGTCGTCGAAATACGCGCCCAGGGAAGCGCCGTGCGCGTTGAACATGCCCTCCGCCGAATAGGAACCCGCCCAGGTGATCTCCTTCTGCATGGTGAACGGGATCAGACGCCGGGCGTCGAACCCGCCCGCGGCGGCGATCTCTTCCTTGTGCGCGTTGAACGCCTCGCCGACGGCGACCATTTCCTCCACCGTCGTGGGCGCGGAAACGCCCGCAATTTCCAGCCAGTCTTTGCGAAGATACAGTCTCTGCGCCGCGGCGTATTTATTCGTCAGCATGGGCAGCGCGTAGACGCCGCCCTTTTCCATCACCGTGGGCAGGAGTTCGGGCATATAGTCGAGATAATTGTCCAAAAGATCGTCGTTGAGCATGTAGAAATAATCGCTCAGATCCGCCAGTTTGTCGGAATTGCGCAGACTCGTGAACAGCGACGGCATTGTCGTATAAAACATATCGGGCGTTTTTCCCGCCGAAATCGAGAGATTGAGTTTCTGATCGTAGGAGGTGGACGTCGCCACCACCGTATAATCCAGATCGATATTGAGGTATTTTTTTGCGATCTTATTGAACGCCTGATTCTCCGGCGTTGTCCCCGCCTTGACGCCCGATTCCAGCCCGTACTGAATCGCCGCCACCGTGATCTTGACGGGAGATTCGTAAGGTTCGAGGGTGGGATAATGCTCGCGGAACGAAGGATCCGTCCGTGCCACGACGGGCGCGGGCAATTCGCCGGGATCGATGGGCGTATAGGTATAATCTGGCTCGTATCCCTTGCAGCCGCCCACGAAAGCCACGGCCAAAACGCCGGCAATGATCAGTGATACCTTATGAGAAGAGCTTTTCATATTTTTCTCCTTATCTGTGTTCGCTTATCCGAAGATCTCTATTTCGCTTACCCACATGATATTTTTGCGGACGGGATCGCCGAATTTATCGGCGCAGCCCATGCCTTTAGGCTGCAAGACGCGGACGCGCTGCGTCTTCACCGTTTCGAAAGTAAACTCCGTCGTTTCCAAAAACGCCTTATAGTCGCCGCCTTCCGTTTCCGGTTCGTTGGTGAATACGGCGATGTCCCGCCAGGAATCTTCGATCCAGACCTGCACCACCGCCTTCTGCGGCGAGTAATAGGTGCCGTTGTCGTTCGCCCAATGGACGATGACGGAGGAGACGTCCTTTGCCTCGGCGAATTGGAATTCCACCCAGTGATCGGAGGCGCTGTCCATACTCGCCCACGATTCTTTCGCCCAGTTATTCTGGTTGTGATTCTCGGGCGTGGCATACCACCCGTCGTTGAGCGCGTCCGTATTATAGCCGGGGTAGGTGGAATCGACCGTCAGTTTGGCGCCGTTTTCGTGATAGGCGAGATTTTTGGCCGTCGTATCCGCGTTGGAGCCGCCCATACTGTCGTCGCCCAGTTTGGAAAGCGCCAGCTCGCCCCGTTTGGAAGTGGGCGCGACGCCGGGATCGCAGGGGGTGGCGAGATTGATGTCATAGGTGCAGTAGGGAATGAAATCATAGCGCCAGCTGTTGTTGTAATATGCCTGCGGCATATAATCGAACTCGTACTCGTTGCAGTAGTCCAGACAAAAAACTGGGAAATAATCGTACTGCCGCACGGAATTGATGACGTTGCAGGCGGTGTAGGTGTTGTATTCCACCGCCGCCTCGTCCAGATCCACCACTTTTTTGAGGTTGAAGTCGTACGTGGTATTGAAACTTTCGAACATCATGCCGCTGATGTAGGGGGAAATATATTTCAGGAGATTGAATCCGCGGTTGGCGACCAGTTTAGCCTCGGGATAGGTTTCATGCAGCCGTTTTACGAGCTGCGTCAGTCCGCCGAGCGACTCGGGACGCACGTCTACCGTATCGAGCGTATCGAGAAACAGGCCGTCCACGCCGTAATCGAGGATCCGTCCTGCCTGCCGGATAATCCGTTCCTGCCAGACGGGGTTGGAAGCGTCCACGAAATAGGAGCCCCAGTTGGCATTAATCTTCGGAAATCCGTTTTCGTAAATATAGTACGACGCGTACCCGCCCTCGCCCAAACCGTCGCCCACGTTGAGGGAATCGTCCTCGCCGACCGTGATGTAAGCGATGGTATACGTGCCGCTGTCGCTGAGTTCTTTCACCTTCGCTTTCGCGTCGGGATTGGAATACAGCGTCGTCGAATGCATGATGGCGACGTCGAAATTCTTCTGTTCTTCGCTGAAATCGCCGTAGTAGCAGATAAAGGACGAGACGTCCTCCCAATCCTTTTTCTGCCCTGCTTTCTTCTCGACGACGGGACGCGAAAAGGGATTTTCCTGCTTGGAACACCCGCCCAGCGCGGCGGCGAACGAGCACGCCAGAACGAGGGAGAGTGCGATGGATAAAAATCTGCGTTTCATAATTCCTCCTTTCGATAAACGGGACTGCTCCGGCCCCGACGGGTTATCGGCGCCGTTCCTTGCCGAGTAAGTTTTTTGAATGTTATTTGCTATAACATTCAAATTCCCCGGGGAATTTGGCCTTTTGATTTTATTTTTTCCGAAGCCGCGGCTTGAAATTTCGCCCACAGCGCCGTTCAACTCATATATTTTTTATACTTACAGATTGGCGGCGCAAAGAAATGCGTCCTTTTTTTCCGGTGCGGCATACATTTCCTGCACTTCCACCGGCCTGCCCCCTTCCAGCCTCGACTGTTCCGCGGCGAACGCCATCATGTGCATGTGCACGGAAGCGCGGATCGAGCTTGTGATTTCGCCGCCGTTTTCCAAAGCGTCGAACATTTCGTCCATCATGCGGTTGTCGCCCCCGCCGTGGCCGGACAAATCCGAGGCCAGTTTCGTGATATCGTAGACCGTCGGCTCCTCGCCGAATTTCGTCAGCGTCACCGTGTTCGCGTCCTGATTCGCCCGGATCTCCCCGAGAGTGCCGAAGATCACATATTCCCGATAATTTTTCGCGGTAAACGCGGTCATTGTCAGGGAAGCCGTCACGTCGTTCTCGAAGAGCATATTGGTGATCTGATGATCGACGACGTTGTTGTCGCAGCGGAACACGCATCTCCCGTAAGGTCCTTTTTTGAGTGCCGCGTCCAGACTCTCCGCGGTGGGATTTTCGGCGACGATGTCGCAGGGCCAGGCGCGGTTGGACGCGCCGTAAAAGCCGATGTCCCGGTTTTCAAAATAGATCTTATAAGCGTCGTAAGGACAGCTCGCTTTCACCGGACAATTCCAGCATCTCGCCCCGCTGCCCTCCGGCGCGTTTTCGCCGTTGAAATACAGAAGCGAACCGTAACTCGAAACCGATTTGCAGGAAGAACCGATCAGCCAGGCGATCATATCGAAATCGTGACAGCACTTCTGCACGATCATCGGCGTCTCTATGAGATCGCTTCGCCAATTTCCCCGCACAAACGAGTGCGCCTGGTGCCAATAGCACACGTTTTCCGTCGCTTGCAGGGAAACGACTTTGCCGATCTCCCCCGCGTCGATCAATTCCTTGATCTTGCGGAAAAACGCCGTATAACGCAGCACGTGACACACCACGACGAGCCTTCCCGCCGCGATGGCGGCCCGCTCGATCTCCACGCAGTCGGCGGGGCTCATGGCAACGGGTTTTTCGAGGAGCAGATCGTATCCCTTTTCCAGCGCCGCCAGCGCATGCGCCTTGTGCTGATTGTCCTGCGTGGCGATGATCATGACGTCCGCCAGTTTCTTCTCCGCCAGCATGCGCTCCGCGCTCGTGAATCTTCCGCTCTCGGGCACGGAAAATTCGTCGCCGCAAAGTTTTACCCGCTCGGGATCTATATCGGCGACGGCTACGATCTTCATGCGGTCCGCATGACTGTGCTGGTATTTCGCGTATGTATGATATCCCCTGCCTCCCAGCCCGGCAATGGCCACCGTGAATTGTCTCATTTTATACCTCGTTTTACTAAACAAATACCAATAGGAACCCTTGATATCGCTTTGATTATAGCATATAAGCTCTGATAAGTCAATAGTTTCATAGAAAATTTTATAAAATATTTATTTGTTTTATCTGCTTGTTTACTAAAATTATTTTTCTCTGCGTTTTACCGCGATCCCCACCGCCGCGGCGAGCGCGAGCAGAACCAGAGCGCCGGGAGCGGCGGCGCTGCGGCAGCCTTTTTTGCCGGCGGAAGATTCTTCTTCCGAAGAAGAGGACTCGGCAGAATCGTTGGTGAGTTTGGTGCGCACCGCCAATTCCGCAATATCCCCCGCGAAGGAAGCTTCGCCGGCTTTGACGCGCGCTTCCACGCGGTAAAGCGTATCCGCTTTGAGCCCCACGAAGTTTCCCTCGTCTTTCCATTCTCCGGCTTTCGATCCTGTGATCAAACGGTACTCCACGCCCTCCCCCCCGTTCACGGAGATAGAGGTGCGGGTACATTTTATGAGTTCGATGGTCGGCGTGCGGTCGGGCTTGGAGGGCACGTTGACGCGCGCGGCCTTTGAAGGAAGCCTGCCGTTTTCCGCCGCGCGGCGGATATAGAGCACGGAGGAGGGAAGAACCGTCCCGTCCTCAGGGAGCAAAGAATCGAACGATTCTAAGTAGCTGGCTTCGAGCCCCGCGGCGAGGACAATCGTGCCATTATCGTAATCGAAGCTCCATTCTTCCGCTGTGGGCGGGAGCTGTTCTACGGCGGAGATGACGAGTCTGACTTCTTTGACGGTGCGTTTCCGTTCCCGCGTCCCCTCCACCTCGAAACGGACGGTATATTCGCCCACCTCCGTCGGCGGGTTTTCCGAAGCGTGTCCGTCTTTGATATAGAAAGTCTTATAGGGGGTATTTTCGGGGCTGACCGCCGCCGTCACCGACTTCGCCGTACCGTCGTACTCGTATTCGTATACCTCTTTGGAAACGGTGATTTCCGCGCCGGGCAGAGACTCGGATTTCATAAAATGAATGCCGATATCGAATTCCGCGTCGTAGGTATAGCCGTCCACGGAGACCGAACTGGGGTTGACGTAAATGATAAACCGGGAGCCGTCCCAGGCAGGATCGATCTCCAAAGGATAGTAAAAGGTAAATTCATGCGTTCCCTCCCCTACGACGTTGTCCGCATTCCAGTGCGTCATCAGATATTTCTGATCGGAAAGAAGGATTCCCGCGAGCACCTTGCCCGACATCACGCGCAGATCCACGCAGACAATATCGTAATTTTCCCGCCAGTTTTCCACCGAAACGATCACTTTCGGATACCCGGCCGTCGCGTTGCGTTTATAATGCATCTGGTAAACGGAATCGCTCAATTCCTCCATCTCGTCGAAATAGGAGGCGTTGGAGGTGGACCAGTTGGTGACTTTCGGCGCCGTCGTCGCCGCTACGGAATAGATACGGATCGTTCCCGTACCGGAAAAGCTGAAAACCAATCGGCTCAAAGAATCGACGGCGGCGGGGATTTCCGCCCGCAGACGCTCGGAAGAAAGAAGGACGGGTTCCAGCTCGTTTCCGTCCAGAACGGGCGTGAGCCGCGCGCCCTCGAACGCTTCGCAGTCTACGACCAGCCGGTCGGCCAAAGCGCCGTTCCAATTTTGCGCGGCGTAGACGATGCTGCCCGTTCCCGCGACGGAAACTTTCCAGGCGCCCCCTTCCTTCACCGCCGTGCACCCTTGCGCGGCAGGCTCGGACAGAGAGAACGGCTTGGGATCGGTCGCAAACACGGGTTTTTCGCCGGCGGCGTGAAAATCCATGCCGAGAACGCGCATCGTCTTGTCGCGGGTAACGTCTCCCTCGTAATTGAATTGCAGCACGATGCCTGAGACGGTGCGGAAATCGGTGTAGTTGGCGTGATCGATCGTCACGTATTTATATCCGTCCTGCGTCTGCCCGGAAGAGACGTTCCAGTTTTCAAACCAGCCGATCAGTTCGTCCTCGGCGGCGAGATCGCCGCCGTCCGAGCCCACGTCCGCCGTCAGCGCCGCATAGACGGTGATATTCTTCCCGCCGACCGGGAAATCGGCTGCGTATTTGATACTTACTCTGTCGTCGGCAATATCGTATCCCTTGCAGGGGATACGGACGGAATTATAAACGGGGCCGTCGGGATTTCCGTAAGGAAATTCCTTCGAGCCGTCCTCTTTGGGCACGGTGCGATAGGAGATCGTGCCGACTCCCCCTTCTTCCACGCCGCTTATTTCGATCGCGGATTTTTCGTGCGCCGTCCAGTCGCCGCCGAACGATTCTTCCGCCTGCGCCGTCTTTCCCGCACCCAGAGGTGCGGCGACCGCAAACCCGAGTCCGCAGCATACAAGTCCCAGCGCACAGGCCGCCGCGAGCAGCGCTCTTTTTTTCATCGGCTTTTTCATATTTTCCGTTTTCTCCTTATCCATACGATCCCCGCCGCCAAAGCGCCGAGCGCCGCAAAGGGCGGAGCCCCGCGCACGCTTCCCTTGCAGGAAGAGGTTTCCGGCTTCTCGGAAAGTCCGGTCAGATCGAGTCCTTCCGTACCTTTCACCAGCGATTGTTGTCCGGGCGTAAGCGCGGCGTAGGCGAGACGGATCTCTTCGATTGACAAACCGTCCAGGCCCTCTTTGTAACGGGAAATCATTTTCGTCACCGCCTCCGCCGCGTAAATATCGATCATTTCATTTTCCGCGGCCGAGATCTTTTCATAGTTGACGACGAGCGCCTGCTGCGCTTCGCTGAGGTCGGCATAGAGAGCCCTGAGCGCTTTCAGCTTTTTGGAGAATTCGGCGCCGGCCTCGGCGGGACCGAGCTCTTCGATCGCCTTCGCCACGGGATACGCGCGTTTATAATCCTCCAAAGGCAGCGCCGCATAGCCTTCTATCTTCTTTTGCGCCTCCGCGCTGAGCGCCGACTGCGCCCTGGGCACAAGCGAACAATAATCGTCCAGAACCGCGGCGACTTTTTCCGTATCGAACACCGTCAGCTCCGCCGCGGAAGGGGCTTCCGACAGCAATTTTTCCACCGGGAGATAGGTGTTCTTTTTCACGTTGTAGGTGTCGTAAAGCTCGGCGTCCGTACCGTCGAAGGTATAAGCGTTATATTCGAGCGTATCGCCCCCGATACGGATAGAAGTGAACATCTGTTGTTTGATCTCTATGCTCATCGCCTTGCCGTTATAGGGATTGATAGCGGGATAAATCAGCGTCTTATCGTAATCGACGGGCGCGTACGATTTCCGTCCCGCGTAATTGGCGGTGACGTAAAAGGTGCCGGAAGGCTCCACGCTGTACGTGATCTCTTCGCCGCCGCGCAGTTCGGTGACGAACGTCTCCTCCATGTTCGGCGTCCTGCCGCCATAATAACCGCCGCCGTTCTCCCCGTAAAGATAGGGTTTGGAACGCACGTACACGTGGTCGTGGCCTTGCAGCATCATATCCACCTTATATCTCGCCATGACCGGCAGTAGCTCTTTCCTCCACGCCGCCACGTCCGATTCGTTGGAATGGTCGCCCGTCGAGATCAGCCCTTTGTGTTCCATGACGATCTTCCAGGTCTTATCCGTCCCGGCGAGTTTATCGGACAGCCATTTGGCCTGCTCCGCGATCCCCCCGCCCGATTCGTTCGTGTTGAGCACGGCGAAGAACATATCCCCGTAGGTAAACGTATAATGCCCGCCCGTCTGCACGGAACCATCGTAATCGATGGCGAAGCGGTCGGTGAAGGAAGTCGCCCACGAGTCGTGGTTTCCCGCCGCGGGCACAAATACGGAATTCATGAAATTTTCTTTGGGCAGATCGAGCGCGTAGATCCATTGATCCATATCGTGATCCAAAGCGTCGTGACTGTTGTTGACGATGTCCCCGCCGTTGGCCATGAATACGGCGTCGGGAACGGTTTCGTAGGCTTTCGCGACGAGATCCGCCCATTGGGAAAAGCCCGTTTCGTCGTAATCCTGGGGATCGGTGGTGAAGAGAAAGGTAAATCCGTCCGCCCCGTCGTCCACCCGCACCGTACCCGTTTCCGACCACACGTTTCCGTCCCCCACGCGATAGGCGTAACTCCCCGCCCGCATATCCGTCTTGAACGCTTTATGCGTGTAATACGCCCCGTCCGTCACAGAAGAGACGGCGGACAGCGTTTCCGCGCCCTTCCAGTCGGCGGATTCTTTATCGTCGGCTTTCACGAGCTGTACGACGGGCGAAGAAACGGGCGAAGTAGTCGTCCAGCACCACCCGCGGGAATCGTAATCGTCATAAAAAGTCACCGTCACGGCAAGCGGTTTGGCGCCGGTACCTATAAAGTGTCCGCCGTTTTTCGCGAGCGCCGTCACCGCGGGCAGGAAAGCGGGGATTGCAAAGACGCATACCCCCGTCCATACCGCCGCCCATTTCCTTGATCTTTTCATTTTTTTCCCTCCTTTATCTTTGGTTGGGCGTACGAAGCGCGGGCAGACTGCCGTCCTCGATCTTCCAGGCCTCGCGATCCCACCCCGCATACGCGGCGGCGCTTTTCAGTTCCGTTTCGGAAAGGACGGTCCCTTTCATAAACGCCGCATAGCTCCTGCCGTCCGGAACGAGACACTGCGCCCCGCCCTCTAAGGCGACGCAGGCGTCGATTCCGATCTCCGCGTTGTCGCATTGCCGGAGCGTAAAGGCGGCGGTCGTTTCGCCGGACAGCTCGCAGAGACTGACGCAGTTCCGGACGATCCCGCCGTTGAAGCCGACCAGCCCCGCCGCCATACCGAACGAACGTACCTGCACGCGCACAAAACAATTTTCCACGGCGGCGCCGGCGCTGCCGTCCGTCGTGTTGCACCTGCCGATCAAAGCCGCGGAGTAATGCCCGCCCGTCACCGAACCGCCGTCTAAGGCGAGATTGCGGATCACGCCCTCTTTGCCTCCCACGACGGAGACGTAGGAGAACAGCGCGGTGAAGGCGTTGGAGGATTCGATTCTGAGATTCTTGATCGCGTACCCCATGCCGTCGAATACGCCCTTAAAAGCGTTTCCCGCGTCCGAAAACAGGGGAGAAAAACCCGCCCCGCCGTGATAGAGCGCTCCGCCTTTGGCGCACGCTTCTTTTAAATCGATATCGTTGCCCAGCATATACTTCCCGGAAGTATTGCCGATCTCTTGCAGTTGTTCGGGCGTGCGCACGACGGTATATCCCGGCATCGTCACGACCGCCGCCGCGCAGACCGCTTCCAGCCGTTCGCCGCCCGCCGTGACGACGTAGCGGAGCGTGGTCTTTCCCTCTTTCAGAAACCGAACTTCGCCGTTTTCCACCGCAGCGACGGACGGATCGTCCGATTTCCATTCTCCGGCGGAAACGTCTTTATAATCGGTAAACAGATCCGCCGTCAGCGTCAGGTCGGACGTTCCCGCGATCCCGCAGACGTCGGTATGATCGAGCGTCAGACGGTTTGGCCGCGCGGCGACTTCCAGTTCGAAGGAATCTTGAAGGTTCGTTCCCGTAGCGGCGAGTACGATCCGCGTCCTTCCGGGCGACAGCGCCGTCAAAACGCCGTCGGCGTCGACGGACGCCACTTCCGTATCTTCGGAACTCCACCGGATAGAATTATAGTTGTCCGCGTCGAGCGGGGTTTTGCTATATTCGAGTTTCACGCTTTCCCCGGCCGTCAAATATTCTTCCGCGCCCGTGATTTTCAGCGTATCCAGATCGACGGGCGCTTCGCCCGTCACGATTACGGTGCAAACCGCCGTCCCCGCTTCCGTACGTACTATCACCACGCCCGAACCGACCGCGAGCGCCTGTATTTTTCCCTCGGCGTTTACCGACACCGTGTCGGGCGCCGTCGATAAAAACGTACCGCTGACAGCTTCTCCGCCGTCCGCGCGGAGCGTCTCTTCTTCTCCGACGTACAAAAGAATTCTCTCCTTTTCCAACGAAAGAGTTTTCTCTTTTTGGGGAGAGCCGCAGCCGGCGGCAAAAAGCGCTCCGGACAGCGCTGCCGCCGCCACACATTCAAACATTTTCCTTTTCATTTTCCTTCTCCTTCCTCTTTATCCGACTTATCGCTTCCCGCCGCGCGCGCCGGGTTTTTTGCGCGCGTTCCTTTTTTTGAGCAGTCCCACGGCTGCCGGAAAGAGTCCCAAAGCCAAAAATGCGCCCGAAATCTCGCTTTTGCAGCCTTTTTGAGGGACTTTCTCCCACACCGCGTAACACACGCAGTGATCGGTGATCTCGTCGTATTTTCCGTTCCAACCGACCAGGCGGTAACCTTCGCGCACGTAGACGGGCGGGACTGCCGGCTTACCGTATTCCACTTCCTGGGACGCGCTTCCCTCCCTCAGCGCCGCTTCTTCCCGCGAGAGAAAACGCACCGTGTATACGTTGGCTTTCCAGACCGCGAAGATCGTCGTATCTCCCGTAATCTCCGCAACGGAACCGCTCCAACCGGCAAAAACGCACCCCGTTTTCTCATATACGGGCGGCGCCGCGCTCTCCCCGTAGGGGATCTTCTGCGTCTCCTCGCCGGAGATCAGACGGCCGCCGTTCCCGTCGAACCGGACGAAGCAGACCGTCTTTTCCCAACATGCCCGCAGCGTTATATTTTGCAGGACGCGATAGCGCCCGCCCGCTTCGTACGTCTTTTCCCCGTCGCTCCACCCCGTGAACAGATAGCCCGTACGGGTGGGTACCCCCTGCGGCAGCGTCAAATAGTCCCCTTCCCGCGTGCGAACTTCCGCGGGTAGATTTTCGACCGTGCCGTCGGAAGCGAAACGCACGACAAACTCGCCCTGATCGCTTTCCCCGCCGATCTGTTCGAACGTTTCGCCGCCCTCGGGATCCGAGCGGGAAGAAATCGTCGTTTCCCCCAGTTTATTCGCACCCAGGTCTGCGTCGAACGCTCCTTCGTTGGCAAAACGCAGGGCGCGCAGATTGGACGAACTCTTTTCCTCCGCGTCGCGGATTTTGAGATATACGCCGTAATTTCCGGCGGGGATATCCGCCGGCAGACGAAACCGCCAGTCGTATTCTTTCGTTTCCCGAGAAAAAATTTTGCGTACGTCCCAATCGACGAGACAGACGTAACTGTGTTCGGGTGAGACCAGCAGGATCTGCGCGATCTTGCGGTTGACGACGTTCCCGAACCCCACGTTTTCCACGCTTCCTTTGAGGCGCAGCATGCCGCCCCGCGCAGTTTCTTCCGAAAGCTCGGATTTTCGCAGTACGAAACGGTATCCCAGGTGCGCCGCCACGTAATCGTAATCGCTCTTTCCCGCGTACGCTCCGTCTTTGCCGTCGTACGCTTCCTTTTTCCACGCCGCGACGACGCGGTCGTTCCAGGAAATATTCAGATACGAGGTATGCGTGACAAACGCTTCCTGTTCCAGATAATCGACGTCGTTATAGGCGCCGAGCAATCCTGTTTCGCTGTCCGCCACCACTTCGCCGCCGTAGAGCGTGTGCGTCGCCTGCCGCGAAAGCCACCCAGTCTCCGCTTCCCTGTTTTTAAAAGTCCCTAAATCGCTGGACGATCCGAGATATCCGTCGTTGTATACCCCCACCCGCCGCGCGTCCGAGCCTTCCGCCGCCGTCTCTTCGCCGAGCGTGTCCTGCGTCAGCTCTTTCCCGTATTTCCTATTCGCCCAATAAATATAATAGAGCGGCCGGCGCACGCTGATCGTACGCGTTTCGGGAACCGCGCGCAGCCAGGCTTCGACCAGGCGATAGTACGTCTCTTCGCCGGAGCTTGCCAAAGGCGTGGAATGCTGCTCTCCCCACGGCCCCAGCATGCCCGTCTCCACGCCCGCGACGACGTCGGTATTTTCTTTTATCACCGCCCCGAGCTGTGCGATATGCCGTTCGATCAGTTCCATAGACGGCTCGTTCGCCAGATATTTTCCGTTCTCCGCCGCGCCGCTGACGTTGTAGGAAAACCGCACGATCGCCGTTCCGCCCGCCGTCCTAAGCGCGTCCAGCGTAGCCCCGAGCGCGTCCAGCGCGTCCTTTGAGATCGGTTCGTCTTTCCCCCCCGCCGCCGCGGAAAAGTTTTCGAGCCCCAAGCGCAGATGCAGCAGTCCGAACGATCTCGTGAATACCGAAAACGTCGAAACGGACCACCACGCCGAACTTCCCGCTTCGGGAATCGTCACCGATAACGCCTGATAAAATCCGCGCTCGGGATTGATAAAATTTTCCGTGCTCTCCCTGTAATCGAGTCCGCCGTCTTTCATCGTCTCCGTTTCCTCTCCCCTCGCCGGTTCCTGCGCGCCCGCCCCGGCCTTTCCTTCCCCAAGCGGTAAAAAAAGACATGCCGCCGCACAGAAAATTACCGCCAGCGTTAAGAAATTCCGTCTCTTTCTCATCTGATCCCCACCCTGTTGTTTACTAAAATTATTATGTTTACCATAATTTTATCACACTATATACACTTTGTCAAGCCCCTACGGAAAATTTTCCCGTATAATTTCCATATTTTTTCATTTTGTTTACTAAAAAGATATTGACCTTTTCCTTAAAATGTGTTATACTTATAAAAAGGAAAGGAAGAAACATTATGGCAACCATCAGAGACGTAGCGGCGGCGACGGGCGTTTCCATCGCCTCGGTATCCCGCATATTGAATAACGATCCCACTTATAAAGCGACGGAAGCGACGAGAAAG
The DNA here is from genome assembly GCA_048465415.1 of Candidatus Scatosoma sp. Classification (GTDB taxonomy): domain Bacteria; phylum Bacillota; class Clostridia; order Christensenellales; family Borkfalkiaceae; genus Scatosoma. The sequence goes on from DBFWLO010000019.1 coordinate 51,533, forward strand.
AAAGTCGTCGAAGCGGCGAAGGCGCTCGATTACCGTAGCTCCGCCGGGGCGAGAAAGCGCAAAAAGAAGCTCGATCACAGCATCGGGTGTATTCATCGGCTGACGGCGGAGCGGCAAGTGGACAGTTATTACGATTCCATTCTGCGGGGGATACAGAAGTATCTCGAACAGCACGACTATTCGCTGAATTTTATTCAGTCTCAATTCGACATCGCGGACAGGCAAAACCTCGAAGCGCTCTTCCGCACCCCCTGCAAGGGACTCATTCTCATGGATTCGCCTTCCGACGAAACGATGGAGTATATCTGTTCCCGCGTAAAACACGTAGTGGGGATCGATACGCAGAACAACGATATCGACAACGTGCGCTACAATCGTTTTGAAGCGGGCTGCCGGGCGATGCGCTATTTAATCGACAACGGGCATAAAAAAATCGCTTATATCGGTTCCAAGCTTCCCCGGCCGGACACGCTCAACTTCGGGCGTTTCGAGGCGTATATGCGCATGATGAATATACACGGTTTCCCCACTTGTCCCGAATGGATCATCGACTGCGAATGGGAGCGTCAGATCTGTTTCGATAAGACGCTGGAACTTTTGAAAGCGCCCGTGCGTCCCACGGCGATTTTCGTGGGCAGCGATCATATGGCGATCGCCTGTGTCGCGGCGCTGCATCAGATGCGCATCTCTATTCCCAAAGACATTTCCGTCATCGGCATCAGCGATATAGAGGCCTCGAAATATCTGAATCCGCCCCTCACCACCGTCGCGATTCCGCAGCTTGAAATCGGCGAGATCGCGGCCGAAGATCTCCTTTCGCGCATCAACGGCAACGACACGGTTCCCAAACAGATCTTCGTCCCCACCCGCCTCGTCGTGCGGGAAAGCGTCCGAAATCTCACTTTTTAATCCGTTTCCCGGTATAGAAAGAAATCCCGTCCGAACTACTCGATCGAGTATCCCGGACGGGGTTTTTTATTTAATTTATATGATTTTTCAGGAGCGTCGTTTTTTAAGCGCGGCAACGAGCGCGAACAGCGATCCCGCAACGACGGCCGCCCCGCCGTTTATCTTCGTCAGATTGGATTTGCAGCCGCTTTTTTTCGGACTCGACGCGGACTGTGAATCCTCACGGGAGGTCTCCGCTTCGTACACGGCGGTATATTCCGCGTCTTTGCAGACGGTTTTCTCCACTTCGGGCGTCCAGCCCGCAAAGAGATACCCGAGGCGGGAAGGAGCCGCCGGCGCTTCGACTTCCTCGCCATAATGATAAACGCGCGAATCGAGCGCCCTACCGTCATAGTCTTTAAAGACGACGGTATATTCGATATACTCGCTCTTAAACTCCGCCGTGAGCGTCAGATCCGACGCGGGCATCGTCATGCCCTCCGCGTAATTCTTCCAGCCGGCGAACGCATATGCGTAAATCGCATCGGCGGCTTTTTCCGGCGCGGCGGACGGGAGAGAAATCCGTTCCCCGTATTTGACTTGCACGGGCGTTCCGAACACCTCGTCGCCGTTTTTAAAAGTGAGCGTATAACTGCCGCGCACATAACGAATCGTTACCACCGTCGTTCCGTCCGCGGCGATCGTTTTCTGTTCCTCCGTTTGCGCGGTGAATCCGGGAATTTCTTTTTCGTCCCATGCCTCGGCTCGGGTGCTTTCGCCCGGCTTTCCGTATTTTGTCTGCGTTTTGGAGGGATCGACGACGAATTTGCCGTCCAGTCCCTCAAAAGCGTGTTCGACCAGATAGGGCGCACCGGAATTTTTCCAGACGGCCGTAAACGTAACCTCCCGTTCGGGCATCTGATAAGATCCTCCCGGTTGATAGACGGTTTCTCCCTCCTGCCAGCCGGAGAAAAAGAAGCCTTCGCGGGTAAATCCGCAGTCGGGGAGAAGAAACGACATACCTGCCGGTATCTTCCCGAAATAAGGCTGTTCCCCGGCTGCGCCGCCGGCGGCAAAGGAAACCGCATATTTCCGGGCGGGATTGTCCCGCCGTATCGTCACCCCGTCGAAGTCCGCGCGTTTACGATTGGGATTGTCCGCGTCCGCGTAAAATCTCAGTTCCGCCTCGTGATAGCCGTATTCAAGTCCCTCCACGGTCACAAGCTCCGCTTTTCCCTCGTCGCCGTTATGATATCCGGCAACGGTCCTCTTTATAGTGCGTCCGTCCACCACTACGTCGCAGAGCTCGAACACCACGTGTTTTCGCGCGTACGCCGTAAATCCGTCGCCGCAGAACTTAAATTTCACCGTCGCTTCGCCTATCGCCCAATGCACGTCGCCCTCGTAAGAGATCGCGAAACTTTCGCTTTTCCAGCCCCCGGAATACTCGAAAATCGCATGATCGTCGTTGAGAAACCCCGATACTTCGCGCAGGTCGACGGCGGAAGGAAACACGCTCTTTTGCGGAGATTCCCCGCCGCCGACTCGCGCCGTCACCGCCCACTGTGTCCCGGCATAGTCCTTTGCCTGAAAGGCATAATCGACATACCGGGTGTCGTCCGTTTCGGCAATCGGCGTCCAGTCCCCCGTTCCCGTTTTCCGATAAATGCGGTACCCCTCCGCCGCGTTGACGGCGCTCCAGCGCAGCAGCGTTTCCTCGTCGTCCAGCCGGCAGGCTTCCGTCCCTTTCACCTCGGGCATTGTCTGAGGAATCCCAATCAAGCGGATCGTCTCTCCTCTGTCCGTCTCAAAGCTGATCTTATCGTCGTTTATTTTTGTCGTTTCGAGAGGATTTCCGTCTCCGTCCACAAGCGTCGCGGCGGAGATATTCGGATATTGCAGCGTACAAACGCCGCCGGAGCGCGAAAGAATTTTCACGTCCGTGAGCCCGCCCTGACGCCAGGAGAAATCCAGCTCGAAATTGCCGCGCGCGACCATGCCGGAGACGCGGCCCTCCGGCCATGCGGACGGGAGCGCAGGCAGAAGACGGATATAGCCGAGATGGGACTGCATGAGCATTTCATTGACGCCCGCGGTATATCCGAAATTTCCGTCCAGCTGGAAGGGCGGATGCGCGTCGAAGAGATTGGGATAAATCCCGTTTTTAAACAACTCCCGTACAAGCGCGTAGGCGTGATCGCCGTCGCCCGTCCGCGCCCAGGCGTTGATGCGCTGTCCCATCGCCCAGCCGGTGCTTTTGTCCCCGCGCTCGTTCAAAGAGACGATCGCGGCGTCCAGCCACCCGTTTTCTGCGTTTTCATCGGCATTGATCAGATCCCCGGGAAACAGCCCCAAGAGGTGGGACATGTGGCGGTGCGTGCCCTGATACCCCGGAATCTTTCCGCTCTCGTTGCGGCCGAACGTCGTTTCGTCGTACCATTCCTTGATCTGCCCGCTCTGCCCGATCTCGATCGGATCGAGCGCCGCTTGCGTCGCTTTCCACTCCTTTACCTTTTCCGCGTCCTTGCCGAGGCGCTCGGCGGCGGCGATCGTATCCTCGTAAAGCTGCCAGACGAGCGACTGTTCATAAGTATTCCCCATCGTCCGCGGCCCGTGTTCGGGCGAATAGGCCGGCGCGGTCAATTTCCGCCCCGTGGCCGGATCCTCGATCAGAATCCGCTCGAAATACGCCGTTTCTTCGCGCATCATGGGATAAATGACGCTTTCGAGGTATTCTTTGTCCTGCGTGTACTCGTAATATTCGTACACGTTCTGCAAAATCCAGGGCACGGCGGCGGGAGACCACCCCCAGTTGAACTCCCAGCCCGGACACGTCCAGCCGAACGGCGTATTCTGGGTATGCGCGGTGAATCCGTTCTCCTCGCCCGCGCCGCTTTCCACGCCCGTGTATACAGCCGCCGTCACCCGTCCGGGTTCCCGCAGACCGTCGACGTAGCGGATCAGCGGCAGCGCGCATTCCGCCAGATTCCCGGCATAAGTCGGCCAGTAATTCATTTGCAGATTCACGTTCATGTGATAGTCGCTCGACCAGGGCGGATTGTTGACGGGATTCCACAGCCCCTGCAAATTGGAAGGCAGTTGATTTCCCTCCCGCGAAGAAGCGATCGTCAGATACCGTCCGTACTGATAGAGCAATACTTCCAGATAGCGTTCCTCTCCCGCTGTGGTTTTCCCCGCCTTGTATTTCGCCAGCAACTCGTCCGTAGTCATATTGGGCGTTTCCTGCCCCAGATCGAGCGTGAGCCGGGTATATAATTCTTTATAGTCCGCTTCGTGCGCTTCCCGGAGCGCAGCATACCCTTTCGCCGCCGCGCCGCCGGCGACGGCGGAAACGCGTGCACCGACCTCTTCGGCCGTTTCGCCCGTACGGTATGCGGGATATTCCGAACGATAATCGGTAGCCGCGGCGGCCACGAGCACGATCTCTTTCCCCTCGACGGTCAGATGCTCGCCCGTGCCCTTCGCCCGGCCCTCGGCCACCCGGATCTGAGAATGATAGATCAACCCGTTGTCCGCGAGTCTGCCCGCGAGCGTGAGCACGCCGTCTTGCACCGATGCTTTCGCGCCCTGCGCGGAGACGAATTCCACGCCCACCGAAAGTTCCCGGTCGCAGGTCAGACGCACGGCGAGCACGTCGTCGGGCGAGCTGACGAAATATTCCCGCTTGTAATTGGCGCCGTCCGCCCGGAAAGAAACGTAGGCCGTCCCCGTTTCCAGATCGAGACCGCGCCGGTAATCCGACACCTCCCCGAACGCGCCGAAATCGAGATAGATATCCCCCCAGGCCTGATAGCTGCCGTAGCCCTCTCCGCTCTTCGCGCCGACCAGTTTATCGCAGAGCCTGCTCGCCGCCGCGCCGTCGCCGGCGAGAAAGAGCCGCTGAATTTCCCGGTACAGCTCGGCCATCGTCCTACCGTCATAGACGATCCCCGTCTTGTTGCCGCCGTTATAGTCCGGCCGGGACTCGGAAGGCCCGCCTTTCCATAACGTCTTTTCATTGAAAACGATACGTTCCTTTTGAATCTCCCCGTAAACGGTCGCGCCGATCGCGCCGTTCCCGAGCGGCAGCGTCGTCTGCTGCCAGCGGTCGAACTCGCCCGAAACGTTGACTCCAGTGGAAGGAAAACTCAAAAGTTTTCCTTCTGTAGCCGGCTCGTCGTACCAAAGTTCCATGCCGGGCGTCTCCGCGGCCGCCGTCTGCGACGCGGAAGTAAAAAGTTTCCATATTCCGGGACACATCGCGAACAGCAGTATGCTCCCGAGCAAAAACGCCGCCGCCGATACGACGGGCTTTTTTGTTCTTTTCCTTCTCATCTTCCTTCTCCCTTCTCTTCTTTCCAACCGCGCACCGGGCGCGGCTCAGCCGTTCGTCTCCCCGATCCAGCGCACCTCCATCGGACGAAGGCGCAGCGTAGTCTCTTTTCCTTCTTTGTCGTAAAAAGAGGTCTCCTGCTCCCTCGTGCTGTTGTTGAGGACGGCATACAGTCCCGATTGGGGATAATAATGACATTCCGTGAGGATATTGCCGCTGAAACAGCGGCGCAGTTCCTCTTCTTTGCCCGCGGCGGCGTACAGCGCGCGGTACAGAAGCCGGGAATTCTCAAAACCGAACGGTAGTCCCGCGATATAGATCCCCTTCCCCGCTCCGTAAACGTTTACGGAGAGCTTTACTTCCCCCACGTTGACGCTGCGGCGCATCCGCTCGGAAAATCGTATATCCAGGACTTTCGTCCCGGGAAAAGCGTAGATATTTTTTTCGTCCTCGCCGTAATCGATATCGTCCGAAGCGTCCCGCGTGATGAAATCGGCCTGCGCCTCGATGTTATACTTATCCTCGGAAAGCGTAAATCCGATTTCTTTGTCGACGCCGAGAACGTCGCCGAGCTGAAAGAATCTCCCCCGGTGCTGTACCGCCGTCGGCTCCCCGACGCCGATAAACCCGCCGCCCCGATACACCCAGCCCCGGACGAGGGAGACGAGTTTTTCGTCCTTCCAAACTTCCCCGCCGGAAAACGCGGTTCCCGCGGCGCCGGCGTTGACGAGCACGTCGATTCCTTCCGGAATCCCGTTTTTTAAAATATCGTCGAAGGAGAGAAACTCCACGTCGACGGGAAGCCCGCTCAACGCTTCCAAAATCCCCTGGTAGGAATAAATCTGCTGATACCAAAGCTCGTGCGCGACCATAAAGGCCTGCCAGGAACGAAGTTTCCCCCAGGCGTTGAGTATGCCGACTCTTACCGCCGCATACGGCTTTTCGCCGTGGATATTTTCGTATATCTCCCGGAATTCGTCGCAGATCCCCGCCACTCTGTCCACGAATTTGGGAAACTTCGCCGCCAGGGACAAGTAACCGCCGTAACCGATCCGGTCGAGGGGCTTGCGCATGATTGCCCGCCGCGCCGTCAGCCAGTTGCGGTTGAGCTCGTCGACCGCGCCCTGCTCGTTTCCTTCGTAAAAGGTGTCCGGAAAAAAATAGGGCAGAAACCTCCCTTCCCTATATTTCACGTGCGGAATCTCCGAAAGCATGCGCACGGTGACGCCGCCGCCCACGCTTCCCACCACCGCGTCGAGCCCGATGTCCTCGAAATATTTGCCGTAAGGCTCCGCGCCGATCCAGCAATCCCCCAAAAACATCATCGCCTCTTTGCCGTGTTCGTGGACGATGTCCACGAGTTCCTTCGCCGTCTTCGTGACTGTGCGCTGCACAAAATCCATATAGTCCGAAAACCTTGGGGAGGGAAGACGAAAGGGCGTGTTGTAATACCCCTCGTCGATAAGGTCCTCCGCGCGCAGCCGGTACCCGTATTCGCGGGCAAACGCTTCGAGCATTCTCGGGCTCACGGACATCGTATAGCCGAACCAGTCCACATACTTTTCCTTTCCGCTTTCGTTGAAAATCAGGGAAAACTGATAGAGAAAAGTGGTGAAGCGGACGACGTTTGTTTCCGGGTGCCGCTCGCACCAGCTCTGCATGTGACGGCGCACGTATTTCGCCGTCGCGGGATAGATCGGATCGTACATCATCTGTTTGGGACAATGCCAGCCGTTGGTCAGATAGTTATACATCTGTACGGGATCCCAGACGTTTTTCGCCATGAAGGATACCGTGTATTCGTGCATGGGTACGGTGTTTCGCACCACCACCGTGCCTTTGGAGGGACACCCCTCCCAGACCATCGCCGCTTCGCCCGTCGTGCGGTCGATCACTTCCCAATAGCCGATCGTGTCCCAGTCCACTTCGATTTGTTGGGAAAAATAGCCTTCGAGAAGTTTTATTTCCGTCGTTTCTTTGACGGCGAGATTGCGTCCGCTCATGAGAAAAACGTGCTGCAATTCGTCTTTGTGGGCGGAAGCCCATCTGTTGTCTCCGCGAATCACGAAATAAGTGCTGTATACCTTTTCCGCGAGTTCGCCCGCGTTTTGGGGCAGCGCCGTGCCGTCGCAGTCGCGCACCGCGTCGGCGCCCCATTGCTCCGCGATCTTTTTCGTGCCTTCCACGAACGACGCGTCGGTAGGGATCGTCACCCCGCCTTTCTTTTTCTTATCCATTCTTTTTCCGTCCTCTCCGTCATTCCTTTCCGCCGCCGATGGTAAGCCCCTTCGTCAGCTGGTCCTGCACCGCCGCGTAAAAGATCACGGTCGGTATCATCACGATCGTCAGTCCCGCGAACATTCTTCCGCTGTCGTTTTCCGCACGGTCCTGGTGCATCAGCGCCAGCAGTCCTTTGGAAAGCGTATACTGCGTCTCCTCGATTAAAAAGGTATTGGCGATGAGATATTCGTTCCAGTATTTGAGGAAATTGAAGAGCAGGACGATGAGTATGCTGGGCATGGCGAGCGGCATGATGATGACGCAGAGCATGCGGAAATACCCGCAGCCGTCGATCATGGCCGCTTCCTCGAACGAGGGCGAAAGCCCCGAGAAAAAGCCCTGCATGAGATAGACGCTGAACGCGACGCTCGTCGCCGCGTAGATGACGACGACGATCACGGGGCTGTTGGTGACGCCCGCGATATTCAAAGCGTCCGCCACCGAACTCGTCATCGTATAGAGCGGAATGACGATATAATTGACGTTGATAAAAATACCGGCGAGCATCAAAGCGCTGAGTATCTTTTTGCCGCGGAAGTTATATCTTCCCAAAACGTAGGCGCAGGGTACGCTGACGGCGACGAGCAGCAGCAGAGAAAATACCGTGATGAGCAGGGTATTGCGCAGATACGCCCCCATTTTCGCGTCCACCCAGGCGTTGGCGTAGTTCGCCCAGTGAAATTCCGTGGGCAGCATATACGCGGGCCGGTTGGCGAAGTCGTCCTTCGTTTTAAAGGACGCGGTCACCGCCCAGATCAGAGGAATGAGGACGAGCAGAGCAAAGAGAGTCAGCGCCGCGTAAAGAGCGATCCTTCCGGCGTCCGGCTTTTTCTTTTTCCTTTGTCCGGGCGCGTCCGTTTGTAAATTTTCCTGTATCGGTTGTATCTGATCCATATTTTTTCCTCCGTCAATCCGTCACGTCTTTGTTCGTGACGCGGTCGATGACGTACGACAAAACGAACGTAACGACGAACATGAACGCGCCGATGGCCATACTGTATCCGTAACTGCCGTTGCGGTACATCTGATCCATGTAGTTGAGGAGCACGTTTCCCGTCCCCGAAGCGCCCCTGTCGGCGATGCCGATCGAGTTGACGAGCAGGAAGGAAAGGTTGATCGAACCGATCACGTACAGCGAAAGGGTGACGCGTATTACCCCCCAGATCATGGGCAGGGTAATGAAGAAAAACTTCGTCGCCCCTTCCGCGCCGTCGAGGCTGGCGCTTTCGTAAATGCAGGGATCGATGTTATCCATGCCCGCCACATAGATGACCATGTAGTAGCCCACCGCCTGCCAGACCATGATGAAGAGCAGAGTTCCCAGAACGAGATTTTTGTCCGTCAGCCAGGCGGGGCCTTTGACGCCGAGGAGCGCGAGCAGGGAATTGAGCATGCCCGTAGGCGAAAACAGCTCCGTGAAGATCGCCGCGATGACGACGATGGAAAGGATATTCGGCAGGTAAAAGACGAACCGGAAAAACTTTTTGCCGCGGATCGGCGTCTTGGAGAGAACGTACGCGAAAAATAAGGCGAACAGAAGCGTCAGCAACGTGGACGCCAGGAAGAGAACGAGCGTATTCCCCAGCGATTTCCAGAACAGGGAATCCCCGAACATGACGCGGTAATTCAATATCCCGACGAAGGTATCCTCCCCTTCGTTATTCAGTCCGTACAGCGAATCGATGAAAGTTTTCGCCGTCGGCACGATATTGAAGAGTATAAAAAGCGTAAAAGCGGGGACAAGCGCGCAGACGATGAAAACAGTGCGCGCGCGCTTGCCGAACGCCCGTTTTTTGGGGAAACAAGCAGCCATAAAAAACTCCTCAGCCGATCAGGTTCTTGCTCAGCTGCGCGGCCGCGTCGTACATATTCCCGATCCATTCCGTAACCGTGGCGCCGCCGCCGTACATATCGTCGATGGTGCCCGTGACGATGGTCTGCCAGTTGATATTGATCGTATTGGAAGAGGCGAAGACGCCGATGACGTTTTGCAAATTTTCGGTCGAATAGATCGATTCGAAGAAGGACAGCATCTGCGCGGACACGGCGGAACCCTCCGCCTTCGCAAATTCGAGTCCGCGCTTTACGGGCACGATCCCGCCCTTTGCGTTCCTGACGATCGCCGATGACGCCTCGTCGCCGAACAGATACGCGACGAACTTTTTCGCAATCTCCTGCTTTTTGGAGGATTTGAGCACGTATACCTGTTCCAGTTTGGAGCACGCCGTCTGCGGATCCTTCTCGTCGAGCGCGAAAGGAGTCGTGAAGCCGTACTCAAAACCGTCCTCCGCTTTATAAGCGGTCATTTCCGTGGGCAGCCAGGTTCCGCAGGGCATAAACAGCGCGTCGCCTTTGAGAAGAAGCTGCTGATTGCGCAGATAATTGCCGCTCGTTTCCGTCCAGCTGTTGGAAATCGTATATTTTCCGAGCTCGCCGACCGCGTTGAACACGTTCTCGAACTCCTTGCTCGCAATCGTCGCCTGGTCGTAGCGCAGAAACTTTTCGAAATTTTCCGTACCGGCGTGCGAACCGAGCATCGCGAACATCATCTCCATCATATACCCGCTCGTCGGATATACGAACAGACTCTTGTCGCCCTTGACCGCCTCGCCCAGCGCCAGGAATTCGTCCCAGGTCCGCGGCATCATGTATTTGCCCGCGTTTTCTCCGCTCCCGATCACAGGCGTATAGGGAGCGGCGTGCGGCGCGAATTTGTTCTTGTTGTAGAAAAGCCCGAGCGGGGAATAGAAAAGGGGCAGCATATAAACGTCGTCGGGACTGTTCGCGTACGGATTCGTCGCGGAGTTGCCGATCATGCCGTTCATGAATTTGTCTTTCAGTTTCACGTCCTCGCCCGGCACGTTTTCCTCCAACAGATCGTTGAGCCGCAGGACGGACCTCGTGCGCAGCAGCCGCTCCGTATACCCCGCCGGCTGTCCCACGGGCAAATATACGACGTCCGGCCCCTTTTTGCCCTGTATCTGCGGGCTGATGATGTCCTCGATCTTCGGATCGGCGACGACGCGTACCTTATACCCTTCGTCCGCATATAATTTTTCGAACCCTTCCTTGGCCTCGTTCCAGAAGGTCTCGCCGTACGCGCCCGTAAAGGCGGCGACGTAAATCTCCTCGGCGGACGCGGCGTTTCCGCCTCCGCAGCCCGTCAATAAACAACTTCCGCCGAGCAGTCCGCATAACCCCAAAGCAATCCATCTTTTTTTCATTTTCTTTTCCTCTTTATTCATTGATATTTACTGCGAAAAATATTTTTTCGCTCCCGATCCGGCCTTTATCTTTCCTCTCTGCGCCGCCGAGATACGGCGAGCGCTCCCGTGCCTAAGAGGATCGCCGCGAGAAACAGCGAACCGCCCGCGACGGAAGATTTGCAGCCCCCGCCGCCGCTCTCCTTCGCGACTTCCAGCGAGCACCAGGCCTCCGTCAAAGCGTCCTTGGCGGCGTTGACCTGCTGCTGCGACGCGTCCGCGTTTTCGAGCGCCGCTTTCGCGTCCGCATAGGCGGCCGCGAGGCTCTCCCAGCTCTCTTTGGTATACAGCTTTTCCGTCAGCGCAGCGCACATATCGTAGACCGTCTGCAAATCCGTTTTGTCCACAGCCGCGATCTCCGCCTTTTCCAGCCCCTCTTCCGCCGCGGTCAGCGCATCGAGCGCGCTCTGGATCTCCGCCGCGTCCGCTTCGGCATTTTCCAGCGTCTCCGCCGCCTTTTGCAGCGCGTCGGTCAGCCGTTTATAGCTCGCGTAGGTATATCCGTCCGCTTCGAGCGCGGAGAGCCGGTTCCGCTCCGCCTCCAATAAGGCGCGGCCTTTGCCTAGATCCATTTTCAGCCCCGCATAGGCGGATTCGAGCGCCTCTCCCGCCTCGATTATCTCCCGCAGCGTCGGCTCCGCCTTATCCAGCACCCCTTTCGCTCTTTCCAAAGCCGCACGCAGCTGCGCCGCGCTTTCGTCCGTGTAAAGAGTCGTATCGACGTTGGAATATCTCGCGTATTTCGTTTGCAGATCGAGTTTCGCGCCCTCCGTATCGTCGCCGCTCAATGCGCCGATCGCGTTTTTGAGCGCGATTTCCGCCACGCGGACTTCTCCCTTTTCGGCGTTCGCATTCTCGATCACCGCTTGCGCGTATTCTTTCGCGGCGGTAAAATCCGCCCATTCCGCGTCGCCCGTGTTCTCGTTCCGCTCGATTTCTTCCGCCGTTTTATAGAGCGCTTCCAGCGCCGATTTATCCGTGTTGTTGGTCTTTTGATACATCTCCGTGAGCAGGGACGCGTACTTCTTATACAGCCGCGTGATGATCTCCGCATTGTCGCCCGTCGTTTCCGTCGCGTAAGAGGTATAGACCGCGTTCGCGTCGGGATAATAAGGCGCCGCTAAGTTTTCCGTATCCTTGCGCGCGTTGTAATAGGTATTGTACGGCTCGTACACCCACTTGGTCACGTAATCGTAAGTCTGCGAGGTGACGCGCGCCTGATAGGTCTTGTTGAAATCGCCCTTGCTCGGGAAAGACGCCGCTTTCGACGCCTTATCCAGTTCGTTGTAGAAATACTCCCAGCGCACCGCGCACCAGTCTTTGAGATACCCGGCGAGCTGTTTGTTCGCGTAATCGTACACCGCCCAGATCGGCGTGGCGTTATCCGCCATCCAGTATGTCACAAAGGTGCGTTCGATGACTTCGTAGTAAGCCGCGTCCGCTTCCGTCGCGCCGCGCGATCTCGCGCCTTCGACGCGGCTCCCGAAAAGGAAATTCTCGTTGGAAGCGAGCAGTTCGTCCATGTCGTAGATGATATCGATGATCATCTGCGTATAGGCTTTGGCCGTCCCGATCGTGTCTTTGGAATAAGCGGGATCGATCTTTTTATAGATCGGCTGCGCCAGTTCGGACAAGATCTGCCGGGTGACGTCCGTCATATCGTAGAGAAATCCGGGCGTCTGGTTTTCCTTGCCGATCGTATTGACGAGCGCGGCGGTGAGTCCGAAGAGTTCGCTCGCGTCTTTGAAGCTCCAACCCTGCGTCTGCGTGTCCGCGTTCGGCCGCGCCTGCGTGCCGCTCAGCTTGGGCGCGCCGTTGATCACCGACTGTTCGGGCGCGCCTTTGGGCGTCGCGGAATAGAAGGTCGTGCGCAGCAGTTCGGTGAATTCGTCGAAGAGCTCGGGCGCCTCGGCGTAGGCTTCGAGCCCGTAACGCCGCTTCGCATATTCGCGCATCCAGCCAGCGATATAGGCGTCCGCTTCCGCTTTCGTTAAAGGCAGATCGCTCCGCCAGGACAGTTCGGACATGAAATCGTAATAGAGGGGATCGGTGTCGCTCCCTTCGGGGCCGAGCGCGAACCCGGACAAATTTTTGGAGGACTGTTTCAGTTTCGCAAACTGAGTGACGGCGCCGGGCAGGTCGTGCCCGAGCCCCTGATTGCCGCCGTAGTTATTCAGCCGGCACCAGAGCCACTGCGTGCCCCAGAACTCGTTCGTGGAACCGGACTTGTTTCCCGCCAGATCGATGACGAGCGTCTTGTCGACGGAGAAATAATCGAGTTCCCACTGCTGGATCGTCCAGGAAGAAACGATCCATTTTCCGCTCGGATTGAGTTTTTGGAACTGTTCTTCGAGATAGCTGAGCGTCTTGTTGGGATAGGCCGCGTGCTTGATGACGAAGCCCTGCTCCTCGACCAGATCCTTATATACGTATTTGAGGGTACGCCCGTTCGCGTCGAAGGGATACACCTTCATGTAGTAAGCGTAATACTGCTCGCTGAGATAGGTAAAAGTTTCGAGCGCTTTTTTCTGATCTTCGGCGCTCGCGGAAGCCACCGTGTACGGGCTGAGCGCGATCCCCTGCGGAGAGTTCTGCCATTTTGCCGCGAGATAGGCGGTCAGTCCGTCGAATACGGAACCGGGCAGATCGATCCTGAAATCCGCTTTCGATCTCTTGTAATAATCGTCGTGATTGTTGGGGAACATGAAAGGCAGCGCGCCGTAGAAAGGCCTGATCTCCGGCTCTATGCCGAGCTCGAACGCCATTTCGACGACGGACGCACCCAGCTGCGCGGACAGTTCGACCGACTTTTCGCTGACGGCGTATTCTCCGAACATCGGCACCTTATCCACCGACGCCGTCAAAAGCTCCTTCATCGCCGCCGGATTGTATTCGGGCTCGCCCTTGACGAACGCCTTGCCGAGCACGCCGTCCTGCGCCATTTTCAGCCAAACCGCGCGATAATCGAAATCGAAGAGGAACATGTTGTAGCCGTTCATCGCCATCCAGTCGACGCGGCGCTGCCATTCCTGTTCCCCGTAATTCACCGCCGAATATTTGTACTCGCAGTTGACGTTGAAATAGTGCCGGTATTCGTACTCGAAAACGTTATGTACTTTATTCTCCACTTTCGGCAGAGACTTGGGCATTTCGATCTTGTAGGAGGCCGTCGCCACGTACGGGAAGTCCTGATAGCAGTAATATTTGAGATAATAGTTGAACGCGGTCGCCAGCGATACGCCGTCGTTTCCGCGCAGGACGGGACGGTTGGCGGAAGAATTCCAGTCCACTTCCCACACGTCGCGCCCCGTGCCTTCCTCCGCGGGAATCAGCTGCACGTCGAATTTATCCCCGGTTCCAGGCCCCGCGATGCGGTCGATGAGCGCGCGCACGCTGCGCACCGTCGAAAGGCTGTAACGATCCAGCGCCGCGCGCAAGGTTTTCAGGCTCTCTTTGAGCTGCGCCAACTGCCCGAGGCTCGACGCGCCGTCGAGTTCCGTCTTGATCTTCGCCAGCCCCTCCCGGTATTCCTTTAAAGGCCCCGGCTGATAGTCTTCCTCCGTCTGCGCGTCGGCAAACTTCTTTTCGATGTTATAGAGGGTTACAACTTCCTGTTTGTCTTTGTCGTCTATCTCTTTCATGAGCACGGTGACGAGCGCGGAAGCGGATTTGTTTCCGTATTCGGTCGCAGCCGTGATCTCCACCGTTTTAGACGCTTCCCCGCCCGTCGAAACGGCCGTGACCACGCCGTCGGCGTCCACCGTGGCGATCGATTCGTCGGCGCTTTTCCAAACGACGTTCTTATTCGCCATATAGTGAGGCAGAATCAATGTGTTCAGTTTCGTCGTGCCGCCTTCATAGAGAGACACGGCGGCGGGAAGCACCTCGATGACTACGTCGTTGGGATCGGTGACGATGTCGAACGCAAATTCGTCGATGGTGCAGTTGTTCGCGCCCGGCATCAGCGACAGCGGCGTAAAGCGGAATTTACTCGCCGCCTGCTGTTTCATCTTGATGTTCCGGTATTCCGTCTTGTTCGTATTGTTCGTCCAGTTCGCGGCTTCGAACACGCCGCCCGCGTCCGTACCGTCCGCGGCAAGCATGGGCTTCCACGCCGCTCCGTCCCAGTATTCGAGCCGGAAACTCTTGATCCCCTGTTTCACAGACCACCAGCAGGAAAGGGTAATCCCGTCTATCTTCACTTCCGAACCGTAATCGAAAGTAATCCACTTCGAGCCGTTGAAATTCGCGGCGTTGTTATAAGCGACCTGCCAGCGGTTTTCCGTCAGTCCGTCCATGAGATATTCTTTATTGGTTTCTCCCGCAAACCCGTCCGAAATAATCTGCGGCCGGATCACCGCCCGCTGGAATATCGTATATCCCCGCGTCAGTTCGCTCACCGCGTCCAGATATTTTCCCTGTTCCACGAACTCCGAGCCGAAAACCTCTTCCGCGTTCGCGACGATCGGCGTAAAGGCGTCTTTCGCCTCCTGCGGCCAATACAGCGGCTGATCGCCCACCTGCGCCGCCGTATAATAGGTCTTCGCCTCCTGATAGGCGGCGTACGCTTCCGCGTAATTCTTTTCGCTCGAAATCTGGATCTGAATCCCCCGTTTGATCTCGGTCAGAACGTCGAGATACGCGCCCGCTTTGAGGGCGATCTCTTCTTTCGTCTCCTCCGGCATGGCTTCGGCCGCCGTCAGCCCCGCTCCGATCTTTTGGAAGGTGTCCTCTTTATAGACGTCGAATCCGTCGCCTTGCTTCACCAGCCCGCGCAGCTTTTCCGTTTCGGCTTTCAGCGTCTGAAAATCTTCCCCGGAAGAAGGTATGTAATAGAACCGGAATTCGGAAATCGCCGCCGCGTCCGTGGTGAACCGCAGATATTTCGTCGTCACCGCCCCGTCGAACACCTCGTTCCACGTCCCCAGCTCGAACGGCATCGTGCCGCCTGAAATCGCCGTTTCCCAGGTGTTCCCGTCCGCGCTCGTCTCGATCTTATACGTCGACATCGTTCCCGCGATGTTGTTGTCGTTCCTCGTCACCTCGTAAAAGCCCGTGATCGTCTCTTCCTGCGTAAACGTGAAGTTGAACACTTTCTCCGCCGGCGCCCCCGACCATTTCGCTTCCCACTTCGTACCTACGTTATTGTCGAACATCTTTTCGATCCCGTAGCCGTTTTGCGTGGAGTTGACGCTTTTGGCGGAAATCCTCGCTACCGGCAGCACCAAATTCCGGTAATTGTTGTCCAGATCCCCGAGCGTGGAGACGGTTTTGGAGTTGATCTCGTCGATCGCCGCCAAAACTCTCAGTCTCTGCCAGGTGGTGAACCCTCCGCCCAGGCCCGCGGCCACGCCCAGTACGGCCGCGGCGGCAAGCAATGTCGTCCTTCTGGTCCTAGTCATAACTTTCCCTCCCCTGATTTAATTTCCGAGCAGCGCGCTGCGCAGAATAACGCTGTCGTGTTTGAGATTGTCCGTCCACACCTGCGTATTCCGTCCCAGCAGTACGTTGGTGGCAAAACCGCTCAGATAGACCGTGTTCCAGTTCGCTTCGAGCCCCGCGAGCGTGTCCGCGTCGATGACCGCCTCCTGCCCGTAACACGGGTGAGCGGCGCCGTCCGCAAAGACGTTATAAAGAAGCGTCTGTTCCTCGTCCAGGTATTTCGAGGCGTTTTCGAGCGCGTATTTCGTCGGCAGGACTCTCCCCGCCTTTTCCAGCGCCACGCCCGCCGCCCTGTCGCTGAACAGATAGAGCAGGAATTCTTTCGCCCCTTCCGCGTTGTCCGCCTGCGAAGGAATAAATATCTGCTCCATATCCGTAAGCGCGTATCTCTGCGAGGAATCGTTCGCCGCAAAGGCGGCCGTAAATCCTATTTTCGATACGTCGTAGCCCGTCACTCCTTCCGCTTTGCATTGTTTCAAAGTCTCCGCGCCGCCCGCTAAAAACATCAGTTTTTTATCGACGAGCGCCTGCGCGGCGTTTTCGTTCAACACGTAATTGCCGAGTCCCGATTCCGTTTCGCCGGTGGAAAGAAGGGAATTGATCTCCCCGAACGTGGCGAGCGCGGAGGCGAAACTCCCGTTTTCATAGACGTAATCGTAACGAAGCAGCCGCTCCGCCAGCGTCAGCCCGCCGTAGGAAGCCACGGTCGGCGCGATGATCGCCCCGTTGTCCTGCGCGGAAGCGTATCCGTACATATAGAGCCTTTCGCCCGCTTGCGCGCCCTCGTTCGCGGCCGTCACGGCGGGGCGGAGATTGAGATACGCGTCCCACGTCCCGGGCAGCTTGTAGGTTCCCTGCGCCGTTCCGTCCGCCGTCATCAGCTCCTTGTTGTAAAAGAGTCCGTAAGGCTCGTAAAAGACGGGCAGCATATAAGCCGACGTCTCGGGCGAAAGCTCGCTTTGATAGGGATTCGTCGCCCCCGTCGCCAAAAACCCGCCGAGGAACTTGTCGCGGAGTTTCGTCTCTTCCCCGAACACTGCGCGATCGAGAAGCCCGTCGAGATTGGTCAGAGCGCGGCTGCGCGTCAAATGCTCCGTGAACCCCGCTCCCCGTCCCGTCGGCAGCAGAACCAGATCGGGCGCCGCGCCGTTGTTGAACGCGTAATCGAGCACCGTTTCCGGCGTCTGAGCGACGGAAACCTCCGCTATGTAGTTTTCCCGGTTGGCCTCGTTGAAATCGTCGCGAAGCGCCGTCCATAAAGCGGCGTCGTCATCGGCGACGGCGATCTCCACCACCCGCTCGTGCGTCGCTTCCCCTTTCCCGCACCCCGCGGCCGAGGTCAAGGCGGCGACGAGAATGACGCTCATACAAAGCGCAAAAATCCTCTTCATAGATCCTCCTTCCTACTTTTCATTTTTCGGCTTTCACCTTTTTGCAGTTTCATTATAACATCTGAAATTTTTATAATATACCCAAATCTTGCTCCAAAGTTTTCCAAAGCTGTCATCTTATGCGCCCATTGACCGGCGGAAAAAGAAAAATCACCGTATTTCCCAATACGGTGATTTTAGCGTTGCAAATATTGATTTTTATTCTAAACCGTCGTCGAAAATATCGTTGCCGTCGTCGTCTCCGATCAGCCCCGACGAAGTACGGATCACGTCCGTTTCTTGCAGTTCCATTTTTTCCAGTTCCGGACTCATATAAATTTTCTTCATCGTTTCACCTCATTTCCCACCGTTTTCTATCTGAAATTGAACGCTCTTACCGTCCGCCGACAACGTATACCGGGAAGCAGCCAGCTTCCGTCCGTTGACGACGAGAGTCTTGATTTTCTCCGCGGACACGACCGTGCAGATACTGCCTTCCACGCTCCCCGCATAGGGCGGCTCGTAATAAGCGGCGTCGATCCCGCCGGCGTACGTCACCGTATTGTTTTCGACCGTCACGTTCACCACGCCGTCGAGATAGGATTTGAGAACGGAAAGCTGCGCCTCCGTGTAGCGGGAATAGGTATCGCCGATCGCGTAAGGATAGGCCTCGGACTGCGTTTCGCTCCTGTCGAGATAGGCCGCTTTCGCCACGTCGTAAATGCTTCTCGCGTTGGTTTCGTCGTAAGCCGCGTAGACGTAGCTCGTTTCTCCTCCGATCAGGGTGAGCCGGACGTAGCCGACGCCTACGAATTCACGCGTATAGTTGCCCGCGAGAATATTGACGATCGAACCGCAATAGCGATAATAGTCCTCCTGCTCTGCCGAGGGGAGAAATCCCGTCGAGGGAATGTCGAGATATTTCTTGTTTGCCGCCTGCAAACCGTCGAACGTAAACTCCGTGCCGTCCGCCAGATAATCCTTGGGCACGATGAGGGTGCCGAATTCGACTTTGGAATATACGCTGCCCACTCTCGAACGCAGGATATCTACTTTTTGTTTGTCGATCCTCGTCTCGAAGCGCAGTCCGCTCTTTTCGAGCGTCCCGATCTTCGCGGCCGCGCCGGGCGTCATTGCGGGCGCTACGTCCGTAACGATATTGAACGCAAATTCGTCGATCGTGCAGTTGTTTCCCCCGCTCATGATCGAACGCGGCGTGAAACGGAATTTGCTCGACGACTGCTGTTTCATCTTAATCGTCCGGTATTCCGTCTGGTTCGTATTGTTCGTCCAGTTTTCCACCTGGAATATATTGTTCGCGGGTGCCGTACCGTCCGCGGCAAGCATGGGCTTCCACGCCGTTCCGTCCCAGTATTCGAGCTGAAAGCTCTTGATCCCCTGTTTCACAGACCACCAGCAGGAAAGCGTGATTCCCTCTATTTTCACTTCCGAACCGTAATCGAAGGTGATCCATTTCGTGCCGTCGAGATTCGCGGCGTTGTTATAAGCGATCTGCCAGCGGTTTTCCGTCAGTCCGTCCATCAGATTATTCGTATTGTTTTCGCCCACGAATCCGTCGGAAACGATCTGCGGACGAATCACCGCTCTTTGAAAGACGGTATATCCCCGCGTCAGCCCGCTCACCGCGTCCAGATATTCCCCGTGCTCCACGAACTCCGCCGCGAACACTTTTTTCGCTCTTTCGAGAAGGGGCGTGAACGCGTCCTTCGCCGCCTGAGGACAGCAAAGCGGCTGGTCGCCTACCTGTGCCGATATGTAGTAGGTATTCGCTTCCTGGTACTCTTTTTTCGCCTGCGCGTAGTCCTTTTCCTTCGCGGTCTGTACCAATACGCCCCGCTTGATTCCGGTCAGAACGTCGAGATACGCGCCCGCTTTGAGGGCGATCTCTTCTTTCGTCTCCTCCGGCAAAGCCTCCGCCGCCGTCAGCCCCGCTCCTATTTTCTCAAAGGTCTCTTTGGCGTATGTGTCCGCGCCTTCGCCCTCTTTCGCCAACCCGTACAGCCTTTTCGTCTCGGCTTTCAATGCGGAGAGATCGTCCGGGGAGGACGGCACGTAATAAAACCGAAATTCCGCAATCGCCGCCGCGTCCGTGGTGAACCGCAGATATTTCGTCGTCACCGCCCCGTCGAACACCTCGTTCCACGTCCCCAGCTCGTAGGGCATCACGCCGTTCGTAATCGCCGTTTCCCAGGTGTTCCCGTCCGCGCTCGTCTCGATCTTATACGTCGACATCGTTCCCGCGATGTTGTTGTCGTTCCTTGTGATTTCGTAAAACCCCGTGATCGTCTCTTCCTGCGTAAACGTGAAGTTGAATACCTTCTCCGCCGGCGCCCCCGACCATTTCGCTTCCCACTTCGTACCTACGTTATTGTCGAACATCTTGTCGATTGCGTACTGGACTCCCGCCTGCGTGGAGTTGACGCTTTTGGCGGAAATCCTCGCTACCGGCAGCACCAAATTCCGGTAATTGTTGTCCAGATCCCCGAGCGTGGAGACTTTTACGGAATCGACATCGGCGATCTGCGCCGTCGCGTCTGTCCCCCGCCATACGCCGAATCCGCCCCCTAAAACCGCCGCGCCCAATATGCCCGCGGCGGCAAGCAACGTTGTTTTTTTCGCCTTTACCATGTAAATTTCCTCCCTTCACGTGATCTCTCAACGATCTTGCGCGGTTTCATTATAACATTCGCATCGGACAAAATATATACGATTATTGCTTAGAAATTATCCGTAAATGTTATATTTTCCCAAGATAAACAAAGAAAAAAACAAAAGACTTGAAAAAACATTTTTCTTGTGTTATAATGTCCCCGAATCTTACGGAGGGGGGGGAATCATGTCGAATATTTCTTATAATTTCAAAGGCATCACGCCCAGCGTTCCCTATACGATCTTCACCTATGACAAACTCAAATACGAGAACGACTGGGAGAGCATCATGCACACCCACCCCTATTGCGAAATTCTCATCGTGACGAAAGGACAGGGGTATTTCGCCAACGGGAACAGCAGGACGTATATCCGCCAGGGCTCCGTCGTCATCACCAATCAATATATCCCTCATACGGAATATCCCTGTCAAAAGCAATCAGATTCCACCCCCCCCCCGCAGATGGAATACGTGGTTCTATCCTTAGGAAACATTCATTTTTTCACCACCGATGAAAAATCCGTGACGACGGACGAAAGTTTCATT
Organism: Candidatus Scatosoma sp.; assembly: GCA_048465415.1. Taxonomy (GTDB): domain Bacteria; phylum Bacillota; class Clostridia; order Christensenellales; family Borkfalkiaceae; genus Scatosoma. The sequence continues at coordinate 72,326 of DBFWLO010000019.1, forward strand.
TTCGATATGAAACCCATCTGGAATCAGATCGCCGACTGCCTCGCCAAACTGGACCGGGAAATCGCCGACGGGGAAATCTACTGGGACACGCTCTGTAAAAACGTCATCGACGAACTCATCATTCTCATCATGCGCAAAGCGCGTCTGAACGATTTCTGCACCAACCGTTCCCTGCCGACGCAGAAGATCATCTCCCTCGTCGAAATGACGAAAAATTATATGGACAGGCATTATCCCTTCCATATCACCGTCGACGACCTCGCCAATAAAGTCTACATCAATAAATTTTATCTGCTCCACGCCTTCAAAAAGGTCACGGGCGTGTCGCCCATGCAGTACCTCGCCTCGGTGCGGATCAAAAAAGCCAAAGATCTCCTCGTCTCCACCGATTTCTCGATCACCGACATCGCCATGCAGACGGGGTTCGCCAACACCTCCACCTTTTGCAAGAAGTTCAGGCAGATGACGGGAACCTCCCCCGTGCAGTTCAAAAAGAGCGCCGCGCTCTCCGACGCGGAAAAATAAACGCGCGAATAATTTCAGCGGTATATAGGCGTTTGCGGTTGAATAATTGATAAATTTGTGCTATAATCGAGAGGATTTTTCGGAATTCGGAGAAATAGAAATGTACTCGCTTCTGCTTGCGCTTATTTATATCGCTTTTATCAGTCTGGGACTCCCCGATTCGCTTCTCGGCTCGGGCTGGCCCGTCATTCATAACGACCTGAACGTTCCCATCTCTTTTATGGGCGTCGTTTCTATGATCATCTCGGGCGGCACGATCGTATCGAGCCTTTTTTCGGATAAACTGACGAGAAAACTCGGCGCCCGTATCGTCACCGTAAGCAGCGTATTTCTCACGGCGTTTGCGCTGTTCGGGTTCTCCTTTTCCGATCGGTTCTGGCTGCTCATCGTTTTCGCGGTTCCTTACGGTCTCGGCGCCGGGGCGATCGACGCCGCCCTCAATAATTATATCGCGCTCCATTATACGTCCAGGCACATGAGCTGGCTGCATTGCTTCTGGGGAGTGGGAACGATCGTCAGTCCCTTCGTCATGAGCTATGCTTTGACGAACTCGACCTGGCACAACGGCTACCGTATCGTCGGCTTTATACAGCTGGGAATCGCTCTGCTTCTTCTCGTCACGCTCCCCGTCTGGAAAATCCACAAGCCGACGCCGCAGGGCGGAGAAACGAGAAGCCTCGGTCTGATCGGCGCGTTGAAAATCAAGGGCGTGCCCTTCCTTTTGATCGGCTTTTTCGCCTACTGCGCAGCGGAAGCGACCGCGATGTCCTGGGCGAGCACCTATTTGGTGGAAGTGAAAGGGATAAGCGCGGAACGGGCGGCGGAATTTGCTTCTCTGTTTTACATAGGGATCACCGCCGGCAGATTTTTAAGCGGCTTTGTCACGGATAAGCTCGGCGACAGAAAGATGATTATTCTCGGCGCCTCTATCTTGTCCTGCGGAATCATCTCTTTGCTGATTCCTACGGGGAATGCGCTCGTCCCGCTTGCCGGGTTTGTCGTCATCGGTTTCGGCTGCGCGCCCATCTATCCCTGCATTATCCATTCCACGCCGAATAATTTCGGCGCGGAAAATTCGGGGGCGATCATCGGGATCCAGATGGCGAGCGCCTACGTCGGCTCGACGTTTATCCCGCCCCTCTTCGGGCTTTTAGGCAATGTAATCAGTTTCAGAATCCTGCCGATCTATCTCTCCGTTTTTATTATCCTCATGATCGTCATGACGGAATTGACGTTTAAAACCACGGCGAAAAAAGCCGATAAGTCTTAATCCGCCGCTATGCGCGGCGCAAAAGTCCCCCGGCGGCAAATGCCGTCGGGGGACTTTTTTTACTTATTCAGCGGAGGGTGAAGCCGATAAAGCGGCATCTGCCCTTGCCCCGGAAGGTGAAATAAAGCGCCCGTATGCCGTCCGGGCCCGACCAGGGAGCGAAAAACTCCGCGGCGTTTTTTTTCGGCCGCACGGGAATCTCCGCGACGGGCTGTCCCGTCCGTTCGGTGCGGACTTCGATCGTTCCCTCCGCCCTGCCGCGAAGAGAAACGGAAATTTCTTTTACCCCCCGGAGAGAGAAATATTTGAATACGGCCGTCGCGCCGTCGCAGAAATTTTCTATATAGGCGTCGGGGTTTTCCTCCCGGTCCCGCCCCGACTGCGTAAAATAGGGGTGGCGCCCTTTTCTTCCCTTGAAAACGCCGTACCGCCGCGCGCCCTTTCCCGAATACAAATTGCAGGCGACGCGCGCCTCGTAATATCCCGCGCCTTTAAGCGCCCCGCCGTTGAGACCGCAGGAAGTCAATTCCGCCTGCCGGAATTTTCCGCCGTCGCATACGATCTCCTCGGCGCAGGCCTGGCGGGAAAACTGATGCCTGTTCGTCTGGCGGTGATAGAATACGTAATATTTATCGTTTACGCGCAAAATACTGCCGTGGGTATTGCCGAGATAATTGAGCGCTTGCGCCTCTGTCCGCCCGTCTATCCCCACGTCGCCGATAGAGACGAGCACGCCGCCGAACGCGAACTCTCCGAGCGGGGAATCGCTCACCGCCCAGCAGAGCTCGTGTCCCGCGAAGGAGCTGTAAACGAAATAATATTTTCCCCCGAACTTGCGCAGAGAGGAAGCCTCGAAAAACTCGTGCCCTTCGTAGGGCGTCCCTCTGCCCTCCCGCTTCCCCTTCACGCCGATGGGAACGGGCCCCCGTCTGATCGTCAGCATATCCGCTTCCAGCTCGAATCCCATCGGCCCGTGCGGGGAGGGTTTGTGCCCGCCGAGGAGAAAGGCGGGATAATCGACCGGCCCGAACCCGGTATAGAGATAAAATTTTCCGTCGTCGTCCGCGAACACGCCGGGATCGAATTGCAGAGGCTCTTTCTTTTTGCCGAGAAGTACGCCGTCCGCGTATCTTACGCGTCCGAGGTATTCGTACCTGCCCGCGGGCGTATCGCAGACCGCGACCGAAATGAGTCCCTTGTAGCCGATAAAATAGTAGAGATAATACCTGCCGTCCGCGCCCCGGCACACGTCGGGCGCGTACAGGGCGCTGAGGAATCCCCGGCCGCCGTCGGGATCCTGCCGGCGGCGGTAGATGACGCCCTCGCAGCGCCAGTCGGACAGATCGTCCGCGGGCGCCGACCAGCACACGTAATCGTTGAGACAAAAGGAAATCCCGTCGAATCTGTCGTGCGAGCCGTACAGATATACCCGTTCTCCAAAGAGGTGCGGTTCGCCGTCGGGGATATATTCGTACCCCGGAAGAAAAGGATTGAACGCCTGCCGTTTCATCTCCGCCCGCCCTTCCTCAGAACCCGGCGAAAACGTCTTTGAGCGCCGGATATAATTTTTTGAAAACGCCGTACTTTTGGTCGTATGCCGCCACGATCCTTTCGTCCGGCTCAATCGTGCCCTTCACCCTGACCAAAGCGGCCGCGGCTTCTTCCACGGAGCGATAATCGCCATGCCCGACCATCGCGAGGATCGCCGCGCCGTAGGCGGGCCCCTCCTCGATAACGGGCGTTTCCACGGGAATCCCCAAAACGTTCGCGATCACCTTGCGCCAAAGCGCGCTCTTCCCGCCCCCGCCGCAGATGCGCGTCCTTTTTACCCCGACGCCGTTCGACTTCGCCACTTCCATACAATCGCGGAGCGCAAACGCCACCCCTTCGAGCACCGCCAGAGTCATCTGCCCGCGGGAAGTGTCCGGCCGCATGCCTATAAACGCGCCGCGCGCGTTCACGTCGTTATGCGGACTGCGCTCGCCCATCAGATAGGGCAGAAAAAACACGTCGTTTTTACCGAGCTGTTGTTCCAGCCCCTCCTGTTCTTTTTGATAATCGTGTACGCCGAGAATCTTATCCGTCCACCACTGATTGCAGGAAGCGGCGGCGAGAATACAGCCCATCAGATGATAGCCGCCGTTTGCGTGACAAAAGGAATGCAGCGCGTTTTTCCCGTCCACGGAGAATCGGTCTCCGGCGATGAAGATCGTGCCGCTCGTCCCCAGGGAGATGTTGCACGCGCCGCCGCAAACGACGCCCGTTCCCACCGCGGCGGCGGCGTTGTCCCCCGCGCCCGCGCAGATTTGCACCTCCGGGGAAAGCCCGAGCTTCTCCGCGATCGCCGGCAAAAGCGTCCCCACTGTTTCGTAAGATTCGTAGAGTTTCGGCAGCCATTCTTCTTTCACCGAACAGACGCGGCGCATCTCCTCGCTCCAACGCCTGTTTTTCACGTCTAAAAGAAGCATGCCGCTCGCGTCCGAATAATCGGTGCAGTGCACGCCGCTCAAACGATACGCCAGATAATCCTTAGGCAGCATGATCTTGTGGATACGCGCGAAATTCTCCGGCTCGTTTTCCTTTACCCATAAGATTTTCGGCGCCGTAAAGCCCGCGAAAGCGATGTTGGCGGTGTATGCGGACAATTTTTCCCGCCCGATCGTTCGATTGAGATAGTCCGTCTGTTTCTGCGTCCTGCCGTCGTTCCATAAGATGGCCGGGCGAATGACGCGATCCTCTTTATCGAGCAGTACCAGACCGTGCATTTGTCCGCCGAAACCGATGCCGCGCACGCGGCTTTTCTCCTGTCCGTCCAACAGTTCTTTAAGCCCCGCCGTCACGCCCTCAAACCAGTCCTCGGGCGACTGTTCGCTCCAACCGCTTTGCGGATAGGAAATGGGATAACTCTTTGTGACGCCTTTTAAAATGCGGCCCTCTCCGTCTACCAGCAACAATTTTACGGACGAAGTGCCCAGATCGATCCCTATATATGTATTCATAACGTTTTCACCCCGCCCGCCGCGCCGTATTTTCCGGTTTCAGCGGCTTTCTCCGCCGGAACGCCGCGGGCCTTTCCGATTTTATTTGCGCGTCTCCCCGACGGGAGACCATACCTTCTCCCTATGATTATATAGAAAAATCACGGAAAAGTATAGACAAATTTGATTCGTTTATGGTATAATTGTTCACAAATAGACGTTTTTTCCCTATCCGCGCCTTTTACGCACCGGACGGGCGCGGTCGGAAACGGTCAAAGGAAGCCCTATGATCTCCTCTTTTGAAAAAATCAAACTGACGGAACTGTTGAAGGATTTTTACACGGCGGTGGGAATCCGCATTTCCGTTTTCGACGATCGATTTTGTCTGATCGCGGAATATCCCGAAACGCCGCCCGAGCTGTGCGCGCTCATTCGCCGCACGCCCGAGGGACTGGCCGCCTGCCGGCAGTGCGACGCCGAGGCCTTCTGCCGCGCGAAAAAGCTCCGCAAAGCCCATTCCTACGTGTGTCACGCCGGGCTCACCGAAGCGATCACCCCCATTCAGCTCAACGGCGGCGTGGTCGGTTACGCCATCTTCGCGCACCTGCTCCCCGCCGAGCAGTATGAAAGCACGATCGAAGAAATTTGCGCGAGATGCAAAATGTACTGCGGCTCGGAAAAAACGCTCCGGGACGCCGCGGCGAAACTGGAAAAATACTCCGCGCAGAAAATCCTCGCCTCCATGCGGCTCCTGGAAGCCATCGCTTCTTTTTTACAGATGTCCAATGTCGTCCGGTGGAAAAACGAAAGCCTGGCGTTTCATGTAAACGATTTCATATCGCAAAACCTGGCCGGCGATTTATCCGGCGAAAGTATATGTAATCGTTTTTATATTTCGCGGACGAAGCTCTATCGGCTCTCTACGCAGGCGTTCGGCATGGGAATCGCGCAGTACGTCGCCTTCCAGCGTATCGAAAAAGCGAAAGAACTGCTCGCGGACGAGGATATGTCCGTCGCGAAAATCGCCAATTTAGTCGGCGTAAACGATTACAACTACTTTTGCAAGCTCTTTCGCAAATCCGTCGGCGTTTCGCCGGGAACGTACCGGAAAAATTTACGCCGCGTATGACCGCGTCCAACGCTCGTCCCGCGTTTTTTAAAAATTTTTCACTTTGTATTGTTTTTCGCTTATTTCTGTGCTATAATATAAGCGAAATCGAGAGCCGGCTCCGCGAGTTCCCCGCTTTACCTGCCGAAGGGAAAGGAGAGAATATGTTTGTCGGCGGTTTTTTTGCCACCCCGCTTTTCGCCTTCCTCCCCGCCGTCCGGCCCGCCGCCGAGCGAGGATAAAACTTCGAGGTATTTTTCAAATTCCGACTGCACGCCGATATAGACGATCTCTTCGAGGTCGAGCTGGGTGTACCCGTCGGGACGGCCGTTTTCGTCGACGAGCTGTATTTTGACGATATTCCAATCCCTGCCCGTCACGTAGCCGCTGATCTTTTCCAGCGTTTCGAAGCCTACCTCCATCGTGCAGAGCCATTTGCTGCGGGCGACGGCGTCCGTAAAACTTTCCAGCACGTCTTTGGAGGAGACTTTGAGGGCGGGCAGTGGCTCCCCCCAATGCCGGTACACCTTGACGAGATTGTTGAGATAGCGCGTGCCCGCGTCCATTTTGAGAATCTCCTCGATGCGGATACAGTGATATCCGTCGAAATGCCCGCTCGGGGAGATAAACTCCATGAGCGCGAACTCGTCGTCCGTCTCCCGCACGAATCCGGCGCAGAATCCGCCCGAGCTCTTATAATATACGGCGACAGGCACGTCGGTATTTTTCAGTTTTTTAATCGCTTCCGTCATTATTTTTTACTCCGTTTCCGATACTATTTTCTGTCTTTCCGAAATATTATACCACAGAATGATTTTTTGTCAATACGTTGCGGCCGATTTTGCGCCCCAATCCGATCAAAATTAAAAAAAAGGAGTCACACATCGTCATGGGAATCTTGCTGGAAACCGCCAAAGAGTACGTTCTCTCCAAAGGACTGAACGTCTACGCGCTGTCCGAACTCTCGCCCGCGGGACGGGAAACCGTCCGCCTGCGCCCCGCCTCCTCGCTCGGAAATCTCTATTCCGTTTCCAAAACCGTGACCGCCGTCGGCATCGGTATGCTCGTCCGGGAGGGAAAACTGTCCGCCGCCGATAAAGTATACCCTTTTCTCAAATCGTATATGCCCCCGGAAGCGGACGAAAAATGGCGCCGGATCACCGTCCGGGACCTTCTCCGCCACGCCTGGGGGCAAAGACAAGGCGACCTCTTTGAGGGGGACGCTTATACCCACGGCACCGACGACTGGGTGAAATACGTCCTTTCCCAGCCCCTCGAAGACACGATCGGGAAAAAGTGCGTCTATTCCAACGCCTCCTATTATCTGCTTTCTCTGATCGCGGAGAAACTCGCGGGCGAAACGCTGTTCTCCTATCTCCGCAAAAATCTCTTTCAGCCCCTTTCCTTCAAAGGCTATGCCGCCGCCACCTGCCCGCTGGGGCACACGATGGGCGCGACGAGATTCTTTCTCACCGTTTCCGATATGGCGACGATCGGACTTTTGATTCTTCACGACGGCGTGCTCGGCGGCGCCCGCTACGCGGACGCGGAATTTCTTCAAGCCGCGCACGGGGACTTCGTTCCCTTCCGCACCCATGTCTACGGCTACGGGCTCGTCAAGAGCTCTCCCTGGGCGTCCGACTATTTCACTTTCGGCGCCCACGGCCAGCTTTTGTATATCTCGCCCAAACGGGAGAGCGTGCTCGCCATGCAGTCGTATACCGAACTCGACGAAGACGAACTCGTCCGCGCGCTCGAACAGGCGGTATAATCTTTGCGCGCGCGGCGCATAATGAAAACGATAAAAAATGAAAGCGGAGAAGAGGAGGCGGCGCAGATGTCCACGAGAATCTATTACGGCGGCGACGTAGTGACGATGGAAAAGGCAGGGCGGGCCGATTACCTGATCGCCCGGGACGGCAAAATCGCGGCGATCGGCCGGGGAGAACCGCCCGCCCTTTCGGGGGAAACCGAACAGATAAATCTGCGCGGCAGGACGCTGCTGCCCGCGTTCCTCGACTCGCACAGCCACATTACCGGCTGCGCCAACCGATTTTTGCAGCTTTCCGCGGCGGGTTTGAAGAGCAACGAAAAGATCGTGAAGGCCGTCGCCGCCTTTATCCGGGAAAACAAGCTCCGCGAAGGCGAGTGGGCGTTCGTCAGCGACTACGATCATCAGTATGTCGCGGGACAACGCCTGACGGCGGCCGTGCTCGACAAAGCGTCGCCGAAAAATCCTCTCGTCGTCCAGTATACTTCCGGTCACATGGGCGTTTTCAATTCCGCGGCGCTGAAAATTCTCGGCGTGAACAAAGACACGTCCCCCATGAAGGGCGGCGTACTCGAAAAAAACGCGGACGGAACGCCGACGGGGTACATGGAGGAGACCGATTTCGTCTCCCGGCTGCAAAAGCTCCCCATGCCGGGCCTGGAAAAACTCATGGACGCGTTCGACAAAGCGCAGGATCTGTACTTTTCGCACGGCATTGTCACGGCGCAGGAAGGCTTCGCCGTGAAAGAGCTTCTGCCCCTTTATAAAGCGCTCAGAAAGGCCGGCCGACTCCGCGCCGACGTGGTGCTCTACCCTTCGCTCGCGGACTTCGGGCGCTACCGCAAAGCTTTCCCGGGCGCGTTCAAAAAATACGACCGCCATTTGAAAATCGGCGGCGTCAAGCTCATTTCCGACGGTTCTCCACAGGGCCGCACGGCATGGCTGCGCGCGCCCTATCTCAACGAAAACGGTCGGCCGGAAGAGGACGGCTACGCCGGTTATCCCTCCGTCTCCCAGGCTGAACTCATTCGCGCCGTGCGCTTTACGACCGAAAACGATTTACAGCTCCTCGTGCACTGCAACGGGGACATGGCGGCGGAAAAATTCATCGAGGCGGAGCTCATCTACGGCACCCCGAACACCCGGCCGGTGATGATCCACGCTCAGCTTCTGGGCGTCGATCAGCTGGACGATCTGAAAAGAGCGGGGATCCTCCCCTCCTTCTTCGTCGCCCACGTCCTGCACTGGGGGGACGTGCACCTCAAAAACTTCGGCGAAGAACGCGCCTCGCGGATCAGTCCCCTTCGTTCGGCGCTGCAAAAGGATATTCTCTTCACGCTTCACCAGGATTCGCCCGTCATTCCCCCGGATATGCTGGAAACGATCAAGTGCGCGGCCGAACGAAAGACGGCGAGCGGAAGAACCCTCGGCGAAGAGGAACAAATCGACGTTTATTCCGCCCTCCGCGCCGTAACGGCCAACGCCGCCTATCAATATTTCGAGGAATCGACGACGGGCACGCTCGCGGTCGGGAAACGGGAGAATCTCGTCGTATTGAGCGGCGATCCCCTCTCCTGCCCGGTCGGAAAACTCTCCGAATTGCAAGTGGAGGAGACGATCAAGGACGGCGTGAGCGTATTCCGACGCTGAATCGCAATCGAAGAAACGAAAAAGACGCGAACGTAAGTCCGCGCCTTTTTCGTAATAATAGTTTATAAGAGGAAATATGTGTGGTCGTAATTTGAATTCCGCGATCAGCCGCGATAGACGATGCGGCCGCCGCGAACGGTGCAGAGCACGTCGTACTTATCGTTAATCACCGCGAAATCGGCGCGTTTGCCGACGCGGATACTCCCCGCTTCGCCGTCGATTTTGAGCGTTCTCGCGGGGTTGATCGTCGCGTAGTCCACCGCCTGCGGGAAGGGCACGCCCGCTTTCTCGACGAGATTCTGAACCGCGCGGTTCATGCGCAGAACGCTCCCCGCGAGCGTCCCGTCTTTCAGCCTCGCCTCGCCGTTTTTGACGAAGACGGGCTGTCCGCCGAGCTCGCTTTCTCCGTCCGCGATCCCTTTGGCGCGGATCGCGTCGGTGATGAGCGTCAGTTTATCCGCGGATTTGCATTTCACGAGCAATTTGATCGCGGGCACGCAGACGTGAATGGTGTCGGCGATGAGTTCCGCATTCAGTTCGTCGAACAACAGCGCGCTGCCCACCGCGCCGATCTCCCGGTGATGCAGGGGCGTCTGCGCGTTGTAGGTGTGCGTGACGTTCTTCGCGCCCGCCTGCATCGCCCGTTGAATGTCCGCGCATTTCGCGCCCGTATGCCCGATCGAAGCGACGACGCCGAGCTCGGCAAGATGCGCGATCAGCGCCTCCGCGCCCTCTTGTTCGGGCGCGAGCGTCACGATTTTAATCGCCCCGCCGCTGGCGGCCTGGTAGACGTCGAAGGCGTTCGCGTCGGGTTTGACGATATATTCGAGCGGCTGCGCGCCCTTGTGCGAGGCGGCGATGAACGGACCTTCGAGGTGCACGCCCAACAGTCTCGCGCCCTCGGCGGGCGAAGCGGCGCGGTACTCCTTCACCGCTTGCATCGCGCGCAGGATATTTTCCGGGCTCTGCGTCATCGTCGTGGCGAGAAACCCGGTCGTGCCTTCGGCCGCGATCGTCTCCGCCATCGTTTTCAGAGCCGCTGTCGTGCCGTCCATCGCGTCCGCGCCGCCCGCGCCATGGATATGCTCGTCGATAAACCCGGGCAGAACCAAGGCGTTTTCCGGGAGTTCGATCACTTCCGCGCCCCCAACGCCGCCGATCGCTTCGATCCGTTCGCCGAAGCGAAGATCGCATTTTTTCAATCCCTCGCCCTCGACGTAGACGAGGGCGTTTTTAAACGCTTTCATAATTTACCTCATTTTACTTTGTACTTAAAGGAGAGCGGCCGCCGCCTCGTCCGCCACCAGCGTGCAGTCGGGGTGGAGCTGTAAAATGCTCGCGGGCACTTCCTCGCTCACTTCGCCTTTGACCAGCCCGTACACGGCCTTCGCCTTGTTCGCGCCGTTGGCGAGAATGAGGATTTTCTTCGCGTTCATGATGTTTTTCAGCCCCATCGTGAAGGCCTGGCGGGGCACTTCGTCGATGCTTTTGAACATTCTCGAATTGTCCTTGATCGTGTTTTCCGTGAGATCGACGATATGCGTGACGCTGCCGAATGGGGTGCCCGGCTCGTTGAAGGCGATGTGGCCGTTGGAGCCGATGCCCAGCACCTGAATATCCTGCTGCATGCTTTCGAGCAGCTTATTGTAGCGGTCGCATTCCGCCTGACGGTCGGCCGCTTTGCCGTTTTCGATGTGGGTGTTTTTCAGATCGATATCGAGATGATCGAAAAGGTTTTTTCTCATGAAATAGACGTAGCTTTGATCGCTCGCATAGTCCAGCCCCGCGTATTCGTCGAGGTTGACGGTGCGAATCTCCCGATAGCTCGTGCCGTGCTCTTTATGGTCTTTGATCATATTCTTATACAGCCCGATCGGCGTCGAGCCGGTCGCCAGGCCCAGTACGGCGCGGGGATTGTTTTTAACGACCTCCGCCATCGCCTCGAACGCCTTTGCGCTCATTTCCTCGTAGTCTTTGGCGATAATCACTTTCATAATCTTTCTCCTCATAAACTTATTATTCTATCATACGATCTTGTCCGTCCGTTTATAACGTTTCCGGCGGGGATTTTTTCACGTTCTGTCCGGCGGCAGGGACGCCGCCGCGATGCTCTGCCCTACCCGTCTGTTCTTTTCGTCGGGCAGAGAGACGTCGAGGGAGGCGAACGCGGGATATTCCTCCGCGAGCACTCTCTTGCAGGTTTCGAGGATCATATTTCCGCCCGTTCCGCCCGTGACGCGCCCTAAAAGCAGCACGTGCTTCATGTCGTAGAACTTCGCGTAGAAGGGAAGGGTGTGGGCGAGATAGACGCCGATATCCTCGTAGATCTGTCGGGCGAGGGGATCGCCCTGTTCCATGAGCGCCTGGATCTCTTTGAGCTTTTCCGCCGGCGTCGAGTTTTCTTTGAACGCGTGCCCGCCCGCCTCGGCGAGCTTGATCACGGCGTCCTGCGAGAAATATTTGCAGCCCACCCCTTGATCGCCGCTCCATTCGTCCGTCACGGCGTTTTCGTTAAAATCCACGGGCGCGAACGCAAGCTCGGAAAGCCAGCCGTTGATGCCGCCGTCGGCGTTGATATAACCCACCGCTTCGCTCGTGCCCATCGCGATGCCGAGCACTTTGTTATCGTTTAAATCGATGCTGCCGGCGAGCGCGGTCACGTCGCCGTCGTTGGCGACTTCGAGGGGTACGTTCCCCATTTCCTTCGCGATATCGATATACATATTCTTGACGAAGTCGCCGTATTTTTGTTTGTCCACCTTCAAAAACAGCGACGCCACCATGATTTTATTATCCACGTACACGCCCGCCGAAGAGACGCCGATCGAGTCCACTCTCGGCATTTTGGAAGCGGCCGTTTTCATCGCCGCGAGGATCTCGTTGTAATGATAATGCGGATCCTCGGTCGTCTTGGGATACCAGACCACTTCCTCGCTATATACGACCTCGCCGTCGACGACGGCGCTCACTTTGCGGTCGCTCCCGCCCGCGTCGAACCCGATCCGGCAGCCTTTGAGATGCCCGCCCACGCGTATGGAACAGTTCTTCCCGGCGGGCACCTGCGACAGTTCGAGATAGGCGACCTCGAACGGCTTTTCATAAACGCCGCTCATGAACCCGGCGTCGAACGCGCGCGCCCCGTCCGGCGCATACGCTTTTTTCAGCCCCTCGTAGATCTTCCTGCTGCCCGCGACGTAAATCTTATAACCGCCCACCACCCAGAGAATGGTCTTGGCGAGCCGCTCCGCGATGCGGAAATTGAGTTCGTCCTCGCCGCAGCCGTCCTGAAAAGCGGCGTACCTGTATATGTAATTATACCCCCCGTTGCGCTCCGCGATCAGCGCGATCTCCGTCTTAAACGGACTTTTGTTCACTTTGGCCTCGAATTCTTCGAGCGCCTTGATCATGGGATAAAATTTTTCGTCCAGCACGGGTTTTCTCATCGTCTTTTCTCCTCGCTCCTGCATTTGCCATTATTATACTACTTTTTTTTACGATAGCAATCGAAATTATTTCTCCTTTATTACAAAATATTTCTCAAAATTTAACTGCGAAATATTTTACAAACGGCCTTCCGTCTGCTATAATGAAAGCATGAAAAAGAGAGCCGAAAGCAAACGATTTTACATGCACAAGATCGCCAATCTTTTGAACGTGCAGAAAATCGTCACCATTCATTATCAGGAACTTCAAAGGAATTACGCCTCGAAGGAAGAGACGCACGATTTCTGGGAACTCATTTACGCGGACAAAGAGGATCTGTTCGTCGTTCGCGGCGGAGAAAGGACTCCGCTTCGCCGGGGAGAAATGATTTTCATCAAGCCCAACGAGGCGCATTTCGTCGAAAGCGGCAAAAAAGAGCCGAATATTTTCATCGTCTCCTTCGAATGCCGTTCGGAAAGCATGCAATTTTTCTTCGACAAAAAGTACTGCGTACCCGACAATTACCGCTACCTTTTGCAAAACATCATGTCGGAGGCGACGGAGACGTTCAAAATCCCCGACTTCGATCCCGATCTCAACAAACTGGAACTCAAAGACCACCCCAATCTCGGCGGCGAGCAGGTCGTCAAAAACTCGCTCGAACTGCTGCTCATCTATCTGCTGCGCCGGGCGAACAAACAAAATTCCCCCCAGGAATTTTTCATTTCCAAGATCAGCTCTTCCTCCGATTTACAGGACGAGATCGTGCGGATCCTCTCTTCCAAACTCTACGACACCTTCGGTCTGGACGATTTATGCGCCGAACTGCACTACGGCAAGACTTACCTTTGCACCTTTTTCCGCGAAAAGACGGGAAAAAGCATCTACCAGACCTATCTCAAACTCAAAATCGACGAATCGAAAAAACTTATCCGCAAAAAGTATTCCTTCGCGGACATCGCCGCCAAGCTCTGCTTCGATTCCCTTTCCCATTTCAACTACGTATTCAAAAAATGCGTCGGCATGACTCCCGGCGAATACAAGGCCAGCATCAAATAATAGGATTTATTCGATTTTTCCCTCCCCGCCTCGCCGTGCGGGGAGTTTTCCGCCAAAAAGACAGCGTTCAAAAAAACTTCGGAACGCCGCGCCCGGGACGGCGTTCGCGTCCGCGGCAGGCTCCGTCAGGTCGTAATAATATTTTCCTCTTTTTATGTCTATCGACAAAGAATCGAGCGGAAACCCCTCTACGCGCATTCTATGGGGGATAGACGAAAGAAAAAACGCTTCCCCGAAGAGAGACTCGTCCGCACCATCAAACGCCGCAGAGGCGCTTAAAACGAGGCAGACGGCGTTTTTATATTTTGCCGTGAGAATTCCCCGCCCGGGGAGGCGGAAAGGGCATGTCGCGCAAAGATAAAAGCCGGATCGGCAGAGATGCGAGGCCCTGCCGGATAAACTCGAATTTCGCTTTGTTGCCCGTGCCGAATAACAGTTCCGTCATCAAAATTCCTGAAAATCTCCTTTGTAAGAGCGTATATGTAATCGTTTGTATAAAAGCGGGCGCGTATGACCGCCCGCGCGAGGTCACGGATATGCAATCGTTTGCACAAAAGCATTTCCGCTTATCCGCCGGGCAGATAGCGACCGGCGTACAAAAGGCGCGCCTTCGCCGTACAGGCGCGGACAAATTCCCCTTTCGCCGCCGTGTAACCGTCGCGGTCGTGTTCGTATTTCGCGATGAGTCCGCGTTTCAGCTTCGTATATTCCGCCCGCGCTTGGGCGTGGTCGAGAAGATAGTCCCGAAAATACAGTTCGTCCCAGTCCCCCGGGGAGCGGAGATGCAGATGATAAACTTTTTCCGCAAAGCCCGCCGACGTATAGCCTTTATTGAAAACGAGGCGCAGCGGCTCCCGCGCGGACGTCTTGTCCGGTACTTCGCCGGACATGAGAATCCATTCCGTGCGCAGCCGGGCGACCGCTTCTTCCGCCTGCGCCGACGGCGACCATTCGGCGAGAATATCTACGGTGGGCTTACTGAGCAATCCCGGCACCGCCGTACTGCCGATGTGGGAGATACGGAAAATATTTTCCTTGCCGAGCAGCGATTTTAGGCGCTCCCGCTCTCGCTCGTACCAGACGGGATAGTCGGGGTTATATTCTTTCAGTACGATGGGGAACAGCGTCCACAATTCCTCTATGCTCATTTCTTCCAGACGTTTTCCCATGTTTCGCCCCGCCTTCGTTCTGTTCCGCCGTCTCTTTCATTATACTCTTTTTTCCCGGTAAGTCAAGCGAATGGAAGTTTCGCGGGCGCGGTTCGTTCTTCTTTCGCGTCCTGCCTACGGCACAAAAAACGGCCTGCCCGAAAGGCAAGCCGTTTTTTTGTTTCGTATTATGCGTTCGATTGCTCGACAAACCGAGCCGGTCGTTTACAACCGAACTTTCCTCTTTTGCGAAAAATCCCGAAAAATAATTTGAATTATTTAAGGATCTTAGCGATAACGCCGGAGCCGACCGTTCTGCCGCCTTCACGGATAGCGAAACGGAGACCTTCTTCCATCGCGACGGGTTTGATCACGACGACTTTCATGTTGATGTTATCGCCGGGCATAACCATTTCGACGCCTTCGGGAAGTTCGATCGTACCCGTAACGTCCGTCGTTCTGATGAAGAACTGAGGTCTGTAATGGTTGAAGAACGCCGTATGACGGCCGCCTTCGTCCTTGGTCAGAACGTAGACCTGCGCCTCGAATTCGGTGCCCGTTTTCACGGTGCCGGGCTTCGCGACGACCTGACCTTTCTCGATGTCCGTTCTGTTGATGCCGCGGAGAAGCGCGCCTACGTTGTCGCCGGCCATCGCTTCGTCGAGCTGCTTGTGGAACATTTCGAGACCGGTGATGACGGTGGGAACGGGTTTCTCGATGAGACCGATGATTTCAGCGGGCTCGCCCACTTTCGCGACGCCGCGCTCCACACGGCCCGTGGCAACGGTGCCGCGGCCGGAAATCGTGAACACGTCCTCGACGGGAAGAAGGAAAGGTTTCGCGTCTTCACGGGCGGGCGTGGGAATATAGGAATCCACCGCATTCATGAGTTCGAGAATGCACTGGCATTCGGGAGCGGCAAGAATCTCGTCCTTGGAAGCGCCGGAACTCGCCTTTTCGAGAGCTTTCAGCGCGGAACCGCGAATGACGGGAATGTCGTCGCCGGGGAAGCTGTAAGAAGAAAGCAGATCTCTCACGTCCATTTCGACGAGGTCGAGAAGTTCTTCGTCGTCGACAAGGTCCACTTTGTTCATGAACACTACGATGTAGGGAACGCCTACCTGACGGGCAAGCAGAATGTGCTCGCGTGTCTGGGGCATGGGACCGTCCGTCGCAGCGACGACCAGAATGGCGCCGTCCATCTGCGCGGCACCCGTGATCATGTTCTTGACATAGTCGGCGTGGCCCGGGCAGTCGACGTGCGCATAGTGACGCTTGTCGGTCTGGTACTCGACGTGCGAGGTATTGATTGTAATACCGCGGGCCTTTTCTTCGGGCGCTTTGTCGATTTCGTCATATTTCATCGCCTGAGCGTCGCCCTTGCAAGCCATAACCATCGTGATAGCTGCGGTCAAAGTAGTCTTACCGTGGTCAACGTGGCCGATCGTACCGATGTTAACGTGGGGTTTGCTTCTGTCGTATTTAGCTTTAGCCATAATAAATCCTCCAATTTGTTTATAAAAAAAATTTAAAATGATAACTTATCCGATACTTCGGACGCAGCTATCTATCATTTTCGACTGACATAAGCCTTGTCCAATTACCTATGGACGTACCTATTATATATTATATTTTCAAATTTATCAAATCTTTTCAAGGTGTTTTTCGAAAAATTTTTAAATTTTCCTTCTCCGCCCCGCCGTTTCCGGCGGAGCGAAGCGAATCGATCGGATAAATGCGGGCGTTTACGCCTTCTTGCCGCGCGTCTCGATGATGTCTTTCGCGATGTTCTGGGGCACTTCGGAATAGTGATCGAACTGCATCGTGAACTGTCCGCGCCCCTGCGTTCTCGAACGAAGCTCCGTCGCGTAGCCGAACATCTCCGAAAGGGGTACTTCCGCGTCGATGATCTTGGCGCCGTTCCGATCGTCCGTGCCGAGGATCGTGCCCCGGCGGCCGCTGACGTTGCCCATCAGATCGCCGAAGTAATCTTCGGGGGTGATGATCTGCACTTTCATGATCGGTTCGAGCAGCACCGGTCTCGCCTTCGTCATACCGTCTTTGAACGCGAGCGAGCCTGCGATCTTAAACGCCATTTCCGAAGAGTCGACTTCGTGATAGCTTCCGTCGTAAACGACAACTTTGAAGTCCACCATTTCGTAGCCGGCGAGGTAGCCGTTCTTCGCCGCTTCCTGAATTCCCTTGTCGATGGCGGGGATATATTCCTTGGGAATGGATCCGCCGACCGTCGCGTCCTCGAACGCGTAGCCCGCGCCCGGTTCCTGAGGGATCAGATGAATCTTGCAGTGACCGTACTGACCTTTACCGCCGGACTGACGCTTGTACATACCTTCGGCGTCCACGGCGGCGCGGAACGTTTCTCTGTAAGCGACCTGCGGGGCGCCGACGTTGGCTTCCACCTTGAACTCGCGAAGCAGTCTGTCGACGATGATGTCGAGGTGAAGTTCGCCCATGCCCGCGATGATCGTCTGTCCCGTCTCCTGATCCGTATACGTCTTGAAGGTGGGATCTTCCTCGGCGAGTTTGATGAGCGCCATCGTCATCTTTTCCTGGCCGGCCTTCGTCTTGGGCTCCAAAGAGAGCTGAATGACCGGTTCGGGGAAAGTCATCTTTTCGAGAATGATCGGGTGCTTTTCGTCGCAGAGCGTGTCGCCCGTCGTCGTGTATTTGAGACCGACGATCGCGCAGATGTCCCCCGAATAGATCTCGGAAATATCCTTTCTTTCGTTGGCGTGCATCTGAACGAGACGGCCGACTCTCTCCTTCTTTTCCTTCGTGGAGTTATACACATAGGAACCGGCGGAAAGAACGCCCGAATAAGCGCGGAAGTACGCGAGGGAGCCGACGAACGGATCGGTCGCGATCTTGAAAGCGAGTCCCGCGAAAGGCTCGGTGTCCGAGGTCTTTCTGATCTCCTCTTCGCCCGTGTCCGGGTTGGAACCCTTGACGTGATCCACGTCGAGCGGGTTGGGCAGGAAATCGATGACGGCGTCGAGCAGGAACTGCACGCCCTTGTTCTTGTAGGAAGAACCGCAGAGCATGGGGATCGCTTCCATTTTTAAACAGCGGGTGCGAAGCCCCCGGATAATTTCTTCGGCGGACAGATCGCCCTCCTCGAAATATTTTTCCATGAGCTCGTCGCTCGCGGAAGCCGCTTCCTCGACGAGTTTGCCTCGGTATTCCTCCGCCAAAGCCTGCATGTCTTCGGGAATCGGCTCCTTGCGGTAGTCCTTGCCGAGGTCGTCGTAATAGACTTCGGCTTCCATTTTAATGAGGTCGACGATGCCGCGGAAAGTGTCTTCCTTGCCGATGGGCAGTTCGATGGGAACGGGATTCGCTCCCAGTCTCTCGCGGATCATCTTCTCCACGCGGAAGAAATCCGCGCCGTTGATATCCATTTTGTTGACGTAGGCGATACGGGGAACCTTATAGTTGTCCGCCTGACGCCAAACCGTCTCCGACTGAGGCTCCACGCCCCCCTTCGCGCAGAAGGTCGCCACGGCGCCGTCGAGGACGCGCAGCGAACGCTCCACTTCCACGGTGAAATCGACGTGGCCCGGCGTATCGATGATATTGAAACGATAGCCTTTCCAGACGCAGGTGGTCGCCGCGGACGTGATCGTGATGCCGCGCTCCTGTTCCTGTGCCATCCAGTCCATCGTCGCGGTACCCTCGTGCGTTTCCCCGATCTTGTGCGTCCTGCCGGTATAGAACAGGATACGCTCGGTCGTGGTCGTCTTGCCGGCGTCGATGTGCGCCATGATACCGAAGTTTCTGGTATGATTTAAATCGTATTCTCTGGGCATAGATTACTCCTCTCAGAATCTGAAATGAGCGAACGCCTTATTCGCTTCCGCCATTCTGTGCGTGTCTTCTTTCTTCTTGACGGAACCGCCGGCGTTGTTGTAAGCGTCCATGAGCTCCGCCGCGAGCTTCCTGGACATCTCTCTCTCGCTTCTCTTTCTCGTGTTGATGACGAGCCAGCGGATCGCGAGCGTCTGACGTCTTTCCGGTCTGATTTCGATGGGAACCTGATAGTTCGCACCGCCGACGCGGCGTGCTTTGACTTCCACGACGGGCATGACGTTTTCCATCGCCTGCTTGAAGATCTCCATGGGATCCATGTTCAATTTCTCCCCCATGATCTTAAATGCTTCGTAAACGATTGTCTGAGCGGTGCCTTTCTTGCCGTCGAGCATGAATTGGTTGATGAGCTTGGTCACAACCTTGCTTTTGTACATAGGATCGGGCAGTACGTCTCTCTTAGGGACATTACCTCTTCTGGGCATGTTTTTATCCTCCTTTAAATAATATTGATAAGGGATTTTACCCTTCAGTACGGCTATCGCGCATTCCCGCGTTCGCTCCCTGTATTCGGAGCCTTACGGCGAGCGGCGAACCTTCTGCGGCTTTTTCGTCGCATACTGCCTACTTTTTTTCGGGGCTTTCGAGCTATATTCCGATTACAAGTAGGATTTTTCCGCGCCCGTATTAAAAGGGCGCATTTTCTTTTGCGGAGAGCTGTCGCTCTCCCGTCGCCTGAGAATTACTTAGGCCGTTTCGCGCCGTATTTGGAGCGGGCCTGTTTGCGTTTGGCTACGCCCGCGGTATCGAGGGCGCCGCGAATGATGTGATAACGCACGCCGGGCAGATCCTTGACACGGCCGCCTCTGATCAGAACGGAGCTGTGCTCCTGAAGGTTGTGACCTTCGCCGGGAATGTAGACCGTACCTTCCTGCTTGTTGGTAAGACGCACGCGGGCGATCTTTCTCAAAGCGGAGTTGGGCTTCTTGGGAGAAGTCGTGGTAACGGACAAACATACGCCGCGCTTTTGAGGGCAGTTATCCAAAATAGGGCTCTTGGACTTGAACGTCTGTCTCTCTCTGCCTTTCTTGATGAGTTGGTTGATGGTAGGCATTTGTTGACCTCCTTGTAAGAATTTTGGAATATATTTCTCGAAATTGCCCTTACGCAATTTAAAGAAAGCAATGATATTCGCGGACTTTATGCGTCCCGCGGGGCGACGCGTTTTTAAAAACGGGTTGTCCGCCGGGAGGTTTTGACCGCAAAAAACATGCAAAAAGGGCGAACTATCCCCTTTCCGCATTACAGCAATATTGATTTTAACACGAAAAAACGGCTTTGTCAACTGTTTGAAGCGAAATTTTCGGAAACTTTTACCTGTTTGCGAAGATAATCGGGAAAACTTTTCGGGATTATTTTTCCAAAAGGTTGACAAACGGGCGAAAAACGGGTATTATATATCCGTATGAAAAATTAAAGCAAGGAGATTTCTTTATTTATGAACAAGAAAACCGTAAAAGACGTAGACGTAAAGGGCAAAAAGGTCCTTGTCAGATGCGACTTCAACGTTCCGATGAAGGACGGCGTCATCACGGACGAAAACCGGATCGTCGGCGCGCTGCCCACCATTCAATACCTGATGGAGCAGGGCGCGAAAGTCGTGCTTTGTTCGCACATGGGCAAACCGCACAACGTTCTCGACGGGAAAGTCGAGCTGAATAAGAAGGAAAAAGCCAAGATCGCGGCTCTGCCCGAAGCCGAGCAGACGGCGGCGACGGAAGAAGCGCTCGAAAAGGCGAAAAAGGACGTCAAAAAACTCTCGCTGGCGCCCGTGGCGAACCGGCTCAACGAACTGCTCGGCGGCAAAGTGACGTTCGCCTCCGACGTCGTGGGCGAGGACGCGAAAGAGAAGGTCGCCGCCTGCAAGGAAGGCGAATGCGTGCTGCTCGAAAATCTCCGCTTCCACAAGGGCGAAGAAAAGAAGGCGCCCGAGTTCATGAAAGCGCTCGCGAGCTACTGCGAGGTATACGTCAACGACGCGTTCGGGACCGCGCACCGTTCCCACGCCTCCACCGCGGGGATCGTGGAAGAGGGACTCGTGAAAACGGCGGTCTGCGGCTTCCTCATCGAAAAAGAACTCTCCGTGATGGCGGACACGCTGGAAAATCCCGAGCGGCCTTTCGTTGCGATCCTCGGCGGGGCCAAGGTGGCGGACAAGCTCAACGTCATTTCCAACCTGCTCGAAAAATGCGATACGCTCGTCATCGGCGGCGGTATGGCCTATACCTTTATCAAGGCGCAGGGGGGCGAGATCGGCACTTCGCTCGTGGACGAGGAGAAGATCGGCTACTGCAAGGAAATGCTCGAAAAGGCGCAAAAGCTCGGCAAGCAGCTCGTGCTGCCCGTGGACACGGTGGCGGCGAAGGCCTTCCCCGAGCCCATCGACGCGCCCGTCGAAACGCTTATCGTCAAGGCGAACGCGATTCCCGCGGACATGATGGGACTCGACATCGGCCCCGAGACGAGAAAACTCTTCGCCTCCGTGGTCGCGGGCGCGAAATCGGTGATCTGGAACGGACCGATGGGCGTATTCGAGAACCCCGTGCTCGCGGAGGGCACGAAAGCGGTGGCGCAGGCGCTCGCGGACGTGTACGGCAAGGCGACCACGATCATCGGCGGCGGCGACAGCGCGGCGGCGGTGCAGCAGCTCGGCTTCGCCGACAAGATGACGCACATTTCGACGGGCGGCGGCGCCTCCCTCGAACTGTTCGAGGGCAAAGTGCTTCCCGGCATCGCCTGCCTCAACGACAAGGATTGAGCCGGATCCGATTTTACGCGGGGGCGGACGCACGTTCGCCCTCCCATTCTGTTTTCAAGGAGATGAAAGTATTATGAGAAAACCCATTATCGCAGGCAACTGGAAAATGAACAACACCGCTTCCGAAGGCGTAAAACTCGTCGAAGAGATCGCCCCCCTCGTCAAAGGCGCGAACTGCGACGTCGTCGTCTGCGTGCCCGCCATCGACATTCCCGCCGTCGGCAAAGCGCTCGAAGGCACGAATATCAGACTGGGCGCGGAAAACGTCCACTACGCGGAAAAAGGCGCCTTCACGGGCGAAATCTCCGCGGCCATGCTCAAAGAATACAACGTCGAATACGTCATTATCGGACACAGCGAACGCCGGCAGTATTTCGGAGAGACGGACGAGACGGTAAACAAGAGAACGCTCGCCGCGATCGCCGCCGGGATCACCCCCATCGTCTGCGTCGGCGAATCCCTCGAAGAGAGAGAGTCGGGAAAGACGGAAGAAGTGCTCTATACGCAGATCCGCGAAGGACTCAAAGACATCGAGGACATTGCGAAAATCGTCGTCGCCTACGAGCCCGTCTGGGCGATCGGCACCGGCAGGACGGCCACTGCCGAACAGGCGAACGAGACGATCGGCTTTATCCGCAAAACGATCGGGGAACTGTTCTGCCCCAAGTGCGCCGAAGCGCTCCGCATTCAATACGGCGGCAGCATGAACGCCAAGAACTGCAAAGAGCTCATGGCCATGCCCGAGATCGACGGCGGACTCATCGGCGGCGCCTCTTTGAAAGCGCCCGATTTCGCGGCCATCGTCAATTACGACAAATAATTTCCGTTAAAACAAATCCGTCCCGCGAAAGCGTCCGTTCTTTCGGGGGACTTGTCTCAAAGGGGGCGGTTTCGTTGGAAAATTGTGTTTCAGCGCAACCCTGCCCCCCTTTATTTTCAAAAAAGGAGAATCGAACATGAAAACACCTTACGCCCTTATCATTATGGACGGTTACGGGATCAACAACACCTGCGAAGGCAACGCGATCTGCGCCGACGGCAGCAAAAACGTCACCGGGCTCGAAAAGCTCTACCCCACCACCCAGATCGGCGCCAGCGGTATGTCGGTGGGACTCCCCGACGGGCAGATGGGCAATTCCGAAGTCGGGCACCTCAACATCGGCGCCGGAAGGATCGTCTATCAGGATCTGACCAAAATCACCAAAGACATTTCAGACGGCGAGTTCTTCAAGAACGCGGAGCTTCTCTGCGCCATGAACGCGGCGAAAGAGAGCGGCAGAAAGCTGCACCTCTTCGGCCTCGTTTCCACCGGAGGCGTGCACAGCCATATCGACCACCTCTACGCGCTCGTGAAAATGGCGAAAGAGGTCGGGCTTGAAAACGTCTATATCCACGCCTTCACCGACGGCCGCGACGTCGCCCCCACCTCCGGCGCGGAATTTTTGGAGGACCTGCAAAAGAAGCTCGACGAACTCGGCTTCGGCAAAATCGCTTCCGTCGCCGGCAGATACTACGCGATGGACAGAGACAACAACTGGGACCGCGAACAAAAAGCGTACGACATGCTCACGCTCGGCCGCGGCGCGCACTTCGAGGGCGGCGCGGCGGACGCGGCGAGGGCTTCCTACGCCGGCGGCGTCACCGACGAATTCCTGCTCCCGACCAATCTCACCGAAAACGGAAAGCCGGTCGCGCTCGTCGGCAAGGGCGACAGCATTATCTGCTTCAATTTCCGCCCCGACCGCGCGCGCCAGATCACGCGCATGTTCTCCCAGAAGGAGTTCCCTTTCAGGGACGCGAAAACGGGCGCGGCGCTCGGCTTCGAGCGCGAGACGGGCTTCCTCGCCCCCACCTACGTCGGATTCGCGGTCTACGATTCCTCGTTTGAAAACGTCGGCGTGGCCTTCCCGCCCGACGATATCAAAAATACCCTGCCGCAGTATATCTCTTCGCTGGGACTCACGCAGCTGCATATCGCCGAAACGGAAAAATACGCGCACGTCACCTTCTTCTTCAACGCGAAGCTGGAAACGCCCGTCGCGGGCGAGACGCGCATCGTCATTCCCTCGCCCAAAGTCGCGACTTACGATTTGCAGCCGGAGATGAGCGCCTATCTCGTCACCGATAAGGTGCTCGAAGAGCTCGACAAGGGGATTTACGACGTCCTCATCTTGAATTTCGCCAACTGCGATATGGTCGGGCATACGGGGATCATGGAGGCGGCGATGAAGGCGGTGCATACCGTGGACGAATGCGTGAAGAAGGTCACCGACAAGATCCTTTCGATGGGCGGCAGCGCTTTGGTGACGGCCGATCACGGCAACGCCGACCAGATGATCGCCGACGACGGCAAAACGCCCTTCACCCAGCACACGACCAACCCCGTGCCCGTCATTCTCGTGTCCGAGAAATATAAGACCGCGAAGCTGCGCTCGGGCGGCGTGCTCGCCGATCTCGCGCCCACCCTGCTCGACCTGATGAGTCTGCCCCAGCCCAAAGAAATGACGGGAAAATCCCTGCTCGTAAAATGAGACGCACGGCCGGGCGGCGGGAGCGATCACCTTTTTTCGATTTTTTTATGAAAAACCCCGAAAAAACAGTTGCGATATTTGCAAGAGTATGCTATAATTCATGGGTATCTTGAAAATAACGGTCTGTTCCGTCAAAAGAAAAAAGCAAAAAAGGATTGAATAGAGATGTTGGATTTGGTAAATTTGTTACTCCCCACGAAAAACGACGCCTTTTACTATTTGTATATGTCGCTGAGCGTCACGATGATTGCGCTCATGTTCCTGGCCGCACTTGCCGCGATCGTTCTCGTATTGTTGCAGCCGGGCAATTCGACCGGTATCGACGCGCTCGGCGGATCCAGCGAAACCTTCTTCGGGAAGAACAAAGGGAAATCCTTTGAAGCGAAGCTGAAAAAGTGGACGGTGGTCAGTCTCATCATTCTGGTGATCTTCTCTATCTGCTTTTACATCTTGCAGCTTGAATCCATCTGGGCGTAAACGGGAATTACAAATCGGCGGCTTTTTCGAGAAAAGGCCGCCTTTTTTCTTACTCTTCCCCTCCGCCCCGCCCTTCCCGCGGCCGCTTGAAAGACCGTTTTACATAAAACACATCAGGGAGGCTCCTTTTGAGCGCAAAAGAATCTTTACTCGCATACTTTGAAAACGGAACACTTTCCGAAAAAACGTTTACCGAAATCGCAAAATTCCTGAAAATTTCCCATCGGGAGAAGAAGAGCCTGCTGGCTCTTTTAAACGCCCTCTGCGAAGAGGGCAGACTTTTCGTCACGGGCGGAGGCAAGTACGGCACGCCCGAGCAGCTCGGGCTCGTCAAGGGCGTGCTCTCCGGCCACGAGCGCGGGTTTGCTTTCCTCGTGCCCGCGGACAAAACGCTTTACGACAAGGACTTTTTTATCCCCCACAAAAACCTGCACGGCGCCATGCACGGGGATACCGTCTACGCCGAACGGGTTTACGGCCGCAGCGACGACGAGGCGGAGGTGGTCAAAATCCTCGCCCGCGGCTATACGGAGATCGTCGGCACCTTCTTCAAAGAGGGAAAGGCGGGGTATTTAAGGCCGGACGAGAGAAAATATTTCGAGGATATTTTTATCCCCTATGCCAAATGTTCCCAAATCCCCGACGGCGTCAAGGCGGTGGCGAGGATCACCGACTATCCCTTTAACAAAGCGCCGGGCGGCGAGATCGTCGAGGTCTTGGGCGAGGGCGACGACTTCTTCGCCGAGGAACTCTCGATCATTCGTTCCTATTCCTTACGCGAAGAATTCCCGGACGGCGTGGAAAAAGAAGCGGCGAGACAGGCGGCAAAACGCGTTACCGCGTCGGAAACAGAAAACCGCCGCGACTTTCGCGATCGGCTCGTCGTCACCATCGACGGCGAGGACACGCGCGATATCGACGACGCGGTTTCCCTCGAACGACAG
This sequence comes from Candidatus Scatosoma sp., assembly GCA_048465415.1. Classification (GTDB taxonomy): domain Bacteria; phylum Bacillota; class Clostridia; order Christensenellales; family Borkfalkiaceae; genus Scatosoma. Next base: position 97,853 of record DBFWLO010000019.1, read on the forward strand.
GGAGAAAACTATCTGCTCGGCGTCCATATCGCCGACGTTTCCCATTACGTCAGGTACCGCTCCCCGCTGGATAAAGAAGCGTTCGCGCGCGGCACGAGCGTCTATTTCCCCGACCGAGTCCTGCCCATGCTGCCAAAAGCCCTCTCCAACGGCATCTGTTCCCTCAACGAAGGCGAGGACAGACTGACGCTTTCCTGTCTCATGAAAGTGGACGATAAAGGGATCGTCCAGGACAGCGAGATCGTCGAGTCGGTGATCCGCTCGACGCACAGAATGACGTACGCGGAGATCACGAAAATGCTCGACGGAGACGAAGCGACGCTCGAAAAATACGCCGACGTCAAAGACATGGTATGCCTCTTCGCCGAATTGACGCATATTTTAAAAGACATGCGCGAGAGGCGCGGAAGCATCGAACTCGACGTGAAAGAAGCGAAAATCATGCTCGATAAGGACGGCGAGATCGTCATTCCCGACTACGAACGCTCCCTTTCCCACGAGATCATCGAACAGTTTATGGTGCTCGCCAACGAGACGGTGGCGGAATATATGCGCTCCATCGAGATGCCCTTCGTCTATCGGATTCACGAAAAGCCGGCGGAGGAAAAGGCGGCGATGTTCCGCGAGTTTGCGCACAATCTCGGACTCAAAGCCAAATTTTCCGCGGACGACGTCAAGCCTTACGATTATCAGAAACTTTTGAAATCGGCGGAGGATTTGTCCGTCTATCCCGTGCTCAACCGCACCATGCTCCGCTCCATGCAAAAGGCCCGCTATTCCCCCGTCAACGTCGGGCACTTCGGGCTGGCGAGCGCCTGCTATTGTCATTTCACTTCCCCGATCCGCCGTTATCCCGATCTTTGTATCCACCGCATCATCAAGGAAGTTTTGGACGGCAGATACGCCGAGGCGGCGGAAACCTACAACGGGTTCGTCAGCGAAGCGGCGATCCAGGCCTCGGAATGCGAACGCCGCGCCGCGGAAGCGGAACGGGAGGTGGACGCGCTGTATATGGCTATGTATATGAGCGACAAGATCGGCGAGGAATACGAAGCCGTGATTTCGGGCGTCGCCGCTTTCGGATTGTTTGCGGAACTGCCCAATACGATCGAGGGCTTTATTCCCATCGAGACGCTGGAAGGCGAATTCGAGCATATCCCCGAGCGGTATCTCTTGAAGGGCACGAAGGCGAGCTACTCGATCGGGGAAAAGGTGAAAATCCGCGTGGAATCGGTCGATTTCGGGCAGCGCCGCACCCGGTTCGCGCTGCTTCAAAAGCTCGAAAACAAAGAATAAGGGAGGAGACTCATGAAAATTATCGCGGTCAATAAGACGGCTTCTTTTGAATATTTCATCGAAGAGAAGTACGAAGCGGGCATCGTTCTCGCCGGCAACGAGATCAAATCCCTGCGCCGGGGCGGCGTCAATATGAACGACAGCTTCTGTTTCGTGCGCGGCAGCGCCGTTTCCGTCAAAAATATGCACATCGCGTTCTATGAAAAATCGGACGCGTTCAGCAGCAAAGACACCCGCCGCGACCGCAGGCTTCTGCTCCATAAGAGCGAGATCGCCAAGATCTCGGGCAAAATCAACCGCCAGGGCTATACGCTCGTGCCCTTGAAGCTCTACTTCAAGGACTCGCTCGTGAAAATGGAAGTGGCGCTCTGCCGCGGCAAGCATACCTACGACAAAAAGCAGTCGATCGCCGAACGGGAGCTGAAACGCGCGGCCGACCGCGCCGTGAAAAACGCGGGTTTTTAAAAGTCTTTAAACGCCCTGTTCCCAGGGTGAAATCATACCTCAGAAGGAGAAACGACAATGGACGAACGAGAACGCAACTATCGCAAGGACACTTTGTGCGTACAGGCGGGCTATCACCCCCAAACGGGCGAGAGCCGGATCCCCCCGATCAGCCAGAGCACTACCTTTTATTACGGCGATACGCAGGTCATGGCGGACCTGTTCGATCTGAAAGGCGAGGGCTATTTCTATTCCCGGCTCGCCAACCCGACCGTAGCGGCGCTCGAAAACAAGATCGCCGCCTTAGAAGGCGGCGCGTGCGGCATCGGCTGTTCGTCGGGCATGTCGGCGACGCTGCTCACCGCGGTCACGTTGTGCGAGGCGGGCGATAATCTCCTTTGCGCCCAAGCGGTCTACGGCGGGACGTTCAATCTCTTCGGCACGACTCTGCCCAAGCTGGGGATCGAGTGCCGATTCTTCGATCCCGACGCGAGCGAAGAGGAAATCGATCGTCTCGTCGACGGGAAAACGAAACTGATTTTCGCCGAAACGGTGGCCAATCCCGCCATCGTCGTGCTCGATTTTGAAAAACTCGCCCGCATCGCGAAGCGGCATAAAGTCGTGTTCGTCGTGGACAACACGCTCGCCACACCCGTGCTCTGCAATCCTTTCCGTTACGGCGCCAACGTCGTCGTGCATTCCACCACCAAGTATCTCGACGGCCACGCGGCGGCGCTCGGCGGCATGATCGTGGACGGCGGAAATTTCGATTTTCGGGACAATCCCCGCTATCCCGCCTTCAATCTCCCCGACGAGAGCTATCACGGCCTCGTCTATGCGGGCCTTACGGCCGCGTTCGGTACCAAATGCCGCGCGCAGATGATGCGGGATATGGGCGCGATGATGGCGCCGCAGAACGCGTTTCTGACCTGGCTCGGCTGCGATACGCTGGCGCTGAGAATGGAAAAGCACTGCGCCAACGCAAAAAAAGTCGCGGCGTTTTTAGCGGGACATTCCAAGATCGAATGGGTGAAACATTCCTCTTTGCCGAATGATAAATACCACGCCTTAGCGAAAAAATATCTGCCCGCGGGCACGGGCGGCATGATGAGTTTCGGGATCCGCGGCGACGCGAAGCGCTGCGCCAGGTTCATGGAAGCGCTGAAAATGATCACGCAGGAAACGCACGTCGCGGACGTGAGAAGCTGCGTGCTCCACCCCGCCTCCACCACCCACCGCCAGCTCTCCAAAGCCGACCTCGAAAAAGCGGGCGTGCCCGAGAACCTCGTCCGGCTTTCGGTGGGGATCGAAAACCCCGAGGACATTCTCGCCGATCTCGCCCAGGCGCTCGAAAAGATCTGACGCTTTAAAAATCCCACGAAGGAGGAGTTCCCATGCCCATCGTCATCGACAATGCCCTGCCCGCCTATAAAATTTTAAGCGACGAGAAGATTTTCGTCATGGACAAGGGGCGGGCGGTCACGCAGGACATTCGTCCGGTGGAGATCGCCATACTCAACCTCATGCCCACGAAGGAGGAGACGGAGACGCAGTTCATGCGGCTGCTTTCCAATTCCCCTTTGCAGGTCAACGTGACGCTTTTGCGCACGGAAAGCTATCATAGCAAACATACGGCGGAGGGGTATCTGGGCAAGTTCTATCAGTCTTTCCGCGACGTGGAACAGAAACATTTCGACGGCATGATCGTGACGGGCGCGCCCGTGGAACAGCTCGATTTCTCTTCCGTCGCCTACTGGGACGAATTGAAGCGCATTTTCTCCTATACCAAAACCCACGTCACCTCGACCATTTTCATCTGCTGGGGGGCGATGGCGGCGCTCCACTATTTTTACGGCGTAAAAAAATACCCCTTGAAGGAAAAACTCTTCGGGGTTTTCAAACATCATAAAGTTCTCTACGCGGAGCCGGAGCCTTTGATGCGCGGTATCTCCGACGAGTTCCACATGCCCCATTCCCGGCATTCCACAGTGAAGATCAGCGACGTGGAAAAAATCCCGGCGCTGAAAACGCTCGCCGTTTCCGCCCGCGCCGGCGCGTCGATCATCGCGTCCAAAGACGAACGGCAGGTATTCGTATTCGGGCACATGGAATACGACCGGGACACGCTGAAAAAGGAATACGAGCGGGATCGGAAAAAGGGCCTGGCGATTCCGCGCCCCTATTCCTATTTCACCGACAGGACGGACACGCAGGTGAAAATGAACTGGACCTCTACGGCAAACCTGTTCTATAATAACTGGCTCAATTACTGCGTCTATCAGGTAACGCCCTATCGCTTCGACGACTAAAATTCCTTTGAACGGGAGCCTTTTATGAACGCTTACAGCAAAAACACGCCGACGCTCACGACGAAGCGGCTGATTTTAAGGAAATTCACCCCATCGGACGCGGCTGCCCTGTTGGAGATCCTCAAAGACGAGGAAACGACGGCTTTTCTGCCCATGTTTTCCTTGAAAACGCTCGAAGAAGCCGAAACCGTGCTTCAAGAAGAATATTTGCAGTCCTATCTCCTGCCCTCCGGCTACCGTTACGCGATCTGTTCAAAGCAGACCGATCAGCCGATCGGTTTCGTAAACGTTGGCAGCGGCGAAAGCCGGGATCTGGGTTACGCGCTCAAAAAGGAATTCTGGCGGCAGGGCCTGACGACGGAAGCGGCGGCGGCCGTGCTCGATCAGCTGCGCCGCGACGGCGTGCCCTACGTCACCGCCACCCACGACGTCAGGAATCCGCACAGCGGCGGCGTAATGAAAAAGCTGGGCATGCGCTATTGCTATTCGTACGAAGAGCTTTGGCAGCCGAAGAATTTCAAGGCCGTGTTCCGTATGTATCAGCTCGATCTGGACGAAACGAGCGCGCGGACATATATGGGGTATTGGAACCGCAGCGAAGTCCGGTTCGTGGAAAAAGACGTGTAAACGATACATATAGAAAAGCGCCGGCGCGGAAATTTCCGCGCCGGCGCTTTTGCCGTACGCGCTTAAAAATCCCGTTTCGGCGCCTTATAAAATCCCCGCCGCCGCGTCTCGATCAGGTGATATTCCTGGGCTTTGTCGAAAGAATACTCCACCGGACTGTCGGGCGAGGAGAAGAGCGTAGAACCGGAGATGTCGGCGATCTGGCAGTACCCGGCGCCGCAGAGGCACATCGCCACGCCGTAGGAAAAGGCGCCGGCGCGCAGAAGCATAGACTCCGTATAATCGGAGATCACGCCGAACGGACAGAGGATCAGATCGCTGCCGCAGACGGCGAGCGTCCTTAAAATCTCCGGGAAATACAGATCCTCGGCGACGGCGACGCCCAGCCTGCCGACTTTCGTCTCATAGACGCGGAGCCCCGCCCCGCTCTTGAACTCGCCGTCGATGGCGTTCAGCATATCGGAAACGCCGAGAATCCGTCCGTTTTCCGCGACGACGGCGGATTTTCTCTTGATCCCGCGCGTATCCGTCACACAGCCGCAGACGACGACGTTGTGGTTTTCTTTGGACAGAATCGCGGCGTCCTCGAAATAGCTCGTCTCCCCTTTCAGCTCCTTTTCGTAACTCACTTCGCCCAAGCCCTGAAATCCGAAAAAAACGACGTCCGCATCGCTGCCGCCGTAATCGTCCCAAAAAGTATTCAAAGAGCCTCTGCTCACAAAACAAATCCGCATGACCGCCGCCTCCCCTTTCAGTATATCCCGGGGCGCCTCGGTTTTGTGCGTGATTTTTCGGTATTTCCCGCAAAAACTGCGCCCGTTCCGGGCCGTCCGGCTTTTTGCCGTCCGATCCCGAAAAGGGCGCGTTACCATTCTCTAATCGTCGTTTAATTTTTTGCTTTTTCGAGCAGCTCGTTCACCGCCCCCTGCAAAGAGACGAGTTCTTCGTTCGCCGTCGCCTCGTCCGCCGCGCGCAGCGAATAATAAATTTTCAGCTTCGGCTCCGTGCCCGACGGCCGCACGCAGACGAAGGATCCGCCTTCCAGCTCGTAATATACGCAGTTGCAGACGGGGATATCCATTTCCTCCGTTTCGCCCGTGAGATAGGATATCCGCTTCGCGGTGCTGTAATCGCGGACCGCCTCCACTTTATGCTTGCCGAAAGCCGACACTTTGATCGTCTTCAAAGCGTCCACGACGGCGTTCATCTCCTTCATGGCGTTGAGTCCGGAATACTGCACGGAAACGTTCTTGTCGAGCACATAGCCGTATTTCGCATAGATCTCTTGCAGCCGCCGATAGAGGGTCTTGCCCACGTAGGTATAGTAACAAACCATCTCCGCGCAGAGCATGGAAGCGACGACGGCGTCCTTATCCCGCGCGTGCGTGCCGCGGAGATACCCGCAGGATTCCTCGAAGCCGAACACGTAGACGTACTTGCCGTCCTTCTCCCACTGCTTGATCTTTTCGCCGATGAACTTGAACCCGACGGGCGTCTCGAACAGCGTGACGCCGAAATCGTCGCAGATCGCCTTCGCCATGCCGGTGGTCACGAAGGATTTGACGACGGCGGCATTCGCGGGCATAGCGTTCTCCTCTTCGAGCCGCGTGAGGATATAATCGAGCAGAAGAATCCCCACCTGATTGCCGGAGAGGGCGACGAACTCGCCTTGGTTGTTCTTGACCGCCACGCCCAGCCGGTCGGAATCGGGATCGGTGCCGAACACCACGTCGGCGTGAATTTTATCGGCGAGCGCGATCCCCATCGCAAGCGTCTCTTTGAACTCGGGATTGGGCACCTTGACGGTGGAAAATTCCGTATCCTTCGTCGTCTGCTCTTCCACCACCGTGACGTTGATGCCGAGCTTTTTGAGGATCGTCGTCACGGGCACATAGCCGCTGCCGTGCACGGGCGTATAGACGAGTTTGAGGTTGGCGCCGCACTTTTTGACGGCTTCCGGCGAGAGCCGGAGCCTGGATAACTCCTCGATATAGTCCTCGTCCAGCTTCCGGGGCACGGGCACGATCAAAGGACTGTTTTCGTCGCCGCTCACCGACAGATAATCGTCGATCTTACCGATATATTCCACGACGCGGCCGGTCTCTTCGGGCGACATCTGCGCGCCGTCGGCGCCGTACACCTTGTAGCCGTTGTATTCTTTGGGATTGTGGCTCGCGGTGATCATGATCCCCGCCACGGTATGGAGATAGCGCACCGCGTAGGAAAGCATGGGCACGGGGTGCACGTCGTCGAATAAATAGGCCTTGATACCGTTTTTGGCGAGCACGCCCGCGGCGGCTCTCGCAAATTCCTCGGATTTTCGCCGCGTGTCGTAGGAGATCACGACTCCCCGCTTTGCGGCGTCCCCGCCGAGTTCTTTGATAAATCCGGCGAGCCCCTGCGTCGCGCGCATGACCGTGTAGACGTTCATCATATTCATGCCGTAACCGATGATGCCGCGCATGCCCGCGGTCCCGAATTCCAGTTCTCCGCCGAACCGATATTCCTGGGCTTTCTCGTCGGAAGCGATCGCTTCCAGCTCTTTCTTTCCTTCCTCCGAAAGCCTGGCGTCCGAAAGCCAGTTCCGGTAATTTTTCCGATAATCCATATTGTTTCCTCACATAAACTGATTTTTAGAGCTTTTTGCCGCCTGCCGCCGAAACGCCGACCTTACCATTATATTCTTCCGCCCGAAAATCTATTCTTTCCGAAAGGAATCAGGACTTATTTTCTCCGCCGCTTTCTTCTTCGCCAGCTGCCGTTCTGTTCCTTTCCTGCGCCGCCTCTTCCTTGGCGGACGACTCCCCGGCTTCCGCCGCTTGCGTCGCCGCTGTTTCCGTGCGCTCGGGAATATTTTGAAGCCTCGTCTCCGCGGACTCCACTTTTTCTCTGAGTTCCTCCACCATCGCTTTGGCTGTTTCGAGGTTCCATACCACGGTGTTCTCCGCCGTTTCCCCGCCGTTTTCTTCGCGGCTGGGTTGGGCGAAATCCTCGGGATCTTCCACCGTTTCGAAGAAACGCTCGCTGTCGCCGCGGTCGCGGTTGGTGGCGATCTTGTCGTAGGTGATGAAATATTTCTTTCCCTTCACCGTGTAGTAGTTGACGAACTGCTGACAAATGAAGAGGAAATAAGACGCGGGCACCGTTAACAGCAGCGAGCTTCCGAAAGTGCAGAGCGCGCCGACGACGTTGACGATGACGACGACGTAGACGGTCGCGACGTAGGTGGAAAACATTTTCTTCCATTGCTTGCGTTCCACTTTGTCTCCCATCTTCATCGCCTTGCCAACGGACAGATTGTCCGAAGCCATCGCCGGCAGCCACATGGAGGTGAAGGTCAGCTTCAAAGCCTGGCAGACCACGATCAGCGTCATGGATAAAAAGAGGGAGGCTAAAACGTTGAGGAAGGACAAAAGATAGAAAAAGAGAAAATAGCAGAGCGCGATCACGCACAGATCGATTAGAAAGACGATCGGCACATAGACGACGCTGTAAACGCTCGCTTTGCCGAGATTTTTGATGTAAGCGGCGGAGAAGGGCGTTTCCGCATAGATGGACATTCTGTCGTCGAGGATACTGCCGATAGAGAAATAGCAAAGGGTATCGAGAATGCGTTCGATGAGATAGATGAGCACGCCGCCCACCACCGACCAGACGATCTGCGACATTTTGGAATCGAGAAGTTTCCAAAGCCCGAGCAGCGTCTGCTGGAAATGTTCCTGGAATCCGGCGAGAAATTCGTTTTGGCCGCTGACGAGCGCCTGCACGAACTCTTTGATGTCGATAAAGACCGCTTCCATCTCGATGCTGTGTAAAATATCCCAGAGATTGGGCAGCAGCAGCGCGCAGGAAAGCGCGATGCCCACCACGGCGATCGCCATTTTATAAAACAGTATTTTGTAGACGTTTTTGAAATTTTCTATGAGCAGTCGCACACTGTTGCGAAATCGCATATTCTTATCTCCTTAAAACCGGTTTCTCTATTCGGGCGTTCCCGGGGCGGATATTCGGCCTCCGCCTCAGAAATGATAATACTTTTTCAAATCCGCCCGTTCGAGCTGGGCTCTGTCGAAATAGATGACCTGCATGCGCACGCAGAACATGAGCGTCATCAAGGCGTATAGGAGCGCGGCGACGGCGAACGAGGCGATTCTTCCGGGCACGAACAACACGCATACCCCCAAAAGCACCTCCGAAAGCGTGACGCTGATCCACTGCCCGAGCACGATCTTTCCCTTGACGGACGCCACCAGCTGATAGGAATAGCGCAGCGCTTCGAAGGCCCGAAAGCCGGTGATTTGCAGACAGGGCAGCCAGAGATAGAAGATGGAAACGAGATATAAAAGCAAGCAATGCATGCCGATAAAGACGAAGGCCGATAAAATATACGTGGCGACCTTAGCCCCCGTCGTATCTCCTGTCAAAGTGGTGAGAAAGAGAAGCGCGGATGTCACGAGCGCCCATACTTCGTAGATCGCCACATATAAAAGACAGATCCCCGCCGTGGAAACGAGATTGTCGTTGAGTTTGGAAAATACTCCGCTCATCGTCCTTTTGCCGATGCGCATGTGCTTTTCGATCAGGGCGAAGAGCAGCGACATACATAAGATCATCATCACCACGCCGGCGAGCCCGGCAAAGAACGCGCCCCAGGAGCGGAAATTGAAAATGGATACGGCGTGGAAGATCTCCGGAAAAGACGCGCCGGGACTGCGCGCGAAATAATTCGTCAGGATATCCTGTATCGCGCTCTTGTCCAGCGACAGCGACAAAAGCACCGCAGGCAGCACCGCGAACGGAAATATGTATAAGAAATTTTTGAGAATATATTTAAAAGACTGAATCGTATATTTCATAGTGCCGTTTCCTTTTTTCCTATTATACTACAAAAACTCATTCCTGTAAAGTATTTTCGGCGAAAAAGCGGCAAGAAGCCTTTTGAAACTTCTTCCGCTCTCTGCGTTTTTTCATCTTCCGTCCTTATCTGCGCCCCGCATTTTATCCCCTATGCTTCCGCCTGCGCCGCATAAAGCTCGTAGAGGGGCGCGTAATATTCCCCGAGGTAATTCACGGCGGCCTTGTCGGCGCGGAAGGCGTCGAATTTTTCCCGCGGCGAGGAATAGGCGGAATTGTAATATTCCCGCACGGCGTCGAGCCGCTGTTCGTACGTGAGCGAGTAATCGAGCGGATAGGGCGCGGTGCCGGCGGTTTTAGAGGCGAAGCGCAGATAAAAGAGCAGCCCGTCGCGCAGGTTTTCCAATTCCTGATTATAGCTTTCGTCCAGCGCCGTACATATTTTTTCCCAAATTCCCGATCGGAATACCCCCGCTTTCAAAAGTTTGAATTTTTCCTTTCGTTTTTCCTCTTTCAGTCGCTCGGTGAGCCGGTTCTTTTTCAGCTGTACGCTCTCTATTTCCAGGATCTGCTCCTCGGTCAAAGCGGCGAATTGTTCGTCCGTATAGGAAATAATATCGATCGTCATCTGCTTCTCCTTTGCGCGGGGAGGGCGTATTCGGCCTCTAAGCCCCACACCTGACAATTTTTTTCGAGCCGCAGCCGAAGATCGAACGCGCTTCCCCGCAAGAGCGGCCGCACCTCGGTCCGGCCGCGCGCGAACGTGACCGGAAACCGCCTAATTTCCGTTTCGCTCTCGATTTCCAGAACACAGCTTCCCCGTCCTTGCAGAACGAATTTTCTCAACAGCTTGCGCCCGCTCTCGCCGAAATCGAGCCCAGCCGCCTCGAAGAGATAGATTTCCCCGTCGGGCAAAGCTCCCTCCGCGGCCGTCTCTTTGAGTTTTCCGTCCGAGAACCACAGCGTCCCGCGCTCCGTCTGGGAAAGCGCGGCCGCGCCCGTGAAAGAAAAATACCCGCTTTTGGACGCCTCGTCCCATACGAGCAGTTTCATGCCGCCCTCGCGGGCGGGATAACGGAGAAAATACTTACCGCCGAAGGCGCCGTGTTCGCAGCCCTGCCCCCCGATCATCGGCTCAATCGGCAGATTTCCGCCGGTTTTCGCCGCGCTTTCGCCGTCGAAGGAATAGAGTCCGTCCTCGGCGAGAAAGAAGATCTTTTTGCCGCAGACGCCGATCGATCCGGGATAAATCTTCCCCCCGCCGTAGGCGACGCGCCCGGCGGAAAAATCCCTCGCCGCTCCCCGGGCGTTCAGCCGCACGATCCCTTTCTTTTGAAAGACGTAGAGTTCCTCTTCCAGCGCTTCCAGCCCGACGATCTCCCCTTCCGCCGCGGGAAAAGCGACGTGACCGCCCTCGTCCGCGCCGTCCGTCCAGTCCCCGGGCGCGAGCGGCGCGCAGTAACGCACGGTAAAGGGCGCCTCGGCGAAAAACAGCCGCTCGTGAAAGACTTTGACGAACGGGCTCGCCTTGCCCGCGTACAGGGTTTTGAATTTTTCCGTTTTGTCGTAGGAAAACACCCCGTCCTCGCCGCAAAAGATCAGTTTTGCCCGCTCGTTTTCGTCGTAGAATACGGCCGTCGCCGGCAGATGGCCGAAGAACTTGCCCGCCGAGACGAATCCCCGCACGCTCTCGTTGCCGATATACGCCATACCGAGCCCGGAAACGAGCATCACCGCTTCCCCGTACGCGCCGTCCCCTTCCGTATAGGGCAGGACGGCGAAGCGCGCGGGCGGGTCTTCGACGGGGTTGGGCACCGCGAGAAGGATCCCCGTATCCGTTTTGTAATCGGCGAGCCCCAGCGTTGCGGGGAGAAGCCGCCCGTCCGAAAACTCGCAGTTTTGTCCGCCCGTGGCGGCCAGGACGCCCGCGCCGCCGCTTCCTTGCGCCGCGAAGCGGGTATACCGCGCCTTCTTCACCGCCGTTTTCGCGGCGGTAAATTCTTTTCCGTAAAACATCACGCCCACCTTCTCGAACGCATGACTTTGGAAGTCCGATTGCGGTAAGCGGCGGTCAGCGCGTCCTTGTATTTTTTGTCCCAGACCGCCGCCTCTTCGTATAAGCCCGCCGCGAGACAGTATTCCGCGGCGATGCCGTACGCGAACAGTCTCGGCGACGCCTGCAGGACGAAATCGGAATTTTCCTCCGCCGTCTTTTCCGCCGGCGTGTAGGTGTAGACGATCTTCACCCTTCCCGGCTGAGTTTTGAGATACTGGGGAAACAGCTTGAAGGGCGCGGAATTTCCCCACATATCGGCGACGCCGAGAACGCGCACGGCCGGCCGCGTGAGTTCGGAATAGGCGATGAACCCCGTCTCCGAATCCACTTCGTCCTCGCAGTATAAGGGCAGATAATCGAGCGCCACCTCGTTCTCCACAAGATTGAAACAGCGCAGCAGCACTTCCGTCTCCCGCTTTCCCGTTTCTCCCTTGCCGTCCAGATAGTCGCGCACCCGCTCCTCCACCCCGAGCTCCCCCGCCGCCAAAAGAATAGTCTCTTTCACTGTCATAATCTTTCCTCCTCTGTCTCCGCGGCTTGTTCGACCGCGGAGGCCGTTGTTCCCAGGCCGCGGGCGTTCCCGCGTCCTCGTTTTTTTAAATCTCGTCGATCCCCGTCAGCATTCCCTGCCCGCAGGGGCGGCTGCACACGAGTTCCGCGTACTTGACCAGCGTCGCGGTATAGACGGGCTTGCCGGCGCTCTGTTTGAGTATCTTGCCGTCCTCGCTTTCCAGCCACTGCCAGTCGCAGAGCTGATGCAAAGCGAAATCCTCGGTATTGAGAAGATACATGGTGCCCGAGGGGCAGAATCTGTCGGCGACGACGGGAATACCGTTGAAGCTCAGCGCCTTGTAGCCGCCCTTCACTTCCATAGACGGCACAAAAGTCCGGTACTGCGTGTAGTAATCCGCCAAAGCCCGCTTGACGCCCCAGGAACAGACGATGAAGTCGATCTTGCTCCCCGAGCGTTCCTCGACGGTGTCGATGGCCGTTTGCAGGACGCTCTCGCCGAGCGTGCCGATCTCCTTTTTCACGTACGGTTTGAGCCAGGGGTGAGCGGCGCGGTTCACGCCGTAAAGGGTATCGGAATCGGAAAACAGCGCGCCGAGCCCGGTGATTTCGCAGCCGTAGGAATGTTGCAGGCAGACCGCCGTGCCCGCGGGCAGAATCGTGGAGTTGAGCGCCGTACCGTCCACCGCGACGGTTTGATTTTCGCGGTCCACGCTCGTCACCGTCCTGCCTTTGGCGGCGGCGATCAACGCCCCGCCCTCGGTATAGAAATCGACGATCATGCCTTCGGCGATCCCCTTGACGCTGTCCACGGTGATCTTATTATCGCCGCCGACGGCGGAGACGCTGCAAAGGGTGCCCGAACCGTCGCCGTAGAGCATTCTCCCGAAATTGAAAGACGCGCTTCGGATCAGGGACTGCATCTCGTCGTTGAGCAGATTGACGAACGCGCCCTCGTTGCTCGCGGAAGCGCGGATCGCCTTATCGGAAATTTCGATCGTGCCGTAGAGATTTTTGAGCGAGCTCACGAACTGTATATAATTGTTGCCGCCGGCGGCGGGCAGACTCCCCGTCTCGGTGCCGGCGCCGATTCCCCCGTTGACGCCGTAGCGGACGAGCTTTCTCACGTCCTTGCCCCAGACGTCCGCGGAGGTCTGCTTGATCTGCGCGAGCAGCGGATTGACGTTTAAGTTGAGCGCCTCGCTCACAGCGTCGAGATAAAAAGATTTCAATGCGTTGTCCGCAGTTTCCATCGTAACCATAAATTTATTTTCTCCTTTTTCGCTTTGTTTTTACGCCTGATTGTCCTTTTTGAAATAGCGGAGCGCCATAGTTCCCGCCTCGTCGATCGATTTGGGCTTTGCGCAGGGCACGGCAAGCGTCCCGGTCCCCCCGCGCATCAAAGGCGCGTCCGCGCTTTTGAGCGACGAAAGATAATCGCCGATGATTTTCAGCCGCACTCGTTCCGAGTTCCCGGCCGCCCGGTACAGGGCTTCCTCGATTTCCTCCTCCGTCGCCGCGCGCGTTTCCGCCGCCCCCGCAGGTTCACCGGCGGAAATTACGGAAGGCGAAGCGGGTTCCCGCCCCTGTGTATACGAGTCGGGCTTCGGGGCAAGCGCCGCTTCCGCCGCGGCCGCTTCGGGCTTTTCCGCCTCGTCCGGCCGCGCGCCGGCGCTTTCCCCCGATTCTTTACGGGAATTTTCCGCTTTTCTTTCCAGCTCTTTGAGGCGCTGACTGCGACGGGTAAATTCCGCCTCCAAAGCGCCGTAAGCCTCCGCAAGGGCATCTGCGTCCTTAAATTTCTCCCAGACCGCCGAACCTCTCTTTCCTTCCGCCTCCGCGGTATGTCCCGTCCGGAATCCTTCCCGTCCGCCGATGTTCTCCTCTTTATTCATTTTTCTGTTTCCTCCTTATTTCTCTCCCGCGCCGGCTCTTGCCAGCCGCTTGTGCTCTTCGATGTGCTCGGTATACCTTTTTTTCAGCTCCCTTCCCGCGTCCTTGGAGACGAGTTTTTTGAATTCGTCCGAAAGCAGGAAACGGGTGTGTTCGAGGATATGCAGCTCGTGATCGTCGTAACCGTCCGGCGCCGCCGCCCGCTTTTTCATTTCGAGGTTTTCTTCGCCGGCCTTGGCGATGTGCAGCGCGGAAATATCCTTCGCGTTTTCGTAGCTCCCGAACCCGAACGCTTCGAGAATACGGTTTCTCGTCTCCGCGGATAAATTCCCCTCCTTGTCCGTGAGTAAGCCCGCTTCGAACAGCTTCATCAAAGTTTCCCGCTTTTCGAGCGGCGTCGCCGCTTCCTCCGACTGAAACACGATATCGTTGGGCGCAAGCTCGGCGGCGTTGAAATAATATACCTGCGTCTTTTTGTTCTCTCCCGTCAAAGTCAACAGCCTCGCGCTGCCCGCGAACTCGCGGTAAAGCCTTAAAATATGCCGCCCGATCTCCTTCAACGCGGCGGAAAGATTATCCACCGTCGAAGCCAGCCTCGAATCGTCCTGGGACAGCAGCAGCTGTAACCCCGAAGCGCTCGTGACGCGTGCGGGCGTGGAATTCTGCGAGAGCTCGCTGACGCCGCTCACCAGAACGAACTCCTTTTCCAGCCGTTCCTCCTCGGCGGAAAACTCCGCGGGTACGCTCCCCGGATCGAGCAGCGCGGGCGGTTTTGCGCCCTGCCGGTAGACGAGCACTTTCCCGGGCGGCAATCCCTCCTCCGTCAGCGCGTCGGCGTCTGTCGCCCCGTCCTCCACCGTCAGAACGCCCATCGACAGCCGGTTCAAAAACTCGTGCTTGCGGTTCCGCACCGCATTGTAGGCGCGCTGAATGGGGATCAGCCGGTCGACGATGCTGCTCGCGAAGAACGCGCCCGGCAGCCGCACGCAGTCCTGCCTCACGAAAGGAAACGTCCTCTCTCCCCGCTCGCCGTTTTGATAGGGCAAAGGCCCCTCGTAGAGCAGTTTCCCGCCCGCGGCGATTTCCAGCCTTCCCTCGGGCGCGGCCGCCGTCGGCCGCGTGTAGCGCTCGATGAGGACCTCCGAATCCTTCACCGGCGCGGCGCCGCCTCCGAACTGTAAAGCGGGGCGTTTCCCGCCCGACGGCTCGCTGTATCCGCTCAGAGCAAGCCCGGATAATTCCCGTCCCTGTAAATGTACGCCGAATTTTTCCGCGACGTAAGCGACGGGCACCGCCTGCGCGTGAATGAGGCTTTGCACCTCTTCCAGGCTTTCCGCCCCGAGCGCGTCGGGAAAGATCTCGAACGGCGGCACGACGCTCACGCTCGCTTCCCCTTCGTAAATAGGCCTGCCGGTCTCGCCGACGGCTACCTGCCTGCCCCCGTTCTCGTCCCAGACGATCTTGTAAAAGACGCTTCCGCAGGTCTCCGACCAAAGCGTGGCCCGGGAAACCGTCTCGTCCAGCCGTATCCTCTCCCGCACGTAATCGAGAATCCCGGAGGCGAGAGTCGCCGCTTTGACGTCTCCTTCCTCGTCGGAAAACGCCCGCACGTGCAAAGCCGGCCGCATTTTCGTCAATTTGGCGAGCCGCGAATCGACCGTCGGCGCGATGTGATTGAACACCCGCCGCGACTGCCAGTAAAACCGCTTATCCTCTTCCTCGATCCCCCCGAAAGGCGAAACGTCGCAGTATTGATTGCCGCTCAAAAAATTCATATTCAGGAGCCAGCCGCTCTCCACCTGCCGCCGCTCTTCCCGCCGCCGCTCGAAATCGTCGGTCACTTCGGCGGCGATTTTGTTTCGCCGCCGCTCTTCCGCCCGCCTGTTTTCCGCTTCCGTTTCCGGGTTCTCGCGGTAAAATTCTCTCATGCTCCCGGCCTCCCCTTTTCAACACTTTTCCCCGTTTTTTTCTTCATCTCGTACCTGTCCCTCCTCTCTTTTATTTTTCAATCCTTCTTTTTGACGATTCTCCGCCGCTTTGCCGGCCGTCTCTTAGGCGGTTCCGCCCCGCCCGTCTCCGCCCCGCTCTTCGTCTTTCCCTTGACCGCCGCGGGTGCTTTCTCCTCTTTCGCCAACAGCGCCAGAAGCCTCGCCTTCTCCGCTTCCAGCTCCCCGTCGGACAGCGCGGCATAATCCGTGGTTCCAGGCTCCGAAAGCAGCATCTGCACGGCTTTGAGATCGGGCGGAATGTCCTTTTTCGTCTTTCGCCGCCTGGTTAACTTCATCGCTCCGTCCACTTCGGCGTATTCCTCCGTCACCTCTTCGATCCGACAGCCGAGCGCCACTTTCAAAAGCGCGTCGCCGATTTTTTCCTCTTTGTTTTTTTTCGCCGTATTCATATTTCTCACCTGCCTTTTCAGTCTATTTTTCCCTTCCCGCCGCGCGTAAGCCTTCTCCACCGCCGTTCCTTATCCTTTTGAATGGGCGACGGTGCGACGGCCGGCGGCAGTTTTTTCGGTCTCGACATAAGAAAGTACCGAAGCTCGTCGAGCGCATGGTCGTCCGCCTTTCTTGGCACGTCGCCGCTCCCCCAGAAATAGCCTTTGAGTTCGCGGATCAGGTGTACGCAGGTGTTGAAGATGTAGAGGTTGGGAAGTCCGTTTTTGGGATTGAGATAACTCTTCACCCTCGCGATCCCCGTGAACAGGTCTTTGTCAACGTCGGGATTGACGAGAATATCCCGCTCGTAAAAGAGTTCGCAGACGCTTTTGACGCCCGATAAAGTATGCTGTTTGGCGGCGCTGTCGATGAGCGCGCAGACTCGTCCTTTCGCGTCGGTGCGCCAGCCGAGAAGCGCGCAGATGCGCTTGATCTGCCCCGCGTGATAATCGACGTCCTTTCCCGCCTCGAAATGCTCGTAGACCACGTATACGTTGTCGTCGTAATCGACGGCGTACCAGTGCGCGGAAAGGGGATTGTTGAGCCCGGGATCGATGGAGATATTCTCCTGCCATTCTTTGGGGACCGGAAAGGGCTCGACGACGTGAATGCGTTCGTCGAATTCGGGATAGACGAGCCCCGCGCCGGAAGCGAACCGCCCGTACCGCCTGGATTGCAGCTGCGTTTCGTCCATACAGTTTTCCAAAGCCTTGATTTCGGCGGCGGAAAGATAGGGATTGTCGCTCCATTCCATGAACTCATACCAGACCTCGGGATCGTTGTGCCGGTTTAAAAAGATCTCTTCGTAGACAAAGGTCAGCCCCTTTAAGGGCGTCATGGTGCCGAAGATATCCCCCTGCCGGTCAAAGACGCGCATGCGGCACTCCTCGTAGACGTCTTTCGGCGGTTCCTCGTCGAACCAGACGAAATCGAGCGACGCGCCCTGAAACTTTTCCCGTCCCTGGTCGCAGCTCTTGAACCCGATCACGGAAACGCCGCCGAGCGCGCTGCGGACGCGGATAAGATCGATGACGCCGCTTTCGGGACTGTCCCTGCGCCCGCTCGTCATGACGATCTCCTCGATCCAGTCCGGTCTCAAATAATGGAGGATCTTTTTCTGCGCCACGTCCCGCTGTACCTGCGCGGACACGGACACCACCCAGCCGCATACCTCTTTTTTGTTCGTGCGGTAGGGGTGTACGCCCCGCGCCATATATACGCATTCCGCCGCCCCGCATTCCGTCTTGCCCGAGCGGTTGCCGCCGAACACCCAGCGGTTGCGTTTTTGCGAGCGGTGAAACGCCAGCTGTTTGAGATGGGGGCGTTCGCCGGCGTTGTACGCCGCCAGACGATCCTCCGCCCGGCGCCTTCTCTGTTCCGCTTCGATCTTATTGATTTTTTCTACAATTTCTCTCATATTCCCCGCCAATCAGTCAAAAATGTGCCGCCTCGTATTTTTATAATAGAAAGCATGAAAAAGTTTATCTTGTCGGCAGTGCTGCCGTTACTATATTTAATCTTTATCGTCCTCTCTCCGACGGCCGCGACGCGGGCGAAGGCGTCGGAGGGAGCATACGCCTGCATTCGTTCCGAAAACGTATATTTATACTCGGAGGAAAACGATAAAAGCGGACTTTTTTTGCTTCCCTATACCTATTATGTGAAAGTCCTCAATTCCGGCGTCAAGTATTGCTACGTAGAATATCTTTCCGACGGCCCGAACACGCGCAGGATCACCGGTTACTGCAAGACCTCCGACCTCACTTTCGTGGACTATATCCCCTCCCGCCCCTATCTCTACTGCTCGTTTGACGTCACTTATTACATACAGGACGCGTCGCCGTCGATCAAGGACGACAGTTTTCTTTCCAGCATCACCGTCGCCTGCGCCTATTACGGCGATTATAAGGTGGGCTCGAAAAATTACTGCTACGTGTTCCGCGAAGGGACGTTCGGCTATAT
The DNA here is from genome assembly GCA_048465415.1 of Candidatus Scatosoma sp. GTDB lineage: Bacteria > Bacillota > Clostridia > Christensenellales > Borkfalkiaceae > Scatosoma. Next base: position 116,242 of record DBFWLO010000019.1, read on the forward strand.
CCCGCGGCCGGCCGATTTATCCTACGAACTCAACGAGGAGTACGAAGACCACCATTCGAGCGGTTCCGATCAGCAGGCGGGGAATTTCGGCGAAAAGGAATCCATGCCGCCCGCGCAGATCGCCATTTTGGTCATTCTCTGCCTCCTCGTTCCCGTCGTCGCCGCGCTCATTCTTCGTCCCCCGAAAAAACCGCCCTACGAATCGGAAGAATAATCAAAGCCCTTCTCTCCGCGCGCCGCAGGGCGCGTTTTTTTATTCCCGCCCTCTTTCCCGGCGTTCCTGCGGCAGGCGGCGCGGCGGGAGAGAAAGCAGACCAGCGCCCGTTCTCCCGACGCGGCGGCGCATTCTTTCCCGGCCCCGATCCAGCGACAGATCGACATGAGCCCGTCGAACCGGGAATACTCCCGAAAAAATTTTTCCTCCGTCAGCCCGGCGCCGCCGAGGTACGCCCCGAATTTTGCGAGCAGTTTTTCCTGCCGCCGATAATAATTCCGCACGCTGCCGAACGCTTCCGCATAATTTTGGCAATATCCTTTTAAACGGCTCCTTCGCCGGAAATACCGGAGTTCGAGCAAAAACCTTTCTTCTTCCGTCAACCGTTGGAGCACGCCGTCCAGCGTTTTTTTCAGTTCCTCCAAAAGTCCCTTGCCGATGATCTCCTCCGCGAGATATTCGGACAGCTTTTCCGTCGTCACCCGATAGTCGTAAGACATCACCGCCCTGTTTCTGATATGCTGCGCATAATCCCTCCCGATCCTTTCCAGCCTCGGATATACGTATAGGACCGCCTTTACGTAATTCTCCAACTTTCCTTCCTCCCTTTTTGCTCCCGCCTTTTCTTGACGCCATTATTATCTCACATCTTTTTCGTTTGTCCAGCTTCCTGTGCCAACTTTTTCCTGTTTCGCGAACATTTGTTCGTATTTTATTCCATTATACCACATTAAACATGACAAATGCACGCCTATTTTTAAAAATTTTTCAACTTTTTGTTAAAAAATTTTTCCAAAGGGGGAAAAAACAGGGAAGGGAGAAAATCGTTTTATAATCCGTTGCGTTTTTTGTCGGATTATGTTATAATTTAAGCATGAAACGCTTGGCGACGGTAATTTTATCGGCATGTCTGATCTGCGCTTCGGCGGTAAAACCGGGGAGCGCGTTTTCCGCGCGGGCGGAAGGAGATGCCGTTTTCCCAACGGGCGCCCGGTCTTTTGCTGCCGCCGCCAATGCCTTCGCGTCTGCCGGCGGAGAGACCGCGGGAGAGGACGGTCTGCTTCTGCCCGGTTCTTACGAGCAGTATCTGCCCCTGTCCGCGCCCTCGGACGTGGCGGTGACGGAAAACCATACGGCGGTCGCGGACGGAAATCTCATTTACGTTTACAGCCGCGGGGAGGGGGAGTATCGCCGTTACGAGCACAGCGCCAACGTCGACGGAGAAAAGAATAAAGTCGTCAAGCTGCAATTTTCGGAAAAAGGTCTGCTCTATTTTCTCGACGCTTCCAATTATCTCTACGAGCTGGATCCGGCGGCGGAAGACGGGGAGGAAGCGACGCGGAGCAACGTCGTGTGCAACACATTCACGATTTTTTCCGACGTGGTCTATTTCACGAACGTCTCTCCCGACGCCTCGCAGATCTCGCAGACGACGCTCGACACGCTCGATTCCTCCAAAGCGCCGTTGGTGAAGGGAGGGATCTCCTCCAAGCCGGTCATCGCGCAGGACAACGGCGTGCTCTATTACACCGACGCGGGCAAGTACCTTTATAAACTCAAAAAGAGCGAAAACGGATACGTTTCCTCTTTCATCGCGCCGCTCACGGAAAAGGAGACGGTGGTTTCCCTGGCCGTTTACAGCGGCCTCCTCTACTACACGGACACGGCGAAAACGCTTTATATCTACGATCTGAACGCCTCCCGGCTCCTCGATTCCTTCGAGGGGGGCTACTCCGCGCTCACCGTTCACGACGGGTATATCTACGCGGTGGAAAACGACGGGGTGCGGCAATATTCTCCCGCCGAGGGAGCGTTCACCGATTACGAGATCTGCGGCGGTTCGGACGCCGAAAACCGGCTGGCGGACGCTTCGGAACTCCTGCTTTGCGGGGATCTCCTCTTCGCCGCCGACAACGGCAACAAACGGGTTTCCGTATACGATACGAAAAAACATTCTTACGCGGTTATTCCCGTGGGGCTTGAAGCGGAGTTTCTCGCCTCGGACGGCGAAACTTTGCTGATTGCCGACGTCTCGGCGGCCGAGCTCTATCGCCTGCGCTTTTCGGAAAACGGGAAATTGCAGGCGGACTTCCTCCGGTCTTTCAGCGGCTTCAACAATGCGCTGGTGGGCGTCGCCGGCGTTTACGGGACCTATTATTTCGTCACCGACAACAATTACTTCTACCGCGCGAAAACGGACGAACAGGGCGGCTGGACGCTCGACAGCACGCCCAAGCCCTCCGCCTCGCATACGGCGCGGCTTTTGACGCAGGACGTATACGGAGAGCTGTACGTCGCCTATTCGGACGGCGGCGTCCGGCGGTTTACGGAAGCGGGATTTATGGACGCGAACGACGCCGGCGAACGGGTGAAAGCGAACGATCAGCCCATTGCCGTGCCCGGCCAAGCCGAACAGATCGCCGTCGATTACGAACAGACGGTCTATGCGCTCTATCAAAACGAATTGTATAAATGCGCAGCCGAACAAACGAAATATACCTTTGAGAAAACGTTCGTTTACGGCCAGACTAAGGAAACACAGATCCGCTCTTTCGCGTTCGGCGTAGAAGAACCGCGCGTCTACCTTCTCTATGAAGGCGATTTCGTCGTCGAAAGTTACGGCGTGCCTTTGCCGACAGTGAGATCGATCGCCGTAGAGGGCGCGGACGAGAAAATTTTCAGCAAGGAAAGCGCGGAATTTTCCGTCGTCGAGACCGCGGAAAACGCCTTGATGGTCAATTTCGATATCGCTGCGCTCGACGGCGCACAGGCGTTCCCCTATCTCTCCTTCGTGCGCGAACCGTCTGAACGCACCGCGCTCAAACTCGGGGAAACGGAAATCTATAATCTCATTGCCGTCTTTGACGACGCGTCCAAAACTTACACCACGGCGCTCGTTTTAAAGCGCTACTGCCAAGAGGTTCCGCGCGACGCCTATCTCCGGCCGGCGGAGGGATTTACGGACGGCAAAGGCTATCTGACCAACGCCGTCACGCTCTATAAATACCCCTACCTCACCCCCCTTCTCACCGTCTCGCCTCTGACGAAAAACGCGCGGGTGACCGTTCTCGGAGAAATCGACACGCTCGACTATCGCTATTATTACGTTTCCTATACGGACGAATCGGGCGCTGTGCGGACAGGCTATGTCCCTAAGGCGTACGTGACGAATTTCGACGGCTCGCCGCCCGGACAGGAGCTCGTGGAGTACGGCGAAGGAACCACCGACTTCGATTCCCTTTGGCGCATGATCTTTCTCCTGCTCGGCTGCCTCTCCGTCTGCGTGCTCGCCGATTACATGATTCTCCGCAAGAAAAAGCCGTAATTTGCGGCATATAATCGTTTACATGGAGAAAATCCCGCGTGGGCAAAAATGACAGTTTCGCGCGTGTAATCGTTTGTATATAGTAAAAAACCGCCTTTCCCCCACTTTGGGGAAAAGGCGGTTTAAGGTCTTTGAAGAAATAAACAAATCCCGCCCGCGGCCTCGCGCCGCAGACGGGATTTATAATGAACGTTTTTTCGCGTTAAACCAATTCGATGACGGCGGTTTCCGCACCGTCGCCGCGGCGCTCGCCGAGAAGATAAATTCTCGTGTAGCCGCCGCCCTGCTGCGTCTCTTCCTTTCTCGCCGCATACTTGGGTGCGATCTCGTTGAAGAGTTTGTCCATCAAAGGATGCTGCACGTCCGCGGTTCTCGCTCTGTACGCGCTCTTCTTTTCGTCGAAGGCCTTGATCTCCTGTAAATCGTAGGTACGCGCCATGATCTCGCGGCGGGCGGCAAGTTTCCTGGGGCCGTCTTTGATGTTGGTCGCCTTGATCTCCTTGCCTTTTTTGTCCGTCTTCGTCACTTCAAATTCGATATTGTCGTCATAAGTGTTGACGGCTTTGGTGATTATTTTTTCCACGTAAGGCCTGAGTTCCTTCGCTTTCGCGGCGGTCGTTTCAATCTTGCCGTACCAAAGGAGCTGCGATGCCTGATTTCTTAAAAGCGCCTTTCTTTCTTTGGAAGTTCTTCCCAATTTACCGGGCATAATATTTAATCCTCCTGTTTATTTAATGAAAGACCGTAAGACTCCAATTTCTGGATCACTTCGTCCAGCGATTTCCTGCCGAGGTTTCTCACTTTCAGCATATCGTCTTCCGTCTTCTTGGTTAAGTCTTCTACCGTATGAATATTCGCTCGCTTCAAGCAGTTATAGGAACGCACGGACAGATCCATTTCTTCGATGGCCATTTTGAGCACCTGCTGCTGCTTATCGTCCTCCGTCTTGACAAGGATATCCATTCCCTTGATGGTGTCGGAAAGATTGACGAACAGATTGATGTGGTCCTGCATGATCTTCGCGGCCAGGGAAACGATTTCCTTGCCCGAAAACGTGCCGTCCGTCCACACTTCCAGCGTCAGCTTGTCATAGTCCACCGCCTGGCCGACTCTCGTCGGCTCCACCGTGTAGTTGACTTTCTGTACGGGCGTATAGATGGAATCGACGGCGATATAATCGATCACGGGTTGTTTGTTCTCTTTGGCGGGCTTGTAGCCTCTGCCTCTTCCGACAGTGAGCTCTACGTCGAACTTTCCGCCTTCGTCGATCGTACAGATATACTGGTCTTTATTGATGACCTCGATCTCCGCGTCTACGTTCAGATCCTCGCCCGTCAGAACGGCCGGGCCTTCCTTGTAGATGTGCAGAACCTTTTCGTAATCTTTATCGATGACTTTCGTCTTGATGGCAAGCGCCTTTAAATTGAGGATAATCTCCGTCACGTCCTCTTTGATGCCTGCGACCGCGGAAAACTCATGCTTCACGCTGCCGTCTAAAAATTTAATTCCTTCCACGGCCGCGCCGGGCAGAGCGGAAAGCAATATTCTTCTAAGGCAGTTTCCTATGGTAAGACCGAAACCTTTCTCCAAGGGCTCGCATACGACCTTCGCATAAAAGTCGTCGTTTTCGAGCACTTCGAGTTTGGGCATATCCATTTCGATCATTATGCTACCTCCTTAATTTTCAATTATTTGGAGTACAATTCGACAATCATATGCTCCGCAATCTGGCTGTCGATATCCTCTCTTGTCGGGAGTGCCAATACCTTTCCTTCGAGTTTTTCTCTGTCGAACTCAACCCACTTGGGCAGCGTTCCGCTCGCCTTCGTTTCTTTGAGCGCCGTAAAATATTTATTGCCTTTTCTGTTTTCTTTGACCGCGACGACGTCGCCCGCCTTGACGATATAGGAGGGAATCGTCACCGTTTTGCCGTTGACGGAAAGATGCGCGTGATTGACCAGCTGACGCGCCTGCGTTCTCGAAGGCGCCACGCCCATTCTGAACACCACGTTATCGAGACGTCTTTCCAGCAGGGAGAGCATGTTCTCGCCCGTGACTCCCTTCATGCGGTCCGCCATTTCGTAATACTTTCTGAACTGGCCTTCCTGCACGCCGTAAATTCTCTTCGTCTTCTGCTTTTCGCGAAGTTGGAGTCCGTATTCGGATACCTTCTTTCTGCCCGCGCCGTGCTGACCGGGAGCGACCGGACGTTTATTGAACGGGCACTTCTCCATGTAGCATTTATCGCCTTTGAGGAACAGCTTCGCGCCTTCTCTTCTGCAAAGTTTGCATTTCGCTTCTCTGTATGTTGCCATAATTCTTTTGCCTCCTGATTAGACTCTGCGACGCTTGGGCGGTCTGCAACCGTTATGAGGAATGGGGGAAACGTCGGAAATCAACGTGATTTCGAGATCGCACGCCGCGAGCGCGCGGATCGCCGATTCTCTGCCCGCCCCGGGACCTTTCACGAATACTTCCACGCTTCTCAGTCCGTGCTCTTTCGCCGCTTTCGCAGCCGTTTCCGCAGCCATCTGCGCCGCGAACGGCGTGCCTTTACGGCTGCCCTTGTAACCGAGAGCGCCCGCGCTCGACTGGGATACCGCGTTGCCGTTTACGTCCGTGATCGTGACCAACGTATTATTGAAGGTGGACTGAATGTGCACCTGACCTTTGTCGATCTTTTTGAGCTCTTTACGCTTACGAGGAGCCGAGGTCTTTTTATTCTTATTGTCTGCCATGATTCTTATCTCCTCCTATATTACTTCTTCTTGCCTGCGATCGCGCGCGCGGGGCCTTTGCGGGTTCTCGCGTTCCGCTTGGTGCTCTGACCGCGGACGGGCAGGCCTTTTCTGTGACGGATCCCTCTGTAACAGCCGATTTCCATCAGACGCTTGATGTTCAGGGAAACTTCGCTGCGAAGTTCGCCCTCCACTCTCACGTTGTGATCGATATATTCTCTGAGCTTGGAAACATCGTTCTCGTCGAGATCTTTGATTCTCGTGTCGGGATTGATGCCCGTCTCGGCAAGAATCTTTTGCGACGTAGCCAAACCGATACCGTAAATATAGGTAAGGCCGATTTCTACTCTCTTTTCTCTGGGTAAATCCACACCGGCAATACGTGCCATTGATTTATAACCTCCGTTTTGATTGAAATGGATAATTTTTATAAAATGTTTATCGCCAACAAACGCTTCGGCGGGGCAGTGGAAAATGCCCGTTCAAACGCGTCGTATTATTTTCCGTGTCTGATTCCGAAAAGATTCGGAATCGCTTCTTTTTAAACGCAACAAAACTGAGTTTCCGTAAATTTTTACGGAAATTCAGCTTGATTTACGCTATTTTTATCCGGGACGGGCTGTCGCTTGACCGCTTTCCCGTTTTTCAGCCGCATAAAAGAATTATACCACAATTTTCCGGGATTTGTCAAGCGTTTTTATCAGCCTTGTCTCTGTTTGTGGCTCTTGCTTTTGGAGCAAATAACCATAACTCTGCCGTTTCTTTTGATGACTTTGCACTTATCGCACATAGGTTTTACAGAAGGTCTGACTTTCATTGTTTTTTCTCCTTGTTTTATAATGCTTGTTGCTCGCGCGCACGGCCGTCAAGACTTGCTGCGCCAGGTGATTCTGCCCTTGGTCAGATCGTACGGACTCATTTCCAGTTTTACGTTGTCGCCCTCGATGATCCTGATATAGTTCATTCTGAGCTTGCCGGAAATATAGGCCGTGATCGTATGACCGTTGGAAAGCTGCACCTTAAAGGTAGCGTTGGGCAGCGCCTCGATGACTTTGCCTTCCGCTTCGATTACGTCGTCTTTGGACACAGAAATTCCCTCCGATTTTTTTATGCCGGCACGTTTTTCCGACCGGCTTTACATTTGATTTTTCCGCTTTTGCTTGTTCTCGCTCCGAACTCCGCCGCCCTCAAAGCGTCAGGATCTCGACGCCCTCTTCGCGGATCACTACGGTGTTTTCATAGTGCGCCGCGGGCTTGCCGTCCAGCGTCGCCGCCCCCCAGCCGTCGTCTAAGAGCCGGACGCGGAAGGTGCCCATGGCGATCATCGGCTCGATACAGATCACGGTGCCCGCTTTGAGCCGCACGCCCGTGCCCGCCTTTCCGAAATTCGGAACGGAGGGATCCTCGTGCATCTCCTTGCCGATGCCGTGCCCCGTATACGAACGGATCACGCCGTAGCCGAACGATTCCGCGTAGCTTTGCACCCGATAACCGATATCGTAGAGCGGGGCGCCGGCTCTGAGGCCTTCGATGCCCTTGAAAAAACATTCCTCCGTGACTTTGACGAGCTGTTTTACCTCCGGAGCTGTTTCGCCGATACAAAACGTCCTCGCTCCGTCGCCGTGATAACCGTTTTTATAGGCGCACAGATCCACCGAGACGACGTCTCCTTCTTTGATGATCGTCTTATCGTCGGGGATCCCGTGCACCACCATATCGTTGACGGAGACGCAGGCCGAGGCGGGGAAACCTCCGTAGCCGAGACAGGAGGGATACGCGCCCGAGGAACGGATATACCGTTCCGCAAGTTCGTCAACCTCTTTGGTGCTCATTCCCGCTTTGATCCTCGATCCTACGAATTCGAGCGTGTCGCGCACGATCTTGCAAGGCTCCCGCATCAATTCGATTTCGCTTTCGCTTTTTACGTGGATCATATTATTGTTTATTCAGCTCGTCGAGTTTTGCCGCAACTTCCGCAAAGAGAACTTCCGCCGGGGCTTCGCTGCCCGTAAAGTTGAGGATTATGCCCTTTTTCGTGTAATACTCGATCAGGGGAGCGGTCTGTTCCTTATAGACGGCGAGCCTTTGCCCGACCGTTTCGGGATTGTCGTCTTTCCGCTGATAGAGCTCTCCGCCGCAGCGTTTACAGTTCGCCCCCTCGCCGAGGGTGGAAACGTGATAGCTTTCGCCGCAGTTCCTGCATACCCGTCTGCCGCAGAGCCGGTCCATGAGCAGCGCGAAATCGATATTGATATTGACGACCGCGTCGATTTTCGCGAACTTGTCGAGCGCCTCCGCCTGCGCGATGGTACGGGGAAAGCCGTCGAGGAGATAGCCGTTTTCACAGTCCTCTCTTTGCAGGCGCTCCTCCACGATCTTGCAGGTGACTTCGTCGGGAACGAGCTGACCTTTGTCCGTGTACGATTTCGCCAAAAGACCGATCGGCGTTCCGTTCTTGATGTTCTCTCTGAAAATATCTCCCGTGGAAATATGAGGCATGCCGTAGCGGTCGGAAATCTTCGTCGCCTGCGTGCCCTTTCCGGCGCCGGGGGCGCCGAGCAAAATGATATTCATGCCTGAAACTCTCCCCATTTTTTCGGTGTATTGTTTCCGCTTATCTCTTCTTCCCGTCTGCCGCTTTCGCGGCGCACGGGAAGAGACAAGCCCGTTTTTACTTCAAGAAGCCTTTATAGTTCTTCATCATCATCTGCGCCTGCAACTGTTTCTCGAACTCCATCGCCACCGAAACCACGATGAGGATACCGGTCGTCGAGAACACGTTGACGAGGTCGTACGAAGCCCAGGCAAAAGCGAGGGAAGGCACGAACGCCACGAGCGAGAGATAGATGGCGCCGAACAGCGTGATACGATTGGAGATCTTTTTCAGATACGCCTCCGTCGCTTTGCCCGGACGGATACCCTGAATGAAGCCGCCGTTCTGCTGAATGCTCTTGGACACGTCCTCCGGATTGAACTGCATCTGCGCGTAGAAGAAAGAGAACGCGAAGATCAGGAGGCAGAGCAGGAAGGAATAGATAATTCTCCCGCCCGCGATCGAGGAGGAACCGGACATCCATTTCGTCCACCAGTTATAGAAACCGGACTCGGGCCAGAATAGCCCCGCGATCATCTGCGGGAAGCTGATGATCGAGAACGCGAAGATGAGGGGCATGACGCCGCTGCCCGAGATCCTGATGGGAATCACGGACGACTGGCCGCCGTACATCTTTCTGCCCTTGATCTGCTTCGCGTACTGCACCGGCACTTTCCGTTCGGAAAGGTCGACGAAAACGATCGCGAAGAAGATGACCATACACACGAGCACAAAGGCCACGATCTCCCAGATCGCGTTCGTATTGGTGGGAATAGCCATGATTTTCTTGACGACAGCCTGGCCGGCGGTGGCTAAAATACCCACGAAAATGATCATGGACTGACCGTTGCCGACGCCGTAATCGGTGATTCTTTCGCCCAGCCACATCACGAGCAGCGCGCCGCCCGTGTAAACGACCGTCATGAAAAGCCCCGCGAGCCATTTCTGATCGAAGAACAGAGCCGTCTGAATAGAGTCGCTCGAACCCGCGAAATTGACGATGATGCCGATGGACTGAATGACCGCGAGAAGGATCGTCAGATATCTCGTATACTGCGAGATCTTTTTCTGCCCCTCTTCGCCCTGTTTGGAAAGACGTTCGAGCGGGGGAATCCCCACGCACAAAAGCTGCATGATAATGGAAGCGTTGATGTAAGGGCCGATACCTAAGGCGAACAACGTGCCGTTCGCGAGCGAGCCGCCCGTGATGCTGTTCATCAGCGACAGGAAGTCGTTGCCTTCGATCGCATCCCCGAACGTATCTCTCGACAACCCGGGTACCGGGATATAACAGCCAATTCGGAAGACCAGCAGCAGGAACAGCATCATCCAGACTTTATGCCGAATCTCCTTGACTTTGAAAGCATTGATTAATGTTTGTAACATTTTTTTCTCCGATATTGGGTTTTTGATTGAGCAAAATCACTCAACTGGCGCCGCATATACCATACGCGGCATTAGGAGAAATAAACGCGAACCACGGAAAACCGCCTCCCGGCAATCTTCCGCGTTTTCTGTTTATTAAAGGATCTCCGCGGTGCCTTTGGCCGCCTCGATGGCTTCCTTCGCGGCGGCGGAAAACTTCGCCGCTTTCACCGTGAGCGCGACCTTCAATTCGCCGTTCCCCAAAATTTTGAGTCCGCAGTTATTCTTGACGTCTTTCGCAAGTCCGTTCTCCATTACGTAGCCGTAATCCACGACCGTGCCTTCCGGCAGGTCCGCAAGCACGGAAAGATTGACGATGACGTATTCTTTCTTGCCGTTATGATTAAAGCCTCTCTTGGGTACGCGTCTCGCGATGGGCATCTGACCGCCTTCGAAGCCGGGCCGTACGCCGCCGCCGGAACGGGCCCACTGGCCCTTATGTCCCTTGCCGGAGGTCTTGCCCAGTCCCGAACCGATACCGCGCCCCAATCTCTTCGACTGTCTTACCGCTCCCTCCGCGGGAGAAAGAGTATCTATTCTCATGATAAATCTCCTTAGATGTTTTCTACTTTGACCAGGTGCTTCACTTTCGTGAGCATTCCCTGAATTGCGGGCGTGTCTTCGAGCTCTTTGGAAGAACGGATCTTTTTGAGACCGAGCGCCGCAATCGTAGCTTTCACCGACGCGATCTCTCCGATGGTGCTCTTTACGAGCGTTACTTTTATCTTAGCCATTTTTTACTTCCTCCGTCAACCCAGAATTTCTTCCACGGTTTTGCCGCGAAGCGCGGCGACCTGCTCGACCGTTTTCAGCTCCGCAAGTCCCGCCACGGCCGCTTTGACGCAGTTGCCCGGGTTCTGGGTGCCGTGGGACTTCGTTCTGATGTTCTTGATCCCGACCGCTTCCATGACCGCGCGCACCGGACCGCCCGCGATCACGCCCGTACCTTCCGTGGCGGGCATCATCAACACCGCGCCGCGGCCGAATTTGCCGAGAACCTGGTGAGGGATCGTGGAATCGACGACGGCGATGGAGATCATGTTCTTCTTCGCTCTCAAAGTCGCCTTCTCGATCGCTTCGGGAACTTCCTTCGCTTTGCCCGTGCCCACGCCGATCTTGCCCGCGCCGTCTCCGACGATCACGAGCGCGGCGAAACGCATATTTTTACCGCCCTTCACCGTCTTGGAAACGCGGTTCACCTCGATCAGCTTCTTGATGAGTCCGTCGTTCTCTTCCTGGCGTCTTTGGGGTCTTCTGTTTTCTCTTTTTTCGTCTGCCATTGTCGTTTCTCCTGTCAGAATTTAAGTCCGGCTTCTCTTGCGCCGTCTGCGAGCGCCTTCACACGGCCCGTGTAAAGATACCCGCCTCTGTCGAATACAACCGTCTCGACGCCCTTCGCTTTCGCGCGCTCCGCTACGGCCTCGCCGACTACTTTGGCAGCGTCGGTTTTGCTAAGTCCCGCGATCTTTTCCTTGATTGCTTTTTCCATCGTGGAAGCCGCCGCCAAGGTCACGCCGCCTTTCGCATCTCCCGCTCTGTCGTCGATCACCTGCACATAGATGTGATTGAGACTTCTGTATACGTTCATACGGGGCGTTTCCGCCGTTCCCGTGATCGTCCTTCTCACACGGGCGTGACGTCTTTGTCTGACTACATTTTTATCGATTCTCGAAATCATACTTTAACGCTCCTTATTTCTTGCTCTTACCGGAGGTCTTACCTTCCTTATGCTCCACGTATTCGCCCTTATAGCGAATTCCGTAGCCGTGATAAGGTTCGGGGATTCTGACCTTTCTGATGTTCGCCGCCGTCTGGCCGACCAGCTCTTTGCTGATGCCGGATACCGCGATCTCGGTAAGGGAAGGACATTCAAACTTGACGCCTTCGGGGGCAAAGATCTCCACGGGGTGGGAGAAACCGACGTTGAGCACGAGTTTATTCCCCTGCACCTGCGCCTTCCAGCCTACGCCCTTGACTTCCAGGCTCTTCACGAAGCCGTCCGTGACTCCCTTCACCATGCCGGCGAGAAGAGCCCTGTAAAGACCGTGTTTCGCGTTCGTGTCCGCGCTCTCGTCCAGCGGCTTCAAAACGATGCTGCCGCCTTCCTCAACGATGTCCAGGTTGCCGACGACTTCTCTCGTCAAAGCGCCCTTAGGCCCCTTGACCGTGACGACGCCGTCTTTAAATTCCATTGTTACGCCTGCGGGTACCGCGATGGGCATTTTACCGATTCTTGACATAGTATTATCCCTCCCGATTACCAGATGTAGCAAAGAACTTCGCCGCCGACATTGGCCGCCTTTGCCTGTTTGCCCGTGAGGATTCCCTTATTCGTGGAAAGGATCACCGTACCCATTCCGCCGAGTACCCGGGGCATTGTATCGACGCCCGAATACGCGCGAAGACCGGGCTTGGACGCCCTTTGAAGACCGGTGATTACCGATTTCTTGTCGCTGTATTTCAGCGTGATCGCGATCTTTCCGTTGTAGCCGTCCTCTACGATTTTCACGTCTTTCACGTAACCTTCGGACAGGAGTATGTCGGCGATCGCCTTTTTCATGTTGGAAGCGGGAATCTCCACCGTGTCTTTCCTGGCGGTGATCGCGTTTCTGATTCTTGTAAGCATATCTGCGATAGGATCTGTCATATTCGTTTCCTCCTATTACCAGCTCGACTTTTTAACGCCGGGGATCTCTCCCTTATACGCAAGCTCACGGAAGCAAATACGGCAAACGCCGTACTTTCTCAAAACCGCGTGAGGTCTTCCGCAGATGCTGCATCTCGTGTAGGCTCTGGTGGAATACTTAGGCGTCTTCTGCTGTTTATTGATCATTGACTTCTTTGCCATCTTCGTTTCTCCTTACTTCTTGAAAGGCATGCCGAGCGCTCTCAAAAGCTCTCTCGCCTCTTCGTCCGTCTCAGCGGTGGTGACAATGCATATATCCATACCTCTGATCTTCTCGACCTGGTCATAGGTGATTTCGGGGAAGATCAGCTGTTCTTTGATACCCACGGAATAGTTGCCGCGGCCGTCGAACGCTTTGTCGGATACCCCCTTGAAGTCTCTCATACGGGGAAGCGCGATGGAGATGAACTTATCGTAGAAGTTATACATTCTCTCGCCCCGCAGAGTCACTTTGATGCCGACCGTCTGGCCTTCTCTCACTTTGAAGTTGGCGACGGATTTCTTCGCCTGCGTCAAAACGGGCTGCTGGCCGGAGATCAGTTTGATTTCGTTTTCGGTCGTCTGTATCGATTTCGCGTTATCCTTGATGTCGCCGAGTCCCGTATTGATGACAATCTTAACGAGTTTGGGGCATTGCATAACGGTGGTGTAACCGAACTTTTTCATCAGGAACGGCACGACTTCTTTCTCGTACTTTTCCTTCACTCTGTTTTTATATACTTTTTCTGCCATCTTGTTCTACCTCGTTAATTGTTTTCCGTGGTCCCGGCGTCGTCTTTCTTCGCCTCGGGCTGTTCCGCGGCTTCGGGCGCCGCGGCCTTCGCCGCACGCTTTCTCGTTCTCTTCTTGGGCGCTTCTTCCGCCGCGGCCGCCGCTTTCGCGCTCGCCTTCTTGGAATACGCTTTGTCGAGAACCGCTCCGCAGGCCTTGCTGTCCACGACGTTGCCGCAGATTCTTACCTTTTTGCCGTCCACGAAAGCGTGCTTCACTTTCGTCGGCTTCCCGCACGCCGGGCAGATCACCATGACGTTGGACGCGTCGATGGGACCGGGGATCTCCACGATCTTGCTCGTATCGTTGGCTTTTCTCGCTTTTTGATGCTTTTTCTGAATGCGGACGCCTTCCACCGTGATCTTATTCGCTTTGGGGGATACGGAAAGCACTTTTCCCTGCTTGCCCTTATCGCCGCCTTCGGATTCCTTACGGCCGACGATCACAAGTACGTTATCGTTTACTTTTACGTTCATTGCTTCTTCCTCCTGACGATTACAGCACTTCGGGAGCGAGGGAAATGATCTTCATGTAGTCCTTATCCCTCAGTTCTCTCGCGATCGGCCCAAAGATACGGGTGCCCTTCGGCTGTTTCTGATTATCGATGATGACCGCCGCGTTGTCGTCGAATTTGACGAACGTGCCGTCGGCTCTTCTGATGCCTTTTGCGCTTCTTACGATGACGGCTTTCACTACGTCGCCCTTCTTCACCGCGCCGCCCGGGGTAGCCGACTTGACGGATGCCACGATTACGTCGCCGATATTGCCTGTTTTACGAAAGGAGCCGCCCAATACTCTAATGCACATAAGCTCTTTCGCGCCGGAGTTATCGGCAGCTTTAAGCCTTGTTTGAGGTTGTATCATAAGTCTTTACTCTCCTTGAAATATTACTTAGCCTTCTCGACGATTTCGGCAACTCTCCAATTCTTGTCCTTGCTGAGCTTTCTCGTCTCGACGATTCTCACCTTGTCGCCTACGCCGCACGCGTTCTCTTCGTCGTGAGCCTTCAAACGCTTGGTTTTGGTAACGGTCTTTTTATAGAGGGGGTGCTTGCTTCTGTCGCTGATTTCCACCACGACCGTCTTATCCATTTTATCGGAGACCACAAGCCCGATTCTTTCTTTTCTTAAATTTCTTTCCATGATTGCTTTTCCTCCGCGTTACGCTTTCAGCTCTCTTGCGCGGATTTCCGTGTTTACGCGCGCAATGTCTCTCTTGCAGGTTCTGATGGAAACGGGGTTTTCGAGCTGCCCGGAAGCCAGGCGAAAACGAAGGTTGAAAAGTTCGCTTTTGAGTTCCGCGAGCTTTTGCGTCAGCTCCGCGCTCGTCATTTCTTTCACTTCTTTTGCTTTCATTACTGTTCACCGCCTTCAACCTGCTCGGCCGGAACCGGAGCAGCTTCTTTCTTGACAAATTTGCACTTGACGGGAAGTTTGTTGCCCGCAAGTCTCATGGCCTCTCTCGCGTCCGCTTCGCTCACGCCCGCCATCTCAAACATCACTCTGCCCGGCTTCACGACCGCCACCCAATATTCCACGTTGCCTTTACCGGAACCCATACGGGCTTCCGCGGGGTGCTTCGTGATCGGTTTATGGGGGAAAATGTCGATCCAGACTTTTCCGCCGCGCTTGATGAATCTCGTCATGGCGATACGGGCGGCTTCGATCTGGTTGGACTTGATCCAGCCGCACTCTTCCGCCACCAGGCCGTACTCGCCGTACGCGATGGTATTTCCTTTATGAGCCGCACCGGTCATTCTTCCCTTGTGCTGCTTTCTTCTCTTGACTCTTTTAGGAATTAACATTTACTGCTCTCCTCCTTCTGCCGGGGCAGGCTTCTTCGGCGCGCTTTTGAGCACTTCGCCCTTGTAGATCCAGCACTTGACGCCGATCATACCGAACGTGGTGTGCGCTTCCGCAAATCCGTAATCGATATCCGCACGGAGCGTTTGCAGAGGAATGGAACCCTCGTGATACTGTTCGCATCTGGCGATTTCCGCGCCGTCGAGTCTTCCGCTGACCATCATCTTGATGCCCTTGACTCCCGCGCGCATGGAACGGCCGATCGCCTGTTTCATCGATCTTCTGAAAGACATACGCTTTTCGAGCTGCGCCGCCACGCCTTCCGCCACGAGCTGCGCGTCGCAGTCGGGCTTTCTCACTTCCGTGATGTTGATGCTGATCGCTTTTCCGCCCGTGAGCTTCGCGAGGTCTTTCTTGATCGTTTCCACTTCGCTGCCCGCTTTGCCGATGATCACGCCCGGACGAGCCGTATAAATGGTGATGACGATTCTCGAAGCCGCTCTCTCGATGAGAATTTTGCTGATCGCCGCCGCATAGTACTTCTTTTTGAGGAAGGTACGGATCGTGTTATCTTCTTTGAGATATTTGGAGAACTCTTTTTTGTCAGCGTACCACTGCGTGTTCCAACCGTTAATAATTCCGACTCTCAGACCGTGAGGATTAACTTTCTGTCCCATTATAATTCTCCTTCCAACTTTTTAACATCCAGAATCACCGTGATGTGGCTGGTTCTCTTCAAGATCGCGTGCCCTCTGCCCTTGGAGACCGGCTGCATTCTTTTGAGCATCTGTCCGCCGTCCGCAAAGCACTCCGCGACCATCAGATCGTTTTTATCCATACCCATGTTGTGCTCCGCGTTCGCCGCCGCCGAAACGAGCACCTTCCTGATCGCTTCCGCGCTGCCGTTGGTGCTGTGTTCGAGGATAGCTTTCGCTTCCTGATAGCTCTTCCCACGAATCAAGGCAAGAACCGCTCTTACCTTATAAGGGGAAACTCTGACGTATTTAGCGACTGCATGAGGGCGCTTTTCTCTGTTTTCTTCTACCCTCTTCGTCTTTTTATTCATGTTCGTTGCCATTTCTTATCGTCTCCTTATTTACCGGGTTGGGTGGTCTTTGCGGTATGGCCGTGGAACGTTCTCGTCGGCGCAAACTCGCCGAGCTTGCAGCCGATCATGTCCTCGGTAATGTATACGGGTACGTGCTTGCGCCCGTCGTATACGGCGATGGTGTGGCCGACCATATCGGGGAATATTGTAGACGCTCTCGACCAAGTCTTGATAACCTTCTTTTCGTTGACGGCGTTCATTGCCTGAATTCTGCTCAAAAGTTTGGCTTCGACATAAGGCCCTTTCTTAACGCTTCTTGACATTGTTTTATTCCCTCCGATTAGTTAATTCTCTTGAGAATGAACTTATTGGTTACATTCTTCTTCTTTCTCGTCTTATAGCCGAGAGCGGGCTTGCCCCAAGGAGTTTCGGGACCTGCGTGGCCTACGGGCGCCTTGCCCTCGCCGCCGCCGTGAGGGTGGTCGACAGGGTTCATGACCGCGCCTCTCACTTCCGGACGCTGGCCGAGATATCTCGCCTTGCCCGCTTTGCCGAGGGAGGTGATTTCATGGTCCACGTTTCCGACCTGGCCGATCGTCGCGCGGCATTTCAGGAGCACGAGCCGCATTTCCCCGCTGGGCATTCTCAGCGTCGCGTACTTGCCTTCCGCCGCCATGATCTGCGCGGAGATTCCGGCGCTTCTCGCGATCTGGCCGCCCTTGCCGGGCGTCAATTCGATGTTGTGCACCATCGTACCTACGGGTATGTTTTCGAGGGGAAGCGCGTTGCCCACCTTGATATCCGCCGTAGGCCCGCTCATCACTTTGTCGCCCACGCCCAGGCCGACGGGAGCGAGGATATAATTTTTCACGCCGTCCGCATACACGATGAGCGCGATGTTCGCGCTTCTGTTGGGATCGTACTGAATGCTCCTGACCGTCGCGGGAATCCCGTCCTTCGTTCTCTTGAAGTCGATGATGCGGTATTTGGTGCGGTTGCCGCCGCCGATATGCCGAGTCGTGATCTTGCCCTGGTTGTTGCGGCCGCCCGAATGGCGCTGGTCGTGCAGCAGGGACTTTTCGGGCTTATCTCCCGTCAGCTCTTCGTACGCCGATACCGTCGCGAAGCGGCGGCCGGCGGAAGTCGGTTTATATTTTTTGATTGCCATGTTCTTTATTCCTCCTCTTTAAGCCAGCGAGTCGAAGAATTCGATGGGCTTGCTCTCCTCTTTCAAGGTCACGATCGCTTTCTTGCGGTCGGGCGTGTACCCTTCGTTTCTGCCCATTCTTTTCAGTTTTCCTTTGCAGGAAACGGTGTTTACGCTTGCGACTTTCACGTTGAAAAGTTTCTCAACGGCCGCTTTGATCTGGGTTTTATTGGCGTCTTTTTTCACGATGAACGTGTATTTCTTGGACGCGATCCCGTCGTAGCCCTTTTCGGTCAGAACGGGTTTGATGATGATGTCTTCGGCAAACATTATGCGTAAACCTCCTGGAATTTCTCAACGGCAGCCTTGGTCATGACGATCTTGTTATTCGCCACGACTTCGTAGGTGCTCAGCTGTGCGAGCGGGAGCGTTTCCAGTTTGGGAAGGTTCGCCGCCGCGCGGATCACGTTGACGTCGTCGTTGTCCATGACGACGAGCGCGGTCTTGTCCAGCTTCAAAGCCTTCTTAAACGCCGCCATCTCTTTGGTTTTGGGCGCGGATACTTTGAGTTCGTCCACGACGATAAATTCGCCGTCCGCCACCTTTTTGGAAAGTGCGGAGAGAAGAGCGATTCTCTTCGCCGCCGCGTTCATTTTCTTGGAGAAGTCGCGGGACTTGGGGGCGAACACGACTCCGCCTTTAATCCACTGCGGCGCGCGCGTGGAGCCCTGACGGGCGCGGCCCGTGCCTTTCTGTCTCCACGGCTTGGCGCCTCCCCCTCTCACTTCCGTTCTCGTGAGGGTGGATTTCGTTCCCTGTCTCTCGTTCGCGAGACGGGTGACCACTGCCTGATGAATCAAAGCCTCCTTGTATTCGACGCCGAACACGGAATCGTTGAGTTCCATCGTGCCGACCTGAGAGCCGCTCATATTATATACTTTAATACCGGTCATGTCCTTTACTCTCCTTATTTGCACTTAACGCTGTCCGAGACGGTGACGACGCTGCCCTTCGGTCCCGGAATCGCGCCTTTGATGAGAAGTACGTTTCTGTTTACATCAACCTTTACCACTTCGAGGTTCTGCACGGTGACGTTTTCCACACCGTACTGCCCGGCGAGATGCTTATGCTTGAACACTCTCGAAGGATCGCTGATGGAACCCATGGAACCCGGCTCTCTGTGCACGGGGCCCACGCCGTGAGTTTCCTTCAATCTGTGCTGATTCCATCTCTTGATGACGCCCGTGAAGCCGTGGCCTTTGCTCACGCCCGCCACGTCCACTCTGTCGCCCGCCGCGAACACGTCCGCTTTCACTTCCGCGCCGACCGCGAAAGTCTCCGCGTTTTCCACTCTCACTTCTTTCAAAACCTTATGAGGTTTTACGCCCGCTTTTTTGAACTGGCCGAGTTCGGGTTTCGTCAGCGCCTTTTCGCTCGTTTCGATGAAACCGAGTTTGAGCGCCGCGTAGCCGTCGTTTTCCACCGTCTTGACCTGCACCACGGGGCAGGGACCGGCTTCCACTACTGTGACGGGGATCATGGTCCCGTCCGCCGCAAAGATCTGCGTCATACCGACTTTGCGTCCGATGATTGCTTTATTCATTGATAAAGTTCACTCCTTAAAAATTTATTTTCCAATACCTTTTGAAAAGTATTTCCTTGTCGGAATTTATTTTTCAAATCAGAGCTTGATCTTGATGTCCACGCCTGCGGGGAGGTGAATGGAATCGAGAAGTTTCGCGTTGGGGGAATAGATGTCGATGATTCTCTTATACGTTCTCATTTCGAACTGCTCGCGGGAATCCTTGTACTTATGGGGGGAACGAAGGATCGTGACGATTTCCCGTTCCGTGGGAAGGGGAATGGGGCCGGAGATCTTCGCTCCGCTCTTTTTCATCGTCTCCACGATGCGCATCGCCGCTTCGTCCACCAGCTCGTGATCGTAAGCCGCCAACTTGATTCTGATTTTCTGAACTGCCATTTTGGTTTCTCCTTGTACTGTTTATACTAACATTTTATTTCGCCGTATCAACACATCCGTGTGTATCGGGGCCAAGCGCAAAATAAAAAACACTCTTTTGCCGCCGAGCGTTTTTACGCAAAGCCTCGGTTAGTCGCAGGGATCGGGTCCCCACTTTTGTCAACGGAAATTATCTGCCCGGGCGGCTTTTGCCCTGGATTTACAGTAACTTCCCGTCTCAACCCATACAACACATATTTATACAGCTTATCTATCATACCAAATCGCTCTCGTTCCTGTCAAGCGTTTGAACGAGCTTTTTTGCGATTTTTTTGCTTTTTTTCGCGAAAAGGACATATTTTTTCTTTAAAGCGCATAGAAAACGGGGTTTAAAGCGCCCGGGACGAGACTTCGGCAAGGTTCCCGTCCTTTTCCCTTACGGTTATCGCCCGCTTTGCGGCTCTTTATACCCCGTTTCTTTTTACATTGTTTTACCGCTTCGCTTTTTCGTCGCCGCTCTTCTCTCCGGCGGCCGTTTTGCGCGACGCAAGCGCCGCGTCGTAAATTTTGCAATCGGGCACCGCTTTCAAAAAACGTTTGAGCGTCTTATCCCGGGAACTGACGTTATAAAGGCCGAATCTGCGGTATTTTTCCGGCAGGCCGCTGTTTTGCAGATAGCGGAAAATGCAGTCCATGATTTCGAACGCCTCTTCGTGCGAAGTCACGTTCCGCAGCTCCACGGCATAGAGGAAAGCGGGCTGACCGTCCTTGCCCGTCTTTTTCACGAGATAAATCCGAACGACCTTTTTCTTTCCCAGCGCCACGATTTCTTTGCGCACGGGAGCGAAAATTTCTTCGGGTATATCGCTTTTAAAAAGTTTATCGCCGCGGGAAAGCGTCGTGTCCGACTCCCGGTCCATGCTGTTTTGCATGACTTCCGCGAACGAGGCGCGGTATTCTTCCAGAATGTCCTCTCTGCCCATATTGAGCGCGAAACGCCCCACCTGTTCCATAGCCGCTTCCGCAAGGTTGAAATTCGCCCGCGCCGCTTTATAGAGCAGCGGGATTCCCTCTTCCCTGCCCCACCGGGCCAGAATCATGCCTTTATAGTACGCCGCAAAATCGGAGTCGGGATCCGCCCGCAGCAAACGATCGCAGAGGGCGAGCGACTTATCGTCGTCGAGTTCGAAAAACACCCCCGCATATTCCGCCAGCTCCGCCGGCGTAAATTCTTTGCCCTCCGCTTCCGCTTTGTCGTACTCCTCCATGCGGCCGCAGAGTTTGAGGTATTCCGAGCGGTTGCGCATATAATAGGGACGGAGCCGGTCGCAGATCGTCTTATCGTTCTCCCGCAGGGCTTTTTCCTGTTCGATAAGGTAAGCGGGATCCTCTTCCTCGGAGCCGTAGTCGTACTCCCCGACGCCCATGTGCTCCATGCGCATGGGGAGCGTGGGATGACTGTCGACGCGGGCGGGGATCTGGTGATGCAGGATATAATTCCAAAGCGTCTCCCGTTCGCCCAGATACTTTTTGAAATTTTGGAGATCCTTAGTGTAATAGTCGGAAACAGGCTCTTCGGAAGCATAGATATCGAACGTCGTTTCGCGGTGCGGCGAAGCACGATAGAGCACGAGCAGCATACCCTTCGTCGTCGCGTTTATGTAGGTCTGGCCGAAGGATTTTTCCTTCACGAGCGCGTCCGCCTGCGTCTCCCGCCACCGCGAAGAAATCTCCGTATACGCCGAGCTTTCAAAGGCGATCCTGTCCGCGAACGCGCTTAAAAACAGCGCGCGTGGCAGCAACAACAAACGAATCGCATTGTCCTCTGCGGTCTTCGTCCATTTTTCCTGTACGGTATACAGCCGTTTGGATTTTTTCGTGTCCAAATTCCTTACGTGGGCGAACTCATGCAGCATGACGCTGTATAGTTCCTCTTTGGTCAGAAAGGCGAACTCTTCCGGATCGATATTGACGATCGCCTCATTATTCCCCTCGGCGACGCCAAACCCGTCGTCCCCGAAAAACAGCCGCACGCGTTTTTTACACGCCGCTTCCTCCGCCGCGCGAAGCACCGCCGCGTACAAAAGCGGATATTCGGCGCGCCGGATTTCCAGTTTCTTTTCGGGCACCGTCGGCGGCGCCGGCAGCACGACGACGCATAAAAAACCGGACACGAGCAACATCGCAAAGAGCACGAAGATCGCGATGAGCAACGCCGTCCCGGCGTCGCGGCGGGCGGACAGCTTGCCGAGCGAGAAACAGCCGAATACGCAAAGAAGAATCAGACCGCTCAGATAAAGATAGGCCTGACGAATAAGTTTATTGAGCTTCTTTTCCGCTTCCGCATAATCGCTCTCTATTTTTTGTTTATATTCCAGGCCCTTATCGATGAGCTGTTTGGCGGTCATGCTTTCCAGGTTTTTGCGGAACCGACGGGTAAAGACGACGTTTATCGCCGCCGCGGCCGCGAGCAGTACGAGTGAGACCGCGAACGCGATCCCCCAGCCCGCCGAGGCGTCGGCGAAACGGATTCCCATTCCCCACGCGCCGAGCGTCAAAAGTCCGGCCGCAATCACCGCGGCCAGGATTCCCGCCGCGTCTTTCAAACGTTGTTTCATCATATTCTCTCGCTCCTTCACATGTACGGGAATCTTTCGCCTTTTTCCCTTTTCCGTCTATTATAACACACGCGCCCTCTTCCGTCAATGCCAAAACAAAATTTTCTTTTCAAAAAAATATTTCCCGCGAGGGTTTTCCCGCCGGTTTGCGGCATTTTCCGGAAGCCTTCTGCCAATTTATGGAAAATGATATCTTTTTGGGAGCAAAAAAGCGGCAAAACCCGTATTTATATTACTTGACAGTTTTTTCGTAAAGGGGTATAATAAAAAACGTATTCTACAAATTTTTGCATTTTTCGACTCAGACGTCGAAAAATAAGAAGGGGTACGAAGCGTGAGGAATATTGAAAGGCCGTTATATTACAAATACGTCGCCAATTCTTTCGGAACGGATTTATACGCCGTCGTCGCGGGCGCGGAAAAGTGTACGAAGGAAAAACCCGCCGCGGGATACGCCGTGCGTACCCGTTACTCGCTCTATTTCGTGATCTCGGGCGGCGGCGTTCTGGAACTCGACGAAAAAAAGCACAGGATCTCAGAAGGAGAGTTTTTTCTCATTCCTCCGCAGATCCGGGCGAGGATCCGTCAGGACAAATGCAGGCCGTGGAACTATGCGTGGATCGACTTCGACGGCAGGAACGCGCAGCGGCTCGCCGCCTCCCTCTTTTCCGCGGAATCGCCCGTATACAAGCCCGCAAACCCTCGGCTCTACGTCGATTTTTTCGCCGAAATGCTGGACGAGCTCTACGAGCGCAAAACGCTCGAACTCATCGCTTCGGCATACCTGCGCCGACTCTTCTCCATGCTGCTCGAAGAAAACGCCTCCGCCAAAGCCGACGAGGTGCCGGGCGCGGAAAAGACGGTCGACCGGGCGCTCAGATATATTCACGACAATTATGCGGAGAAGGAACTTTCCCTGCAATCGGTCGCGGAATATCTCTTTCTTTCGCCCAATTACTTTTCGCGGATCTTCAAACAGAGCACGGGGGCTTCTTTTTCCGAATATTTAAGCGACCTCAGACTACAAAAGGCCTGCGCGCTCTTCGCGTCCGATTCTCCCGTTTCCGTCAGCACCGCCGCGTACAGCACGGGATATCGCGATCCGCTCTACTTTTCCAAGCTCTTTCATAAGAAATTCCACGTCACGCCCACCGAGTATATCCGTATCTATTCCGCGCAATCCGCCGCCGGCGCGAAGACGGAAAAACTCGTTCCCAAAACCACGGAATGAAAGAAAAACCGAGCCTCAGCCCTATCGGGAAGGTTCGGTTTTTCTTTTTTCATTCCGGCGTCTAAAAAGCAAATTTCAAACCCGGATCAATATTTCGTCCCCGTCCGCGCCGTCTTTGACTTTGACCAGCGTAAATTTGCCGTGGGTGCGGCGGAACGTTTTCAGCGCCTTGAAAATTTCCTCCGCCGTGGCGACGAGACTCTCTTTTTCCTCCCGCGTATACCTTTTTTTACCGGGCTTTTTTTCGGGTTCCGATCCCGGTTCCGCCGGTACGGGATCGCCGCCGTTGCCCTGCGCTTCGGTGAGTTTTCCCGTTACGCCGGGAGAAACGAGGTTGAGGGTTATGCAAGCCGTTTCGGTTCAAATACGCAAGTCGAAAAAGACCTTGCCGATATTTTCGGCGATCACCAGTTCCGCGCCCGCGTCCGCCCGCGTAGGCGTGCGATTGACGACAACGAGGTGCGAGCCGCAAAAACAGCGCAGCAGCCCCGCGGCGGGATAGACGACGAGGGAAGTGCCGCCGACGATGAGCGTATCCGCCGCGGCGATCGCTTTCACGGCGCCGTTTACGACTTCGTCGTCCAGAGATTCCTCATAGAGCACCACGTCCGGCTTTATGATCCCGCCGCAAAGACAGCGGGGCACGCCCTCCGCGCGGACGATTTCCGCCAACGGATAGGATTTGCGGCATTTCGCGCAGAAATTGCGCCACACGCTGCCGTGCAGCTCGAATACTTTTTTACTGCCCGCCTTCTGGTGCAGACCGTCGATATTCTGCGTGACGACCGCCTGCAATTTTCCTTTTTGTTCCAGCTCGGCGAGCGCGACGTGGCAGGCGTTGGGACGGGCGTCGGGAAAGAGCATTTTCTTTTTATAAAAGCGGTAAAATTCTTCCGTATGCGAGAGGAAAAAGCTATGGGAAATGATCGTTTCGGGCGGATAGGCGTACTCCCGGCGATAAAGGCCGTCCTGAGAGCGGAAATCGGGGATACCGCTTTCCGTGCTTACGCCCGCGCCGCCGAAAAAGACGATTCTTTCGCTCTCGTCTACGATCGTCTGCAAGCGCTCGATCTTCGCCTTATAATCTTCCCGATCCATCGTATTTTCCTCCCCAACAACCTATAAAGAAAGGCGCGGAAATTTTTTTTCCGCGCCGTCGCCAGCAAATCGTTCAATCTTCCAGGCCTTCGTTGAGCTTTGCGAGCAAAGCGTCCAGGTCTTCGCCGTGCACGGCCACCGCTTCCGCGACCGTTTCGCCGTGCGCCATCGCGCAGCCGAAACAATGCATACCCGCCGCCATAAGGATATCGGGGGCGTTCGGATTGAGTTCCAGACATTCGGCAATCAAAGTATCCGCCGTAATTTTAGCCATTTCAATTTCTCCTTTTCTTTTTTATTTCTTTCTTATTTTAACACATCCGCAAGAAAATTACAAGGCTGAAAAGGGCTTTTTTAAGAATTTTTACGGAATTTTCACCTCTTCCGTATCCGACGGGTTCCGCACGGCGCTTTCTCGGAATACTATCTTCCATTTCCCTTCTCTTTTTTCCAATTTATCGTAGAGCCAATAGAGATAGCCGAGCGCCGTAAACGCGGCAAGAAGCACCGCTACCCAGAGCGCGACGCCGCCGTAGCCGAGTTCGTGCACGTTGAGAAAGAAATAGGGATATTCAAAGTTATCGATCACGCTCCCCAGAACGAGTATGTAAAAAACGTAGCAAAGCGGAATGACGAGGCTCAAAAGAGGCAGTTTCCAGGAAACGGCGCCGTGTTCGTCGAAGAGAAAGAAATCGAGAATAAACAGCACCGGGGCCGCCACGTGGTAAGTCATATTGCCGAGACTGTTCCAAAAAGAAATCCGCGTGGGATTGTCGAGCAGAATAAGAACCACCAAAAAGGTCACGGAGATCATTACGGTCGTCATGAACTTGAAGTTCCGCCACACACGGTTATGCCCCGTCGTCTCGCCCTTACGTACGTGACGGACGTTATCGATGAGCACCGCTACGGAGACGGCGAAAACGAAATAGTTCGAAATGTTCGTATAGTATTTGAGAAAACTCCAACCTACGCCGCCGTCGGCGCCGAACGTAAACACGGGACTGCCGTGAACGGAAAAAAAGGACAGGCTCAATAGAACCGCCAGACCGCTGACGCAGCAGAGCACGATGCGATAGATCATCTGCGTTATTAAATTATTTTTCATAGCGATAAACTCCTTACAAGATTTTTCCCATTATAGCACCGAAAAAATCCGTTTACAACCGCGAGAGACGCAGGTGAGACATATCCTGTTCTTTTGTTTCCGATTTTCCGGACAGGAAAAAACGTTTTTTCACAAAAATTTCCGAGGAATTGTTTTCGCCGGCTTTTTCGGGAAGAACTTGTAAAAACCGGGCAAAAACAGTTGACAAATCCGAAAAAAAATACTATACTATGAAAGCAAATTAACGGAAGGCGGCAGAGTGATCTTCGTTCCCGTTTTTCCTGAAAATGAAATATGCACCTTTAGCTCAACTGGATAGAGCGTTGGTCTACGGAACCAAAGGCTAGGGATTCGAATTCCTTAAGGTGCACCAAAAAACACGTAAATCGAATATCGGTTTACGTGTTTTTTATCCGGCACAGGAATAAGCTCCTTTTACGGCGTAACGCTTACGCAGCAAAAGGAGCTTCTCAAATTTTTACGGCATCGCTTATGCTCAGCGACGAAGTTCCTCCGATTTTTCTTTCTGCCCGCCCGTTTCCGCAGTGGGCGCCGCGGGCTCGCCGGAAACCGCTGCCGCCTCTTCCGTACGCGAAGGAGAATCGGGTTTCGGATCCTCAAAAATTCCGTCGAGTTTTTTGCAGAATTTTTGCAGGAAAGGAATTTTGAAAACGTATTTTTCCAGAACCCCGCCGCGGAATAAGTCGATCGCGGCGCACGCGAGGAAGACGGCCAACGACACCACCAAGACGATCAGCAAGAACCAGGGAGAATTATACCAACTCGCCGCATGAATGATTTGCGGCCACAACACATAACGGAAAAAGTTATGGTCGTGAATCAGCAAGATCCCGAACATCGTCTTTGCAAGATAATTCACCCAACGGACGTGCGGCATTTTGAGCGATTTGAAAAAGAAAAACATCGCGTAGCCGCCGACGATGAAAATGACCGAGGATTCGTCTCCGCAAAAGCTCGAAAGAAAACGATGAATTCCGTTTGTCGATTCATAATCGGAAAGTATCCACGTCACGAATACGAACGCCCAGCAAAACAGAAAAATTATACTCGACACAGCGAGCGTCTTTTTGCGGTTTTCTTCCTTTAAAGGCAAATAACGCTTTAAGTATAGGGAGATAAAATAAAAAAGCACAAAAAGCGTTATTTCACTGCGAAAAGGAGGATAATATTTTGCAAACTGCCCGATCAAATAGGATCCTACCTGTACATAGGCCAACAAACAAACCAAAAATAACGTCTGCTTGCGATTGATATGACGCGCCGCTTTGTTCAAAAAGGGAATGAGCAGATAGAACACAAGATATGTGGACGCAAAACCGTGTATATTTCCATTGATCGGCAGAAAAACGCTGATCCATTGATTGATTTTCAACGTTGCGCCGAATATGGCGGAGACACCCGTAAATAACACCGAATAAAATAAAACTTCGAGATATACTTTCAAAAAACGCGTCGCACGAAACGTCTGATCGACCAAAAACCAGGTGCTTAAAGCGAGAAAAGCAGTGAATCCCAACTTTCCACCCGGAATTAAGGCATAAGAAATGATTCGGTTGCTCCCCTCAGTGTGCGCATACCCCCCCCCATGAATAATGCAGTGGTGGACGATGATCAGAAACATGGAAACGATACGAAGGAGTTCCAGATTGGTCTCCCGCGTTTTTTTGGTTTTCGTTAATCCCCCCGGTTCACAAGACAGCGATGAAAGCATCTTCCTATTTTCTCCTTCGTGTACGTTTTTTCAGATTGATTGTTTACGCTTTTTATTTTTCCCGCGACTGCTTATAACGACCGCAATGCTTCCCGCTACCATCGTAAAAACGGAAACTCCCAGTCCTAAATATACGGCTTTCGGACGATACTTTAATTCTACGATATGTTCCCCTTTTGAAATCAAAGCGCCCAATAGAGAAATGTTTATTTTCTCTGTCGAAACTTTTTTTCCGTCTACATAGACGGTCCAATCGCGGTCATAAGGTATAGAAAAGGATAACCATTCCTTCTCGTTCTCGACGTGGATTTTAAATCGCACCAAATCGTTGGAAAAGGACAGAAGTTCAAATGCGGACTTCTTTTGCAGCGCATTTTCGAGAGTTTCTTCCTCGGTATAGGAACGTATAGACGACGCTTCCATACCGTAGGCTTTTAACGTCTCCTCTCTCACTACGGTAGCGTTCAACAACACATAATCTTTATCTTCATCGTCGAGCTTTATAAAATCCTCATAGGCAACAACGGGTGTATTGACAAACGCAAGCGGCAAGGCGGCAAGATTCTCATAAACCGTCAAGCCGTTTTCTTCTTTCAACTTTAAAAAGTTAGAAGGCAGCGAGATTTCTTCTTCCTCGGAGATAAAATACTTTACCCCGAGATAACTCATGAGATCGTATCGATCGTAAACGCCGTTGATATAGTTTAACTGGGATCCCGTTACCTCTTCCGGCAGGATTCCTTGCTTTATATATTCGGGGATACTGCTTTCGATCGCGCAATAAATTCCCAGCGTCTGCAAAAATTCAATGTAGCTGCTGTTATTTGCTGAATTGTAGCATTTTAATCCGAAATAATTCTGTGCCATTGCATCGTTTTCCGAAGGGATATCGCTGTAATCCCGTACAGAATCGAAATCTTTATTGATACGATAAAACCCTCCGTCCCGCGCTTGAAGCTCCCGAATCAAGTCTAAACTTTCATCTTCATAACTGCTGTAAGGTTCGTCGCTATTCCCATAATCCTGTATGGATCCCTTATTGGAAAACCACGCTCCATAGTTTCCCCAACATTCCAAACAAATAACGGCAGCGGAAATTACCGCTACGGCGGAATGGCGTACCCCTCCTATCCAAACGATTTTTTTTCGTTGTTTTTCTTCTTTCTCCCTAAACTGCCTATCAGGCAGTTCATTTTTATCAAGGTCTTTTTTGCGTTTTTCAAAGAACGATGTGACCAAATGTACAGCGACTACCCCGGCGATTGCCGCCGTCATCACTAATAGACTTCTCCAACACGATCTCGCCATTTTCCCCAAAGAAGTGAAAATATGCCGCGGATTGATAATGACGGACTGAAATACCAAAGTTATAAATAAAATGGCATAGCTCCAACCGATTGAGAGAAACAACGTCCGTTTATGAAAGCCCTTGTGCTTTATCACTTCGTTTATTCCCAACGCCATCGCTAACGCCTGCAAAGCAGAAACGATAAAGTACCACCGAAAGTTCAACGTGGAAAAAGCGTTCAAAATATAAGAAAAAATTTTAAACAGGGTGGCGGTCGCAATCAATACCGTCGTCGTTATCACCAATTTACGGTTTTTCTTTGCGTAATAAATATATTGCGCCAAAAAAAGAAGAAAAGTTCCCGAGAGTACGGGTGCAAGCTGGAAATAGTCCCAATGAACCTGCAAATATCCGTCCGGGAGATAAGGCCCGCCCAACATATTACTTCCGAACAGCCGGCCGACGGCGGCCGTAAGAGCGTAAAAGCTGGGCAACAATAATTTCCAACCGAAAGGAGTATCGCTGTTGTCGCCCACACGGGGATTATCGAGCGCGATTCGGATCTGCGAAAACAAAACGAAGGAAGCGAGCAGAATGACGATTCCTCCGACAACGGCAAGTTTTCCTATTTTTTTCGCATACACTTTCCAATTCTTTTCGCCGCTCCCCCATATCCTCATTAAAAGATATACAGCGGAAATAACGCCGCACATATAAAAATAATAATAAAAATAAACCGCCGTTAACCAAAGTCCCGCCAAGAGTACGGCAATCTTATTTTCTTTTATAAATTTTTCCAGACCGAGAAGGACAATCGGCAGATAGACCATAATGGTTCCCAACGCCAGATTGGTTCCCATGATCATGAAATAGCCGTTCATGGCATACAGCAGGGAACCTATAAAGATCGACGCAGGGTGTATATGAAAGTATCTAAGGTAAAAGAAAAACGCAATCGCGCCAAAAATCAACTTAACCACAAAGCACCAGACGATCATTTGCGGAATATAATCCCGGCCGAACAAAAAACATATATACGTAAACGGATCGAAAATTGCGTCCGCATGGGTTAAAATGCTGGTGCCGATTCCCATATTCCAAGACCAGAATCCTTTGCCCAGATGATCGAACATCATATAATAAGTCGGCAGATTGGCGCGAATAAGATCGCTGAATATACCCCGTCCCAGCATTTCATAGCCGCCAAACATGCATTTATACAACAAAATTACAGCCAAAGAAAATACCGCTAAAATAATTCCAGCAGCAACCGTTACCGTCGTTAATTTTACCCTTTGCTCTTTTACCATGCAGACCTCTTGGTTTTATCCTTTCAATCGTCAAAATTAATCCGTCGTTCCTCGATCACCAAAGGCCGGTGATTGACCTTCGTTTTGACGTTGAGAAGATATTCCCCCAACAGACTGATAAACACGAAGGTGATCGACGAAAAGAATCCCATACCGCAGAAGAGCGCGGGCCCGAGCACACGGAAATGCAGACAATGCAGAATCAGGCAGGTTATCCCGCCGAGCACGCTTAAAATATTCAGGAAAATCCCGAAAAACATCATGAAGCGAATGGGAAACTTCGTATATTGCGTGAAGCTGAGCATCGCCGCGTCGTACAGCGTCGTAAAATTGTTATGCGTCTTTCCCGCGCGACGCTTTTGCTGTTTATAAGGGATCTCTATCTTCTTATATCCCAGCTCCGCCACGATCCCGCGCATGAACGGCGCCGGATCGTCCAACGACCGCAGCACGTCTATAAAACTTCTGTCATAAAGCCCCGTGCCCGTGAAATGCTCGATCTGCTCCACTTCGGAAAACTTATGGAGGAGCTTATAGTAAACCGTCCTTAAAAAACGTACGAATTTATTTTCCTCGCTCTTGGTCTTGACCGCGCAGACGATCTTATATCCCTTCTCCCATTCCGCAACCAGTTGAGGAATGATTTCCGGCGGATCCTGAAAATCCGCGCACATGGAGATCACGAAATCCCCGCTCGTTTGCAGCATACCGTAAAACGGCGAGTTAAATTGTCCGAAATTGCGCGCGTTGAAAATCGCTTTGATACGTTTATTGCCCGCGCACAGTTTTTCGAGCAGCGGCCGCGTTTTATCGGTCGAACAGTTATCGATAAACAGGATTTCATAATCGTAAGAGGGCAGATATGCGTCGAGCTGCGAAATAATCGCCTCGCTCAAAGGCACCACGTTCTCCTCTTCGTTATAGCAAGGTATCAAAAAGCTGATCTTCATCGGACGTTCTCCAAACTTTCTAAAATTTCTCTGATCCCTTCTTTAAAGGTCTTTTCGGGCTTCCAGCCGGTATCCTCCGTAAGCTCCCGAATATCCGCCGCGAGATACATGGGCTGGTGCGGATAGTAAGGAATCGCGCCGAACCGGATCTCCCTCCGGGGATCGATACAATCGCGTACGTCGAGGACGTATTCCTTCAACGGCCGCGGCCGGCCCGTACCCAGACAATAGGTCTTTCCGTCCTTCCCCCTTTCTCCGATGGCGTAAAACGCCTTCGCCGCATCCTCGCAGTTGAGGTAATCCCATATCTGCCCGCACGGCGTAAGTTCGGGAATCTTTCCTTCGCGCAAGGTTCGAATGAGATAGGAAATGAGGGAAACTTCGCCGTCGTTGACTCCGTAAGTGCTCAGAATACGGGCCCAGGAGTGACGGATTTTCAGCTGCGCGCATAAATTGCGGGTAAACTTCCCCGCCGCATACTTTGCGATGCCGTAGCCCGATTCCGGCCGCACGGGCGTATTCCCGTTGAGAGGCTCCGAGGCGACGCCGTACTCCGCCTGCGAGCCGGCGCCGATAAACGCCTTACAGCCGCACGCCTGCGCGAGCCGCACCGCGTCCAACGCATAACCGACGTTTTTCAGCTGACAGTCCAGATCGTCGCGACCGTGGATCGTCGTCTTTTCCCAGGCGAAATGGAAAAAGACCTCCGCCTGTAAACCTTGTCCGCCCAAAGAGGCATAATTCGCTATATCGCACTCCACGATATGAACGAGCGGATTTTTTTCTATATGCGCGATACGTTTGGAATGGGGACGGCAGATCGCGTACGTCTCTACGCCGTGCGAGGCGAGGACTTTTAAAAGCGCCGTACCGATCCCGCCCGTAGGCCCCGTGACAATAGAAGTTTTCACATTTTTCTCCCGTTTTATGCCATCACTCGCCCATATCCGCTTTCAATTCCTCTTCGGGAAGGAAAGGATACATATCTTCGAGGGAAGGCGAAACGATCTTTCCGTCCGGGTATACCTTCGAAGAGAGTTTGGGCGCGAAAAATTGCGTTTTATCCAGCAGCACTTCGCAGATCACCGGACCGCTCGCCGCGAGCGCCTTATCGATGACTTCGTCCATGGTATCCAGATTATCGATGAGAAAATAGGGAATATCGTAAGCCCCGGCGATCTTTTCCGCTTGCGGAAAGGAAATGCCGCTGTCCTTATTGACGCCGCTGAACCGGCCGCCGAACAGATTCGTCTGCGTCTGACGCATGGAATGATAGCCGTCGTTATTCAGCCAAAAGAGCTTGATATTGAGTCCGTGATGGCGAATCGTCTGCAATTCCTGCAAATTCATCTGGATCGAACCGTCCCCGTCGAGACAGATCGTATTCTTTTTATTGCCCGCGGCGATCGTCGCTCCCACAGCCGCGGGAATCCCGTAACCCATCGTCGCGCTGCCCGAATTCGTGAACAGTCGCTGATCTTTTTTAACGATCATCGCCTGGAAAGAACACACGCACGCGCTTCCGTTGCCCGTCACCGTCAGCTGATCGTCGGGCAGGTGTTTGCTCAGCTCGTACATGAACACATAGGGATTGACGGGGGATTTTTTGCGGTAATATTCGGGCAGAGCGGCCGGGTACTTTTTATCCACGGCGCGGGAATGCGCGAGCCATTCCCGGTGCTGACCGCGTTCTTCATAGTTCATCTCCAAAAGTTTTCGGAGTACCTCGCGAACGTCGGCATGAATCTTCATATCGACGTGCAGCGTCGGCTTATCCAGTTCCGCCTGATCGATGTCCACCGCGGCCAGGTATGCGTTCTTCGCAAAGTTTTCGTAGTTGAAACTGATCTGTCTCAGATTCATGCGGCAGCCGAGACTGAGCAAAAGATCGCTGCTTTGCAGGACGATATTGCCGCCGCGCGTGCCCACCGTACCCGGCCGGCCGCAATAATAAGGATTGTCGTCGGGGACGAGATCGTGCGCGTTCCAAGCCGTGACGACGG
Source organism: Candidatus Scatosoma sp. (assembly GCA_048465415.1). GTDB lineage: Bacteria > Bacillota > Clostridia > Christensenellales > Borkfalkiaceae > Scatosoma. The sequence goes on from DBFWLO010000019.1 coordinate 149,289, forward strand.
GCACTTTTAATTTTTCCGCGAGCCGCAAAAACTCCTCTTTCATACCCACCATGCGAATCGCCTCGCCGGCCAAAATCACCGGACGCTTCGCCGCCGCGATTCTTTCGAGCAATTCTTTCAGCTGCGCGTCGTCCGCCGGGGGAGGAAGCTCTCGCGCGTCCTCTCGTTCGTCGTAATCGACAAGGTCTTCGACGCGTATTTTCGAGGCCTGCACGTTGAGAGGAATATCCAGCCAGACGGGCCCCGGCCGGCCGTACGCGGCGATATAGAGCGCTTTTTTGAGATGATAGCGGATCGTGAGCGGATCGGTCACCATCGCGCAGTATTTCGTCATACAACGCACGCAGTCGAGAATGTTAAATTCCTGGTCGCCGAGTTGGCGCAGCGGAACGTCGGTGCTCGCGATCGTCACCGAAAACTTGACCTGGCCGCTGATGACGAACATGGGAATGGAATCCACCCAGCTTCCCATGACGCCCGTGACCGCGTTGGTACCGCCGGGACCGGTCGTCACGCAGACGGCGGGCAGTTTTCCCGTCGCGCGGACATAGCCTTCCGCCGCGAGCGCGCAGGCCTGTTCGTGGTGGTTATAAATGACGTGGAGTCCCTCTTTGTGGCCGAAAGCGTCGTTGAGATGCATCGCGCCGCCGCCCGGTACGCTGAAAAGATGAGCGATACCGTTCTCCACAAGAAAATCCGCGATGTAATCCGCGACTCGTATTTCCATATTTTTATCCTCCCGCAATTCGGTTCCCGATTGCTTCCTTTTCTGTCTGAACGTAAAATAAGTGTGACCGAAATAACTGACCAGCGTCGTAACGAAGGTCGAAAGGATCCCCGCCAAATATTTGTTCATGCCGTTTCGATCGATCATAAGATATTGCAGGAAGATACTCAGCACATAAATGACCGCGTAAACGAGAACAAAACGCACCGCCTCCCAGAAGGATTTTTTCTTCTGCGAATAGGTGAAATATTTATTCCAAAAATAACTGTGCAGGGTGCCGATAATCGTTCCCAAAGCGCTGGAAAGAGCATAATGAACCCCCCAAAAACGGAAAAGCATATCAAAACCGACGCCGACCACCGTATTCAGACACCCTACGAATAAAAACCGGATCCGACGGTCGTAATACAGTTTTTTTATCAAAGCAAGCAGTTTATTCATGCCTTCTCTCCCGTTCTACGGTCGTTGCGCTCTTCCATTATTCCATAAAAGAGCCACGGCTATTCAAACGTCTTGTCCTTATCAGCAAAAAAGACAGATCAGACGTCTGTTCCGCACCTGTCTTTTCCCTTTTTGCCCTTTCTTTCGTTTACACGTCCAAAAATTCTTCGATCTGCTTTTTCATGCACGCGCGAAGATCGCCGCCGGACAGGCGACATTTTTCCCATTCCACCGTCTTTTCCACCGCCCTTTTTAAGCTCCAATGCGGCCGCCAGCCAAAAGTACGCTTGATCTTGGAACAATCCAGTTTGAGAAAGTTTGCCTCGTGCGGGCCTCCGTCATGACGATTTATCCAACCGACCGAATCCCCCCACGCGCGCACGAAAGTCTCCACGAGTTCGCCGGTACGGTAACAGCCGCATTCGTCCGGTCCGACATTGTAATAGCCGGCTTTCCGTACGTCTTCATACTGCTCCGCAGCGATCGTAAGATAGGCGAAAAGCGGTTCCAGTACATGCTGATAGGGCCGCACGGAATAGGGATTGCGGACGACGATGTCTTCGCCTGCGGCCGCCGCGCGTATACAATCGGGAATGATTCTGTCCGCCGCAGAGTCCCCGCCGCCGATGACGTTGCCCGCACGAGCCGTCGAGACCGCGATCCCCGCCCCGTCCAAAAAAGAATTTTTATAGCTGTGCGTGACGAGCTCCGCACAGGATTTACTGTTCGAATAGGGATCGTAACCGTCCAAAGGTTCGTTTTCGCGATATCCCCATTCCCACTCCTTATTTTCGTAAACTTTATCGGTGGTGACGTTGACGAGAGATTTGACGCTCTTTCCCAGCCGCACACATTCCAAAAGATTGACCGTACCCATCACGTTGGTCAGATAGGTTTTCCTCGGTTCGCGATACCCTTCGCGCACGATCGGCTGCGCGGCGAGATGAAAGACGACTTCGGGGGCAAAAGCGTCGAACACCTCTTTCAGGTGTCCGTAGTCCGTTATGTCTCCAATATGCGATTCGCAAAGCGCGTCGCCGTCTACGGCGTTATAAAGGGAAAGTTCGTCCGAATTTTTCAGAGCATACCCGCAAACGCGGGCGCCCAACTGATGCAGCCAAAAAATCAACCAACCGCCTTTAAATCCCGTATGCCCGGTGACGAGCACCCGTTTATTCCGATAAAATTCAGGAAGACTTACCATACTTTCCACTCCGCTCTTCCCGTCTGCCAAAGCGCCTCGAGGTTTTCCTTGTCGCGCATGGTATCCATACAGCTCCAAAAGCCGTCGTGCAGATACGCTACCAACTGCCCGTTCTTCGCCAGCTTTTCCAGAGGTTCTTTTTCAAAAACCGTGTCGTCCCCGTCGATGTAATCGAATACCTGAGGCTCGCAAACCATGTACCCGGCGTTGATCAGCGAGCCGTCGCCGTCGGATTTTTCCCGGAATCTACGGATCAGTCCATTTTTGTCCGGTTTGATAACGCCGAACCGCGACGCCACGTTGACCGTAGTCATCGTCAAAAGTTTTCCGTGTTCTTTATGGAAACGGACCGTATCGGCGATGTTGACGTCGCTGACGCCGTCGCCGTAAGTGAGAAGAAAAGGTTCGTCGCCTATGTATTCCCTTACCCTTTTGATGCGGCCGCCCGTCATCGTGTTCAAGCCCGTCTCCGCAAGCGTCACTTTCCAGGGTTCGGAGTTATTATGATGATAAGTATATTCGTCCGTTTTCAGATCGATGGTGACGTCAGACTGATACAAATAATAATTTGCAAAGAATTGTTTGATGACGCTGCCTTTATAGCCGAGACAGATGATGAAATCGTTGAATCCGTGGTGCGAATATTCCTTCATAATATGCCAAAGAATAGGCTTGCCGCCTATTTCTATCATTGGTTTCGGTTTTAAATGAGACTCCTCGCTGATACGCGTACCGAAGCCTCCCGCGAGAATAATTACCTTCATATCTTCTCTCCGTCTTCCGGGACTTTTTTTCTCAGTTGCGACATATAAATTCCGAGCTCCTCTTCTTGCATGTTTTACCCACGTCTTAAAAGCGAAAAGTATCTCTTTTATCATGTAAAAACCAACTACATATAAATGAGCCCGGCGCCTTCCTATCCTCCTCGGAAATGAAATGTTCACTATCCGATACATCTGTATATAAATTGTAACAACGCTTTTTATTATAGTACACTTCATGGGAAAAAGCAAGCATTTCTTCCCAATAAATTCCTACGAGGAAATTCAAACACTTCTTATTGTTCTTTTTCTTTCTTAAATCGATTTATCATGCTTGTTTTCAAGTCGTTAAAATAAGCCGAAAATTCCCGATTTTTAAAAACCGTTACGATCATAGCGACGCCTAAAACAAGCGCCACTACCGTAGCGAACTTATATAAAAGCAAGGTATAAATAGGATAAAATCCGAAGAGCATGCAAAAGACGAAGAATATCACGTTTTGAGCAATTCCGGTTTTTTCATTGTTTTTTAGATAAAACACAAGCGGAATTAATCCGAAAACCGCCGCATAGAAAAAACTTGCGGAGGGAACTAAGAGTATAGAACAAAGGGCAAGTACGCTTCTTTTCAGATGACTTTTTGTGACTACGGCAGCAGATGCGGCAAATAACAAAAATACGATCCCCAAAATACTGCCTACCTGTTCTGCCCAACTCAAAAAAGGGAAATGAAATAATTTGGATAAAAACTGCACAAAGGAACAAAACAGAGACGCAAGAGAAATATTGCTTCTTACAAACGCACGTCCTCCGCCCGCGAAATCCAAAAAATTTTTAAAATAGGCGGAAACTCCTCCCTCGTAAATAAACATAGGCACCAAATATAACACGAAGAAATAGAGAAACATTCTCGCCGTCGCGAACCACTTCTTATCGTACAGCAGAAACGCGCACAAAAAAAGCGGATAGAGTTTCGTTACGCTCGCTACTGCCAAGCATATCAATGCCACTTCCCTTTGCCACGCCTTTTCGCTGCGATACCAAATTAAAAACGCCAAAGCGAAGATGAGCGACGTTACCACTACGTTTCCGCGAACTACGGAAAAAAGAAAAGGTGCGGAACAAATAAATATCAAAAATAACGTATTTGCCTTCGATGTGTTTTCTTTTCCCATCCATTTTCTCAAAAGAAGGTAGAAAACCGTCAGGGTAATCGTCTGATATAACAAAAAGGCAATCCAGAATCGATAGGACGAAACCAACTGTAAATTAATCGGTGAAGCCCAATCCTGCGTATAGGCTATTTGCGCCAGTTCCTCTTTGAAAATCAAAGCAAAGGGAAGCATCATTAAGAGACTAAGCGCAGGATAGGACGAGCCGCCCTCTAAAAGATACGCATTTTTATGAACGGCATAATAAGCCACCTGCGTAAAATCGGAAAACAAGCTCGGATAGGTGATTTTCACCTCGACGTTCCCGCTGTAAGCATTTGCCGCCAAATAGACGAAATACGAAAATAACCCGACACCCGCAATGATTGCAAAGATGAGAAATACTCGTTTGATTAAATTGAAAAGCCTATCCTTTTCCCGAAAATTTCCGCTATTCATAGGCCCCCTTTACAATAAGTTTTATTAATGAAATTACACATGAAAAACGCTTCTTCCCCTCCATGTTCCTCTCTCATTTTTCCCATTTGTCGCAGTAATGGGTGGGCGTCAGAAACTCGACGGAGAGAGTTTTCATGCTCTCCGCAATGAATTTCTTGCCGTAATCGTTGAGCGCTTCCGCCTTTTCCTTGATAAAGCTGTATTCCATATTGACGTCGAAGTAATTGATCGTGTCGGGCGTGTACCCGTCGAACCCCGCGAGAAAGATCTTTCCCGTCTCCAACTTTTCAAATACTTTCAAAAGCATACGCAGGGAATTGTCGGGGCACTCCGCCCCCTCGTCGATCAAAGAGCTGTAATTAAGTTTATAATCGAATCTCCCCCTCGTACGCGTCACGTTCGAGGTCGCGATGATACGGATCTCTTCGTTCTCCTTGTTCGCAATCCTCCCCGAGAGCTGCAAATACCTCTGTGAATTGCTGAGAAAAATGTACTCGGGTTTTTGATAAAAGGGCAGGTAATTGATGGCAAATACCACCGGTTTTTCTTTGGCAAGAAACGCCTCTATCTCTTCCCGATACTTCGCCACAGACGTGCCCGGACCGAATACAAAAATATTCTTTCCCGCCAACAGCCTTTTTAATTCGGCCATGTCCCTCTCGTCGTTACATTCCGATTTCTGATAATCGAGGTACAGCTGTTCGATATATTTTCCGTCGTAAAGCAGCTTTTTCGGCTCTTCTATCCGGGATAAAAGCTCGTTTTGTTCGGTGATCGACAGCGTACGCTTGTTCATGAGATAGGAAACATAGTTCGGGTGCACCTTGTTCGAGGCCGCCACATAGAAAAACATATTATAGCCCCAGGGCGTTTTCCTGTAAAAATCCATAACGCCCGTCTGAATCGCTTCCAGCATCTGGCTGACATCGTAATTTTTATCGAGGTTCGCGTTCATATACATGGCGAGCAGCTCCAAAGGAGCGTTTCCCGCGCTCTTGCCCATACCGTACAAGGTGCCGTCGACGACGAGCGTGCGCTTATGCTTCGCGCCTAAAAAGGCAATCGCATTGGCGTATCCCATCTGAAAATTATTATGCGCATGATACCCCAAAGAAATGTGCTCGTCGAGATGCTCTTCCATCACGGACATCACATGCAGGAGATCGGCCTGATGCAGCAGGCCGTACGTATCCACCATGGATACCGCGTAAGGCTTCACAACATTGGCAAGTTTAATAAATTCGAGAAGCTCTTCGTCCGTATAGCTCGTGATGGAGACAGCCTGAGCGAATACCTTATACCCCAGCTCTTTCACCTGTTTACAATAGGCGAAAGCCTCTTTCATGATGTTCTTTTTGAAAATGACGCGGATCCCGTCCAGCCAGCTCTCGGCGCACGGCTGAATACGTTCGATACCGCAGGTGCCGTAATCGATCATTCCCACCACCATGCTTTTGCCGCGATCCAGACCTCCGTAGATCTTTTCCGCGGAAGCGGTGTCGGGCATGATGCTTCTGTCGAAATCGAAAGGACGGCGCTCGTCGAGGAATCCGACCTCGATAATATCTACGCCGGCGCTGACCAATCTTTCAAAAATATTGACGATGGTGTCGTGTCCGAATTTCCAATCGTTCACATACCCCCCGTCGCGCAATGTACAGTCCAACAACATTCCTTCCATACGCTTACCTCGGCTTCGCTTTTAATGCCTGTCCTTCTTTTTCTTCGTCCGCCCTATTCTCCCCCTATATTAAGGCTAAAAACTTATTGTATTATACAACCTTATCACCCGTTTGTCAAGATTTTTTCACGAATATTCACAGAAGCGGGCAGGACGCGTCCGCTCGGGCTTCGGACAAAGCGCCCGCCCAGGGGCTTGATGATAAAGTAGAAATTCTTCCCCGCTTCGTCGCGGCTTCCGGAAATTTTTTTTATTTTCCCCTTTCTCTGCAAAAAGAACCGGGATAGGGTGCGCTTCACCCCTATCCCGATCCTCCGTACGTTCTTTTACACACTTACTCCGGGCACAAATTCAAAGCAATATTCCCCCTCGCGCGGCACACGGTAGCACCTTGCGAGTTCCGGCCCGCAGGAATTGGAACCGACGCCCGACTGTCTGCCGAGAAAAACGTAAGCCGTATCCGATTTTTTAAGCTCGAAATCGTGTTTCGCGCGCATCAGCTGTTTCACCGAATAAGGAATAACCGAAAAGTCAAACTCTTCGCTCGACAAAACTGTCAATATCCTCCCCAGTTTGACATATTCCGCTCCGGTGCGGTTGCCGCTCTCCTGGGGACGCAGATAATGATGATACATAGCGCTCGCCTCTTCCCTGTATACGTCCTTCGGCGCCGCCGAGCGCATATCGATATAATTTTCAATACCGCCAAACCCCAGATATTCCACCGCAGTCCCACGCTTATCCACCGCAAACCGCAGTCCCACGCAGGGCAGCCAGGTCACGTAATCGGGAATTTTATAAGACAGCGTAACCCGAAGCCCACGCCCCGTCGCTTCGTATACGATCCGATAATCGAGTATACTCCGCCTCGCGTCGGCGAGCAGGTTCCCTTGCGCCGCAAACCGTCCTTCGGAATCGAGGATATGTACGCGCGGTTTCGCTTCGTATACGCCGATCTTGGAAAAATAAGCGGAGACGAGGTTTTCGTTGTCGGTCGGCGCGCGGGCGACGGATACTTTCATCGGCTTTTTCAATAATTCTTTATCCGCTTTTTTTAAGGAAAGAAGAGTTCCCGTCCGTTTATCCACCGCGAAAGACAGCTTGCCGGAAGTGAAGGTTATCTCCGTGTCCGTTTCCTCTTTGTCGGCGGCGACGGCGGGGGCAAGGGGTTGCCGAACATAAGGCCGCAGCTCGAAATACCCCCGGGAAACGAGTCCGTCTTCTTCCTTGAAAGACAGATAAAGCCCCGCGAATCCCGCGGCGGGCGTTTCCACCGGGAAACGTTTGAAGGATTGGGGCGCGAGGGAGATTTTTTCCGTTGTCGCAAAAATCCGCTCCCCGTTTATTTTTATCTCTATCGACAGCTCGCCCGTGAGTCTTTTAAAGAAATACCGATTACGGAGCCGGAGCATTCCCTCGCGGAATACAAACTCCGCGGGCTGATAGACGGCGCGCAGCTCTTCCGTGCCCGCCTTCGTTTTTCGATCGGGCGAAACGATCCCGTCCACGCAGAAATTCCCGTCGTGGAGGCGTTCGCCGAAATCGCCGCCGTAATAATAATTTCCTTCTTTGAGAATACCGTGGTCCGCCCATTCCCAGACAAAACCGCCCGCAAAGCGTTTGGAAGAACGGATCGTCCGCCAATAATCTTTCAGATCCCCCGGCCCGTTGCCCATCGCGTGGCAATACTCGCAAAGGACGAACGGACGCGTTTCCCGTTTGTCTTTGAGAAACTTTTTCTGCATCCAGTCGGGAGGAAAATACATGCGGCTCGCAAGATCGAGCGTTTCGTCGTAATACTCCTCTTTGCCCGCGATATTGCTGTGCCCTTCGTAATGCAAAAGGCGGGTGCTATCTTTCGCCCGCAGCGCCCGCGCCGCTCTTTCAAAGCATACCCCGTAGCCCGATTCGTTCCCGAGCGACCAAACGACGACCGAGGGACGGTTTTTATCCCGTTCGTACATAGTCAGAACGCGCTCGCAGATCGCGTCCGCGTACAGCGTTCCTTTGGCGATGTCGTTATATTTTTCTATATCGTAGCCGCCGTCCGTATCGACGACTCCGTGCGCTTCTATATCCGCTTCGTCGACGACGTAAAAACCGTATTCGTCGCAAAGACGATAAAATTCCGGCGCGTCGGGATAGTGCGAGGTGCGAATGGCGTTGATATGCAGACTCTTCATGAGCAGAAGATCCCGGCGCATATCCTCCACGCTCACCACCGCGCCCGTGACCGGGTGAAATTCGTGGCGGTTGACGCCTTGCAGCTTGATCGGCCGACCGTTGAACAACAGTACGCCGTCCTTTGTCTCTATTTTGCGGATTCCTACCCGCTCGAAAACGATCTCTTCGCCGCAGACGATTGTCAAATCGTATAAAGCAGGCGTCTCCGCGCTCCACAGGCGAGGACTTTTTACGGTGAACGAAACCCTGCCCCCTTCGGGGACGAACTTCGTCTCTCCTTCAAACCGCACCTCGCACCCGCCGCCGGAGAGGTTTTGAAAATACACCGCCGCGTCCACGTCCTGCATCTCCGTATCGATCCGATAATCCTCGATGCAATTTTCGTCGCGGTAAAGGAGGTATACGTCGCGGATAATGCCGGAAAAGCGCCACTTGTCCTGATCTTCGAGGTAGGAGGACGCGCACCATTTGAGCACGACGACGTCGAGGACGTTCTCCCCTTCCCGCGCCACGCCGGTCAGATCGAATTCGGTCGTCTTGTGCGTGATCTGCGTATAGCCTAAGAGTTTGCCGTTGACGAAGGCATAGAAAGCGGAATCTACCCCTTCGAATACGAGCCGCGCCCTTTTCTTACCTTCCGTTCTGAACACCGTGCGGTAATGGAAAGCGGGAATATCCTTTTCTATGAACGGCGGATGAAAAGGAAACGGATAGCGGTGATTGGTGTACTGCGGCGCGTCGTATCCGCGCAGCTGTACGCAGGCGGGAACGGGGATCGTGTCCGTCATGCGCTCTTCCAGCTCGCAGTCCTCCATGCGCGCGTGCGCGCGGAATTGCCATTCCCCGTTCAGGAGCACGAACCGCGAGGATTCGCGGCGGTCGGAGCTCTTTTCATCTTTCTGATCGAAAGGAATAAAGTAGCAGTGCTGCGGCAGCATACCGAAATTTTCGGTACGTTCCCATTCCCGATGATTGGAAAACATTGTTTTACCCCCTGGGTGTTGATATTGATAGGAGTGCGGCGCGCTGAAAAGGCGAGGGCGCCGTTTAAGAGGCCGCCGTTATTCTCTCGGCCGCGGTTCTTCCATGAAGGGCATGAGTACGGAATTCTGGACGTAGAGATACTCGTCTCTGATCTTCAACACGTCCCCCTCCCGTTCGAGACAGCGCGCGCTCTTTTCGAGCGCAGCGGGAAAATCCGTTTCCAACGAAACGCCGAACCGCGTTTCGTACTCCGACAGGGACACGCCGTACTTCGTGCGAAGCCCCAGCATGATAAATTCAAATTTCGCGTCCGCTTCGGACACCTCTTCGCAGTCGACCGCCGGATAGAACCCGGAGATAACGCATTTCATGTATTCGTCGAGATCGAAAGTATTCGTGAATCGTTTTCCCTTCATAAACGAACTGGCCGCCACGCCGAAGCCGATATATTCGCCGCGCTTCCAGTAATTGAGATTATGCCGGCTCTCGAAACCGGGCTTCGCAAAATTAGAGACCTCGTAACGCTCGTATCCTTTCTCTTTCAAAAGTCCGCGGCCGTAATCGTACAGATCCGCCACTTCGTCCGCATCGGGCAGTTCGCCGTTGAGATAATCGGTATAGATCGGCGTGCCGTCTTCGACGGTCAGCGCATACATGGATATATGTTTCGAGCCGCAGGCGGCCGCGATCTCGACGGTTTTCGCCACGTCCTCTTTCGTCTGATTCTTCAAGCCGAGCATCACGTCCGTGCTGAAATTTTCGCCTTTGAGAAGTTTGGCCGCATAGACGTAATCGCGTACGTTGTGGACTCGGCCAAGATCTTCGAGCTGTTCGTCGATCGCCGTCTGCAAGCCGATCGAATAGCGGTTGATCCCCGCCTCCCGATAGGTCGCGACTTTGCTCTCCCCGATCGTGCCGGGGTTGAGTTCGAGCGTCACTTCCGCGTCTTTCGTCAAAGAGAAACACTTGCGGATCTGGTTCATAGCGCCGAGAATGAGTTTGGGCGGAATATACGAAGGCGTACCGCCGCCGAAATACACCGTGTCGAACGTGTAGTCTTTGAGCTCCTCCCCGCGCATTTTCAATTCCTTATAAAGACAGGCCATATAAGCCTCGGCATACTCGGTCTTATCGGGAAAAGACACGAAATCGCAATAGGAACATTTGTGTCTGCAAAAGGGAACGTGAATATAAATACCTGCCATAATTAGCTCCTTATCGGGAATTTTTCCCGGCCGCGATTATCTCTTTGGTCAATCGAGGACGGCGCCATCCCCGTCCCAGCGGTACTTTTGAAGATCCACGGTGAAATCTTCGCGCACTTCGACTCCCTCCGCCTCTAAAAGCGCCGCCTGAATCTCGATGCCGCCGAACGCGAAACCGCGCGTCAGCGAACCGAACCGGTCGATGACGCGGTGACAGGGCACCACGCCGGGTTCGGGATTGACGTGGAGAGCGTAGCCTACCTGCCGCGCCATGCGCGGACAGCCCAGCATAACGGCGATCTGGCCGTACGTCACCACTTTTCCCGGCGGCACTTGTTTCAATAACGCGTATACACGTTTAAAAAACGATTCGTTCACGTGTTTTCTCCCCGGTATTTCAGTCTCAGTCCTTGTTCGTCTTTAATATTTCCATGAATACTTCGGAGGGGACTTCGACGCTGCCCACCTGGCGCATGCGCTTTTTGCCCTCTTTCTGTTTTTCAAGCAGTTTGCGTTTTCTCGTTACGTCGCCGCCGTAGCATTTGGCGAGCACGTCTTTGCGCATCGCCTTCACCGTTTCGCGGGCAATGATTTTGCCGCCGATCGCCGCCTGGACGGGCACCTCGAAAAGCTGGCGGGGGATCGCGTCTTTGAGATTCTCGCAGAGCGTTCTGCCCCGGTCGTAAGCCCTGTCCTCGAATACGATGGTCGAGAGCGCGTCGCAGATCTCCCCGTTTAAGAGAATGTCCAGCTTCACGAGCTTGGAACGCTGATAGCCCGCGAGCTCGTAATCGAAGCTCGCATACCCTTTCGTCCGCGATTTGAGGCCGTCGAAAAAGTCGTAGACGATCTCGTTCAAGGGCAGCGTATATTCGAGTTTGACGCGGCGTTCGTCGAGATAAGTCATATTTTTGAAAACGCCCCGCTTCTCTTTGCAAAGGTCCATGATCGGCCCCATGTAATCGGGGGGCGTGAAGATCTCCGCCTTGACGATCGGCTCTTCCATATACTCGATGTCGGACGCGTCCGGGAGATGAGAAGGATTGTCCACGAAGAACTCGTCGCCGTCCGTTTTATGCACGAGATAGCTCACCGAAGGAGCGGTGGTGATGATGTCGAGGTTGAACTCCCGCTCGATGCGTTCCTGAATGATTTCCATGTGCAGAAGGCCGAGGAATCCGCAGCGGAACCCGAACCCGAGCGCGACGGAAGTATCCGGCTCGAAAATGAGCGACGCGTCGTTGAGCTGCAATTTGAGAATGGCATCCTTCAAGTCGTTGAACCGGCTGCCGTCCAAAGGATAGATGCCGCAGAACACTACCGGCTGTACCTTTTTATAGCCGGGAAGCGGCTCCTTCGCGGGATGGAGCGCAAACGTCACCGTATCCCCCACCGCTACGTCCTGGATCGACTTGATGGACGCGGCGATGTAGCCGACTTCGCCGGCGGCGAGCTCGGCTTTGGGGAAGAGATTGGGTGCAAACGCGCCCACTTCCGTGACGTCGTAGACGGCGTCGGACAAAAACGTCTTGATCTTATCTCCGACCTTGACCTTTCCGTCGCGCACTCGCACGAAGAGAATGACGCCTTTATAATTGTCGTAATAGCTGTCGAAAATGAGCGCCTTCAAGGGCTGTTCGCTGTCGCCGTCGGGCGCGGGAAAATATTTGGCGATCGCTTCGAGCAGATCGTCGATATTCGTTCCCTCCTTCGCCGACACGCAGGGCGCATAGCTCGCGTCCAGGCCGATGACGTCCTCTATTTCCTTTTTCACTTCGTCGACGCGCGCGCTCGGCAGGTCGATCTTATTGATGACGGGCAGAATTTCGAGATTGTTTTCGAGCGCGAGATAGACGTTCGCGAGCGTCTGCGCCTCCACGCCTTGCGTCGCGTCCACGACGAGGATCGCGCCCTCGCAGGCCGCGAGGGAACGGCTGACTTCGTAAGTGAAGTCGACGTGGCCTGGGGTATCGATGAGATTGAACTCATATTCGTTGCCGTCTTTGGCCGTATAGTACATTCTCACGGGCGTGAGCTTGATCGTGATGCCGCGCTCCCGCTCGATATCCATACTGTCGAGCAGCTGTTCCTCCATATCCCGCTTGGAGACCTGTCCCGTCCGTTCGATGAGACGGTCGGCAAGCGTGCTCTTGCCGTGGTCGATATGCGCGATGATACAAAAATTTCTCAAAAAAGGATTGGGTTTCGCCATAAAATCGATGATTTCCTTAAAAATAAATTTCCGTCGGCGGGCCTGTCTCTACCAGCCGGCGCCCGAGCCGCGCCGCATACGGAAAGCGTATGCGGCGGTTTGTTTATACGTCGAGATTGAACAATTCGATGAAAGCGCGCAGGGCGTAAGGGATCTGCGCGTTTTTGGGCAGCGCCATACCGATGGAACGCGCAGGCAGAGCGGGATCGGTCTGGATCTCGTACATGGACTTATCCGCCAGCCGGTGCAGGGCGTATTCGCGCGGTATACAGCCCACGCCCATGCCCTTGATCACCAGCCGTTTCATGAGATCCCAGCTGCCGATCTCGATCGCGGGCTTCAATTCGATGCCGACGCTTTCGAGGAAATTCGTCATCGAGCGCCGCGAAACCGTGTTCGAGTCGAGCATAATGAGCGGATATTCCTGCAATTTCGCGAGCGGAATCACTCCCTTCGTGAGATCTATATACCGCTCGCTCGTGACGAATACGTCCGTTAAACGCATACAGTTTCCGTACAGCACGAGTTCGGGATCCACCGTCGTGGGGAGGTTGACGAAAGCGATGTCGCATTTGTTTGTTTTAAGTCCGTCCAACGTGCGGGGGGAGACGTCCGAAACGAGTTCGATCTTCACCGCCGGGAATTTTTCGTGGTATTCGACGATCTTATCGGCGAGGAAATACTCGAAGATGGTGTCGGACGCGCCGATGCGAATGGTGCCCGACGCGGAGATATTCAGCTGTTCGATCATATTTTCCGCTTCGTTCAAAAGAGAAAGCGCCTGCTCGACTTTGGAAAAGATCAGCTTGCCCCCTTGCGCGGAAAGCTCCATGCCGCGATGGGTGCGGTTAAACAGAGAAATTCCCAGCTGATTTTCCAGCTGTTTGACGGATTGGGAAACCGCCGGCTGGGAGATATACAATTCCTCCGCGGCTTTCGTCAGGCTTCCACATTTCGCCACCGTGTAAAATACTCTGTAAAGTTCCAGATTCGCCATACCGCACCTCTTTGATTTCTTCCCCTTCGTTCAAACTTTTTTGTCCGGATTTTATCTCTTTATTTCCCCACGCAGAACTTGGAGAAAATTTCCTCGATGATCGCTTCGGAAGCCGTTTCGCCCGTAATCTCGCCCAGTGTCTCCCACGCCTCTTTGACGTCGATGCCGACGAGATCCAAGGGATCGATCCCGCAGGCCGCAATCGCCCGTTGTAAAGCCGCTTTCGCCCGTTCGAGCGCATGGAAATGCCTCTCTTCCACGAGAAACGCGGCGTCCTCGCCCCGGCTGCCGAAACTCTTTTCGTATAAAAGCTCTTTCAGCCGTTCCACGCCTTCGCCCGTGACGGCGGAGGTGAGCACGTCGGCGTCGGTCGGCGTTTCGTCGCGCGTCAGATCGATCTTATTGAAAATCTTGACGAGCGGCTTGCCCGCGGCGAGTTCGAGCACCTTCGCGTCCTCCCCGTCCGCGCCCGCGGCGGAATCGGCGACGAATACGACGACGTCCGCGGCTTTGACGATATTTTCCGCGCGCCGGATCCCGATCGACTCGATCTTATCTCCGCTCTCGCGCATACCCGCCGTATCGTAAAGATTGAATTTCGTGCCTTCGATCTCGATCACGCCCTCGACCGCGTCCCGCGTCGTCCCCGCGATCTCGGAAACGATCGCCTTATCGTAGCCCAAAAGCCGGTTCAAAAGGGAGCTTTTGCCCGTATTCGGTTTTCCGCAGATCGCCACCGTCACGCCCGATTTTATTTTCTTGCCTTTCGCATAGCCGGCGAGGAGCAAGGACACTCCCGACGAGATTCGCCGCAAAGCGAGACGGAGCTCTTCCGCCTGTTTCTCTTCGAGATCTTCCTCGGGATAATCGACGGAAGCGTCTATGCCCGCCAGCAGTTCTTTAAGCTCGCCTTGCAAAGCGCGCACCCGCTGCGTCAGCTTTTCGCTGTATAAAAGGTACCCCGCTTTCACCTCCGCTTCCGAATCGCCGTTGATCATATCCGCGATCCCCTCCGCCGAGGCGAGGGACAGCTTCCCGTTCAGAAAGGCGCGCTTGGTAAATTCGCCCCGCTCCGCGCTCCTGGCCCCGAGCGCAAACGTACGCTTTAAAATCCCGCGCGCGACGCTCTCCCCGCCGTGGCACTGAAACTCCACCACGTCCTCGCCCGTATAGCTTGCAGGCGCCTTAAAATAGACGCAGAGCCCGTAATCGCTGAACGTCTCCGCGTCGATCCTGCCCGGATAAAGCCGGTAGGGCTCGAACCCGGCGACGGGCGTCTTGCCGGCGGGAGAAAACATTTTTTCCGCGATCGCCAGCGGCGTCTTGCCGCTGATGCGGATAATGGCGACGCCCCCCTTTCCCGAAGGAGTGGCGATCGCCGCTATATTTTCTTCCAACATACCTTTCTCCTCCCGTACGCCGCGCGCTCTTTCTCTATTTTTCCCGTGCCGAATCAGGCGGATTTGCCCGGATTCCGCAACCGGACGAGGCCGCGTTGCTATAACCTTGATTTATGATTAGCCCTATTATATCACAGTATTTTCACGCTGTAAATCATTTAACCGCCCTTTTGCGCAAAAAAAGACGGAAATTATAACTTTCGCTTATTTCCGTCTTTCTAAAATAATCTTTTGTTGTCAGGAGCGGCCAAAGCAATCAGTTAAAAAGATCGTCCTCGCCCGCCCCGCCCGTTCCCGGCGTATGCGGTCCGTCCTTTTTTTCTCCGTCCGCACCGCCGTTTCCGCTTTGAGGAGCGCCGTTTCCGGGTGCCGCATGAGAGCTGAATTCCGCAAAAGGATCGTCCGAGGGGGGATTGTGGGGCGCGCCGTTCTGCGGCGGATACCCCGGATACCCTCCGTTCGGCGGGTTCCCGCCGGGCCCGCGGTTATACGGGTTTTGATTGTACGGGTTTTGGTTATAGGGATTGTAGCCGTAAGGATTTTGCTGTTGCTGGCGGCGCATGAACTCTTCGCGCTTCGCCCGCATATACGCCTCGTAGTCGATGGCCTTGTTGTTGCGCAGCACAAAGATCGCGATATATCTGGATATCGGAATGAATACCGCCACCCACGAAAGCATGAAATAGCCGCGCGCGTAGTATTTCTTATACAGCCCCATGAGCAGAATAAACATCAGCACCATATAGATGAGTTCAAAGATATAGATGAGATACTCGCTGACAAGGTAATAATTATAAGCGTACTGCGCGAAGCCGGTCAGCCCCACCCACTGCGTGGTCCCCGAATCGTTGACGACCATAAAATCGCCGTACTTCGTGAAGAGAAGAATTTCCGCGGCCATCGTGGAGGCGCAGAAAAGAACGGAGAGGATCTGCCCCAGCATAGCGTAGAGTCCCGGACTTTTCATCTTGCGGCCGAATACGTCGCAGGCGCCCGCGAGCTTGCCCATATAATAGATATTGGCGAAGGGAACGAAGGCGAGCCAACGGCGGCTCATGTTTCTGTTTTTTGCCATCGTATACATACCGACGCCTTGCAGAATGAATAGGAGCAGCCATACTCCCACGCCCGTCATCAAAGCGCCGTAAAGCACTCCGGGCGTGATCTTGCCGTTTCCATAACTCACTCCGAATATGAAAACAAAACTTTGGTAAATTTGAAAAATTTCCATATTTCCTCTCCGTACCCCTTTCGGGCGTTTTCAACCTAAGATAAAAGACATCACGCTGATGCCCAGCGAAATCAGAATCCCCAATCCGATGAGCACCGCCGCGGCGGCAAAGTTCGCCTTTTTGTTCATTCTGCCCCGCTTATCCTTCTTCGTAAGAAAAATTTTTGCCTCCGCATTCTTCGGCGTCAGCTTACCGCAGTCATACCAGGAAATTTCCTCCGAAAGCGTACCCGCGACCATATCGTTGACGACGAATGTCGCGGCGACTTCCCCCCGCGTCCGTTCGGGGAATTTCTGCGAATGCAGCACGCGCTTGACGAAATAGACGACGGCGGCGATCAGACAGACCAGCCCGATCACGAACCACGCCATATCGGCGAGGGCGAGATAGACTTCCGTATTATCTCTCCCCCTGGCAAGGAGAATCGCATAAGTCACGCTCATCGCCGCCGAGAAAAAGTTGTTGGCAAAATGCGCCGCCATGCCCACGAAGAGATTCTTCGTCTCCACGACGAGGAACCCGATCAGGAGTCCGCCGAGGAACTGCGTAAAAAACATATCGTAACGGCCGTGCGCGAAGGCGAACAGGAGCGCGGAAAGCACGACCGCCGCCACTTTCCCGAATTGTATAAATCCGCGCAGGATCACGCCGCGGAACAAAAGCTCTTCAAAGACCGCGGGAAGCAGAGGTACGAGAATGAATATATAAAGCACCGCCCAGCCGCTGTAAGGAATTCCCTGGTCGACAAAGTCCCCCGAAGGGAATCCGAGCAATTTTTGAATGATATGTCCCTCTTCGGCGACGGTGTTCTGCAAGGGACCGAACAGCGCAATTAAGGCGAATACCGCCACAAACGCCATCGTGATTTCCACGCCGTGGCCTTTACGGATCAGAAAACCGCCGCCGTTTACGGGGTGTACGTTCGCGGCGCGGCACATGATCCATACGAGCAGCCCCAGCCCCGCCATCAGCACGACGGCTTCTATACAGGCCAGCGCGCCTGCGTCGATCGTGACGCCCCGAGTTTGAAGCCCTTCTTCCAGTCTTACCAAAACGACGGAAATCACCAGATTCACCGCCCAATACGCGAGGAATGCCACCGCCGCGTGCATAGCGTTGAAAGTATTCGGATTATAGCGTTTGACTGTGTTCATATCGTCTGATCTTCTCCGTATTCCACGTTTATCAACGTCAGCCCTCTGGCGGGCATCGTTCTGCCCAGCAATTCTCTTTTTCCCGACCGGAACGCTTCTTCGAGGCTCTCCGGCGTCCGTTTTCCCGACGCGAGGTCCAAAAGCTCTCCGGTCATCGTACGCACCATATTGTATAGAAAGCCGTTGCCGCAGACGTAGATTTTCACGTCCCTGCCGCCGAGCGATTCGCCTTCCTCCACCCGCACAAAATAGATGCGCCGCACGGTGGTTGTGACGGCGGAGCCCGAAGCGCAGAAGGCTTTGAAATCGTGCTCGCCCTCGAACAGCGCCGCGGCTTTTTTAAGCTCCGCAAGCTCCGGCAGTTTTTCCGCGCGCACCGCATACCGCTCCTTTAAAGGCATTTCCCGCGGCGACACGTAGAGCGAATAACAATAAGTCTTTCGTTTGGCGCTCCTATTGCTGTCGAACCCGTCCTCCGCCGTCCGGCCCGATAATATACGAATATCCGACGGCAGAAAAGGATTGATGCAGTCGGGCAGTTTTTCCGCAGGCACGGTCAGTCCGTCCGCGTCGAAATGGCATACCTGCCCCGCCGCGTGCACGCCCGCGTCCGTCCGGCCGCTCGCCGTCGCTTTATACGTCCCTTTGAGAGCCTTCGTCATCGCCTCTTCCAGCGCTTCCTGCACGGACAGCGCGTTTTTCTGCCGCTGCCAGCCGGCGTAACGGGTACCGTCGTAAGAAATTTTCAGAACGTAACGCATCGGCCGCCTCCTCAGATGAGCTTCGGCAGATAGATGCGAAGCAGGATCACGCCGGCGAGCAGCGCCGCGCAGAGCAGGAGAGCGATCAGATCCCGCCAGGCGAACGTGAGTTTTTTGTATTTCGTACGCACTTTGCTCCCCGAGTAGCACCTCGCGTCCATCGCGTCGCCGAGCTCGTCGGCGCGCCGGAACGCGCTGATGAGAAGAGGAATGAGCACGGGCACCACCGCTCTCACCCGCCTGATCGGCCCGCCCGTTTCGAAATCCGCGCCGCGCGCTTTCTGCGCGTTCATGATCCGCGAAGTCTCGTCCGTGAGAATGGGGATAAACCGCAGGGCGATCGACATGATCAGCGCCAGTTCATGGACGGGGAACCGCACGAGCTTTAACGGGAACAAAAGGCTCTCGATGCCGTCCGTCAGAGAGACGGGCGTCGTCGTCAAAGTGAGGATCGCCGAGCCCATCACGAGCAAAAAAAGCCGCACCGCCAGAAAGATCGTGTAATACACGCCCTCTTTGGTGATTTTAAGGAATCCCCATTTCACGAGCACCGTTTCCCCCGAATAGAAAAACAGATTGAGCACGGCCGTGAAGAGGAGCAGGAATACGATCGCTTTCACGGAACGAAGCACGCTTTTAAAAGGCACTCTCGAAGCGACCGCCACGACCGCAAAGACCACGGCGCACGCCCCGAGTCCGTAAAAATTTTTAGCCGTAAAAATCGCGGCGATATAGAGAATGAGGAAGAGAATCTTCGTGCGCGGATCGCATTTATGCACGAAGGACTGCGCGGGATAATACTGTCCGAAAGCCACGTCACGCATCTTCCCGCCCTCCCGCTTCTTCCTTCGACACGGCGCAGGGGCGGCCCGAGAAGGCGTAAGAAAGCACCTTACGGACAAAATCCCCGGACGTGAAATCCGAATCGACGAAAACTTCTTCCTCCGCCAGCCGGCGCGTCACTTTGGCCGTAAACGGAATGTCCAGCCCGAGCGCGGTCAGCGTATCGGAATAGCGAAACAGCTCGGCCGGAGCAGCCGCCGCGACGACCTTTCCTTCGGAAAAAACGGCCGCCCGCGAACAGTTCTCACTGATCTCATCCATATCATGCGACACAATTATGACAGTTTTGCACCACTCTTTGTGAATTTTGTGTAAAAGTTGCATAATCTCCCGTTTTCCGAGCGGATCCAGCCCCGCCGCGGGTTCGTCCAACACGAGAATTTCCGGTTTCGTGACGATGACGCCGGCGATCGCTACCCGCCGTTTTTGCCCGCCCGACAAATCGAAGGGCGAACGGTCTTTGACTTCTTCGTAGTCGAGTCCCACCGTTTCCAGAGCGTCCCGGACGGCGTTCTTCGTTTCCGTGTCGCTCAATTCGCCTTTGGCGAAATTTTTCAGTCCGAACGCCACGTCCGCGAACACCGTCTCCGCGAACAGCTGATACTCGGGATACTGAAAGACCATGCCGACCTTGCTTCTCAGTTCCCGGAAGTCCGTCTTTTTATCCGTCAGGTCGTACCTGCCTACCCGCAGCATGATCTGCGGCGGCGGAAGCTGTCCTTTTTTCAGCTTTTTGGGTTTGTATTTTTTCTCGGCCGTGTAAACCCTGATGAGAGCGTTGAGATGCTGCACGAACGTGGACTTACCGCTGCCCGTATGCCCGATGATACCGTAAAACTCGCCCGCTTCGACGGTCAGATCCACCCCTTTGAGCGCCGGCGAAGCAAAAGGCGAGCCCGCGTTATAAGTATAGGTGAGATTCTCGCATTCGATTCGCCCCGCCGGCTCTTCCGCTTGGTTTTCCGCACGGATTTCCTCTTCCCTTTCCGACTCTCGCCGCGTACCCGCCCCCTCCGATTCCTTGTTAATAGCTCCTTTTTTATCGAGCGCGGAAAAAATTTCTCCGCCGAGTTCTTCGGGTGTGAGCACGTCTTTCACGTCCAGCCCGCCGCTTCGCAGGGCGCGGCAGAGCGCGACGGAACGGGGCAGAGCGAGATTGAACGTTTCGAGCTCCTCTTCGCGGCAGAGAATGTCCGAGGGGCTGCCCTGCATGACGATCTCGCCGCGGTTCATGACCACGGCCCGGTCGGCGAGCATGGCCTCTTCGGGGAAATGGGTGATGAAAAGGACGGTGATATGCTCCTCGCGGTTAAGCCGGAGCACCACGTCCATGACTTCTTTTCTTCCCTTCGGATCGAGCATGGCGGTCGATTCGTCGAGGATCATGATTTTGGGTTTCAGCGCCAGCACGCCGGCGATGGCTATGCGCTGTTTTTGTCCGCCCGAAAGCCGTTCGGGAGTCGCGTGCCTGAACTCGGCCATGCCCACCGCGTCGAGGGCGAAGGTAATCCTCTCGCCGATCTCCCGGCGGGGAATCCCGATATTTTCCGGCCCGAACGCGATATCGTCCTCGACGATGGACGCGACCGTCTGATTGTCGGGATTCTGGAAAACGATCCCCACGTTTTTGCGGATCTCGAAAACGTTCTTTCCTTCTCCCGCGTCCATGCCGAGCACGGTGATCTTGCCCGAGGAGGGCGACAAAAGGCCGTCGATCAGCCGCGCCAGAGTGGATTTGCCGCTGCCGTTGTGTCCGAGCACGGCGACGAACTCCCCCTCCTCCACGGCAAAATCAATGCCGTTGAGAGCAAAGGCGCCGGCGCTTTCGCCGTATGAAAAATGTACGTTCTCAAATTTTATCGCTTCCATGTTCTCTTTCCGAATGTTTAAACGGGACCGCTTCGCCCGAAAAGGGACGACGGCGGCTTGTCCGTTCCGCGCAAAAACAGCGCCGCAAAAAAAATTTTGCCGCCTGTCTTGTCCCTCGCTCCGTCTCTATGATCTTTATATACTTTATTATTATAGCAAATTTCTTTTGTCAATACAATGAAAATGAGGTGAAATTATCCTTTTTAACAAAGTTTTTTCGCGGCCCGGCTTCTCGGCGCGCGGCGTACGCGGACGAAAACAAAGAGGGAACCTGCCGCCGCGTCCTTTTCCGCCCGGTTTTTTTGAAAAGAAAAAACCGCAAAATAACTTTTTGACGATTTTCCCGCAATTTCTTTTTATTTTTTGGCGTTTTGGTATTGACTTACGGGGAAAAAGAAAGTATAATAGAAGCGTATGTGAAATAGAGCGGACGAGCCGTCGGATTTTTTTCGGTCAGGAACGAAAAAAGTTCTTCTCGCGCGCCCGAATATAAACACGAATTTTTTTAACGGAGGCTTTTTGATGAAAAAAATGACCATCGACGGCAATACCGCAGCATCGCACGTAGCGTATGCGTTTTCGGAAGTTGCCGCCATCTATCCCATCACCCCTTCCTCGCCGATGGCGGAATCCGCCGACGAATGGGCGACAGCCGGCAGAACGAACATGTGGGGCCAGAGGCTGAAAATCGCCGAAATGCAGTCGGAGGGCGGCGCGGCCGGCGCCGTGCACGGTTCCCTCTCCGCAGGCGCGCTCACGACCACCTACACGGCTTCCCAGGGCCTGCTTCTGATGATCCCCAATATGTATAAGATCTCCGGCGAACTTCTGCCTATGGTCATGCACGTTTCGGCGCGCGCGCTCGCGGCGCAGTCTCTGAACATTTTCGGCGATCATTCGGACGTCATGGCCTGCCGTCAGACGGGTTTTGCGATGATGGCTTCCTCTTCCGTTCAGGAAGCGATGGATCTCGCGCTCGTTTCCCATCTCGCTACGCTTAAATCGAGCGTTCCCTTCCTGCACTTCTTCGACGGTTTCCGTACCTCTCACGAATATTCCAAGATCGACGGGTTCGACGAAGCGAACGATTATGCGGAAATCAAAGCGATCTTCGATAAGCTCGGCATGCAGAAATACGTGGACGAATTCAAAGCCCGCGCGCTCAACCCCGAACACCCTGTCCAGAAAGGCACCGCGCAGAACGGCGACACCTATTTCCAGAACAGAGAAACGGCGAACTCCTACTATGAGGCGGTTCCCGGTATCGTTTCCGAGATCATGAAGGTCGTTTCCGAGTATACGGGCAGACCTTACCACCTCTTCGATTACGTCGGCGCGGCCGACGCGGAAAACGTCATCGTCGTCATGGGCTCCGGCGCGGAGACGATCGAGGAATCGATCAATAAGCTCAATGCCGAAGGCAAAAAGTACGGCCTTTTGAAAGTGAGACTGTATCGTCCCTTCGACGCGTCGGCTTTCGTCGGCGCCATTCCCGCTTCCTGCAAGAGACTGGCCGTTCTCGACCGGACCAAAGAGCCCGGCTCTCTCGGCGAACCGCTCTACCTCGACGTATGCGCGGCGCTTCTCGAAAAAGGCAGAAAGGACGTCGAAGTTTACGGCGGCAGATACGGTCTCGGTTCCAAAGAATTCACCCCCACGATGGTGCTTTCCGTCTATAAGAACCTCGAAGCGAAGCAGCCTAAAAACCACTTCACCGTGGGCATTTACGAGGACGTGACGCACACCTCGCTCGACTTCTCGGAAAAGCTCGACGCCGCGCCCGCGGGCTCCACTTCCTGCAAATTCTACGGCCTCGGCTCCGACGGTACGGTCGGCTCCAATAAAAACACCGTCAAGATTATCGGAGATCATACCGATAAATACGTGCAGGCGTACTTCTTCTACGATTCCAAGAAATCGGGCGGCATCACCGTTTCCCACCTTCGGTTCGGCGATAAGCCCATTCAGTCGGAATACCTCATCGACGCGGCCGATTTCATCGCCTGCCACAACCCCTCCTACGTGACTCGTTACGATATGGTCTCCGACCTCAAAGAAGGCGGAGCGTTCCTTTTGAACAGCGAATGGACGAGCGTCGAAGCGCTGGAAAAAGAGCTTCCCGCCAAAATGAAGAATATCCTCGCCCAAAAGCACGCCAAGCTCTACGTTATCGACGCGATCAAAATCGCGGGCAAACTCGGACTGCGCGGCAAGACCTCCACAATTCTGCAATCGGCCTTCTTCTGCGTCAATCCGCAGATCATGCCCTATGAGAGCGCGGACGAAAACGACAGAAACACCGCGGTCGCGCTCATGAAATATATGGCGCACAAGTCCTTCTCGCGCAAGGGCGACGCCATCGTGCAGATGAACTACAACGCCATCGATTCCGCGAAATCCAACCTCGTGAAGATCGACATTCCCGCCTCCTGGGCGACCACCACGGAAGGCGCGGAAATGGTCAAGGTTGCGGACGACGAATATTTCCGCGACGTAGCGGCTCCCATTCTTGCGCTCGAAGGGGATAAACTTCCCTCCTCCGCGTTTAACGCCGACGGTTCCGTGCCCACCGGCACGACTAAATTCGAGAAGCGCGGCGTGGCCGTGCTCGTTCCCGAATGGAACATCGACAAGTGTATCCAGTGCACGCAGTGCTCCTTCGTCTGCCCGCACGCGACGATCCGCCCCTACCTCGTACCCGACGGCACGGAAACGCCCGCCGACTTCAAGACCAAACCCGCCTTGCAGGCGAAGGGTTACGGATTCCGTATCCAGGTGACTCCGCTCGACTGTATGGGTTGCGGCGTCTGCTTCGACGTCTGCCCGGTCAACCAGAAAGCGGCTAGCGATGCGGCGAAAGCGGGCGCGAAAGTCGAACCTTCGGCGCGCGCGCTCAATATGGTGCCGCTGGAAACGATCGCGGCCCGCGAAGCGGCCAACTGGGATTTTGCCCAGACGCTTCCCGACGCGCCCAAAGACGTCACCGCGAAAATGGCGGAAGTCAAGAAATCGCAGTTCGCCCCCCCGTTGTTCGAGTTCTCCGGCGCCTGCGCCGGCTGCGGCGAAACGCCTTACATCAAGGTGCTCACCCAGCTCTTCGGCGATCGCATGATCATCGCCAACGCCACGGGCTGTTCCTCTATCTACGGCGGTTCCTCCCCCACCTGTCCCTACACGAAGAACAAGGAAGGCCACGGCCCCGCCTGGGCGAACTCCCTCTTTGAGGACAACGCGGAATACGGCTACGGCATGAGTCTTGCCTATAAGGCGAGAAGAGTGGCGCTCGCGGCCAATGTGAAAGCGCTCGCCGAAAAATGGAGCGAATGGGCGGAAGGCAAAGCCGCCTGCGAAAACTGGATCGCCGCGATGGACGACGCGGAAGGCAGCAAAGCCGCGGCGGCTGAGCTCGTCAAATGCCTCGAAGACTGCAAGGACTGCGGCTGCGACGCGGACGAACTGGCCAAAGAAGTCTATAAGGCGAAAGACTGTCTCGTCAAGAAATCCTTCTGGATCATCGGCGGCGACGGCTGGGCGTACGACATCGGCTACGGCGGACTCGATCACGTGATCGCTTCCGGCGAAGACGTCAATATTCTCGTGCTCGACACGGAAGTCTACTCCAACACGGGCGGCCAGGCCTCCAAAGCCACCCCCATCGCGGCGGTCGCCAAATTCGCGGCCGGCGGCAAGAGAGTAAAGAAAAAGGATCTCGGCATGATCGCGGCCACCTACGGCTACGTATACGTCGCGCAGTGCTCGATGGGTTCGGACAAAGCGCAGTTCGTCAAAGCGCTCAAAGAAGCCGAAGCCTATCACGGGCCTTCCCTCGTCATCTGCTATGCGCCCTGCATCAATCACGGTATCAATATGGGTAAATCCCAGACCGAGGAAAAGAGCGCGGTGGACTGCGGTTACTGGCAGCTTTACAGATACAACCCCGAACTTGCGGACAAGGGCGAAAATCCTTTCACGCTCGACTCCAAAGATCCCACGGGCGACTATCAGGCATTCCTGCAAGGCGAAGTCCGTTACGCGTCCTTGAAGAAGACGGAGCCCGCGCTCGCGGAAGAACTTTATAAGGAAACGGAAGAGGCGTCGAAAGCCCGTCTCGAAGGCTATAAGAAGATGGCGGGCAAGTAAGCCCTGCCCCTTCTTAGGCAAGTCCCCGGCGGAAGGTACCGCCGGGGACTGTTTTTATCCTTCCGTAATCGTTTACATTCCTCTTTTTCAGTAAGTGCTCTTTTTCCGAAAACAGGTATACAATCGTTTTCCTACGTTCATAAATAAAAGCGACGCGGCCGTTCTTCCGCATCGCTTTTTCAATTCGTTTTCTATTTATCTTCCGGCTTATTCATGTACGAATAAAACGTCGGAGCGCACCAGGTCTTCGATGAGCCTGCCGATTTTCTTTTCCAGAGCTTCTCTCGAACAGGCGGCCTCAAACGCGGCGGAGAACAGAGATACGAATCCGCCGCGCACGAACGCGGAGGCTTCGGCGGAAGTATACTTGCATTTAAACTTTTGCGAAAGGAGTTCGAGCAATTTTTCCGTCACGTCGGTTATATAACATTTGAACGCGAAGGCAAGATAAGGATTTTCCGCCGAATTGATGACTTTCACCAAAAAACTGTTCTCGTATACGCAGCCGATGACGCTGTGCAGGAGTTTTTTCAAAAAGACGACTACGTCTTCCCGGCTGTCGCCGCACTCGAAATCATCGGAACAGGAAGTCTGAACGCGTTCGGAAAAGTCCGCGAACAGATCGTTCAACAGCTCGTATTTGTCCTTATAATGAGCGTAAAAAGTAATGCGGCTGGTCGAAGATCTTTCGCAGATCTCCTTCACGCTCACTCTCTCGAACGGCTTTTCCTTCAAAAGTTCTATCAGCGCTCTTTTGAGCTCTCTTTTCGTCTTGACGATACGTCTGTCTTCTTTCATTCTCTCTTCTCACTTTCGGGCAGCCCCGACTCTTTCTACCGCGCTCACATAATTTTTGCTTTTTTCAGATCTTGAAATTCATCGAATTTTTATTTTGGGTGGAACGGAACTTTACTTTCGGATACTTTTTAATCAGCGCTTTCACTTCTGGAGCGTATTGTTCGGGTACAGGAAAACGGAAAGTCTTTCCCGCGCCTGTGTCCAGCTGTACGATCACTTCTTTGGAAGCCTTCGCGTACTCGTAAAGCATCGCCGCCGTCTGAATTCCCGTCCAGGGTATGACGCGCGCGCTTCCCAGCGTTCCCCGGCAGCTCACGCCCTCTTCCGACAGTTCCACCCGCCAGCGCAGACAGCGAAGCAGCCAATAGGTAGCGGCGCAGAGAAAGATCATGCCCAGCGTCATACCGTAGAGAAAGTCGCCCTTTTTCTCTTCCAACGCGGCGCACAGACAAACGACGGCGCCTACGCCGTACGCCGTATACGCGATCAGCCGGGACACCGGTACGAGAACGACGCGCAAGCGTCCGTCCGCTCTTTTTTCGAGACGCACGCCGCCCGTTTTGCCCCGCTGTCTGTAAATTATCAAAATGGCGATCAAACCGAAGAGGACCGTGACGGTCGACAGGATTTTCGTGATCATTTTTTCAATTCTCTCCCTTTACGCCCGACGTCCGTTTTTTGTATCATACCATATTTTGAAAATTTTGTCAATGTCGTACAAAACCTTTTTGTATAATTTCACACAATTTCTATGCTATGCGCGATAAACGCATACCTGTCCGGGCGGTATGTCCCTTCGGCAGCAGCGAACTTCGATTTCGTCGGCGGGGCGGAAAATACCCCTGCTCTTTGCCTTGACAAAAAACGGGAAAACGCTTATAATGATACTATCTATACGGAGAATACAGAAAATCTTTGCGAATACCTATACGATTCGCACCCTTCCCCCGTCATCGACGCGCGGTATAATCTGCCGCCGAAAGGAACCTTACGAATTTTATGAAAATCACCATTATTTGCGATATTCCCTTAAAGGAAAACAACGGTACGGCGATCGCAGCCATGAATCTCATTCGCTTTCTGAAAAAGCAAGGCCATACGCTCGTCGTCGTTTCGCCCGAGTCGGACATTCCGAAGCTGGATGAAGAGGTGCGAGTCCCGAAGATCAATTTCCTTTTTCTCAATAATTATGTGGAAAAAAACGGCGTAACGCTCGGAAAGCCGCAGAAAAAAGTGCTCGCGGCCGCCATCGAGAATGCGGACGTGGTGCATCTGTTGATGCCGCTCATTCTTTCCCGCGCGGCGCTGAAAATCGCCCGTGCGCTGGACGTGCCCGTCACCGCCAGTTTTCATTGTCAGGCCGAAAATTTCTCCAATCATCTCAAAATGATGAATAATCAATGGTTCAACGAACAGGTATATCATAATTTTTATCGTGCGGTCTACAAGCATTGCGACTGCGTACATTATCCCACGCAGTTTATCCGCAACGTCTTTGAAAACACAGCGGGACCCACCAACGGTTTCGTCATTTCCAACGGCGTCAATCCCCTGTTCGCCGGGCCGCGCAACGAACAGGCAAGACCGCCGGAATACGCCGATAAATACGTCGTACTGTGTTCGGGCCGATTTTCTCAGGAAAAGGCGCAGCATGTTCTCATTGAAGCGGCCAAGCTCTCGAAATACAGGAATAAATTGCAGTTGATTTTTGCCGGCGAGGGACCGCTCAAAGGAAAACTCGAAAAGCAGGCGTCTGCGCTGCGCATACCGCCCGTATTCCGCTTTTTCAAGCGCGAGGAGTTGGCGGAGATCATCGGCTACGCCGATCTGTATGTGCATACCGCGGAAGTGGAAATCGAAGCCATTGCGTGCCTGGAAGCCATCTGCGGCGGACTTCTGCCCATCATCGCGGACTCTCCGCGAAGCGCCACCCGCTATTTTGCCCTCACGCCGAAAAACCTCTTTCCTTACGACGACGAGGAAGCGCTGGCTTCGACGCTTGACTACTGGCTCGATCACGGGGAAGAAAGGCAGGCGTGTCTCGACAATTATCGCTGCTTCTCTCAGCGTTTCACGCTCGAAGAGTGCATGAAGCAAATGGAACAAATGCTTTTTTCGGCGGCATCTCGTAAAAAACAGCCGGAACCGACCGACGACGAATCTCAAAAGGAATACGGCGCCTGAGCCGCTGCTAAGTTTAAAAATGAAAAAAACAAAATTCGATTTTCAAACGATCTTTCAACTTGTCAATTTCACGCTGTATCTGGGGTGCGTCGTCTATGCGCTGCTCGCCATGGTACTGCCGCTGAAACTTCCGCAGCCGGCGCACATGATGCTTTTGCAGACGATTCAGGCGCTTGCGTTTCTGCTCGTGCCCTTTCTCGTCGAGAAGCTGTTCAAAGTGAAGATGTCTTTAACAGCGCGCATTCTCATCGACTGTTTCGCCTTCGGCGCGATTTTCTGCGGCCAGATTTTACGGCTTTACGATTCCGTTTCCTGGTGGGACGTTCTCATGCACTCCATTTCGGGCGTTCTTCTGTTCTTTTTCGGGCTTTCCCTGGCCTCTTATCACTTTGACCGGGGCGGAAAACCGAATAAATTCGGACTGCTTCTGTTTGCCTGCATGTTCGCCTTCGGCGTGGCGGCGCTCTGGGAAGTGGCGGAGTTCACGACGGATTCCCTCTTTCACGCCGATTCCCAGCGCTATATTCCCGAAAACGAGCTTTATAACGGCGGGGACGGCTCCAAGCCCTTGAACGGTACCCCGGAGGAGATCGCGGAATTTTATTCCCGGCCGGAAGGCTATCGTTACGCGCTGATGGACACGATGACCGACGTCATCTGCGGCTGCGCCGGCTGCGCGGTCGGACTGGTGATTGTGATTTCGCTCAGAAAATCTTCCACGCCCTTATATTCCTTGATCAAGAAAAAGGAAGAACGGGAACAAGTTTAATATAAAAGCCGAGGCAAATGCCCCGGCTTTTTTTCGCTCTATCCTTGACGGAATTTTTCACTTCCCCTATATCGAGTTTATCCATCTTAATCGCGAAACATCTTTGCATAGGAGTCCAAGTATATCCGTTGAACATATAATTTATATGTTCGGGATAAGAATCGTCCGCTAGGAATCCGTTTAATTCGTGCGCATATCGCGTCAGGTTTTCGCTTAAAAATTCCTCGCATATCCCCAAGTGAACGCTGTCTTACAAGGACGGCGTTGCATTTTATGCTGCGGCATGCCGTCAAAAGAGATGTCCGTAGGATTTATAAACAATATATTTACCGCTTATTTCATCATAATTTTTCCCTCTGATGAAATAATTGTCGATAAAAATACAGGAACCGTGCCGAAAACGCACAAATTCCTGTATAATGGTGGTCTCGAAAGGGCTCGAACCTTCGACCTCATGCATGTGAAGCATGCGCTCTAACCAACTGAGCTACGAGACCAAAGACACTTGATATATAACGTTGTCAGTATATCACTTTTTTTTCTTTTTGTCAATCTTTTTCGAGAAAAAAATCCTCGCGTTTTTGAATTTTTCCGAATTTCGCTTTTTCGAAAATCCCGACAAAAAAATTTGCCGTGAAACTATGCAAAATCGCTTGTTTTATTTAGTAAAATGTACTATATTATATGAAAGTAAATTATCCACAAGGACTTTCACCATGGACAATCAGAATGAAGCAGAACAAAACGCATCGATCGACGAACCCGGAGGCAAAAAAAAGTTAGTCCCCCTCTCTCCTCCCGATAAGGACGACGTTCGCCCCGGGACCATTCTCTTCGATATTCTTATCTGCTTTATCGCCGCCCTGCTCGTTTCCGCTTCCCTTTATTATTTTTCAAATTATAACCGATTCGCCCCCGGCGGAATTACCGGTCTCGCTTCTATCTGCGCGTTTCTCACCGAGGATTATTTCGGCGAAGTGACGCTGAACATGAGTATTTTCATGTTTCTTTTCAACCTTCCCATTTTCATTCTCGCGGTCATTTTCGTGAGCCGCAAAACGGGCGTTATGCTCATCGTCTATCTCGTATTTCAATCTCTCCTTTTGATGTTCTTCAAATACCTGCATACGCGCTACGGGATCTCCTATTACGGCGCGCTGCCGACGAGCGGGTGTTACCAGGAGGGCAATAATTTAGTCTTCGCCTCCATCGGCGTCGGCGTCATTTCCGGGTTCGGTTTTTCCCTGATGATCCGCCGTTTCGGCGCCTCGGGCGGCACTTACGCGATTTCCGCGCTGATCAAACGTTTTCACCCCGAGACAAACATCGCCTGGCTCTCTTTCGCGATGGACGCGTCCGTCGTCGTGCTTGCCTTTTTTGTCTATCGTTCGGGCGCCAACTCGGTCATTTCCACGCTTTCCAACATCTTCATCTCCGACATCGTCGTCGATTTCATGCTGCAAGGTTTGAAGAGCGGCTATAAATTTGAAATCGTCACCGATAAGGCCGAAGAACTTTCCGCGGAACTTATGGAAAAGCTCGGCCGCGGCGTCACTATGCTGCATGCCGAAGGCATGTATACGCATCAGAATAAAATGCTCCTCCTCTGCATCGTCCGCAAGCGCCAGGTCGGGGAATTTTTGAAAATTCTCCGGCGCTATAACTCGACCTTCTCCTATTCCTGCCGCGTCAACGAAGTGTACGGCAAATTTGAACGCGAACCGAAAAAGAAAAACGGCGAAAGCAACGAACAGCCGCAAAAAAAATAGAATCTCACGCTTTCCTCCTTTGGGGAAAGCGTTTTTTGTCTATTCTCCGCCCAAATCGACTTTTTTCCATTTTTTATACTTTTTTCGACAAATTCATGATATTCTTTTCGCCCCCGACTTGCATTTTATTATAAAACATAGTATAATACAATGGAATCGATAATTTTTCTTTTCAAAAATATTCGGGATATACGTATCCAAAGGACTCTCACCATGAAAAGACTGAAAAAGCTCGTCACGTCCGCTCTCGCCCTCCTGATGCTTTTTGCCTCTTTCGGCGCCGCCGCCTGCAAAAGCGACTCGGACGACAGCACGCAAGACGACAGCAAAAAACTCGAAAAGTATGAACAAATGCTGAAAGAGCAGGATCACAAAATCCAGCTCTCCGTTTGGACTTATTACAACAACAAACAGTCGGCCGCGTTTGAAAAGGTAAAAAATACGTTCAACAACACCGTCGGCAAAGAAAAGAATATCTATATCGTCGACACTCCCACTTTCGCCAACGTTTCCAAATTGACGCAAACTTTAAACGACGCCTTCAAAAAAGATTCGGGAAAGCCCAACATTTTTCAGATATACTCCGACGATTTAAAATCGCTCGACGACACATATAAAGCAATCGCCTCTCTCGACGATTATTTCACCGAGAGCGAATCGGACTCGTACGTCGACAGTTTCTTTGAGGACGGCTATATCAACGACGGGTTGAAGCTCATTCCCACCGCCAAATCCACCGAAGTATTCATGCTCAACAAGACGGACTGGGATCGCTTTGCCGCCGGGTACAACGCAGCGGCAGAGGAAAAGGACAAAGTGAGTCTCGATTCCCTGAAAACGATCGAAGGCATTACCGCCACCGCCGAAAAATATTATCGCTGGTCGAACGGCAAAGCCCTGTTCGGCCGCGACGCGCTCGCGAACTATATCCTCACCTCGGCGCGCTCGCTGGGCCGGACCGTGATCCAGCCGGAGGGGGAGCAGGTGAAGGTGGTGCTCGATAAAGAGACGTTCCGGCGCATTTACGATAATTTTTACGTACCTTACGTCAAAGGCCATTTCTACGCGCAGGATCGTTTCCGTTCCGGGGACGTGAAAACGGGCAAAATCCTCTCTTATGTCGGTTCCACTTCCAGCGTTTCGTACTTTCCCGCTTCTATACAGGTGAGCGACGATTCCTCTTATCCGATCGAAACTTACGTGGCGCCTACGCCCGTCTTTGAAAACGGAAAAAAGGTCGCCATTCAGCAGGGCGCGGGGCTGGCGGTGACGAAAACGGACGAGGTGACGGAGTACGCGTCCTGCGTATTCATCAAATATCTGTCCGAGAATATCGATTTCGCCGCGGCGATGAATTACGTTCCCGTGCTCAAAACCGCCTACGGAGAAAACAGTGTGCAAAAGATCCAGACCGCGGTTTTGGAAAGCGAATGGGAATACTACCTGCAAAAGAACGAAAAGAAGGAAGAAGATTTTACCGAGAGCGAAATCTCCGAAATCAAAACGAATATCGCCAAAGACAATCAAGTGATTCTGGATACTTACGCGGTCACTTACGAAACGATGCAAAACTACGAAATCTGGGCTTCTTTCCCCTACGAAAACAGCGCCAAGATCCGTACGATTTTCGAATATGCTCTGGCGGGCGAAAAACCGGCGGGACTCGGCATGGACAATCTGAAAAACGGAGACGACCTGCTCGCGGCCGTAAACGAACGAGTGAAAAACGGCGAAACTCACGACGCGGCAGCGGCTGCGGAACTTGCCGCTTATACCTTCGACGACTGGTATAACGAACTCGTAAAGATTATCGGAACTTTATCCGCCTGAGCGGAACGGTACTCTTTTCCCTTCCAGGCTCTTTACTTTTGCAGATAACGCTCACGGTGTGCTCATGAAAAATAACCGACCGAAAAAAAATCGTTCGATAATGACGAAAATACTTATTCCCATGACACTCGTGTTCATGCTGCAAACCGCTATTTTTGTTTCGGCGGTCTTTTTGAGCGGCACATTCGACAATATGCGCCGCAACAAACGCAACGCGTTTTATAATCAGACCGCTTCCCGGATCTCCAACATCGAGAGCACGGCGTCCAACAAATGGATGAACGTAGAATATACATACGTAAAGATCCTCGATAAAGCGCAGAGAGTTTTCGCGGACGAAGGCTTGACGGCGAAAGAATTTCTCGGTCTGACGGGAGACGACCTGACTCGCGTCAGCACGCGCATCATCAACGACGTTTCCGTAAACGTCGCGGAAGCCATGCGCATTTCTTACACGACGGGGGCGTTCGCCGTCTTCGGAGAAGACGCGCTCGTCAATCGCTACGGGCTCTATCTTAGGGATAACGATCCCGATACCAATTCCGCCGATAACTCCGATCTGACCGTAGAAATCGCGCCGCTGAGTTTTCCGACTGGGAAAATGATCAGTTCGAGCAACCGGAATTATAAATTTCCGTTTGAAAAAAACGGGGCTTCCTGGTCGGAATTTTTTACCGTGCCGGTAGAAGCGTACGCCGAGTCAGAGGAACGCGAAAGCGCGCTCGCCTATGCGAAATGCGGTTGGTGGTCGCCCCTGCATTACCTGACTAACGAATCCGTCAACGATTCCACGCGGATCGCGACCTATTCCGTACCGCTCGTCGCGGAAGACGGAACTTTGTTCGGAGTATACGGCGTCGACGTTTCGGAAAATTTATTGAAAAAAATGCTCCCCTTTTCCGAGCTCAACGAGCAGAACGAAGCGTCTTATATCCTTTCGCTGTCGGGCGCGAAGAACGAAAACCCGAAAAAAAATTCTCTTTCCTCGGGATTCAGCGCGGAAGAGTTTTTGGAGAAGGTACAGGCGGACACGCCTGAATATTCGGAAACCGGCCTTACCGGCGTCTATCAGGTAAAAGTGCAAAAGACGTCTTATTGCGTAGCGTCGCAGGAAATACCTCTGTACGAAAAGAATACGCCCTTTGAAAACGAAACGTGGGTACTGTATTCGCTGGTGGACGAAGATATTCTCTTTGCGGAGATCCAGACGATCCTCAGTACGATCATTCGCTTCGTGATTCTCGCCTTTTTCGTGGCAACCGCGATTGCGGCGCTCGTTTCCTATCTCATTTCCCGTCCCATCACCGCGTTGACGAAAAAGGTCAATAACATGGCCGTCACGCCGCGGCTGAGCTTTACGCCCACCGCTATCAAGGAAATCGACAATTTGACGGGCGCGATCGAAGAGCTCAGCAACCGGGTGGTCGAAGCGAACGCGAAGCTGGAAAAGACGATCGCTCTGACGGGCATGCCCGTCGCGTCTTTCGAATACGACGCCGAAGACGGATATTTCTTTATGACGGAGAACTTCGGAGAGGTGTTCGGGCTCTCCTCCGCAGTATCTTTCAAAGAATTTTCTTTAAAAGATTTCCTGCGTTTTCTCGAAGAACGGAATCCGTATATAATTCAGCAGCAGGACGTGCCGGAAGAACGGCAGTCGGTCGTCGTCTATAAATTTGAGGACGAAACCGGCGCTGTGCGCTGGGTGGAGATGCGCAGGGTAAAACAGGAGGACGGAAATCACGTTTTAGGCGTCGTCAATAACGTCACGGCCGCCTATCGGGAAAAGGAAACGCTTATCTTCGAGCGCAATTTCGACGTTCTGTGCGGCATCTACAACCGCCGCGCCTTTACGGAAAACATACAGCGGATCTTCGAGGAGGAAGCGCTCGGCATCGGCGCTTTCATGATGTTCGATATCGATAATCTCAAATATATCAACGACAACTACGGCCATGATTTCGGCGACCGGTATATTCAGAGCGCGGCGCACTGTCTGATCGAAGAATGCCGGCCCCTGCCGAAAAAGATTTACGGACGGCGTTCCGGCGACGAATTTTACGCCTTTATCTACGGCTACGCCAACCTCGACGACGTAAAGAAAGACGTGGAAAAGATTTACCGCGGCTTTAAAAACGGGTTTATCACGTCCGGCAGCGATACGATCCGGGTGCGGATCTCGGGCGGCGTCAGTCTCTATCCGCAGGACAGCCGCATGCCCGAAGAGCTCATGCGCTTCGCGGATTTCGCCATGTACGAGATCAAAACGACAGCCAAAGGCGAACTCGCTTATTACGACAGCAAGACTTATCTTAAAAACGCCTTTTTGCTCGGCAGCAAGGAAGATCTCTTTAATCTGCTCGAAAACGAACTGGTGGAATTTCACTATCAGCCTATCGTCAGCCTGGAAACGGGCAGGATCTACGGTTATGAAACGCTCATGCGCTCCACGCTGCCCGCGTTCAAATCCCCGCAGGACATCTTTAATGTCGCGAGATTCCACTATCGACTCGGTCAGTTGGAGAAGCTCACTTTCTTCAAAGGGATACGCGATTTCGAGGCTCTGAGGCTTCCGCCCTCCGTACGGCTGTTTATCAATTCCGTACCCAGTCAGGATCTAAAAGACGAGGAATGGTCGGAATTGAAGGCGGCTTACAATCGCCAATTCGATCATATCGTCGTGGAATTCACCGAATACGAGCGCGCTTCCTATAACGCCATGCAGCATAAACTCAAACATATCCGCGACTGCGGGGCCAGCGTGGCGCTCGACGATTACGGCACGGGCTACAACGGCGAGGCGGTGCTGCTGGAATGTTTCCCCGATTTCGTCAAAATCGATATACTGCTCGTCAAAAACGTCGACAAGGACACCGAACGGCAGAAGATTATCGCCAACCTCGTCGGCTTCGCCCGCGAGCGCAAGATGCAGTGCGTCGCCGAAGGAGTGGAAACGCCGCAGGAATTGGAAACGGTCATACGCCTGGGCTGCGATTTCGTGCAGGGCTTTTACATCGCCCGGCCGGCGAAAATCCCGCCCGTCGTTCCCAACCCGATCCGCCGGGAAATCGTCTCCTTTCATAAAAAATATTTCCCCGAATCGTCGGATTCGGATCTAGTAAATATCCCCCACTAAAGTGGGGGCTTTAAGAATCGCCCTAAAGGGCGTGAATACCGGCAGGGTGCTTAAGCACCACACAAGACTGCCTACCGCATACAAGCAAGCCTTTTATTTCTTTTTCGGGGTATCTCTCTTCTCTGGATTTGATTTCAGCCATTTCTCAAACGGATCGTAATGCTCTACCATACTGATTTGCGCTGAAATCAAATCTTCTTTCTCTTGGTTTTCGATATATTTCTATGCGGCTTGCTTGTTAGCGCCTACCGTACTTACGTAATATCCCCGACTCCAAAAATGTCGGTTCCCCAACTTGTATTTTAAGTGAGCATACCGCTCGAAAATTATCATGGTACTCTTGCCTTTGAGTTACCCCATGAACGATGATACTTTCTCATTCGGCGGTATGCTCACCAACATATGAATGTGGTCTGGCATTGCGTGCGCTTCTATGATTTCTATATCTTTCCGCAAGCAAAGTTCCCGCAATATTTTTCCTATCTCCGCACGCAATGCTCCATAGATTATTTTTCTATGATACTTCGGTGTGAACACAATATGGTATTGACATTTCCATGTCGTATGTGCTAAACTATATGTGTCGTTATTTTGGTTTTTCATCTTAACGTCCTCCTTTGTACTTTGCTTATGTGCGGTTGGTAGCCTCACATATAGTTTAGCACAAAGGAGCTTTTGTTGTATAGCACACGAATGCCTGAAGCTAAAGCAATCTACCACCGGCATAGCCGGTGGATTTTACAAGGCGGGCGCAAATTTTGCCCCCGCCTTGTTCTTCATAAAAAGCTCCCGAAGCAAATGCTTCGGGAGCCGAATTTTTATTCCGCGGAATTTACGCGGCGGTAAATTCGGAGGCAATCGAATAATTACCCTGCGCAGCGATCGTGACTACGACGGTGCCCTGGCGATCTGTGCGGTAAACGGCCGCGCCGACGGAAGCCAGATTGCCGCATACTTCGGCGTCCGGGTGTCCGTAAAGATTATTGCGGCCGCAGGAAATCACCCCCGTTTCGACGCCGAGAAAGCGCAGAAATTCCAAGCCGCTGCCCGAATTGCTCCCGTGATGCGATACTTTGAGGATTTCTGTGCTGTCCAGCTTCACATCCCAGTCGGCGAAAAATTCCTGTTTATAATCCCGCATCAGCGTTCCTTCCACGCGCGAAGTGGCGTCGCCGCAAAAGAGCGCGCTCACGCCGCCGTAATCCAGCCAAACCACCGCGGAGGTGTCGTTCACGTCCGTATCGTCGTAATCTCCGCCGTTGACTTTATCGTAGGGACCGCCCGCGAGCGAAGCCCGATAAGGCGAGAGAAAGACGAGCGAATAGGGATAGGCGTCCGTCTCCGGTCGGATCTCTAAATAACGGCGGGAGACGACCGCTTCCGCGCCGCTCTTGGTTAGCGCCGCGCAGAACTTCGCATAAGAAGGATTGATATTTTTATCATGAATCCCGGGCGCGTATACTCTTCCCGCGCCCTTGACGCGGAGCACTTCGGCCAGCCCGCCGCAATGATCGGAATCGGAATGGGTGAGCAATAAAAAATCCGGGCGTTTGATCTTTAAAGCGTTGAGATAGCGAAGAATAAAAGAGGTATGCTCTTCCGCCCCGTCCCCGCCGTCGATGAGCAGCGTCCTGCCGTCCGGGAACTCCAAAAGCGTACAATCTCCCTGTCCCACGTCGAGAAAATGGATTCTCAGCTCCCCCTCCCGCCGACGCGTCGTTTCCGGCAGACGCACGTAATATTTCCAGGTCGAAGCCGGATAAAACGCGGAAAAGATACACAGTCCGGAAACGAGAAACATCAGAAGGGCAAAGACGACGCAAAAGACCTTCCGATTTTTTTTCTCCGCCTTTTCCCTTTCGTCCTTGTAGCTCATCTTGCAATACAGTCCGCTCTTTTGGGCTGTTCGCGGATACTGCGGCAGATCTTCTGCATACGTTCTTCGACGGCGTACAGATCGTCCGCACAGGCTTTCAGTTCCTTTTTGTACGATTCCACCAGATCGGCGTTGACTTTATACGAGACCTCGTGTTCGAGGCTCGCCCACATATTCATGGAAATGGTTCTCAGCTGTATCTCGACAGGCACGCCCATCTGAATCGTAGAGAGGGAAACGGGGATTTCCGCGATCAGGTGCAGACTTCTGTAACCGTTGGATTTGGGCGTCTTTATGTAATCCTTTTCTTTGAGCAGACGAATCCCCGTCTGGTTGAGAAAAACGCGCGCGATCTTGTAAATATCCTCTATGTATCCGCACACCACCCGCACGCCGGCGATATCCGTGAGTCGTTTGAGGTTCTGCGGCGTCTGTTCATAGCCGCGCCGCCTGAGTTTTTCGTAAGCGCTCTCCACCGTTTTCAAGCGGCTTTCGATATTGTGAATGGGATCGTGTCCCTGAATCATACTGAATTCGTCGTCTAAGATCTCGAACTTCGCGCAGGCCGTTTTCAGCGCCCCCGAA
Source organism: Candidatus Scatosoma sp. (assembly GCA_048465415.1). Classification (GTDB taxonomy): domain Bacteria; phylum Bacillota; class Clostridia; order Christensenellales; family Borkfalkiaceae; genus Scatosoma. The sequence continues at coordinate 187,641 of DBFWLO010000019.1, forward strand.
TAGAGCGGCTTCAGCCGCATGTATTCCTTGATAAACTCCGCGTCGGGACCTGCGCCCTCCTCAAAGGTAACGTTTCCGTAAAAATCCTTTTTCAGCATCATTTCCTCCCGTGCTTTTGCCACCGTATTTATTATATCACAACAAGGGGCGAAAATCAACCTCGGCGGACTTTTTTCACAAGCCCTTCACGAAGTTTTTTCGCCCCGACAAACTCTTCTTTTTTCGCGCTTTTTCACTCGTTATTCTTCGAGTATTTTAAGGATCCGTTTCATCGATTCCTCGAATTCATCGTCCGTAGAATTATGAAAGATCAGAAGATCGTCCGCCAGCCCGGGATCGTCGAGCTCGACGGGGACTTCGAAATTGCAGCCCGCGACGTACTCGTCCCAGTGCGCGAGTTTCCAGGTATCCCGGTCGGAATTGCGCGCGATCATTCTCTGCCGGCAGACCTCTTTATCCGTATCCACCCAGACGACCACCAGTTTCGCGTTCCTTTCCGCAAGTTTCCGCCGCAGATTTTCGATATACGCCCGGTCGCGGATCTCGCGCGTAAACGGGGCGTTGATCAGCACTTTATCGTCGTAATCAAGCGCTTCAAACGCCATGCCTACGATCGTCTCGTACTCGTAATCGCGGATATATTTTTCAAAAAACGGAGAGCTTCGGTTGTATTCCTCTCCCGCGACGAGAAAAATCTGTTTGGAAAGGGGAATCAGGCTGTCTTTGTCGAGATAGACGATGTGATTGAGCCGTTTGGAAAGTTCTTTGGAAACGTACGTCTTTCCGCTCGCGGGCGGCGAGGTTACCAGGATAAGCTTTTTCATAATTGCAGACTCCTTTTTCCTTTCTATTATCCGCAATTATTATAAAAGTTTTTCTTTGTTAAGTCAAATAAAATCTTGATCTTTCCGGAATCCCGCCGGGCGCGCGCAAATCTGACTTATTTTGCCAAAACCGCTCATTCCCGCCCGTCTTTAAGCGGTTTTTTCCGCCGAACGTCATTCGGGAATCTCCACGTCCACTTTACGGTCTCGGAAATAGTAGGTGTCGTCCCGTTCTCCGATCGGCCGCAGTACGCGGCAGGGATTTCCCGCCGCCACGACGCCTGCCGGAATATCTTTGGTGACGACGCTGCCCGCGCCGATTACCGAGTCGTCTCCGATGCTCACGCCGGGCAGTATGACCGCGCCGGCGCCGATCCAAACGTTATTGCCGATATGTACGTCGATATTATACTGCATTTGCAGTTTGCGCAGCGCGGGCTGAATGGGGTGTCCGGCCGTCGCCACGGTGACGTTGGGGCCGAACATGACGCCGTCGCCGACGTAAATGCGGCCGTCGTCCACCAGCGTCAGATTAAAATTCGCGTATACGTCGCGGCCGAAATGCACGCGTTTGCCCGCCCAGTTGGCGTGCAACGGCGGTTCGATATAACAATTCTCCCCGATCTCCGCGAACATTTCTTTGAGCAGCGCCGTCCGCCGCTTTATATCCCGAGGGCGGGTGGCGTTAAAATCGCAGAGTTTTTCGAGCGCCGCGCACTGTTCCCGCATGATCGCTTCGTCGCCGGGCATATATAACCGCCCTTCGTCCATTCTTTTCTTGGATTCTTTCGTGTCCATAATATTCTCCTTTTTCGTGCTTTGCGATTGGACGTTTCAGCCCTTCCCGTCGTCCTTTCCGATCCCTTCCGAGACAACGTTCTTGCCGAGATCGTGCGAAAGGCTGATGAGGGTGGAGACGATACGCTTGGATTCGTCGTCGAAACCCTTTTTCCCGTAAAAGAATTTCCGGTCCAGCTTAATGGTATCGAAATTGAATTCTTTGAGCGTATTCAGCGAGGAATACCCGCTCCCGAAATCGTCTATCGAACAGGTGCAGCCGATGCTGTGGATACGCCGAATAAATTTTTTGAGGAACTTCTCCCGTTTTATGACCAGGCTTTGCGTGATCTCGAACTCGATGAGCTTATGCGGGATCACAAGCATACCGTTGTCGAGCGCCCGGCGCATATCCTTGCAGCCCTGCTCGAATACGTATTTGACGCCGCGCACGGGATCCATCACCGCGCCGGCGCTTCGCTGCCGCATCATTTGTCCTCGCGGATATTGCGTTTCAACTGATAGTAAACGACGAACCGCTCCTTCATCAGCGCCTGTTCTTCGCGCTGTTCGAGATCCGTTTCCTCCCTTTCCTTGACGAGCATATTATCGTCGAAGAAAACGATGAATTTTCCCGTATACTGTTCCCCGGCGCAGCTTCCCGCGAAAATAACGGAAAAAGCATTATGTTTGCACATAATGCCGCCGTTATCTTTTCCTCCGCCCGTTTCTCATAAGTAGTTTCTCCGCCGCAGCTCCAACCGGCTTCGGTCTTTCGTTTATAAGTATTATAAACTCTTATACTCGTTTTGTCAACCTTTTCCGGAGCCGCCGCGGTTTTTCATATTTCTTGGTACGGGATCAGTTTGTTGATCTTCACGTTTTCAAACGCCGCGGCTTTGTCCGCGTACAGATACGCTTCGTACGAAGGCCCCGTCATCGCCGTATGCGCGGTGAGTGCGTACTCGTCGCCTATGAAAAACTCGACGAACGCCCCGTCTATGACGATCTTCACGTCGAATTCGTCCGCGTCCCCGATTTCCAGCGCGCTGTTGACGCGGTGGGACTCGTCGAAGGGCGAAAGCACCTTCATATACGTCTTTCCGTTCTCTTTCTCCACGACTACCTGATATTCCTTCCCGGCCTGTTTCATCACGTAACCGACCTTCCGACTCTCCTTCATATCCGCGTGAAAGGTGACGTAATTCCGGCTGTATCCGCCGCCGAGCGCGATGCGGTTTTCGCTTCCCGTCACGTGCAGCGTCCTTTCCGAAAATTCCGCGCTCCCTGTTTCTACTTCGTAATTTCCCGCCGAAAGGGAGTAAATATTCCCGTAATTCAACAACTTCGAGAGCGCGGGATCGAGCCGGCCGCCGAGCGAACCGTCCGGGTGCTGAACGACCTCCCGGGGCAGATTGAGATACCCCGCCCAGGGCGCCCAGGGCATCGTGTCGTAGGTCGAGGGAATCCAGCCCCACATGTAGACCTTATCCCCTACTTTCGTGGGACGCGCCGCGCACAGGTCTTCGCCGTCGAGGAAAGAAAATTCCTTGTTTGTCCAGTCCACGTCCAGGCAGTCGACGCCCGCGTCTCCCGTCCAGTATTGAAGCGGCCCCACCTGGTGAGCGGTGTTGTAGGCGACCGAGACGAACGCGTACCACCTGTCCCCGATCTCCATTAAAGAAGGACATTCGGGCAGATTCCTCGAATACCCGGCTTCGACGACGGTTCCCGCCCTCGTCCAGCTCGTCGCGTATTTGTCGTCCGAGGCATAGATCACGAGATCGGAGGTCTGCGCGGCGGAATCGAAACGATAGTAACAGCCCGCGATCAATAAATACCGCTCGTTCTCTTCGTCGTAATAGAGCATATTGTCCCGCACGCCGAAGGGATAGACGGAACGGTCGATGAAACGGTTGCAGTCGAAGAGAAAATGCAGACGGTAGTTTTCTTTATAGCGCTGCCAGGCGCCATAATTGTTCGCCTCGGGCACGTCGGCGAACGCGAGCATATTTTCGGATATTTCCAATGCGTTGTGATAGGCGTCGGGCAGCCGCGCGTCGTCCGACCAAAGAAAGCCCATATACAGTTTATGTTCTTCCTCGTCGTAATAGGGAAATACGTCGCCGTACTGTTTTCCCGTCGCGGCCAGATGATACAAAGAAGAGTTCTGCGCGTTTTCGTAAGTGACGACGGGATTGAAAAAGACCTCGCTCCCCGCTCCTTTCACGCAGAAATACAGACTGTCCCCCGCGTTCGCCGTCCCCTTTGCTTCAAAATATTTTCCCGCCGTATCTCCCGCCGCCAAAGTGCCGCCGTAAAGCAGCGTGTCGCCGAGGTACACCGCGACGGAGGCGGAAGGAGAACTGTCCCGTTCGCATTTGAAATTGCCGTAAACGACAAATTCGCCCGTCTTTGTCACGGCGAACCTTCTCACGGCCGCCGCGTTTTCGCCGCCTTTGAGCACGCCGTCCTGTATGGACGCGCCGTTTCCCTGCCAGGTTTGGGAACCGGCGTCGTATTTCATTTCTTCGCTAAGGCCGCCGACGCGGGATTCATAGTACCAGCCGTTGTATCCCTGCTCGGCTTTTTGCGTATACCCGAAGGAAGCGCGGTTCGTGTTCCCGTCCTTCTCTTCGTACGGCTCCGTCCGCGTCGTTTGATACAACGCGGCGTAGTCGAAGGGCGTTTCCGTTTTTTCATCGTCTTTATTCTTACACGCGGCCATCGCCATTCCCTCCGTCAAAATCGTCAGCGCCAGCACTGCCGGCAAAAATCGTTTTTTCATAGAAAACTCCAAACGGACGCGGACCTGCTTTTTGGGCAAGCCGCGTCCGCCGCTTTATTTAGTATTTCTTTTTCTTCAAAAGCGCGATCAGAACCGCCGCACCGCCGAGCGCCGAGAGTCCCGCGCCCGCGATCCCCGACTTACAGCCGGACTTGCAGCCGCTGGTCTTTCCGTCGTCGCCCGAGGAAGAACCGGCGGAAACGGTGATCGTCTTGGAAGAACTGGTGATCCCGTCCACGACGCAGTGGATTTTGTACGTGCCCGCTGCCGCCGCCGAGAAAGTGTACGTGAGTCCCGTGCCTTCCACCGCCGCATCGTTCACATACCATGTCACCGACGTGAATTCCGCGTTGTAGGGATTGAGCGCTGCAGTCACCGTCACCGTCTGGTTGACGTCCACGTTGACCGTCGAGACGGACAGGGAAACGCTCTTCAAATCGGGAGCCGGTTCCACGATCCCCGACAAAACGATGTCCTTGATCTTCAAAGGCACTACGCCCGTGCCGCCGTCCGGATAGAAATTAAACGCATAGCCGGAGGGAATGGTCGCCGTGGGTAGATTGATAAAGAGCACGATCTCCCCGTTGAGATACATGGTAATATATTTACCTTCCACCGCGACGGCGATTGTGTTCCAGCCGCCCTTTTTGGCGATGTCGCCTTCATAGCTTAAATCCTTGCCGAAGCCGTAATGCTCCGCGTCGTAGGAAACGCCGCTGCCCTGGTCTTTGAGGTAGGGCGAGACGCCGTCCTTATTGACGTTGAACGCCGTCTCCATCATCTTATCGGGGAATTTGGAGTTAAGCCCCGCCATGCAGGGGTAGACGAAGTAAGTCGCGGAAATATCGGCGGGAATATAGAGTTTATATTCCATGATAAAGCCGGTGGAAGCGGGGATTTTCCCGTTCATCGTATACCAAGTGGAATCGCTGCCCACTTCGCTGAACAGATAGCTGCCGTCCTCGTCCTGACCGACGCTGAAATTGCCGTAGGTCTTGCCCGCTTCGATCTTGTCCTCGTAGATCGACTTGAAATTCTCGTCCCCTTTGATCGAAGCCATGACGTCGTAGACGACGGAAATCGTCACTTCCCCGCTCTCGACGCCGCTCGCGCTCTTGCAGAGCACAAGGAGCTGCGTGCCCGCCGCGTAATCTTTCAGATCCACTTCGAGCGTCGCGCCCGTTGCGTTCTCCACCCGCTCGCCGTTTATGAACCAGGAAAGCGTTTCCGTATCCGCAAGTCCTGTAAGCGTCGCGGTGAAAGTGGCTTTCTCATTCGTGAAATAGCTGTTCTTTTCCGTGGAAACTGTGATTTCCGATTTTTTGACGGTGATCGTGATCTCGTTGCTCTTTACGTTTGCGCTCTGATAATGCACTTTATACGTTCCCGCTTCGAGTCCGCTCAATACGAGCGTCGCGCCCGTTTCGCTTTGCGCCACGCCGTTCACGTACCACACCGGCGTTTCCCCCGTGAAATCCCCGTCCAGCGTGGCGGTGACCGTAACTTCCTCGGTCGGATAAAGGCTGTTCTTGTCCGCCGCGATCGTGAGCAGTTTATCCGTCACTTTCACTTCTATTTCGTTGCTGACGGTCGTCGTTCCCTTATATTGAATCGTATAGGTACCCGCTTCCAGGTCTTCGAGGGTGAGCGTCGTACCCGTTTCGCTGTTTGCCGCGCCGTTCACATACCAGGTGAACGTCTCGCCTTTCTGTCCGAACACGTCCGCCGTGACGGTGAGCGTTTCGCCGGCTTTGAGTCTCGTCGCGGACGCGGAGATCTCGGCCGCGGTCTGCGATTCGTAGCCGTCGTACGTGAAATCCGTCCAGTACGCGCCGCCGTTGCCGCTGACGATGCGGATATACTGCAAATGTCCTTTCTGAATCCCCATTTCCGTGAAGGTCGTGCCGACCGCCAACGTGCCGTTCATGTAGAAATCGAGATGATCGCCGTAGACTTCGATGCGGTATTCGATGTCGTCGCCCGCCGCAAAGTCCACGTTTTCGCCCGTCCTGCCCGCCCAGGGATCCGCGCCTTCGATCTGCCAGAACACCTGGGGCGAGAAGGTGCCGCCCGTGGCCAAAGACTGGATATTGACGGCGTATTCGCGCTTATTGTTCGATACCAGGGAAGCGTTGAGCCCGAAAAGTTTGATCGTGGGATAGAAATCCTTTCCGTCCGTATTCGCGAGCCGGAACGTACCCGTCACTTTGAAATTATCCCGGTAGAGATTCTCCGCGGAAAGAGGGAAGACCTCCTGCGAAGACACCGACTGGGAAGCGTTTTTCGCCCGATAGCTCGTTTCTCCGCCCACGGCTTCTTTGACTTTGACGTTGTCGACCGCGACCGCGTTCGCAACGCCCGCCCGGAAAGCGATTCCCGTGATCGTGCCCTCTTCGAGTGCCGCTCTCGTCACATAGTTATTGTTTCCGAAATTGGAGAGGTGGGAGACGCAGCGGCGGGTGCCGTTGAGCCAGAGCTCCATATACCCTTCGTAATGCACGTACTTGACGGAGACGAACTCGGAAAGATCCACGCCGTTGCCGTCGAGTCCGCCGTGCAGATCGCCGGAATTGTTGTAGACGGAATGTCCGTTGAAATCCTCGATCGCCCAATAGGCGCCCGATCCCGTTTCTTTGAGATACAGATCCTCTCCGGTGGTGCCGTTGAGCCCCACGTAATGCACGAATAGGTCGGACGTATCGAGCAGCTTCATGTCGAAAGAGACTTCGTAGTTGTTGGACGCCGCCATCTGAGCGATGGGCAACGTGAACGTCTGAGACGTGGTAAGCGTCGCCGCGCCGTCCGAAACGGCTACGTATTCGGAAAGTTCCGCTTCCGGGGCGGAAGAGAAATCCTGCGAGTACAGGACGTTTTCTTCCCCTTCGGCCGAGACCTTTGCGCCGCCCGCGTTTATCGTGATCGCCGCCGCGAGCGCCGCGCTTGCGACGCCGAGGGCGGAGAAGAGACAAACGAATTTTTTGCCGATTGCTTTTCTCATACATTTACCTCCATGGTTTCCATATAAAAAGCGATTTCGCTTTGTTTTTCTTTTTTGTTTTTTAAAGATCGTAGACGGGCCGGTCGGGAACGTTTTCCAGATTGCGGCAAAGCACTTTTGCCGTCGGCGTCTGCACGTAGCCGATCTTTTCCCGGCATTTTTCCGAAGCGTAGAGACAGCGGTCGAAGAACGCGCAGCCGCCGCCCCGGTTTTCGAGCGTACCGAGCTGCATGGATTTGAGGGGCAGCTCGTCGTTGCCCTTGAATTCGGGATCGGGCACGGGCACGGCCTGGATCAGCGCGCGGGTATACGGGTGCCGGGGCCGGGCGACGACGTCGCCGATCCGACCGATTTCCACGAGTTCCCCGAGATACATGACGCAGACTCTGCCGCTCCTCGCGATATATCTCGTCGTCGATAAGTCGTGCGAGATGTAGACGAAGGACATGTGCAGTTTCTCGTTGAGGCTCTTCATGAGGTTGAGCAAAGAGAGCCGCAGCGATACGTCGATCATGCTCACCGGCTCGTCGGCGACGATGAGTTTGGGATCGAGAGAGATCGCCCGCGCCATGAGGATTCTCTGCCGCTGGCCGCCCGAGAGCTGGTGCGGATACTTCGTCAGAAACTGCCCGGAGGGCTGTAAGCCGATGAGCGACATTAACTCCTCGATCCGCTCGTCGATCTGCGCTTTCGTCCATTTGCGGTTTTTCGTCCTGATCGGCGCGTAAAGACTTTGATAGATCGTCCGCACGGGATTGAGCGCCGCGTACGAGTCCTGCTGAATAAACTGCACCTGGTTATAGGAAGAAAGGGTTTTTCCGAACATGCCGGAAATTTTCTTTCCCTCAAACCAGATCGTGCCGGAAGTGGGACGATAGAGCCCGGTGATGATCTTTCCGAGCGTCGTCTTGCCGCAGCCGCTCTCCCCGACGAGAGCGACGATTTCGCCCGCGCCGATATCGAGATTGACGTCTTTCAAAACGTGAATGTTTCTGTCCGTCAGGAAGGAGCCGGGCTTTTTAAAAATCATATTGACGTTTTCCAGCCGCATCAACGGCATTTCCCGCGCTTCGCCGTCGGCCGCCGCGGCGCGTTCCGTTCTTTCCTCAGCGTTCGTCCGCATACTCTCCCTCCCTGTAAAAATGACATTTTCCTTTGCCGCCGTCCGGCGCTATCCGCGTTTTGGGTTCTTCTTCCCGGCAGAGTTCCCGGCACTTCGGGCATCTCGGCGCGAAGATACAGCCGGAAGGCAGTTTTAGAAGATCGGGCGGATTGCCCTCGATCGGTTTCATCTCCGCAATGTCGCCGATGATCGACGGCGTAGCGCCGATCAGCCCCGCCGTATACGGGTGATAACGGTTTTTGAACACGCTTTTCACCGTACCGTACTCCATGAGTCTGCCGCCGTACATGACGCCGACGTAATCGGCGAACTTCGCCACGACGCTGATATCGTGCGTCATCAGCAGCATGGAGATCCCCATGTCCCGATTGATTTCTTTGAGCAGATTGAAAATATAGCTCTGCGTGATGACGTCGAGCGCGGTCGTCGGCTCGTCGAGAATGATGAGCTCGGGATCGAGCAGCAGCGAAAACGCGATCATCACCCGCTGTTTCATACCCCCCGAAAGCTCGTGCGGATAGGAGGCGAGCACGCGCTCGGGATCGAGCTTGACGTAGTCGAGAAGCTCGTTGCAGCGCTTCTCTTTTTCCTCTTTGGAAAGCCGGGAATCGTGCGCCGAAAGCGTCTCGAAAAACTGCTCGCGCACGGTCATGACGGGATTGAGCGCGCTCTGCGCCGCCTGAAAAACCATCGAGACCTTTTCCCAGCGGAATCGGCGCATTTCCTTTTCCGTCAGCTGATCGACGCGGATCTCCTCCGTTTCGCCCCGGCCGCGAAAGCGGATCTCTCCCCCGGCGAGTCGGCCGGGCTCGGAAATGCAGGCGATGAGCGAAGAGGCGAGCGTCGTTTTTCCCGAACCGCTCTCCCCCACCAAAGCGGTGATCTTGCCCCGCTTCAAATCGAGCGAAATGTCCGTCACCGCTTTGAGCGTGTATTTTTTCAAAGGATACTCGATCGACACACCCCTAAATTCCACGATGTTGTCGGGCGATTCCCCGGACGGCCGTATATTCTGCGTAACGTTTTCCATACCGCCTCCTTTAAAGTACCTTCAAGCGGGGATTGAGCGTCTCGTCCAGTCCGTTCGCCAGCATCAGCGTGGCCACCTGGAAAATTACAATGGCAATGAGCGGATAGAGCAGGATATAGATATTTTTGACGTTCGTGAGTCCCTTCGTGCGCGCGGCGTTGATGATCGCGCCCCAGTTGGTGGGATCGTAAGCCGCCAGCCCGATGAGCATGATGCCGACGCTGGCCATGATCGCGTTGCGCATCGCCATGACGAAATTGATGGCGATGTAGGAAAAGACGTTGGGGAGCAGTTCCTTGAAAATGATGTGCGCCTTGCTCATGTGCATGACTGTGCAGATCTGAATGAAATCCCGTTCTTTGAGGCTCATCACCTGCACGCGGATCGCCCGGCAAAGCCCTGCCCAGCTCCAAATGGAAATGACGACGGCGAGCGAGACGGGCGTGTTGATGGTGACGATCGCCGCGAGCAGGAGATAGATCGGGAAGGAAGGAATGGAAAGAAAGATATTGGTGATCGACATGATCACCCGATCCACCCAGCCGCCCAGGTAACCGCTGACGATGCCGAGCACCGTGCCGATGACCACCGTGAACACCGCCGAGTAGAACGCGATTTCCAGTACGGAACCCGTGCCCGCGATCACCTGCCGGAACACGTCCCGCCCCAGCCAGTCGGTACCGAACGGGTGCGTCCACGAGGGGGACAGGTATTTGTTCGCCATGTCCGTATTGGCGTCGTAAGGGAAGATCAACGGTCCGAAGAGCGCCACCAGCACGAAAAAGAGCAGTACGGCGGCGCCGACGATCGTCTTGCCGCTGGAAAAGATCTTTTTAAAGCCCCGTTTAAACGCCTGAAAGAAGTTTCCCAGGCCGCGCTTGACGGAACTTAAAAATTCGGAATTTTTCTTTTCTCGTTCCATCTTTTCACCCCTTTCTCACGCGCGGATCGACGAGCGGATAAATGAGATCCACGACTAAGTTTACCAAAATCACCATGGCGGCGGAGAAGAAAATCAGCCCCTGCACGACCATGTAGTCCTTATTGACGATCCGGTTGGAAATTTCCAGTCCGATGCCCGGATAATTGAAGATGCTCTCCATCAGCGTCGCGCCGCCGAAGAGCGCCCCGAAGGAGACGCCGAACATCGTCACGAGCGGCAAAAGCGCGTTCTTTTTCATGTACTTTTTCCGGATCGTCCGCTCTTCGAGCCCCCGCGCCCGCGCCGCGAGGATATAGTCCTCGCCGAGCACGCCGATACAACTCCCCCGCATGTGCAGAATCCAGTTTCCCGTCTGCACCAGCGTATACGACAGCACGGGCAGGAACGCGTAATAGAGCACGTTCAGGATAAAAGGCAGATTGAATCCGGGCGTCACTTTGAAGATGTCGTAATTGTTCTGCGCCGGAAACCATTTGAGCTGGTAGGCGAAGACGATGACGAGCAGCAGCGCCATCAGATAATCGGGAATCGAGCCGGAGATGGCGATATAACCGGAAGCGATCTTGTCGGCCGCCCCCTTTCGTTTCTGCGCCACGAACCCGCCGACCGCGGTGCCGATGAAAAAACTCAGGAACAACGCCGCCGAGGACACGAACAGCGTCCAGGGCAGACGGGTGGCGATTAAAGTGTTCGCGGACACGCCCGTTTCCAGATAAGACTCGCCGAGTTGGCCTCTGAACAGGCCGCCCACGTACCTGACGAACGCCTGTAAGACGTTTTCGTTGGGATCGAAATTGAGCAGCTGAGAAGCGAGCTCGTAGGCTCTGTCATAGGTGATCCCCTGCTGTCCCTGCAATTTCAGGGCGTAGAGTTCCACGATGTCGCCGGGGATCTGCCGCAGCAGAAAGAAGAGCAGGATCACCGACAGGGCGAGAGTGACGAGCGACACGCCTATCTTGGAGAAAAAATACCGGTGCTTCACGCAGAATCTACCGACGAGCCGGAATCCGTTTTTCAGTTTTGTTCCCCGGGGCGGCGTTTCGGGCGCCGCCGAAGCGGGATTGGCGTTTTCTCTCATAGCGTTATCCTTTAATTATTGGGTTGATAGTATCCGTATGCGAGCATATAATTGGTCGCATAGACGAGGTTGGTGCGCGCGACGGCGAAGAAATCGTCCGTGCCCGCCTGCGGCACATACGTGACGTTGCGGTCCTTCGACCAGTACTCTTCGAGCGGCACGCCTTTGATCTTGCCGACGTTGAGCGTCGAGGCGGTGACGTTCTGGAAGAACTGTACGCCGAGACACAAATCGGCGAGTCCCGTATTGAATACGTCCACGAGATAGGTGAGATCCTCTTTATCCACAGAATAGAAAGAATTGATATAATCCACGAACTCATATTTCTTTTCGTCCCCGTCCAGACCGTCGAATACGAGCTTGACGTTGCCCGCCTTTTGAGAATCCGTGTACTCCGCCGGATATCTGTCGACGTGAATCCACCGGGAATAGACGTTGGAAAATTGGTTGTAGGAACCGGTGGGATAAGAGAAGGACATATTGAGATCCGTCCATTCCAGCATCAGGTCGTAGGGCGAATTCTCGGCGGAAACGTTGGAATAGTAGTTGCTCGATTTGAGCAGATCCACCTTGATGCCGAACGCGTTGAGCTGCGCGGCCGCGGCCTCGGCAGCCGTCGAGGAGATGTCGTGCCCGCTCGGCGCGCCGAGCGTCAGAGCGACCTGTTTGTCGCCCGCGTACCACTTTCCGTCCTTCTTCGTCCAGCCCTCCGCTTCGAGCAGCTGAGCCGCCTTGCTCTGATCGTAGGAATATTTCGTCAAAGCGTTGAAATGTTTTTCGCTCATGTACGTTTGAGCTTCGGACGGCGCCATGCCGAGCAGAGGATAGTAGGAAGTCGTCGCGTACGGATTGGCGGCCAGCGTCACCTCTTCGCGGTCGAAAACGTATTGAAACGCCCTTCTCACGTTTTGGGTGAGCAGTTTGTTTTCGAGATTGAAGGTGATGCCGATCGCGCCCGGATCGTACATCTTGAGATTGACGAGATCGGAATTGGAATCCAGCATGCTCTCCAACGTATCCTGCTGGATAAAGCCGTCGTAATAGTCCACAATGCCGTTGGAAATGAGCTGATACGTCTGGTTGAGATCGTTCGACGAATACAGTTTTATTTTCTCGAACCCGATCTTGTCCGCGTTCCAGTAATGCTCGTTCTTGGTGAGCAGGATCTGCGTCGCGGAGAAACTCTTCTCGTCGTTCGCGAACTTGAAAGGTCCCGTCGCGATATACCAGCTCGGGCTGTACGAAGAGAACGCGTTTTTGGCGACTTTGATTCTGTCGATCTGCTCTTGAGTAGAAAAACGGTTGAACGCGCCCCAAAGATTGACGTTTTGGTTGACGGGACTCTTCATGACGATGTCGTACACGGTGTCCACGTACGAGGCGAACTCGTCGTATTTGACCGTGCCCGATTTATCCTGCGCGATCAAAAGCGTCTTAACCGTGTCGTTGGGCTCTTTTAAGGGATTCCAGACGAACTGCACCGTCTTGTCGTCCACGACCTTCACCGCCGCCATATAGTTGCTGGAAGTGGGGTGCATGATGTAGTAGTAAGCCCAGACGTCTTTGGCGGTAAAATCCTCGCCGTTCTGCCATTTGGCGTTTTCGCGGATCTTCGCCGTCGTCACCGACACCGTCTCGCAGTTTTGGCTCACATAATAGTCGTAAGCGTCCTCGCCCATCACGTCCTTGAAATCCGCGATTTTCTCGTCGGCGTGCGAGGGAAGTTCCGCCGCCAGCTGACAGAAGATTTCGTCGGTGGAACGCACATAGCGATACAACCCCTCGACCACGAAATAATCGAACGCATTGCAGTTGGTATTGCTGTCGTAATGATTGACGAGCCCGCTCGCCGTCCAGGTCGCGATCATCGAAAACGAGTTGTCCTCGTTCTTGCCGCCCCCGTTGTCGCCGCCTCCGCAGGCCGTGAGGCCGCTCAGCCCCAAAGCGAGCGCCGCCGCGCAGCCGATCGTTTTTTTCAAAACGTTTTTCATTTATTTTTCCTCCTCCATTCAATCGAAAATATTGTTGAGATCGGCAAGTTTGCAGATCTCCGCGCCGGAAATTTTCGCGCCGCCGCCCGAGGCGGTCAGACCGATCCGATAGCTGCCGCCCGTAAGGAACGTGTTCGCCGTCAGGGAATATTCGTCGTTGACGAACGCCTCGATGAAATTTCCGTCTAAGACGACTTTCAGATCGAAAGAAGTTCCCGTCTCGCCGCTGAGTTCGATCCAGGTCCCGCCGAGTGGATCATTTCCGTCGTTCGTGACGGCGAGATACAACTTTCCTCCCGTCCTCGTCAACCCGATGCGGTAATCCTGATTCCCTTCCGTCACGCTCACGCCCGCAAATTCCGCGTCCAAAGGCAGATCAATATGCGTGAACAGCAGACTGCGCCCGAATTCCCCATTCATCTCCGCCGAAGCGTCCGCGCTTTCCGCCGTGAAGGTACCTTTCTCCGCTTTCATGCCCGAACGAGTGGTGTTCTCCTCGCCGAATACGGCGACGCGTCCCATGTTGAGAAGATCTGTCAGATACTCGTCGCATCTCGACGCGAGCCGTCCGTCCGGTTTCTGATAGACCTCTCTCGCGAGGTTGAGATAGCCGCCCCACACGTTCGCCTGCGGCGTATAATTGATCCAGCCGTACATATAGTACATGTTTCCGACCTTGCAAAGCTGCGCCGCGTGCAGATCGCCGCCGTCGAGGGCGTATTCCGTTTTGGAGTTCCAGTCCACTTCTTCGGGCGCCTTGCCCGCGTCGCCGATCCGATAGGAGAGCCTGCCGACGCCGCCCGCCGTACCCGTGCCGTAGATCGAATAGAACAGATACCATCTGTCGCCGATCTTTTTCAGCTGCGGACACTCGGGATCCCCGCGCCCCGTGCAGTCGAGGAGTTTCGTCGCTTTGGTGGAATATCTCCCGTCCTCGCCCGCCGTGTAGAGCGCCAGCCCTTTGCTGCCTTTGTCCACCGCGTCGCTGTAATAGTTCATGACCACGCAGTAATATTTTCCGCTCTCTTTATCGTAAAAAATATCGGGATCCCGGCCGGACTGTACGCCCTTGTCGAAATAAACGCGGTAGGTGTACTTCAAAAACCCGTCCGACTCGTCCACATACGGCTCCGCGCCGTTCGACCAGGTGAGAAGGTCTTTGCTCAGCGAGCCGCCGGCGTAGTTGCCCTTGCCGTAGCTCGAACGGTAATTCCCGTCTTTGTCCTCGTACACGCCGAGCGCGTAATAGAGTTCCTGTTCGGGCGGATTTTTCTCGTCCATAGAAAGCGGAGTCTCTTCGTAGCGGATAAAATTCCCGCTCGTCGTCAAAAGGGAAGCGAACTGCTCTTTTTTATTCTCCGTCTGTTTGCCGGTGGAGAGATAGTACATATACAGCTTGTTGTTCTTTTCGTCGTAAAAGGGATGCACGTCCCCGTAATAGCCGTCCGCCGCATGGTGGAGGCTTTCCTCCCCGCGCCCCGTGTAATCCACGGTCGGATTCCAGTAGACGGCGGCTTCGCCCTCGCAGACGAACCGCAGCGTCTGCCCCTTTTGTAATGCAAGGGCGCGGGAGTGGTAAATACCCGTTTTGTCGCCGATCTCCGCTTCTTCGATCAGCGTATCGTCGAGCAGGATACGGATTTTCGCCTTCGTCCCCTCTTCGAGCCGGGGATTCCCGAAGACATGCGCGTCCCCGGATACGGGCGCGACGAAACAGCGGACCGCGGAAACGGAAGCCGTCGAACGCATGACGCCCCCTTCCATCGAAGCGCCGTTGCCCGTCCAGACGCCGTTATTAATCGTCATGTCCGTGTCCTTTCCGTTTTCCCGCGCGCGATAATAGAAGCCGTTGTAGCCCTGCGTTTCGTTGTCTATATAGCCGTAAGAGGCTTTATAGAGCGCCGCGCCGGAAACGGGGGGCGCTTTTTTCTCCTCGTTCCGATAGAGAACGGAATAATCGATTTTCGGCACTTTGGGTACCTCCTCTTCTTGTTTGCCGCAGGCGGACGCCGCAAGAACATTGAACGCGAGCGCCGCCGCCAGGATCGTCATACCTCTTTTTTTCATGGTTTCTTTCCCCTCCTTCGGATCCGCGAAACGATCTGAATGACGAGAACGAGCACCGTCATCAAGACGACGGAAAAGAGCGTAACGTACCATTCCGCGGAATCGAATTTGACGATGAACAGCATGACGACGTTGGCGATCAGCAGAAACAGCGCCGCTCTCAGTGTGAAAGCGATCATGGAATCTTTCATCTTTTCCTCCTCCCATCGTTTATTCAAACAATTTAATATCCTGGAATTCCACCTTTATATTATGGGTATAAATCCCGAAATTCCCCGTTTTGAAATCAAACATTCGCGCGCTCATCGCAACTCTGTCCCCGACGTACACTTCCAAAACGCTGCCCTGTACGACGACGAGCACACGGGTTTCCTCCCCCTCTTTCACAGGGCAGTACCTTTCCACGTCCGCGTGGATATGTACGGGGCCTTCTTTTCTCGGCTGACGGTCGAAAGCGAGACGGTTGAACTTCGGCTCGAATTTCACGGCGTAGAAACGCTCCATATTCCCGCCTTCCCGAAGCACGATCCCGAAATCTCCTCTGGCGTCCGAAGTGACAAATTTCAGCTCGATCTTGCAGTTTTCGGGCATCTGATCGAACAGCACGACGTTTTCGCCTTCCCCGCCGAACCGGTACCCCGCTTCCGCCCTTTCGATCTCTCCCATACGGAAGGTCTCCGAAAAGGAACGCTCCGAAACGAACGCGTCCTCCACTTCCCGCGGACACTTGACGTAGAGCGTGCCGTCCCCGGCCTGAACCAATTCGTGCGAAATGATCGTTCCGCCCCACTGCCAGGGCGCTTCGTCCTTCTCGTCCAGCTTGATGCAGTTCCAGCCGAACAGGATCCGGCGCGTTCCGTCCCAGACGCTCTTCGCCGCGTAGAAAGCATGCCCGTCGAAAGCGTTTACTTTCGGAGTGAGCCACGGCCCGTGAGGACTCTTGCTCATGCGGTAGGTCGTCACCACTTTGTCGGTAAACTCGCTGAATACGAGATACCACCAATCCCCCATTTTAAAAAGATCGGGACACTCGTGGGTAAAATAGGCGTGAGGCGCGTAAAAAGGCTCCTTCGCGACTTCCCAGTTATACAGATCGTCCGAATAGGCGATCAGCGTCACCCCCCGCGCAAAGACGGGATCCCCGTTTTTCAGCCTGCCCGCGATCAGCATGCAGTACTTGCCTTTCTCCTCGTCGAAATAGACGAACGGATCTCGGAAATCGTGCATTTCCAGCCAGTCGGGCGCGGCGAATACGAAAGTTTCGTCCTTCTCCCAATGCAGGAGATCGCGGCTCTTCGCCAGGAGAATCTTCTGCTCCGGCAGTCCCTTTTTCCGCAGATGCGGATTATGCCCCGTGTAAAAAATCAGGTATTCTTCGCCGAACTTCACGCAGCACCCCGTAAAAACGTACAGATCCTGTTCCTCCTTCGTTCCCCGTAAAAGAACGGGCCCGCGATCCTCGTAGCGCACGAGATCTTTCGTCGTCAGCAGACACCACGGACAGCCTTCGCCCTCGTTTTCCGCGTCCCGGTAGTCCCTTAAATAAAACAGCTTGAATTCTCCGTCTTCATAGAACGGAATCACGTCCGCGCATACCGCTTTCCCTTGTGCTCTGTAATACATACCAGTCTCTGCAACCTACCTTTTTTCATTTATGTAATCGTTTACATATTCGTCAAAAAATAAATCGGAAAAACTCCGAAAGTATATGTAAACGTTTACATCTTGTCTGTATTATATCATAAAAAATATAGGTTGTCAATACTGTTTGGAAAAATATTTTTAAAATTTTTTCGTAAAAAGGACAAGATTTACATTATGTAACCGTTTTCACTTTACAAATTCACATTTTTCTGCTATAATTTGTTTAAGAAAAAAGGCGGTGAAAAGAGATGATTACGATCAAAGACGTAGCGAACAGAGCACAGGTTTCGACGGCGACGGCGTCGAGGGCGCTGAGAAACATCGGATATATCAGCAAGGAGACGTACGAACGGGTGGCGAGCGCGGCGGCGGAGCTCGGCTACATAGCAAATTCCACGGCGCAACAGCTCAAAGGCAGTTCGGCAAAGACCATCGGGTTTATCATTTCGGACATCAACAACGAGTATTATTTCGGGATTCTCTCGAATATCCAGCAGACGCTGAACAAGCACGGCATGGATCTGATCATCGCGTTCAGTTCGGAAAATCCCGTGGACGAGGAAACGAGCTTCCGTTCGCTGATCGCCAGCCGCGTTTCCGCGATCTTGTTTACGCCCACGAGCAGACAGAATTCGGAAATTATCCGCGTCGCACGGCAGAACGGAATCAAGGTCATTCAGTTATTCCGGGACATTTACGAGGATCTGGACACGATCATCAACGACGACGAATCGGGGTGCCGGCTCGCGGCGAGAAGATTGTTGGAAACGGGCTGCAAACGGCTACTTTTGGTAGACGTGGAGTATCGCTATCTCGATTTCAACGAGGTGAAGCCCAATCGCAGCAAAGGCTTTTGCAAGGCGCTGGAAAACGCGAAGCACGCGGAGTATAAGATCATCAATTTCCCTCTCGTGAATTACGACGTGCAACAGCTATACGATACGATCGACAGTTTCCGGCCCGACGGGATCATTACGGCCACCAATTTGTCCGGTATCGAAGTGCTTTCCTATCTCAAAAAGAAAAAAGCGGAAGAGAAAATCCGCTTTATCACCTTCGACGACAACCGCTGGCTGGAACTCAGCTCGATCACTTCGATCAAGCAAAACACGAAAATCCTCACCGACACCATCTATAAATTTATCTGTTCCGACAGCTCTGCCGTGAAAAAGGAAAGTATTCCCCAGACGCTCATTTTCCGCGACAGCAGCAAATAAATACCGCAGATTTTCCGTTTTACAAAAAATCAACCCCGCCGATTCCCGAAGGAACCGGCGGGGCTTTCTTTGTTTTAAAGAAGATTATTTATCGTCTTTTTTATCCTTGTCGTTCTCTTTGTCGAGTTTCTTCAAGGCGTCGGCGTCTTTCTTATCCCGCTTTGTCCCCTTCTTCGACTTTTTGCCGTTCTTACCTTCTTCGATTTCTTCCAGCTTTTCATCGGAGGGTTTGACGACCAGGAGAATGATGATCGCGATCAGCATCACGCCCGCAATCGAGAAGAGCACGACGGAAGCGATGTTGTTTTTCAGCCATTCCGTTTCACCCTTGATCGTATCCATCTTAGCGGTGACGGAATATACCTGATAGCCCGCCGCCTTTTCCCCGACCAGGCTGCCCTCGGTGAACACGCCGAAGACGAGATAACAGCCGATGTCCTGCGGTTTGAAAGTTTTGGAAGAAGGATACCAGGCATATTTATTGTCCGATTTCGCCCAGTCGTCGGGGTGCTTGTCCTCGTCGATGGCGGAGTCGTAAGCCTCGATCTTGCGGAAGATTACGTTCCCGTCTGCGTCCGGCTTCATGAGATCTTCCGCCGTCACTGTGACGTCGCCGCCCAGTTTCTGCGTAAGCAGCTTCGCGTACAGCTCCGCATAGTAAGCAAGGTAATCCTTATCTTTCACTTTGGAGAGATCCGCTTCCGCCTTCAATTCTTCAAACTTGATCAATGTGAGATCGTTGATAGTGAAATTCTTCGCATACTTTTTCTGGAAAAGCGTCGTGTCGAAGAAATACAGTCCGTATTCCTGCTTGTATCCCGAGAGCGCCGTCACCGTGAAATCGTCTACGCTGCGGGTAACGTCGATCACTCCCGTTTTAATTTTATCTGCGCTCGTTTCCTCTTCCACAGTGATTCCCTGGTTGGTAACGGAGAAGGTAAAGGAAGGGATTTCCTCTATGTCCCAGACGTTGTCGGCGGTGATCTTCGTCTTATATCCGTCGACATAGCAATACATCGCATTGCCGATAGGATCGCTGGCCACGACCTTGAACTCGTACAGTCCCAGCGAGGAAAGCGACAGCTTTAAGCTCGAAGAGGAGAGACTCGTCGAGGAGGACGCGCTGTCCGAAACCTGCGTCTTATAATAAATGTTGAATTTCAGTTTCTTATAGTCCGTATCTTTATCCGCGATCAAACCTCTCAGCGAAGGCAGATAGAAATACGAGTTGGTACCGGCGTAAACGTCCTTCGCCTTTTCCGTCACCAATTCCTGATAGCGGGCGAACAGCGCTTCGCCTGCGGGCGTAAGCGTCGTCGTCTTGGCTTCGTCGTCGTTGACGATCCCCGCGTACGCGGGGCCTTCCTGCTGACGGTTGAGCTTGATGTAATCGCCTTCCTTAGCGTTGTCCGGATCCGCCGTTTCGTTCGCGTACCAGTTCAGATAATATTCCTTGCTGTTTTCGCCGGTATGGTCGTTGTCGCCGAGCGTGAACTTGATCGAGACGAACTCCATGCCGTATTCTTCGTAGACGGAGGTCGTTTCCGCGGCGTCCCCCTCCCCTTTCGTATACACGGTGTCGAAGAAATAGGTGCTCGTCGTCAGCGTCTTATATGTCTGTTCCGTGTGCGTGGGATTATATTGGTAGTACTCCATCGTCTTGTCGACGGTGGTGTCGAGTACGTCGATCACCTTATAGTCGAGCGAGAACGGCATACCGAGCATAAAGCTGTAAATCTCTTCGTCGACCACGAGTACGGGCGCCGCCGTATCGGCGATTTTTCCGTCGTCGTTGAGATCGAAGGCCTGTCCGTTGAGCTCTTTGAAAAAGAGTTTTGTCTGCGACTCTTCCTCCGCTTTATCTTCGGGAAGTTCCGCCGTGAAGGCAAAAGGCACCATAGGCGTTTTGGAAGAGCTGGAAAAATACTCCGAATAGTTGGAGCCGATATTTTCAAAAGCGCCGATCGTCTGCGCTTCGCCGCCGCCGACCTTCATCGTCACGAAAAACTGTCCGTCTTCCGCCTCGGCCGCGCCGTTTTTCTGCGCCAGCGCGATCGTGATGTCCGACGTCGCGTCCGCGGCAGCGATCTCCGCGGCGTCCGCGCCGTCGTTGACTTTGACGGAGAGCTTGCCCTCTTTATTCTCGAACGCGATCGTATTCGTCGATTTATCTTCCTTGACGGCCACCGCGGGAGCGTTTTCAAAGGTGAGGTTCATCTTGGAAAAATTCGTATCCCGGAAGGAGAACGTCATAGAAAGGTATTTTACCTCTCCTTTGCCTTCGTACCATTTCAAGGCGAGCTCGTGCTTGAAGGAAACGTTGCTGCCGGAACGGAGAACGAACGCTAAGGCCGAAGGAGTCTCCTTATCCTGATCCACCGAAGCGGAATTTTCCGCCGTAAAGATGCGCGAAGGAGAATACAGCGTCCCTTCCGCGTCCGCGGAAACGCCCGAAGCCAGAATACCGCCGCCCAAAGCGGCCGCGCCGAACGCCGATGCGAGCAGGAGAGTTAAAATTTTTGATTTATACTTTTTCATTTAAAGCAATGCCTCGCAATTTTTGTAAACTTTTGCCTTTTACAATACTGTGCTTTCTTTATTTTACACCGAAACGCCGCTTTTGTCAAACGCATTTTGCGGTGAAATAACCTGTTTTTCTTTTTTTACGAAATTTTCACTTGATTTCCACCGCCTCCGCCAGATCGAACGCCTTCCAGGGCGTTTCGTTCGCGGGCGGATAGGCCAGAAAGCGCAGCCGTTCCTTCGTGACGGGATGGGAAAAGGAAAGGGAATAGGCCCAAAGCGCCAACCTGCCCTTCTGCGCCAGCGCGCCGCCGTAACGCATATCCCCGTAGACGGGGTGCGAAATTCCCGCCATCTGGACGCGGATCTGGTGCGTCCGGCCCGTATGCAGCCGCACTTCCGCCAGCGAATACCTGCTTTTGCTTTCGAGGACTTTATAATCGAGCGAAGCAAACTTCGCGCCGTCCTCCGTCTGCGTGCAGATATACACCATATTGTTGACGGTATTCTTTTTGAGATAATTGGTCAGCGTGCCGCGTTCCGTTTCCGGCGTGCCGCACAGCACCGTCAGATACCTCTTCTCGAAATCTCCCGATTGGAGCCCTTCCGCAAGCCGCGCCGCCGCCTTCGAGGTCTTGGCGTACACCATCACGCCGCCCGTCGGCCTGTCCAGTCTGTGCACGAGCCCCACATAGGCGTTTCCGGGCTTTTTATAAGCGATTTTAAGGTACCTTTTGACCATGTCGAGTAAATTGTCGTCCTTGCTCTCGTCGGGGCAGCAAGCCACCATCTGCGGCTTTAAAACGACGATGATATGGTTATCCTCGTAAAGGATTTCAAACTCGGGAACGTATTTCTCTTCCGATCCGTTCCCGTTCGTCTTTTCCGCTTCCGTATTCTCAGTCATTTACGAAAATTCCTCCCGCGCCGCAGGGAAGAGAAATCCCCTCTTCCGTTTTGATTCCGACCTCGTAGGCCTCGGCGTGTCCCGGCCGGCCCGCGAGGGTGAGCGTCAGTATATTTTTAAGCACCATAGGTTGAAGCCCCGTGGTATAGCTGTTGATTAAAAAGAAGAGCGGATCGTCCGAAAGAAGCTGCGAGCAAAGTTCCACGAAGGGAAAAAGATCGTTTTCGATCTTCCACATTTCTCCGTTCGGGCCCCGGCCGTACGAGGGCGGATCCATAATCACCGCGTCGTATTTATTGCCGCGGCGGATCTCCCGCCGCACGAATTTGAGACAGTCGTCCACGATATAACGGATTCCCGCTGTTATCCCCGAAAGCCGCGCGTTTTCGCCCGCGCGCTCCACCATGCCCTTCGCCGCGTCCACGTGCGTCACCGCCGCGCCCGCTTTGGCGCAGGCCACCGTCGCGCCGCCCGTATAGGCGAAGAGGTTGAGCACTTTGACGGGACGACGCGCGCCCTCGATGAGCGAGGACATGTAATCCCAGTTGACGGACTGTTCGGGAAAGAGTCCCGTGTGCTTGAAGCCCATCGGCTTGATCTTGAAACGCAAGTCCAAAGGTTCGTAAGCGAGGTTCCACTCCTCGGGAACCGGCTTCAAAAATTTCCAGCCGCCGCCCCCCTTTTCGCTCCGCTTATAATACGCGTTGAGCTTCGGGAACGAAAACAGATCGGAGCGCGCCGACCAGATCACCTGCGGATCGGGACGGAGGAGGTAAATATCCTTCCAGCGTTCCAGCTTATATCCGTCGCCCGTGGCAACGATCGAATACTCCGTCCAATTCTGCGCGATTTTCATGCTCGTTCCTTCCCGGGAAACGCCGGCTTTTGCGGCGTCTCTTTTAAAAATAACGCGGGCTTGTTTTTCTTATCTTTTTTCCCGCTCCGACAAAGCGGCGGAACCGCAAAAAAAGCAAAAGACATAATCCGACATTATGACTTATTTATTATATCGAAAATCCCTTCTTTTGTAAAGTATTTTTTGCATTGAAAACAAAAGTAAAAGAAAAAAAAGGCGGAAAGTTTTTCTTACCGCCTCGGAGCGGCCGCGAAAAAAGGCCTTTTCCGTTTATTCCTCTTTGCGGCCTTCCTTCACGGGCGGCGCTTTCCCCGCCTTGGTCTTATACGGCGTCACGTCGTGACAGCTGAGCATGCACGCGTCGGCGTCGCCCCAGTGAATAAAGGACGCGTCCGCCAGCGCCCATACGCCGCGCCCGGGATTATACAGTTCCGCCGTCCGGCTGACACGCGAGCGGATCTCCCGCGCGGGACAGCGTTCGCAGGGCGAAGCACCGCCGAAAAACGCTTGGTAGCAGCGCATGCCCTTTCGCGCCTCGGGAGCGAGTAGCCGCGCTTTGGCGTTGATATACAGGAGCTCGTACGTATCGGGATCGATGACGTAAATCCAGGAATTTTGATGATCGAGGATCATACGCAGATCGTCCACCGCAGAAAGCGCGCGGTCTTTTGCCCGCTGCTTGAACAGGAAAGTGGAGAGAAGTTCGGAGATAAACCGCAGCGCGTCGATCTGGTTCTGCGTCCACATTCTCGTCAGGCGGCAATCGTCGAAACCGACGAATCCCGCAAACCTGCCTTCGTCGCGCACAGCGCATTGCAGCACCGAACGGATTCCCTGCGCTTTCAGCATCTCGTACTGCTCTTTGGACAATGCGGAAATGTCGGGACAATAAAAAATCCCGTTTTCGTTGAAATTCTCCCGGTATTTTTGTCCGAACGATTCGTAAGCGACGTATTGCAGGTTTCCGATCTGCGGCGAAATCCCCTCATTGCACCACTCGAACGTATTGACGCAGGCCTTGCCGTCGTCGGTATCTTCGAAAATATAGACGCGGCTGACGTTATATTTTTTGCCGATGGTTTCGAGCACGGAGTGGATAGTGCCTTCCACGTCGCCGGACTCATAGAGATTTTTAAAGGTCCGCAGGATCATCTCGTCGGTATTCAGCCGGTCCGTGTCGTCCGACTCGATATGCGTACGCGCGGCCAGAACTTTATCCTCGTCCCAGCCGAAAGTATTCGACATGAAAGGTTCGTAGAACAGGAACTGATTTTTCCCGTGCATTTTCACCTGATAGAGCGCTTGATCGCAATGCTGATACAGGTCTTCGAGATCCCTGCCGCCGTCGGGACAAAGCGCGATGCCGATACTGCAAGAGAGGGTGAAGTCGCCGAGTTCTTCTTTGAATACGTCGTGCAGGGCGGTTGTGATTTCACTCATCTTATGATAGAGCGCCCGTTTATCCGCGACTCGGGGAATAAACGCCAGAAATTCGTCGCCGCCGATGCGCGCCACGATGTCGTCGGCATGAAACAGCCGCTCGAAACGGGCGGCGACTTCCACAAGCACCGCGTCGCCGAACATATGTCCCCGGGAATCGTTGATGGACTTGAAATTGTCCATATCGATGATCATCATCGCCGAAGTTTCCGACGGACTTTTCCGTTCCAGATATTTACGGATCTTACGCACCGCGGCGTTTTTATTGTAGAGATTGGTTAAAGAATCGCGGTCGGCCTTATCCATGAGCTCCTGGGTGCGGTGTTTCTCGTTGTCGATATCCGAGATTACGCCGACGGCTTTGATGGGACTGCCCGAAGCGTCGAACTGCGTCGCCGCGCGGATCCGGCACCACGTATAACGCCCGTTGGACTTGGCGATCCGCACCTCCGCCTCCCCGTAGGGAAGCCGCGCCTTCACGCCCTTCATCAGTTCGAGAAATCTGGGGATATCCTCGGGCATGATATGCGAGGCTTTGGGGATCCTCTGACTGATCTCCTGCGCAATGGGCTCGTAGCCGAATTTCTTTTCCCAGTTGGAAGAATAGAAAATGGTGTCTTTGGGGATATTCCACTCAAATATAATCTCGTTGGTCTGATCGAGAATGATCTGATGCCGCTCCATCGTGAGACGCAGTTCCTCCTGCGCGCGGCGCATGGGCGTAATATCCATGAGAACGCAGTCGATATATTCCTTTCCGTCCCGCCCCACCAAAAGCTGCCCCTTGTCGAGCACCCAGATCAGCCGCCCGTCCTTCGTCGTACAGCGGTATTCGAGCGCCAGACGGTTCCCTTCCGAAAGCTGTTTCTGCATCTGCCTGAAACAGACGGGACGATCCTGTTCGCAGATCATTTCCGCATAATGATTATGAAAACGCTCCGCGATCTCCTCGCGCATGTATCCGAACAGATTTACAAATTCGTCGTTGACGGATACGATCGTGAGAGAGCGATCGTTGAGGCACCGTTGGATTCCGGCCGGCAGCGCGCGCATACACTCTTCCCCGCCGGACGGACGAGCCGCGGACGTCTCTTCGGCGCACTCCTTCCAGATAATCAGGAGCCGGCGCTGTTTGGGATCGTGAATGTCGATGCGGAGAAAGGTCGCTTCATAGGGCACGTATTCTCCCGAAGTCTGCCTTAGCACACGGTATTTTTGAGTACGTTTCATGAGTCCGCTCTCGAAAAAGTCCTCGATGAAACCGCCGAGCGTCTGCAAAACGAGGGGGATATCGTCGGGATATACGCATTTTTCCGCGAACGAACGCAGGGATTCGGAAAAAGTCCCGCCCGAATACAGTCCCTCAAAATCCTTATTGGGCTGATAGACGAGATGATAAATCCCGCTGTCCCAATCCACTTCCATGACCGTGGAATCGAGATATCTCAAAAGCGAAAAATATTTCATCTGGTCGAGTTCGAGCGCGCTCGAATATTCCCGGGGCTGCCGCGCATATTGTTTGAGTTCGTACGAATCCTTCTGCGGAGAGTTGCCGTCCGCGTACGCGCGCGAAAGTTCCGCAAACTGCTTGCGGACGTTTTTCAGACATTCGAGGAGTTTGGGCGAAAACAGACCGCATTCCCCGTTCAGAATCATCGTGAATGCAGATTCCGGCGATATCGCTTTTTTATATACCCGGTCGGTCGTGAGAGCGTCGTAACAGTCGGCGATTCCCACCGCCTGCGCGCAGATGGGAATACTGTCCCCTTTGAGGCCGTCCGGATATCCTTTTCCGTCCCAGCGCTCGTGGTGATAGCGGCAGATATTGTAAGCGTAGCGCAGGTACTCTTTTTCGTCCATGCGGTCGAGTCCGGCGAGAATCTCGCAGCCCTTGACCGTGTGCGTCTTCATGATCTCGTACTCTTCTTTCGTCAAAGCCCCCGGCTTATTCAAAATCGCGTCGGGAATGGAGATCTTGCCGATGTCGTGAAGCGCGGCGGCGCTCGCGATCACGCCGATGCCGCGCTGCGTCAGTTCGTATTCGGGGTAGCAGCGGCGCACGTCTTCGAGCAAAGTCTTGGTAAACATGCGGATCCTTAAAACGTGCTGTCCCGTTTCGAGACTGCGGTGCTCGATGACAGAGGAGAGGGTGTCCATGAGAACTTCCCTGGAATCTCTCAGTTTCGCCGCCTGCTTTTCCACCATCTCTTCGAGGTGCAGCTTATGGCGGTTGAGTTCCACGGCGTTCTGGATCCGGCGTTTGACGAGATGCGGCTCGAAGGGTTTGGTGATGATATCCGCGGCGCCGAGATCGAAAGCGCGCACCTCGCTCTCCATAGAATCCTCGGAAGTGAGAATGACGACGGGCACGCGCGCGGCCGAGCCGTCTTTGGAAAGCTCCACCATCACGCCGTAACCGTCGAGGACGGGCATTACCAGATCCAGCAGTACGGCCGCCAGAGATTCCCGGTATTGCCGAAAAAACATCAGAGCCTGTTCTCCGTTCTCGGCTTCGAGGATATTATATTCCCGCTCGAATAAAGAACGCAGAATGGCTCTGTTGATTTCCATGTCGTCCACAATCAAAAGGGTATCGCGGTTCATTTTTCTTCCTCCTCCGCCAACGCGGAGCAGATCCTGAAATAAGCGTCCCTGAGCTGGGGAAACGCGGCCGCGGCGGCTTCCCGACCGCCCGACCTCAGATCCGCGACGATTTGCGAACAAACGGCGTAAATTTCGTTGAGTCCCAAATTGCCGGACACGCCTTTGAGGGTATGCACCGAAACGAACAGTTGCTCCCAGTTTTTCTCGGACAAAGCGCGTTCCGCCTTCGCGTAATTTTCATCCCGCAAAAATTTCAAGAGAAATTTTTCGTAAAGAGAAGAGTTGCCCGCAAAGCGCCTCACCGCGCCGTCCGTATCGACGCCGAGCGCTTTCCATTCTTCCAGTTTTCTTTTCATATCGCCGTTTTCCTTTGTCTGCGAGCGCAGACAAAGAACTCTGTCCGCGCTTTCTATTTAGCCGCTATCATTATAACAAATCACAAAAAATATAGCAAGGAATTATTCCGTATTTTCATAAATCGCGGGGAATATTCCGGTAAGAAAGCGCTCCCCGCATTCCCGTTTTTACCGTTTTATGGGCGCCGCGGCAGAAAAGTTTCTCTTTTCTTTCCCGCCCTTCCGCCGGGACAGACACCATTTCCGGCCGCGGCGCATATAATAAAATACTTTTCCCGGACTTTTGCCCGAAAAAAGTACTGTTCCGTCAATTTCAAAAAAGGAGATTTGCGAATATGTTATGGATCGGACTCATGATCGGTCTTTTCATCGGCGGGAACCTCGGCGTCGTCACGATGGCTATGTTCAAGGTCAACCGCGAACGCTGAAATCGAGCGAAAACCGAAGTTCAGCAGTATTTTTCCACGAGCCCCCGCATTTCTTCGAGCCGGACGATCATATCCCTTGCGAGGGCGAGCTGACAGCGGCTCCGAGCGAGATTATGGCCGGGATAACGAATGCGGAAATACTTATCTCCGTCGAGATAATCGGTGAGGAAGCGCATGCCGCATTCGACGGTCATCGTCACCGCGCCGAGCGCCATCGTGTTCTTTTCGTTTTCGGTCAGGTCTTTGCCTACTCTGCCTAAAAAGCCGCGCGTGAACGCTTCGTATTTCGCCATATCGAGCGCGACTTTGGAAACGTCCTTCTCGTCCTCCGCGCCCGTATTCGCCGTGGAACGGATCGCGTCCCCGAAATCGAAACCGACGAGCCCGGGCATCACCGTGTCTAGGTCGATGACGGAAAGATGGGCGTAGGTGTCTTTATCGAAGAGCACGTTGCTGCATTTCGTATCGTTGTGCGTCACGCGAAGGGGAAGTTCGCCCCGGCGCTGCATCTTATACATCGCGGTCGCGGTCTCTTCCAAAGAACAGTAGGCTTCGATTTCTTCCCTTACCCCCGCCGCCCGGCCGAGCGCGTCGGCCGCGATCGCGGCGCGGAAGGTCTCGTAGCGCAGAACGGTGTTATGAAAGTGGGGAATGGCGATATTGAGCTTTTCCACGGGATAGTCGGAGAGGTACTGCTGGAACTCGCCGAACGCCTTGCCCGATTCCTCGATCACCGTCAGATTGTCCGTGGAAAGAAAGGTCTCGGAGTCGTCGATATAGCGGCAGCAGCGCCAGAAGCTCCCGTCCGCTTCCACGTGATAATAGGTTCCGTCGGCTGACTTCTGATAGTGCAGTACGCCGCGCTTGGCGCTCACGCCCGTCTTTTTGATCTTCGCGCGGATATATTCGGTGACGGAGGTGATATTATTCATCATACCCACCGGATCTTTAAACACGTAGGTGTTGACGCGCTGCAAGATGTAGTCTTTAATCTCTTCGTCGCGGTAAAAGTATACTCTGTACGTCGTATTGATGTGGCCGTACGTAATCAGTTCGCAGGAACGATATTCTCCCCGAATCTGAAATTTCCTGCAAATCGCTTCTATCAGCTTCTCGTCCATTTTCCTCGTTGACCGTCCGTTTTCCTAATAGTATTCTATGCGGTTTCCCCCGCGTCTTGCTCTTTGCCCGGGCACGGGCGTTTTTATTTTTAAGAAGCGATTTCTTTCTTCTTGGTTTTCGCGCACCGATTGTCGATCTGATAGGTGGGGACGAGCTGTTTGACGAGCTCTTTCATATTCCCCGTCTCGTCGTAGGCTTCGAGATACAGTTTATCGAGCGTCTCCCAAAGCATATTTTCGTCGAGTTGGATCGGTTTGGCGATATTGATGAGTCCGTTGGGCGTCTTTTGCAGCCCCTCCTCCTTCATCAGTCTCTCCTCGTAGAGTTTTTCGCCGGGCCTGAGTCCCGTGCAGACGATTTTGACGTCCACGTCCGGTTCTAAGCCGGAAAGTTTGATGAGGTTGCACGCGAGGTCGTAGATCTTCACGGGCTCGCCCATGTCGAGCACGAAGATCTGTCCGCCTTTGGCATAGGCGCCCGCCTGCAAAACGAGCGACACCGCCTCGGGAATGGTCATGAAATAGCGGATAATATCCTTATGCGTCACCGTCACCGGCCCGCCTTCTTCGATCTGGCGGCGGAAGAGAGGGATCACGGAACCGTTAGAGCCGAGCACGTTGCCGAAACGCACCGCGACGAATTTCGTTTTCTCGCTGTGCCGGCCGATCGTCTGAATGATCATTTCGCAGATCCGTTTCGTCGCGCCCATGATATTGGTGGGATTGACCGCCTTATCCGTCGAGATCTGCACGAAAGTTTCCACGCCCGATTCGTCGGCGCACCGCGCCACGTTCAAAGTCCCGAAAACGTTGTTCTTCACCGCCTCGTTGGGACTTGTCTCCATCAAAGGCACATGTTTATGCGCCGCGGCGTGAAACACGATCTGGGGCCGATAGCGACCGAACACGTCCCGCATCTTCCCCTTGTCCCTTACGCTCGCGATCAACACCGGAAGGTCGAGTTCGGGATATTTTCTTTTGAGTTCCTGTTCGATGTCGTAGGCGTTGTTTTCGTAGATGTCGAGAATGATCAGCTGCCGGGGATTATGGCCGGCGATCTGGCGGCAGAGCTCGCTGCCGATGGAGCCGCCCCCGCCCGTCACGAGCACGGTTTTATTTTCGATGTAGCTCATGATCTCGTCGAGATTGACGCTTACCTGATCCCTGCCGAGCAGGTCCTGAATCTCCACGTCTCTGAGCTGCGAAACGGTGATCTGGCCGGTGGCGAACTGATAGATGCCCGGCAGGACTTTGACGGGGCATTTACAATCGCGGCAGCGGTTGATGATCTCGCTCTGTATCTTTTTAGGCACGGCGGGCATGGTCACGAAGATTTCCTTCACCCTGTACTTTTCCGCAAGCCGATTCACCTCGTACGTGGTACCCGCGATTTTGACGCCGCTGATCGATTTGCCGAGTTTCGAGGGATCGTCGTCGACGATGCAGACGGGCTTATAGGAGATCTTGTCCGAAGTGAGCATCTCTTTGATGAGCGCGAGTCCCGCGCTCCCTCCGCCTACGATCATGACGCGCGTCTTTTCCGTCTCGTTCTTGGATAAATAATACTTCACCACGTTGATGATCCGTTTGGAAAACCGCGTCATGACAGCGAAATAGAGCAGGAACGCGGAGAATACGAACGCCGTGCCCAGCCCGATATACGCGCCGCCGGTCGCCGCCGCGAAAATGAGGTTCAAAGAACCGACGCAGACGACGGCAAGCCCCGCTTTCAGCGCGTCGATGATTCCCACCGAACTGAACACGATCGCATACAGCCCCAAAAGCCCGAAAATGCAAAGCGTACAGATGAGATTGCCGACCGTCCAGCCCGCCAGCATGGGCGAGAAACTTTTATTCCTGACCGTGATCAGATAAGCGAGAAGCATGGACACAAACACCGAAACCACGTCCGCCAGCATCAACAGTATTTTATACCACGTTCTCGTATTTTTTGTGTTCTTCGTATTCATTTCTTTCCTTTCGTAAACCGCCTTTATTTTTAAGACCGTTCATTCCACCGTGACGCTCTTGGCGAGGTTGCGCGGCTTATCCACGTCCAATCCTTTGGCCACGCTCACGTAATAGCCCATAAGCTGCAAGGGAATGATTGCCAGACTCGCCGTGAAATGCGCGTCCGTGCGCGGTATATAAGCGGTGAAATCCGCCGTGTCCTCGACGTTGTAATTTCCGTAACAGGTCAGTCCCATCAGATAAGCGCCGCGGCTCTTGACTTCCGTCATATTGCCGATCATCTTTTCGTAGAGTTCCTGCTGCGTGAGAACGCTGACCACGAGCGTTCCGTCCTCGATGAGGCTGATGGTGCCGTGTTTGAGTTCGCCCGCCGCGTACGCCTCCGAATGGATATAACTGATCTCCTTCATTTTGAGGCTGCCTTCCAAACTGACGGCGTAATCGACGCCGCGGCCGATGAAGAATATGTCCCGCGCGTTCGCGAACTTGGCGGCGAACCACTGGATACGTTCCTTATCTTCGAGCACCCGCTTCATCTTTTCCGGCAGAG
Organism: Candidatus Scatosoma sp.; assembly: GCA_048465415.1. GTDB lineage: Bacteria > Bacillota > Clostridia > Christensenellales > Borkfalkiaceae > Scatosoma. The sequence continues at coordinate 218,877 of DBFWLO010000019.1, forward strand.
CCAGCAGCTCGTCGATGAGCGCCGCATACGTCCCGGCGTCGATCTCGCCGCGCACTTTAGCGAATTGTACGGCGAAGAGGTACCCCGCGACGAGCTGCGTCGAATAGGCTTTGGTCGTCGCGACCGCGATCTCCGGCCCCGCCAGTGTATAGAATACGTCGTCCGCCTCCCGCGCAATCGACGAGCCTACCACATTGACGACGGCAAGCGTTTTCGCGCCCCGGCCCTTCGCTTCGCGCAGCGCCGCGAGACTGTCTGCCGTTTCCCCCGACTGGCTGACGACGATTACCAGACAATCTTTCGCAAGCAGCGGCTTGCGGTAACGAAATTCCGAAGCCAGTTCCACGCGCACGGGCACTTTTGCGAGACTCTCTATCGCGTACTGCGCTGCCACGCCCGCGTGGTAGGCCGAGCCGCAGGCGACGATGCAGATGCTTCCGACGGCTTTGATCCGTTCGTCGGTGAGTCCCGCCTCTTCGAGACGGATAACGCCGTCGGCAATCGCCGAATTGAGCGTATCCCGTACCGCCCGGGGCTGTTCGTGGATCTCTTTCATCATGAAATGCTCGAAACCTGCTTTTTCCGCGGCTTCCGCGTCCCATTTGATCTCCGTGATCTCCCGTTCGATCTCCTCGCGGTCGATGTTGTAAAAACTGACCTTGCCCGGTTCCAGTTTGGCGATTTCGAGGTTGCCGATATAGTAGACTCTGCGCGTATATCGGAGGATCGCCGGCACGTCGGAGGCGAGAAACGCCTCCTCCGCTTCCGTCCCGATGATCATGGGACTGTCCTTCCTCGCCACGTAAATCGTCCCGGGGTGCTCTTTATAGAGCGCAGCGAGCGCATAGGAACCGCGCACGCGCATCATACACCGCGCCAGCGCGTCGACAGGACCGCCGCCGTATTTTTTATAGTAGTAATCGACGAGCTTCGCGAGCACTTCCGTATCCGTCTGAGAATAGAAAAGATACCCGTTTTTGATGAGTTTGTCTCTGAGTTCCTGATAGTTTTCGATAATGCCGTTATGGACGAGAATGACGTTCTTATCGTCGCTGAAATGGGGGTGCGCGTTCTCGACGGACGGTTCCCCGTGCGTCGCCCAACGCGTATGGCCGATCCCGCAGCAACCCTTCGCGGACAATCCGCCGTTCGTCTTTTCCGCAAGCACTTTCAGCCGCCCCTTCGCCTTGACGATTTCCGCTTCCGCTCCGCCGTCGCGCACGGCGATCCCCGCCGAGTCGTAACCGCGGTATTCCAGTCGTTCCAAACCTTCGAGCAGAATGGGCGCCGCCTGCTTTTTACCGATATATCCGACGATTCCGCACATATATTTCTCCTTCCGCCGGGGCGTCAGCGCACCGCATGGCCCTTCGCCTTTATCGCGGCGACCACCTCTTTGACGCAAGAAGCGCAAAGATCTTCGCTCTCCGCCTCCACCATGACGCGGAGCACCGGTTCCGTGCCCGATTCCCTGACGAGGATCCTGCCCGTATCGCCGAGGCGCGCCGTCACGGCCGCGACCGCCGCCTGCACGTCGGGATCGTTCTTCGCCGACGTTTTATTCTTCACGCGCACGTTTTCGAGCGCCTGGGGATAGACCGTCACCGGCTCCGCCAGTTTGCTCAACGAGGATTTTTTGGCGATCATCACCTGCATCATTTTCAGGCTCGTCAAAATCCCGTCGCCCGTCGAAGCGTATTTGGAGAAAATAATATGCCCGGACTGCTCGCCGCCGATACAGTCGCCGTGCTCCGTCATATATTCGTAAACGTATTTGTCGCCCACTTTGGTTTTGGCGTAATCGATTCCGATCTCGTCGAAGGCTTTATAGAGCCCGAAATTGGACATCACCGTCGTCACCACGGTATTGTTGAGGAGATTTCCCCGTTCCTTCATATAGCGGGCGTAGATATAGAGAATCAGATCCCCGTCGACGACGTTGCCCTTTTCGTCCACGCAAAGGCACCTGTCCGCGTCCCCGTCGTAGGCGAACCCCACGTCCAGTCCGTTCTCGACGACGAACTTTCTCAGCCCTTCGATATGCGTCGAGCCCGCGTCCTTGTTGATGTTCGTGCCGTCGGGTTCGGCGTTGATGACGTACGTCTTGGCGCCGAGCGCGTCGAATACGTTTTTCGCGATGTTCCACGAACTGCCGTTGGCGCAGTCCAGCCCGACTTTGAAGCCTTTGAAACTATAAATGCCGAGGGAGATAAGATATCCGACGTAGCGGTTGCGTCCCGCCACGAAGTCCACCGTGCGGCCGATCTTTTCTTTACGCGCGTAAGGGATATCCGACCAGCGCTCGCCGAACGCTTCCACGTCGCCGTCGAGATAGGCTTCCACGAGCGCGATGACTTCCTCGTCCATCTTCTCGCCCTGGCCGTTGAACAGTTTGATGCCGTTGTCGTAATAGGGGTTGTGGCTCGCGGAGATCATGATGCCGCAGTCGAAGCCTTCGGTCCGCACCACGTAAGCCACGGAAGGGGTGGTGGTGACGTGCAGAAGATAGGCGTCCGCCCCGGACGCCACCAGCCCGCCGACGAGCGCGTATTCGAACATATACCCCGACCGCCGCGTATCCTTGCCGATGACGATGCGCGCGCGTTCGCCGCCCGCTCTTTTTTTGAGTTCGCTGAAATACCAGCCTAAAAACCGGCCTACTTTATAAGCGTGATCCGCCGTCAATTCCTCGTTCGCTTCGCCGCGGAATCCGTCCGTTCCGAAATATTTACCCATAGTTTTGTTTCCTTTTAAAATGATTTCCTCTCCATAAACTTTTGTCGCCGCCGCGGATTCCTCACTTTTCTCTCCGCGCCGAACGCGCCCCGCGCGTTCCCTGCTCTTCTTACATATAAACTTTATAAAACTATTATCTGTAAATTTTGTCGTTTGTAAAATCTGTCCTTCCTAAATTTCGGTAAAATTTTTCAGAACTTTTTTTTCGACCGAACACCTCCCCCTTTTTCAGCGTTCCTTTTTGCGCGTTTATCTTTTTTTCACTTTTATGCCGCCCGTTTTCCAGATCGTATCGGGCGGAACCACGCCGCGCACGCAGGAGAGGGGATAGATGTTCGTACGGGGGCCGACGACGGTGCCGGGATTGAGGACGCTGTTGCACCCCACTTCCACGAAATCGCCGAGCATGGCGCCCATTTTTTTCAGTCCCGTCTCGATCTGCCCTTCTTCCCCCTTGACGACGACGAGGGTTTTGTCCGATTTCACGTTCGAGGTGACCGAACCGGCGCCCATGTGCGATTTATAGCCTAAAATACTGTCGCCGACGTAGTTATAGTGCGGCGTCTGCACATTGTCGAAAAGAATGACGTTTTTAAGCTCCGTCGAATTGCCGACGACGCAGCGCTCGCCGACGAGCGCGCAGCCGCGAATGAAGGCGCCGTGTCTCACCTCCGTCTCCGCGCCGATGACGCAGGGCGCGCCGAGATAGGCGGTCGGGGCGATGTTCGCCGTCTTGTGCACCCATACCAGGGGAGAGACTTCTTCATATTCGGCCGGATCGAGCGTTTTTCCCAGCGCCGTCACGAATTCTTTAATCCCTTTCAGAGCCTCCCAGGGATAGACGAAGCGGGAAAGATAATCCTTCGCCAGCGTATGGCGCAGATCGTATAATTCCGCTGTTTTTATCATGCGCTTCACTCCTTATGTTTTGTCGACGTAGTTCGCCGCCGCTCCCGCGGACGCGTCGGACGTCCACTGTTTACTTTGTATGACGAACCCGATTATTTTTGTTACTCGTCCGCCGCCCGTATTTCTCCCGTCCCCGACACAGGCCCCCCGCGCCCTACGTCCGCCGGCAGGAAGCCAAAAAAATACCGAATAAAAATATTCGGAGAGACGGAAACAGCGGATACAAAGCGGCATCGGTCTTAAAGCTCCGACGTCCCCTTGCAGCCGCTATTCTGATTTTTAAATTTATCCGCAGAAGCCTTGCGCCCGGTCTGCCGGGCACTTCGCTTCGGTGAAAGTTATGCCGCTCCTCATAACTTTTTATCCTCGCTTTCGTAAAAAATTCCTCTCGTGCGGCCGCCCTTTCTTTCGCGCATGCAAAACAGACGGTCCCGACGCCCCGCCGCAAGTCAAAAGACCTGAACGGCCGGAATTAAAAAAACGTATATTTCCAATACTTTATCGGATATATCATATCACATATCTGTCATTTTGTCAACAATTATTTTATCCTTTCCGTATATATTCTTAAAATATACATACAAACCATGGACATTTTTCGTTATTTATTCATTTTTTAGCGAAAAGTCCCTCGTCGCTTTGTATAATTTTTCGTCTGCACGATCCGCGTTTTCGATTTTTTCCTTTCGCAAGCGGCATTCATCTCTTCCCTGCCCACGTCAAAAAATACTTTCAACTCAACGTCGATATCCTTCAAAGAGACGTCCGCGCAATCCTCTTTTTTGTTTTCGGGAAGATAATGTTAAAATATCGCCATTTTTTTTCATAAATTTCAATATATTGAAATATTTTCCTTTTTCAAAATAATACAATCTTTGTAATACGTCTTATATTTTCGGAGGATTTTATGGAATTCAATCAAGCCGTGGCGCAGAGGATCAAGCAGCTTCTCAAAGACCGCAATTTTACGCAGTACGCCCTTTTCAAATACAGCGCCGTGCCCTGTTCGACGCTTTCCATGATTTGCTCCTGCAAAGTAAAGGACATCCGTCTGAGTACTGTCCTGAATATCTGCCGGGGGCTGGACATGCCCCTCAAAGAATTTTTCAACGATAAACTTTTCGACTTTGAGAATCTTTCCGACGACGCGCCGGACGACGGAGCGGAACTTCTGCCCGGGCGGTCTATGCGATAAAAGCGGAGAACCCGGGCGGCCGCACCGCCCCCGCGGGCGTTTGCTCGCGTCAAAAAAGGTCCGACGGATCGATCGGGCCTTTTTGTTTTGCTTTCTATTCTTTCGCCTCGGCTTTTTGCTTTTCGTAAAAATCCACCGCCTGCTGCCAGTAAGAATATTCCGCGTCCTCCCTCTTATCCCGCAGCTTTTCTCCGAACCGTTCGGAAAAGAGTTTGCCTAAATAGACGGTGGTGCGCTCCGCGCCGTAGACATTCAAGTGCTGATCGTCGCGGAATTCGGCGGAATAATCGATTTTGAAATCGGCGTTTTCGCAGTTGAGGTCGTAAAAAGGGATCTCTTCCTCCTCCGCCACGCTTTGAATATAGTTATGCCGGGCGTACGACCAAGGCGCGTTCGTGGGAAGCTGAATGAACATCGGCTCGATTTCGTTTTCCCGGCAGGTGCGCAGAAAGCGCCTCAGATATCTGAGATTCTTTTTGCCGATCGCCTGCGGCGCCGCGTCTTTGCCGCCCATGAAATTCCCCGGCGACAGAGGCTTTTTCTTGGCGGAAAAAACATAACCCTTATGAATATCGTAGGTCTTGTTCTTTCTCGGAAGGGTGTAAAAATCCGCCGCTTTCAGGTATTTCCAGCGATAGTGGAAGGTAAAAGGCGCGAAAAAGAAATTATAGTTATCCGGCCCGCTGTCCCGTTTAAAATAGAGACAGTCCACGTCGAGCACCGCCACTTTCGGTTTTTGGCTGCGCATCGCTTCGTTGAGGATCTTGTCGATCCTGTCCACCGTCTGGCGCGCAACGCCGGAGGCGTAAGAGGTGTACCCGTATTCCTCAAAGAGCTTATTGGGCGAAAAACCGGAATAGACGTTGGAATTTCCGAAAACGATGATGTCGAGAGAGTGTTTTTTCGGTTCGCCGTGGAAACCGCGGCCCATAAAATAATTTTTGCCGCCCACGTCCTTACTGTTTTTGGGCAGAAGAATACAACAAGCGTAACAATAGAGCAAAAAACTGAATAAAACGGCAAACAGGACGCTCAGAATCTTTTTGGTTTTCGTTTTCATTCAAAAGCCTCCGTAAATGGGATCGGGCGGGAGATAGCCGCTTCCGTAGGCTCCGAAGACGATGATCGCCATCACCGCCGCAAAACAGAGCAGATACCGCAAAGCGGGCGAGCGCAGAGAGACGAGCCGTCCCGCAACGTCCACCTTCAACGCGGACAATATTCCCGATCCGGCCACGAGCGCCGTGCCCGCACACATCACCAGTACGTCCTGCCAGTCCGCCACGCCTTTCAATGCCGAAAGGCCGGAAGAAGGGCCGAATACAGAAGCGAACATTCTGCCGAACACGGCGAGATCGGCGGCCCGGAAGAGAAGCATGCCCACGCACACGAGCGCAAACGTCTTCGCGACGCGTAGCCCGGAAATCAGTTTTCCCTTCTCGTCGATTTTCAGCTTCGCGTATAGCCTGGAAAACAATGGCTTCAAGCAATTATGGAGTACGATGAGCACGAAATAGTAAAGCCCGTACACGATATACTTGGCGCTGGCTCCGTGCCAGAGTCCCGTCAAAAACCATACGCAGAGCAGGGCGAAATTGACGACGATCGCTTCCGAGGCTTTGGGCGGCAGCTTTTCCCGCAATTTCATCGCAAGCGAACTCATCGACAGGGGATAGAATACGTAATCCCGGAACCAGGCGCCGAGAGATATGTGCCAGCGCCGCCAAAATTCCGATACGTCTTTGGAAAGAAAGGGCAGATCGAAATTTTTGGCGAGCCGGATTCCGAAAATACGGCTGATTCCCCGCACCACGTCGATATCCCCCGAAAATTCCATATACAGCTGTAAGGTAAACGCCACGGCGCCTAAGACCACGGCAAGGCCGCCGTAAGAGGCGTGATTTTTGAAGATTTCCGAGCTATACATAGCGAGTCGGTAGGAGACGACGAAGATCTTGAAAAGTCCCCAAAGGATCGCCAGCATACCGCGATAAAAATTTTCGGCTTTGATCGGATCCCCTTTTGTCATCTCCTTGGACAGTTCCCCATAGCGGCCGAACGGGCCTTCGGAAAGCTGGGGGAAATAACAGACGAAAAGAGCCACCTTGCAGGGATTTTTTTCCGAGTCTGTCTTGCCCTGGGCAACGTCGATGATGTAGCTGAGCGCCTGCAACGTATAGTAAGAAAGGCCGAGCGGCATAATGACCTTTAAGGCGGGAATATCGCAGTCGACCTTGATCCAGCCGAGGACGCGTTCGAGCGCGCCCGCGAAGAAATTGAAATATTTGAGCGCAAAGAGGATCGCGAGATTGAGAAGCAAGGCAAAAACGAGGACGACGCTTTTCTTCTTCCCCGCTTTCTTTTTCAGTATTTTCCGTTCCGGCTTAGGCAGTTCCTTCGCCGCCGCGGCGTAATTTCGGTTAATCCTGTCGACCAAAAGCCCCGCGCCGTAGACGCTGAGCGAGGTGACGACGATGAACGCGGTCATGAACCGGCTGTATAGGGCGTAGACGACCACGCTCAAAGCCAGAAGCACCAGATAGCGGAAGCGCCGCGGCACGATCGAATACAATACGAGCGCCGCCGCGGCAAAGATGCCCGCCCACGCCAGAAAAGGCAGTTCCATGACGCGGATTATTCCTCGTCGAGTTTTTCGATGAGCGCTTGGAGCGTCCCGACCGTTTTAAAATTGTCGGGCGTCATGTCCTTCGGCGTGATCTTGACGTCGAATTCCTTCTCGATCGCCACCACGAGCCGGATCATGGAAAGGGAATCGAGGATCCGGCCCGCGATCAGGTCGGTATGTTCGTCAAACGCCGCGTCGGGCAGTACTTTTTTCATGAGATTGAATAATTCTTGCATTTTCTACTCCTCACTGTGTTATTTTTTATCCGCGTATTCTCTTTTGAGTTTGAGTCTGTCGATCTTGCCGTTGGCGTTTAAGGGAAAGGCGGGCAGCGCGATCACTGCGTCGGGACGCATATAGGCGGGCAGTTTTTCCCGCGCGTATTCCGCGATCCCGGCCGTATTTTCTTCGCCGCTCTCACAAAAAAGCACCAGCCTGTCCGTTTCGGAACAATAGACGCAGACCGCGCCTTCGACGCCCGTCGCCGCGCTCATCACCGCCTCGATTTCGCCCAGTTCGATCCGATACCCCATGCGCTTGATCTGATAGTCCCTGCGCCCGACGTACAAAAGCTCGCCGTTTTCGGCGTACTTCGCCACGTCGCCCGTCCGGTAGACGGTCTCGGGATAGGCGCTCTGCAAGGGATTCCGCACAAAGGCTTCCTTCGTCTTTTCGGGGTTATTATAATATCCCGCCGCGACGAACGGCCCCGCCGCATAGAGCTCGCCCTCGACGCCCGGTTCCCTGATCTCCCGTCCGTCTTCTCCGACGAGGAAGAGCCGGCAGTTTTCGCACGGCCTCCCTAAGGGAAGCGTTTCCGTCTCCGCAAATTCCCGATCGACGATGTAGTAGCCGCAGATGTCCGTGGTCTCGGTGGGCCCGAAGAGGTTGGCATAGAGCGCGTTTGGGAGATGAGACCGGAGATAGTTCAGATACCTGACGGGCATCACTTCGCCCGCGAACAGCAGTTTGTCGAGATACTTCGGCGCTTCGTAGGAAAAGAGATCGAGTTTAGAGAGGATCCCGTATGCGGAAGGCACCCAATAGAGCGCGTTCACTTTCTGCTCGTTGAGATAGGGAACGAGCGCGCCGGGAAAAGTGAAATAGGATCTGGGGACGAGACGATAGGACGCGCCCGTATACAGCGCTCCGTACATATCCGAAACGGACATGCTGAAATAAAAGGGACATTGGGAGCCGAATACCGTATCTTCGTCGATTTGAAAACGCTCGGTAAACCAGGCGATATACGCCGTAACGTTGGCGTGGGTAAGGAGGCTCCCTTTGGGAAAGCCCGTCGAGCCGGAAGTAAAAATCGCCACGGCCGGATCGGAGGAAAGAATATCCTTCCGCATTTTTGCAAGCGCGGCCTCGTCCCGTTCCGTCTTCATCAGTTTTTTAAAGGATAGAAGCGCCGCGCCGCCCCGCAGCCGCCCCGCTTCTTCGAGCAGATCTTCGTCGGCCACGACGGCGACGGGATCGAGCGCGGCGAGAATTTTGCGCGTGCGTTCCTCGGGAGCCTCGACGTCCAAAGGAACGTAGAAATTGCCGCCGTATAGTACGCCGAGCATGGCGACGGGCACAAAAATGCTGCGTTTCATATAAAGAGCTACCGGCCGGCGCAGGTTTTTAAAGCAAAAAAGGGCGGAACCCACCCGTTCCGCGCCCCTTTTCATCTCCGAAAAGGAAAGTTCCGCGCTTCCTTCCCCGAAGGCTTTTTTCCGGGGAAAACGCGCCGCCGTCCTTTCAAAAAAATCGAGTATGTTTTTCGCCGTTGTTTCCATATCCTCACGCTTTTTCGTCTTTTGTCACCTTGCGCCGTGACATAAATAAATTATACAACATATATTCATTCCCGTCAAGCAATTTGGAAAGAAAAATAAATCGTCCCCGCTTCCGCGCCGAAACGAAAACCGGACCGCCCGCCGCACTCGCATGCGAAAGGCCGCCCGGTCTGTATAAAATTTAACGTTGTTTCCGCGCCGGGGCGGATTTTTTGAGATGCGCCAGCGGCCGCAAGAGGCGCACCCGGTTTTCTTTCACGCGGATTCTCAGGCGCTTTTTGCCCGTCTCATCGAGGGGCAGAGACAGCTCGCAGCCGACGCCGATCCCTTCCGCAGCGGGCCCGGAACCCGTCGCCGCGTCGTAGCCGGTGAGCGCATAGATCAGCCAGCGCGCCGCATAGGAAGCGAAGCCGTGGTCGCAGCTCGCGGCGATTTCGTTGTGTTCCCAGAGAGTGCCCGTCCGTTCGGCCATTTTTCCGTAGCAGCGAAGGCACTCGTCAAGCACGCGCTGCCGTTCCCCCATGCGCATAAGAAGATCGATACGCATATACGTGCCGTACATCGCGTTGGGTTTTTCCATTTCGGGGAGATACCCCTCGGCGCGGTTGGGGCCCAGCCGTTCCATGAGTTCCTCGAACAATCCGGGATACTCCTCTCTCGACGCGCAGTCGAACCAGAAGGCGTAATACTGACACACTTCCGTGAGGTTTTGCGTTTTGACGAGCGCGCCCGATTCGTTCCGCACGAGGTTATCGACGAAAAATCTGCCGTCGAAGGCGAGTTCTTTTATCTTCGCGCGCACGTCTTCTCCGCGACGCAAAAGCGTCTCGTCGCCGTACAGTTTTCCCGCCGCTTCGAGACAGGCGGCGTAAGCGATGTTGGAGGGAACGTTGACGCCCGCGATATGCGAGTCGTCGTTCGCCGCGCTCCATTCCACGAACACCCAGCCGTCCAAATCCTCCAAAAGCCCCAGCTCGTTCTCTTTTGCTTGGAAATAGCGCAGAATTCCCTCCACGTTTTCCCGCGAGCGTTCTATAATCTCGTCCGCGCCGTAACGCGCCTTATATTTGGCGAGTTCGAGAATATACCACATCGCCCAGTTGGGTATGAAATTCCCGTCCGGACAGTCGGCGGGATAACACATGGGCACCATGCCTTCCGGGATCCCCGTTTTGTCCGAAAGCATGTAATTTTCGAGAAAGGCGCGCTCGGCGGCGTTGTCGCCCGTGAACAGCCGCTCCGCCGTCGAGGAGAACCAGCTGTCCGACAGCCAGCCCGCCCGCTCCCGCGAGGGACAGTCGGTGAGAATGTCTGCGGAGTTTTGCGCCAGCGTCGCGCGCGCCGCTTCCATAATCGCGTTGATCCGCTCGTCCGAGGAGGAAAAGCGCAGCCGGTCGGCGTGCGGATTTTCATAGTCCCGCTGCGCGGGCTTCACTTCCACGCCCTGCGAAGCGACGACGCAGGCGTAGCGCACCGTGTACGGCTCAAAGGTGGAAACGCGGAATACGCCCGCCTTTTTTAGCGTCCATTTATGTACGCTCGCACAGGTATTGCGCTCGAATCCGACGTAATTTTCTCCCTTGCCCCGCTCCTTCCAAAGAAGTTCGTCGAAGATCACGTAGACGCTCCCCGGATTTTTGGCGCGAATTTCCAGTTCCGTGAAACCGGTGATCGCCCGGCCGAAATCGTAGGTCGTATACGCGAGTCCGCCTTCCCGCGCGGCTTCGCCCGCGACGAAAACGAACTTCGACGCTTCGTCCGTCGCAGATTCCTCCCATTCTTCAATCTTAAATCCTTCCAATAACCCGCCGACCAGCGTATGCGCGCGGTCCCGCCAGATTTCGGCGCTTTCGTCGATTTCCACGCGGCCGTTCTCGATTGTTTGAACGGGCCTGAACCGCGTCAGTTTCGCGTTGTCAACGCGGGAAGCGAGCAGGGCGGGAATCCCCACCTCGATCGTTTCGACTGCCTCGAACGGCAGTTCCCCGCGATAGAGCCCTGAGCGGTCTTTTTCCATACGGTAGATCTCCGCGAAACCGCGCTGAAAGCTGTACCGCGGCACTTTCTGCACGCGGTCGAAAAGCCGGCAGCAGGAGAAATCGGAAGATCGGAAAACTTTTCCGTCCTCCGTTTTGACCTCGCAGGCGAAGAAGGGACGCTGTTTGATCCAGCAATAATTCTGCACGAAACAGCTCTCCACTTCGACGACGAGCGCCCGGCCGGAAAAGCTGTACTCCCCGACGCGGGCATAGCCGTGCGCCGCGCGCTGCGGCCCGAACCCGACGAGCCGTCCGTCCGCATACAGTTTATAACAGGACGCGCCCGCGATCGTCAGGACGCCCCGCGACTTTGCGCCCAGATCCAGCGCGAAGGCGAGCGTCACGTTCATTTCCTCCGAAAGTCCTTTTCCCCAAACCGCCTGCATAGTTTTTTCCTCCCGTGTCCCGACAGGGCCGTTTCCCGGCCGTTTTTATTCTATCATAATTCCGCCGTTCTTGTAAAGCGGAAGATTTTATATTTTCGTATCCGTTTGCGGTAAAATCGTACCCAACGGACTTTACTCGATCTCCCAGACGACGGTGACGACGTCCGAAACTTCCACGTCGTCGGGCGTCACGTCGAGGGACAGATGGGCGGGCGCGGTCTCCGCGGCGCGCAGCTTCATCGGCTGGATCGGCCGCACGGCAAATTCCTTGTCGTTCCAGGCGTAATCGATCTGCGAGATCCCCGCGAGCGCGACGTTCGCCGCGTCCGCGAGCGTCAAAGCCTTCTTCGCGCAGTCCTTCACCGCCTCGCGCAAAAGCCATTCTTTGGCTGCTTCCGCGTCCTTCACGGTATAGGAGAAAGAAAACACCGGCTCCGCCTTAGAAGCGGCAAGCGCGGAAACGAAAGCCCCCAAAAGGGCGTTGTCCGCCGCAAAACGCATTTTCAGAGCGTGCGTGTACTGATATCCGACGAATTTTTGTTTCCAGTCCCCTTGCTCGTCGCGATACCCCTCGTACTTGGTATCGACGCGGAAATCGGAAGTTTTCAGCTCCTCTTTGGGAAATCCCGCCTTTTGCAGAGCGGCTTTGATCTCTTCGAGCGCCGCCTGCGCTTTTTGCAGCGCCGCCGCGTATTCCTTCTCCACGCCTTCGAGCGTCAGCTCCGCGCAGATCGTATCGGGACGGAGCCGGATCCTGCCCCGGCCGCAGACTTTCAATACTTTATCCATTTTTTGAATCGCCTCCTTACTCTTTCGCCGCTTACAAAGCGGCAAGAAAATTATAGCACGTTTTCCCCGGCGCTGTCAAGAGGCGTCCATGAAAAAAAAATCGTTCCGGGCAAAAGCCCGGAACGAAGGAATACAGAGTGATGCGTTCAGGAAATCTTCACATACGCGCCGTGCAGACGATAGGTGAAAATATTTTCGTTGCCCCAGGAATTGCGGCCGGTGGAAACGACCAAGCCGATCTTGGAGGAATCGGGGATATATCCGTAAGCGTCGCGCACAAGCCCGGGATTGTGATTCCGCTCGAATCCCGTGTCCGCCGGTCCGACGTAGCCCGCCGTTTTCCACGTATAACCGCCCGATTGCAAAATCTGACAAAGCGCCTCCATGTTCTCGACGTTTTCAAGGTACGCCACCATAGAATGAGAATTGACGAGCGTTTTCGTCACGTCGGGCGGATTCTTTTCGTTGGTGACGCCGCAGACGTAGAACCGCTTCGCCGCCGGATCGTAGGCAAAGTCGGGGATTCCGATGTTGCATTTTATCCCCTGCGAATTGACGATGCCGTTATGTCCGATGCTCACCGTGAATTTCGCTTTCAGTTCGGGTTTGTCGAGATCGGAAAAATCCCAGCGCTCGATGCCGGTGCCGCGCGCGCTCGACTGATAGAATAAAAGCGCTTCGCCCTTTTGATCGATACTCACGAGCGCAGGCATGCCCGTGCCCCAGCTCCCCGGCTTACATTCGTCCGCCCACGGCTCGATGGGATTGAGCGAATCCACTTTAATCCACGGCCCCTCGGGGTTTTGCGCCACCGCGATGCCCGTTTCGTTGTTGCTGTAATCCTCCGTCACGCAGCCCAGATACGCCATTAAATAGCCGTAAGTGACGCCCCGCATCTTGAACTTGCCGCGGATCACCGCCGGATCGCAGGTGTGGCGGGCGTCCCAGGTGCCCTCCGTCGGCTGCAAGACGATCTTCTGCTCGCCGAACAGCCATTTGCCGCTCGTCTGTCTGATTCCCTTGCGGTAGCCGATGTGGTCCATGATCACTCCGTCGTCCTTATTGGTGCAGTACCAGATGTGCATGACTTCGTCGCCGTTTTCCTCCGTTTCCGTGAGGATCGCGGGGCAGTAATTGAAGATCTTGGAATCCGCCATATCCGGCCCGAAAAGCACGCTCTCGAAATCGACCGCTTCCCGCTGCACGTTCCCGCCTTCGTCCTTTTTGAGAACAACGGTGAACATGTCCTCGAAATCTTTCATCTGCGTCGTCAGCGTGTCCCCCTCGGCTTCGTAGAGAAAGGTTTCGCCGCGGTAACGCTCCGTCGCCGTCTTGCCGTCGAAGGTATACGTAGAATCTCGCTTCGTGATCGCGCCGAGATACCCGATCGTGACGCGCAGACTGCCGTCCGGCCTGAATACGGCCGTATACGCCTGGAAATCCTCCGTTCTGTCCTCGCCGTCGAGCGCGGCGGAAAAAAGGGAATAGCTCGCGTTCAGCGTTTCGACTTTCCCGGAAATTTCCCCGCCGCCGCAGGAAACGCCCGCCAGGAGCAAAATTCCCGCGAGGGAGGCGGAAACGAATTTTTCGATCGCTTTTTCTTTCATGCTCTTTTTCCCGCTCCTCATTTGATCTCAAACACCGCGCCGTGCAGCCGGTAGGTATGCAGGGCTGGCCACTGTCCGCCGAGCGCCCAGTCGGGATAATCCTCGGCGGCGGCGCTCACCGTATAGACGACGGGGATTTTAAACGGATTGACGATGCGTCCGTACTCGTCGGTGACAAGCCCCGCGTTGTGATTGCGGAAAGCGCCCGTCGTGTCGCGGGTGAGTTTGCCGCAGACGTTCCAGCGATACTCCCCGAACAGCGCGCCGAAGGGATCTTCGCCCTCGCCTAGCTCCATATACAGGAGCGTGTTGCTGCCCGTGATCCAGTTCACGCCGCCGTCGGTGGGATAGGGAAAATCCTCTTTGACGCAGTAGAGCCGGCGACGGTAGGGATCGTAGGCGAAATCGGCATTATTGATGACGTCCGCGCCGCCCGAAGCGTTGGCTACGCCCGAATCCCAGACGCGGCTTTCGCGCAGTTTTTCGGCGTTGCCGAGATCGGACAGATCCCATTCCTCGACGTAGGTAAAGGTGCCGCTTTTCACACCTTTCGTGTAGAAGAGCAAAACCTTGCCCCCGTTGCCCGCGCTGACCAGGGAAGGCTGGCCGTAGCCCCAGCTCGTCTCGTTATATTCCTCGGAATGTACGAAATCGGCGATCGGATTGAGGGAATCCACTTTCACCCACGGCCCTTCGGGGGCTTTGGCGACTGCGATTCCCACTTCGTTCGCGGTACAGTCGTAAGTGGCGCAGCCCAGGTATGCCATGAGATAGGAATAGCGCTCCCCGTTCATCTTAAAATCGCCCTTGACGACGGAAGGATCGCACGTATGCACATAGTCCCACGTGTCCTTCGTCGGGGAGAGAACGAGCTTCTTTTCACCGAATTCCCACTTGCCCGCGGCGTTGAGCGTGCCCTTGCGGTAAGCGACGTAGTCGACGATTTTGCCGCTGTCCTTGTTGCTGCAATACCAGACGTGCATCGTATCGTTGCCTTCCGTCATAATGCTGGGGCAATAGTTGTAGAAATTTTCGTCTTTGGACTCGCCGAACAATTCCTCGAAGAAGGAGACGCCGCCCTCGGCTTCGGGCAGGGAAAAGTCCTTGTCGAACACGTAGCGCATCGTGACCTCCTGCCTGCTCACTTTTCCTTCGTATTCGATCGCGATCGCCGCTTTATCGAAGGCGTAGTCGTAGGTCTTGACTCCTATGAGGATATTCACGGCGCTCTCCCCGATCGTATACGTGCCCTCTTTCACCGTCTTACCGCTCAAATCGATCTCGCAGACGGACGCTTTTCCATCGTCGAGACGAATACAGTTATAGATAAAATCCGCCGTCACGTCCTTGCCGGCCACCGTCTTTTTTTCGAGGACGTACCAGCCCTCGGGAACCCCGTCCTCCGGTACTTCCGTACCCGTGGAAACCGAAGGCCCGGACGCGCCGCCGCCCGAAGACGCGGGCGGGGACGAAACGCTTTCGCCCCCCGCGCCGAACGCGCAGCCGACGAGACCTGCGAACGCGAAGACGAGCGCGGCGGCGAGCGCCGGAACACGCAAAACGCTTTTGCTTGGCATATACTCCTCCTTACCTCTTTTTTTATTCTCCTTCCGTTCCGCTTCAAAAGGAGAACTTTATGCGAGCTCTTCCTCGAAAGAGAGCAGATTCTGCGTAAACATCCAGTTTTCGTTTTCCTGTGCGATCTCGCAGACGTTATAGACGATCTCCGCTTTTTTCGTTCCGTCGATGTGCCCGTAAGCGTCCGACACTACGCACCCGCCGTAGAGGCGTTCGTAGGCCATGTCGGGCGTATCCGTCATGTCCCAGAGCCGCACGCTCTTCCAGCCTTCGAGAATTTCCGCCGTGTAGAGCTCTTCCTCGGCGATGGCGGTGAGTTCGATCTTCTCGGCGTAAGCGGGCGTCGTCGCCGCGGAGGGCGAATAGTCTTTCACCGCGTAGAATTTTCCGTTTGTTTCGTCGTAAGCGAAATCGGCGTTGGGGAACATCGTCTCCAAATCGCCGCCCGCGACGTCGCCGTTGGTGGGGATCTGCACGGTGCCGGAAATGAGCGTGACGTCCTTTTCCGCTTCTTCCGTAAACAGCTTGCCGACGTCGGCGGCGTTGATGTCGACGAATTTCGCGAAGTGGCCGTACATGTCCGCATAGGTATAGAACACGCGCACGACGCTTTGTTTATCGAGATTGACGAGTGAGGGCGCGTAGCAGCCGACCGAAGAACTTCCGTATACCTCGCCGTCGAACCCGACGAGCGGTTTATCGGAAACTTTCGTCCAGCTTCCCTCGGGCGTCTTGGCCACGGCGAGGCCGATCTCATACTGCGTGTCGCTCGTTTGGGAGGTCGCGCAATAGGCCATCAGCCAGTCGTACGTTTCCCCTTGCAGAGTGAAAGCGCCTTTGACGAGGGAAGCGGAACCGATGTATTCGTCCCACCCGTCCGCCGTTCCGCGCAGGGCGATATTCTCGTCGCCGTACGCCCAGCCCTTGCCTTCCGTGAAGGAGGCTTTTCTCACCGCGACGACGTTGTCCTCTTCGCCCGATTCCTCGTTCGTCGTATAGGCGAGATAGCGGACGGCGCCGTCCTCGACGAGATCGGCGTCCTTGATATAGCGTCCGATAGCCGCCGTCGGAAGCCCGTACGCGACTTCGGGTTCGGGTTTTTGCGACTCCGAGCCGGAATTTCCGCCGGCAGAATCGGAGGAAGCGGGACTCCCGCTCGTAGATTTGTCCGAATCCTTCGTCGAAGAGGTATCGACCTGGCCGCCGCAAGAGGCGAGCGCGACGAAAGAAAGCGTCAGACAAAGCGCGAAAAACCGCGCGATCCATTTTTTCGTTTTCATCATTTTATCAGTCCTCCTTTTTGCCGAGCCCCATCAGCGAGGGGATCGTCTTGACGCCGCCGTCCGCGCCGACAAACGCGGATTCAAAGGAAGGCGTCACCGAATATCCGCCGAATTTGTTGACAGTGAACGACTTGTTCATATAGGTGGCCGCGTGAACGCTGACGGCGAGATAAGTCACGGACGAGCCTTCGCACATGAACTCGTTCTTCGTAACGCCGTTGTTGCTCCAAGCCGCGCGCTCGAACGCCGTGAAGGGAATCCGCACCCAGCCCTCGAACCCGACGGGCAGCGTCGCGGTCGGACGAGTCATGTAAATGGTCGTTTTGCCCGTGTTCACGTCGTAGAGATAGTAACGGTTGCCCTGCTTGATATTGAATCGGTCGCTGAGCATCTTGACGACGCCGCCCTTATTGACGGGCGCTTTGCAGTCCACTTCGATGTTGAAAGAGACTTCCGCGTCGCTGTCGTTGCGAGCCCAGAAGGAGATTCCCTTCGCGTTTCCCCAGCTGAATCCGCCCGCGCCCGAAAGGGTGATCGCCGTATACGCGTCGCCCTCGGGGTTGGAACCGGTGGCGGTGAGCTTCATCGCGTCGTCGCCGTAGGTGTCCTTCGCCATCTCCACTTTGCCGTAAGAGCCGCCGTTCCAGATATCGAACGACTCGGGCGTCTTGCCTTCGCCCTTGACGTCGATCGTCGCGTCGCCGAGCGTCTCGCGGGCGGGTTTGTTGACTTCCACCCTACCCCGGTTGGCTTCCAGATCGCTCGTCGCGCTGAATTTGTCCGTCTTATCCGAGGTCAGATTGAGAATCTGCGTAAAGGAATACCCCTTTTGTCCCGGTTCGCCGACGCAGTATCCCACTTCGCCCACCGTCAGTTCGTAATCGAAATTGTATTTGGAGTTGGTGGTGAGAATCAACGTGTCGATCGCGTCGAGTTTTCTGTCCGCCGCGTCGCCGAACTGCCACGCCATCGAGGACATGGGGAGAATGATCGCGCCCTGCGTGCCCTGCGGCACCGTCACCGCCCCGTATAATACGTCCGTAAGTTTTTTGCTCGCCGTCTCGTTTTCCCTGACGAAGAATACGGGCTTTTCGTCTACGCAGGTAGCATATCTGGCTCCGCCCGACTGTAAGCCGAACGTAATCCCGGGCGCGCCCTTTTTCGCGGTGTACTGCACGACCAAATAGGACGCTTTGCTCAAATCCGCCGTCGCGGCGTCGAATTTCACTTTGAAAGTCTGCCAGTTGTCGGCGCTGTCCTGTTTTGTCGGCCCGATCCAGGTCGCGGCGTTGTCGTAAGCGTGTTCGCCTTTGCGGAAGGGATAGGCGAGCTGGGGCGTGGCGGGCGGGGGCGCGTCGGCGTCCGAGGGCATTTCCATGCAGTCGGGGTTGAGGGAGTCGACGTAATACTGCGTCTTGGGGCGTTCGCCTTGGGAAAGATCGACGAGCTTGGAAAAGGTCGTCCCCGCCGCGCCCGGCTCGCCCTTAAATACGCCGATCTCGCCGAGCGTCAGTTTCCAGCCGGAGTTGTGCAGGGCGTTGGTCGTGAAATAAAAGGACTTGACCTTCGTGAGATCGCTGTGATCGTTGTTCCACTGCCAGTTCATCTGATCGACGGGCATGATCAGCGTGCCGCAGGCGTTCGCGCCCAGCCAGACCGCGCTGTACTGCACCGTCAGCTCGGACATGGCGCCCGTCTCGGAGAGGAAATAGAATTTCTTTCCGTCGAGGCTGTTGTTGAAGCGGTCGTTGTTTTCGAGTACGCCGATCGTGAGACCGGGATCTCCTTTATCGACGCGGATCTGCGCGCAGATATAATCCACGCCCGTGAAATCGACGGCGCCCGAGTCGAATTTCAATTCCACGAACTCCCAGTGATCGCTCGCGTCCGCGGCTTCCACCGTCGTGAAGGAAGGCGCGTTTTTAAAGGCGTCCGCCCCCGTAGCGAACGGATAGTCGATCTTGCTCGTCGTATCGAGCGCGTCCGCGCGCTCGATTTTCAGCGCCCCGCCCGCCGCCGAGGCCGCGACGCCTATGGCGAGCAGCGCCGTCAGGAGCAAATTTTTGCCGTTTTTAATCATATTTTACCTCCGAACCATATTTTTTCGGGTTCTTCGCCCGTTTGTACCGTCGTTTGTTCGCCGCCCAAAAGCCGGCGGCGGACGATCGAGTAGAATCGTTCCCTGTCCACGCTCTTTGCCGCGTAAACGGGCGAGAAGCCTTCCCGCGCGGTTTTTGAAACGGCGATCGCACCCCGATTCTCGATAAGCTCCACCCGCACGTATTCCCTGCGGAAGGCGCACACGCCTTTGAGAAGGCTCGCCGCCGCGAGCGGATCGTGCATGACGCTTTTCTCGAACCCGAAGAAGGAAAACCACCGTTCGAGCCAGAGGGAAAGCAGTTTATTCGTTTGTTTTGCCGAACTCCTGAAATTTTCGAGGAGATCGTTTTCGAGCGCGCACTGCAAAGTCACGTCCAGCCCCACCGCATAGAGGGGAATCCCGCTCGCATAGACGATCTGCGCCGCTTCGGGATCGCAGAGAATGTTCCATTCGGACGCGTACTTTTGAAAACTGCCGCCCATCGTCACGACCGAGCCGGTTTTTCGCATTGCGGCCGGGTATTTCTCGATCGCCCGCGCGAGGTTGGTGAGCGGGCCGATCGCCACGATCGTCAGTTCTTCTTTATATCGCTTAACCGCTTCGGCGAGAAACTCCACGGCGCCCTCCTGAACGGGAAATCGGCCGTAAGACTCCTCCCACTGGCAGGGACGCGCGTCCTCGGGCGGGAGGCCTTCGTCCTTTTCAAAGACGTGGAAAGGCTCCTTGTAGGGCAGGCGCTCGCCGGCAAAGACCGGCACGTCCGTCCTTCCCGCCGTTTCGAGCAGTTTTTGCGCGAGCTGCGCGCGCATTTTCGTATTGCGGAACACCGTCGTCACGCCGACGAGCTCCGTTTCCGGCATCGCCGCGGCGAGCGCGAGCGCGAACGCGTCGTCTATGTCGTCGCCGATGTCCGTGTCGATGATGATTTTTCTTTTTTTCATGATCGGACGCTCCT
Source organism: Candidatus Scatosoma sp. (assembly GCA_048465415.1). Lineage (GTDB taxonomy): Bacteria > Bacillota > Clostridia > Christensenellales > Borkfalkiaceae > Scatosoma. The sequence goes on from DBFWLO010000019.1 coordinate 238,865, forward strand.
TGGAAGGCAATCAATAGCTTCTGTAAAGCGTCAGATCGCCGTTGGGGCGGGTGCGGTCGAGCGGAGAGACGTATCCTTCCCGATACGCCGGCCACGCCACCGTGACGCCCAGCTTTTCTTTGGCTTTTTTATACGCCGCCGCGTTCATTTCCTTAACGAGCGAAAGATTGCGCTTTTCCAGCAGTTCTACCGTCTGTTTGTAAAGTTTCTCCGCCGCTTCGCGCGAGGAGGCTTTGAGGATCTTCGGCAGCTGTTGGCCGATCAGACTGTCGATCCGCGTCAGCGCGTTGTTGTAGTCCTGGAATCGCTCGTCGGTCGCGTCCACGATGAAATGCGTGGCGTTGTAATCGTACGCGTAAATCGTCAGGGGGCGTTTGAGATTGCTACGGAAGAGTTCCGATTCCGTTTTTCCGTTGTTCGTTCTCGGCTGCATGTTGTCGTAGTACTGATAATTGATGAGCAGATCGAAGGTGAGCATGCCGAATTTCGCCGTCGTCTGGTTTTTGTCCGCTTTGGTTTCGAGATAGTCCTCCGTGTAAACGATGCTCGTTTTGGACGCGTCCGACCAGTTCCAGGTCTCGTTTTCCACGCCGAAGCAGACGAGCCGCTGCCCCTCGTCGCTCGAAAGGAAATCGAAGAGTTTGACGACGAGATCGGGACGCTTGCATTTGGTGGTGATCATATTGAAGAGATAGCCGTAGCCGCGGATATCGGCGAGCACAGGCGCGTCCCCCCGCTCGTTGGTGACGTACATGCTCACGTATTCGTAGCCGCTGTCTTTGGCCGTCACATAATGCATCTGGTAATCCTGCGGCGTCACCAGCGTCGCGAACGCTTTCCCGCCCGCAATCACCGAGCCCACGCCGTCGTATTTCTGCGTGAAGTTGGCGTTGGAGATGAGGTTGGCGCCGTTTACCTTCGTCGCGTACAGATCGTTGAGATAATAGAGCATCTCCGCATACGCCTCGTCCGTGAACGTATAGACGTAGTTGCCCTCCTTATCCTCGAAGGGGATCGCGAAAAACTGCGAAAGCCAGCCGAGAGAGGTATTGCCGCCGGCGGTGAACTGCGAGAGCTGCAAAGCGGTCGTGATCCGACCGTCGCCCGTGCCGTAATAATTTTCCATCGCCCACTCGGCCGCGGCTTTGAAGCCCTCGGGCGTGGTGATGTAGCCCTGCCACTCCACGCTCTTTTCCCCGCCCGACAAAGAAGTATATTTTACCTTTCCGTCCGCGCCTTTGAGGTCCTTTTCGACGTGGCTCTGCCACGCGTCGAAGATGTCCTTGCGCACCATCATGCCGCCGTTGGGTTGAAGCTGGCCTTCGGGCACGTCCTCGTAGCTGTAATAATGATTGGGAATCCCGTACGTCTTGCCGTTGCCGTACGCCCACCAGTCGAACACGTCCTTGGGCAGATGTCCGTACAGGGTAGGCGCCCATTTATCCGCGAGCGTGTTGATGTCGTATACGTATCCCTGCTGCGCCAGGCCGGCGAGCGTTTTGCTGCTCGACGTAGTGGCGGAGATGACGTCGGGCAGATCCCCGCCCGCGATCATAGTCGCCAGTTTCTGGCCGTCGTCGGTGACGGGCGTGGAAAATTTCACCGTGATCCCCGTCTTTTCCTTGATCTTTTTCACGACGCTGTTTTCGGCGGGAATGGGCCAGCTCGATACGTCCACATACCAGTCGATGGTCAGATTCTCGCTTTCGGGGATATATTCCCAGCTGTTTTTATCTCCCGGCGTTTCGGGGAAATCGGGATATTCGAGCGCGGCCATATTGTCGTCGCCGATACTCGTGCCGCCCTGTCCGCCGCGGTCGCCGCAAGCCGCGGCCGGAAGTATGAGCGCGACCAGAAGCGCCGCGGCGATCGTTTTCTTCGCAAATACGTTCATATAGAATCCTCCTGGAATGATTATTCTTTCGCTCCCCGCCGCTCAGCCTTTCAGCGAGCCGATCATGATGCCGGACGAGAAATTTTTACGAATGAGCGGGAAGAAGAAAAATACGGGAATAATGGAGACGATGATCGTCGCCAGCGAGACCGTCTTCGGCGAAAGCCGTTCCATCGCCTCGGGCGGCATGCCCTCCGTCATCGACGAGGTCTGGATCGCCTTTAAGAGAAAGTACTGCAAGGTCTGTAAATTGTCGCTGTTCGTATAGATCATGCAGTCGAAATAACTGTTCCAGTGCCCTACCGCCAGCCAGAGCACGATAGTCGCCAGAACGGGTTTGGAAAGCGGCATGTAGATCTGCCACCAGATTCTCAGCTCCCCGGCGCCGTCCACGACTGCCGCGTCGTGGATCTCCGAAGAGACCGCTTTGAAACCGCTTTGAATGACGATCATGTTGTAGACGGAATAAAGTCCCGGAATCACGTACACCCAGAAGCTGTCGTAAAGCCCGACGAGCTTGATGATGAGGAAATAGGGAATGAGTCCGCCGCCGAAAAACATCGTAAAGAGATTGATCCAGTAAAACCCGGCCTTGCATTTGAGGTTTGGCCGGCTCATCGCGTAAGCCACCGCCGCCGTAAAGACGAGCGCCGTCGCCGTGCCGACGACCGTGCGGGAAATCGTCACCAGATAGCTCCCCCAAAGCGCCGCGTTCTGCACGACCACTTTATAGTTTTCAAACGTGAAGAGCCGGGGCAGGAAATAGACGCCGCCGATCGCGTAGTCCGCGCCCTGGTTGAAACTCCCCGCGAGCACGTAAACGATCGGATAGACGCAGCAGATACAAAAGAACCCCATCAAAAGCCCGTTGACGACGTCGAACGGATAAATCTTTTTGTTCAGCCTGCTCTTGTTGTGATGGGCGTAATAGACGTTTTTGCGTCGGATATCGAAGAAAACGAGGAAAGCCGCGGCGAAAAGCGCAAACGGCAGGAGCGCGCAAAAGACGTAAAAGATACCGTCCAAAGCCGCGTACAGGGAAGCCGTGCCTTCGTCGATCTCGATGTGGGCGAGATAGGCGAAGACGACGAATCCGATGAGGATAGCCGCGATGATCGGCTTGACGATTTTTTTCAGTCGGGGATAGACGGGGCTGCGTAAATCGGTGAATTTCTCAATCGCTGTCATCTCAATAAATCCCCTTTCCGCTGATTTTTTTGCATACCGCGTTCCCCAATACCAATAAGAAGAGGGACACGATCGATTTCATGAGTCCGATCGCCGTCGCGTAGCTGTAACGCCATTCGGGTATGCCGTATTTATAGATATAGGTGTCGAGCACTTCGCTGCGCTCGATGTTGTTGAGATTCTGGAACACCCAGAGATGCTCGATTCCGTTGTTTAAAAGCCCGCTCACGGAGAGGATAAAGAAGAGGGTGATGGTCGGCGCGATGGAAGGCACCGTTATGTAGAGGATCTTGTGCCGGCGGTTGGCGCCGTCGATCTTCGCCGCTTCGTAAAGCTCCTGCGGAATCGCCGCGATCGCCGCCACATAAATAATCGAGCCCCAGCCCATGCCCTTTAATAGAGAGGTCGTGATGATGAGCCCCCAGAAATATTCCGCGCCGCCGAGAATGTCCACCTTTTCCTTGATCAGTCCCAGCTTGACGAACGCGGTGTTGATGATGCCCGTGTCGTAATCGAGGAGACTTAAAAAGATCCCGCCGAACACCGCCCAGGAAATGAAATGGGGAAAGAACGTCACCGTCTGCACCGTCTTTTTGAATCGGTCGCTCAAAAGCTCCGCCGTGAGGATCGCAAAGACGATCGGACAGGGAAAATTGATCAGAAGTTGCAGGATATTCAGCCCCAGCGTATTATACATGATCCCGGCAAAATCGGGATCGGCGACGAACGCCTCGAAATTCTCGAATCCGTTCCACTTCGCCTCCTTAATCGCCTGCGCGATGTTGAAATACCCGTCTCCGTCCTTGAACGCCAGCACCAGCCCATACAGCGGCGCATAGGCGAACACGGCCAGAAACACCACGCTCAAAGAGGCCATGCAAAACAACACCCAATCGCTCGAAGTCCACCGCCTGCGCAGCTTTTTACGCTTCGATTCCGGCTCCGATTCCGTTCCCTCGCCCAGGGCGAGCGCCGCTTCCTCCTTCATTCCCTTTCCTCCTTTTTTCGATAGCCGAGTAAGTTTTTTTTGAGTAAGTTATGGTTTAACTTACTCAAAAGGCACGTGCCTTTTGTTTTCGCGCGTCCGGCGCGTTCGTTTTATGATGTGTATATGAATGTCAGAACTTTTTCACGCTGTCGCGGATAATCAGCTCGGCGGGAAGCCGGACCTCTTTGGCGACAGGCTTTTTATCAACGAGATCGAGGATCGTGCGGCAGGTCGCCTCGGCGATCTCCCTGACGGGCTGGCGCATGGTGGTGAGCGGCGTTTCGAGGACGGCGGAATAGAAAGTGTCGTCGAACCCGAGCACGGAAATGTCGTCCGGCACCCGCCTGCCCGCCTGTTTGGCGCTCTCATAAACGCCGTAGGCCTGCATATCGCTGAACGCGAAAATGGCCGTCGCGTCCGTCTTCATCAGTTCTGCGCCCCCCCGAACGCCCGACTCGAAATCGTATTTCCCCTCGTAGATATACCCGGCGGGGAGATCGAGTCCCCGCTCCGCCAGCGCTTTTTTGAGCCCTTTCAAACGGTTGTAGCTGCTGTTGAGTACGAGGGGACCGGTTAAAGCGGCGATTCTCGTATGTCCGCAGTCGAGGAGATATTTCGCCGCGAGATAGCTGCTTTCGACGTTGTCGACGACCACTTTCGGCTCCCCGCCCCGATAGTAGCGGTCGAGGAAGAGACAGGGCAGGCGGGTGTCCGCGAGCGCGCTTTTCAGTCTTTCCGTATTGCCTGCCGCCAGCGATTCGGCGCTGATCGTGAGAATGAGCGCGTCGACGTTGCGTCCGGCGAGAAGGCGGATATACCTCAGATCGTTTTCCGTTTTCTCCTCGCTGTTGCAGAGCATGACGTCGTAGCCGTACTTGGCAAGCTCGACCTGAATCCGCCGCACCATTTCCGCGAAAAAGGCGTTGGAGATGTCGGGAATGACGATGCCGACGATGTTCGTCTTGCGCGTCACCATCGCCCGCGCCGTAAAATCGGGGCTGTAATTGAGTTCGGAGACCGCCCGGCGCACCCGCTCCTTCGTGCTCTCCGGCACCGCCCCGCCCTTGCCGTTTAAGACGATGGAAACGGTGGCGGCGGAAACGCCCGCTTTCGAGGCGACGTCCTTGATCGTAATTCGTTTGCTCTGCGCTTTCATGCCCCGCCTCCTTCCCTGCCCGTCCTCTCGTCCGTCACAGTTTTTCCACCTCGCTTCTCACGGGAATCGACTGCTGCGCCCCCCGCCTCGTCACCGTGATCGACGACGCCTTGCTCGCGAACGTCATCGCCTCTTCGATCCCCGCGCCCTCCGAAAGCCGCGTCGCCAACGCGCCGACGTAGGTATCCCCCGCCGCCGTCGTGTCCACCGCCTCCGCCTTGAAACTGTCCGCCTTGTAATACTTCCCGTCCGCGACGCACGCCGAGCCTTCCGCGCCCATCGTCACGACGACGTTTTTCACTCCCCGCGCCGCCAGCGCCTCCGCGCATTTTTTCGCGGAAGCTTCGTCCGAAGGATAAATGCCCGTGTAAAATTCCGCCTCCGACTGGTTGGGTATGAAATAATCGCAGTTTTTCAAGATCTCCTCGCCGAGCTTCGCCGCCGGCGCGGGATTGAGCAGGGTGATCATGCCCTTTTCTTTCGCCTTTTTAAGAGCGTACTCCACCGTGCGAAGATCGATTTCGAGCTGTGAAACGAGATAGTCCCCCGGCTTTGCGCCTGTAAGCGCCTCGTCGATGAGCGCCTCGCTCACCTTCGCGTTCGCTCCCGCGTCGAGAATAATGCGGTTGTCTCCGTCCACGACGACGATCACCGCGATTCCGCTCGACACCCCTTCTTTCTTTTCTATGTATTCCGTATGCACGCCGTACTTTTTCAGCGTCCCTTTAAGCTCGTCGCCGAACGCTTCGCCCACGCATCCCACCATATACGCTTCGCCGCCCAGCTTCCCGACCGCAGCCGCCTGGTTCGCCCCCTTGCCGCCCGGATTCGTCATGAACCCCTCGCCGCTGATCGTCATACCGTTCTCCGGCAGGAACGGCGCTTTGATCACCAGATCCATGTTCAGACTTCCCACAACGTAAATTTTCATTTCTCTGCCCCCGCTTTGTATTTCTTCCAGTTAAATCGTTTTAGTAAAACGTTTTAGCGATCAGAGTATAGCACACAAATTTACCTTTGTCAATACCTTTTGGAAAAATTTTTCAGGAAAAAATATATTTTTTTCCGCACCTCCCGTAAACGCGACGGCGCGCGAAGCCGTGGGCGGGATAGAACAAAATTACACTTTTGTGCGACAAAAGGGTATTGCTTTTTCTTTGCGGCTGTGGTATACTGCCCGTATAAAATATCGAGAAAAGAGGGCTGAAAAAAACTATGATCAAACACTTGCCGCCGATGGGCTGGAACACCTGGAACACCTTTGCGGAGAACATCAACGAAGAACTCATTCTCGCGTCCGCGGACGCGCTCGTAGCATCGGGGCTCAAAGACGCGGGCTACGAATACGTCGTCATCGACGACTGCTGGGCGCTTAAAGAGCGGGACAAGGCCGGAAAACTCGTTCCCGATCCCGACAAGTTCCCGCACGGCATGAAATACGTCGCCGATTATATACATAAAAAAGGCCTCAAATTCGGCATGTATTCCTGCTGCGGCACCATGACCTGCGCGGGCTACCCCGCCAGCTATAACCGCGAATTCACCGACGCGGCCTCCTTCGCGGAATGGGGCGTCGATTTCCTCAAATACGATTACTGCTTCAAGCCCTCGACCTCGGAAGGCAAGCTCCTCTACCGCCGCATGGGGCTGGCGCTCGCGAACTGCGGCCGGGATATCCTGTTCAGCGGTTGCAGCTGGGGTATCGACGACACCCACGAATGGATCGGCACGACGGGCGCGAATATGTGGCGTTCGACGGGCGATATTTTCGACACCTGGGAATCCTTGAAGAGCCTGATCGTGCAGCAGTATAAAATCCTCCCCTTCGGCGGACAGGGCTGTTTCAACGATATGGATATGCTCATCGTCGGCATGAACGGCCGCGGCCACGTGGGACTCAAAGGCTGTACGGACGACGAATATAAACTCCATTTCGCGGCCTGGTGCCTGCTCGAATCCCCGCTGATGATCGGCTGTGATATCCGTAGTATGGACGAACAGACGAAGGCGATCCTCACCAATCCCGAACTCATCGCCATTCAGCAGGATCCCCGCTGTAACCGCCCTTATATCATCAAATTCGGCGGCTGCGACGATTTCCCCGTCGTTGTCCGCGCGCTCGCGAACGGCGATCTGGCCGTGGGATTTTTCAACCTCTCCGACAACCCCGCCAATCTTTGGGTACCCGCGGACGACGTGGGCGTACCCTTCGTGCAGGGTAAAACGCTCGTCGGCAAGGACGTGTATACGGGCGAGACCTATCGTCCCGTCAACGGCACCCTCTCCGCCAACCTCGCGCCCCACGCCTGCGCCGTGTACCGTATGAAAATAGAATGACCTGTAAAAAGTGCGGCGCGCCCGTCTCCTACGACGAAATGGGGCTGAATAAAAAGCTCGTGCGGCGGAACGCGGCCGAATTTCTCTGCCTGCCCTGCCTCGCGGCAAAACTCGACGTGAGCGAAGCCCGACTGCGCGAAAAAACGGAAGAATACCGAAAAGCGGGCTGCCTCCTTTTCGCGCAAAAAAGCGAGCGCTGAACCTTCGCCGACAGACGTGCGCCCTTGACAAAATCTTCTTTTTGTGCTATGCTGTCCGCAAAGGGAGAAGGAAGAATGGATACTACCGACAAGGCCGCCCTGACAAAGGGCGGCCGCTTTAATAATATCACTGTCTATAACCGATTTTTCGAGACGGTGGACGTGTGGATTTATAACGCGGGCTTGCAGGCGAAAACCCGCCATAGCTGGGAATCTGCCGCCAACAGCCGCCATATCCTGCAATACGTGACCGACGGCGAGGGCACGTTCGAATGCGGCGGAAAATCCTATCCGCTCGCCAAAAACACGCTTTTTCTGCTGCAGAAGGACACGCACGTCAAATACTACGCGAAAAAAGGCAATCCCTACCGTTATTATTGGGTATCCTTTTCGGGCGTTTATGCGGATATTCTGCTCACGCAGAGCGGACTTTCCCCGTCGTCGCCGGTGCGCGTCGTTTCCGATCCGGTGATGAAACGCTCCTTCAAGCGCATTTACGACTGCCTGAAATTTTCCCAGACGCAAAATAAACTCGACTGTTCCTTGCAGCCGAAAATTTTGGCGGCGTTTTACGAAATTTTCGGCGTCCTGCTCGAAAACCGCAGCGCCGCCCGTCCCTATTCCGCCAACGAACAGATCAACCGCGCCGTGGACATCATGAACAACGAATACCCCGACGGCATCTCGATCACCGACGTCTGCGAGAAGCTCTTTTTAAACCGTACTTATTTTTCCGTTTTGTTTCGCAAATATATGGAGATCCCGCCCGGAGAATACCTTTTGAATCTCCGGTTCAGCGAAGCGTGCAAGCTCCTCAAACAAACCTCTTTGTCCGTCCAGGCGGTGGCGGAAGCTGTGGGCATGGCGCCCAACGCCTTTTTCAAGCTCTTTAAGGCGCGCCTGCATACCACGCCTATGCGGTACCGCAACGAGAAGAACTCCTTTTCGCGTTCCGCGAGCACCCTGCCCGCCGATTCCTGATTTTTTAATCGGCGCGGTAAATCGTTTTCAGCTCTTCGATCTCTTTGATTACCTCGTCGATATGCTCGATAGAAACCGTTTGGTTCGCAGGTCTGCGATAGGAATAGGATTTGCAGGTTTTGTCCTTGCTCACGGCTTGTTGCCGGACGGAACAAAAACCTGCTTCTTCTTTATAAAAGGAAATATACGCTTTCGTATAGAAAGCCCGATAATATCGGCAGTTCTGACAGTTCTTTTTCATGATCAGTATTTGTTCTCCTCTTCATTCTCCTCAATGATCTGTCGGAGCGCGGAAATTTCCATGAGGAGTTCATTCAATTTCTTTGCCGCGAGCCGCTCTATGACAAAATGTTTTCGTCCGTTCGTTCGCCAACAATCGCAGTACTCCTGTTGGTCTACAATTTTATGTTGCTCCCTGCAAAATCCGCATTCCGTTTTCTCGTAATGCCGCAATCCTTTCGTATAGTACCTGTCAAAATTCCCGCACCGACGACACTCTTTCTTCTTTTGTTCCTGATTTTCCATTGCTTATAATCTCCAAAATAATTTTTAGACACGTAGGAATGTGCCTTTATTATATTATATACGTAGGAATGTGCAAATGTCAAGCATTTTAGGGCACATTCCTACTATAATAATTTCAAGGAGATGATCATGGAGACGGAATTAAAGATCGGTACAAGAATCACCGAATTATTAACAGAGAAAAATATTTCCAACAAAACTTTTGCCCAAGCGATAGGAGTAAACGTAAGTACAGTGGGGAGATGGAAACGTAACGCAAAATATATGCGCCTTTCCCAAATATTGAAAGTCGCAAATTATTTTCATTGTTCTCTTGATTTTCTTGTAGGACGTTCCGAAACCGTCATAGATTTTCAACCGAAAGAATGTCCGCCGTTTTATGAACATTTGAGAGTACTCATAGAGAAAAAAGGAATTTCGCGGAATAGAATCAATCAGGAAACACGCATCAAATCTTCCCATTTTGTCGACTGGAAAAACGGCGCCGATCCCCATATCTTTTCTTTAATTGAGCTTGCCGACTATCTAGAAATAACGCTCGATGTTTTAATTGGCAGAGATCGCTAATTTTGTTGTATGATTTACTTTAAATGTCGGCAGCATCGGTATCTCCTTTCCCTGCTCCTTTGATATAATACCTCTTAAAATTCCCGCAGCAACACTGTTCTTTGTTCTTTCTCTTCCATGTAAATATTTCTCTTTGAATAAATCATGATGAACTTCTATCACTAACCCAACTAAAATACTTATATAGTTTGATGAATTTTTGTAAGTTTTATCTTACAATTTAAATATGGAAAATTTATTTGCAAGTCGATTAAATGAATTTATAAAAGAAACGGGATTGAGCAAAAGCAAGTTTGCAGAAAAAGCCGGTATTTCCGCAATGAGCGTATCCGATTGGACGGCGGGAAAAATACAGCCGAACGCAGAAAGTATATACCTGATTTGTAAGGCTTTCAACGTAAGCGCCGATTACTTACTCGGTTTAGAAAATGAGATATAAATTCATAAAAAGCGCCCGCCGGAAGTTCCGGCGGGCGTTATTTTATTTTACGGCTTCGCGGACGATGGTTCCCAGTTCCGCGAAATTCTTTTCCATTTCTTCCGCAAGCCGGAGCTGGGTGCGACAGCGCACGAGGTTGTGGCCGGGGTATTTGGTCGCGAAGTAGGTGTCGCCCGAGAGATAGTCGGTGAGAAACCGCATACCGCACTCCACCGTCATCAGATAAGCGCCGTACGGGAGCAGTTCGCACTCTTTCGCGGTGATGCTGTCTTTGACCGCGCCGCAGTAACCTTCGGCGTACGCCCGGAACAGCCCGACGTCGAAATGCACTTTGTCGAGGTCCTGTTCGTCCTCGGCGGCGGTAGACGCGCCGAAGCGAATGGAGTCCCCGAAATCGTAGAGCATGGATCCGGGCATGATCGTGTCGAGATCGATGACCGCGCGCGCCTCGTTCGTCTCCGCGTCCATGAGGATATTGTTGAGTTTGGTGTCGTTGTGCGTCACGCGCAGGGGCAAAGAGCCGTCCGCAAGCCCCTCCACCGCCTTCCCGTAGGTGTCCCTGCGGGCGAGCAGGAAGTCGATCTCCTTTTGACACTCCTTCGCGCGGCCGAATTTGTCCGCTTTAAGCGCCGCCTGGAAATCGCGGAACCGCTTGGGCGTGTCGTGGAAATGAGGGATCGTCTCCGTCAAAAGGGAAGCGTCGAACGCGGCGAGATAGTTCTGAAATTCGCCGAACGCCTTGCCCGAATTATAAAACACCTTTTCGTCCGTCACTTTCTGATAGGTGATCGTGTTTTCGATGAAATCGTAAACGCGGTAACAGTCCTCGCCCTTCAAAAAGGGCGCGCCGGTCCTGGTCGGCACGACGTTGAGCGTCTCGATGCCGCGCGCTTTCAGATGCTCGGTGACGCCGCAGATGTTCCGCATCAGACTGTCGGGATCGGTGAATACGCGCGTATTCATTTTTTGCATGATATATCTTTTTTCCGTCGTCGTGACTAAAAGGGTGAGATTGATATGCCCCTCGCCGTACGGACAGATGTCCGTCACTTCGCCGCGCAAGGCGAACCTCTCCGCCGCCCCTTTATAAGCCTTCGTATAATCCGTCATTTACGTACCCTCCGATCGCTTCCTTGACCTCCGCGAGGTCCTCGCGGTAGGTGATGCCGTACCATTTGTCCGCGTTCCTGAACACGCGCACGGACGCCTTTCCCTCGTCGACCGCTTTGGAGATGACGCTGGGAATGAAAAACTCGTCCTTTTGGAGATTCGCCGTCTTTAAAAAGACTGCGTATTCCTCTTTGAGAATCCCGAAAATGTCCGGCGTAAGCCCCCAGAGATTCATCGACACGGGCGTATCGCCGGGCAGAACCGCGCGCTTGCCGCCGAGTTCGCAGCTGCCGTCGGGCGCGATTTTCGTGATCTCGGTCACTTTTTTGAGGTATCCGTTCTCCGTCTCGCAGACGCCGCGGGACACCGTGCCGTTTTTGCTGAGCGTATTTTCGAGCAGGTACGCCGTCATCGCGTACTCCCCGTTTTTCGCGTTCGCCAGGTGCTTTTGCATATCGAAGAACGCGTTGTGTCCGTAATAGTCGTCGGCGTTGATGATCGCGAACGGCTCCTTGACGGCGTTTGCGCAGCACAGGATCGCGTGCGCCGTACCGAACGGTTTCGTCCGGCCCGCGGGGAGGTCTTTCCTATCCTGCAAAACGTATTCGACGTCGATCGTCTTCGCGATGCGGTCGCCGACGAGGCGTTTGAAATCCTCTTCCATATCCTCGCGCACGATGAACACCGCTTTTTCGAATCCCGCCGCTTTCGCGTCGTACACGGAAAAATCCAGGATTCCTTTCCCGTCCGCCGTCACGGGCTCCGCCTGTTTCAGGCCGCCGAACCGGCTTCCCATGCCTGCCGCCATTACCACAAGTGTCGTTTTCATAATTTTTTTCACCTCTTATTGACTTTCGACTTTCGATCTGTTATAATTATAGCATATAAAATAACGCATTTCTATACGTTTTTTTATCATATATCTATAAAATCTGATAATTTTCAAAGGAGCTTTATGGAAGCGAATCTCTATCGGGAATGTCCCGTAAAAAACGCGCTCGGCATTACGTCTCTCTTCACCTTTTCCCACCGCGTCTTTTCGAGCAGTTATTCTTTCAAAGGGGAAAGCCACGATTTTGCGGAAGCGGTCTGCGTGACGAGCGGCAAAGTCGGCGTCACGGCCGATAAAAACGTCTACGTCCTTTCCGCGGGGCAGATGATCCTCCACCGCCCGGGCGAATTTCATACGATCTGGTCGGACTGCGGCACGGAGCCGCAGACGGTGATCTTTTCCTTCCGCGCCGAGACCTTTCCCGAGCTTGCGCAGAGCGTCTATGAGCTTTCGCCCGAACGGATCGCGGAGATTCTGCGTATCTACCGCGCCGCCGAGCAAGCGTTCGTGCTCGAAAACAACAACGTCGAACGGGTGCGGGAGGGCATGGAAGCGCACGCCTCCGCCGTCGTCAAGCGGCTCGAACTCTTTTTGTTGTCCGTGCTTTCGGAGAGCGCCGCCGTGCGCTCGGAATACGCCGGCAGAAGCGCGGAAAATTACAGCCGGATCCTCTCCGTCATGACAAGCAGACTGGGCGAATCGCTCACCGCCGGCCGCCTGGCACAGCTGTGCAATATGAGCGTGCCCGCGCTCGAAAAGACGGTGCGCCGCTATTCCGGCCGCGGGGCGATCGCCTGTTACAACGCCCTGCGCATGCAAAAAGCCGCCGAACTGCTTTCCGGCGGCATGAGCGTCAAGGAAACCGCGCTCTCGCTCGGGTTTTCCAATCAGAACTATTTCAGCGCCGGCTTCAAAAAATGGTCGGGGCGCGCCCCCTCGCAACTGAAAAAATAACCTTCCGGCCGCCCAGCCGCCGCTCGTCTCCCATTCTTTTTATTGATTTTCTCCAGCCTCCTCGTCCCGTTTCCTGTTTTTATCCCGTTTCGCTTCCTCTTTGACGAAGCGATATTCCCGCGCCACCGCTTTGCGCCTGAAAAAGAGGGCTTTGAAAAGCCTTCTCAGATAATAAACGGGGAGCAGGAAAGGCAGTTTTTGTAGGCGCGGGAACATTTCTTTCATCGTTTTAAAAGAGGGAAACAAGCGCCGGAAGAGGTATTTGCCCCGTCCCTGTTGTTCGCTCTCTTTCCGCCACATTTTTTCCGCCGTCCCGTACACGCCGTCGGAAAGAATGACCGCGCCCGTTTCGTCGATAACGACGCCGTCGCCCGCGAACCAATTTTCCACCTGGCGGACGAGTTCCTGCTCGTAGTTTTTCAGCGGCTCGCCCAAAAGTCCGTTTTTCTCCGCCGCGCGTTCCGCCGCCGCAAGCTCCCGCGCGATCTGTTCCCGGTCGAGTTCGCCTCCGTACGTTTTAGAAAAGAGATAGAAATCCGCCACCGTCCGCACGCCGCTGCCGGCGCGGGAGAAATGCTTATAGCCGTGAATGAGCAGGAATATGTACTCGTCCTCGCGGGAAAAGCGAAAGACGCAGGGCGAATCGGTCGCCAAAGCGCGCTCCCAGACGTTTTCGTAATATTCGAGAAAGGGCGAAACGGCGGGCAATAATCCCCGGTGCATTTCCACGTGCGTGACGGGCGCGCGCTCGAACACCTGGTGATTGCTCCCCGCGCTCTCTTTGCGGTAGGTATATCCCAGCTTTTCCAACTCCGCTTTGACTTCGGCGAAGCGGTCTTTTTCATAGAGAATATCCAGATCCCCCATGAGCCGGAGCGCCGATTCGGGATAGAGTTTTTTGAGATTCAGCCCTTTCAACGGCAAAATTTTAAGGCCGTGTTCGGAAAAATCGGCTTGAATCTCTTCCCAGGCGAACCCCTGCAAAATATCCGCGTGAACGCAGACACGGTAGGCATGTTCCCATTTTTCGAGCAGTTCGCGCGGCGGTTTTTCCCGGCACTTTTCCACCGCCCGCCAGGTGACGGCGGAAAGGGAATGGCGCTCGGAGAGCCGGAAAATATGTTCCCAAGCCACCCCTTCCGGTTTTTCGGGCGCGGCTTCCCTGTTCTGCCGCTCCCCGTCGATCCCCCAGCGTACCAGCTTTATAAAATATTCCGCCGCGCGCAAAAATTCTTCTTTTTCCACTTCTCTGCCCCCTTTATAGAAAATCAGACGGTCTCGATCCTGCCGTTCTGCACGCGCAGCACCTGATCGGCGATTTCGAGCGCGGCGGGGCGGTGGGTGACGATGAGACAGGTCTTGCCCGCCTCGCCGCGGATATTTTCGAGCAGCCGTTTTTCCGTTTCCCCGTCGAGGGCGGAAGTCGCCTCGTCGAGCAGCAGAATCGGCCGCTCCGAAAGCAGCGCCCGCGCCACGGCGAGCCGTTGCAGCTGTCCCTCCGACAGCCCGCCGCCCCGCTCCCGCAGCGGCGTTTCAAGACCTTCCGGCAATTCGAAGACAAACTCCGCGCAGGCGGTTTTCAAGGCCGCCGAAATCTTTTCGTCCTGCTTTTCCCTCTCCGCTTCCGGCGCGAAAAAGAGCAGATTCTCTTTGATCGAACCGGAAAACAGGAAATTCCCCTGCGGCACGTAGGCGAATAATCCCCGTTCCCGCGCCGTCAAAGGCCGCGTATACGTTTCTTCTTTCCCGCCGTTTCGCCTCGCGCAGACGAGAGAAAGACCTCCGCTTTGCGGCGTATACACGCTTAAAAGCAATTTGAAAAGCGTGCTTTTTCCCGAACCCGAACCGCCCGTGATGCAGACGATCTCGCCCTTTTCTATTTCCGCGGACGCGCCGGCAAAGAGCCGTTCCCGCCCGTCGTAATCGAAAATGACGTCTTCCGCTTTCAGGCTTTTGAGAGAAGCGTAAACGTCCGCCGTATCCGCAAGCGTCTCTTGCTCGGCGGGCATCTCGTCGAGCTCGCAAAGTCGTTCTCCGCTTGCCGCCCGCGCGTAACAGACGGGCAGAACGGCAGAAAACGCCGCGAACGGCTGCTGCAGCTGCCCGAGCAAAAGAATGATCGAGAGGATCGAGCCGTAGTCCGTCGTGCCGCGCATAATCCCCACGCCGCACCAGATGACGGCGAAGATGAATCCGACGTTGCTCAGCAGGGAAAATAATCCGCCCATACCGACGCGCAGCTTATTTTGCCTCATTCTTTTGCGGTAATATCCGTCGAGGATCTCCCGCGATTTTTCCGCCGTACGCTCTTCCGCGCCGTACGCCTTCAAGGTGAGGGAGGAAACGACGCTTTCCTGCATGAACGAGCGGCTCTTCCCGTCCGCTTCCAATAATTCCTTGTGATAACGCTTCATTCTGCGCCGAAAAAGAGCCGTGAGTCCGCTCACGGCCAGCCCGCCGGCGACAAAGATCGCCGTAAAGAGCGGATCGAGCGTCAAAAGCGCGGTGACCGCGCCGACGCACTGTACGATCATACCCGCCGCGGCGGGCAGAATACTGATCGTATCCGAGGCGACTTCCGCCACGTCGGAGGTGAGCCGGTTGAGAAGATCGCCGCTGTGATACTTTTCCAGACGCTCGTAATCCCCGCGCAGTACCTTTAAAAACAACTTCTGGCGCAGTCCCACGGCAATTTTCGCCCGGCCTTGTTCGGAGAGATAGTTGACCGCCGTCTGCAAGAGAATCCGCGAGAACAGCAAAGCGACGAGCAGGGAGGAAAAGAGAACGAGCCGCTTCAAATCCTTGTCCGACGCGCCGTTGACGAGATAACGGGTAAGATACGCGAACGCGAGCGAAAGCAAGGTCGCCAGAACGGTCAGCGCGGTCAGAAAAAGAACGAACGGCCGAAAGGGACGAAGTTCCCTGCCGAGCCACGCTTTTCCTTTCGCACTCATTTTACCGTCCGTTTTTTTCATCTTCTCCGCCCCCGTTTTCCGATCGTTAATTTCCACGCCGCGCAGAGCCGCCGTCCCGTTGTAGAAGCCTTTTCAAAACCCCTTTGAGCCGCGCCTTTGCCCGGCCGAACAATCGACGCACGGGATAAAATCTCACCCGCCGCTTCGCATAACGCAGATACTTTTTGTCCGTGCAGAGCACGTGTTTTCCGCCGCGGAAAAATTCCGTCAACACGCCGAGAATATCCTCTTCCGCCACCCGCTCGTCGGATAAACAGTTGTCGCCGCGAATGAGATAGCCGTTTTCGAGCACGGCGATCACGCGGTGTAACACGTAATCGCCGCCGCGCTTGTAAAGAGCCACATCCAGCGGTTGAAGCCGCGCCGAAGGCGGTCGGATCACGACGCTGTCCCGCCCGGTTTTGAGCATGGGCAGCATACTCACCCCTGCCGTGGGGCCTACGTATATTCCTTCGCGGTTCAGCACCTCTTCGATTTTGAGTTTTTCTTCCGTCAGCATTTTTCCGCGTCCCCGAAAAAGCTCATTCGGCGAACGCGTTGCCGCGCAGGATCCCCGCGAACTTTTCCACGTCCTTTCTCGCGTCTTCCTCGCTCACTTCGTACTCTTCCAGGAGCGCGGCCACCGCTTCCTCTTCGCTGTGTTCGCGGAGAAAAAACTCCCAAAGGAAATTCCCCGTCTCGTTGAGCTTGATCATGCCGTGAAAGGTCTTGCTCATCGCCCCTACCGGCACCACGATGTTTTCGCCTCCGACCTTGCGCACGACGAACCCTTTTTTGATCTTCATTTCTCTTCTCCCTCTCTTGAAGTTCCATCCGTTTTGCGGACGTATTTTTTCCCCGTCATTCCCTCGAACGCCGTTTTCACCGCCTCTTCCGAAATCGTGCAACGGAGCAGGTATCCGGGCACGCCGCTCACGAGCGCGTCCGCAAGTTCCAGCGTTTTGGCCGCGTTCTCTTCGTCCTCGGGCAGAAGCAGCTGCGTAAACAGCCTCGCCACAACCTCCCTCGCCGTCAGCCGTACGATGGAGTTTTCGGGCGCCTTTTCCACGAAACAAAGCGCTTTTAAGGGCGTCTTTCCCTTCTCTCCCCGGCCTTCCTTGCCCATCCAGGGCGTGCCGTAGGCGTAAAAAACGTCCCCCTGCCGCCGCACGATCGGCTTGTCGCCGTTGATGATTTTCGCGCCCGGCAGCCAGCGCAGCCACAGCCCCGTATGCGTGGATTTGCCCGCGCCGCTCCGACCGAGAAAGGCGTAGCCCCCGCCCTCGTAATCGAGCACGGCGGCGTGTAAAAGAAACCGGTCGAACAAAGGCATGGCCGAGCAAATATTTCTGTAAATACAGATGTTCTCTATATACCCGTCCGAATACCCGGGCGAGGCTTTCTTTTCTTCCGCAAAGGCCGCCGCGGTGGCCTCCGCCGTTAAATCATACGGCGGAGCTTGTCGCTCCGACAAGTACTCCGCGCAAAATTTTTTCGTGAATGCGCAGCGATTTCTGATGTCGACGCGCAAGTCCGCTATTTCGTAAATCATATACTCCCCGATATTCCGCCCGTTCGCCCGTACGACGCTCTCCCGTAAATTATATCACAATCCCCGTACGCTGTCAATAGCCGGCGGAATTTTAGCGTCCGAAAAAAATTGCCGTACCGTTTAAAACGCGTCTTTGGAAATCTTGCTCCACCGCCGCGCGATGAATCGCAGTTTTAAAGGCATCGGCACGCAGCGGGTGAAAATATTCATGACGTTGTTCCAAAACCCCGGAATGACTTTCCGCTTGTTTTTGGCGACGGCTTTCAAACTCCGCCCGGCGACGTATTCGGGCGTTTTCGCCGCGAGTTTTCCCCAAAGCCCCTGCCCCTTAATCTGTTCTTTGACGTCGTCGCGGGTGGGCATGGCGCCTGGCAGCACCGCCGTCACGTTCACCCCCTTGCCCTTCATCTCCTCCCGCAAGGCGAGGGAAAAAGAGGTGAGAGCGCCCTTCGCCGCGCTGTATAGGGCGAAATAGGGCATCGGATAAATCCCCGAGACGCTGGAAATATTGACGATTTCAAGCTCCTCGGCCCGCGCGCCGATCGCGAACCGGCAGAGCGCCGCCGCGGCCTCGAAATTGACGCGGCACTGGAAGGCGATCTTCTCCTGCGCGTACTCCTCAAACGGCTTTTGGATATCCGCGCCGGCGACGTTGACGAGCCGCTTGATTTTCAGGCGCGCGTCGAGGATTTTTTTCATCATCGCTTCCCTGCTCCCCTCGTCCGATAAATCTGCGGCGAAAATCCGCACGTCCAGCCCCGCGTGATCCGCGAGGATTTTTTCTTTCAAAATCCTCAGCCGCCCCTCCTGCCGGCCGGTGAGAATGAGATCGTCGCCCTTCCGCACGGCCAGGCGCACGAACGCCCCGCCCAACCCGCCGCACGCCCCCGTGATCATCGTATACCCTTCCTTCATCGCTTTCTCTCCCAGGCTGTTTTATGTAAATCATACCACACCGCGCCGGAAATTGCAAGCGTCTTTTTCTTTTTCGCTGAAATTTGTCTAAGAAGGGTTGACAAATTCCGATCGAGGGCTTATAATGAGGTAAGGAAAGAAAATTTCCGGTAATTTTCAAAGGGAGGGCATGGCTATGGACGGCAGTCGATCGCGGTTGGAATCGAATACGGCGCGGAAAAAACGGCGTCCGGTTTGCCATGCGGATTTGGGGGCGTAGTTTCCTTTTTGGAAATTGCCCCTTCTTCGCGGGGCTGTTCGGACTTCGGTATTTTTCCGCCGCCGCATCTTTTGCGCGCGGCGGTTTTTTATGCCCTTTTGAACCTCTCGGACTTTGACAATCCCGCGTTTTACGCGTTGAAATACAGTGACGGAAAATATAAACGACAAGGAGGTAGAAAAAAATGCAGTCCGACAGTAGAAGCGGCTCCGCGCCCGATCCGGACGGTTTATCCAAACGACCGAAAAGCCCGACGGCGAAGCCGGACACAACAACTCCCGCTTTGCCTCCTTTTTCGCACGCCTGAACCGCGGCGCGGCCCGTTTCTCCTTTATCATTTCTAAGGAGGTACAGACCGATGATAACCAACAAAAACAAAAAACTCGCCGCTCTCGAAGCGGAACGTACGGCCAGAGAAGAGGCGCGGGTGAAAGAACTCGGCAGACTCTCCCCCGCCGAAACTTTGGATAAACTCGATTCTTCGGGGGCGGGGCTCAGCGAATTTCTCGTCAACGCGTCCCGCAGCTGCTACGGCAAAAACCAGACGACGGAGGGCAAAAGCTCCGGTCTTCTCAAACGCATTTTAAACGCCTTCGTCAATCCCTTCTCCGCGATTTTAACGGCGCTGGGCATACTCTCTCTGTTCACCGACGTCGTGTTCGCGCCCAAGGGAGACAAAAATCCGGCCGCCGCCGTCATCGTCTTCGTGATGGTGATGATCTCGGGCGTGCTGCGCTTCGTGCAGGAAACGCGTTCGGGCAAAGCCGCCGCCGGGCTCTCCGAACTCATCAAAACGAAAGCGGAAGTCCTGCGCAAAAACGAAGGCACGGCGGAGCTTCCCATCGAAGAGATCGTCGTCGGGGACATCGTCATTCTCTCCGCCGGCGACGTGGTGCCCGCCGATCTTCGCATTCTTTCCGCCAAAGACCTCTTCGTCAATCAATCGGCGCTGACGGGCGAAAGCGAACCGGTCGAAAAACGCGCGCTCCTTCCCGAAGGGGAATACGATACCCTCCCCGAATACCCCACCCTCGCCTTCGCGGGCAGCGCCGTCGTATCGGGCAGCGCGACGTGCGTGGCCGTCGCGGTCGGGGACAACACCGTGCTCGGCCGCACGGCGAAAAAACTCTCCCAGGGCAAACGGAAGCCCACCTCCTTCGAAAAGGGCGTCAGCTCCGTTTCCCGCGTCCTGCTGCGATTCATGGGCGTTATGGTGCCTATCGTCCTGCTCGTCAACGGCTTTACCAAAGGCGACTGGCTGCACGCGTTCCTCTTCGCCGTCTCGGTCGCCGTAGGGTTAACGCCCGAGATGCTGCCCGTCATCGTCACCACCTGCCTCGCCAAAGGCGCGGTGGCGATGGCGAAAAAGAAAACGGTAGTAAAAAATCTCGATTCTATACAGAATCTCGGCTGTATCGATATTCTCTGCACGGACAAGACGGGTACGCTGACGCAGGACGAGATCATTCTCGAATACCATCTCGACGTGCGGGGCAAAGAAAACGCGCGCGTGCTCCGCTATGCGTTTTTGAACGCGTACTATCAGACGGGACTGAGAAGCCGCATCGATCTCGCGGTCATCGAAAGAGCGCGTGCGGAGGCGGAATCCGCGCCCGAGCTCTGCGGCCTGGAAGAGCGGTACGCCAAGACGGACGAGATCCCCTTCGACTTCGAGCGCCGGCGTTTGAGCGTCGTCGTGCGGGACGGCAAATCGGGCAGGACGCAGCTCGTCACCAAAGGCGCGGCGGAGGAAATGCTCGACGTATGCGCGTACGCGGAATACGACGGCGAAGTGCGGCCGCTCGATCCCGCTTTGAGAAAAGAAATTCTCGCACGCATCGACGCGCTCAACGACGAGGGACTGCGCGTGCTCGTGCTCGCGCGCAAGGACAATCCCGCGCCCGCGGAGAAATGCTCTCCGGCGGACGAGACGGAAATGGTGCTGATGGGTTATCTCGCCTTCCTCGATCCGCCGAAGGAAAGCACAAAGGGCGCGATCGCCGCGCTCAAAGAATACGGCGTCACGACTAAGATTCTCACGGGCGACAACGACCGCGTGGCCCGGCGGGTATGCAAACAGGTGGGGCTTTCCGCCGATCACGTCCTTTTGGGCAGCGACGTCGATAAACTGACCGACGAAGAGCTCACCGCCCGGGCGGAGAAAACGAGCGTGTTCGCCAAACTCACGCCCGCGCAGAAAGCGCGCATCGTCACGGCGCTGCGCGCGGGCGGTCACTCGGTGGGTTTTTTAGGGGACGGCATCAACGACGCGGAGGCGATGCGCGCCGCGGACGTGGGGATCTCCGTGGACAGCGGCGCGGACATCGCGAAGGAAGCGGCGGACGTGGTGCTGCTCGAAAAGGACCTCATGGTCCTCGAAACGGGCATCATCGAGGGGCGCAAAGTCTACGCCAATATGGTCAAATACATCAAAATGACCGCCTCGTCCAATTTCGGAAACATGTTTTCCGTGCTCGCGGCGAGCGCGTTCCTGCCCTTCCTGCCGATGGAATCCTTGCAGCTCCTCTTTCTCAATCTCCTCTACGACCTCACTTGCACGGCGATCCCCTGGGACAACGCGGATAAGGAATTTCTGCTCCGGCCGAAGAAATGGGACGCCTCCTCGACGGGAAAATTCATGCTCTTTATCGGACCGGTGAGTTCGGTGTTCGATATCCTCTGTTTCGCGGCGCTCTATTTCATCGTCTGCCCGACGGCGCTCGGCGGCGCGGGCTTCCGCAGTCTCGGCGATCCCGCGCTTAAAGAACAGTTCGCGGCGCTCTTTCAATCGGGCTGGTTCATCGTCTCCATGTGGACGCAGGCGCTCGCCATACACATGATCCGCACGCCGAAGATACCCTTTATCCAGAGCCGCGCTTCCGCTTCGGTGACTCTTTCCGGGCTCGCGGGCTGTCTCGCGGCGACCGTCGTTCCCTTCACGCCCGTCGGCGCGTTCCTCGGCTTCGCGCCCCTGCCGCCCGTGTGGCTGCTGTGGCTGGCGGGGATCCTCGCCGGGTATATGCTCGCCGTCACGCTCGCCAAAAAACTTTATGTGAAAAAATACGGCGATCTTTTATAACCAAAAGAAACGCTTTCAACAAAAAAAGGAGACGGCTTTCCGTCTCCTTTTTATATACGTCGTTTCACCGCATGTAATCGATTACAGACGCCGAAACGGGGCCGTTTGTGTTCACGACGCGCCGGAAGCGTCCGACCAGAGCGCGACGGGATCGAAACCAAAGACCTGCACGAGCTCCACATAGGGCGAATGAGCGATCTCGGGGGGCGTGACCACCAGTCCGCCGTTGGAATCGAGGTCGACGCCGAATTTTTTATAGGCGTACCAGACGAGATGGGCGCACTGCGTGCGGGTGAAGGCTTTGGCGTTGTATTTTCTCGTGAGGATTCCGACGGAGAAATTGTACTGCGCGCCCATCATGTTCTGTTTCGCGTAGGCGGCCACGTCGGCGCGGAACTGCCGGTCGAACTTCGGGCGCAGGATCATGAAATCGGCGAGATTGGTAAAAGTGGTGACGGAGTTGATCTTGCTCACGTCGCCGGGGCCGAGCGCCTCCGCGATTCTTCCGTACTTCCCGTCCACGACGAGCGCCGCGTGCCCGAGCCGCCAGCCGGAGACGTGGGTGGTCGCCGAAACGATGATGTCCCCGTCTTCGAGGAGCGCGATGGGCGCGTGCGCCTCGACCGTTTCGAGATAAGTGAAGGGATTGAAGCGGTCGCAGGAGACGGTGTGCTTTTTAAAATAGAAATCCTGAATCGCGAGAATCCGCCCTTTGTCGCCCGCTTGCAAAAGCCCGTCCACGCCGATGCGGGTGAGGCCCGTCTGCGCGTATAAAAGCGCGTAATCCCCGCTCGACAGCGTCTCTTTGTCGAGCAGGGCGGAAATATCCTGTTTTTCGTAACCGGCATACCAGTGCTTCCAGGCATGATCGGTATAAATAACGCCGAATTGTAAACCGGCGAGCACGCTGGATACGAAAAACACCGCGCAGGCGAGAGCGACGGCAATTTTCTTTATTTTCTTGTTTTTTCGGTCCGGTCTTGCTTCTTTTTTCATTTTCTTACCTTTGCGGAGGCTTCCGGCGGAACGCCGGACAGGTTGTTTTCCATAGTATGCCCCATACTATGGAAATACAGCACGCGCGTGCTGTATTCGGGTTTATTGTATCACACTCTTTTTTCTTTGTCAACCCCGTGCGTTTCTTTCCCGGAGTTCTTCGTCTTTTTTCATTGTATTTTCACGTAAAACCCCGCCGCCGGACTCACCGGCAGCGGGGTTCTTATTCCCTGCTCGCTCATTTATCGCCGTGGATTCCGCGCGCGATCGTGGAAACGACGGCGCAGAGGATTCCGCCCACGGGAAAGACCACCCAGCCGGGGTGCCAAAAATTCCATATAAAGCCGAGCGGCAGATAAATCGCGGTCGCCGTGAGCATGATTGCGCCGCAAACGGCGCCCGAGATACGTTCGGCCCTGCTTTCCCGCGACTGATTTTCCGGCTGTTCTTCCTTTGCGTACCCCTCCCGCCGACATTCCTTGTTATAGTTTTTCACTTCGTATTTTTCCCACTGCATGCCCGCATAGACGCACAAGCCCGTGCCGACGGTGACCGCGCCGAGGAATACGCCGCCCGCGAAGTACTCCCATTCCTCCGCGGTGAAGCCCTTCGGCGCGTAGCCGTCCTGATAGGTCATCGCCACGATCGCAATGATGCCTAAGAGAATGAGCGCGACGGCTCCGGCGATAAAATAGGGCATTTTGCGGCGAAAGGCGCGCGCTTTCTCCTCGGGGTAGGGAGTCATCTGCGGATTCTCGCGCATAAAATTGGCGTGCGCCACGCCGCCCGCGACGAAGATCGCCACCGCCACGGTGATACAGGAAAGCAGCGTCACCAGCGCGGCTACTTCCTTCACGCCCGCCGCGTACAAAAACAGCATCGCCGTCACGCCGAGAAGGATCAATACCACTCCCGCCGTGATCTGCGCCGTATATCCGTTCATGTGCCGGTCGTAGGCTTCGAGATCGGCTTTGCGGCTGCGGGAATTTTCTTCCTCCGCGTCGCCCCGCACCAATATTTCCATATCGCACTCGAACAGATCGCACAAAACCAGCAGTTTTTCCATATCGGGAAACGCGTTGTCCGTCTCCCACCGCGACACAGTCTGCCGCGTCACGTCTAATTTTTCCGCCAGCGCCTCCTGCGTAATCCCGAATTTTTTGCGATAATAAAACACGTTGTTTCCGAAACTCATTTTCTGCCGCTCCTTTGCCTTCGTTGAGATGGCTCTATTATACCCGGAACTTCCCGCAATTTCAAGCGCATTTGAGTTGCGTTTTACGAAACATACGTATCATTTGACGGGAATCGCGCAATTTTCGGCGAAAAATCCTTCTTTTCGCGCCCTCAGAGCACGGAACCGAGAAAGTCCAGGATCCAGCGGGGCACATAGGAAAACAATTCCCCCGCCGCGATCCGCAAAGACTCGAAATCGGAGACCAACCGGGTATACGAACCCTTCGGCGCCGTTCCCGACACGACGAGCGGCGCGCGGGCGAAGCCTTCCGCGGAGGTCGCGGCGATCCTCGACGCAACCGCCGCCCCGCCCAGCGAATAGACGCCGACCGCCGCCCCGCCGATCGCTATGATCCCCACGGCGACTCCGCCGACGGCAAACGCGCCCAAAGCGGCTCCCCCGATCGCGAGTCCGCCCGCCGCCAGCCCCGCGACGGCCAGAAGCCCCAGCGCCAAAGCGCCGAACGACAACAGCCCCAAAGAGAGGATCCCCACCGAGATCAGACCGCAGGAAAGATTGCCCACGGCGATGATTCCCTTCGCTTTGCAGAGCCCGAACCCGAGATGAACGTGCACGAGCGGCAGCCCGAACAACGTCTTTTTGCTCTTATACTCGAAACGAAAGCCGCGAAGAAAAACCGCCGCTCCTTTGTCTTCCTCCGGTTTGGACGAAGTCTGCGCCTCGTTTCCGATCAGTTCGTCCGCCGATACGCCAAAGAGCCGGCTGAGAACGAGGATATTTTCCATCGACGGGGACGCCAGCCCCGATTCCCACTTAAAGATTGTCTGCCTGGATACTCCCGCTTTCTCCGCGAGCTGCTCCTGAGACAGCCCCGCCGCCTTTCTGAGTTCGCTCAATTTCCGATAAAACTGCATGAATCGCTCCTTTTCCCGCCCGCCCTTTTGCGTCGGACCGTTTTACGACCAGTATACCCCTTTGGGCGTTCTTTGTCAGCAAACGCCGCTTTACCTCCCGTAAACTTTTGTTTACATCTCCCGTTTTTCGCCCCGTTCGCGCAAACGCCCTCTCATTTCGCGTAAGCCGCGCGTTTTTCTTCTCCCCGTCTCTTTATACAAGCGAACGTTTGTTCGCTTGTCAGAGTCCCTTTAAAGGGCTGTAATCGCGTTTGCCGAAGATGGTCGAGCCGACGCGGATCATATTGCTGCCGTGAGCGATGCAAAGCGAGTAGTCGCCGCTCATGCCCATCGAGAGGTGAACGACCGCCGCGTCCTCTTTTTTCGCGCGTTCGTAGAGGGCGCGCATTTCGTCGGCGAGCGAAGCGAGGAGGCCTTCGTCGTTTGAAGCGGGGAGCATGGCCATAAAGCCGCGCACGCGCAGACCTTTCGTCTCTTTGAGGCGCAGAAAGCTCTCGTACGCCCGGTCGGGCGCATACCCGCCTTTGGTCGCCTCCCGGCCGATATTGACCTGCACGAGCACGTCGGAAGTCACGCCTTTTAAAAGGGAGAGACGGGAGAGTTCGGCGGCCAGCTCGTCGCGGTCGCAGGAGTGAAAGAGAGAAATCTTCCCCACGAGATATTTGGCTTTATTCGTCTGCAAACGGCCGATGAAATGCTGCGGACACGGCTTTAAAAGCCCGGTCTTTTCCCGAAATTCCTGCACCTTATTTTCCGCCACGGCGTCTATGCCCGCTTCAATCGCGGCGTTGATCGTTTCCGCGCTCTGCATCTTCGTCGCAGCCACGAGCGTCACCCGTTCCCCGAACGGATTGCCCGCCGCGATCTCCGCTTTGATTCGTTTTACGTTTTTTGAAACCTCAGAAAATTCCATTTTCGTTCTTCCCCGTTCTTCGGATTTTATCTTTTCTCAGTATACTCTTTTCCCGTCCGTTTGTCAATTTTTCTTTTCCTCTTCCGAAATTTTCGGCAAAATTCTTTATCCCGCCTTTTTTCGCTTGCTTTTCTCCCGGGGCGGTGTTATAATAATTAGTACAATAGATAAAATCGATAAGGACGATCAATTTTTTTAATGAATACGGAAGAACTGAAAACATTTATATTTTTATCGAAGGTAAAGAATTTCACGCTGGCCGCGGAGCAGATGTATATCGCGCAGTCCACCGTCACCAACCGGATCAGCGAGCTGGAAAAGGAAGTGGGGAAAAAATTGTTTTCGCGGGGCGCGAAGACGGTGAAGCTCACGGAGGAGGGGAAAATTTTCCTCAAATACGCGGAGCGGATCATCGAATTGCAGGAGACGTCGTTGGAGGAGATGCACGCGGTCTCGGCGTATACGCGCAAATTTTCCATCGGCGCGATCAACGCCACTTACGAAAGTTACGTCCGTCCGCTCGTGGACGAATGTCTCAAAAGCAACGACGTCACCTCCGTGAAAGTGACTTTGGGACATTCGCTCGATCTGATCCAGCTCTTGCAGGACAATGTTTTGGATCTCGTGTTTTCCGCGGTGCCTTTGAAGCGGACGGGATACGTATGCGAAGTGTTCGACACCGACCGGCTGGTGCTGGTGGCGGGCAAGGGCAAGAGCGTCTATAAAACCGGGATCACGCAGGAACAGCTCGCGCATATCCCCTATCTGATGTGCAATTTCGCGTTGAGCGAAGTGGGCGTGTTCATTCGTTCCCTCTTCCCCAAAAATTACGTGTTCCGCCTCGAAGTGGATAATTCCTCCAAACTTTTCCATTATCTCGAACAGGGACTGGGGTACAGTTTTCTGCCCTACAAGATGATCAAGCGGGAGCTGGACGCTGGGAGACTGGAAGAAGTGCCGCTGAAAAACTTCTCCGCGCCCAAAGTGATCACCTATCTCATTTATAAACAAGGATACGACGCCCGAGAATTCGTGGAAAACCGCTTTGAAAAGGAATGAGGTTCGTATAAAATCCGGCAATAAAAATTTTTTCACGGATTTTTTAAAAATCCGTGAAAAAACAGTTGACAAATCCTTGTGTTTTTAGTATTATTAATTAGCTCTTTTGAATACGCCCGGCTTTACGGCGGGAGAAGTGTTCGGGAGGCCATCATATCGCGGGGTGGAGCAGCTAGGTAGCTCGTCGGGCTCATAACCCGAAGGTCGCAAGTTCGAATCCTGCCCCCGCAACCACATGGCGGCGTAGCTTAGTTGGTTAGAGCGATCGGTTCATACCCGATAGGTCATAAGTTCGAATCTCATCGCCGCTACCATTGCTCACAACGCGGAAATTCCGCTTCATATAACGGTGCAGAGCATGCATGTTCCGCGCGAGGAGCGCGTTTCATATACGGCCCCATGGTCAAGCGGTTAAGACACCACCCTTTCACGGTGGTAACATGGGTTCAAGTCCCGTTGGGGTCACCAAAACAAAGCCAGACCGAAATGTTTTTCGGTTTGGCTTTTTTCATGCTATAAATAACCTTTCCCCTTTCCGGCTTTTCGCACTTCGCGGAAAATCCCCCGAAAAACGACGACGTTTTTCGGGGGATTTTTCGTTACAGCCGGTAATTATTCCGCCTTTTCGATCTCCAAGACGATTTTCGATTTTTCCCGTTTGAGGCTTCTGCGAACGGAGAAGAATCCCCACAGCCCCAAAGCGACGACCAGCGCGCAGTCCGTGCCGATCATAAACAGCGTCCAATAGGGCAGGGCGTAGCCGTAGACGATCCCCGCCCCCATACCGTTCATGGCGTTGCTGTTGACGACGGTGTAGAGGATATTTTTCGTCGCTCTGCGCACGGCGGCCTGGTGCGAGGCGGTGACTATTTTGCCGCTCGCCGAAGGCTGTTTATCCTGGATAAGGTTGAGATCCCCGCCGGCGCGGATCATCTGATCGGCGTACATATAGTCGTTGGTGTTATAGTCGGTGATGACCATGCCTCGAAAACACCACTCGTCGCGGAGCACTTCGGTGAGAAGCTCGTAGCTGCCCCCCGCCCAGACGGTGCCGATGCGGTTGAAGGAGGACATGATCGCCGTCGTTTTGCCCTCTTTGACCGCGAGTTCGAAGGGCTTCAAATAGATCTCCCGCAGCGCCTGTTCGTTCACCCAGGTGATCAGGCCGTTGGCGTCGCGGTCCGTTTCCTGATCGTTGACCGCGAAATGTTTCATATAGGTGTATACGCCCTTGGACTTGGCTCCCTTGATGACGCCCACGGCCATCTTGCCGGAGAGGAGTCCGTCCTCCGAATAGTATTCCCAGTTTCTGCCGGCGAACTGGTTTCTGTGGATATTGACGGCGGGAGCATACCAGCCGCTGTACGTTCTGCCGTCCCCTCTCTCGTTGCCGATCAAAGATTCGTTGCCCACGGCGACGCCCATTTCTTCCGCCAGCGCCACGTTCCAGGTCGCGCCGATGACGCACTCGGAAGCGTAGAAACAGGTGTCGTATACGGTAGCCGTAGACGCGATAAGCGTCATAAAGTTGGTGAATCCCGCGGGGCCGTCGGGATCGACCGTCTTGGGTTTATCGATGCTCTTGATCGCCGCCGTATTGAAATTGCCCGTACCGATCATATAGCGCATTTCGTCGTAGGTGAGCTGATTGAGCAGTTTATCCCAAAGAGGATCGTCGTACGCCTTGCCGATGAGGTCGTAGAGTTTATATTCCGTCTGCCCGTAAGTGAGCTGTCTGCGTTTCTGGCGGGGCTTTCTCGCCGCGTACCAGGGCTTGCCGACGTCCAGCGTACCGCCCGAACCGATATACGCTTCCATCGACATGGAATCGATGAGCGACCGCTCCACTTCTTTATCGTCGCTCGTGGGCATGGTCGGATAGGTGCCCGTCCAGTCGCTGCGCGAAAGATAGGTTTCGATATGCGCCGAAACGTCGTCGAAACGGTTCGCGACCGTTTTTTGCGTCTCGGTGTCCGCGCCGTACACGACGGCGCCGTCCAGCGTATACGTATAATTTCCCTGATAGGTATGGGCGTTTTCGGCGACGCGGAGGGTATAGTCCCCCGCTTCCAGCTCATAGCCTTTATGGTTATTGCGGTTGGCGTCGTTATAGTCGTACGATTTCATATCGCTCGCCTTGACGGAAACGGTGACTTTGCCGCTTTCGCCCGGCCGCAAAAGTTCCGTCTTGGCGAAATCGCCGAGGACAACGTGGGATTTTTCGATCCCGCCCTCCGTATAGGGCGCGGTGTAATAGAGTTCCACGACGTCCTTACCCGCCCGATTTCCCGTATTCGTGACGGTGACGTCGAAAGAGAGGGTGTCCTGCGCCGTAAAGGCGCCTTCGGCTTTCGACGGCGTTACCGACCATTCGAAGTTCGTATAGGAAAGGCCGTAACCGAAAGGATAGACGACGTTCTCGTCGTACCACTCTTTGTCGTCCTTGCCGCGCGTTTCATAGTAACGATAGCCGACGTAAACGCCTTCCTCGTAGTCCACGAAATGCGCGTTCTGAACGGTGCCGTCTACGTAGTAGGTATTTCCCGCGCCGAGATTGGTGGAAAAGTTCTCCCAGGAAGGGGTTTTGGTGAAGTCCGCCGCGTAGGTGTCCACCAGCCGGCCGGAGGGAGTCACTTCCCCGTTCAGCACCCTGCCGAGCGCGTTCATGCCCGTGCCGCCCGTCGTGCCGATCCACAGCGCGCCTTTGAGCTTGGCGTAGCCGGCGTCGTCGCGGAGGAAGCCAAGCTCGAAGGAGGTGGCGCAGTTGAGAATCAAAATCACGTTGTCGAAGCCGGAGTCCTCTTTGCAGAGTTCTTTGAGGAGGGCTTCCTCGTTGGCGTCGAGTTCGAGATAGTGCCTATCCTTATCCCCGCCCATCTGCCGGGGCAGATCGTACCCCTCGCCGCCGATACGGGAGACGACGAAGAGCGCCGCGTCGTCGTATTCGCCGACGTAGGAGGAAAGACCGCCGTCGTACTCGGAGAGGGGCAGTTCGCCCGTCGCGAAGCCTTTCGTTTCGATGTTGTCGCCCATCGCAGGGCTTTTGGGACGACCTTTCCCCTTCGATTGTTTATTTTCATAAAAGCTCTTCAAGCAGGGATTATAAGAGATATTCGCGTTGTCCAGGCTCTTGAAAAGATCGACGCTGTCGGCCGAGCTTTTCTCCGCCGAACCCGAACCGCCGTAGACCATATCGACGCAGTTCATGCCGAACACGCTGATTTTGGAGTCCGCGGCGAGGGGAAGGGATTCTTCGTTCTTCAAAAGCACGAAACCCTCCTCGCAGATTTTTTCGTTGACGGCGTTGGCCGCGGCGAGCGCGTCCCGCTTATTTTCGATCCCCTCGCTCGGCGTGTAATACTGCGCCGTGGAGGGATCTCCCTTTTTCAAAACCCTACGTTCGTCGCCGAATACGGTGTTGAAAGTGTTGTTGATGAGCGGCACCTGCGTGATGATCAGATTGATCGCCAAAAATACCGACAACAGAGAAACGCAGGTGATGCTGAACGCCTTATTGTGCTTCCAGGGAAAGGCAAGCGCCTTTCCGAATTTTTTGAGTTTATTCATTCGATCGCCTCGTCAAACAATATTTCCCAACCGGGGATACCAACCGAGTTCGCAGCCCGCGTCCGTGAGTTCGACGTAATCGAACAGACAGCCGACCGCCGAGAAAGTACCCGTGGCTTTATCCGTTTCTTTGATGTTGAAAACGATAACGTTTTCCCCGGCCGTCAGCTCGATCACGGGCGAGACCGGACAGGCGGAGCTTGCGAAGTCGGACACGCCCGAACCGATCTGTTTTACGGACAGGGCGCCGTAATTTATTTCCTTACCGTTTACCGTGATCGAGAACATGGAAGGATCGTAGACGAAATCCCCCACCTCCGAGCCGAGCCCGAGCACCAGCCGGGCCGTCGTATCCGACTGCGCCGTGATTTTGAAAGCGACGTCGACGGGTTTATTGAGATAGCCGAGCGAGAGGCCGTTGGACATCTTGGGACATTTCTGGATCATGCCCGTGCCCTTCGGCGCGCTCGAATAGCCCGCGCCCGAAAGTTTATTGATCGTATCCACGTATTCCGTTTCAAAACGAGTCGCCGCCTGATATTTATCGAACACCTTAAAGGTGTAGACCTGTTTTTTCGTCTCATAGCCTGCGGCGGAAGCCGTCACCTGCACGCGCACTTCTTTGTCCGCGTCCGTCGAGTCGGCGGGCGTACCCGCGATCAGGCCGAGCGTTCTGTCGATGGAAAGGCCTTTCGGCGCGCCGTAGCCCGTCGCGTATTTATAGGAATATTGGATATCGGGCACGCCGTAAGCGAGGCGGAGGCTCTGGCTGTATGCCTCGCCCACCGTTCCGTCGGGGAAGGCCGTTTCGGTGAAAAAGATCTCGCCGAGCGTATCGTCCTTATGTTCGCCCTCCTCGATCGTGATCGTAAACTCCGCCTCGACGCTGTCGCAGCCCGCCGCCGACGCCACGACCACGAAGGAGGCGTTTTCCGCCGTCTCCGCGGGGATCCCCGAAAGCACTCCTTCGGCAGAAACCGTCAGCCCCGCGGGAGGTTCGCGCCCCTCTTTGACCGCGTATTCGATCTTTTCCGCACCCGTCGCCGAGGCGACGTCCGCAAGGTAAGGCTCTTCCGTTTTGCCCGGTTTGAGTTCGACGGGCGCATAGGCGAGCTCGCCTTTATCGATATGCAGCGTAAACGTCGCCAGCGTTTCCACGTCCTTTAAATCGATCATCACCGCCGTAAAGGTGAAATCCCCCGCGACCGCGGGAATGCCCGACACGGTGCCGTCGTCATATAACATCAGCCCCGAAGGCAGTTCGGGACTGTCATAGTCCAGATCATAATACATGTTCTTATCGCCGTTGGCTATACTGTCGTTGTATTCCGTTCCGACCTTGCCGTCGGCGAGAGCCTTATCCAAAAAGGGGGACGCCGAACATGCGCACAGAAATACCGCTGCCCCCGCACAGACGAACGCAAACAATTTTTTGAATACTTTCATGTCTTTCTCCGTATGATCGCGTAACGCCCCACAGGCTTGCGCCTGTGGGAATTACGGATTTGTTTTTCAGATCGCTCAATCGTTCTTTTTCTTTTTGAGAAGGGTGCAGGCCAGCACGCCGACGAGCGCCGCTCCGACCAGCACGAACGAGACGTTCGTACCCAGGGAACTCTTGCAGCCGGAGCCTGCGGCTCCCGCTTCGCCCTGATCGCCTTTGTCGCCCTTGTCTCCCTTATCGCCTTTTTCGCCCGGGGCGCCGTTTTCTCCGTTTGCGCCGTCGGCGCCGTCCGTACCGTTGGTGACGGTGAAGGTGTAGGTAGTGCCGTCGGTCATCGTCACGGTGTAGTAGTCCACATTGCCGACGGTGGCCGTCTTTTCGATAGAGGCGATGCCCGCGACGGACTGTTCGCCGACGGAGATGCGATAGACCGTCTCGCTCGTCGTATCGCCGCTTTTCGCCGCGACGGTAAAGGTATAGTCGCCGGCCGCGGCGGGAACGCCCGTGATGACGCCGTTTTTGGAAAGGCTGAGGCCTTCGGGCAGGACGCTGCCTTCTTTGAGCGCGTAGGTCGTGCCCGCGGCGTCGTTCTCGCCCGCCACGCTTGCCGCGTAGTTGAATCCCACGCAGCCGTTGGCGAGGTCGCCCACGGAGACGTTGATCGTATAGGTGACGATTCCTTGCAAACCGCGCCCCGCGTATTTCATAGAGCTGAGCCATTCTTCGCCGTCCCCGGCGCCCTTGTAGACTTTCGCGATCTTAACGCTGTACGCGCCGGATTTCGCGGAAGCGGAAACGGTGCCTACGATCTTGTCGCCCACGAGGGAGAGGCCTTCGGGAAGGCTGCCCGTCGTCACGGTGTATCTCGCGCCCGCTTCCCCGTCCGCGACGGAGAGTTCGACCGCCGTACCGGGCGCGACGGAGATCGTCTCGCCTTCCGCCGTGTAAGTCGTCTGCGCGGAAGCGGCGTAGCCGTTCTTCATCGCCGAGCTGTTGAGCACCGTGTAGAAAATGTTCTTCATGGTGTTGTGGAGCGCGGTGAGCTGGGTGGGCGTGTTGCCCGCCGCCGTATTCGTATGGCGGGCGATCGTGCCCGCGCGTCCGTCCAGCGACAAGTCGTTGCCCATGCGCATCATGAGGTTAGAATACATATAGCCGAATCCCTCGCCGTGCGCGTCGGTGACGACGAGACCTTTGAAGCCCCATTCGTTTCTGGTGAGTTTGGTGAGGAAATTGTAATTCGTGCCCGTCCAGTCGAAGCCGATACGGTTGAACGCGGACATCGCGCCGTTGGAGCCGCCTTTCTTGATCGCCCATTCGAAGGGCTTGAAATAGTTTTCGCGCATCGTCTGTTCGTCCGCCCAGATCGCAACGCCTTCGCGCATGGATTCCTGATCGTTGAGCGCGTAATGCTTCATAAAGGTGATCATGCCTTTGGCGCGCGCGCCCGCGACCACTTCGGAGACCATATACCCGGAAAGCGCCGCGTCTTCGGAATAATACTCGAAGTTGCGCCCGGAGAAGGGAGAACGGTGGATATTGGCGGCGGGAGCGTACCAGCCGACGACGTGCGCCCAGAGGCCGTATTCGCCGACGAGGGTGCCCTGTTTGCGGGCGATCTCCTTATTCCACGTGCAGCCGATCAGCGTCTCGGTGGCGAAACCGAATTTGGCCATGCCGCCCATAGGCTTCACCATGTTTTCTCCGCCGCCCACCCAGGCGCCGTTGATGCCGAGAGGTCCGTCCGAATGTCCGGCGACGGGAGAACCGATCGCCGGCATCGCGTTGCACTGGAAGATACAGTTGAGCATGGAATAGCACTGCTCTATCGTGAGCTGGCTGACGAGCTGATCCCACTTCGCGTCTTCGAGCGCGTACCCCGCCAGATCTTTGAGCTGAATGGGCGCGGGATTCTCCGCGTCGTACGCCTGATCGGCGGCACGGAAGGCGGGAGCCGTCGCGCTGTACCAGGGTTGCCCTTTATCGTATTCGGGATCGACGACGAAATCCGCTTCGCCGCCCGCCGCGATCGGCATGTCGAAATTGGAGAGCCATTCCTCGCTTTTAACGAGCTCCGCTTTGCCTTTTTTCAGATATTTGGGAGTCACGGAAGTATCGGCGGACGTCCAGGCTTTGCCTTCGTGCTTATACTTATACTCCGCCATCCACAAAGGATCGATCGTCGTGTCGTTGTCCACGTCGAACCAGAGCGGCGCCGCGGGCCAGGTGCCCTCCCAGTCGTTTCTCGAAAGCGTTCTGTTTTCCATTTCGTCCGTGCTTTCCTGAAAGAGCGAATCGATCTCCGCGCCCGTTTTCAAGTCTTTGTCGACGTTGATGTCTTTTGCGAGTTCCACCGTCTTAGCCACGCCGTTCGTCCAGCTGTCGTGCGCGTTTTTGCCGACGTAGAACGTATATGTACCCGCGTCGAGCTCGTAGCCCTTATGCCCGTCCTTATCCTTGTCGAAAGCGTCGAAAGAAGCCATGTCGAAAGCGTCGAATTCGAGGGTGAGCGTCTCGCTCCTGCCCGGTTTGAGTTCGGAGGTCTTTTCAAACGCCGCCAGCGCCACGTGCGCCTTTTCCGTTTCGCCCGCCGTATAAGGCGCGGAGAAATAGAGTTCGACGACGTCTTTGCCCGACGTCGTACCTATATTGGTGACTTTGACGTCGACGCTGATCCTACTCTTCTCGGTGAGAGAAGAAGTGCTGAGCTTGACCTCGCCCACCTCCCAGGCGAAATCGGTGTAGGAAAGGCCGTGACCGAAAGCGTAATTGACGTGATCCTCGTACCACTCGGCGCCGTCGGTATATCCTCTCGTCTCCCAGTATTTATAGCCCGTGTAGATCCCCTCTTCGTAGGAAGTCTCGTAGACCTGAACGTTGGTGTTGGTGGTATAAGCGACGCCGTCCTCCGTCGTGTACTGGTTGCCCGTTTCGGAGTTCTGATACCAGCCCACCATATTGTCGCCGAAATTGTTCCAGACGGGATCCTCCTTGAAATCGGCCGCGAAGGTGTCGGTGGTTCTGCCGGAGGGATTGATTTCGCCGTTCAAAATTTTGCCGATCGCGTCGAAGGCGTTCTGGCCGCCGCCCGGCGCCCACAGTATGGATTGGATCTTATCGTTCTCCACGACGAGTTCCCGGTCGAGTTCCATGACGTTGGCCGTGTTGAGAATGAGTACGACTTTGCCGAATTTTTCGGTGACTTCTTTGATGAGCGCCTCTTCGTTGTCGTCGAGTTCGAGATAGTGCTCGAAGGGATCGCTCTCCCTGCCCTCGCCGCCGTAAGCCGTATAGTCTTCGCCGCCGTTTTCGTACTGGCCGCGCGTCATGTTGGCGTTGGCGTTTTTACTGGTCGGGACTTTGCCTTCGTCCGCTTCCGAGACCAGCGAGGAAGTGGGAAGGTCTGTGCCCTCGCCGCCCGTGCGGGAGAGGACGATCACCGCCGCGTCGTCGTAAGAAGCGTAGGAATCCTTGACCGCCTGCGTGTACTTGGACTGCGGCGTTTCCGCCGTGGGGAAATAGGAATGATAATTGTAGGAGCTGAATCCCATAGACGGCCGTTTCGCACCCGAAGAAGCGGCGTCTTTATAGAAGCTCTCCAAAACGGGATTGACTTTGTAGCCGACGTTTTTCAGGCTGTCGATGATCCCGATGGTGTTCCCCGACGTACCGCCCGACGAACCCGTGCCCGAATACACGGGATCCACGGAGTTTTTGCCGAAGACGCTGATCCGTTTGACCGATTTCGAGAAGGGAAGATTGCGCTTGTTGTTCTTCAACAGCACGAACCCTTCCGCGCCCGCCTGTTTGTTGAGTTCGGCCGACGCGTCCAGGACCTCCTGCACGCTGTCGTAGTCGGTCTTGTACTTCCCGACGCCCTTCGTCCCGTCGGCGAACGCGTCGAAATAGGACGTACCCGCGGCGCCGCACGCCATCAGCGCGCCCATCGCCAAAGCTGCAAGAGCCTTTTGGGAGACTCTTTTGGAATGATTCATTAGTTTTCCTCCATATAATTATTTCTTTGCCTCGTAAGCACCGCTTATTATAAATAGGAACGAAAACTTTGCAAGCGATCTGGCGAAAACGGTCGTTTTGCGGGCGAAAACGGAAAACGGGGCAAAAAAAATCCACAGCCTTGCGACTGCGGAAAAAAAATATTCAGGTTCTCGGAACGAGGAGGAAAACGTCGAGACGGAAGATGTCGTCGTTTATGGAAAAGGCGATCTCGCCGCCGTACTTTTCCGCGATCATCTTGATGCTCTTGACGCCGAAGCCGTGATAATTGCGATCTTTGGGGGATATGGGAAGTCCCTCGCCGAAGGTGATTTCGCCCGCGAAATAGTTTTCGATGCGGATCACGGAAAGCCCCGTCCGCGAGATTTCGCTGATGCTGATCACTTTTTTCTCGTCCGGCAGGCGTTCCACGCTCTCGATCGCGTTGTCGATCGCGTTGCCGAACAGCGAATAGACGTCGCTCGGCGAAAAATGGTTCAGATTTTTGCCGTTGAGCATACAGGTGAGACGAATGTTTTTTCTCGTGCACAATAGGCTCTTTTCCGTGAGCACGATGTCGAGCGCGTCGCTGCCCGTCTTGAAATCGCTGTCGTAGATATTGATGGCGTCGGAGAGCTTATGCAGTTCCTCCTCGTCCACACGGCCTTTCAATCCGGAGATCTGATAGCGCAGGTCGTGGCATTTGACGTTGATGATGTCGATGTTCTCCTTGCTCTCGTCGAACTGGCGCTTGGCGGCATGCACCATGTGCCGCAAAACGGCCAGCTCCGTCTCGTTCTTTTTCAGATCGAGAAAAGAAATTTCCAAAAAGACGGCCAGAAAGCAGGTGATAATCGAAAAGATACAGACGACGTAGATGGCGTTGAAGTAGCGGATCGCGCCCCAGAAGGAAACGAATACCGTGACGACGAGGACGAGCGCCGAGAGAATGACCTGATACTTATTATTGACGACGAAGGTCTCGCCCTTTTTCAGCCGGCGCGTAAAGACCAGATACAGCCCGCCGATCACGGCCGCCGTGAGGAGGAGCAGGAATACCTCCCCCCAGCGCCCGAACGGGTTTTTCAGCAGCATATCGAGAAGTCTGTAAAGCTGATAGGAAATATGCTGTCCGCAGTAGGCCATGATCCCCGCGAACAGATACGTCCAGAAATCCCCTTTAAAAGCGAGAACCATAGCCGCGCCCGTGAGCAGAAACACGGACAGATAGTGGAAGGAATAAAGGAAGGTATACGGAGAACGCGGCGGACGCGTCCAGACGCAGGAAAGAACCAAAGACGGGATACAGCCGAGCAGAAAACGGAGAAGCCAATGTTTTCGCCGCGGAAAGCGGAGGCAGATGACAAATTCCGCCGTCAGCAGCACCAGAGCAAAGTTTAAATATGTATAGATAGTCCAAAGCATACTCTCTCCTATAAACGGAAGCTGCGCATCAACGCCTGCACAAACTCTTTTTTCCGCGCGCGGCTGATTTGCAGCTCCTCCCCGCCCACCGTCACGACGCTGCCGTTGATTTCCGTACAGTATTTCAAATTGACGATATAGCTCGTGTTGCTCCTGAAAAAGCCGAAGGGCGAAAATTTTTCGTCCAATTCCTTCATGCTCATACCTCGATAGTCGTAAACGCCTTCCTTCGTATGGAACGTGATGGTGTGGGAAAAGGATTCGATATAGATAATGTCGTCGCCCCGGAAACACTTCACGCCGCCGCGGAAGGGGACGGTGACGACGAGGTCCTCTTTCCGTTTGGCGGCGCGGATACGCTCCATGCGCATGAACAGATCGGCGTACCGGCAGGGCTTCAAAAAATAATCGAGCGCGTTGACCTCATAGCCGCAGATGGCGTATTTGGCGATATTGGTGACAAAGATGATAAAAATATTCCCGTCGAATTCCCGCAGTTTTCTCGCGGTGGCCATACCGTCGGGAGCCGGCATTTCTATATCCATAAACACGACGTCGTAGGCGGAAACGTATTTATCGAGAAACAAAAACCCCGAAGAAAAAGTACGGATTTGCACCTCTTCCCCGGTCTCCGCCGCGTACCGGTCGAGGTATTCGGTCAAAACCGCGGCGTCCTGCCCGTTGTCTTCCACTATTGCCACTTTGATCATGATTCCCCTCGCTGGCGCTCAAATGATCTTCGTGCGGTTCCCCCACGAAATTTACAGATCGCTTATCCGTTAACGATTATAATACATTCTTTCCTTTTTGTCAACAGGAAAAATAAAAATATGCCTTTACAAACGAACAAACGAACCCCCTCGGAGTTCGTTTGTTGGATTTTAAGAGGAAAAAAACCGACTTTACAGGATAGGAATCCCCTTGCTTTTACATACCGCGAGTACGTCCTCCCCCCAAAGGGAGGCCTGCACTTCGCCGATGTGCAATTTTTCGAGCAGCAGCATACACAGGCGCGACTGACCGATTCCCCCGCCGACGGTGAGAGGCAGCGCGCCGGCCGCGACCATCTGATGATAAGGATAAATCATTCTCTCTTCTTGATCGGATATTTTCAGCTGGCGGCGAAGCGCCGCCCCGTCTACGCGGATCCCCATCGAAGAGAGCTCGATCGGCTGTTTCAGCGTTTCGTTCCAGAACAATATGTCGCCGTTCAAAGTCCAGTCGTCGTAGTCGGGCGCCCGGCCGTCGTGGGGAACGCCGCTTCTGAGCGTATCGCCGATCCCCATCAGAAACACGGTGTGGTGCGCTTCGCAGACGGCGCGTTCCCGCTCTTTGGGAGTCAGCTCCGGATATGCTTCCTCCAACTCCCGGGCGGTGACGAAAAATACTTCCCGGTCGAGTTTGCGCGTGAGGGCGGGAAACATCTTTTTGACGCGGTTATGCGTGTCGATCACCGCGTCTACGATCCGCCGCACGATGGTTTTTAAAAACGTCGCATTCCGTTCCTCTTTGGTGATCGCAAGTTCCCAGTCCCATTGATCGACGAATACGGAATGGAGGTTATCCATATCGTCGTCGCGGCGGATCGCGTTCATATCCGCGTACAAACCTTCGCCCGGGCAAAAGCCGTAGCGATAGAGCGCCATGCGTTTCCACTTGGCGAGGGACTGAACGATTTCGCAGGCCGCACCCGTCTCTTTAAGCTCAAATTCCACTTTTCTCTCCACGCCGCTTAAATCGTCGTTGATGCCGCTCGACTTGGCCACGAACAGCGGCGCGGTGATCCGTTCGAGATTGAGCCGCTCCGCGAGCGAACGTTCGAACACGTCTTTCACCGCTTTGATCGCCCGCTCCGTCTCTCTTAAATTCAAAACGGAAGCGTAATCTTCCGGTATCACCAAACCTCTCACTGATCCTCTCCCGAATGATTTCTTTTTTCCGACGCCTTATCGGATCTGGCCGTCGCCAAAAATACGGTACCGATAGGACGTGAGCTCTTTGAGTCCCATGGGGCCGCGCGCGTGCAATTTCTGGGTGGAAATCCCGAGTTCGCAGCCGAGCCCGAACTCGCCGCCGTCCGTGAAGCGGGTGGAGGCGTTGACATAGACCGCCGCGCTGTCGACGAGGGACAAAAAAGTTTCCCGCGCCCCTTTATCCTCCGCAACGATCGCTTCGCTGTGTCCCGTCGAGTGCCGGGAAATATGCTCCGCCGCCTCCAATACGTCGTCGACGATTTTGACGGCGAGGATATAATCGAGAAATTCCGTATCGAAGTCCTCTTCTTTCGCCGGCGTACCCTCGACGATTCCGGCGGCACGTTCGTCGAGCCGGAGTTCCACAGTCGTTTTACCCGCCTGTCGGCGCTCGTCGACGAGCCGTTTTTTGAGCGTGGGCAGAAACGCGGCCGCGACGTCGCGGTGGACGAGGCAGACCTCGGCGGCGTTGCACACGGAGGGGCGGCCGGTCTTGGCGTTGTCGACAATTTTAAGCGCTTTATCGAGATCCGCGCTCTTATCCACATAAATATGGCAGATGCCGGTGCCCGTCTCGATGCAGGGCACGATCGCGTTCTCGACGCAGGAACGAATGAGGCCGGCGCCGCCGCGCGGGATCAGGAGGTCGACGAAGCCGCGCGCGCGCATGAGCGTTTCCGCGCCAGCGCGCGAAGCGTCCTCGACGATATTGACGAGATCGGCGGGAAGCCCCAGCGAGGCGAGCGCGCGGCGCATGGAGCTTACGATCTCGAAAGAAGAAGCGAACGCTTCTTTGCCGCCGCGAAGAATACAGACGTTGCCGCTTTTTAAACAGAGCGCCGCCGCGTCGGAAGCGACGTTGGGCCGGCTTTCGTAGATGATCGCCACGACGCCCATCGGCACGGAGACCTTTTCGATTTTGAGGCCGTTGGGACGCACGGCGCTTTCGAGGATCCGGCCGGCGGGATCTTCGAGCGCCGTCAAAGCGCGGACGCCCTCCGCCATGCCCGCGATCCGTTCTTTCGTCAGCGTCAGCCGATCGAGCATGACCTCGGAGATGTGTCCCCGCGCCCGATCCAGATCCCCTTGATTGGCGGCGAGGATTTTTTCCGTATCTTCGATCAGCGCGTCCGCAATTTTGTTCAAAGCCGCGTTCTTTTCCGCCGCCGAAAGCGACGCCGCTTTTGTTTTGGCGCATCTGGCCGCTTTTAGAATTTCCTCGGTCGTCCTCATGATTTTTTTCCTCCTATGAACCTGGTGCCGAACGGCCGGCCGTCCACGACGTTATAAAGGGCGAGGGGATTCGCGCCGCTCCCGATGATCATGTCAATGCCCGCAGCTGTGGAGAGCTCGGCGGCTTTGAGCTTCGTCCGCATGCCGCCCGTGCCGAGCTGCGAGCCCTTGCCGCCGCCCAGCGCGAAAATTTCCGGCGTCAGTTCCTTCACTTCGCGAAGCAGCTCGGCGTCGGGATATCGATGCGGATCCTTCGTATACAGTCCGTCGATGTCCGACAACAGAACGAGCAGGTCGGCGCGGACGTCCACCGCCACCACCGCCGCGAGCGTGTCGTTGTCGCCGATGACGATTTCTTCCGTCGCTACCGAGTCGTTTTCGTTGATGATCGGCAATGCGCCCAGTTCGAGGAGGCGGAAAACGGTATTGCGGAAGTTTTCGCAGCGCTTTTCGTTTTCGATGTCCTCGGCCGTCAGAAGGATCTGCGCTACCGTATGGTTATACGCGCCGATGAGTCTGTCGTAGGTATACATCAATTCGCACTGTCCCACCGCGGCCGCCGCCTGTTTGGTGGGAATGTCCGCGGGGCGGCATTTAAGACCGAGCTTTCCCACGCCCATGCCGATCGCGCCCGAGGAGATGAGAATGATCTCGTGGCCGGCGTTTTTCAGATCGCACATGACGCGGCAGAGCTCTTCGACGCGGCGGATATTCAGTCTGCCCGTCGCGTAGGCAAGCGTGGAGGTTCCTATTTTGACGACGATTCTCATATTTCTTCCGCCTTTTTTCTCGTTTGTTCTCTTTTCAAAGAGCCTTTAAAACGGCGTCGCCGAACGCTTCCGACTTTTCTCCCGCCGCCGTGCCGTTGCAAAGAACCGTCTCCGCCGCCCTGTCGATTGCCCCTGCCAGCCTCGCGCTCTGTTCGGCGTACCCTACGTGAGCAAGGAGCATCGCCGACGCGCGCAGAATACTCTCCGGAGAAGCGTATTCGCCGAGCCCCGCTTCGACCAGCCGCGGCGCGCTGCCGTGCACGGCCTCGAACATCGCGTACCGCGCGCCTATATTGGCGCTGCCCGCCGTGCCCACGCCGCCCTGGATCTGCGCCGCCTCGTCGGTGATGATGTCGCCGTAGAGATTGGGCAGCACGAACACCTCGAATTTCCGCCGGAGCTCCTCGTTGAGGAGGTTGGCGCACATGATGTCGATGTAATAGTCCTCGGCGGCAATGCCCGGATATTCCTTCGCCACCTCGTGGCAGATCTCCGAGAATTTGCCGTCCGTCTTCTTCATGATATTCGCTTTGGTGACGATACTGACATGCTTTTTGTGATTTTTCGCGGCGAACTCGAAAGCGGCGCGCGCGATCCGGCGCGCGCCCTCGTCCGTGATCACCTTGAAATCGAACGCCAAAAGGCCGGGGATCTCGACGCCCGAGCTGCCGAGCACGTATTCCCCTTCCGTGTTTTCGCGAAAAAACGTCCAGTCGATTCCCGCTTCTTTCACCCGCACCGGCCGCACGTTGGAAAAGAGATCGAGCTCCCGACGCAAAGCGACGTTGGCGCTTTCGAGCGCGCCGCCCTTCGGCGTTTCCGTCGGACCTTTTAAAAGAACGTCGCATTCCTTGATCGCGCGGAGAGTTTCCTCGGGCACGGAGACACCGAGCCGCGTCCGGTTCGCGATCGTGAGGCCTTCGATCTCTCTCAGCTCTACCCTGCCCCCGGCGATTTCTTCTTTGAGGAGTGCGCGAAGCGCTTTTTTCGCCTCGCGCACGATGACGGGGCCGATACCGTCTCCGTCGATGAGTCCGACGACGAGTTTTCCGCCGCGGGAAACTTTTTGCGCGGGTTCCCGCATACGCCGCGCGCGGTCGCATTGACCGATCAACAGTTCTCTAAACCTTCCGACCGCTTCTTCGATGGCGTCCATGCGCTTATACCCCCTTCGTATAGTTGAGCAGTCCGCCCGCGCGCACAATCGCGTACGATCTGTCGGTGAACGAGCATCTGAGCCGGAATTTGCGCCCTGTAGCCCTATTCGTCGCCTCCACGCACCCCTTTTTCAGGGATTCGAAGAGGTCGGAGAACCCGATCTCGTCGGAAAGGGACAGTTCGTCGTAATCGTCGGGGTTCTCGAATTCGAGGGGGAGAATCCCCGCGTTGACAAGGTTCGCCGCGTGGATTCTCGCAAAGCTCTTGGCGATCACCGCTTTGACACCGAGATACATGGGAACGAGCGCCGCATGCTCTCTCGAAGAGCCCTGGCCGTAATTTGCGCCGCCGACGATGACGCTTTGGCCGTATTCCCGCGCGCGGGCGGGGAAGTCTTTATCCACCGCCGAGAAACAGAAGTCGGACATGTAGGGGATATTCGAACGGTACGGCAATATCTTCGCGCCCGCCGGCATGATATGGTCGGTCGTGATATTGTCGCCCGTTTTCAAAGACACTCTGACCGTCATTTCGTCTTCGAGGGGACGATTGACGGGAAACGGCTTGATATTGGGGCCGCGCATCACTTTAAGAGTCTTCGCTTCCTCTCCGGAGGCGGGCGGGATCACCGCGCTGTCGTCCGCCGCGAACGAGACGGGCATTTCCACTTTTATTTCCTCTCCGAAGGTTCTCGGATCGGTGACGACGCCCGTCAGCGCGGAGGCGACGGCGGTCTCGGGAGAGCAAAGGCAGATCTTCGCGTCCCTGGTGCCGCTTCTGCCTTCGAAGTTTCGGTTGAACGTCCTCAGCGAGAGGCCGCCCGAATTGGGAGAAAAGCCCATGCCGATGCAGGGGCCGCAGGCGCATTCCAAAAGTCTCGCGCCGGAAGCGATGACATCGCCGAGCGCGCCCGACCTGGAAAGCTCCAACAAGACTTGTTTGGAGCCGGGAGACACCGACGCGCTCACCGTGTCCGCGATCCGACGGCCGCGGAGCATAGCCGCCGTTTTCAGCATATCGTAGAGCGAAGAATTGGTGCACGAGCCGATGCAGACCTGATCGACCTTCTTCCCCGCGGCTTCGCGTACGGGCACCACGTTGTCGGGGCTGTGCGGCAGGGCGATGAGCGGTTCGAGCGCGCTCAAATCGATCTCGACGACCTGATCGTATACCGCGTCCTCGTCGCTCGACAGCGGCGAGAAATCCCCGCCGCGGCCCTGCGCTTTTAAAAACGCTTCCGTGACCTCGTCGGAAGGAAAAATCGACGTGGTCGCGCCCAGTTCCGCGCCCATATTGGCGATGGTCGCGCGTTCGGGGACGGAAAGGCTCTTCACTCCTTCGCCGCCCCATTCCACGATGTAGCCGACTCCCCCCTTGACGGAGAGCCGGCGCAAAATTTCGAGGCTCACGTCCTTCGCCGTGACGAAGGGGCGCAATTTGCCTTTGAGTTCGACTTTGATCATGCCGGGCATGGCGATATAGTAGGCGCCGCCGCCCATCGCCACCGCGACGTCCATACCGCCCGCGCCGAACGCGAGCATGCCGAGACCTCCGCCCGTGGGCGTGTGGCTG
The DNA here is from genome assembly GCA_048465415.1 of Candidatus Scatosoma sp. Taxonomy (GTDB): domain Bacteria; phylum Bacillota; class Clostridia; order Christensenellales; family Borkfalkiaceae; genus Scatosoma. Next base: position 283,010 of record DBFWLO010000019.1, read on the forward strand.
TCCGAGCCGAGCAGCGTCTTGCCGGGCACGCCGAAGCGTTCGAGATGGACCTGGTGGCAGATGCCGTTGCCCGGACGCGAAAAATAGATGCCGTACTTTTTCGCCGCCGTCTGAATAAAAAGATGATCGTCGGGGTTCTCAAAGCCCGTCTGCAAGGTGTTGTGGTCGACGTAGGCGACGGACTTTTCCGTCCGTACCCGGTCGATGCCCATGCTTTCAAATTCGAGATAGGCCATCGTGCCCGTCGCGTCCTGCGTCAGCGTCTGGTCGATTTTCAGCGCGATTTCCGCGCCGCGTTTCATTTCGCCCGAAACGAGGTGCCGTTTGATGATTTTTTGTGCGATTGTCAGTCCCATATACGTCCTTTATGCTTTAAAATAATTTACATCACTACTTTATATACCCCGCCAAAGCCCCCGTTACTCACCCGCGGAGCTTAAATTTTCGGGGATCGATCGCGGCGAGCATTTCTTCGAGCTCGCTTTCCGCGATCGTCGAAACCCTGCCCCCTTCGTACAGCGCGTCGATCTTCGTTTTCAGCTCGATGACGGCGTCTTCGCCCTTCATCACCAGATCGTCGCCCGTGAAGCCGTAGTGCTGATTGATCCAATAGGCGATGCCGGCTAAGCCGCAGTTCTGGCCGAGCATCACGCCCGCGCTCTTGTTGAGGATTTTTTTCGTGTCGAATATATTATAGATACGCTCGTCCTTGATGAGTCCGTCGGCGTGGATCCCCGCGCGCGTCATATTGAACTGACTGCCCACGTACGGCATCATCGGCGGAATATCGAAGCCGATGGTATCGCGGTAGTAGTCGGCGATCTCCGTGATCACCGTCGTATCCATGCCGTCGAGCGAACCGCGCAGAGAAGCGTATTCCAGCACCATCGCTTCGAGCGGGATATTACCCGTACGCTCGCCGATGCCGAGCATGGAGCAGTTGACCGCGCCCGCGCCGTACAGCCAGGCCGTCGTCGCGTTGGCCACGGCTTTATGGAAATCGTTGTGGCCGTGCCATTCGAGGCGGTCGGACGTGATCCCGGAATAGTGTTGGAGGCCGTAAATGATCCCCGCGACGCTCCGGGGAAGCGCCACTTCGGCGAAGGGCACGCCGTAGCCCATGGTGTCGCAGGCACGGATCTTCACGGGAATCCCCGCCTCTTCCGAAACCGTTTGCAGTTCGTTGACGAAGGGCACGACGAAGCCGTAAAAGTCCGCGCGCGTGATGTCCTCCAAATGACAGCGGGGAATAATCCCCGCGTCGAACGCGTCTTTGACGATGCCGATGTATTTATCGAGCGCCTGCTTTCTCGTCAGACCGAGCTTATGGAAGATATGATAGTCGGACGCGCTGACGAGGATCCCCGTCTCCTTGATCCCGAGGCTTTTGACAAGCCCGAAATCCTCTTTTTTGGCGCGGATCCACGTCGTGATCTCCGGAAATTTCAGTCCCAGCGACTGACATTTTTCGATCGCTTCCCGATCCTTTTTACTGTACGCGAAAAATTCCGTCTGGCGGATTATGCCGTTCTCGCCGCCGAGTCTTGACAAAAGCCGATAGAGATCGGCGATCTCGTCGACCGTATACGGCGTCCTCGACTGCTGCCCGTCGCGGAAGGAAGTGTCCGTGATCCAGATTTCGTCCGCCATGCCGAGGGGCACGCGGCGGTGATTGAACGGGACTTTGGGGACTTCCGCATAGTCGTAAATGTCGGGATAGAGATTAGGCGTTTCCACGTCGTGCAGGTCGTACTTATACGATTTTTGTTCGAGAAGATTGGTTTTTGCGGATTTTTCAAGCATAAGACATGTTCTCCTTACCCGGCGTCCGAAAGGAAAACCCGGCCTCTACGATCAGCCGGCTTCCCCGAGGTACGCCTTTCTGACGTTCTCGTTATTCAATAATTCTTTGCCCGTACCTTCTAAAAGAATATTGCCCGTTTCCAGCACATAGGCTCTGTCCGCGACCGCAAGCGCCTTTTTGGCGTTCTGCTCCACCAGAAGCACCGTGACGCCGCTCTCGTTGATATGTTTGATCATATCGAAAATCTGGTTCACGTACAGCGGGGAAAGCCCCATGCTCGGTTCGTCTAAAAGCAGAAGTTTCGGGTGCGCCATCATCGCGCGCGCCACGGCGAGCATCTGCTGTTCGCCGCCCGAGAGGGTGCCGGCGATCTGGTGTTCCCGTTCTTTCAAAATGGGAAAGAGCGAGTACATCTCTTCGAGCGTTTCGGAAAACTCCTTTTTGTCCTTTCTCGTGAAAGCGCCGAGCGCGAGGTTTTCCCGCACTTTGAGTTCCTGGAAGATCCGTCTTCCTTCCGGCACGTGGCTCATGCCGAGGCGCACGATCTTATGCGCCGGATATTTGGTGATATCCGTGCCCGCAAATTCGATCTTGCCCGCAGCGGGGTTCATGAGTTTGGAGACGGCGCGCATGGTCGTGGTTTTCCCCGCGCCGTTGGCGCCGATGAGGGCGACGATCTCCCCCTCTTCCACGTGAAACGATATGCCTTTGATCGCTTTGATCAGGCCGTAAGATACCTCTATGTTTTCGACGTTGAGCAAAGACATTTCATTCACCTCCGAGGTATGCCTTGACGACTTCGGGATCGGAAAGGACTTCCTTCACTTCTCCCTGCGCCAGCGTGACGCCGAAATTGAGCACGGTCAGGCGGTCGCAGATTCCCGAAACGAGTTTCATGTCGTGTTCGATGAGCAGGATCGTGAGTCCGAACCTTTCACGCACCAGCCTGATCGTGTCCATGAGTTCCTGCGTTTCCTGAGGATTCATGCCCGCGGCGGGCTCGTCTAAGAGGAGCAGGCCGGGATTCGTCGCCAACGCCCTGGCGATTTCGAGCTTGCGCTGTTTGCCGTAGGGAAGATTGCTCGCAAGCTGGTTGCGTTCCTTTTCGAGATCGAACACTGCGAGCAGTTCTTTCGCACGATCCCGCATCTTCTTTTCGACGCGGGCATGCCGGGGAAGCCTAAGTACGCTCTCGAAAAAGTTACAGCGGTATTCGGGTTGGTTATGCATACCGACGAGGACGTTCCTGATCACGCTCATGTTATTGAAGAGGCGGATATTCTGGAACGTACGGGCGATGCCCTTGCGGTTGATTTCGATGGAGGAAAGGCCGGTGATGTCCTGCCCTAAAAATTCGATGGTGCCCGACGTGGGTTTATAGACGCCGGTGAGCATATTGAAAGCGGTCGTTTTACCCGCGCCGTTGGGACCGATGAGACCGTAGATCTGGTTTTTTTCGATGCGGAGATTCAGATTCTCCACGGCTTTCAGACCGCCGAAGGCGATGCCGAGATTTTTCGTCTCTAATACGATTTCCGACATTTACTTTTCCTCCGTGTGTTCGTCCGGGGGTTCCGGCTCCTCGCTTTCATGGCGGAGATCCACCGATAAAAGCTCGTTCATTTCGATCTTGGTCGGGATCTCGCTCCAATCCGCGGGATCGTCCACGATCTCCTCTTCGGGAAGCTCCGGACTCTTCTTTCTGATCTTCGCCACGACTTTGCGCGTCTGCGCGGAAAGGAAAGTGCCGAGCGTTCTGAAACTGAAACGGTCGCGGAATCTTTTCAGCGCCGGCGCGTTATTGACGATGACGATGACAATCAAAATGAGCGCGTAGATGATGTTGCGCAGGGCCGAGAGATTGCTCGGCAGAGCCAGCGCCAGCTTCACGTCGAGATAGGTAAGCGCCGCCGCGGCGACGATCGAGCCGTTGAGGCTTCCGAGACCGCCGAGCACCACCATGACGAGGATCTGAATGGAATAGTTATAGGAAAACGCGCTCGCTTTGATCGGTGTCACGCCGTTGCCGTAGAGAACGCCCGCCACGCCCGCGAAAAACGCCGCGACGACGAAGACGAGCAGTTTATAATAGGTCACGTTGATGCCCGAAGCGCGCGCCGCGATCTCGTTGTCGCGGATCGCCGTAATCGCCCGGCCGTGCTTGCTGCGGATAAAATTCTGCACGATAAAAAGCACGAATAAGAGCACGACGAAAGAAATGAGGAACAGGGAACGGGAATAGGTTTTTACCGTCAGCCCCTGCGGGCCGCCGAACACGCTTTCGAGCGGCGCGCTGCTCAGCACGTTGCGAATGATCTCGCCGAACGCCAATGTGACGATTGCCAGGTAGTCGCCTTTAAGCCTGAGCGCGGGAAGCCCGATCAGCAGTCCGAATACGGCCGCGGCCGCGCCGCCGATCAACAGCGAAAGTATCAGTACGACAATGGGCACGGGAATCACGTTTCCGAGCACACTGCCCGCATAACAGCCGATGATCGCGCCGACGTACATAAAGCCCGCGTGTCCCAAGGACAGTTCGCCTAAAAAACCCACGACGAGATTGAGCGAAACGGCGAGAATGACGCTGTACGCGATCTGGTGCAGGAGCTGGGCGGTCGAACGCTTCATATTGCTCGTGTAGTACAATACCGCGAACAGGATCAGAAGTACGCCGATGATGAGAAAACAGAGATAGTTTTTGGGTTTTAAGACGATCTTTCTTTTCTTTAAAGTCAATTCCGTCATATCACACCTTCTCGCTGCGTTTTACGCCCAAAAGTCCGCTCGGCTTTACCAAAAGAATGAGAATGAGGATTCCGAATTCGACCGCGGTCGTGAACGGATTGAGCGGCGTCGCCATACATAATTTTTCGACCAGCCCCAAAAGAATCCCGCCCAGCATCGCGCCGGGAATGGATCCGATCCCGCCGATGACCGCCGCCGTAAAGGCCATGATCCCCGGCAGAGAACCGGTCGTCGGCGTGACGACGGGGATCTGCATGAGATAAAAGACGCTCGCGACCGCGGCGAGCGCGGAGCCGATGATAAAGGTGAGCGAAATCAGCCGGTTGGCGTTGATGCCCATCAGCTGCGCCGCGCCCCGATCCTCGGAAAGCGCGAGCATCGCCTGCCCCGTACGCGTCTTTTTGATGAACAGCGTCAGCCCCACCATGAGGAGAATCCCCACGCCGAGCGTCAAAAATGTGGAATAGGTGACCGTCAGGCTCCCGATCTCAAAACTTGCTTTGCCGTTGATACGGATCGCCACGTCGACGATTTTGGAATCCGCGCCGAATACGACCTGCGCCAGCCCCTGCAAGAAATAGCTGACGCCGATCGCCGTAAGCAGCACCGCGAGCGGCGACGCGCCGCGGAGGGGCTTATAGGCGACCTTTTCGACGACGAAGCCAAGCGCCGCGCAGACCGCGACCGCAAAGAGAAAGGCGACGATCGGCATATCCCAGATCCCCAAAAAGACGAATATGGAATAGGCGCCGACCATAATGATGTCGCCGTGCGCAAAGTTCAGCATTTTGGCGATCCCGTAAACCATCGTGTATCCGAGCGCGATCAGCGCGTAGATACTCCCGAGACTCAATCCGTTGATGAGAGCACTGACAATATTCATAAAATCTCCTTCTCTTGTTTACAAGCGCGAATCCGACTCTCGCGCAAAGCAGTGAGTGCAGCGGCCTCCCCGCCGGTCCCGGCGGAGAGGCGCCCCTTTTTACGCCGATTTCTTTTCGGTGAGTTTGACAATGACGGGAGTTTTCGTAGGCGCGCCCGAAGCGTCCCACGTCATGGGCCCCGTCACGCCGGAGAATGAGAAATCTTCCGCGCTGATTGTGGCCTTTAAAATTTCGCACAGATCGCTCGCCGAGATATTCACGTCTTTGACGTCGGCTTTTTTCATCGCCTCGTAAAGAATATAGACCGCGTCGTAGCCGTTTGCCGCGAACTGGTCGGGAACCGTGTCGTATTTCGCCTTATACGCGGCGACAAAGGTTTTGGTTTTTTCGTCCGTGCCTTCCGCCGTAAAGGAAGTCATATAAGAAATCACGTTTTCCACTTTATCGATCGTGTCGCCCATTTCCTTCTTCAAGCCGTCGAGACCGTCGCAGCCGAAGAACTCCGGCTGCCAGTTCTGCGCGTCCACCGCTTCTTTGATGATTAGATTCGCCTGCTGGTAATAAATAGGCAGAAATACCACGTCGCATTTGGCGAGTTTCAAATCGGAAACCTGCTGGGAAAAAGTTACTTTATTTTCGGCAAAAGATTTTTCCACGACGGTGACGCCGGAATACTCCTTGATTTTTTCCTTAAAGGCTTTATAGATACCGGACGAATAAGTGTCGCTGCTGTCGTAAATGACGCCGATTTTAGTATATTTTTCCCCCAGCGTCTCGGCGGAAATGCGCCCCTGGTCGGGATCGCTGAAACAGACGCGATAGGCGTTGGAGTCGGCAACGGCGTCTTCCGCAGTCGCGGAAGGAGTCATAAAAAATACGTTGTCGTTTTTCGCTTCGTTGGCAAACGCGATGCAGGATCCCGAAGTGACGGAGCCCAGCGAAACCTGCATGCCCGCTTCGTAGAGGTCTGTGTAAGCGTTCGCGGCAGGGGTAGCTTCCGCCTGATCGTCTTTCATTTCAAATTTGAACGGATAGCCGTTGAGCCCGCCCGCCTTATTGATTTCCTCCACGGCCATATTCGCGCCGTTGTTCACGGATATCCCATAGCTCCTGTTGTCTCCGCTCAACGGGCCGGTGGCGCCGATGAAGAACGCCTCTTCTTTCTCTTTGCCGCAGGAAGCGAACAGAGCGGTGCACATAGTAGCCGCTAAGGCGGCGCATACGATTTTGGTTACGGTTTTTTTCATGATTTTTATTTCTCCTATAAATTTATTTTTGGGTAATAAAAAAGAGACTGTTGCAGCTGTTCGATTCTCAACAATCCCTTTTACTGTGGAAAAAATTATATGGGAACAGACTCGGAGGTTTTTTGAGTACCGCGAGTCTGCGGCCGGTTCACCGAGCGCTTTTTCGAGCGCTTAGTCGATCCGGTCGTCCTATAATCTTTTCCCCGGTAACGACGCAGGGTAGAATCAGCGCCGGGACTGGGATACACAATAAAACTACTTTGCCGTATACCTTCATTTTCGTTTTCTCTTTAACCGTTTTCTTCTTTTTGGAAAAACAATTCGCCTTGGAAATTATTTCTTATTATTATACTATATACTTTTTCAAAAGACAAGTATTTGAACCCGTCTTTTTTAACCTTATCTATAAAAATTACTTATATATAAACCGTAAACAACATTTTTTTTATCGTTTTTCACGGAATTACGCTCAAAGTTTACACTTTTTCCGCTTTTCCGTTTTGCAAAATATTAGTTTAATTTATTATTTTGATTGAAACAATTTGTTTTTTTAATAATACATTTATTCTTTTCTTTAAAAACAGCAGCAAAAAGACCTTTCCGCAATCCTTGCGAAAAGGTCTTTTTTGAGTTTATTCAGTTGTGCATATCCGCCTTAAAAACGAGCTTCGGGGCCGCCTTTGCAGGCGCAGGCACGGGCCTGGGGATAGAGCGGAAGTTCAAAGAATCCCGAGCAGACTTCCTGCGAATATTCCTGAGCGGGCGGGATCGCGCAATAGCCGTAGGACGGAACCAGAAGCTCCACCTGCATGGCGATTTTGAGAATCACGGTCGTGCACATGCTCACCGTGAACGTGTTGTTCGTGGCGTTGAACGTGCCTTCGGGCGCGACCGCGCTGACCACTCCCTTCACCGTGAACGGCATAATGGAAGGAGAGGGAACGAAGAGCAGGACGTCCTCGTTGAGCGTCACCGAAGAAGTCGCCTTGCCTTCGACGCCGGCGGCGTCTACGTACAAGACTTCTACCGGAATAGTGACGGACGCCTGAACGCGCGCGCACTGCTTGTCGGACTGGCGATCGATGTTGAGATTGGAAACGGCCGCTTCGGAAGAAAGAGACCTGGCGCTGATAAACGTAAGCGGATATGTAGGGTTGGCCGGAACGAAATCGGTCAGTTGGAGCGTATAGTTTTCAAGCTGCGTCTGCTTGATGCAGGCGTCGAATATCTTTTCCGCCTGAATGCATACTTTTTCCGTCAAGCCGTTCAACGGATTTCCCGTGATCGTTCCGGGACACTTATCCGATTGAAAATTGGAATAAAACGACATTTTTACCTCCTGTAACGAAATATTCTCGAAAAAGCCTTCCGGCGCTCATCGACCGGCGAAATCCTGTCCGGAATCTTTCTTTGTCCGTTCCCGGCCAAAGAAAGCCGACGATTTTCGCCGTAAATTTGCGCTTTGCAACTTTTTCAAGTTCCTCCGTAATTAATTACTTATTATATTTTATGACCGCTCCGCGCTTTTTGTGTCCGTCAGAGGAACACTTTCATGCCCGGATAGAGAAGGGAAGTCATATTTTTTTTCTCGAAGTTCTCCTCGCTGCCCGAGAGCAGGTCTTTCGTATCCCCCGCGCGTACCGTATACAGATTTCCGCGAAGATTCGGGATACGTAAAATCTGCCCCTCCCAGACCTCCTTTTTCAGTCCGTTGAAGCCGATCAGCGCACACTCGGGCAGATGGAACGCCTCCGCGACGGATTTAACCGTCTGCCCGCGCTTGATTTTATAAAATTGAGGAATCACCGTTTTTAACATCACTCCATTATATGCGAAGAGAAAAGAAATTATCCTCATAATTCCGAAAGACAGCCCGTACAATAAATTATGAAAAAAAATATCTATCGTACCGCCGCGCTTGTCACGGGGCTCTCCATCGCGGAACGCGCGCTGGGATTTTTATATCGGATCGTCCTCTCCCGTCTCATCGGTGCGGAAGGACTCGGACTCTACCAGGTCGCGCTCTCCGTTTTTTCCGTATTTATCACTATCGGCACGGGAGGTATTCCCATCACCGTTTCGAGGCTCATTTCCAAAAGCAAAGCGGACAACAATCCCAAAGGCGAAAGCTCCGCCGTCACGGCGGGGATTCTCGGCTCCCTTATGCTCACCATTCCCGTCTGCATCATCTTCGCCGTCGGCGGGGATAAATTTTCTTTTCTCTTTTCCGACGAACGGTGTTTGAGTCTTTTCTCCATTCTCCTCGTAGGACTCGTCTTTTCCTCTATCTATGCGGTCATTCGCGGCAGCTTCTGGGGTAACAAGCAATTTCTCGCCCCCTCGATCCTCGAACTCGTGGAAGAGAGCGTCATGGTCATCGCGGGCGTTCTGCTCCTTCGGGGCGTCACGGACGTATTCGACGGCGCCAAGCGCGCGGCTTTCGCCGTGATTATTTCCTATACCGTCTCCTTCTCTTCCTCTATTATATGCTTTTTCGCACGCAAGGGAAGGCTCGCTTCTCCCCGCCAACAGTTGAAGCCCCTCTTTTCCGCCGCTATGCCCATCACCGCCGTCCGCGCGGGCGGTTCGTTCGTCGGTTCCGCCGTCGCGGTGCTTCTGCCCGCCATGCTGATCCGCGCCGGCGCCACCAAATCGGAAGCCTTGCAGATGTTCGGCGTGGTCTCGGGCATGGCGATTCCCATTCTCTCCATTCCCTCCACGATCATCGGCTCCATTTCCCTGGTGCTCGTTCCCGAGCTCTCCGAGGATTTCTACCGCAAACGCTACAAGCAGATGGCTAAAAACATCGAACGCGGCCTGTCTGTCACGGTCATCGTCGCATGCTTGTTGATTCCCCTCTTTTTCGTACTCGGCGAAGACATCGGCAGAGTTCTGTATTCGGATCAAAGCGCGGGAGAAATGATCAAAAACTGCTGTTTCATGCTGCTGCCGATGAGTCTGACGATGATCTCGACGGGTATGCTGAACTCGCTGAATTTCGAGAAACAGACGCTCGTTTACTATTTCATCGGCGCGGCCGCCATGCTCGCCTCGGTGCTCTTCCTGCCGAAATATATCGGCGTCTACGCCTATCCGATCGGGCTTTCTTTGAGCTATGTCATCTGCGCGGTGCTCAATCTCATCTTCCTGGCGCGGAAGTGCCCGCTCTCGCCGACGCTCGTCAAAAAGAGCCTGATCGTCTTTGCGCTCATGCTGCCTGTTTCCCTCATCGGGCATTTCCTCTCCGCGTTTCTTAACAGATATTTAAGCGCGCTCGCCGCGCTCGGGCTGACTGCGCTCGTCATGCTGCTCGTAACTTTCGTTTTTTACTTTTTTTGTCACATTTTCTCCTCGCAGCCCTTCAAAAAACTATTATTTCAAAAATAGAAAATTTGGGCTTCGCAACTCTTGACAGAAAATGTTTTTTGTTTTAAAATAGAAGTGTTTGAAAATCTCACGGAGGAATTATATAAATGGGCTATAAAACCAAAGAATGGCGCGACGGCATGCGCGTTACCCTCGATTACAACAACATGACCGAGAAATTTCTCGGCGAACGGGGCTTTACCCCCAAGCAGCTTTCCGCCTACAATATCGCGGCGGCGGCAGCCTTTCAGTACGTAAAGGAAAACCGGGGCAAAGACGAATTATATATGGGTTGGACGGAGCTCCCCTACAACCAGAAAGAAATTGTTTCCGACATTCTCGCCACGGCGAGAAACGTGCGTAAAAAATTCCAGTATTTCGTCGTGCTCGGCATCGGCGGCAGCGCGCTCGGCCCCATCATGGCCTTCAACGCCCTCTGCCACCTGCATTATAACGATCTGCCCAAATCGGTGAGAAAGGGGCCTAAGTTCTACGTGGAAGATAATGTAGATCCCGTGAGAATGCGCGATCTGCTCGACGTGATCGATCCCGCCAAGACCTGCTTCAACGTCATTTCCAAGTCGGGCGCCACCAGCGAAACGATGACGCAGTATTTAATTATTCTCGACCTTCTGACCAAGGCGGGCGTGGACGTGAAAGAGAACGTCATTTTTACCACCGACGCGGCCAAAGGCAACCTCAAAAAGATTTCCGACGAACTGGGCGGCATCAAGAGCTATGTGCTTCCCGACGGCGTGGGCGGCAGATTCTCCCAGCTTTGCCCGGTGGGACTCCTTCCCGCCGCCGTGCTTGGCATCGACGTCAACGGTCTTCTCGCCGGCGCGGCGTATATGGACAATGTCTGCCGGTATCCCAGCCCCGCCAAAAACCCCGCTTTGATGTGCGCGGTGCTGCAAGTGGCGGCGATGGAACAGGGCAAAAATGTCGGCGTGATGATGCCTTATTCGGATAACCTCAAATATCTCGCCGACTGGTACTGCCAGCTTTGGGCGGAATCCCTCGGCAAGAATGTGAAACTCGACGGTACGCCCTGCAACGTCGGCCAGACGCCCGTCAAGTCCCTCGGCGTCACCGATCAGCATTCGCAGGTACAGCTGTATACGGAAGGCCCCTACGACAAAGTGGTCACCTTTATTTCTCTGAAAAAATACGCCTGCGAAATGCCCATTCCCCACGGCTGCGAGAACGTGCCGGACGTGGCCTTCCTCGGCGGGCATACGATGGAAGAGCTCATTCAGGCGGAAAACGAAGCGACCGCTTACGCGCTCACGAAAGCGGGCAGAATGAACTACACCCTGTGGGTGCCCCAGCTCAACGCCTTCACTCTCGGCCAGCTTCTCTTCCTCTTTGAATTGCAGACGGCTTACGCGGGCGCGATGCTCGGCATCGACACCTTCAATCAGCCGGGCGTCGAAGAAGGCAAAAAAGCGACGTTCGCCCTGCTCGGCAAAGCGGGCTATGCGGCTAAAAAGGCGGAACTCGACGCGCAGCCGGAAAAAGATCCGAAATATATCGTCTGACGATAACCAAAAGCTCTTCTCCCCGCGGAGAAGGGCTTTTTTATCGCTCGCGGACAAAGCGGGGAATTTTTTTCCAGAAATTTCGTATAAAACCGATTGCTTCGGGGAATACTCCCTATTGAACAGGAAAAGCTCGCCTTTACATATAATGCACTAAGGGAGTCTTTTCATACGCGAGAGGTGTTTTATATGAATGTCAAACGAGGAGAACTTTACTACGCCGATTTATCGCCGGTGGTAGGCAGCGAACAGGGCGGTATCCGACCGGTTCTGGTAGTGCAAAACGATATCGGAAATAAATACTCCCCTACGGTTATCGCGGCGGCTGTCACCAGCAAAATCAACAAAGCGAAGCTCCCCACCCATATCGAGCTGCCGTCCGCTTACGGATTGGCGAAGGACAGCGTCATACTTTTGGAACAGATCCGAACCATCGACAAGCGTCGCCTGAAAGAACGTATCGGCGAACTGCCGCCCTCTACGATGAACCGCGTCAACAAGGCCATTCTCATCAGCCTCGGATTCTCGCAGAGTCTTTGAATTTTCGTTCACCCTGATGTTTTTCATCATCTTCCCCCATATATCCATAAAAGAGCCGGCTCGCAAAAAGCCCGGCTCTTTTATGGTTTTCTCCCCTTTTCCGCGCCCGCGCCTAAAAGGATATGCTTTCACTCTTTGCGGCTTCTCCCGTCTTTTCGCCGCGGAAAGTTAAAATAGCGCAAAAACAGTCAAATTCCGAGCGGGCGTTTTTGTTATAGTGATGTGTGAAAGATATCTCGGAGGGCTCTATGAACGAACGCAAAAAAATAAATTTTTCCACTGTTCTCCTTTACATACTTCTCTTTACGGCAATGTTTTCCCTCTATCACGTCGGCAGCAACGGCGAGCCGTTTTCGTTGGCGCTCCTTTACGCCATGCTGACGGCGGGGCTTCACCCCGTCGTTTCCTGCCTCCTTTACGCGGTCTCCGGGCTGTCGGGATTTACGCTGCAAACGTTGCCCGTCTACGCGGGACAAGCCGCTATTCTTTGTCTCGTCTTTTGTATCTACGGAAAACTCCGCAAAAAAGCGACGGTCGTGCCGCTCGTCTGCATGACGCTTTCGCTGGCGCTTTTCGTCGCGTTTTCCCCGTTTACACCTTATAATATCCCCTTAAAACTCCCGTTCACGCTCGGAAAAATCACGCAGAAGATTATTCTCGCCGGACTCATTCTCCTGCTTTCCGCTATGTTCACCGTAGCCTTGAAAGCGCTGTTGAACAAACTCCTCAAATGCCGGCTCAAAGCGGAGGAAATTATTTTCTCCGTGCTTTTCTTTGTGCTCGTGGGCGTGGGGATCTGCCGCGTCGTCAGCGTCGTCGCCTACATGGGGATCGCCTTTTTCGTACTGCTCCTCTTCGCCTGCGCCACGAAAGACGCCACCGCCGTCCTGTGCGCGTTCGCGCTGAGTCTGCCGCCCGCGCTTGTGGGCGGGATCTCCCCCGAACGATTTTTCGTGTACGGCGTCGCGGTCGTACTGTTCATCAAAATGGGCAGACTGCCCGCCGTCGTCTCGCTGCTCGGAGTATTCTTCGCTTACGGTTATTTCGACGGAATCTACGCCTTACAGACCTCGCTTTTGGTGCAGTCGATTCTTTCCGCACTCATTCCTTGTCTTTTATTCCTTCTCATTCCCCCGCCTCTGATTCGGAAAATGGAAAACAAGCTCGTGTTCTACCGCGAAAAACATCTTTCGCGCATCGCCATCAACCGCAACCGCGCCGCAATCGGGGAACAGCTCTTCGAGATCTCCGGCGTGTTCCGGGAAATCCAGACGACTTTCGCCGCGCTCAGCACCAACGAGGCGGAAGAGGGCGCGAAAGAATACATACGCGGCTGCGTCATCGAAAGCGTCTGCAAATCGTGCGCAAACTACCGCACCTGCATGCTCCACGGACTCGAAAACGGGCTCAATAAACTCATCGACGTGGGCTGCGCCAAAGGAAAGACCAGTCTTATCGACGTTCCTTCCGATCTTGCGGATTCCTGTATCAATCAAAGCGGCGTGCTCTATGCGGTCAACCGCCAGATCGGCGATTACAGAAAGTATATGCTGGAAACGGAAAACGCCTCTTCGGGCAGGCAACTTCTCGCCAACCAAGCCCAAGGCGTCAGCGAAATCCTCAAAAATATCGCGCTCGAGCAGAGCGAGCCGCTCAATATCTATTCGGAAAAGGAAAAACAGCTCAACGTCGCGCTTTTGAAAGCGGGCATCGTCTGCTCGGAGGTACTGATCGCGGGCGACGACGACAATCTCACCCTCTCTCTGATCACCTTCGGCAAAGCGGACGTGAAAAAGATTGCCGCCATCGCATCTCACGTACTCGGCACCCATCTCATCATTTCCGAACGTCTGACGCTGAGCAAGGATAAATTTTGCTGTATCCTGCACAAAAAGCCCTATTACGACGCGGCGTTCGGCGTCGCTTCCCTGACCAAAACGGGCGAAGCCGCGAGCGGGGATACCCATTCCGTGATCAAGATCGACGAACGCCGCTTCATGATCGCGCTTTCCGACGGTATGGGCAGCGGCGAATACGCGAGACGGATCTCCGAAAGCACCATTTCCCTCTTAGAGAGCTTTTATCGCGCGAAAATGCCCTCTTCACTGGTGCTTTCCACCATCAACAAACTGCTCACATTCAGCCGTGAGGAAACTTTTGCCTGCGTGGACATCGCCGTCGTGGATCTCGACAACGGCGCGGCGGATATCGTCAAGATCGGCTCGCCCATGGGCTTTATTCTTTCGGGCAATACGCTGCGGATTCTCGAAAGCGCTTCCCTGCCGCTGGGGATCCTCGAATCCCTGCACCCCGACACTTCCTCCTATACTTTACAGGAAGACGACGTATTGCTTTTCCTCAGCGACGGCATCACTTCGGCGTTCGGCTCGTCGGCGGATCTTTACGAAACCTTGAAAAATATCCCCGCTTCCAATCCCCAGCAACTCGCCGATCTCCTCCTCAATAAAGCGGTGGCCCTCTACGGCGGTACGGCAAAAGACGACATGACGGTGCTGGCGGTGCGGCTTTTCAAAAGCCTTTCCGAACCCGTCTGATATTCATTGATCTCCTACAAAGAAAAGGGCGCTCCCTTCCGGGAACGCTCTTTTCTTTATGTGTATGCTTCGGATAAATATTTACTTCGTTTCCGTCTCTTCGGCCGTCTCGTTCCGCTTCGCCTTGAACACTTTACGGAGCTGGAACACCCCGCCGCATTCGGGACAGCGATAGGCGAACGCGCCTTCCTTAACGGTCAGTTTCGTGGCGCAGTCGGGACAAGTCACCGTCCACTTTTTCGGCGGAAGGGGTTTGGAAAGATCTTCTTCCGACAAATCGGCCGCTTCGGGATAAGCCGGCTCTTTGCACTCTTTACGGGGATATTCATAAGCGTAGGTTTCCATCATCGCCTGCTTGGGCAGAGTCTCTGCGGCGGGCGTATATGCCGTCACTGCCGCGGGCTCGCTATGTTCCACGACGGGCGTTTCCGCAACAGAGGTTTCCACTACGCTCGTTTCCGGCGTCTGCGCGGCGGCGGGCGTTTCGGGAGCCGTATCCCTGACAGTCGGAGCGGGCGCTTCTTGCATAGCGGCGGACGACGCAACAGCGGAATCTTCCGTGATCGGCTGTTTCGCTTTCCGCATCCATTTTTCCGCCAAAGCTCTCTCGACGGCAGCACGTTCCGCCGCCGCCTTGCTTTCCTTGCGCGCGATGGCCGCCTCGGCGCGCAGGGATTTTTTATCCGCCGCGATGTTCGCCTTGCGTTCCTTCAAACGGCGTCTTCTCTCCTCTTCCGTTTCGGGAACCGCCGGAGCAGCGGGCGCGGCGGAAGCCGCTGCCTCTTCTTGTTGCCCGGCGGGCGTTTCCGTCGCCTCGTCCTCCGTTCTCATCTCGTTTTCCGCAGATTCTTCGGCGACGGGTTCCTGCACGTACTGATAGGGATCAAAGGGACGATACGGCCTGCCGTTTGCCCAATAGGAGGGCGGCGTATATCCGTAGCCGTAAGGATTGGCGTACGAATTGCCGTAAGGACTCGCATAGGAGTAGCCGTACACCGGCTGCGTGCCTTCCCGGGCTTCGGGCGCGGGAGGCGTCTGCGGCTGCATGGGCGCCATCATCTGCGGCCCCGCGATCATGGGCATAACCATCACCGGCTGACCGTTGGGCTGCATGAACACTGCGGGCTGCGTGATGCACTGCAAAGGAATATGATACATCGCGGGAACGTTCGCGGGCGCTTCGGGCGCTGCCGCTTCGGCGGCTTCGCTCCCGGTCTCCGCCGACGCGGCAAGGGGATCTATGGTCTGCCGGTCGAAATCGATCTCTGCGTCTGCCTCCCCTTCCGCCGTCGCTTCCGCGGGCGCTTCGGCAATCTTACCCTTCGCGTTGGGAAGTCTGCACATGCAGAACTCCTCGACGACGGCCGCCAAAGCGACGACCGCGAGATACAAAGTCCCCATCGTGGGCACGATTCCGTCCCGCTTGGTGCTCGCAAAATACATCAGACCGAATAACGCGCCGGCCGTTACGAGGATAAAAATGGAGAATATGCGGAAATTTTTCATACCGGCCGCTTCCGTGCCGTCGCGGTCGAATTCCGTGGTCGCCGTGGCGTGCTTTACCAGCACGAGCGTCCAGATGCAGATCAAAAGCTGCAACAAGGGCGCGACTCCGTAAAGGAACAAATCCATTTTAGCGCCTTTGAACAGATCGGAGAAGGCGTTGTTTTCCAGCCATTTCAACGCGTTGAGCATCAAATTGGTGTTGGAAAGGAAATACATGATAAGCCCCACGAAAACGAACTGCGCCAGATTGCGGAAGAAGGGAGCGAGTCTTCCGAGCGTGCGTTTTTCTTCCGCCACGTTTTCGCCGACCGTGAACCGGCTGACGTTGCCGCCTACCAGTCCGCACCAGAAGTGAAAGATGAATCCCACCGCAAGGGCGATGTAAAATAAGTTGGTGAATCCCGCGCCCGCGATCAGATGGATCATGAAACCGAAGACGATGATTACGCAGTATGTACCGGAGAAAATCTTCCCCATGTCGTCCATCGCCATCATGTTGCGGTTAAAACCGTTGATTCTCGAAGCCTTCTTCTTGAACAAACGCCCCAAACATGCCAGCGAACGGATCACATTGATGACGACGGTGAGCAGCAGCAGGGCGTAGATACCCGCGACGAGAACGTTGACCGCTACGGGGATCGCAGAACCCTTGATATTTTTAAAGTCCAGAAACGGCCGCCAGAAATTGACGACGCTCATATTGCCGACCGAAGTGCCGTAAAGGAGAGGCGCGCAAGCAAAAGCGGCGAGCGCGATCGTGGCGATCAGATAAAGCATACCGACGAATTCCGCTTTGGAATGTACTTTTTGCACGCGCTTTTTCAAAGTGACGGATTTATCTTTCATTTCATCGCCTCCTCTAACGAACCGGGCAAACTGACTTTCGTATTATTGAGATTGGAATATTCGTAGGCAACGGTCGAAACGACGGCCACTCCTTCTTTTTCCGGCTGATCGTAAGTATAACGGATCGTCGGGCAGAGTCCTACGGTGAATCGGCATTCCGATTTCGCATCTCCCGTCGCCATAGCGGTATTTTTGAAATAATATTCGCCCGCCATATCGATATAAACGCCGTTGGTCGCGGAGACGGACTGGAAAACCTCGGACAGCTTGTAGAACACGGCTTCGGTTCCGACGGCTTCGCTCGATTTTGTCCATTTCGCTTTGTCTAAAAGCGGTATGTCCCGAACGTTTCCGCTCAGCGCGGAATAAGCGGTATTCGTGCGCTTATACCAAGCCGAATCTTTTTTGGCAAGGACGTATTCGCCCGCGGTCACGGTCGCGGTCCGTCCTTCTTCGGATCTTTCTATGAGTTTGAGATATGTATAATTATTATCCGTATAAACGACGCCTTCCCGGTATGCGTTGACGATCGTCACCTTTCCCGCTTTGTCGGTCTTTACCGTTTCCGTCACCCGGAAAGAGAGCGAATAGGACGTATACTTCGTGTTTTCCCCCGTCCCGTCGAATATTCCCCCCGATTCGTCTACGAGTTTTTTCGTTTCGTCGAAACCGGTCTTGTTGAACCAGCCGTCGAACACGTTCCCCGTCGTTTCGCCGAACGGCTTTTCCGCTTTCCCGACGGAATTCGCGTCGAACAGCGCCCCGTAAACGACGGTGCCGCCCGCCAGTGCGAGTGAAAGAATCAAGCCGATCGTCCCGCAGATTCTGCCTTTCTTTTTCATCCGAAGCCTCCTGATATTTTTTCATTTTCACCGGTACCATATTTATCCCGTTATTACAAATATTTACACCGATTATTATTCTTTTATATTATAGCTTGTTTTTCCCGCATTGTCAATATGATTTTCCAAATTTTTCAACAGGAATCCTGAATATTTTTTCGTATTTCCCCCGTTGTTCGGATTCCGCCCAAACTTTTGCCTCAAACGATCTTCACCTGGCAGGATCGCATGGTTTTCAAGGCGGCTTCGTGCGTCTCCCCCGTCAGTCCGGCGCAGCAGTCCGCGGCGACGGAAATCTCCGTTTCGGGCGCGAACGCCTTTGCCAAAAGAGCGTTGGAAACGACGCATATATCCGTGCACACGCCGATAAATTCCACCTTTTCAAAGCCTTCGGCGCGGATAAATTCCGCTAAATCGAGGCTCCCGAACGTCGGTTTGTCAAAGACCTTTTCGCCGTTTTTTAAAAGCCCTTCCGCGATTTCCCAGCCCGAAGAATTTTTGAGACAATGGGGAACGGGAAGGTTTTTCCCTTCCTGGGAGGAAAGGTATTCCTCCCCGTGCGTGTCCCGCGTAAAAACGACCGTCGTACCCGCGGCGCGCGCGCCCTCGATCCGGGCTTTTACGGCCGGTAAAATTTTCTGAGCCGCCTCGCTGCCGAGCGCCCCCGAAACGAAATCGTTCTGCATATCCACTACCACCAAAAGCTGTTTCACGTTTTTTCCTCCCGTTCTTATTCAATTCGGAACGTACTTCTTTTATGCGCTCCGCCGACGGCGGATTTTGTCGGATTTTAAAAATTTCCCCCTGTCGGGAATTTTATTTTTACGGCGCGTTTATACATTTCCATGCAAATTATTTACCTTCCGAATTTATCTTTATACATAGAAATACATTTATTTATAATTTCCACGGCCTCGTCGCGGTGACAGATCTCCTTGACGGTCGTCTGTTTATGTTCGAGGGATTTATATACCTCGAAAAAATGCATCATTTCGTCGAACACGTGCGCGGGCAACTCGTGAATGTCGTAATAGTTGTTATAGGTGGGATCCTTGAAAGGGATCGCGATGATCTTTTCATCCAAAGAGCCCCCGTCTATCATTTTAATCACCCCGATGGGATAGCAGGCTATGAGCGTCATGGGATAGATCGTCTCCCCGCACAGCACCAGTACGTCCAACGGATCCCCGTCCTCGGCCAGCGTCCGGGGGATAAACCCGTAATTGGCGGGATAGACGGTGGAGGTGTAGAGAACGCGGTCGAGTTTTAAAAGCCCCGTCTCCTTATCCAGCTCGTATTTCGCCTTGCAGCCTTTGGGAATCTCGATCAGGGACTCGAAACTGCGCGCGGTGATTCTCTCTTGGGATATGTCGTGCCAAATATTCATGCTCTTCCTTCCTTTTCGCTGAATTTTCCGCGGCGCACGATTTGAATACGAGCGCCCTCGGTGTGCACGCCTATTGTATCACACTTTTCTTTTTTCCGCAAGGACTGGCGAAGAGATTTTTACCGGCAAACGGATAAAAAATCCTCCGGCTTCGCGGAATCAAGAAACTTCTGCCAAACAAAATAAATTTTCCCGTTTTCGCGTAAAAAATCTTTGACAATCCAAAAAAAATATGGTATAGTAGTATAGCCTTTGAATCATACGAAGCGTTGCAGAAGTACCCAAGTGGCTCAAGGGGCTCCCCTGCTAAGGGAGTAGTATGGGATAACCGTAGCGCGGGTTCAAATCCCGCCTTCTGCGCCAAAAAGGCCGTAAGTCGAACATCGTTTGACTTACGGCCTTTTTACGTATTTAATAATATCTCGGCTCCCAACCTAAAATGATGACGATATCATACAACTCCCCATCGTAAGCGCGCCAATAAGGAAGATGTATTTGCAGCGTATCCTCTCCGACCAGTTCAAAAGCAAACCCCTCTTTCAGCGTTATACAGCGCTGATCCTTTGTATAAATAAATTCCGTATTTTCGTTTACAGCAACGGAAAAGCTCGATAAATACCCCCACTCGCCGGAATCGTTTAAAATGTCCTCCTTCGTCTTTTGCGTAACTTCTCCCGTCAATATGTTTGTCAGAGCCGCTCTCTGAAATTCATACGTCCCCGATTTCAGGGGAATCGGTTTTTCTTTGGCGGAACCGCACGCACACAATAAGGATAGAAAAATCACCGAAAAAAACACACTCCATTTCTTTTTCATTCTTTTCTCTCTGTTTTAAAAATAAGTATTTACAGTGAATAGTATATCATTTATTGTCCAAAAAGTCAAGTAATTACTTGTCAAATAATATAATGCGATTTTATCTATAATTTTACCATATATTGCGCCGCATAATTTTCTTTGCTTTCTTTTATAATATAGATGAGGGTAAAATTATGGATAGAGAGGAAATCATAAATCGCATCAGCTATTTCAGAAACAAACGCAATTTGTCGGCAAGAGAGTTGAGTTTGAGAATCGATAAGGACGGAGCTTATATCAATCATCTCGAAAGCAGTAAATTTAATCTCAAAGTTTCTGTTCTTTTAGATATTTTGGACGCGCTCGACTTAACCTGCGCTGAGTTCTTTTCCGACAACTTTGCGACCTATAAACAGGACAAAGAAATTTTCGATCTCCTCAACGCGCTGCCGGTCGAACGGAAAAATTCTTTTATAGACTTAATGAAGAACGTTAAATAATATTCGATAGGAGAAAAACCCCGGATCTCCCCTTTTCAAAAGGGATACGATCCGGGGTTCTATTTTTGAATGCTTTGCTCCCCTCAAATCGGAAAGCGGTCTTCCACCTCATAGTCGAGGCCGTATTTTCGGGCGTCCTTCCAGTGCCGGATAATTTCCAGGCATTCCGCATACGCGACCTTTTGTCCGTAGGCATACTCGTCCCCTGCTTCCGATCCCGATAATTCCAGCAGATTGTCTTCCAGCCTGCGTATGAGATAGATCAGTATTTCTTCGTCTTTCCATTGCTTCATTTCATTTTTATCCTATGGATTCTTTTAATATTTCCTCGTATCCGACCAGTCCTTTGCATATACAGCACTGATATATTTTGTTTATGAATTTTTTCTTTCGGTCGTAGTATGTATTTTTATCCATAGGCAAACGTTCTATCAGATACTTATCCGTCTCTCCGTTCTTGATCCCCTCGATCAGCTTTTTCAGCCATTGGTCTTTCTCCTGCTCGCAGATCTCGTCTATGATCGAAATCACCGTTTTCACGTTTTCGTCGACGACGATCTTTTTCTTACGGTGTCCTACGTAAAAACGCGCCTCATGCCCTCCTTCCAGGACGACTTTTTTGATGTGGCTGTATCTCCTCAAAATTTCCTCTACCTGCGCCTTTGTCACTTTCGTAGCCCCTTTGAGTAACTTTCACGCTTTATTATAGCTTATCTTTTTCCGCAAAAACTCCCGAACTTTTGCGGTTTTTGAATTTTTTGGAAAATATTTTTATGATTCTGTTTTTTAATTTTCCGTTCGCTGCACCCCTGCCTTAGGGAAAAGGAACGGATATTTGTCGAAATAGGAGGAATTTTTGACAAATATTTTCTTTGCTGTTTACAAACGCCGAAAACTATGGTATAATGACGATATGTATATAGCGGACTTACACATTCATTCAAAATATTCGAGAGCGACGAGCAAAAACGGAGACATAGCCAATCTGGATTTATGGGCGAGACGAAAAGGGATCGGGCTCGTAGGAACGGGGGATTTCACCCACCCCGCGTGGCGGGAGGAGCTGGCGGAATCGCTCGAACCCGCCGAAGAGGGACTTTATCGTATCAAAGCGGAAAAACGCATAGCGGATTTCTGCGAGTTTTCCGTATCGCCGCGATTTGTCCTTTCGGGCGAAATCAGCTGTATTTATAAGCAGGACGGGAAAGTACGAAAAGTGCACAACGTCATTCTGCTTCCTTCCCTGGACGCCGCCGAGCGCCTGGCTTTGAAGCTGGAAACCATCGGCAATATCCATTCGGACGGGCGGCCGATCCTCGGTTTATCCTCCAAAGATCTGCTGGCGATCACGCTCGAAGTATGTCCCGACGCGGCGTTTATCCCCGCGCATATCTGGACGCCGCACTTTTCGCTGTTCGGCGCGTTTTCGGGCTTTGACAGCTTGGAGGAATGTTTCGGCGACTTATCGGGCGAGATCCACGCCTTAGAAACGGGGTTGTCCTCCGATCCGCTGATGAATTGGCGGGTTCCCCGGCTCGATCGTTACACGATGATTTCCAATTCGGACGCGCATTCCCCCGCCAAGCTCGGCCGCGAGTGTAATCTCATAGAAACGGAGCTTTCCTATCCGGCGCTTAAACGCGCGCTGGACACGGGCGAAGGCTTCGGCGGCACCGTCGAATTTTTCCCGGAAGAAGGGAAATACCATTTAGACGGACACAGAAACTGCCGGCTCCGGCTCACGCCTCGGGAAACGAGAGCGTTCGGCGGCAAATGCCCGGTCTGCGGCAAAAAAATCACCGTCGGCGTGCTCAACCGCCTCGAACAGCTGGCCGAGCGGGAAGAAAATTACGTTCCCGAACATTCCAAGCCTTTCGAGCACCTCATGCCTCTGCCGGAAGTCATTTCCGCGTCGCTGGGAATTTCGGCGGAGGGCGACAAAGCGAGCCGGGCGTACAAAAAACTGCTTTCCAGGCTGGGCACCGAAGCGGAGATCCTGCGTCTCCGCAGTATCCAGGACATAGAAAAAGCGGGCGGCGAGCGTATCGCGGAGGGCGTGAAACGCCTGCGCGAAGGCAAAGTGATCAAGGCGGCGGGTTACGACGGCGAATACGGCAAGATCGCCCTTTTCACCCCCGAAGAACTGAAAAACACGCGCGGCCAGATCTCTTTTCTGGACGAGCTCCCCGACTTCGACGCGCCCGCAATCCTCGCCGCGCCCCAACCGGTTTCGCCGCCCGAGCCGGTCGGGGAAGAAAAAGCGGAGTCTGCCCCGAAAATCGCAAGAGGAATCAACGCAAGACAGGAATCCGCGGCAAACAGCCGCGCCCGCGTCACCGCCGTGATCGCCGGTCCGGGCACGGGCAAGACCTTCACGCTCGTGGAACGCATCGCCCGGCTCGTCGAAAGCGGCGTCGCTCCGGAAGAGATCACCGCGGTGACTTTCACGGTGCGCGCGGCGGCGGAACTGCGCGAACGGCTCTCCGCGAGACTAAAAAAAGCGGCGGTGAAAATCACGGTCGGAACCTTCCACTCTATTTGCTTTTCTTTTTTAAAGGACGAATATGCGCTTGCCGACCGCGCTTTCGAACTGAAAACGGCGGCGGCGGTTATTGCCGAATACGGCGTGAAGCTCGCGCCGAAAAAATTCCTGAACTCCGTTTCCGCATTCAAAAACGGCAAAAAGGCCGCATCTCAGAACGCGATCGAAGAATACGGCAGACGGCTGAAGGAGGCGGGGACGGTCGATTTCGACGATCTGATCACCGAAACGCTCGCGAGAAAAGCGACGGGGAAACAGTTCCGCTATCTGCACGTCGACGAATTTCAGGACATCAACGCCGCGCAGTATGAACTCATTCGCCTGTGGCTGGGCACGGAGGGAAGCCTGTTCGCAATCGGGGATCCCGATCAGGCGATTTACTCGTTCCGGGGCGCCGCGGCGGACTGCTTTTCCAGACTGCAAGCCGACTATCCCGAAACCGTCGTCGTCCGCTTGACGGAAAATTATCGTTCGACGCCGGAAGTGCTGGGCGACGCGCTGCACGTCATCTCGCATAACGCCGGCGAGCGCGTGCTGACGCCCATGCGCCCTTCGGGCCGGGCGGTGCGGCTGGTTGAATGTATCTCCGATCTCTCCGAAGGTATTTTCATCGCCAAAGAGATCGCCCGCATGACGGGCGGCATGGATATGCTGGGCAAAGGCCGGGAGGAGACTTTGCGCTCGTTCGGCGAGATCGCCGTTCTCGCGCGCACCAACCGCCAGCTTTCGCTCGTCGAGCGTTGTCTTAGAAGAGACGATATTCCCTGCGTCGTATCGGGAAAAACGGACTTTCTCGAAGCTCCCGTCGTCGGCGGCACTCTCTCCTTTTTCGCCGCGCTCTTAGCGCCCGGCGAAGCGTCGGAAGCGCAGGCGATTGAATTTCTCGGCGGCAGAGAAAATTTCGAACGGGCAAAAGAACAATTTATGCCTCTCGTCAAAGGCCGGCCGAGAAAAATCCTCACGGCCTGGCGGGAATACCTGCACGTCGATTCCGCGGATTTCGAGTCGCTGATCAAAGCCGCGCACTATGCCGATCTCCGCGAATTTCTCGACGCGATGCGCTTAGGTCGGGAAGGCGACGTGCTGCTTCCGAGCGGAAACTCGACGAACGCCGCGGGCGCGGTACGGCTCACCACTCTGCACGGCGCCAAAGGCCTCGAATTTCCCGTGGTCTTTCTCTGCGGCCTCACCGAACAGGTCCTCCCGCTGGTCGTCAAAGACGAAACGGACGAGGAAGAGGAACGCCGCCTCTTTTACGTGGGTATGACGCGCGCGGGCGAGGAACTCCTTCTCACCGCCTACGGCGCGCCTTCGCCCTTTCTCGCCGAACTCCCTTCCGACGTAAAAAAGGAAAAAGCGCTCGAAAAGAGCTTATGTCAACAGCTCTCCCTATTCTGAACGAACGGAATTCGTTTCCTATGGCCGTCTTTTTTAAATAAATAAAAAAATTATGGAAAAAATTTCCGAATTTTTAATACATTGAAATAATTCGTCCTCTTGAAAATGTAAAATTTATATATGCTTGATATTCATTTTACATTTCGGAGGAAGTTATGAAAAAACTGATCGAACTCGATTCCATGCGTATCACCCAGCTTTTGGAAGACCGGCAATGGACAAGATATCATTTGTCCCAGCGCAGCGGCGTATCCTGTTCCACCATTTCCATGATCATTGACTGCAAGAACAAAAGCGTAAAAGATTCGACGATACTCAATCTTTGCCGCGGGTTCGACATCAGTCTTCTCGATTTTTACAACCACGAGATGTTCAAACCGGAAAACATCTCTGACGACTGAATTTCAAAAACGCTATAAAAAAAGCGATCCTTATAAAAGAATCGCTTTTTTTATGACGCACTCTATATGCCGAGCAGAAATTCGTTCTGCGAATCCACTCCCTCGCCCACCTGTTCCACCTTGCGGTAACTGCCGTCGGGCAGGAGCACGCGGGCCTTAATATTGTCGGAAAGCATGGTCGTCAGCATACCGTAGATCTTTTCTTCGACGCGTTTGTCGAGCACCGGCGTCGCGATCTCCACTCGCTTATCCGTGTTTCGCGTCATCAAATCGGCGCTGGAAATATACATTCTCCGCTCTTCGCCTACGCCGAAGCAATAGATGCGCGAGTGTTCGAGAAACCGTCCGACGATGGAGACGACGCGGATATTTTCCGTCTCTCCCGGAATCCCCGGCAAAAGACAGC
This sequence comes from Candidatus Scatosoma sp., assembly GCA_048465415.1. Taxonomy (GTDB): domain Bacteria; phylum Bacillota; class Clostridia; order Christensenellales; family Borkfalkiaceae; genus Scatosoma. The sequence continues at coordinate 308,318 of DBFWLO010000019.1, forward strand.
AGATTCCGCGCACGATCAAAGAGATTTTCACGCCGCTCTTTCCCGCTTCGTAGAGCCGGTCGATCATCTCCTTATCCGTCAGAGAGTTCATTTTCGCCACGATCCGCGCCGGCCGGCCCGCTTTCGCCAGCTCGATCTGCCCGTCGATGCATTCGAGCAAACCTTTTTTAAGCCCCTGCGGCGCGATGAGCAGTTTGTCGTAGTGATAATCGGTGTTGCAGATCGCGATGTTGCGGAAAAACGCCGCCGCGTCCTCTCCGATCTCCCGATCGGCGGTGATGATGTTGAGATCGGTGTACTGTTTGCTCGTGCTCTCGTTGTAATTGCCCGTACCCAGGTGCGTAATATAGCCGATCTCCCCGTTTTCGCTCAAAAGTACGGAAACGATCTTGGAATGGACTTTATAATTCTGCATGCCGTAGATGATCGTACACCCGGCTTCCTGCAGTATTCCGGCAAAATACATATTGTTTTCCTCGTCGAAACGAGCGCAGAGCTCGATGACGACGGTCACTTCCTTGCCGTTTTCGCTCGCCCGTTGAAGCGCTTCGACAATGCGGGAATGATTGTCGAGACGGTAGATGGTAATTTTGATCGCCGCTACCCTGGGATCCTCGGCGCACTCGTTTAAAAGCCGGATCAACGGCTCCATCGAATCGAACGGATAAGCGAGAAAAACGTCCTCTTCGCGGACTCGTTCGATGAGAGAGACGGGCGGGCGCAGATCCGCCGCCACCCGACCTTTGAAGGGCGGATATTTAAGTATGGAAAGTTTATCCTCGGGGAAATATTTCCCGAGCGAAAAGAGAAATTTATAATCGAGATAATGCTCCGCCTTGAAACAGTAAGATTTTTTCAGGTCGAGATTTTTCAACACGAAAGCGCGGATCGTATCGCTGTTTTTGTCCGTTTCGAGACGCACGGCGTCGAGCGTCGAACGCAGCCCCACCTTGCGCTTCATGTATTTGGAAAAATCGAAATCGTGTTCTCGGTCCGCGTCTTCGACGTTGGTGTCGAAATCGGCGTTCCTCGTCACGCGCACCATCGCCTTGCCCTTGACTTCATAGCCGGGAAAGGCGTAATTCCCGAATTCCGAAACGAGATCCTCCACGGTGACGAGATTGATCTTTTTGCCGCCTTCGATGCGGAAGAGCCGTTCGGCGGCGGGCGGAATCGCCATTACGCCGAACATGTCTCTGCCCTCGCGTTCCAGCTCGAAAATCATATAGAGGTGCTTATTTTCAAAGCGGATCATCGGGTGCTTGGCATCGAGAACCATAGGCGAAAGCAGCGGCAGCACCGCCTCGAAAAAGTGCGCCTCGCACTGCGCTTTCTGCCGCGAGGTCAGCTCGTGGGGACGCAGGATCCGCATATCGTTTTTGGCAAGCTCCGCTTTCAGCCGAGAAAATACGACCGCGCATTCTTTATATAACTCCTTGACCACCGCGAGGATTCCGTTCACCTGTTCCATCGCGGTGAGCTGAGTCTTGTTTTCCCGCGCGGCGGGATCGAGTTTGCCCTCGTTTAAAAGGCTTCCCACGCGCACCATGAAAAATTCGTCTAAATTGGAACAGAAAATAGAAAGAAATTTGCAGCGTTCGAGAAGCGGATTGGTCAGATCCCCCGCCTGATCGAGCACCCGGCGGTTGAATTGCAGCCACGAATATTCCCGATTGCAGTAGATTCCCTTTACAAAGGCGGGAGCGTCCCCTTTTCTAGCCACGTTTATTCCTCCTTCTCCCTCGTTTTCTTTTCCGCAGGTTTCGCCGCGCCCTGTTTGCGCGGTCGGCCTCTCTTCGCGCCGGGTTTCTCGTCGAGGGCCTCGCCGTTCCCGTCGGCAGGCGCGTCCTTTTTCTCTTGATTCTTTTTCTTCTTTCCGGCTTTGGACGCTTCCGTCGTCTCCGGCTGCGCGGGAACGGCGTCGAGATCCGTTTCCAAGCCCTTTTTCTTACCGCTCGTAACCAGCGCAAGATAGCCTTCCTTGACGCCGAAATCGGAGACGACGATATTGGCGACGCCGAAATATTTGAGCACGGCGCGCAGGATCACCGCCGCCGTCGTCAGCGTATAGATACGCTCGGGCGCGTTTTTGAGCACGAGCATGCTCCGGTCGGAAGAGTTGACGAGATGTTTGCAAAGTTTTTTCAGCCGGTCGTAAGATATGCACTTTTCGCCGCCCGCGTCCGTTTCGTCATAGTAATCGCAGTATACGTCGTAGATCGCGCGGTTGGTCGCGCCGACGAGCACCGCCGTGGCAAAGGCGCTGCCGCCGGGCAGTTCCGTCTTGCCGAGCTGTTTTTTCACGTATTTGCGAATTTCCTTCGCTTCTTCGCCGCTGGGGTGAATATTCCCGACGAATTTACGGCTGAGCTGAATGGGTCCGAAATCGAGATAGGTGAGGGCGTCGAGGCTCTCTTTGGTGAGATCGCACAGCTCGATGCTGCCGCCGCCTATATCGACAAGCACCGCCCGATCGAGCGCCTTATAGCGGGCGTTAGAAACGAGGTCGCAGTATGCCTCTTCCTGACCGTCGAGAAGATTGACGTCGATGGCCGCGCGTTTTTTGAGCTCTTGCGCTACCCACTCGAAATTTTCGAAATTGCGCATGGAAGCGGTGGAGATGACGTAACACTTTTCCACGCCCGTCTTTTTGCAGATCTCTTTCATCTTATTGAGGTTCTCGACCAGCTTTTCCACCCCGCGCTCGGAGAGATTTTTCCCTTCCATATAATGCAGGATCGAAATGTTTTCCCGTTCCCGCAACAGTACGTCGAAGGTCTTTTCCCCGTCCGCCGTCAGGAGGGAAATGCTGCTGGAACTGATGTCGATGATTGCGTATTTCATGGTCTTTCTCCTTTCGCCGGGATCCCGGCGCTCCTTACTCTCCGTCGGCCGCTTCCGGCTCGCCGAACCCGATCCCCACCGCCTTCGCGGCCTTTATCATCTGGTGCGTAGGCGGTACGCTTTTGGTCTTTCCCGCGACGTCCGCCAGAGAGTTATAGGTAACCTTCCCGCCCGAGAGCGCCACGGTGACGCCGAACCGGCGCTTTTCCGCGAGCTCGCCCGCATAACTACCCATCAGCGTGCAGATAGACCGGTCGTAAGGATTGGGCGAACCGCCCCTTTGCAGATACCCGATCACCTGCGTTCTCGTCTCCACGCCCGTACGCGCCTCGATGGTCCGCGCCAGCCGTTCCGTCGCCGTCGTCTCTCCCCGCGCCGCCCTGAGCGCCAGCCTGTCCTTCTTTTTGAGCTGCGCCTCCTCCCGGCTAAAAGCGCCTTCGGCGATGGCGACGATATTGTACCGCGCGCCTTCCTGCCGCCGCTTTTCCAAAAATGCCACCACCGCGTTTTCGTCGTAGGGAATCTCGGGAATGAGAATCATATCCGCGCCTCCGGCGACGCCCGCGTATAAGGTCAGCCAGCCCACCTTATTCCCCATCACCTCCACGAGCATGGTGCGGCCGTGGCTCGCCGCCGTACTGTGCATGCGGTCGATACATTCCGTGGCGATCTCCATCGCGGAGGAAAAGCCGAAGGTGACGTCCGTGCCCCAAATGTCGTTGTCGATGGTCTTGGGCAGGCCGATGACGCTGCACCCCTCCGCGGCGAGCAAAGCCGCCGTTTTATGCGTTCCCGCGCCGCCGAGCGTCACGAGACAATCGAGACCGAGCTTTTTATAATTTTCTTTCATTTTGTCGAGCTTGGAACGATTGTTTCCGTCGGCCACGGTCATCTGTTTGAAGGGCTGGCGCTTGCTGCCGAGCACCGTGCCTCCGGCGAGGAGCAGATTGTCGAAATCTTTCGTCGAAAGCATCTCGTACTCCCCTTCGATGAGGCCGGTATACCCGTTGAGAAATCCGAGGATCTTTACGTCCTCGATATGCGCGGAAACGTAACGGACAAACGCCCGCATCACCGCGTTGAGCCCCGGACAGTCCCCGCCGCTCGTCAGCATTCCTATTTTCATAAATTTTTCTCCTATATTCCAGTATGTCCCTTTGCGCGGCTTTTTATAGGCGCAATCCTTAGGACCTTTCTTTCTCTTTTATTTTACCATATTTTTCCTTCTTTGTCTACCCCAACGAAAATTTTTTTGCAAAAATTTGACCAACGCCTTTTTTTCGTCTTTCCGCATTCTTTTCTTCCTCTTCTTTCCGCGCGGCGGACGCGGACTACGACGAAGGAATGTACCGTTCTTTGGGCTTCGACGCATACCTGGGTAGTCTCTTGTCCGCAGAAACCGATTTTTGAAAACCTATCGCAAAGAAAAACCCCGGTTCCGAATTGTTTCGGAACCGGGGTTTTTTAGCGGCGTCACAGCGACGATTTCTGAGGCCGGAAATTTTCAAAGATCATATTGTCCACCCACGGCCGCAGCCGTTCCGCTTCCGCCTGGGTGCGGATCGTCCATGTGAGCACGGCGCGGTTTTCCTTTTTCTTGACGCGGCGATAGGGAAGATTATAGCAGCAATAGCTGACGAAGTCGGGCTTGGTGATGACGTTCATGATCATCGTCTTGATCGCCCACGCGTCTATCTTCCAGTGTTTATGCGTATCGGTGAACCCCGATTGTTCGGCGGCAGTCGCCACCGCTTCCTTGACCTGGCGGCGGGACAATCCGCCCTCGCAGGCGAAAATTTCGGGGGAAATATCGAATTCTTCCAACGTGTCCCGACAGGAAATGAGCACGTCGGGCGAAAAAATACTCATGGCGAGCTGGCCGCGCAGTACGCCCGGCAGCATCTGTTTGAACTTGTGCACATAAAAAGGATTGAACGATTGAAGAGCGTATTCGCCCTGGTACTGCCGCACGACTTTGACGACCTGCTCGGGGAAATTTCTGACGTGAGAGACGTCCTTCACCTCCAAAAGCAACGGTGTTCGGCCATCGATGCAGGCGAGACATTCTTCGAGCGTCATGATTTTTTCGTCCGTACCCGTGAGCCGCATGCGGGAAAGCTCGGCGTAAGTCGTCTCGCTCACCTTTCCGGGTTCGCCGGTCAGACGGCGCAGACTGTCGTCGTGAATGACGACCAACGTACCGTCTTTGGTGCGGCGGACGTCCGTCTCGATGGCATACCCCTCCTCGATCGCTTTTTTGAACGCAGCCCGTGAATTTTCGGGCACGTTCTCGTGCAATCCCCTGTGCGCGATGGGAGTATTGCATATAAAACTGTTCCTGATCTCCATAACCCTTCCTTCACCTTATTGGCGTTCTTTATCCGGTCAAAAGCCCTCTTCTGACGATCCTGCCGCTGCGTGTCCTTTTTTGAAGAATATCCTTTTATATTTCTATTTTATCAGACTGCCGCAGAAAAGTCAAATCGAAATATGCCCTTCGCCCGTTTAACACGTTTGCACAAAAAATTGTAATATTTTTTCATTACTCCTTAACGACGCGAACTTAAACAACGTTCCTCTTCAAAAGCGCAAAACGCTCTTCCCTAAGTACGGAGAAGAGCGTTCTGATTTGGTTTTACGCGCTTATTCCGTACGGAGCGCGATCACGGGATCCTTTTTAGCCGCGGACTGCGCGGGCACCAATCCGCTGATGAGTGTCAAAACAACGCTCACGCCGATCATGATCAGTCCCTGATAGAAGGGAAGCGAAGCCAGCGTGGCGATCCCGGTCAGACTGCCGAAGATCAGATTGATGGGAATGGACAGGAGATAGGTCACGCCCACGCCGATTGCGCCGGCAAATAACCCGATGAGGAAGGTCTCCGCGTTGAAGAGGTTTTTGATATCCCGCTTTCTCGCGCCCAAAGACCGCAGCACGCCGATCTCCTTCGTCCGTTCCACCACGGACACATAAGTGATGACGCCGATCATCACCGAGGAAACGACGAGCGAAATCGCCGTGAACGCCACGAGCACGTATGTGACGGCGTTGAGCATCGTCTGAATCATGCCCATCATCAGGCCGACGGTATCCGTGTACGTGATCTGCTGCGCCTCGTCGTGGGAATTGTTCCAGGCGTCGAGATAGTCGATGATCTTATCCTTCGCGGTGAAATCGGTCGGATAGAAGGAAATCGAATTGGGCGCGTCGCTGCCGCCCAGAGCCCGGATCGCCCGCATCTGGTTGGCCGTCAGATAGACCTTAGGATATCCCTCCACCGTAGAATAGTAAGAATTGAGGTGTTCGGCGGGCGAGCGGTAAAGCGTGATCTTGCTCCCCGCGTTTTCATAGGGAATGGAGTTAGCGGGATCGTTCATCCACTTGACGATCTCCGACTGCATATTTTTAGCGATATATGAGTTGACCGTCTTTTCGGTGATGTTGAGCCCCGTAGACAAAGATCCGTAAGTGAGTCCGTCTTTGATGCGCAGGATCCCGCTGATCTTGACGTTGATCCCTTCGTTTTCTCCGGCCTTTAACGTATCCCTTACCCCGCGGTAGACGAACGGATAGTCATTCGCGGAAGCGTTTCTCTCGTATACGGCGTCGTTGTAAAAAAGAGTGTATTCTTTATTGAGAATATCGTCGAAATCGATGGTCATATAGTCGCTCGACTCGTTTTCTCCTTTTTCAAAAAGAGACAGGAAATTATATTCCTCGATGAATCCGAGCTGCGCGAGCAGCAGGTCGGTGGCGTCGTTGTTTCCGCCAATCACCAGCACCGCTTCGTCCTCGCTTTGCGGGAAATGTCCTTTGATCACGTCGTACTGCGTCTCGATATATTCTCCGTAGCGTTCGTCGCTCAGATCGTCGGTGCCGGGCATGGTATGAATGACGCTGCCCAAATAATTCACCATGTAAGAGATCTGCGCATATTCCGACGCGTGCACGGTCAACTCGTTCACATAGAACTCTTTCAAAGCGCTCAAAGACATCGTCTGCGTCTTGGAGACGTTCTCGGAGACGCCCGTCACCACCTGGGTGAATAAGTTATCCGAAAGATTTTCCCCGTAACCGTAGTGCAGGGCGGAATATAAATTTTCGTCCATAGATTCTATATATTCGATATATTCCGGAGAAATATCGTTCGTCACCGTCATGCCTTTGGCGATCTTGGTGAGGAAGGAATTGACGTACACTTTATCGTCCAGTTTGGAAAGATCGGGCATTTTCCCGGGCGAAGTCATACCGGACATCAAAGACGCCGTATCCATAGAGCTCTCGGTGATCTGCAACGGATAATAGGAGAGCATATCCTCCTCGGTTTTGAGGATATAGCCGTTGAATCCGTGAGAGAGCGCCAAAACCAGACACACGCTGATGATACCGATGCTGCCCGCGATGGAGGTGATGATCGTGCGTCCCTTTTTCGCGTGCAGATTGCGGGCGCTGAGCCCCAAAGAAGTCCCGAACGACATCGACGCCGTCTCCGAAGCCGCCCTCTTTTCCACTTTGCGTTTTTTCCAGGCTCTGACTTGTTCTTTGGTGATTCCTTTCTTTTTAAGCTCCGCTTCGAGGATTTTCCGTTCCGCCTCGCTGTCGTAGGGATTGGAGTCGGAAACGACGAGCCCGTCTTGCAGCTGCACGATACGCGTCGAATATTTTTCCGCGAGCTCGGGATTGTGCGTGACCATAATCACCAACCGTTCGCCCGCGATCTCGCGGATCAGATCCATGATCTGGACGCTGGTAGTGCTGTCGAGCGCGCCGGTGGGTTCGTCCGCAAGCAGGATCTCGGGATTGTTGACGAGCGCGCGCGCAATCGCCACACGCTGCATCTGTCCGCCCGAAAGCTGATTCGGTTTCTTATGAAGCTGCTCTGCGAGCCCTACCTTTTTGAGCGCCTCGGTAGCCCGCTTCTTACGCTCCGCTTTGGAAAAGTCTGCGATCGTCAGCGCAAGCTCGACGTTTTCGAGCACGGTCTGATGCGGAATGAGATTGTACGACTGGAATACGAACCCGATGCGATGATTTCTGTAAACGTCCCAGTCGCGGTCGCTGTAATCCCTGGTGGAAACGCCGCGAATGACGAGATCGCCCGAGGTATAGTGATCGAGTCCGCCGATGATGTTGAGGAGTGTCGTTTTCCCGCAGCCGGACGCTCCGAGAACGGAAACGAATTCGTTGGCGCGGAATTCGAGGGAGACTCCTTTGAGTGCGTGGACGACGGTGCCCGCCGTCTTATAATCCTTTTTGATGTCTTTAAGCTGTAACATTTTGCCCTGTGTCCTTATTCCTTCTCTTTATATATTTCTATCGTTTTGGAGAAAAGAAAGCGGAATCCGTTTCCCGCTTTCTTTCTTGCTTTCCCGGGCCTTTTGCCGGGCTTATTTTCTCAGATCCACCACCGTCTCGATAAACAGATCGCTCAATTCGAGCAGCTTGTCGAGTTTTTCCGTACCCAATTTTTCGATGATCTCTCCGACCAGATTGCAACAAACGCCTTTTTCCTCGTTATAATAGATGAGTGCGGTGTCGGAAAGCTCGATGTAAGCGATTTTTCTGTCCACTTCGTCGGGAACGCGCTTGACGATGCCGCGGGCTTCCAGTTTGTTCACCATCTGAGACACGGCGGAACGGGTGACGCCGAGACGGGTGGCGAGCTGGGTGGAGATGATACGTTTTCCGTCGTAGCCGGCGAGAATCACTTCGCCCAAAAGTCTCATCTCGGAATTATTGAAATGAGATTTTACCTTCGTCAGCGCCACGCCTTCCATCTTTTTCAGCATGGTGAAAATTTTTCCGAGATATTCCTCGTTGCGGACTTTGTTTTCCGCCAAACTTTTTTCAGCCGTCTTTTCATTGTCTTTCATTGGTTTTTACCTCTCTTCATTGATTTTTGAAGTTTTGTATATTCAAAGCGCGGCTTTGGCCGGCGCTCGGTCTCCCGATCCTGAGGTTTTTCTTTGTTTTTTATATACCTTCATTATACGATTCCCGCGCCCTTTGTCAAGGGTTTGAACGTATTGTTTAATACTTTTCACCGTATTTTCATTTACTGTGCAAACCCGCCGGATTGTCCGCATATTTACGTTCCCGGCTATTTTAACATAGTATATAATATTTTTGTGAAAGGACGACACTAAAAAAGTGAAAAGATCAGCAATATTTTTTTCACAATCATTTTTTATTCGCCGTAAAAAGTTTTTCAAAAGAGTTGTCAAAGGGGACAGGTTATGGTACAATAAAAGAAAATCTTTTAACCACGGGATATTTTATCATGACCAATCAACTTCTCGAATTTTTGGAGACTTCCTACACCGCCTATCAGGCGACGGAGCAGGCGAAAAATCTGCTTTTCAAAAACGGTTTCGTGGCACTGAGCGAAACAGACGACTGGGTTTTGAACGAAAACGGCAGATATTTCGTAGAGCGCGGCGGCAGCAGTCTCGTCGCCTTCACGGTGGGGCGGCTGGACAATTTTTCTTTCAAGATCGTCGCTTCCCATACGGACTCTCCGGCTCTCAAACTCAAAGAGAACGCGGTGACGCCGACGGGCCCCTATGCGCGGCTGAACGCGGAGCCTTACGGCGGCGGGATCTATTACAGTTTCTTCGACAGACCGCTGAAAATAGCGGGCCGGCTCGTCGTCGAAGAAGAGGGCGTATTGAAAAGCGAAACGGCCGCGAGTGAATACCTCGTGACGATCCCCTCCCTCGCCGTGCACATGAACCGGGGCGTCAACGACGGTTTCACGATCAACGCCCAAACCGATCTTCTTCCCCTTCTCGCTCTGTCCGAAAAGGGCGAATCGCCCGACTTTTTAAGCGCGCTCACCGAAAAGACCGTTATATCTTACGATCTGTACGTCGTCAATGCGGATAAGCCCTATCGCTTCGGCCTGAACCATGAGTTTATCGCCTCTCCCCGTCTCGATAACCTCACCAGCGTCTGCGCCTCCTTGCAGTCTCTGATCGCGCACGAGGGCAGCGGCGGCGTCGCCGTGGCGGCTTGTCTCGACAACGAGGAAGTCGGCAGCCAAACCTTGCAGGGCGCGGGCGGGGACTTTCTGGAAAACGTGCTCCGCCGCATCGCTTACGCGCTCAAATTCGACGACAACGAATATTATAAGGCGCTCGCTTCGTCTTTTTTAATCTCGCTCGACAACGCGCACGCCATGCATCCCAATCACCCGGAGAAATGCGATCCTACGAATAAAACGGTCATGGGCGGCGGAGTCGTGATCAAGAGCCACGCCAATAAAGCGTACACGACCGACGCGCTCTCCTCCGCCGTCGTCAAGACGATCTTCAAAAAAGCGGGCGTGAAATATCAGTCCTTTTTCAACCGTTCGGATATGCGCAGCGGCGGCACGCTGGGCGCGATCTCTCTGGGGCACGTCGGTATTCTCTCCGCCGATCTCGGCCTCGCGCAGCTCGCCATGCACTCCGCTTCGGAATGTTTCGCCGCCGGCGACTACGAGGAACTCATCAGCGGCCTCACCGCTTACTACTCGTCCGATATTTTCTTTACGGAGGACGGCGTAGAGATAAAATGATCTCTCTTTATACGACAAAAAACGGAGTCCGATGCAGGGCTCCGTTTTTATTATATCCACCATGCGTTTCCTTTTTATTTGATAAAGGCGCGGAAAGCGAGATACGCTTCGTAAAGGTCGGCTTTGGAAATGACCTCGTACGGGGAATGCATAGAGATGACGGGCACGCCGATATCCACCGTGTCGATATTCATTTTGGCGATGAATTTCGCCACCGTGCTGCCGCCCCCGACGTCCACTTTGCCGAGTTCGCCCGTCTGCCAGACGACGCCGTTTTCGTTGAACAGCTTGCGGATCTCCCCGACGAACTCCGCCGAAGCGTCGTTGGAACCGCCCTTGCCGCGCGAACCGGTGAACTTCGTCAGCCCCGCGCCGCAGGAAAGGTAAGTGGAATTAAGGGGTTCGCAGACGTCCTTGAAGTTGGGATCGTAGCCCGCGTTCACGTCTGCGGAAAGGCATCTGGAATGAGCGCGAACCTCTGCGCCGCTGACGCCGAAGGAGGAAGCCAAAGCGTCGATCAGATCGGCGAAAACCGCGCTCTGCATGCCCGTAGTTCCTTCGCTGCCGATCTCTTCCTTGTCCGCCAGCACCACCATCGTCGTGCGTACGTCCGAAGCCTCGTCGAACAGCGCCGTGTACGCGGGATAGGAGCATACGCGGTCGTCGTGACCGTAAGCCGCCATAAGCCCGCGGTCAAAGCCCACGTCCTTCGCTTTAAAAGCGGGCACCAGGGAAAGCTCGGCACTCAAAAAGTCCTCTTCCTTAATGCCGTATTTCTCGTTGAGGATTTTGAGAAGGTTCTCCTTCACCGTCCGGTCCTTCTCGTCCTCCGCGGCGGTATAGGGAACGTTGCCCAGCCAGATGTTGAGATCCTCGCCGCCCAGTCCTTCGCCGAGCGGCTTCGCGTTCTGCTTGGCCGCCAGGTGCGGCAGAAGATCGCTGATGTAAAAGACGGGATCGTGTTCGTCCTCGCCGATACACACTTCCGCGACGCTGCCGTCCGCTCGGACGACGGCGCCGTGCAGGGCGAGCGGGATCGCCGCCCACTGGTACTTGCGTACCCCCCCGTAGTAATGCGTTTTGGCGAGCGCCACGCCGTCCGATTCATATAAGGGCACCTGTTTGAGATCGACGCGCGGGCTGTCGATGTGCGAAGCGACGATGCGGATCCCGTCCTCGGCGATATCCGCCGTACCGACTTTGATGAGATAGATATTTTTGCCGCGGTTGTTGTAATAAACTTTATCCCCGGCTTTCAGCTTTTTGCCGAACTTGAAGGGCTTGTAGCCCTGTTTTTTCGCTTCTTTCTCGACGAACGCGCAAGCTTCGCGCTCCGTCTTTGCCTCGTCGATGAATTTCCGATATCCCTCCGCATAATCGAAAATCTCTTTCATCAATTTTTCGTCCGCTTTCTCGTAAACGTTCGTTCTCTTGTATGCCAGTTCGCTCATAATATCCTTGTCTCCTTTTGCGTTTGTTTTCCCGTGCGTATCAGTGCAGGAAGCCCTTGATGATCTGCTCCTCGGCTTCTTTCTCGGTGAGCCCGAGCGTCATCAGCTTGGTCAGCTGTTCGCCCGCGATTTTGCCGATCGCCGCCTCGTGAATAAGTTCCGCGTCGATGTCGTTCGCCGAAAGACAGGGCGCGGCGGTGACGGAAGCCTTGTCCATGATGATCGCGTCGCACTCGGTGTGCCCGTGGCAGGGCGCGTTGCCGTTCATCGCGGAATTGAAATGCTGGCGGGACTCTTCCGCCGCCACCGACCGGGACACGACGTCCGCGCTCGCTCCCTCGCCGTTCATATCCACCGAAAAATCGGTGTCGGCGACCTGGCTGCCGTGCGTGTAGATCTTTTCGCGGATAAGGAGACTCGCCCCCGCTTTTAGGTCGGCTCTCGTGACGCGGTTTGTAGAATCGATACCCTTGATCTGCGTCGTCTCCATCTCCATGTACGCGCCCTCGTCGAGGTGCGCCACCGTCGTCGGATTCATCACGTTTTCGCCGCGTCCGTCCCCTTCCCCGTAATGTTTTTCTATATATTTCACTTTGGCGTTTTTACCCACGTAAAAAGTATGGATTCCGTCGTGGCGGGAAGTAAGATCCCTACCGCCGCAGTTGTGAATTCCGCAGCCCGCGACGATAACGACGTCCGCGCCCTCGCCGATATAGAAATCGTTGTATACCATCTCCTGCCAGCCGGCCTTGCTTAAAATGACGGGAATGTGCACGCTCTCGTTCTTTGTGCCCGGCTTGATGAAAATATCGATCCCCGATTTCCCGTCCGTTTTGGAGACGATCTCTATGTTCGCGGTACAGCCGCGCCCCGCGCCCTCTCCGTTCTCCCGGATATTGTACGCGCCCTCGGGCACGCCGTGCAAATCCGCGATTTTAAGGAGTAAATCTTTTTCGATTGCGTCCATACGTCCTCCCTTTACAGCTTTTCCGTCAGTACGCGGCAGGCTTCCGCGCCGAGCAGGCCGGGTAAAATTTCCTCTTTGGCGCCCGTCTTTTCCACGCGTCCGTCGGCGATGACGACGATTTTATCGGCGATGTTGAGAATGCGTTCCTGATGGGAAATGATGAGAATACTTCCCTGCGTCTTCTGATACATCTTTTCAAAGACGTTGATGAGATTGCCGAAGCTCCAAAGATCGATCCCCGCTTCCGGCTCGTCGAACACGGACAGTCTGGTGCCCCGCGCAAGAATCGTCGCGATCTCGATGCGTTTGAGCTCGCCGCCCGAGAGAGACGCGTTGACTTCGCGGTCGAGATAATCCCTCGCGCACAGTCCCACTTCCGAAAGATAGGCGCAGGCGTCGGAAACGCCGGCGTTTTTCCCCGCTGCGATCGAGATCAGATCCCGCACGGTCAGGCCCTTGAAACGTACGGGCTGCTGAAAAGCGTAAGAAATCCCCCGCTTGGCGCGTTCCGTCACGGACAGATCGGTGATGTCCTCTCCGTCCCAAAAAATCCGTCCCTCCGTCGGCGCGATGATCCCCGCGATCACTTTCGCGAGCGTGGATTTGCCTCCGCCGTTCGGTCCCGTGAACGCGACGAAACGCTCTTTCAAAGAAAGAGTGACGTCTTTTAATATTGTCTTTTCTCCTTGCTCGTCCTGAACCCGGCAGGAAATATGTTTAAGCTCCAACATAATAATTATTATTTTCTCCGATAACGATTTGTCTTTTTATACCCCGCAAGCAGCGTTTCCAATCTCTGTTCAGCCCAGTTCCAGCATTCTGTCGATACACCCGCGCGCCCGTTCGAGAAGCCCCGGATCCATCTCGATCGGCGTTCCGCCCTCTTTTAAGAGCCGGTAAACGTCGGGAAGCGTCGTCGCTTTCATGTTCGGACAAATCAGCTGCTGCGACAGCGGATAGAATTTTCGCTCGGGATATTCAAAACCCAGGTGTTCGGCGACCGCGTTTTCCGTGCCGATGATGAACTCGGACGCTTCCGAAGTTTTCACGTACTCCATGATCCCCGCCGTGGATCCGACGTAATCGGCGTAGGCGAGCACGGCTCCCGGGCATTCCGGGTGCGCGAGAAGTTTGGCCCGCGGGTGCGCCGTACGCGCCGCGGACGCTTCCGAAGCGGTGATTCCCGCGTGTACGGGACAGCCGCCGCGCATCAGATGCACCCTCTTTTCGGGGCATTTTCCCGCGACGTAAGAACCGAGATTGACGTCGGGAATAAAGAGAATATCCTTCGCCGGAAGTTTATGTACGATCTCCACCGCCGAGGATGAGGTCACGCAGACGTCGCACACGGCTTTGAGTTCCGCCGTCGTGTTGACGTACGCCACCGTCATGCAGCCGGGATATTTTTTCTTCTCCCGCAATACTTCCGCGGGCGTCAGCTGTTCCGCCATCGGACAGCCCGCGCCGGCGGAGGAAAGGTACACCTTTTTCTCCGGCGAAAGAATCTTCACCGTCTCCGCCATGAACCGCACTCCGCACATGAGTACGGAACTTTGCGGCGCGCTTTTCGCCTTCATGCTGAGCTGAAAAGAATCGCCGGTGAAATCCGCGATCTCCACAATGTCGTGCGACTGATAGGTATGCGCAAGTATGCACACGCCCTTTTCCTCTTTCAAGCGCAAAATCTCTTTTTGCATCTCTTGAACAGTCATATTCGTCCTTCCTTATTCGCTGATTTCTCTTCCCTTTTCCCCATCGGCCACGTTTTCGTCCCCTATGATAACTTCGCTTTGCTCCGTTGCAATAAGGCGCTAAAATGTCCGCAAATGCTTCGCGCTTGCACATTTTCTCTTTTATTATAACATACCCGCCGGAATTTGTAAACAAAATTTTACGCCTTAATTCGCTATAATTTCATATTGAATTGATAGGAATTAAAAACAGGAAAAAACCCGATAGATTTTGCGTCAGAATATTTCCATGAGAAAACTCTTTTCTTTCAGCCATGCGCGTTTTTTCTTATAGTCGGGCACATATTTCTCCACTTCCGCCCAGAACGCCGGCCCGTGGTTTTTGAAAAAGGTATGCGCGAGCTCGTGCACGATTACGTAATCGATGACTTCGACGGGCGCGTATACGAGCCGGAAAGAAAAATGCAGAGCGTCGCTGTAAGAACAGGATCCCCAGCGCGTCTTGGCGGAGGTGACGGAAAGGGAGGGATAGGACGCGCCCATTTGCGTCGCCCGGCGTGCGCAGAGCGCCGTAAAGATACGTTTCGCATTGCTTTTCAGCCAATTTACCAGTTTTTCCCGCGCGTTCTCCGCGGGCAGAAAAATTTCCCGCGTTTCCTCGTCGTAACGGATCCGGCTTTCTTCAAAGAGCCTGACGACGCAATCTTTTCCGAGCAGGAGAAAGCGGTATCCGTCGAGGTTTTCGCCCGGTAAACGAATCCCCGCCCCCTTGCTTTTTGCCTGTTGCTTTAAAATCCAGCCTTCCTTTTCCTTTAAAAACGCGAAAATCCGTTCCTCGCCGCAGCGCAGGGGAGCGCGGACAATAAGCTGTCCGAACGCGTTCACGGAAATGGAAAGCGTTTTGCGGCGGGAACGGACGATCCGATCCGGTTCTATCATTGTCACCCGATCCTTTTCAGATTTTTCAATGTTTATTTTTCAAACCCGTTGGGGTTGCTGCTCTGCCACTTCCACTGCGAAGCGCACATCTCTTCGATGCCGTACTTCGCTTTCCAGTGCAGCTCGTTCGCGGCCTTGTCGGGGCAGGCGTAGCACGCGGCGATGTCTCCGGGGCGGCGGGGGCAGATTTTATAGGGCAGTTCTTTGCCGCAGGCCTTTTCAAATGCGTGGATCATGTCGAGAACGCTGTATCCGTGCCCGGTGCCGAGGTTGTAGATATGCACGCCGGCTTCGCGGCAGTACTCGATGGCGGCGATGTGCCCGAGCGCCAGATCGACGACATGGATATAGTCGCGCACGCCCGTCCCGTCCGGCGTATCGTAATCGTCGCCGTAGACCTGGATACAGGCAAGTTTACCGCTCGCGACCTGCGCCACATAAGGCATGAGGTTGTTGGGGATTCCTTTGGGGTCCTCGCCGATCAGCCCGCTCTCATGCGCGCCGACGGGGTTGAAATAGCGCAGAAGAATGATATTCCAGCTGTTGTCCGCCTTGTAGACGTCCTGCATGATGTTTTCGAGCATGAGTTTGGTGCTGCCGTAGGGATTGGTCGTGGAAAGCCGGCAGTTTTCGTCGAGCGGCAGACGCTCGGGCGTACCGTATACGGTCGCGGAAGAGGAAAAAATCATCTTCTTGACGTTGTATTTCTCCATCACTTCCAGAAGCGTCACGGTGCCGCCGATGTTGTTTTCGTAATATTTGAGGGGAATCTGACAGCTTTCTCCGACGGCTTTGAGCCCGGCGAAATGAATGACGGCGTCGATCTTATTCTCTTGAAAGATTTTTTCCGTCCCCTCCCGGTCGCGTATATCCGTCTCGTAGAATTTCACGGTCTTTCCGGTGAGCTGTTCCACCCGGCGTAGGCTCTCTTTGCTCGAATTGCAAAGATTATCCATAACGATGACGCCGTAGCCTTTGTTCAAAAGTTCCAATACGGTATGGGAGCCGATAAAACCGCTTCCGCCGGTGACAAGGATAGTTTCCATAAAAATTCGCACCTCTCTGCATTTATTTTTCGTTCTCGATCTTTCCTATTATGCTTCCCGCGCCGAATAACCGTTCTTTTTGCGTCGGCAGGGTGGCTTTCTATACGTTCTATTCGTCGTCCTCGCGTATCTCTTCCTCTTCCGTCCTGCGGGAGCGGATTTTGAGCACCTTCTGCTTGGTCGCTTTGACGACCTTGATTTCGAGGAACTTAAAGCGCAGAATCTCCCCGACGGGGGGAATCCCGCCGTATTTTTCCGTCGCCCAGCCGCCGACGGTGTTGGACTCGTAATTCTCGTCCTCTTTGTCGAGCCCGTAGAGCGAGAAAAATTCTTCGAGATCGCATTTGCCGTCCACCCAGTACTCGTCATCGGCGATCTTGCCGTAGAGAATCTCTTCTTCGTCGTGTTCGTCCCAGATCTCGCCCACCAGCTCTTCGAGAATATCTTCGAGCGTGACGATGCCGACGAGTCCGCCGTATTCGTCGGAAACCGCCGCCAT
Organism: Candidatus Scatosoma sp.; assembly: GCA_048465415.1. Taxonomy (GTDB): domain Bacteria; phylum Bacillota; class Clostridia; order Christensenellales; family Borkfalkiaceae; genus Scatosoma. Next base: position 325,314 of record DBFWLO010000019.1, read on the forward strand.
GTGGATCTTTTGCTTTTGCAGCTGCTTCAAGAGCGTGGAAATGCGGGTGTATTCGGTGGTAAAGACGATATTCTGCACCACGTGCCCGATTTCCTTTTCCCCTTGAAGGTAAGCGTTATAAAAATCCCGTTCGTGGATCAGACCGATCACGTTGTCGATCTTATCTTTGTAGACGGGCAGCCGGGAATAGCTGTTTTCGCGGAAGGTTTTCATGATCTCGTCCATGGAACTGTCGCAGCTCACGGAAATGACGTCGACGCGGGGCACGAGAATATCCTCCACTTTCAGATCGTCGAATTCGAGCGCCGAACGCACCAGCTCCGACTCGTCCTCTTTCAACGTCCCGTCCTCCTCCGCCTCGTCGACGAGCGACATGAGCTCCGCGTCCGTCACCGCGTCGTCCGCTTTCAGCTTGAACACTTTGGCTAAGAGTTTTTTGTATCCGCCGAAAATCCAGCCGAAGGGAATGAGGATCCAGTAAAAAAACTGCATCAGGGGATAGAACGCGTAACAGAATTGTTCGGGATAGATGCTCGCGAAATATTTCGGCGTGATCTCGCCGACGACGAGCACCGCAACGGTCATGATCACGGTGGAAAGCGTCGTCGCGTCGACGGCCGAATTGATGAAAATCTGTCCGAAGAGAACGGTGGCGAGCCCCGAGGCGGTCAGGTTGACGATGTTGTTGCCGATGAGGATCGCCGTGATCAGCTTGTCGTATTTTTCCTCGGCGAACGCGTACACCGCTTTGGAGTGTTTGCGGCCGAGCACGACCATGCTTTTGAGCTTGATCTTATTCGCACAGGAATACGCGGTCTCCGTCGCGGAAAAGAATCCCGACAGAATCACCAGCACGACGATTACAATAGATAGAGGGACGTAGTCCATAAATCCTCCGAAATGGAAAGAAAGGTAATTTTCCCCTTCTGTTTCTACAATATCATACTATATTTATACCCTTTTGTCAACACGTGAATCTCCGCAATCGAGATTTTTCGCAAAATGACATAAATTTTACTTTTTCGCGTCAATCGTTCACCTTCCCGGTTTTCCATAAAAAGCGGAGGACGCAGGTTTCCGTCCTCCGCTTTTTTATAACGTCTCTTTGAGTCTCAGCTTCGCCGCGTTTTCAATCGCCGCATCGTCGACCGCCTTGCGGTATTCCTCCGCGCTCTTCGCATTTTCAATCGCTTCCCAGGCCAAACGCTTGCTTTCGTTGCTCCCCTCCGCACGGATCAGCGCCTCCCGCGCGCGGGCGATCAGCGCTTTGAGTGTATCCTGAACGGCAAATTGTATCTCGATCCGGTACTCCTTCCCCGGCTCGAAGGCAAATTCCAGCCGCACGCAATCGCCGATCCTCTCTTCCGCAGCCATTTCTTTGCCGTCGGCGTAAAGAACCGCTTTCCCTTCGCGAATATCCTCGAAGCGTACGCAAAGCGTTCTCGAAGCAGGCAAAACTTCCGCGTTCCCCTCCGAAGAAATGGTCAGTACTTGCAGCCCTGCCCCGTTCGTATCGCGATATTCGGAATGAAAACGGGTGAAAAATTCCCCCTCTTCGCCCTCTTCTTTGCCGTCCTCGTAGAGAGTAAATTCTCCCTCGCCGCGATAGCATCTCAGTTCCAGGAGCGCGGGATTGCCCGCGCCGTTGCCCTTGTCGCCGGACAGGGGCAAAATCGCCCCCTGTTTCGCGAGCACGGGAATGGATTCGAGCTGACGGAGCAGGGTGCGCGTTTCCCCGCCGGCGGGCGCCGTATAAACGTCTCCCGTGAATACGTCCGTCCATCGCCCTTCGGGAATCCAGACCTTGACGCGGGCATACCCGTCTTTCTGCGCGGGCTGCGTCACGGACGCGACGAGCAGCTGTTCGCCGAAGAGGTACTCCTCTTTCCTCGCGCGCGCCTCCGCTGCGTCCGGCCAGACATAATAGAGCGGCTCTATCAGCGCCAGCCCTTCCTCGTGGGTGCGCCGATCGCAGGAATAGAGGAAAGGAATCATGCGATGACGAAGACGCAGCCAGTCCTCGACGATCCTTCCCGCGCCGTTTCCGTACGTCCAAGGTTCTTTGGTCATCGTCGGCGTATTCGTGCAGTGCAGACGGTTGATGGGACTGAACACGCCGAACTGCACGTGCCTCACATATAATTCGTCGTCCTTTACCCCGAAATGATGGCCGCCGATGTCGTGGCTCCACCAGGTATAGCCGACGTTGCTCGCCGTGAGCGTGAAATAGGGCAGATATTTAAGCGTCTTCCAGGAAATGCACGTGTCCCCCGAAAACCCGAGCGGATACCGGTGAGAACCGATCCCCGCATACCGGGAGAGAATGAGCGGCGCAGAGTGCGTCGCGGCCTGATCGAGATAATGATAATGATTGAGCGCCCAGAGCGGATCGAGTCCTTCCAGCCCGGAAGTGGTGCCCTGCTGCCAGTCGATCCACCAGAAGGTCACGCCGTCCCGCTCGTACGGCCGGTGAAGAACGGAAAAATAATTGTTGATGAACGTGGGATCGGCGACGTCGAAAGGGATCCGCTCCTGTGTGGACGCGTCCCTGCCCATGGCCTTCGCCATTTCCTCGTAGCAGTCCTCCCACCAGCGCACGCCCTCTGCGGGGTGCAGATTGAGGGTGATTTTGAGATTTTTGCCGCTCACTTTCCTCAAAAACGCGCGATAATCGGGAAAGAGGTTCTTGTTCCAGCTATACCCCGTCCAGCCCTTGTCTCCGCCGTAAAAAGGGGTATTTTTCCCCTGCGCGGTGATCCCTTTTTCCTCGTCCACATGATGAGAATAGTGCCAGTCCATATCGATCGTCGCGACGGTCAGAGGGATATCCCGCTCCTCGAAACGATTCAAAAGCCGCAGATACTCCGTTTCGGTATAGGCGTAATAGCGGCTCCACCAGTTCCCGAGCGCGAAACGGGGCACCATAGGCACTTCGCCCGTGATCATATAGAGCGCCTTCACGGCCTCGCGGTAATTTTTTCCGTAAGCGAATACGTACTCGTCGCTGCCGACGCCCCGGTTCGCTTCCACTTCCCCGTTTTCTCCGAGCGTCAGGGACGCCGCGTCGTCGAACACCGCCACGCCCGTCCGCGAACAGACGCCGTCGCCGAGCGGGACTTTTTCCCTGGTCGCGGAATATTGAAAGGTGTCCCCGTCGCAGCAGTCCAACGTGCGGTAAGTGCCTTTGAAATTCCCGGAATTATCGATTTTAAGCAGCTTTCCGCCGAGTTCGACGCGGCAGTCCTCCCGCTTCTCTTTGAGGAGAAGCCGGCAGGCATTCGTCGCGATCACGGCCTCGCGCTCGCTAAGCGCCGCCGTAAAATTCTGCGCGGGCATATCCCGGAACCATACGCTCTGCGTCGCCTCGTCGCGGAACAGCTTCTCTTCGTTGCGCTCGATGCGGAATAACCGGTCTTGCAGTACGGTAACGCGATAATTTTTCCAAAGCACGACGTTTTCCCTGCGCGCCGCCGGTCTCGTTTTTGCGATCAAATGTCTGTCTAACATAAATTGGTCCCTCTTTTTTCTTGACTTTTTACTTCGTTTATTATATCATAAAAACAATGATAAAAGTCGGTTTTTTTATCAGAACTGTCATAAATATTCAGGTGAATCATGTTTTTTGAAGCGGAACGGGACAAGAGCGTTTACTTTTCCCGCCGGGATCACGTCTGCGGCGCGCATTTCCACCGTTCGGTGGAGATCCTCTATATATTGAGCGGAGAAAAAACCGCCTGGCTGAACGGGGGAAAGTACGTTCTCACAGCGGGCCAGGTGCTGTTCTGTCTGCCCTATGCGGTGCACATGTTCCCGCCAGCGGCGGACAGCGAACAGATCGTCGCGGCGATTCCCGCCGAGTACTGCGGCCGCTTCGAGGATTTCTGCAAGACGCATATCCCCGAAACGCCGGTGACGACGGACGAGGACGGCAGTCTTTTGAAGCTGATCTCCGCGCTGAAAAAAACGGATAACGACGTGCTCTTTGAAGGTCTCGTCAACTGTCTTTTGGGAATATACATGAAGAACACGCCCTTCTCGCCCGCGAAAAAGACGCCCGACCGTTCCCAGATCGAACGCATCGCGGAATATATCGACAAAAATTACGCTTCTTCCTTGTCGCTCGGTGCGGTCGCGGCGCAGTTCGGCTATTCCGCGAACTATTTTTCCTCGCTGTTCAAAAAATATTTCATGACCGGATTCACACAATACGTCAATTCCGTGCGGGTGCAAAAATCCGTGCCCCTTTTAAAAACGCAAAAGATCTCGGCGGTGTATTTCCTGTGCGGATTTCAAAGCCCGCAACAGTATTTTCTCAACTTCCGCCGCTTTTTCGGCCGTACGCCCAACGAATATCTGCACGAAAAAAATGTCAGCAAAGGAGAATAAAAAAATGGCTTCCAGCAAAGAGTATCTGCGCTTCATCGAGGAACAGCTTTCCGGATTGGAGGGCGTTTCCTTTCGGGCGATGATGGGAGAGTTTCTCGTTTACTACCGCGACAAAGTGGTGGGCGGGATCTATGACGACAGACTCCTCCTCAAACCGGTCCCCGCCGCCCAGGCCCGCTACCCGGACGCGCCCCTCGTCCTGCCTTACGAGGGCGGCAAAGAAATGCTGCTCGTCGACGCGGACGATCAAGAGGGGCTTAAACGCCTGCTGCCCGCCGTCTACGACGAACTCCCTCCGCCAAAGCCCAAAAAGAAAAAGCCCCTTGCGAGGCTTTCCTGATCCCAAACCGAGTCCGGCGTCGTTCGTATGCCGGGCTTGGTTTTATAAAATTCCATTCAAAACGCGCGGAATACCAGGAGGACCAATAGCGCCAGTCCGCCGAGTACGAGGAGACAGATGGGCAGAATCGTCAGCAGCGCGGAGCCGATCATCGCGGAAAGGTCGTGCTTTTCCAGGCCGCCCTCCTCTTCGATCTTTTTGCGGATCTCTTCCTCGTCGCCCTTTTTATATTTTTTCAATCTCTTCCACCAAAGCATATCTTCCTCCTTCCGCGCGCTTCGCCGCGTTTATCGTTCGTCCTTTTTGTTTTTCGTTTTTTCTTTCGTCTGATCCGCGGCGTTCTTTCCCACAGGTTTGCCGCGGACGATTTTTTCCCGGATTTTTTCCCTGGTCTTTTCCGGCGCTTCCGTCTTCAATTCCCCGAGCCGGGAAGATCTTTTTTCCATTTTCGGCAGCTCGAAGAGATAATTTCCCTCCTCGTCCACTTTGCGCTGGGGGAAATGGCAGGCGACGAAATGCCCCTCCTCCACCTCCATCAAAGGCGGCGGAACGCGCTTGCACTTCTCGCAGGCCATGAAACAGCGGGTGTGGAATTTGCAGCCGGAGGGCGGGCGAATGGGACTGGGAATATTTCCTTCGAGAATGATCCGATCCTTGTCGAGATCCCCGGGATCGGTCGTGGGAATGGAACTTAACAGAGAAATGGTGTAAGGGTGGCGGGGATCTTTGAAAATCGTCTCCGCGGGCGCCAGCTCCACGATATTCCCCAGATACATGACGCCGATCCGGTCGGAAATATACCGCACGACGGACAGATCGTGAGAAATGAAAAGATAAGTGAGTTTTTCCCGCTCTTTGAGCTCTTGGAGAAGATTGATGATCTGCGACTGAATGGACACGTCGAGCGCGGAAACGCACTCGTCGCAGACGACGAATTTGGGCTTCACCGCGAGCGCCCGCGCGATACAGATACGCTGTCGCTGTCCGCCGGAAAACTGATGCGGATAGCGATGGAGCATATAATCCTGCAAGCCGCAGTCGCGCATGGTCTTTAAGATATATTCCTTCATTTTCGGCGAACCGTGCTTGTAATAATTGTGCGTCGTCAGCCCTTCCTCGATGATCTGTCCGATCGTCATTCTCGGATCGAGCGAGGAATAGGGATCCTGGAAAATGATCTGTAAATCCTTTCTCAGAAACCGCATCTCGTTGTAGGTGAGCCGGGCCAGATCCACGCCGTCGTCGAGCAAAGCGTCGTACTTTTCAAACTCCTCGTTTCCTTGAAAACGCTCTTTAAGCTCGATGAGCTCCCGTTTCGCCTTGACGCGCTCTTCGTCTAAACGCGCGATCTCCCCTTCCAGGCGCAGCTGTTCGGCGCGGATCTTTGAAAGTTTCTTTTCCTCCGCAGCCGCAGACGCTCCCTTCGTGCTCTTCTCCTCCGCCTGCGCGGTGTAAAAATCGATCTCCGCGTCGGCGACGCTCAGTCTCTGCCTCGTCTTTGCCAGCTCGACGTGAATCCGGTGCCGCCGCAGGAGTATGTCCGCGCCCTGTTCGAGCTCGGGCACGGCGATAAACCCGCCGAGAATCTTCGCCACGTTCATCAATGCCGACTGCGCGTCCGCCAGGGCGAGGTTTTTATCCTGTAACTGGAAAAAAGTCGCCTCTTCTCCAAGCGCGTCGCACTCCTTGACGAGCTTATCCGCTTTTTCCTTCGCTTCCTTGTACTTCTGCACATATCTCGAAGCGTTTTTGAGCGTGTCCTCCACATACTGCGGAGCGATCTCCGCCCGCGTGCGGCCGTAGTACATGGTATTGCCCGCGGTCTGCGGATAGAGCTGTAAAATCACCCTGCCGAGCGTGGATTTGCCGCATCCGGACTCGCCGACGAGCCCGAACGTCTCGCCCTCGTGAATATCGATACTGATATCCTCGTTGGCGCGGACGTACAATTTTTCCTTCTGAAAAAAGGAAGATTTCGCGATCGGGAAGTATTTTTTAAGATTCGTGATGGATAACAATTTTTTGGTGCTCGGCACTTCTTCGCTCCTCCTTTTTCGGATAAAAACATCTGATGAACTGCCCGGGCGCGTTCTCCCGAAGCTCGGGCTCGTGATCGACGCACTTCTGCGTGCAGTATTTGCAGCGGGGCGCGAACTTGCAGCCGGCGGGCAGATTGAGCGGGTGCGGCACGCTGCCCGGAATGGGTTCCAGTTTCTGCCCCATGCTGTCCATGCGCGGAATCGAGAACATCAGCCCCTCCGTGTACGGATGACTGAATTCGCAGTCGGTGAAAATGGTGCGCGCGGACGACTGCTCCACCACCTGCCCGCAGTACATGACCACGACGTCGTCCGCCATCTCGTTGATCACGCCCAGATCGTGGGTGATGAAGATAATCGAAGTCCCGTTCTCTTTTTGCAGATCGTTCATCAGACGCAAAATCTGCGCCTGAATCGTCACGTCGAGCGCGGTCGTGGGCTCGTCGGCGATGAGAATTTTCGGCCGGCAGGCGAGCGCCATGGCGATCATCACGCGCTGGCGCATACCCCCGGAAAGCTGGTGCGGGTACTGCTTGGCGACGGCTTCGGGATTGGGGATCTGCACCGCTTGCAGCATCTTCACCGCTTCCTTTCCCGCCTGTTTTTTCGTCATCTTCCGATGAATGAGGAAAGGTTCCGCGAGCTGCCGCTTGATCGTGAACACGGGATTCAGACTCGTCATGGGCTCCTGGAAAATGACGGAGATCTGATCGCCGCGGATCTCGTACATCTTTTCGAGCGGCATCTTCGTCAGATCCTCGATCGTTCCGTTGTTGTCGAAGAGAATCTCGCCCGAAGCGATATACCCGTTCCCGTCGAGAAGCCGCAGAATACTCATGGCCGAAACGCTCTTGCCCGAACCGGACTCGCCGACGATCCCGATCGTCCGTCCCGGTTCGAGGGAATAGGAGACGTCGTTGACGGCTTTCACCGTCCCCTTCTTTGTCTTGAAGTAGGTATGCAGATTTTTCACTTGCAGTAAAGGCATATTCGTCACCTCTCCAACGAAGATTTCGGGTCCATGACGTCCCGCAGCGTATCTCCGATGACGTTGATACAGATCGTCGCGGCCATCAGGAACAACGCGGGAAACAGCCATTGCCACCAGTAATTTTGTATGACGACGGAATTGTTCGCGCCGTTGAGCATATTGCCCCAGGTCGGCTGCGGCTGCTGCACCCCGAAGCCGAGATAGGAGAGCGAGGACTCCGTCAGAAGACAGCCCGCGAAATCGAGGGTGACGCTGACGAGAATGACGGAAATGATGTTGGGCAGAATATGCTTGAAGGCGATCTTGTTCTCCTTGACGCCCATCGCCTTAGCCGCCGTGACGAACTCCTTTTCCCGCTCGGCGAGCACTTGCCCCCGGATCATTCGCGCCAGCCCCGTCCACGACAGCGCGCCGAGAATGACCATGATCATGAAAATCCGCATGTTCGGACTGATCCCGTAATTGCTGACGACGGCGGAGAGCAGCATCGCAAACGGCAGGAAGGGGATCGCCCCGAAGATCTCGGTGATGCGCATCAGCAGCATATCCACCCAGCCGCCGAAATACCCGGAAATGCAGCCGATGATGACGGCGATCACCGTGGAAATAATGACCGCCACCGCGCCGATGGTCATGGTCATCTTGCCGCCGTGTACGATACGCGCGAAGACGTCGCGCCCCATCGCGTCGGTGCCCATGAGATACCCTTTGAGCCCGCAGGAATGAATGAGCCTGCCGTTTTCGTCGGTCAAATAGGTCTGTAAAGAGCCGGTGTATACGTTCGCCGCGCCCTCGTAGCCGTCGAGGTTGGCCTGTTTGTAGGCGTTGTGTCCCCAGCCGTAGGCTTTGCCCCGATTGGTGACGCCCACGAAATGGCGGGTGCCCGCGGCGACCTTGACGAAATATTCCCCGTCGCCGAGTTCGGGCAGAACGTCCTCTTCGTTTCTGAATACGCCCGACATCACCGTCTCGCCGCCTTCGACGAGAAGAGCGATACAATAGTTGGACGCGGCCACGTCGAGCACTTTTTTATCCGCGAGATAGGATTGCAGGGAAGAAGCGGTGTTCCCGAGCGAGGAAACGACGGAAGTATAGTAGGCGGTGCTCCCGGTCGTGATCGTGCCGTCTTTCAAAAGCGCGACGGCGTTGGAATTGGAAAAAGCGATCTTTTCGACGTTGGTCATACTCGCGACGTCCGCGAGATTGAGCACGATGTTCTTGTTTCCCCAGGCGTAGACGCTTCCGTCCTTCATGACGATCGCGCTCGCCTGATACCCGCAGACGAGCTGATTGACTTCGCCCACGTCGATGGTGCCGTTCACCAGTTCTTCGGGCATGGGAAGGGCGTTTAAAACCGCTTCGCCGCCGTATTGTCCGCTGTTCTTGTTTCCCCAGCCGACCACCTTTCCGCCTTCCGTGATCGCGATGATGTGATCGCTGCCGGCGGCGGCAAAAGCCACTTTTTCGTTCTTGATCTCGTCCGGCACGTCCTTGTAATCGATCCCGAGCAGCCTGTCTTTGGTGTCGCCCCAGATAAACAGCTCCCCGTCTTTGCTCACCCCCACGGTGAACTGCGAAAACCCGCTGATCGATCGTACGTTTCCTTTCAGCTTCTTCGGCACGCTCCGCAAAGAATAGGTAGGCCCGATATTGCTTTGCAGGGAATCGGTGTAATTGATGTCGAGCGGGATAAAAGCCGGCCCGATGAACACGAAGAGAAAGAGCGCGACGAGCAGGATAAGCGACGACACGGCCAGCTTGCGGCTGAAAAAGGTCTTCACCATCATGCGCGTGGGGCTTTCGATCTTCTCCACGGCGAACTTTTCCTCGTCGGAAATCTCTTTGCTGGCGCCGAAAAACGCCCGCTTTATCCACCGCCCGACCGACTTCACGCCCCCGAGCAACGCGCCGCCCGCCTTCTGCCAGAACCCGGCTTTTTCTTTTTCGGCGTTTTCCGCCCCGTTGTCCCGTTCCCCGGCCGCCGGCTTTTCTTCCCGGCGTTCCCTGGACTCCTCTTGCGTCGCCGGAACTTCCTGCTTCGGGGTTTCTTTTGTTCCTTTCTCGGCGGATTCCTCCAAGGAGGCGGGATTTTCTGTTTCGGAGAATTTTTTCTTTTCTTCTTTCATGACCTGTCTGCCTCCTGTTTATTTGTTGACGCGGATCCGGGGATCGACAAAGCCGTACGCCAGATCGATGACGAGGTTGCCCGCGAGGGCGATGAACACGTAAAACATTTGCAGCGCCAATACGACCTCGTTGTCGTTGTTCGTCAAAGCCGTAAAGTACACCCGTCCGATACCGTTAAGCCCGAAGATATTCTCAATCATGATCGAGCCGGAGAAGATGCCCAAGAACCAGCCGATAACGAGGGTGACGAGCGGAACGAGCGCGTTGCGCCAGGCGTGCGAATAGACGACCGTCTTTTCGCGAAGCCCTTTTGCCCGCGCGGTGCGGATACAGTCCATGGACAGCGCTTCGATCATGGAGGCGCGCACGTACCTGGTCATGCCCCCGAGCGAACAGAAAGTCATGACGATCAGCGGCAGGGCGAAATGATACATCTTGTCCCAGAACGCTCTCATGCCCGTGTAATTAGAACCGGGCGTCACCATGCCGGAAACGGGAAAAACGGGGATCGCCACGGCGAGCAGCCAGATGAAGAGAATGGCGGTGATGAAAACGGGCATGCTGTACCCGACGATCGTCCCCACCTGTATGCCTATGTCCCGTTTGCTGCCGCGTTTCACCGCGCAGAAAATACCCAGCGGAATGGTGATTCCGAGGGCGAGGATCGTCGCGAAAATATTGATGAAGATGGTGTTTTTCATCGGCGCGGCAATGACTTCGGTCACCGCCTTTCCGTACTGTACGGACTCGCCGAAATTCCCTTGCAGCATGCCCCGGAACGCTCCGTCGTAATAGGGATATACGCCCAGCCAGCGCAGGTACCGCACGAATAGATTGCCGTCCAGTCCGTATCGTCGCTGCCAGTACAGGTACCGTTCGGCATAATTGAGATGTTTGTTCGCCTGGATCTCCTGTCTCGCCATATCCGCGGCCTTGTCCGCGGGGATCAGATTGTAGATCAGATACATGAGCAGGGACAAAATGAGAAAAACGATCAGAATATATAGAATTCGCTTTAAGATATATTTAGCCATATAACCTCCTTGCCGAACTTCATACCGCGGCGAAGAAGCGGGTTTTTGAAAGGGAAAGAGCAGGAACGACGTTGAAAATATCGTCCCTGCCTTTCTCAAAACCCACAAATGAAACCCAACTTTCCCGTCTCAATAGTTCGCCCAGAAATCCGCTTCGTCCATCAGATAATTTATGTTATAATTAGCGTACATGGCCGGATCGAGCGTCCAGTTGAAGGAATAATCGTAGAGCGCGGAGTTGAAGCCCGTCGCATAGTTGACCGCCCCGTAGACGGCTTTGCCGCTGTAACCGTAACTCGGATCCTGACCGTATTCTCCGTAGATGGCAAGATTGAAATCGCCGGACGCGTAGGTGATATACATACCGATATCGCTCGTCGCGGTCTTGCTGGTCTGCCAGGAGGTAACCAGAAGGTCGGTAACGGTGTTGGGGCGCGTTCCCATCCAGTTGATAACGAGAGGCATATAGTAAGAATCCCCTGCCTTGACGGTCTTGTATTTATTGTCTTTGGAAGCGAAATGCAGGTTGTTGTAGGTCAGCTCGTAGCCTTCCAGTTTCTTGTAACGGATACCGCTCTTGTATTCGCCGCCCTTTGCGTCGTAGATCCAGCCGCCTTTTTCCAATACGGAAACGGCGCTTTCCACGCTGTAATTGTATTTGTTGAGTTTGATGGTGTCTCTGTTTGCCTGATAGGCGGCGGAACCGGTGTAATAAGGTCCGTCCACGACCGAGCCGTAGCCGCCCGTGAAGGTGTTGGCGAATTCGGTGCGGTTGATCGTATACATAACCGCCTGCCGCACTTCGGTGAACTGCGTCGCGCCAAAATCGCAGCGGAAGGCAAGTTTGCCGTAACCGGCTCTGTCGTAATGGGTTTCCTTGAACTTTGTGCCGTCGACGACCGCGAGCGCGGCTTTCGTTTCGTCGCCGCCCGTAATTCCGGAAAGCACGTCTACGGTCCCAAGTTTCAGCTGATCGAGCTGCGTCTCGGAAACGATCTTGGTGTAGGCGATGGTGCCGATGGACGCGTTGCCGCGGTGGTCGCCCTTGTACTTCGTGTTTCTCGTCAAAGTGGCCGTCTTGGAGGAAGCGTCATAGGAAGAAACGATATACGGCCCGGAATAGGGAATATCCGCGGCGTTGAAATTGTTCATATTCGCCGTGATGACGTCCGCCATCGTATAGACGTCCAGGCCGTTCTTCGTTTCCTTCTTGTAGAAGTCCCCGTCGATATAACAGCCGTTTCCGTCGTCCTTGATCGTGTACTCGCCGAGATAGAGTTTCAAAGGCATGGGCGAGAAGACCGAATAATAGGTGGAATAATAGTAATCCGCATAGTCCTCGACGATGTTGACGGAGAATTTATAATCGTTCAGTATCCGCACGCCGGAGAAAACGTTGGAGGCTTTGACGCCGTCCACGTCCTGCCCGGCGTTGGTGCCGTCGTAGACGTTGAAAGCGTTGTAGCCGCTGTACATCATACCCGCGGAAGAACCTCCCGACGCGGCGCCGTAAACGGGCGTGGAACCGGCGATGACGTTCGCCACATAGTTCTTGGCGGTGATCGGCGAACCGTCGCTGAACGTCAGATCGTCGGCGATTTCGAGCGTGACGGTAAGCGTGCCGTCATCGTTCATAACTTCTTCGTGCGATTTGAGAATATCCGTACCCGCCCATTGCAGCGCGCCTTCCTTGTCGGTGACGACGGTAGCATAGCCGTTCGTCAGATTCTGAATATCGAGATCGGCGCCGCCCGCCACGGACTTGCCGAAGGCCGCGACGCGGAAGAGTCCGGAAAGATCGGTGATGCTGCCGAGAATGACCTTGTCGCTGCCGTCGGTCACCTTCGACTTTATAATCGCGTCGGGAACGCCCCAGTAGGGAGTCGTTTCGAGGTTGTCGATCTTGCCGTTATATACGTCGTAATACTGGTTGGAATAGAGCGGCACTTCGGGAACGAGCATATTCCATCTTTGGATATAGAGCTTCCACCACTGATTGTAAACGTCGTCTTTGGTGGGATATTTGTCGCTCGTCTTCATATTGTAAACCATCGCCATGGAAAGGAAATCCATGCCGAGCTCGTATTCTTTGCCCTCGTATTCGACGGTGGCGGTGCCGTCCTCCGCTTCTTTCACCATATCCACGGAAATCTGGGATCCGATCTTGGAATAGACGGACGTGTAGTCTGTTCTCGTCACAACGTCGTTGTCGTCGATGCCGTCGTCTTTGCCGCAGGCGGCCATGCCGACGCCGAGCGTAAGAACCGTCAAAGACGCCAAAAACATACTCAGCTTCTTGTTCATCAAAAATTACCTCCAATAAAATTTTAATATCTCTATATTCAAACTTTTATGGATTCCCCGCGGGTTTTTCCACCCTGGCTTGCAGGAACTACAAAAATTTTCACGCGCTCTTTATCGATATGTTTTCGATTCGTGATCGCTTGTTTCAGCAGCTTTACTCGCTTTGCTATTTTCAGTTTATCCATTTTTTTCGTTTACCATGCGCCCCGCCGGCCTTTTCCCGAAATTTCTCCGCTCGCCTTCGTCCCGCGCCCGCAAACGTGTTTTCACAGATTTTCCTCTCTTCCCGCAAAGATCTTTGAGTGTAATACCTCGTATTACACTCAAACAGCCGTACGGCTGTTTTTGAAAAATTTTGTAAAAAAACAGTTGTTATGCAGGTAACAACTTTAAAAAATCTGTGAAATTACATTAATAAATATATAAATATATTATGATTATATCAGCCCCTCGCGCGTTTGTCAAATCTTTGGGACAAAAAAGATAATAAAAAATACAAATTGAATCAATCGAATATTTCGATTATATATAGTTTACGGATTTATTTTTTCACGCTTAACTATTTTCGATAATCGATAAATCTCCCTGTTTTTATCGTTTTTCCTCTCCGATAAGCTCGATTTTCTCTTTTTCCCCAAAAAGCGCCCTTTTGCGGAACGTCTCACAATTAAGCAATTAAATATAAATGGATTTACATTTTTATGCAAAAATTATACAAAAATACGCCGGGCACTTGCGTGTCCGGCGGCAGTTTTCTTTTTCCGTTTTTTCATTCGACGACGTCCAGGATCAACGGCCGTTTTGCGGGCGGCGTATTTCCGTAGGAGAGGGAAGCGGCGAGCGTTTTTTCTGCTTCGGGGAAGAGGGCTTCGTCGGCGGCGAAGAGGACGGCGATCCCGTCGCCCGCCCGCACATAGTCTCCTGTCTTTCTCAGGATCCGGATTCCGGCGGTGAGATCGACGGGATCCTCTTTTTTCAGCCTGCCCGCGCCGAGCAGCAGGCCGGCGGTGCCGTACTTCTCGGTATCGATCGCCGTAATATAGCCCTCTTGCGCCGCGCGTACGATCCAGGAATGCGCGGCGGCGGGAAAGAGGGAGACATCGTCCACCCAATCGGTGTTCCCGCCGTGCGCCGCCACCAATTCGCGGAATTTTTTCAGCGCCGCGCCGCTCTCTACCGCCTTTTCGCACTCGGTCCGACACTCGTCGAGCGTGCCTTTGCCGGAAAGAGCGAGCATTCTCGCGGCCAGCTCGAAGGTCAGCAGGGTGTAATCTTCGGGCGCGCGGCCTTTGAGACACTCGATCGCCTCGACGACTTCGAGGGAATTTCCCACCGCGTTTCCGAGCGGCGCGTCCATGTCCGTGAGCAAAGCCGTCACTTTTTTGCCGTGTTCCCGGGCGAGGCGCACCATCAGGGAAGCAAGGGCGCGCGCGTCCTCTTCCGATTTCATGAACGCGCCGCTGCCTACTTTGACGTCGAGCACGAGACAGTCGATCCCCTCGGCGAGCTTTTTGCCGAGAATGCTCGCGGCGATGAGTTCCTTGTCGTCCACCGTCGCCGTCACGTCCCGCAGCGCGTAGAGCTTTTTATCCGCCGGCGCGAGCGATTCCGTCTGCCCGATGATCGAACACCCGACGTTCGCGACCACCTCGCGGAATTTTTCCTCGGAAAGATAGCAGTCGTACCCTTCGATCGATTCCAGTTTATCCAGCGTCCCGCCCGTATGTCCAAGCCCCCGCCCGCTCATCATGGCGACCTTTACGCCGCAGGCGGCGACGATGGGCGCGACCGCGAGCGAAACGCCGTCCCCGACGCCGCCCGTGGAATGTTTGTCCGCCTTCACTCCTTCCACGCCCGTCCAGTCGAGGGTACGCCCCGAGCGAATAATCCCGCTCGTCAAAGCCTTGGTTTCCTCAAAGGACAAACCTTTGAGATAAGCGGCCATCAGCAGCGCCGCCGCCTGATAATCGGGGATCTCTCCCGCGGCGTAGCCTTGGACGAAAAACCCGATCTCCTCGTTCGTGAGCTCTTCCCCGTTCCGTTTGTGCCGGATCACGTCGTACATTCTCATACCGTACCCCCCTACTTTATCAACCCGCCGTCGAAAGAAAGCGGAAGCAACTCTTTCAAGGTATGCGCCTCCGTCTCGATCTCCGCATTCTCGCACCTGCCGCGGCCGAGAACGATCCTGAAATCGTCGCCGCAGAACTCCCGCATAAACTGCCGGCACACCCCGCAGGGCGGACAGAACGCGAGCGCTTCTTCCCCTTCTTTGCCTCCCACCACCGCGATCGCAACGAAACGGCGCTCTCCTTCGCTCAACGCTTTGCAAAACGCCGTTCTCTCCGCGCAGGAAGTGGGCGTGAAAGCGGAAGTTTCGATGTTGCAGCCCGTGTAGAGTTTTCCCGCTTCCGTCAGAAGCGCCGCGCCCACCCAAAACCTTGAATAGGGCGCGTACGCCCTCTTTCTCGCCTCGAAGGCAGCCAACGCCAATTCTCTATCTTCCATTTCCTCTCCCCTCCGCCTGAATTTCTTTCCAGAAACTTTTTCCCGCGCCGCCGGAAAGCCCGAACGCTTCGAGCACGGTAGCCGCCAGATCGGCGAACGACTCCCGCGTGCCGAGATCCGTCCCGGCCCGGATCCGCTCCCCGTAGACGAGCAAAGGCACGTATTCCCGGGAATGGTCGGTGCTCGCGGTGGAAGGATCGCAGCCGTGATCGGCGGTGATCATGAGCGCGTCGTCCGGGCGAAGCAGGGGCAGAAATCCTTGCAGCCATTCGTCGAAGACGGAGATCGCGGCGGCGTACCCGTCCCGATCGTTGCGGTGCCCGTATAGCATATCGAAATCGACCAGATTGACGAAACATACCCCGTGAAAATCCCGCTTTGCGCAGGCGGCGGTTTTTGCCATGCCGTCCTCGTTGTCGCGGTTGACGCCGAGATTCTCCGTCAGTCCCCGGCCGGCGAAAATATCGGAAATTTTCCCCACGCCCAAGACGTCCAGCCCGCTCTCTTTCAGACGATCGAGCATGGTCTCGGCGGGGGGCGGCAGGGAAAAATCGTGCCGGCGGGAAGTGCGGTAAAACGCGCCCGGCGCGCCCGAAAACGGCCTCGCGATCACCCGCCCCACCGCATGCTTTCCCGTCAGCAGTGCCCGCGCGATCCGGCAATAACGATAGAGTTCCTCGACGGGCACGATCTCCTCGTGCGCGGCGATCTGAAAGACACTGTCCGCCGAGGTGTAGACGATGAGTTTTCCGCTGCGGAGATGCTCCTCGCCGTAATCCTCGATGACCTGCGTCCCCGAATAGGGCAGATTGCACAAAATTCCCCGGCCCGTTTCCCGCGCAAACTCGTCGATAATTTCTCGCGGGAACCCATGCGGATAGGTCGGGAAAGACTGCTCGGAAATAACGCCCGCGAGCTCCCAATGCCCCGTGGTCGTGTCCTTGCCCTTGCTCGCCTCCCGCAGTCTCCCGTACGCCCCGCGCAAAGCCGTAACGCCCGAATAAGCCTTCGCCCGGTCCCGCACTCCTTCGATACGGAACAGCCCGAGCGAAGCAAGACACTCGGCGCGAAAGTTTTTGCTTTGAGAGACGGCGCGCAGGGTGTCGCTCCCTACGTCGCCGTACTCCGCCGCGTCGGGCAGTTCCCCGATCCCGAAACTGTCGAGTACGATCAGAAATAATCTTTGAATCTCGTTTTCCATGCCCGGCCGTCCCGTATTCAGGCGATTTCGAGCGCCAGCTCGATCATTTTCGTAAAGCTGCGCTGCCGCTCCTGAGAAGTCGTCGTTTCCCCGGTCACGAGATGATCGCTGACCGTGAGAATCGCGAGCGCCTCTTTGCCCGCGCGGGCGGCGTTCATATAGAGCGCCGCGCTCTCCATCTCCACCGCCAGCACGCCCATTTTCCCCCATTCGAGGGTAGCGCCGGAATCGTCGTAAAAGCGATCGCTGGATAAAATATTGCCGACGTACGGTTCGACGTCCGCCCGGCGCGCCGCTTCGACGGCGGCGGCGAGGAGGGAATAAGCGGCGATAGGCGCAAACGTCCCGGGCAGAGAAAACTGCGCCGCGTAACGGCTGTCCGTGCACGCGCCCATGCCGAAGACGATGTCCCGCACTTTTAAACGCTCGGAGATCGCGCCGGCGCTGCCGACGCGGATAATGCGCTCCACGCCGTAAAAATGAAACAGCTCGTAGGAATAAATCCCGATCGAAGGCATGCCCATGCCCGAGGCCATCACGGAGACGGGTTTTCCCTTATATTCCCCCGTGTAGCCCTTAATCCCGCGCACGTCGTTGACGAGCCGCGCGTCGGTCAGGTATGTTTCCGCGATAAATTCCGACCGCAAAGGATCGCCCGGCATGAGCACGGTCTTTGCGAAAGCTCCGTTTTCCGCCGCGATATGAGGTGTCGCCATTTTATATACTCCTTTTTTATCGGTATTCCGAAACGAGTTCGAGATGTTCGGGCAGACGGAAAATGCGTTCCTTGATAAATTCGGGATAGAGGTATTCGTCCGCCAGCCTTCGAAAATCCAGCCACTCGAACGCATGAACCTCTCCCGCCTCTTCCCGCTCGAACCGTTCTCCCGCGGGCAGAGCGCCGAAATCCACGAGATAATAGAGACCTATCTCGTGATACTTCTCGCCCGAAACCTCTTCGGTAAAGAAAGCCTGATTCAGCCACAACGGCCGCGCAAGCGTAAGGGAAACGCCGAGTTCTTCCTTCATCTCGCGCCGCAGCGCTTCCTCGGCGCTCTCGTGCAGTTTCACTCTCCCGCCGGGCAGATAGGCGTAGGGAAACCGCCGGTCGCGCATGATCAGAAGTTTCCCCTCTTTCACCGCCACGGCCGAGACTCGGTAATTGAACCGCCCCTCTTTCACGAGAAAGGAAATATCCATATTTTCTCCCGTCCTCATTCTTTTCCCGCCGCTTCTTTGACCAACCGCACCGCGGCGGAGGTACCCAGCCGCTCGCAGCCGAGCGCGAGGTAGTCCTTTGCGTCGTCGAGGGTGCGGATCCCTCCCGCCGCCTTCATTTTAACGCCGGGCCCGATATGCGCGGCAAAGAGCCGTATATCCTCCCTCGTCGCGCCGCCCGTAGAAAAGCCCGTGGAAGTCTTGATGAAATCCGCGCCCGTTTTCGTGACGATCTCAGAGATCTCAATCTTTTCCGCTTCCGTGAGCAGACATGCCTCGACGATCACTTTGAGAATCTTTCCTTCGGCGTGACAAAGCTCCGCCAGCGTTTTGATCTCCCGCTCGACGTAAGCGGCGTCGCCCGCTTTCAGCGCGCCGACGTTGATCACCGTGTCGATCTCGTCCGCGCCGTCGTCGATCGCGAGTTTGGACTCGAACACTTTCGTCTCCGACGCGGCGTAGCCGTTGGGAAACCCCGTCACCGTGCAGATTTTCAGACGATTGCCGACGTATTCCCTGGCCCGCTTGACAAAACAGGGAGGAATACAGACGCTCGCCGTGCCGTATTCGATCCCCTCGCCGCAGAGCGTTTTAATCTCTGCCCAAGTCGCGCTCACGCGCAGAAGAGTATGATCCACGTGCTTTAATATATCCCGATATTCCATGCGTATCTCCTTTTTTCGTCCGTCTGTTCCCCGAGGGCTTCACCGCTCATATTCCGCCGCCAGCGCTTTCAGCCGCGTTTGCGGCTCTTTCGCGAACGCTTCCCCGCCGAAGCGATAGCTCCAATTCAAAGGCGAGAGGGTGGAAGGAAAATTGATCCGCGCCTCTTCGCCGAGACAGAGCATGTCGTGTAAGGGGATAACGACGGTATCGGCGGCGGAGGCGAAGAGAAGCCGCACCGCGCTCTGACACAAATCCGCGGCGGTATCGCCCAAAAAGGCGACGCCCGCCTTTTCGCATTCTTTTTTAAACGCCGCCTCGAATGCCCGCCGCGCGTCTTGTGAAAGAGCTTCGATATAGGCGCGGAAGGGCAGATTGTCGTGCGTACCCGTGTACGCGACGCAGGCCGGGGCGTAAGTAGAAGGCAGGTATTCGTTTGCGGGGTTGCCGTCGAAGGCAAATTCGAGCACTTTCATGCCCGGATAGCCCGTTTTCTCCATCATACGCCGCACGCCGTCGTCGATGATTCCCAGATCCTCCGCGACAATAGGGAGATTTTCTCTGTTCCGGAAAAGCTCCGCGCCCGGTCCCGGCAGCCATTCCCCGCCCCGCGCGTCCTCCGCCCCGGCGGGAATCGCATAAAAGCGGTCGAAGCCCCGGAAATGGTCGATGCGCACGATATCGAAGAGCCCGCAGGCCTTGTCGATGCGCCTTTTCCACCAGGAGTAGCCGTTCTCTTTCATTTTCTCCCAGTCGTAGACGGGATTTCCCCAGAGCTGTCCCCCGTCGCAAAAGGCGTCGGGCGGCACTCCCGCCACGAGAGAGGGCTCTCCCCGTTCGCCGAGAAGGAAGAGTTCCTTTCCGTATTTCCAAAGCTCCACGCTGTCATAAGCGACATAAATGGGCATATCCCCCATCATCAGCACGCCGTTTTCGTGCGCGTACGCCTTCAAAGCGTTCCACTGTTTAAGCGCCAAATACTGCGTAAACTGCCAGAATTCTATTTCCTCCGCGTATTCCCTCCGATAGGCTAAGAGCGTTTCCTCGTCGCAGCGCCGGTATTCCTCCGGCCACTTCGTCCAGGGAAGGTACCCGAACCGGGTTTTGAGGGACATAAAGAGGGCGAAATCCGCGTATTCCCCGAGGGAAAGAAACTTTTTCCAATCCTCGGCGGCGCGGTCGAACCGGGCAAAGGCGAGCTTCAACACTTCCGCTTTCTGCGTAAAGAGCTTTCCGTAATCCACCCGCTTTTCGTCCCCGCCCCAGTCGAGGGACGCGTACTCGGATTTTTTGAGAAGGCCTTCCGCCTGCAAAAGATCGAAGTCGATAAAATAATAATTGAGCGCGTCGGACGAACAGGACTGATAGGGACTGTCGCCGTAGTTGGTGGGCAGCAGCGGCAGAACCTGCCAGATCTTCATGCCCGCGCCTTTAAGCCAATCGACGAATCTGTAAGCTCGCTCGCCGAAGGTCCCCACGCCGTAGGGGGCAGGCAGCGCGGAAACGGGCAGCAAGATGCCCGCGCGCCGTTTTTTCTTTCCCGATTCCCCCGCCTGTTCTCTCATCTTTGTTCCCCCTTCTCTTTCGTTCAAGTTTTTCCCGGTATTTTTTATACCGTCCGTATTATTATATACCCGTTTGGTCCCGTTGTCAACAGCAATTTTTCTTTTCCTCTCCTTTAAAAATAATTTTGCCCCATAAAAAAAGACCTCGTTTTCACACGCGGCCTTTTTTAAGATTGCGAAGAACGTTTCTCCTGCTCCCGATTTCCCCGCTTCTCTTCTTTTTCTTATTTCGTCTTTTTCCCCGTCCGCCGGATCAGTTTGGTAATCTCCGCGAACGGAATGACGGCGAGCGCGAGCGCCACGGCGATGAAATACTCTTTGGCGCTGATGGCCGCGAACTCGAACGCGGTGTTGATGCCGGGCACGTAAATGACGGACAAAGTCAGAAGGAAGGACAACGCAAACGCGCCCCAGAGGTACTTGTTCTGCTTTTTCATGGAGAATATCGAGTGATCGATAGACCTCACGTTGAAGGAATGGAACATTTCCATCATCGACAAAGTGAGGAAGGCCATGGTCATGCCGTCCATGCTCATGCCCTCGACGGCTTCCTTGAAGGTCCATTCCCAAACGCCCGTTTCGATATAATGCCCGATAAAATAAGATAAGAGCGTCATTAAGCCGATAAAGAACCCCTGCAAGACGACGTTGATGCCGACGCCGCCGGCAAAAATCCCCTCCTTGTCGTCTCGCGGCCTGCGCTTCATGAGATCGGCCTCGCTCTCTTCCATGCCCAGCGCCAGCGCGGGGAAGGTGTCCGTGATCAGGTTTATCCACAATAAATGCATGGGCCGAAGCAGCGTGAACCCGAGCATGGTCGCGATAAATACGGCGATGACTTCGGCGAGATTGCTCGATAAAAGGAACTGGATCGCCTTGCGGATATTGTCGTAAATGCGCCGCCCCTCGCCGACCGCCGTAACGATGGTGGCGAAATTGTCGTCCTGCAAAACCATGTCGGCGGCGCCCTTCGTCACGTCGGTGCCGGTGATCCCCATGCCGACGCCGATGTCGGCGCTCTTGATGCTGGGCGCGTCGTTGACGCCGTCGCCCGTCATGGCGGTGATGTATCCCTTCTTTTTCCAGGTAGTGACGATCCGCACCTTGTGTTCGGGCTGCACGCGCGCGTAGACGGAATAACTCCCGATTTTCTCCTCGAACTCCTCGTCCGTAAAATCGTTGAGCGCCGCGCCCGTGATCGCCTGCGACTTATCGGTGATGATCCCCAGTTCCGTAGCGATGGCGACGGCGGTGTCGATGTGGTCGCCCGTAATCATGATCGGCCGGATCCCCGCGTCCTTGCATTCCGCGATCGCCGCTTTCACTTCCGGCCGGATCGGATCGATCATGCCCGTGAGCCCGAGGAAGGTGAGCCCCTCCTCGATATCCTGCGGCTCGAAGTTTTCGGGCACAGCGCCGGGCTTTTTATAGGCGGCGGCCAATACGCGCAGCGCCCTGTCCGCCATGCCCTTGTTCGCGGCGAGAATCTCTTCCCGCTTCGCCTCGGTCAAGGCCACGTCCTTGCCGCCGACGCGCACATGGGTGCATCGTTTCAGGATCTCGTCGGGCGCGCCCTTCGTGTACTGCACGACGCCCGCGCCCGTTTGATGGATCGTCGACATCATTTTTCTCATGCTGTCGAAGGGCGCTTCCGCCACCCTTTTGTCCTCTCTGTCGAGTTCGCTCTTGTCGAGTCCGAGCTTGTAGGCGTAATTGACGAGCGCGCACTCGGTCGGCTCGCCTTTGGCGTCTTTGGTCTCCCCGTCGAGCACCGCGTCCGAACACTGCGCCATGGCGCGGGCGAGAAGTTCTTCGTCGTCGCCGAAGTGCTCGACGACGGTCATTTTATTCTGCGTCAAAGTGCCCGTCTTATCCGAGCAGATGATCTGCGTGCAGCCGAGCGTCTCCACCGCGGTCAGCCGCTTGACGACGGCTTTCTTTTTCGCCATTTTCGTCATACCCATCGAAAGCACGATCGTGACGACGGTGGCGAGTCCTTCGGGAATCGCGGCCACGGCCAGAGAAACGGCGATGATGAAGCTGTCGAGCACGACCTCGAAGGCGAAACTGCGTTCGAGAATCAGCTTAAAGACGAAAATAAATACGCAGATCCCGAGCACGACGAAACTCAAAATCTTCGAGAGCTTGTTGAGCCGTTTTTGCAGCGGCGTCACCTCGTCCTTGGCCTGCGCGAGAATATCGGCGATCTTGCCCATCTCCGTCTGCATACCGGTGGCGACGACGACTGCTTTCGCGCGCCCGTAGACGATCGTGCTGCCCATGTAGACCATATTTTTCCGATCGCCGAGCGGAATATCTTTGAGTTCGCCCAGTTCGAGCGCTTCCGCCGCCTTGTTGGAAGGCACGCTCTCGCCCGTCAAAGCGGACTCCTCGGCTTTGAGCGACGCGCATTCGAGAATGCGGCAGTCCGCGGGCACGGAATCCCCGGCTTCGAGAATGACGACGTCCCCGACGACAAGCTCCTCGCTTTTGACGGCGACGAGCTGCCCGCCGCGGATCACCTTGCAGGTCGAAGCGGTCATCTCTTTCAAAGCCTCTATGGCGTGCTCCGCGCGTCCTTCCTGTACGACGCCGAGAATGGCGTTCAAAAGCACGACGCCGACGATGATGATAAATTCGGCGAAAGACTCGTTCTCCCCCCGCGCGCGCCCGACGATGACGGTGGCGAGATTGACCGCCGCCGCGATCAGAAGGACGATGATCATGGGATTGACGAGCTGGGCGAGGAACCGTTTAAGTACGGAGGTCTTTTTCGCCTCGTTGAGTTTGTTCCTGCCGTTCGCTTCGAGCCGTTTTTCCGCCTCGCTTGCAGACAGACCTTCGGGGGAGGAAGAGACCTCTTCCAGAACCTCCTTCGCCTCGGATAAATAATGTTTCATCGCTTGTTTATCAGTACTCCTTTCCGGTTATTTTCAAAATAAAAGACTCACGCACCATATTATTCCCCATTTTCGGGTAAATAATATAGCGCATGAGTCTCATTCTTTCAAACAGCCCCAGGCGGTAGAAAAATCCCCGCCGTTATTGTTGGAACCGTTACGCCCGAACGGGCGCAAACTACTCCCTCATTGCTCGCTTTTTAAACGACTTACAAAATATAGTATATTCCTATTTTCGAAATTTGTCAACGGTTTTGGCCTTGAAACCTTGTGAAAATATTTTTTTGCATACAGTCCGCTTCTTCCGTTGCTCGTCCGTCGGGAACGCGTTTCACTTCACTTTATACTTGTCGTAATAAGGTTTCAAAATTCCCCGG
Organism: Candidatus Scatosoma sp.; assembly: GCA_048465415.1. Classification (GTDB taxonomy): domain Bacteria; phylum Bacillota; class Clostridia; order Christensenellales; family Borkfalkiaceae; genus Scatosoma. Next base: position 348,967 of record DBFWLO010000019.1, read on the forward strand.
TACTTTTCTCCCCACGGCTTGTTGCGTCCGATATAGTGGATCACTTTGGCGTTTTTCTCCACCCAGGCGAGATCGATTTTTTCTTTGCCGGTATGCCGCCGATTCCAGCCGCGGATCTTGCGTTCGTTGAGATTGTAGATCATGCCGTCGCGAATCTTGATCTTGTGCCCGTAGAGCGTGGAAATGACGTCCTGATCGGGCAGGGTTAAAAACAGCTTGCGCCGGTCGATGTAGGCGAGCACCTCGTCGGGATTCTGTTCCCGTCTCAGCTTTTCGAGATTCATGAGCAGAACGCCCGTATTCACGTATACGGCGTCCTTTTTCGCTCCGTTTTTGAGCCGGATAAACAATTTCAGGCCTTTGGAATGCACGTTCGTCGTCGCGACGAAAAAATTATCCTCGAACTCCGTCTCGTAAAAATCGGAAATGTCCCCTTTGACGATGATATCGCTGTCCATATAGAGTACGCGGTCGACCGACTCGGGCAGATACCCGGCGGCGAAAATGCGGTAATAGATCTCTTTGGGCCAGCGTTTCTCGGTCGGCGCGCCTTCGAGAATATCGTCGCAGAAACAGACGGGACAAAACTCCACGCCCGCGGGCAAAAACTCCCGGTACGCCTCGACGTCCTCTTTCGTCACTTCCTTCGTAGCTATGTATACGACGTGCTCGCCCGGATTATTGTCCGCAAAGGAACGGATCATCGCCACAAAATAGGGCAGATATTTTTTGTTTATGGCGGTCAGTATATTCATAAAATTCCGTTTTCTCTCTTCGATTTCTTTTTAGTATTGTACCCTATTTCCCTCGAATTGTCAACCTCTTTTCCCCTCTTTCCCGCGACGAAAGGTTTTTTCTCAGCCCGCCTCCGGCCATACCCGATTCTTCCTGAACCAATCGGTATCCTTGAAAAGGGTATTGTTGTTCGAGCAGTTCACCGTGACCTCGCCGCCGTCCGAAGAGACGACGATGTTCCCGTTCATAGACTCGTAGCCGGCGGCGTTGTCGGAAACGATTGTCGTCACGTAAATACGGTCGGTATATTTCCCCACGCGGTCCACGAACGCCTGCGAGGGGAACATGTTGCCGACGTCCGAGGTATATTCGTCGCTGCCGCAGCAGCAGCATACGCAGACGATCTCGGGCCGGATCACAGACAAAAGCGCGTCGGTATTCGCGGTATAGCTGCCGTGATGCCCGCCTTTAAAAAGCTTGCATTTGGGCAGCGTATTTTTTTTGACGAGTTCTTCCTCTCCGTCCTTTTCGAGATCTCCCGTGAAGAGATAGTGATTATTCCCCTGCGAGAGAAGCATGCAGACGGAATAATCGTTCTCGTCGCTCGTGTGTTCCTCGTAAAAGGGATTGTAGAGGATATTCATGGTAACGCCTTCGGCGAGCTCGTAAACGCGCTGCGCGCCGTTTTCGTTATTCCAGCATTCGAGCGCGGTGTAATGCTTCGCCCCCGCTTCGATCTCCGCGTCCCGTTTGGCGACGTAATTTTTATAGATCGCGGAAGTGGCGTTCGTGCGCGCGAAATCGATGATCGTGCCGCACTCGAAAGACTCGAAAACGCCGGGCGCGGCTTTGGAGCCGACAAACCCCGCGATGTGATCCTGATGCGCGTGCGTGGCGATGACGTATTCGAGCACGCCGTCCGTACAATAAGTCTGTATGTAAGGCACGATCGTCGCCGCGGAATTTTGTCTCGATCCGGCGTCGATGAGTATCTCGGTATCCCCGACCTTGATGAGCGTGCAGTCGCCCGTATACTTGTTGCCGAGTTCGAGGAAATGGATACTCACCCCGTCGGTAACAATGTCTTTGTCGTTGTCCTTCCATACGCGGTCGTAAAAAAAATATCCGCCGATGAAAAGGAGAATGAATAAAGCGACGGTGCCAAGCGCCCCGAACTTTTTGCCCTTGCGGGCTTTTTTCTTCTTTTTCTGATTAGCCATACGATCAATTCTCCCGATTAAATTTTAAAAATCAAATCTCAAACGCCGACAGATCGCGCAAGGAAGAGGCGGGCGTTTCGTCCTCGGCGGGCGCAAACGCGGCGGCGCGAACGCTTGCGTCGTCGCAAAGCTCTTCCATCGCGTCGTAAAGATCGTTGCTCAGCCCCACCTCGTCGAAACGGCGCAGCGCGCGCATCACCCGTTTGAAATCGGCGCGTCCGACGGCGGCGCGTTCCGCGGCGAACGCCCGGAAGACGACGGCGGCGTTTTCCTCCGCTCTTCCCTTGGCGTCTCTGCGCTTTTCTTCCGCCGCGGCCGCCGCGTCGCCGATAAACTCCCCGTCGTCCGTAAAAGCGGCGTATTCTTTAAACCCGCCGCCCCGGTCCGCATATAAGATATATTTCATAATATTCCCTGCCTCCCCGTTTTTTCCGTCCTCTTTTCTTCCCGCCGACAACGTGAAAAAGCCGAAAAAATTTCCGGCTTTTCTCTGCATTGTATTCGGTTGTCACATGGACTCGTGAATGGTACGGGAAATCACGTCGTCCTGCTGTTCTTTGGTCAGCTTGTTGAAGTTGACCGCGTAACCGGAGACGCGGATCGTCAGCTGCGGATATTTTTCGGGGTGCTTCTGCGCGTCCAGCAACGTCTCGCGGCTGAACACGTTGACGTTGAGATGATGTCCCCCGTCCGCGACGTACGCGTCGAGCATATTGACTAAATTATCTACTTTATTCGACATAATTTTTTCTCCTTATTCGTAATTTGTTTTTTATCAAACCGTAAATTTTTACTCCTCGTCCTTGCCGAGCGAGCCGGGCGTGATCGAGAAGGTGTTGGAAATGCCGTCCCGCGAATATTCGTACGGGAGTTTGGCCACCGATTCGAGGGACGCGAGCGCGCCGTGGGTATCCCTGCCGTGCATGGGATTGGCGCCGGGCGCGAGCGGGGATCCCGCGCGCCTTCCGTCGGGCGTGTTGCCCGTCTTTTTACCGTAGACGACGTTGGAAGTGATCGTCAGAATGGAAGTGGTGGGCACGCTTTCGCGATAGGTGTAGTTGCTCTTGATGTCCGTCATGAACGTTTTCACAAGCCATACGGCGATCTCGTCCGCGCGGTCGTCGTTGTTGCCGTATTTGGGGAACTCCCCTTCGATGCGGAAATCGGTGACGATTCCCTCGTCGTTGCGGATCGGGTACACTTTCGCGTATTTGATCGCGGAAAGGGAATCCACGGCGCAGGAAAGCCCCGCGATGCCCGTGGCGAAGAAGCGGCGCACCTTCGTGTCGTGGAGAGCCATTTCCAAAGCCTCGTAGCAGTATTTGTCGTGCATATAGTGAATGAGATTGAGCGTATTGACGTACAGCCTGGCCAGCCAGGACATCATCTGTTTGTACTTTCTCAGAACGTCGTCGAAATCGAGCGGCCCGTCTCCGGTCACGGGCGCGTATTCGGGAGAGACCTGCAACGGTTTTCCCGTTTTCTTGTCCTTCATCAGCTCGTCCTTGCCGCCGTTTATGGCGTAGAGGAGACACTTGGCGAGGTTGGCGCGCGCGCCGAAGAACTGCATGTCTTTGCCGACTCTCATCGAACTCACGCAGCAGGCGATGCAGTAATCGTCCCCCATCTCCGGCCGCATCAGATCGTCGCTCTCGTACTGAATGGCGGAGGTGCGAATGGAGATCTCCGCGCAGTAGCGCTTGAAATTCGCGGGCAGCCGCTTGGACCAGAGCACGGTCAGATTGGGCTCGGGCGCGGAGCCGAGGTTGTCGAGGGTGTGCAGGATCCGGAAGGAAGAGCGCGTCACCAGCGTTCTGCCGTCCACGCCCATGCCGCCGATCGACTCGGTCACCCAGGTGGGATCGCCGGAGAAGAGCTCGTTGTATTCCTTGATACGCATGAATTTGACGATTCTCAGTTTCATGACGAACTGATCGATGAGCTCCTGCGCTTCCTCTTCGGTGATCGCGCCGTTTTTCAGATCCCGTTCGATATAGATGTCGAGGAAGGTGCTGTTTCTGCCGATGGACATGGCCGCGCCGTTCTGATCCTTGACCGCGGCGAGATAGCCGAAATAGACGGCCTGCACGGCCTCCTGCGCGGTGGCGGCGGGCCGGGAAATATCGCAGCCGTAGATGGCGGCCATCTCTTTGAGGGCTTTGAGGGCCTTGATCTGCTCGGAAAGCTCCTCTCTGTCCCGCACCTTATCGGGAAGCATATCCCCGTCGATCGCGAGCTTGTCCTCTTCCTTTTTGCGAATGAGGTAATCGACGCCGTAGAGCGCGACGCGGCGGTAATCGCCGACGATGCGGCCGCGGCCGTAGGTGTCGGGCAGCCCCGTGAGGATATGCGCCGAACGCGCCGCGCGCATTTCCGGCGTATACGCGTCGTAGACGCCGTCGTTGTGCGTCTTGCGGTATTTGCTGAAAATCTCCTTCACCTGGGGATCGAGGGTATAGCCGTACATTTTGAGCGCCTCTTCGGACATACGGATCCCGCCGAACGGCTGCAAAGCGCGCTTGAAGGGCTTGTCCGTTTGCAGGCCGACGATCTTTTCGAGGTTCTGATCGAGATACCCCGCCGCGTGCGAAGTGAGCGTGGAGACGATTTTCGTATCCGCGTCGAGCACGCCGCCCGCTTCGCGCTCCTTGGCGGAGAGATCGAGCACGATCTGCCATAATTTTTTCGTCGCCTCGGTCGCGGGCGCGAGAAAGGACGCGTCCCCCTCGTAAGGCGTATAATTGCACTGAATGAAGTCGCGGACGTCCACTTCGTCGTTATTCCATTTGCCGGGATTGAAACCTTCCCATCCTTTGTATTGCATATTGTCACTCCTCAAAAAATTATTTGCTTAATTTTTATATACAGGGTTTGCCCGCTTATTTTTTTTGGCGGGAATTCCGATATTCTTCGATTTTGGCGTCGATCCAGATTTCCAGGATCTCTTCGGGCTGAAACCCGGAGCAGCGGGCGAAAATTTCACCGTCGTCCATGAGGAGAACGGTGGGCACGCGCGAGACGCCCCATTCCTCCATGAGCGCCGTGGTATCGTAATCGGCCTCCACGTGTACGAGCCTAAGATCGCCGCGCGCGTCGGAGATCGATTTGAGAACGGGCGCCAGCGTGAGGCAGTTCGCGCACGATTCCCCGCTCACTTCCACGCAACAAAGTCCTTTAAGGAGACTTTTATAATCCTTTTTTCCGAAAATTTCGCTCATGATCGTCCTTTTTCAATTCTCTTTCGCTTTTTTATTTTGGCCGGATTTTATTCCTTCCATACGCCCAGGATCCGTTTCGCGTTCCGCACCCGTTCTTTCTTTGGCGGCCGTTCGTCCTTCAACGGGTATTCGTATCCGAGTTTCTCGTATTTCACGACGCCCAGGGTGTGATAGGGCAGAACCTCCACCTTCTCCACCGTTTTCAGGGTATCGATAAAGTCTTTGAGTCTTTGCAGGGCCGCGTCGTCGTCCGTCAGAGAAGGCACGAGCACGTGCCGGATCCAGAGGGGGACGCCGTTGTCGCTCAGAAATCTCGCGAAGGCGAGCGTGTGTTCGTTGCCCTTGCCGGTAACTTTCCGATGCCCCTCCGTGTCGATGTGCTTGACGTCGAGCAGCACTAAATCGGTGAAACGAACGAGTTTTTGATGTTTTTCCACGCTTACGGGATCCGCGGGATCGAAAGTGTAGCCCGAGGTGTCCACGGCGGTGTGGATTCCGCGCTCCTTTAAAAGGCGCAAAAGCTCGGTCACGAAATCGATCTGCAAGAGCGGCTCGCCGCCCGAAACGGTCACCCCGCCTTTATCGCCGAAGTAATTTTTGTATTTTAACACTTCGTCGCGTACCTGCTCCGCCGTAAAGAGGGTGCCGCCCTTGCCCCAGGTGTCCGGGTTGTGACAGTACTGACAGCGCAGAGGACAGCCCTGCATGAATACGACGCAGCGGATTCCCGGGCCGTCCACCGTCCCGAACGATTCGAAAGAATGAATATAACCGTTCATATTCTTATACCTGCCCCCCTTTGAACGCCGTTTGTGCAAAGGGACACCGGCGTTCCTCTTCTTTCAGTATGCCCCGTTTTTTAAGCGGATAGTCCAAAAAGACAGCATACGCCTAACGCATGCCGTCCCCCTTTCGTCACGCTTATATTATAGCAAAAAAGCCCCGGGATTGTCAAGTCTTTCGTAAGCCGCCTTTAAAGCCCCTCTTTCCCTTATGCGCAAAGGCTTTGCGGGCACTTTGACACGCTTTTTGCAAAAAACAATTTTTGCGCTTTTTCATTTTGCGCTTTTTAATGCCCTCTTTCCCTTTTGTTTAAAGGCTTTGCGGACACTTTGACACGCTTTGGAAAAAATGGAAAAAGAGGGCGGAAAAATGAACGAACAACGCGGACAAAACGAAAAGAAAGAACCGCAGTTTTCACCGCGGCCCTTTCCGACATCAAAAAAGGAGTTTAACACATCTCTTGTAGTTGAAATTATCGCAAAAACGCCGCCGATCGCTGCACAAACTTCTTTTTTGTTATGTAATCGTTTTCGTACAGCACAAACGCCGTTTTCGCTTCTTTTGTTTCCTGACTGTATTATACACCATAATTTACAAAATTTCAATACCTTTCGGCAAAATTTTTTAGGATTTTACAAAATTTTTATTGTTTAATACTTACCGCACCGCTTTTTATCGTCCGGGAAGCTACCGCTTCCGCAAATTACGATTTAAAGACGAAAAGTTTTCGCCCCACGTAATTCCAGACGAGGACGAGGCAGGTCATGATCACTTTCATAATCCACTCTTTCCAGGCGAGTCCCAAAAACGCCGTCGTCGAAAAGAGCGTCACTTCGGGCAGGAAGGACACGCCGAGGTGCATGCCGAGTTCCGTGATTCCGAGCCCGATCACGCCGACGACCGTGAAGATGAGAAACGACTTCTTCGATCTCGACTCCTCTTTGTTCTTCACGTTGCGGAACACAAACCGCACCGACAGGATCCAGTTGACCACGAGTCCGCCGCAAAACCCCAGCGCCGTCGCGACGACGAGCGAAACCGTGTTCCACGCGCCGCTGTCCGCGATCAGCGAGGGCGGCAGCAGCCATTGGCGGAACAGATAATAAATCGCGTAATCGAATACCGTCGCCGCGCCGCCCACGAGCAAAAAGCGAAAAATCTCCCAAAAGAGCGCTTTCTTCGTCATCTTCGCGTGCCGCTTCGATTCTTTTTCCGAGGTGTTATCTTCCATAAAACTCCTTTTCAGGGCGTGCCCGCCCCTTTACACGAATACCATATAAAACAGCGCCGAGGAGAGCAAAAACACGCCTACGCACGCTTTTACGGCCCGGCAGAGCGCCGTCGAAAATTTCCCGCCCTCCTCTTTCAGACGCCCCAGCGCCAGCCAGAGCGTCAGCGCCATGCCGAGGATCAGGGGCATGACGTAGCGGAAGTCCATCGTGCAGGAATAGGGCATTCTCACGTAGAAAAAAATTTCCGAAAGCACCTGCGAAGAAACGAGCAAAAAGACGAAAAGTACATTTCGTTTTCTTTCCTCCGCCCTTGCGTCTTTCTTTTTCAGATCGTGCTTAAAAAACAGATAACCCGCGCGAACGAGCGCCGCCAATAGGAGAATCAAAGAGAGATAAGCGGTTACGACCGCGACGAAGGCGAAGTTTTCCCCGCGCGAATACTGATTGAATTCCCCGAAGATCGAACTCCTCAGCGAAAAATGCAACAAATTATAATTCCAGCCGAAGGTGTGGCACCACAGGGAATCGAAATACTCGTGCTTATCGAACACCACCGGCGAAAAGCGTTCCCACCAGCTCCGGCGCCTCGTCGAGAGCGCACCGTTGAGGTTGGAAAACACGTACCCGAAGGGCTGATCGAAACGCACATAGGCGTAGACCTGGAACCAAAGCCCCACCGGCGCGCAGACCGCCAGAAACGCCGCGTATTGACCGAGCAGTTCCGGCAAAGGAAGCGCCCCTTCCTTCTTTCCCACCGTGCGTATAAATTCGTAAACGAACACGCCGGCAATCGGCAGGCAGATCGTCGCCGCCGAGAGCTTCGCCATCATGCCCAGCCCCGTCGACGCGCCGCAAAGCAACAGCTCCTGCCACTTCTTCCCCTTTTTCCACCATTTGAGAACGAAAAAGAGCGCCAGTATGGATAAGAGATAGGCTATGCCGTCGTTATTGAGCGCGCCGGAAAACTGGATCCCCCGCGGATAGAAGATCATGAACGCCGCCGCCAGCACGAGCGGTTTGCCCTGCAAACGGAACAATTTCAGGATTTTCAGCGAAACGACGCAGACGGCGAAAGAATACAGGAGGCTTAAAATCTGGCAGGAGGAATATAAAAAATAGCGCTCTGCCTCGATATATGCCGGTTTGCCCGCGAGAAAAGCGTCCGGCGCGATCCCGAGCGCCGACGATAGCCCGGACATAAAGCGCATAAACCCCGCCTGCAAAAGCGCGTTGAGAGGCGGGTGATAAAACTGGTAGTCGTTGGTCGCGGGGAGTTTGCCCGTCGAAAAAATCGTCCAGGCGTACCCTTCGTGGCCGTCCCCGCGTGGGGTGTACGTGTCCATTTGCAGCATCTGCGTCGGCGTATACCAGCCCGCGGGCGTACAGAGCATCGTGTTGAGTCTGAGCGCCAGCCCCGCCGCCAGCATCAGAAAAATCAGACGTTTTGCGGTCAGCTTGCCCGACAGTTTGAAATAGGCGCCCAGGGCGGCGCAGGCGACGACGAGCAGCGCCGTTACCGACTGGGACACCGCGCCGCGGGGCACGCCTTCGTATTCGTAATAGGGTTTCAAAGCGACGAAGAAGAGGAGCGCGAACAAGAACGCCGCCGCGTACAATGTTGCTTCGCCGAGGATTTTCACCGCCGCCGTTTGGCCGGTTTTTATCTCGCGCAGATTTTGCGACGAAGGAGCCGTGTTCGCCATACTCCCCTCCTTTACACGCAGATCGTATAAAACAGCACGGAAGAGAGCAGGAACGCGCCCACGCAGACGGCCGTCAAGCGGCAGAGCGTCAGGGAAAATTTCCCGCCCTCCTCTTTCAGACGCCCCAGCGTCAGCCAGAGCGTCAACGCCATGCCGAGGATCAACGGCATGATGTAGCGGAAGTCCATCGTGCAGCCGTAAGGCATTTTTGCATAGAAATAAATTTCCGAAAACACCTGCGAGAACACGAGCAGAAAGACGAAGAAGAGATTGCGTTTATGCTCCCGCGTCCTCTCGTCCTTCTTTTTCAGATCGCGCTTAAAAAACAGATACGCCGCGCGCACGAACGAGATGAGGAGGAAGATCACGGAGAGATAGGCGAACACGACCGCCGAAAGAGCGAATCCGTCGCCGCGGGCGTACGACTGCTCGCCGAAGATCGAGGAGCGGAGCGCGAAATGAAAGAGATTGTAGTTAAATTCAAACGTACGGCACCAAAGGGAGCCAAAATATTCGTTGGCGTCGAAAACGATGGGCGAAAAGCGCTCGAACAGGCTCCGATCGCCCGTATACAGTTTATGGTTGAGATTGGAGAACACGAAGCCGAAGGGCTGATCGAAACGTGCATAGGCGTAGACCTGAAACCAAAGCCCCACCGGCGCGCAGACCGCCAGAAACGCCGCGTATTGACCGATTATTTTCGTCAGCGGCAGCGCTCCTTCCCTTTTGGCGGCGGCGCGTATAAATTCGTAAACGAACACGCCGGCAATCGGCAGGCAGATCGTCGCCGCCGAGAGTTTCGCCATCATGCCCAGCCCCGTCGACGCGCCGCAAAGCAGCAGCTCCTGCCACTTCTTCCCCTTCTTCCACCATTTGAGAACGAAAAAGAGCGCGAGCATGGAGCACAGGTAAGCGACGGCGTCGTTATTGAGGGACGCCGCGAAGTGAATTCCTCTCGGATAGAAAATGAGAAAAGCGGACAGCGCGGCGTACGCCGAACCCTTCACGCCGAGTATTTTCAGGATTTTCAGCGAGACGACGCAGACGGCGAAGGAATACAGGAGGCTTAAAATCTGGCAGGAGGAATATAAAAAATAGCGCTCTGCCTCGATATATGCCGGTTTGCCCGCGAGAAAAGCGTCCGGCGCGATGCCGAGCGACTGCGAAAGCCCGGACATAAAGCGCATAAATCCCGCCTGCAAAAACGCGTTGAGGGGCGGGTGATAGAACTGGTAGTCGTTGATCGCCGGGAGCTTACCCGTCGAAAAAAGCGTCCAGGCGTAACCCTCGTGGCCGTCGCCGCGCGGGGTGTACGTATCGTGCTGGCGCATCGACGCCGGCGTCGAGAGCAGATAAGAGAGCCGCAAAACGAAGCCGGCAAAGAGAAAGATCGCCGTCAGGCGGGCGGGAGTGAGTTTGCCGGAGAGTTTGAGATAGGCGCCCCAAAGCACGCAGCCGCCGAGGAGAAGCGCCGCGAACGACTGCGCCGCGATCGCGTGCGTGCCGTCTATCTCGTAATAGGGTTTGAATACGAGAAAACAGACGAGCGCGGCGAGAAACGCCGCCGCGTACAGCGACGCTTCTTTCCATACCGGTAAAATTTTTTCCCGATACGGCCGCCGATCTTCGGGCGTCAGTTCCGTGTCCGGTTGTGTCTGCATGTCGCCCTCCCTTTATCTCCTATTTTACGAGCGCGCGTCTTTTTCCTCGTGGTAGCTTTGTTCGGTGTTGACGCTCCAAAGCGAAGTCTTGTCCGTTTTGCCGCTTAAAATGTCCTCGCAGGCCACCAGGGAAGTGACCATCGAGTGGTCCATATTGTTATAGCGGTGCTGGCCGTTCCGCCCCACGCAATAAAGATTGTCAAAAGCGTTTAAGTAGTCTTTGACCTTATCGAACTCCGCATAGCTGCCGAAATAGGCGGGATAGGCTTTTTTGACGCGAAGGAGCGTGGAATCGAGCACGTTTTCCTTCGATTCGACGACGCCGATTTTAACGAGTTCTTCTATCGCTTTTTCGATAAATTCCCGATCCGGGCAGTTCCAGGACTCGTCCCCTTCCTTACAGAAGTATTCGAGGCCGATCCATACCTTATGCTCGGGATCGTCCACCATATACGGCGACCAGTTATTGAAGATCTGGATCCGCCCCAAACGCACGTCCCGTTCCTGCACGTAGATCCAGCAGTCGGGGACGATGTCGCCGAGCGTTTTCAGTTTCGTTTTATTTTTGACTTTGAGTTTATCGAGGAGCAGTCCGACGGTCATGAAATCGCGGTAGGGAAGCGTCGAAGCGATTCTATAAACGTCCTTGGGAACTTCTTTTTCGTCCATCGCTTCCACCAGGTCTTTGACGGGCATGGAGGAAATGAACCAGTCGGCTGTATATTCCCATTCCTTGCCGTTTTTATCCCTCGCGGCGACGGAGACAACTCTGTCGCCGCAGGAGGTCACGCGCGTGACCTCCCTTTCCAGCAAAATTTCGCCGCCCAGTTCCCGGATACGTTCCGCCATTTTTTCATAGAGCTGGCCGGGGCCTTTTTTCGGATAGAGGAATTGTTCGATGAGGCTTGTCTCCACTTGCTTGTCTTTCTTTTTAAAGGGCTTCGCGAGCGCGTTCCTGATCGCCTTGGACACGGACAGGCCCTTGACGCGCTGCGCGCCCCAGGCGGCGGAAATGTCGCGGGGGTGCACGCCCCAGAGTTTTTCCGTATAGTCCTCGAAAAACATCGAGTACAAAGGCTTGCCGAAACGGTTGATATAGAAATTTTCGAGGTTGGTCTCCTCCCGTTTTCGAATACAGCTGCCCAGGTAGCCGAAACCTGCTTTCAACGTGCGGAAAAAGCCCATATTGATAAAGGTACGGGCCTTCAAAGAGATCGGGTAATCGAAAAATTTACGCAGATAAATGATGCGGGAGACGCGGTCGCGGACGAGCAGCGTTTCGTCCGTCTCTTCGGGATCCGGGCCGCCTGCCGCGAGAGGCTTTTCGCGGCCTAAAAGGAGATCGTCTTTACTCGGTTTCCCCTGCACGGGAAGCAGTTCCCGCCAAAGATTCGTCACCCGTTCGTCTTTGGAAAAAAAACGGTGGCCGCCGATGTCCATGCGGTTGCCGTGATACGTCGCCGTACGGGAAATGCCGCCTACGAACGATTCGGCTTCGAGTATGATCGGATGCACGTCCTGCGATTTCGTCAAAAGCTCGTACGCCGCCGTCAGCCCCGCCGGGCCTGCGCCGATGATGACGGCCGTTTTTTGGGCCGGGTGTTCCGTTTTTGCCATAGCTGTTCGTCCCCTTATCCGAAAATTTTAGCTTTCATCGATCAAGTAGAAAAAAAGAGGCCCGCCGTTGCGCGTACGCGGGGTTTATACGAAAAAATTATAACATGGTTTGCCTAAAATGTCAAGGGGGAAAAGAAAAAAGCCGGGTTTTGCCCGCCGCCAAAAAGAAAAGCCCCTTCCGCCGTATAGCGGAAGGGGTACGTTTTATACCAGCAGGTCTGCGGAAAGGGGCTCGGGGGAGTCGACGGAGTCGAAAGTTTCTCTTTGGGGAGCCGCGACGGATATTTCGTCCGAGACGCTCGCCGTGGAGTCTTTATAGCTGCCCACGAACTGTGGGGAAAGGTTTTTATAGTCTTTCATGCCCGTACCCGCGGGGATCAGTTTACCGATGATGACGTTTTCTTTGAGTCCCACGAGATAGTCGCGCTTTGTGCGGATCGCCGCTTCCGTGAGCACTCTCGAAGTTTCCTGGAAGGAAGCCGCCGAGAGGAAGCTGTCCGTCGCCAACGAAGCCTTCGTGATGCCGAGCAGCACGCGTTTGGCAAGCGCCGGCGCGCCGCCTTTTTGCAGGGCTTTCGCGCTTTCGTCCTGGAAGGTGACCATATCGACGAGCTCGCCGGGAAGAAGATCGGTGTCGCCCGCGCTTTCCACTCTGACTTTTTTCAGCATCTGGCGCACGATGATCTCGATGTGTTTATCGTTGATATCCACGCCCTGGGAACGATAGACGGACTGGACTTGTTCGAGGATATAATCCTGAACGCCTTTGACGCCCTGGACGCGCAGGATATCCTGCGGGAACACGCTGCCGGCGTTTAAAAGCACGCCGGGCGCTACCTTGTCGCCTTTTTTGACTTTGACTTCCGCGTTGAAGGGAAGCACGTATTCTTTCTTGACTTCGCCCGTCGCTTCGTCCTTGATCTTGATGTGGTTGAGGTTATCGGCGTTATCGATGTCCACCACGCCCTCGACTTCGCAGATCGTCGCGCAGCCTTTGGGTTTTCTCACTTCGAACAGTTCCTCGACGCGGGGAAGACCTTGCGTGATGTCGCCCGTCGCCGCGATACCGCCCGTATGGAAAGTACGCATGGTGAGCTGAGTGCCCGGTTCGCCGATGGACTGCGCCGCGATCGTGCCGACCGCTTCGCCGACCTGGACCGGCAGCGTCGTCGCCATGTTCTTGCCGTAGCATTTCGCGCAGACGCCCACGCGGGAGTTACACGTGAAGATACTGCGGATAGAGACTTCCTTGATCCCGAGATCGCAGATCTCTTTGGCGAGCTCTTCCGTGATAAATTCGTTCTGGGCGACCATGATCCCGCCCGTCCGGGGATTGACTACGTTTTCCGCCGCGAAGCGGCCCGTCAGTCTGTCTTTGAGGCTTTCGATCTCGCGGCCGTCCGCGCCGAAGATCGCCCTTACTTTCATGCCCTGCGGTTTTCTGCCCGCGCAGCAGTCCTCTTCGCGGACGATGATTTCGTGCGAGACGTCCACGAGACGGCGAGTCAGATAGCCCGAGTCCGCCGTTTTGAGCGCCGTATCCGTCAGACCTTTTCGGCCGCCGTGCGAAGAAATGAAGTATTCGAGAACGGAAAGTCCGTTTCTGAAACAGGATTTGACGGGGACTTCGATCTTTTTACCCTGGGGGTTGACCATGAGGCCGCGCATGCCGGAAAGCTGTTTGATCTGGTCGATAGAGCCGCGGGCGCCGGAATCCGCCATCATCCAGATGGGGTTGAACTTATCCTCTTCGCCCTGCTTTTTGAGTAGGCTCGCCACCTTCTCCGTCGCCGTATCCCACTGGGAAATCACGGCGAGATAGCGTTCTTCTTCGTTCAGAAGGCCTCTCGCGTATTTCTTGGAGATGCGCGAAACTTCTTCCTCGGCGCGGTTGACGATGTCTTCCTTTTCGGGGGGGATCTTCATGTCGAAAACCGAAGTCGTAAGCGCCGCCAGCGTCGAATATTTATAGCCTCTTTCCTTGATCGCGTCGAGGACGTACGAAGCCTTCGGCGCCGCGCCCGTCTTGAAGCAGGCCTCGACGATTCTCGAAAGGTGCTTCTTGCCGATCGCTCTCGCGCTGCCGATGAATTCCGTATCCAATTCGAGGCGGAGATAGGACTCCGGCGTGTCTCTCTTCACGAAGCCCAGATCCTGCGGCAGGCCGTCGTTATAGATGAGGCGGCCGATCGTCGTCTTGATGATGCCGATCACTTCCCGCTTGCCCGTTCTGGGATTGAGACGCACCGTCGCTTCTTTGATTACCGACTCGCCCTCTTTATTGTCCACCGGGCAGGTGTAGGGCAGCGGCAGATCGTCGAACTTGCCTTCCGGAAGCTCGATCACCCGCTTCAAATACATTTCGTCCTGCTCGTGCGCCACTTTCGTCTGATACGCCAAAAGCGCCTCGTTCTCCGACGAATACACGGGCGGGATATATACTTCCCCGTTTTCGTCCGGGCGGCCCTGGGAATCGTACTTTTTCCCCTCTTCCCGCCTCTTGATCGTCAGGCAGTACGCCCCGATGATCATATCCTGCGTCGGGGACATGACCGATTTGCCGTCCGCGAGCTTCAAAATGTTATTGGCCGAAAGCATTAAAAATCTCGCTTCCGCCTGCGCCTCGATACTCAAAGGAAGGTGCACGGCCATCTGGTCGCCGTCGAAGTCCGCGTTGAAAGGGCCGCAGACGAGCGGGGAAATTTTGATGGCGCGCCCCTCGATGAGCACGGGCTCGAATGCCTGAATGGAGAGTCTGTGCAGCGTCGGCGCGCGGTTTAAAAGCACCGGGTGGTCTCTGATGACGTCTTCGAGGACGTTCCAGACCATATCCTTCGCCTTTTCCACGGCGCGTTTCGCCGTCTTGATGTTATGGCACTGGCCGCTCTCCACGAGTCGTTTCATGATGAACGGCTTGAAGAGTTCGATCGCCATTTCTTTCGGCAGTCCGCACTGATAAATTTTCAGTTCCGGGCCGACGACGATGACCGAACGGCCGGAATAGTCGACGCGTTTGCCGAGCAGGTTCTGACGGAAGCGTCCCTGCTTGCCGCGGAGCATGCCCGAAAGGGATTTGAGCTCGCGGTTGGAGGGACCGCTCAAAGGCTTGCCTCTCCTGCCGTTGTCGATGAGCGCGTCCACCGCTTCTTGGAGCATGCGCTTTTCGTTTTTGATGATCATATCGGGCGCGCCGATCTCCATCATCTTCTTCAAACGATTGTTGCGGTTGATGACGCGGCGGTAAAGATCGTTTAAGTCGGACGAGGCGAATCTGCCGCCGTCGAGCTGCACCATCGGGCGAATGTCGGGAGGAATCACGGGCAGCACCGTCAGAATCATCCACTCGGGACGGTTGCCGCTCTTTTTGAAAGATTCCACCACTTCGAGGCGCTTGATCGCCTTGATCGCCTTTTGCCCCGCGGGATTGTCCGCGATGGTCTTTTTACATTCCGCGCTCTCTTTTTCGAGATCCACCGCCATCAAAAGCTCGCGCACCGACTCCGCGCCCATGCCCACTTTGAGGCCGGTGACGCCGTTGTCGCCGAACCGCTCCTCGATTTCTCTGAGCTGTTTGTCGTTGATCACCTGTTTATAGCTGAGCTCGTTCACCTTGCCGGGATCGAGCACCACGTAGGACGCGAAATAAATGACCTGTTCGAGCTGTTTGGGTCCCATGTCCAGGAGCAGACCGATCTTCGAGGGCACGCCTTTGAAATACCAGATATGCGAGACGGGCGCCGCCAGCTCGATGTGCCCCATTCTCTCGCGGCGCACCTTCGATCTCGTGATCTCCACGCCGCATTTTTCGCAGATATGCCCTTTATATTTTACTCGTTTATATTTTCCGCAGTGACATTCCCAGTCCTTCATCGGCCCGAAGATCTTCTCGCAGAAGAGGCCGTCGCGTTCGGGCTTCTGGGTGCGGTAGTTTATCGTTTCGGGCTTGGTCACTTCGCCGTACGACCATTCGCGGATTTTTTCGGGAGATGCTATGCTGATCTGAATAGAGTTGAAATCGTTTAATTCGTACATATACTTTTTAGTCTCCTCGGATTACTCATCCTTGCCGTCGTCTTCTTCCTCGTCGTCGAACAGGGAACCGAAGTTGAAATCGTCGCTGATGTCGGCGAAGTCGTCGTCCTCCCCGTCGCCCTCCGACGAGAAATCGTCTTCGTCGTCCCCTTCGTCCTCGAAGATCGAGACGTCGCCTTCGAGTTCGTCCTCGTCGTCTTCGTCGTCCGCGTTGAAGTCGATGTCTTCGAGCTCCTCCTCTTTGAGCGCCGCTCTTCTGCTCGCTTCGCTGTCCGCCGCTTCCTCGTCGTCGTCAAATTCGCGGATAATCAGCTCGTCGCCCGTCTCCGTGAGCACCTTCACGTCGAGCGCAAGGCTTTGCAGTTCTTTCAAAAGCACTTTGAACGCTTCCGGGATCCCCGGTTCGGAGATGTTTTCGCCTTTCACGATGGATTCGTACGTCTTGACGCGGCCGACCACGTCGTCCGATTTTACCGTGAGGATTTCCTGCAAGATGTGCGCCGCGCCGTAGGCTTCGAGCGCCCACACTTCCATTTCGCCGAAACGCTGGCCGCCGAACTGCGCTTTGCCGCCGAGGGGCTGCTGCGTGACGAGGCTGTAAGGGCCGATCGAACGCGCGTGGATTTTATCGTCCACGAGATGGATCAGCTTGATCATATACTGCACGCCGATCGTGACGCGGTTTTCAAAGGCTTCGCCCGTTCTGCCGTCGAAGACCTGGAATTTGCCGTCGACCTTGCCGTCGGGATTCAAGAGATTGTTCTCGCGGAACATCTGCTCGATGTCTTTCTCCGTCGCGCCGTCAAACACGGGCGTGGCGATCTTCCAGCCCAGCTGTTTGCAGACGTAGCCCAAATGCACTTCGAGCACCTGGCCGATGTTCATACGCGAGGGAACGCCGAGCGGGTTCAGAAGAATTTGCAGGGGCGTTCCGTCCGCGAGGAAGGGCATATCCGCCTGCGAAAGCACGCGGGAAATGACGCCCTTATTGCCGTGGCGCCCCGCCATCTTATCGCCGACCTGAATTTTGCGCTTCTGCGCGATATAGACGCGGACGAGTTTATTCACGCCCGGTTCCAGTTCGTCTTTATTCTCTCTCGTGAACACCTTGACGTCCACGACCACGCCGCCTTCGCCGTGCGGCACGCGCAGGGAGGTGTCTCTCACTTCTCTCGATTTCTCGCCGAAGATCGCGCGCAGAAGCCGTTCCTCCGGCGTGAGCTCCGTTTCGCCCTTCGGGGAAACTTTGCCCACGAGGATATCGCCGCTCTGCACTTCCGCGCCGATGCGCACGATGCCCTCTTCGTCCAGGTCTTTGAGCGCGTCGTCGCCCACGTTGGGAATGTCGCGCGTGATCTCTTCCTGGCCGAGTTTGGTGTCTCTCGCTTCCGTCTCGTGCTCCTCGATGTGAATGGAGGTGAACACGTCGTCCTGGACGAGTTTTTCCGAAAGCAGGATCGCGTCCTCGTAGTTATAGCCTTCCCATTCCATATAGCCGATGAGAATGTTTTTCCCGAGCGCGAGTTCGCCGTTATTCGTCGAGGGGCCGTCGGCGATGATCTCCCCTGCGGCTACCCGATCCCCCGTCGCCACGATCGGACGCTGGTTGAGGCAGGTGCCCTGGTTGGAACGCTCGAATTTCTTCAAGGGGTATTCCCGGAGCGTGCCGTCGTCTTCGCGGATTCTGATCATATTGGAGGAACAGCCCACGACCACGCCCGCTTCCTTCGCCATGACCATGACGCCGGAATCCTTCGCGATCGCGCCTTCGATGCCCGTCGCCACGATCGAAGATTCCGTCTTCAAAAGAGGCACCGCCTGGCGCTGCATGTTGGAGCCCATCAGCGCGCGGTTGGTATCGTCGTTTTCGAGGAAAGGTATGAGCGCCGTCGCCACCGAGACGAGCTGCTTGGGCGAAACGTCCATGTAGTCCATCTTCTCGCGGGGAAGCTCGGTGATTAAATCCTGATGGCGGCAGCCGACGCGCTCGTTGACGAAACGCCCCGTTTCGTCCAGAGGCTCGTTCGCCTGCGCGACCGTGTACCTGTCCTCTTCGTCCGCCGTGAGATAGTCCACGTGGTCGGTGACGATACCCGTGTCTTTATCCACCCGTCTGTACGGGCTCATGATGAAGCCGTATTCGTTGACCTTCGCGAACGTCGCCAGCGAGGAAATGAGACCGATGTTCTGGCCTTCCGGCGTCTCGATCGGGCACATTCTGCCGTAATGGGTATGGTGAATATCGCGGACCTCGAACGTCGCTCTGTCGCGGTTCAGGCCCCCGGGACCGAGCGCGGAGAGCTTACGCTTATGCGTGAGTTCGGCAATCGGGTTGGTCTGGTCCATGAACTGCGAGAGCTGCGAGGAGCCGAAGAATTCGCGGATTACCGCGGACACGGGGCGGATATTGATGAGCCCCGAAGGCGTTACTTCCATCGGATCCTGCGTCGCCATTCTTTCCTTGATCAGACGTTCCAGACGCGCGATGCCCACGCGGAGCTGGTTCTGCAAGAGCTCGCCCACCGAACGAACGCGGCGGTTGCCCAGATGGTCGATGTTGTCGATGGTGCCGATTCCGTATTTCAAATCGAGGTTGGTGGAAACGGAAGCGACGATGTCGTCTACCGTGACGTGTTTATGGCAGAGCTTATCCGCGAGCGGGCGAATGTCCTTGCGCTCGTCTTTGGTCGGCACAGGGTTATCGCGCGAAAGCACCGCGTGGAAAACCTTACAGGCCTGGACGAATTTGCGGCGATTGTCCCTGCGTTTTTCGCGGTTCTTTTTCTCTTCCTGTTTCTCGTCCGCTTCTTCCGGCTTCTCCTGGGTATAGAACAGCGCGTCGATCTCGTCGACGTATTTCTCCGCGATCTCCTCCACCGTCAGCGTCCCGCATTCCTCGGCGATGAGTTTGGAGAATTTATAGTTGGGATAATAGATCGTGGGAAGAAGCCCGAAGTCTTTGGCGCGGGCCTTCAACGGGATATCGGAAACGGCCGCGAAATCGACCGTGTTATTGGCGATGATCTTATGGCGGATCTCCCCTTCCTCCGCGTCGTCCACGAGCACGAACACCTCGTTCACGCCGCAGTTCTGGATCTCCCTCGCTTTTTCCTCGGAGATCTTTTCGCCCGCCGCGGCGAGGATTTCGCCCGTTTCGGGGTTGACGACGTCCTCCGCCGCCTTACAGCCCGGAAGCCGGTACGCAAGGTTGAGCTTCTTATTGTATTTATATCTGCCCACCTTCGCGATGTCGTAGCGGCGGGGATCGAAGAAGAGATTGAACAAATGCTGGCGCACGGAGTCCTCCGTGGGGACTTCGCCCGGACGGAGACGGCGATAGAGCTCGATGAGGCCGTCCGCTTCCGATTTCGTCGTATCTTTCGCGAGCGTTTCGCGAATGATCTTATCGCCGGGGAACAAATCCTCGATGGCGCGGTTGGAGCCGAAGCCGAGCGCGCGCAAAAGCACCGTGATGCAGAGTTTTTTCTTTCTGTCCACGCGCACGTAGAGCGTATCCGCCGCGTCCTGTTCGAGTTCGAGCCACGCGCCGCGGTTGGGCATGACGGTCGTCGCGAACATTTCCTTGCCCGTCTTATCCTTCGACGAGGCGTTATACACGCCCGGGGAACGGACGAGCTGGGAGACGATGACGCGCTCCGCGCCGTTGATGATGAACGAGCCGTTCTGCGTCATCAAGGGCAGATCGCCCATGAATACTTCCTGGTCGAGGACTTCGTTTTTGACCTTATTGACGAGGCGCACCTTGACGCGCAGGGGAAGCGCGTACGTGGCGTCGCGGTTGCGGCATTCTTTTTCGTCGTACTTGGGTTTATCGCCGAATCTGTGCTCTAAAAAGTAGAGCTCGAAGTGGTCGGAGTAGTCGGTGATCGGGGAGAAATCCTCGAATACCTCGCTGATGCCTTCCTGAATGAAAGAATTGTAACTGTCCTTCTGGATCTCAACGAGGTCGGGAATGTCGATGACTTCGTTGATCGAACCGAATCTTCTTCTTTCATTTTTGCCATACTTATAGATAGGTAAATCCATCGGTTAATTTGTTGCTCCTTACATTTTTTTCAAGGCGATTTACCGAGTATATCTTTTCATCGATAAAAATCGAATTTTTTGTCTTTATTGCCGCTTGCTTGCCGCGTTCGCTTTACTTTTTCGAGAAAATGCGGTATACTATGGACATAATCCCCTTTTCAAAAGGCGGGTTCCCGGCTCTTTTTCCCCGCGGATAGGGACAATACGCCATAGTAAGCATAATGATACATTATTTAATTATAATGGCGGAAAGAAAAGATGTCAAGCGATTTTTGCCGCCCTTTGGCAACTAATTTTTTTTATTTTTCAAAAAGGACAAAACAGGACAAATTAACGTGAGAATCGACAAATTTCTGAAAGTTTCCAGAATCCTCAAAAGACGCACCGTCGCCCAGGAAGCCTGCGGCGAGAACAAAGTGCTCTTAAACGGCAAGCCCGCAAAGCCCGCCGCCGCCGTCAAAGCGGGCGACGTCGTCGAGATACTCTACGCGACGGGGAGTCTCAAATTCCGCGTCCTCGAAGTGCGGGAAGTAGTGAAAAAGGACGAGGCCGCCTCCCTCTACGAGGTTCTTTCGTGAACGCCGGCGGGAACGCCGGCGTCAGCGTCATCGTCTGCGCCGCCGGCAAAGGCGGCCGCGCAGGTCTGGGCAAAAACAAGCTGCTTTTTTCGCTCGGAGGCAAGCCCGTTCTCGAACGCACTCTCCGCGCCTTCGACCTGCCGCTCGTCAAAGAGATTCTCGTCGCCGCCGCCGAGGACGACTTATGCGAAATTGAAGAAATCTGCGGGCGGATTCCGCGCACGCGGGCGGTTTTGGGCGGGGCGACGAGGTTTGAATCGGTATTTCTCGCCCTCCGAGAAGTTGCGGAGGAGATCGTGCTCGTGCACGACGGCGCGAGGCCGTTCGTCAGGCTCGAAAGCATACTCGGGTGCGTAACGAGCGTCGTACAGTCCGGGAGCGGGATCTGCGCCGTGCCGGTCGTGGATACCGTCGCTATCGCCGACGAGTCGGGAAGAATCTCCCGCGTGCCGCCGCGGGAACGGACGTTTTCGATCCAGACGCCGCAGGGGTTTTACACCGAGAAGCTGCGTACGGCGTACGAGCGGGCGGCCTCGAAGGGCGGGACGTACACGGACGATTCCTCCGTGTATGCCGCGTTTATCGGCCGGCCGAGATTGTGCGCGGGCGCGCGCGACAACAAAAAATTGACGTTTGCGGAGGATTTCAAGGATCCTGTTGCGAGAGTCGGGTTCGGCGTGGACACGCACGCGTTCGGGAAAGCGCAGGACTATATTTTGCTCGGAGGCGTTAAGATTCCTTCCGCCAGCGGGCTGGTCGCGCACAGCGACGGGGACGTGCTCGCGCACGCGGTGATGGACGCCATGCTATCCGCGGCGGGGCTGAAAGACATCGGGTATTATTTCCCCGACACCGACGAGGCGTTTCAAGGCGTCGATTCCATGCAACTGCTCGGACGAGTCAGGGAACTGCTCGCCGGGAAAGGTCTGGCCGTCAAAAATTTATCCGTCGCCGTACAGGCGGAACGGCCGCGGCTCGCCGGCTACATCGACGAGATCAAATCTTCTTTGAGCCGGGCGCTGGGAATCGGCGGCGACGACGTGGGCGTGTCGGCGGGCACGAACGAGGGACTCGGGTATATCGGCGAAGGCAAGGGCATCACCGTCCACGCCTATGTATTATTGAAAGAGATATAAATCGATTCCTGTCAGTACCCGGTTTTTACATATTTCGCAATTCAGGAGAATCACACATGGCAATTTCAAAAGCGCCCGCTTCACAATTCGTCTGTACCGAATGCGGTTACACCGCGCCCAAATGGTTGGGGAAATGCCCCGGCTGCGGAAATTTCAACACCATGCAGGAGGAGCTCGTCAAGCCTGCCGAAAGTTCCAGGAACGCGGCGCGCCCCGCCCTCTCTTCGATGATTTCCAGAGCCGTGCCCCTTTCCAAAGTCGGGTATGAAAAATTCAGGCGCGTATCCGCGGGAATCGGCGAATTCGACACCGTGCTCGGCGGCGGGATCGTGCGAGGCTCCCTCGTGCTGCTCGGCGGCGATCCGGGGATCGGAAAAAGCACCCTCTTAACCCAGGTTTCCGCTTATCTCGCGCGCGAACACAAGGTTTTATACGTTTCCGCCGAGGAGAGCTGCTCGCAGGTGAAAATGCGCTGCGAACGATTAGGGCTTAATTCGGACAATTTGCTCCTTTTGAACGAAACCTGTCTCGAAGACATCGAGGCGAATTTAGGCGAGGCGGAATTCGTCGTTATCGACTCCATTCAGGCCGTCTACACGGAGGCGATGTCCTCCGCCTCCGGCAGCGTCGGGCAGGTGCGGGAATGCGCGGCCAAGCTCATGCGCATCGCCAAATCGCGAGGCATTACTTTCTTTATCATCGGCCACGTCACCAAAGAAGGCGCGCTCGCGGGGCCGAAAGTACTCGAACACATCATGGACACCGTGCTCTATTTCGAGGGACAGCAGGAGGAGAACTTCAAGCTCCTGCGCGCCGTCAAAAACCGGTTCGGTTCCGTCCAGGAAGTGGGCGTGTTCGAGATGACCGAGACGGGGATCCGCAGCGTCTCCGATTACTCCGAACTCTTTCTCTCAGAAAACCGCGGCACCGCGGCGGGCTCCGCCGTCACCCCCTCGGAGAGCGGCAACCGCTGCATGAATGTGGAGATTCAGACGCTCATCTCCAAGACCGCCTACGGACTGCCGCGCAGAATGACGCTCGGCATCGATTACAACAAACTCGTCGTGCTCATCGCCGTGCTCGAAAAGCGGTGCGGGATCCCTTTCTATTCCTCCGACGTCTATATGAACGCTATGGGCGGCATCAAACTCAGCGAGCCGTCCGTCGATCTCGCCGTATGCGCCGCCCTCGCGAGCGCCGCCGGCGACGTACCCATCGACAAATACACCGCCGTATTCGGGGAAGTGGGACTCACCGGCGAGGTGCGTTCCGTCACTTATGCCGAAAAACGCGTCAACGAGTGCGTCAAGACCGGCTTCAAAACCGTCGTCCTGCCCGCCAAAAATATGAAAACCTGCGAACGGTTCAAGGACAAGATCCGGCTCGTGCCCGTCTCTTACGTCAACCAAATGGTCAAAGAACTGAGTCTGAGATCGCCGTTTAATCCGCAGGCGTAGGGCTATCGATCAGGTGAAGATCGTTTTCCAGCCACTCTAAATTTTCCAGCCACTCTAAATTTTCCAGAATTACGCGCAGCCGAACGAAGATTTCCGACAAAACTTTTTTCGCCGCCCGAATACTTTTTATCTTCTCTTCTTGCAAATCTCTCTCCGCAAAACATTCGCAAATTTTATCCGTCCTCCGAAATCTGCCGTTTTCCTTTTTATTCGTGCAGTGCCCTTCGAACAGCTCAAAATATCGTCCTCCCCCTTTGACGTAATGCGGAAGATAATGTTTACAATCCCTACAAGTCTTTTCCTCTTTCGTTTCCATTTTATTTTCCCCGATTGGCCATATTTGGCGTATTTTGTACCACTATTATATCACGCCACATTTGGCAAGTCAAGTATTTTTTAGGAGTTCAAATGAAAAATTATATTTCTAAGCGCAGAAAAGAATTGAAGCTCACTCAAAAACAAGCGGCCGCGGCCGTCGGGCTGAACGATCGGTTATATCAGAAATACGAGACGGGAGAAGTCGTCCCCTCCGTGCTCGCCGCTTTGCGCATCGCCAAAGTCCTCCATACCACCGTCGAGGAATTGTTTCCGCTCGACGAATGAAAAAACTCCCCCGAAGGATATTGCCTTACGGGGGAGTTGCTTTTTATAATCGGCGTTCGCGAAAATCCGTGGATTCTTCGGGCGGCGCGGGCTTGGGTTTCCGCTTTTTCAGTTTGCGGATATTCTCCTTGCCGTAACGCCAAAATTCTTTGACGGTGTGTCGGAAAAATTTTCGTTCCTCCTCTTCGAGGGAACGGAAGCGCTCTTTCACCGCGCGCATTTCTTCCACGGGGCGCGCCCGATAGTCCGCCACCGTCACGCCGTCGTCCGCGCCCAGCACGTAAAAGAGCAGGTCCACGAAATGCGGGCGTTTTTCCTCCATTGAATCCAGCCACGCCTTCACCGTCACGTCGATGACGTCGGAACCGGCCGATTTGCGGGAAACGCTTTTGAACGCGCCGTCGCGCCCGATCGCCCAATTATAGGGATCGTGCTGCAAAAGGAACAGGCCGCGACATTTGACGATTTTTACCTTTTGTTCGTGGAACAGCAGCATACCCACGAGATCGTCGCAGGGAATGACTTTCCGCACCCGGTCGGCGATGGCGGCGTACTCTTCCGTCTGAAAAATGTCCGTCCTGAACCCCGGGCCGTCCTGATTGAACACGCCGACGATCCGCGAGCGGGCCGACGCGTCGCAGCGCATCGCCGCATACACCGCGAGATTGCCGCCTTTGGAATGGCCGCCCACGTAAATCTCCCCTTCCGTGCGCGAGGCCACCTCGTTCAGATACGCCACCGCGTCCGCCTGCGCGGGAATTTCGTCCAGATAGGACATCTTGAAATTTTCCTTCCAGCCGAGGAGCGTCAGATCGGTGCCGCGGAAACAGACGTGCAGTCTTCCGTCGGGCAAAAAACAGGTGATCGCCGCGAATTGCTCGATGGCGTGTTCGTCCATCACCTCCCGGCAATAGCCGATCTTCATTTTGCAAAAGCGGGGACTCTTGATCAGAAGACGCCAGAGCTTGCGGTTGAGTCTCTCGTCCATCGTATTGACGACCAGCCTGTTGAGCACAAATTCCGAGCGCAGCGACGACACCACGACGGGGGGCTTTTTGCTGTCGAGCGAAGGCAAAACCAGCTCGAACATCAGATAGGATACGGCGGAAAGCACGAAGCTGTCCACCTCGGAAAAGGGGCGCTCCTCAAACGTATATTGTCCGTATTTTTTCAGGTAGTAGATAATATTTTTCATCTCATGTCCCCCGCCCCGTTTTCCCGTCCGGGAGCCGCGTTTATTTTTTCAGCAGTTTATACAGCCGCTCCGTCGCTTCCGCCGTCGCTTCCCGGCTGCCGAAGCCCGTGAGCCGGAAATAGCCTTCCCCGTTTTTGCCGAAGCCGCTGCCCGGCGTGCCCACCACCTCGATCTCGCGCAGCAGGAAATCGAAAAATTCCCAGCTCGTCATGCCCTTCGGACATTGCAGCCAGATATACGGGGAATGTTTACCGCCCGTATAAAAGATTCCGCATTCCTCCATGCACGCCGCGATCAGCCGCGCGTTTTCCAGATAGTAAGCGATATTGGCGCGGATCTGCCGTTCGCCCTCTTCCGTAAACACCGCCGCCGCGCCGCGCTGGACGATATACGACACGCCGTTGAATTTGGTCGTCTGGCGGCGAAGCCACATCTTCCGCAAAGACATGCCTTCGTATTCGAGACCTTTGGGGACGACGGTGTAGCCGCAGCGCGTGCCCGTAAACCCCGCCGTCTTGGAGAACGAGCAAAGCTCCACGGCGCATTTTTTCGCGTCCTCTACTTCGTAAATACTTCTCGCCGCCCCCCGCCCTGCGAAACATTCGTAAGCCGCGTCGTAGAGAATCACCGCGTTTCGCCTGATCGCGTACTCTACCCATTTTTCGAGCTGGGCCTTCGTATACGCCGCGCCCGTGGGGTTATTCGGCGAGCAAAGATAGATGATATCCGCTTCCACGTTCTCGTCGGGCATGGGCAGAAAGCCGTTTTCCGCCGTCGCCGAAGCGTACAGTATCTTCCGGCCGGCCATGACGTTGGTGTCCACGTACACGGGATAGACGGGATCGGGGACGAGCGCCGTATTATCCCCGGAAAACAGGTCGAGAATATTGCCGCAGTCCGATTTCGCGCCGTCGGAGACGAAAATTTCGTCCGCGGAGAGCGTCACGCCGCGGCGGGCGTAATAGTCCCGGATCCCCTCCCGCAAAAACGCGTAGCCCTGTTCGGGGCCGTAGCCCTTAAAGGTCTCTTTCCTGCCCATTTCCTCCACCGCTTCGCGCATGGCTTCGATCACCGCGGGAGCCAAAGGCAGCGTCACGTCGCCGATCCCCAGGCGGATCACCCGCGCGTTCGGGTGGGACGATTCGTACGCCGAGACGCGTTTTGCGACTTCGGAAAACAGATAGCTTTCGGAAACGTCCGCATAATGCAAGTTCGGTTTCATAAACTCCTCCTCTATAAATCGCATATAATATCGTAAAATCCCTCCTTTGCGAGGGATTTTTTCTTGCGTTGTCCGGGAAAAATTATTTCCGGTTTTCCATATACTTCACCGCGCTTTTGATAAACTCGCGGAAAATCGGCTGCGCGCCGTTGGGACGGGATTTGAATTCGGGGTGGAACTGCACGCCGATGTAAAAATCGTCGGCCGGATATTCGATCGCTTCGCAAAGGCTGCCGTCCGGGGAAGTGCCCGCGATCAGCATGCCCTTTTCCTCGAATTGTTTACGATAGTCGTTATTGAACTCGAAGCGGTGGCGATGGCGTTCGGCGACTTCCGGCTTATCCCCGTAGGCGCGTTTCATGATCGGGCCGATCACCTTACAGGGATAGGCGCCGAGGCGCATGGTGCCGCCCAGTTTCACGCCGTACTGGTCGGGCATGAGATCGATGACGAGATGTTCGCTTTCGGCGTCGAACTCGGAGGAGTTGGCGTCCTTATAGCCGAGCACGTTGCGGGCGAATTCGATCGCCGCGATCTGCATGCCCAAACAGATCCCGAAATAGGGAACGTTATTTTCGCGGGCGTACTGCGCCGCCAGGACCATGCCCTCGATGCCGCGGTTGCCGAAGCCGCCGGGAACGATGATTCCGTCCGCGCCGCCGAGCTTTTCGGGTAAATTTTCTTTGGTCAGAAATTCGGTGTCCACCCAGTCGATCTCCACCTTCGCGCCGTTTTCGTAGCCGCCGTGCGCGAGCGCTTCGGCGACGGAGAGATAGGCGTCGTGGAGCTGGACGTACTTGCCGCAGAGCGCGATCTTCACCGTCTTGCCGCGGGCGTGGACGCGGGAGAGCATCTCCACCCATTCCGCCATGTCGATCTCTTTCGGATCGAGATGAAGAATCTTGCAGACGACGGTCGAGAAGTTGCTCTTTTCGAGCATCAGCGGCGCCTCGTAGAGCACGGGTACGGTGAGGTTTTCGATACAGCATTCCGGTTCCACGTTGCAGAACATGGCGATCTTATCCTTGACGTACCGGGGCATCGGCTGATCGACGCGGGCCATGATGATGTCGGGCGTGATGCCCATGCCTTGCAGCTCCTTAACCGAGTGCTGGGTGGGTTTGGATTTGAATTCGTCCGAACCGGAGATGTACGGCACCAGCGTCACGTGAATGAAACAACAGTTTTCTCTGCCCACTTCCCTCGCCACCTGGCGGATCGCTTCGAGGAAGGGCTGGCTTTCGATGTCGCCCGTCGTGCCGCCGATTTCCGTGATCACGACGTCCGCGTTCGAGGACTTGCCCACGTTATAAATGAAAGTTTTGATCTCGTTGGTGATATGGGGGATCACCTGCACCGTCTTGCCGAGATACTCGCCGCTGCGCTCTTTATTGAGCACGTTCCAATAGACTTTGCCCGTGGTGAGGTTGGAGTATTTATTGAGGTTTTCGTCGATGAAACGCTCGTAGTGGCCGAGGTCGAGATCGGTCTCCGCGCCGTCTTCCGTCACGAATACTTCGCCGTGCTGGAACGGGCTCATCGTGCCCGGATCGATATTGATGTAAGGATCGAGTTTCTGCGACGCCACCTTATAGCCGCGCATTTTCAAGAGTCTGCCGAGCGACGCCGCCGTGATGCCTTTGCCCAGTCCCGAAACTACGCCGCCCGTCACAAAAATGTACTTTGTCATAATTCTTCTATGCTCCCGTGAGTGTTTTTATGCGTTATTGCCGCAAATCCGCCCCGCGGATCCGCCCTCATATTTCCACCTCGCCCGTATACACGAGCGCGGCTTCCCCCGTCATCCAAACCGTATCCTTTGTCCAGCGGATCGTCAGATCGCCGCCGCGAAGCCGCACCCGAATATCCTTATCCCGTTCCGCGAAGCCGTTCAAAACGGCCGCCACAGCCGCCGCGCACGCGCCCGTGCCGCAGGCCCAGGTCTCGCCGCTGCCGCGTTCCCAGACGCGCATTTGAAGGTCGTTTTTCCCGAGTACTTTTACAAATTCCGTGTTCGTGCGCTCGGGGAAGATCGGCGCGTTTTCAAAGAGCGGACCGATTTTTTCTATGTCCAGGTCCCGAGGATCTTGGAATACCACGCAGTGCGGATTGCCCATCGAAACGCAGGTGATCTCCGTCCCGGTTCCCGCGATCTCCGTTTTTCGGGCGACAATTCTATCGCCCGGCAGGAGCACGGGGAGCTTTTCGGGAGAAAGCTCCGGAGCGCCCATGTCCACTTTTACCCTCTCCGTGCCGCCGTTTTTCAAAATCAGATCGAGCGTTTTGACGCCGCTCAGCGTCTCTATTTTCAAGTGCGTTTTATTCGTTTTTTTAAAGTCGTAAAGATATTTGCCGACGCAACGGATCGCGTTGCCGCACATCTTGCCCTCGCTGCCGTCCGCGTTGAACATGCGCATTTTCGCGTCCGCGATTTCGCTCGGAGAAATCAGCACGATCCCGTCGCCGCCGATCCCGAAATGGCGGTCGGAGAGTCTGACCGCCGCCGGGCCGGGATCCGCAAACGGCATTTCCAGGCAGTCGAAATAGATATAATCGTTACCGATGCCGTGCATTTTATAAAATTTTCTGAGCATTATTTTCGCTTACATTTCGACGTAGGCGTCGCGTTCCGCGCCTACGGAGACGTACTTGATACGGCAGTCGCAGGCCTTTTCGATGAAGGCGATGTAGTCGAGCGCCTCCTTAGGCAAATCCTCTTTTTTACGGCATTTGGAAACGTCGCAGTTCCAGCCCTTGACCGTTTTGAATACCGGCTTACATTCGTCGAGTACGTCGGTGAACGGAAAGTCCTCCACGAGTTTGCCGTCAAGTTCGTAATCGGTGCAGACTTCGATTTCTTCATAGCCGGAAAGCACGTCGAGTTTGGTGAGGGCGATTTCTTTCGCGCCCTGGCAGCGAATCCCGTATTTGGAAGCCACGACGTCGAAGGGACCGACGCGTCTGGGACGGCCGGTCGCGGCGCCGTATTCGCCGCCTAATTTTCTCAGTTTTTCGGCCTTTTCGCCGAAATACTCGGCCGTGAAGGGGCCCTCGCCCACGCATGTGGAATAGGCCTTCATGATGCCGATCGAGTTATCGAGCTGCAAGTTGGGCACGCCCGCGCCGATGGGCGCGTAGGCCGCGATCGTCGAAGAGGAGGAGGTGTAGGGATAGATCCCGAAATCGATGTCGCGGAGCGCGCCGAGCTGCGCTTCGAACATGATGTTTTTGCCCGCTTTATGCGCTTTATCGAGATAGGCGCCCACGTCGCAGACGAAAGGAACGAGCTTCGCGCCGTATTCCTCGAAATACGCGATCATCTCCTCGGTCTTGACCGCTTCCGCGCCGTAGCCGCCGACGACGGTGAGGTTTTTCCATTCCACGATGTCTTTAACGCGCCGACAGAGAAGTTCTTTATTCAAAAGCTCGCCCATACGGAACGCCTTTTTGAAATATTTATCCGCGTACACGGGCGCGATTCCGCGGCGGGTGGAACCGAATTTTTTGCCCGCGAGCCGGTCTTCTTCCAGGCAGTCCTGCAAGACGTGATAGGGCATGGTGATCACGGCTCTGTCGCTGATCTTTAAGTTCTCGGGCGTGATTTTTATGCCCGCGGCGCGGAGTTTCTCTATCTCCCCGCAGAGGTGTTTGATGTCGATGACCATGCCGTTGCCCATGACGTTGACGATGTTTTCGCGCAAAATACCCGACGGCAGAAGGTTTAAAATAAATTTGCCGCGCTCGTTGATGACCGTATGGCCGGCGTTGTTGCCGCCCTGATAACGACAGACGACGTCAAACTTTTCGGAAAGCAGATCGACCATTCTTCCCTTGCCTTCGTCGCCCCAGTTGATTCCGCAGATAGATGTAAGCATATTCTTTCTCCTTCTCGCTTTTGTCTTCGCAAAACGTATGGAAAACGTAAAAAACCGAGCATTTCTCTCTAAAAAGCAAAAATGCCCTCCTTCCGCCTATTTAACCATACGATTTATTATACTGCATTTTTTTTATTCTGTCAAGCCCCCGCCGCCGGGAAAAATTTTTATCAAAAATTATTTTTACATACCCCCTTGACAAATTGCATAAAATGAGGTATTATATAAGGAAATAACGGCGCGGAACCGCGCCGATCGGGAGGAAGGCCTATGTATTGCAGACAATGCGGAGAAAAACTTACCCTGCGCTTTTGCGAAAACGAGGGGTTGGTACCTTATTGCGACAAGTGCGAAGCGTATATATTTCCTCAATTCAATGTTGCCGTATCGATGGTTGTCACTAATCGCGCTCAGGATAAAATTTTGCTTGCCAAGCACGTTGAAGACGAGGATTTCATACTCTTCGCAGGATATATCAAAAAAGGCGAAAACGCCGAAAAAACCGTTCCCAGAGAAATCAAGGAGGAACTCGGGCTCAACGTCGTCAAGAGCAAGTATATGTCCTCGCGTTACCACGCCCAAAGAGACGTTCTCATGCTCAATTTCATCGTCGTCGTCGAGGACACCCCTATCAAGCTCAAAGAAGACGAGATTGCCGAAGCGAGATGGTGTACGCCCGAAGAGGCGCTCGCACTCATCAGAAAAGGCACTACCGCCGAATTTTTCCTCATCAACGCCGTCAAGGAACTCAAACGGAAAATCTGACGTCGGTCTATTCTTTTTCTGAAAATTGCGGCGCGGTTCACCAACGGACCGCGCCGTTTTTTTATTCATCAAAATTGTTAAGCTTTTTCAAAGCTATTGACAAAATTCGGAAAGGTGATATAATAAAAGAGAGGATCGGTTCAGGAACGGGGAGGAGATTCCGATGAAAAAA
The DNA here is from genome assembly GCA_048465415.1 of Candidatus Scatosoma sp. Taxonomy (GTDB): domain Bacteria; phylum Bacillota; class Clostridia; order Christensenellales; family Borkfalkiaceae; genus Scatosoma. The sequence goes on from DBFWLO010000019.1 coordinate 380,218, forward strand.
CAAAAGTTATGCGTTCTTTTAGTCCCGGTGTTTTTGTGCGGGCTGGGCGCGTGTCGAAGGGCGGAACCGGCGGAAAATTTTTTAGAGGACGGATTTGAACTCCGGGAAGATTCGGGCTGTGAACCTCAGATTCTCCACCGATTTTTCTGCGCTTACCGGGCCGAACAAAGAACTTTTCCTGTGGGAGAAGCGGACATCACGTTTTTTTACGGTTCGGACAGTACAGAGAGAGAAAACGAACGGGAATGTAAAGAACCCGTCATGCTTACCGTGTATAATTTTCAAGACGCTTCGGAAAAAGATCAGCTCCTTCGCACAATCGATTTAGACGAGTTTTTCGGCGAAAAGTATGCCTGCTCGTTCGACGAAAAAAGCCGGAGATTGATCTTTTCTCAATCGGAAACCGCCCGTCTTTCCCAAGACTTATTTAAAGACGACGACGGCGTGATTTCTTTCGCCGTTTCTCAGCGCGTCGCCCCCACAGAGTATTCGATAAACGAAGTTTGCGTTTACCCTGCGGCGGTGATCTCCTTTCGCTATACCGTTGAAAATTCTCTTGTTACTTTGTCCAGATACGAATGAGGAAAACTTTCCGATTTTTCTCTTATGTTTAGAATTATCTTTCGGGGAACCGCTTTTATTACGCTTTCCTTCTCGGAATTTTATAAACACTAAAAGTGTCTGAACGCTTACGCATCAGACACTTTTTAAATCTGCCTACTTTATTTTAGAGTAATCCATGATATTTTATAATTAATGAATATAGTTACAATATTTACCTGAGCCGTCCTTCCCCACACACGCATAAAAGGCTGTATTTAGTTTTAGATTCTTGTATCTACGCCATATCCTGTAAAGCTTTTCTCTTCATGAGATACAGTAACCGTCACTCCGGCGCTTTTTCCTTGCACGCCAAAATTTACACCGGTAACTTTTGCGGAGCTGTAAGTATGTGTGTAATAGCCAGTTGCAAGAGCATCAAATGTGGAAAAATATTTATCGTATGTACAAGCACCGTACCAAATGTGTCCCACGTAAGTAGTAAACGTCGGCGTACTAAACTGTCTATCCTACAATCTAAAGCCGAAGCCTAAACTTCCGTCTCCATCTGAACGATTTTCCGTAGATTCTTTTTGTGACCCGGTATTATCTTCAATATAGGCATATGTTTTTACTACGGAAGAATTATATTCAGATTTTACACTGGTATATCCAACGCCAAAGGCGTCAGGTCCGCCTATTGTCTCTACGAAAAAACTCAGTTTGGGCAAGGCGTTACCGTTCTTCCATTTTCCTCCGCACGAGACAACCCATGTCTGATTACTCGCCTGATAATAAACTTCGGGGGCATAAATAGAAACATCACCCGTGCCGCACTTTGGATAAACAGCAATTCCACATGGCATAATTTCTTCTTGTTCCCCTGAAAAATCATTTGAATCGCTTGATTCTTCTGCTTACTTTTGTGAACTCATTTCCGTTTCAAAACGATAAATCCCTTGATACGAAAGTTCTTCCAATAAACTTTCTTTTTCCTCTCCTACCGCAAAAAATGCCTGTGAAATCAAATCATCGCAATTTATTGCTTGTCTCATCATAGGCCGCAAAGCAATTTCTTCCGCATATTTTTTGTCCATTTCTTCGGCAAAATGCACTTTTGCAGTCGCGAGAGAATTTTCTTCGGCCGCTGTTTTTGTAGGGCTACCGTAAGTAAATAAACCGGAACATGCCAACAAAACCGATACAGCTAAAACAAAAAGTTTCTTGTTTGTCATTACTTTTCTCCTTAAATTGAATTTTTATCCGTAGCCATTTATGCGTGGTTTCATGTTTTTACGATTGTTGCCGACTTTCTTTGCCAGAAACTCCGCGTCAGATTACGCAGGTGAAATTTCGCGACTCCCTCAGACATACCGGGACAAAGAACGGCGGGAACATAAAAGCTGAACTCTTCTCCGTCCCTGAAATTCAGATTGGTAAATCCCAGCAAATGACAGGCATAACTCTCCCCGCCGTAATCGCAATAGAGCTCTCCCGTCTGCGTCCATTCCAAAGTGTGCGACTCGTCAAAGGAATATGTTCTCCAAGATACGAGCGATGCGTACTCCCTGGAAAAAATTCCGTGCGACCGAAAAAAAATTCTGTACCAACCATTCGTTTCATCGAGATTTTCGAGTTCGACGATAACGTTTCCGCTGCGGTAAATCACGACGTTTTTATATTCCTCCCAGCGACGGAAATCGATCTTGAAAGAAACATCCTCTTCCAGCGGAGTCGCGTCATACGTATAGTTATTGAAATCGGTTGCAATATATCTGATTCCTTGCGTCCAAATGCCTATGTATCCCTGCGCGGTCAGATACTGTATAAGGATTGTTCCCGCGCACAGGAGAAAAAGACATACGGCGATCGCCCGCGTCCAAAGAATACGCTTCCGCTGTTCGGGTGCAGGATAGGTCGTCAATCCCGAAAGCAGATCACAGTAAAAAGCGTCGTATCCCTCCGGAAACAACTTTTCCGAACAAACGCCTCTTTTCTCGGCATCCGACAATAATTCAAAAAACTCGTTCAGCACCGCTTTTCGTTCGCTCCGCCTTTTCACATCGCGACGGAGAAAGAGTCGCGTCTGTAAATAGACCTTTCTATTTTCCTCGTTCAGAGCCTTGACTCTCTTTTCTCCCTCTCCCATACTTACGACCATGACCTCCTATCAAAAACAGTTTTCCGCCGAACCCGATAAAATACAGAACGACAAATCTTTTTCCTCTATTCCTTTATTTTCAGAATTCCATTTACTATCGTTTTTGTCTCTTCCCATATCCTCAAGAACGCTTCCAGCTCCGCCTTTCCTTTGTCGGTAAGTTTATAATATTTACGCATAGGCCCCAGCTCGTTCGGCACCCGTTCCGCCGCCACCAGTTTTTCCTTTTCCAACCGAAGCAAAAGGGGAAAAATCGTTCCCGTGGAAATATCCGAAAAACCGTGCTCTTTCAACCGATTCACCAGTTCCCCCGCATAGCATTTCTCTTCGCCGATGATTTTCAGCACACAGCCTTCCAATATTCCCTTGACCATCTGCGTTCTGTTGACCATTCGTCTTTTTTCCTTTCGGTTACTTGTATTACATGTAACCGAATACAGTATAGCACGCAAAAAGAAAATTGTCAAGAAGGAAAATGAAAAAACTGGTTTGTTGGGGGAAATTCGCCGTAAAAAACTCCCCGTTCCGTACGGAACGGGGATTCTCTTTATCTTTATTCTTTATGTTCGGCGATCTCTTCGATCTTTTTCAAATCGAATTTCGGCGCGCGGTCGGCATATAAAAGTCCGTTGACTTCCTGCTGCACGTCCGTGAGCCGGGTATAGCAGAACCCCTGGAACCCGGACGCGTAAACGCCGTCTAAAAGATCACGGTAGCGGGCGAAAAATTCCTCATCGTCCGCCGCCGGTCAGGCGGAAGGCGTGATCCGGATATGGGAAAACACCGTGCCCGCGACTTCCGAGTAAAGTCCCAGAACGCCGCCCGAAAGTTTGTGCGCGGGAACGACTTTGGCTTCTTCCGTCCCGACTTTCAAAGTGAACTCCGTACCGTCATAGGAGAGCGTATAATGTACGGTCAGCCCCTTCGCCATCGTTTCGCCGTTCTGAATCTGCCGAACGTTTTCCCAACCTAAACTCACGCTCCCGTCGTCGTTCGGAAATTTGGCGAAAGTGACGAATATGCCGCCCGCATACCGACCGGATACGTAATACAACGAGTTATAGATGTCCAGATTTGCGGCGGACGCGCCCCAGACTACGCCGCAAAGCGTTCCGAAAACATAATTGTCGTCGGGCACCATCATGTCCCATTCGATTGTCCCCGTCGTAAACGCAAGGTCTTGAAAGGTCAGCACGGCGCAGTCGGAAAGAGCTTTATAGGATACGCCTTGCCCTTCCCGCGAAAACTCCCACTGCGTACCGCCGCACACGTTCACGCCCGCGTAGACGTACGTTTTCGGCGTCACCGTGACGGAGGAAAACACCGTGCCCTTCACTTCGCTGTAAAGCCCTATGTATTTTCCCGTAAGCGCCGTCTGCGGCTGAAAAGATACCGTATGGCCTCCAAACGTAAGGGAAAGGATATGGTTGACGTTGTCCCATTCCAGACGGAAACGATAAACGACGCCCGCCGTACAGGTGATCAGAGGCGGAGACAGCTTGGCGCCGTCTTCCCAGGCAAATTCTCCGTTTTGTTTGCGATAACCGACGAATTCGCTGGTGAACGCCCTGCCGAACACATAGTAACTGTCCGTCGGTTCCGCACCGCTCACCCGCTGATTGGGCGAGGCAAAAACGACGCCGCAGTTGGTGGCGTGTTTATAAGTCTCCGTAGGCACGTTCATCTCCCATTCGATGACGCCGCCTTCAAATTCCCAATTTTTAAACATGAGGAGCGCCGCCTCTTCCGTCCGGGAGGTATAGGTGCCTTCCGTCTTATCCACCGTCCAGGCTTCTTCCCCGCCGACTCCGTATACGGCGTCCGCCTTTACAGCGCCTTGTTTATAGATCTTATCGGGGCTGGCCTCCCCGCAGCGGGTACACACGCCGTCCACGTAATCGTGCCCCCGCTTTTCGATTTTTTCCGTCTCCGTTTCGCCGCAGCGGGAACATTCTCTCACCCGCTCCCCGTCTTCCGTGCAGGCAGCCTCCTTCGTTACCTTCCACGCCCCGTAACTATGTTTCAAAGCGGGAATCACTCTCGTATCGTGCTCCCCGCAGGCGCAGTCCCGCCGTTCCTCGCCCGCTTCCGTACATGTCGCGTCCTTATAGACGTACCAGGCGCCGTAGGTATGACGATGCGCGGCGGAATCCGAGGCGGACGGTTCCGGCGTGCCCGACGGCGCCGAATAGCTTATCTGCGCGCCGCAGGAGTATGCCGTGCAAAGCATGAAAACGGCCGAAATCGTCGCCAATATTTTAAAAAACCTTTTCATTTTGTCATTCCCCTTCTTCCTGTTTATTGTGCGGAAACGTTTTTACTTTTGGAAAACAGCCAGTCGATCAGTTCCTCTTCCTCATGCATCCAATTTCCGACGACGTGTCCCGCGCCGCGGCAGACAGTGAACCGCATCTGCGTGCCGCCCGCCTGTTCGTAAGCGGAAACGATGCCCGTAATATCCTCGTAGGACACCAGCGGATCGGCGTCGCCCATGAACAGCCAGACGGGCACGTCCTTGAATCTGTACGCCGAGTCGGGATCTCCCGCCCCGCTGCACACGACTGCCGCCGCGAATTTTTCGGGAGTTTGGGAGAGCAGATACCAGGAAGCCATCGTGCCCCTCGAATATCCCGTCAGGTAAACTCTGGAAGAATCGACGCGCAGATGGGCGATACATTCGTCCAGAAGTTTTTCGGCGGCGAGGAGATGGGCGCTTGGCACCGCGTCCTCCATCGAATAGCTCCGATAGGGATAGACGACGTGGGCGTCGTTGGGAACAACCAGCCACGGCGACGGAGCAGCGGGAACGACGGCGATACATTCGCCTATCTCCACGAGCGCGCGGCGTACCGTCACCGCTTCGTCGCCCAGCAGGATACTGTCGACGCTCTGTCCGTTGGAACCGTCCCCATGCAGGAACATCATCAGCGGGTATCGCTTCGCGGGATCGTAATCGTCGGGAATAAAGATCTGAAAAGGCAGAGAGGTTTCTCCGTCCAGATACCTGAACTCGTTCCAGCCGCCGTTCAAATCGGAACTTTCCGCGGAAAAGATCTTCGTCTCCGCGCTTTCGGGAGGCCGATTGTCGGGATTTTTCATCTCAAAATCTCCTTCGTTGTTTTTATAAGAGACGATTTCCTGCCTCGTCAGGGCGCGATCGAATACGTACAGATCGTCTATCCCGCCCGAAAAACAGAGAATTCCTCCGCCGAATCCGCCGATGTATAGAGGAGATTCCCGGACGTCTATCCCCGCGCAGGATACCTCGGCGACGAGTATGGAGTTGAGATACATGGAATACGTCTTTCCGTCGTATGTAAGCGCCAGGTGATACCAGTCCTCGTCCGCGCCTTTGGGAATGGGATAAACGGTATAGACGTTATAAGAGGTGACGCAGAGCTGGCGGTGATAAATCATCAGCCGCGTATCGCTGACGTTTTCATAACTGCCCCAACCCGCCACCGCATGTTCGCTCAGCGAAGCGATACCGTCGTAATCGAGCTTTATCCAGGCGCAGATGCTGTGGGCGGCGTTTCCGGCCGGCAGTTCGACGGGTGAAAAAGAGAGAAAGGACGCGCCGTCCGAAAGCAGGAGCGCGCTGTCGTTTCTTCCCGCCATACGCTGCGGATTTCCGTAAGAATACGCCGCTTTTCCGCTCACCAGATCGTAAAAGTTGCCGTTGGCGTCCAAATCGTCGAAAGAAAAATAGGCGAGCGGCGCGTTCTCGCTTTTATCCGGATCCTTGTCTCCCGAATCCGCGGAATCGCCGACGGAAATACTTTCCCTATTGTCTTTTTGAGAATTTTCTCCGATTGTTCCCGTTCCGCAGCCGACTGCAAAAAGCATCGCGCCCGCGATCAAAAAAGAAAAAAAGATATGTCGTTTGTTTTTCACTTTTATCTTTGCCTCCTGTTTCACATATAGTATACAGCTCTTTTTCATTTTTTTCTATCGGCTTTTAGCCAACCTTTCTTTAAAATGTCCATTTATGGAATTGTCCGGCAAAATATAAAAATCCGCCGCGCGAGATTCGCGCGGCGGGCTTCTTCGATTTTCTACTTTTTTTCACGGACCGTTCTTCTGTAATTTTTCGGCGACATTCCCACCTGTTTCAAAAAAGCGACATAAAAGCTGCCAGTGGAATTAAAACCCGATTCGAGGCAGATGTCGATAATGTTCTTATTCGTCTGTTCGAGAAGCGCTTTGGCGTTTTCCACACGAAAGAAAATTTTTTGGCCGTTGAAGGTTCTGCCGTAAAGTTTCTGGCAGATGCGATTGATCTGCCTCGGGCACAAAAAGACCTTTTCTGAAAGTTCCCTGGCCGAGATGTCCGTCATATAATAATACAGCAGCGCGTTGCCGATGACGTCCTTGACGTTTTTATTTTCGACGGAGGCATGGGCGTCGGAAAGAGACAAAGAAAGTCTGGCCGCAAGCGTTTCGAAAATATAAAAGATAATGTTCGTAAAAGCCGCGCGCTGTCGGTATACGCCGCCAAAGCCCCCGATCGCAGAAGCGAACTGGCGGCAGTATTCGCCCAGCAGCCGGGCGCGTTCGAACACTTCGTAATGCAGTCTGCTCAGCGCCTGAAAAAACGTATCGTAAACATTGTCCGCTTCCCCCTGCTTTTTGATGACGGTGAAGCCGAATTTAAAAGCGTGACAGTTCTCTATTCCGCATATTTTATGTTCGCAGGCCGGCGATTCGACGACAAAACCGCCCTTTTTTATTGCTGTTTTGAAGTTTTCCGTCTCGAAAAGCGCTTCCCCGTCCTCGATATAAACGATTTCGTAATAATTGTGCCGATGACGGGGCTTGCTTTTTTCCGGAATACTCTGTTCGGAGAGCGGATAGGAGACGTAAAGCACAAAAAATTCCGCGTTTCCTATTTCGCAAGTAAATTCCACATCCGCCGTATTGACGATTCCCTTTTTTCCGTTTTCCATTTCTTTTCCCCTCTTTCCGGGCAGATAAAGACAAGCGTTCCGCGAAAGGAAATCCTTATCTTTGCGGAACGCCGACGCCTGTCTGCTTATTCGCTTTTTTCCGATCCTCCCTTCCGGCAAGATTTTTTGCGAAGCGGTTTATTCTTTATGTTCGGTGATCTTTTTGATCTTTTCCAGAGAGAATTTCGGCGTGCGGTCGGCATATAAAAGTCCGTTGACTTCCTGCTGCACGTCCGTGAGCTGGGTATAGCAGAAACCCTGGAACCCGGACGCGTAAACGCCTTCTAAAAGATTTTTATAGCGCGCGAAAAATTCCCGCTCGTCCGCCGCGCCCTCGCCGTAGCCCCAGTTGCCCTCTTTCGCCTCGCCGCGCATCGCGATGCCGCCGAATTCGGTGAAGAGCGCCGGCTGGCCCGCGTAGCTGCAACCCTGCGCCATCAGCTTCCGCCCCTGCGGATAGAGAGCGTCGTAATTCTCTTTCCGATACTTCTCCGCAAACTGCGAGCTGTCCGCCGCATAGTCGTGTATGGCCAAAATATCGGTGGTGTCGGGATTTTCCCAGCCGTCGTTGCCGCTGACGAGGCGGCTCGGATCCAACGTTTTGGTGAGATAGTAAAGCGCGCGCGCAAAATTCTGCTGCGTTTTATCCACGAGAATTTTCCTTACGCCCCAGCTTTCGTTGAGCGGCACGTAGCAGATCGTCGAGGTGAAATTGCGGGCGACTCTCAGAATTTCCTGCCATTCCCCCGTCACCGCCGCCGCTTCGTCCGCGTTGAAATTATACGCCGAAGGCATTTCGCACCAAGTCAGGAAACCGAGCTCCTCCGCGTAATAATAGAAATACGGATCTTCCAGCTTCTGATGCTTCCTCGCGCCGTTGAAGCCCATCTTTTTCGACAGCTCGATATCTTTTTTCAACGCTTCCGCCGACGGCGGCGTGAGTCCGCTCTCCTTCCAATAGCCCTGATCGAGAATCAGCCTCTGATAGAGCCTCTTATTGTTGAGACAGATCTGCCCGTCCGCGTCCACGGAGATCTTGCGCATGCCGAAGCGGGTATGCGCCGTGTCCACGCAAATCCCGTCCTTATAGAGCCGGAAATCCGCATAGAACAGATTGGGCTCTTCGGGCGTCCAGTAGAAAGATTCGTCGACGAAGTCGAGCTCCATCAGCCGCACCGTATAGCGGGTATGCAGTCCGTCCGTGGAAAAACGCTGTTTCTTGACGAGCCGATCCCGATAGAAAACGGCAATCTCCGCTTCGTCCGCCAAACCGTACAAGGTATCGATCTCGCCCGAAAACGAACAGGTGTCCACGTCGGGGAGCAAAGAATACCCACGAATACAGTCGGCGCCGAAAAATTCCAGCCAGACGCTTTGCCAGATCCCGGTATTGGGAATATACCAACAGCCGAAGCGCTTGCCCGTCCAGCTCTGTTTGCCGCGCGGAATCGTAGGATCGAGCGGATCGAAACAGCGCACCACAATCGTGTTCTCACCTTCTTGCAGGCAATCGGTGACGTCGGCGGAAAAGGGCGCGAACGCGCCCGTATGCGTCGCGGCATGGATACCGTTCACCCATACGTCCGTCACATAGTCGCTGCCGTTGAAACAGAGCAGCGCCCGCTTGCCCGCCCGCGCCCCGATCTTGAAACCGCGGCGGTACCACACGAGCGAATGCGGCGTGTCGTCTCCGATTCCGCTCGCTTCGTATTCATAGGAAAAAGGGACGTTGATGCGCTTTTCCAAAGGACGTTTTCCCGTCGCATATCCCTCTTTCAGACCGACGTTTTCGTCGTCGAAGGCGAACTCCCATTCGCCGTTTAAAGAAAGCCATTCGTCCCGGCGAAACTGGGGCCGGGGATATTCCGTTCTCTGATAATTCATGATTGCTCCTTTTTTCTCCTTCCCGTTAAAAGGCGGGATCGCTTCCCCGCCCTTCACTGCTTTATTTTTAAGCCGTGGTTCCTTCGATGAGGAACACTTTTTCTTTTTCGACGGCACGGCGCCCGTTTTCCCCCTTCTCTATGCGCGAGATGATCATTTCCGTCGCCCGTTTCGCCATTTCCCGCTTATTCGTGCCCACGGTGGTCAGTCGGCGGGGAATATGTATTTCGTCCTGTACGTTGTCGTATCCGACCACTTTCACCTCGGGAAGTCTGTTCTTTTCCACAAAATAGAGCGTCTCGAACGCGAGCATGTCGTTGAAACAGAAAATCCCGTCAGGAAAGCCTTCGGCCGAGTCCCTCAGAGATAAAAGCTGCGCTTCGAGGCCGGGCGAATTGGGATCGACGATACGGGGCGCGGCGACGCCGCGCGCTTTCAGTTCTTCTTCAAATCCATGATAACGGTCGTAAGCGCAGGTTAATTCCAGTACCTCGGTGATGCAGACGACGTTTTTACAGCCGTCCTCCGCCAACCGCGCCGCGGCCAGTCTGCCCCCCGCTTCGTCGTCCGTATGGATACAATCGATATTTTTAACGTCCGTACGCCGGCCGAACAAAAGCACGGGCACGTTGTAGCGTTTGATAAGCGAGGACACTTCCTCCTCCGGTTCCAAAAAGCTGATGATTCCGTCCACGTTGTGCGAAACCGCCGACATATAAGCCTCTTTGTTGAGACGGAACGTGCGCATGGAAATCGTCAGCATGGAATAGCCCCGTTCCTTCAAACAAAATTGAATGAAATCGGTCATGATCGAAAAGTAGAGGTTGATCAGGTTATCGTAGACGACCGCAATCAGACGCGTAGACCCCCTGCGGAGCGCGCTGGCCGTGGAATTTTTCACGTAATTGATGCTCGCCGCGATCTCCAACACCCGATCCCGCGTAGAAGACGCTACGTCGGGAGCGTCGCGCAGTGCCCGCGACACCGTCTGCGGCGTCACCCTCGCAAGTTTCGCCACGTCCTTGATCGTCACTCTCGCTTTCTTTCCCATACTTTCCCACCCCGGCATTTTTTATACATGTTACCGTTAACGTTAACACAATTTTATTATAACATTTATTTCTCAAATGTCAATAGGTTTTTCAGGGTTTTCCACAAAAAGTTTTCCGAGCGCGGGGAATTCGGAGAAAAAGTTCCTTCAACAGAAAAAGCGGAAGCGCCTTACAAGAGACGGATCCGCTTTTCCATTAAACAGAAAGATTACTTGCGTTCGAAACTGTCGCAGCAGGTGCACTTCGCTTCTTCACAGGAGCAGGTGCTGCCGACGTGGATCTTCGTAAGCGTGCAGTAATCTCCCGCACAGTTATACTTGCATTCGGTGACTCCGCAGCCGATGCAGGTGTTGACGTCTTTACCGTTGTTTTGGTTCATCATAGCTTAAATCCTCCTTACTTACAATCAGTATGTACAATTTTCTCAAAGACTATTGACATTTTTGAAAAATTCCTGTAAAATAGATAAAAGGACGGAAGAACAAAGAGATTCCGATACGAGGAGGGCTTAAAATATGAAAGTAATTTTAAAAGCGGACGTGAAAGGCAGCGGCAGGAAAGGCGACATTATAGAAGTTTCCGACGGATTCGCTAAAAATTTCCTTTTGAAAAAGGGATTGGCGGAGATCGCCACCGCGACCGGCATCAACGAGATCACGCAGAAAAAGGCCGCCGAACAATTCCACCGCGCCGAAGAGGTCAAGGCGACGAAGGAACTCGCCGCCGCGCTCAAAGGTCAGACCGTGGAAGTGGGTATCAAGGTGGGCGAAAACGGCAAGGTGTTCGGCAGCGTCACCTCCGCGCAGGTGGCCGCCGCTTTACAGCAAAAAGGGTTCGAGATCGACAAGAAAAAGATCCAGATGTCCGCGGTCAAGACGCTCGGAACTTTCGACGCGGAGATCCGGCTCATGGAGAACGTCTCCGCCGTTATCAAGGTGAATGTGGTCGCGCTTTAAAACGATATAAAAAAGGGACAGGGCTTCGGGAACGACGCCCTGTCTTTTTTGGCGCCGGAAACACAGCGGCGCCACGGAAAATATTTTTTCACAGCGGCTCGGAAGCACTTGCTTAGGCAAAAGAAATGTGCTACAATATAGTTCGCCGAAACGAGCCGAGCGGAGAATATCGAGCCGAAGCAGGAACGGCAAAGGGATTTTTTATGGATCAGGAAAAAGAAACGGAAACCACACCCGTCGGGAACGAGCCGACAACGCCGCAGCTCCCGCCGAAGAAAACCAGAGCCACGGAGAGCGTTCTGCCCGAGGGCAGCGCCAAAGTCAAGGCGCTTTATGTTTTAAAGGCGATCGTCTTTCTGCTCGCCTCGTCTTTTTTGGTAGCGTTTTCCTCCTATTGCCTGATCGCGCCCAACGATTTCGCGACCGGCGGCATTACCGGTATCGCCATTATCATCGAAAAAGCGACGAACGGCAAAATTCCGCAGAGTATTTCTATCTTTGCGATCAATCTGCCCCTTCTGATCCTCGCCTTCTTCTTTGTCAAAAAGAAGTTCGCGATTCTTTCCCTCGTCCACGTGCTCATGCAGACGGCGTGGCTCACAGGCATGGAACAGTTACATATTCCGCAGCTCATCTTTCCCGAAAAAATCTTCGCGGCGCTCGCCGGAGGGATCGGGATCGGCGCGGCGATCGCGCTCGCCTTCAAGCTGGGGGGGAGTACGGGCGGCATGGACATCGTCGCCGTCATCGTGCAGAAAAAGTTTCCCGCACCCTCCATCGCCTGGATGCTGTTCATTCTCAACTGCGTCGTCATCGCTTCCTCCTTTTTCGTCTACAAGGATTTATCCACCGAGACGGTGGGCAAGATCCTGCCTTTGATCATGGCCGCGTGCGAACAGTACGTCGAAAGCAAAGTGAACGACGCCATCACCAACGGATTCCATTCCGCCATCGAGTTCCGGGTCATTACCGATAAACCGGACGAAATGTCGCTGGCGATCATTTCCAAGCTCGGCCGGGGCGTCACTTCCCTGCCCGCGACGGGCATGTATACGCGCGAGACGCATTCCATGCTCGTCTGCGTCATCAACCGCCGCCAGATCGCCACCTTCCGCAAAATTTTGAAGGACGTGGACCCCGATTCGTTCGCGGTCATGTCCAACGTTTCGCAGGTCGTAGGGCTAGGATTTTTCTCCGGCGAAAACTGAGTCTTCATGAGTCTTAAAAGCACCTTTTTCCGCTCTTTTCCATTTTTTGGGAATTTATACCCGTAAAATCAAGAAATTTCTTTATTTTCAAGGGGTACAGGCATTTCTTTTTGCTTTCAGGGCTTGACTTTTGCCGATGGATACGCTATAATAAAATTACTTAAATGCAAATTTAAGAATCCAACCAAAGGGGATATTTCTCTATGAACAAAGGCGAATTTATTAAGGCTATGGCAGAAAAAGCCGGTTTTACCAACAAGGACGCAGCGATCGCTTACGACGCGTTTGTCGCGACCGTGACGGAAACGCTCCAAGCCGGCGACAAAATTCAGCTCGTGGGCTTCGGCTCTTTCGAGGTTAAGGACGTACCCGCTAAAACCGGTATCAACCCTCAGACCAAAGAAAAGGTTGAAATCGCTGCCTGCAAAAAGCCCGTCCTCAAATTCGGCAAGGCTTTCAAAGACACGTTTAACGCGTAAAACAACGAGTATCCACTATGTGAAAAACCGACGGACAAGCTCCGTCGGTTTTTCTTTATTCCGCCTTTTCGTTCGCTTAATTTAAAGGCTGCACCACGAAGATTTCCTCGTCGTACACCGTCTGCTCGATCAGTTCTTTTTTCACCGTACCGTTTTCCACCCATATTTTATACTGCTTGGTATCGGAGGCGGATTCCACCGTTGCGATCAGATAATCCTCTTTTTCATAATAGGTGTTTAAGTCCATGATATGCGTTTTCGTCATTTGGCCATCCTTATATTCGTAAACACAAAGTCCGTCGCTTAATCCGAAAATGGTAGTTCCTAAGATAACCGGATTCTTTGTATCTACAGAATCGGCGTATTCAAAAAGAGAGTTCTCGCGTCTGGGACAGTACCGAATCGCAAGACCATAAGCAAGTTCGTACAGACAGTTATTTTTCAGGAGAAAATTATTGTAATCCTCCTTATACCAAAGACGCGTGGTCAAATTATTTTCTACGTCTCTTAATTGCAGATTTTCATCGTAATAATGAATGCTGTAATCCCAGAATGATTCTTCCAATAAATACATGCGCCCGTCATCTCCGAACAGATGCTGTTCGTATGTATAATAAACAGTTTTGCCGTCCACCTCTGCAAGTTTATCTGTCTGGATAAACGTATGGCCGTATTTATCTTTAAAGACATTTTCCACGGAGACGTTAGGATTATTGACGACTCGGGTGATCTGCAAGCCCTGCCCGCTTACCGATAAGTAATAATATATTCTGTCGATTACGACGCTGTATGTGCTTACCTTCGAAAGCGAGCCGATGGTTTCGAGAGAATATACCTTTCCCGTTTGGTTATCGACGACAAAACTTTGATAGGAATCGTCGCATATATAATCTTTTATATAATAATCGGAAGGGATGTAATCGCTTCCATCGACTCCGCCGACCGCAAAGCGCAGGAAGGTGAGCTGTCCCGCCACGTAACATTTATCTATTTCGCCTTTGATGGATTCCTGCGTGATCCCGCCCGATTCGTTCGTTTTATCTTTATAAAAGACGACCTCTTCGATGTTATTATCTTTGTCGAAAGTCACGAGATAGTTGCGCTTTTTTTCGCTGTCCCCGCCGATTTTTTTATTGACGATCCCGATGGAAGCAGCGCCGCTCAGATCGACGTAGGTGTTATCGAGTTTCGAGAGCGTTCCGGTCCCCCAGTTTCCCCAACCCCTGCCCCCGTCGCGAGGCGCGCCGCAGGAGGCGGCCGCAAACAATGCCGTTACCGATACGAGCAAGGCGGCGATACGCCGTATATACTTTTTCATGATTTATCTCCCCTACAATCTATCATCGTTGAACTATATTTATTGTATCATATTCGCTTCTAAAAAGCAAGGTCTTGTTCTAAAATATCTTATACAAAATACCTAAAAAAGAGCGGGATCTGCTCCCGCTCTCTTTTTAGATCTATATAGATTTTCAGAAATCCACTTCGGTGTCGTAGTAGCAGCACTTCAAGAGCTTTTCCATCTCTTCCTGCGAAGGCTGGCGAGGGTTGGAGCCCGTGCACGCGTCCGCGATGGCGTTGGAGGCGATCGCAGGAAGCCTTTCGAGGAATACCTTTTCGGGAACGAAGCCCTGTTCGCAGGGATAGCTGTCCGCGCCGTAGTTCTTGATGCAGTGGGGAATGTTCAGTTCGTCGTTCATCTTTCTCAGCATCGCGATGAGAAGTTCCACTTTCTCGTCGTCGTCCTTGCCGCCGAGTCTGATGAAATCCGCGATCTGTCCGTAACGTTTCTTCGCCGTGGGATCTTTGGCGTTGAATTTGATGACCTTGGGAAGGTACATCGCGTTCGCCGCGCCGTGAATGATGTGCGCGCCGTAATCCGCGAAAATGGCGCCCGTCTTATGAGCCATCGAATGCACGATGCCGAGCAGCGCGTTGGAGAACGCCATACCCGCCAGACACTGCGCGTTGTGCATGCTGTCGCGTTTCGCCGTATCGCCGTTATAGGAATCTACGAGGTCGCTCTTGATCATGGCAATCGCGTGCAGAGCCAGAGGATCGGTATAGTCGCAGTTCGCCGTGGAAACGTACGCTTCGATCGCGTGCGTCATCGCGTCCATACCCGTATGCGCGACCAGCTTCTTGGGCATGGTCTCCGCAAGGTCGGGATCGACGATCGCCACGTCCGGCGTGATCTCGAAATCCGCGATGGGATATTTGATCCCCTTCGCATAGTCGGTGATGATTGAGAACGCCGTCACCTCGGTCGCCGTGCCGGAGGTGGAAGAAACGGCGCAGAAACGAGCCTTCTTTCTCAGGTGCGGGATTCCGAACACTTTGCACATTTCTTCAAAGGTGATCTCGGGATATTCGTATTTGATCCACATCGCTTTCGCAGCGTCGATGGGAGAACCGCCGCCCATCGCTATGATCCAGTCGGGCTCGAATTCGATCATCGCCTGCGCGCCCTTCATGACCGTCTCCACCGAAGGATCCGATTCGATACCCTCGAACAATTTCACTTCCATGCCCGCTTCCTTTAAATAGGAAACCGCTCTGTCGAGGAACCCGAATTTCTTCATCGAGCCGCCGCCGACGCACACCATCGCTTTCTTGCCCTCAAAGGTCTTCAACGCCTCCAAAGAGCCTTTGCCGTGATAGAGATCTCTGGGTAAAGTAAATCTTGCCATATTTATCTTGCCTCCTTAAATTTTACGCGTTTTATGGCCGGGTACCGCCCGGCGCTTCCGCCTCCCGTACCGTCATTCATTATATCTCAAAATCGCGGACAAGTCAAGAATATCGTTAAATATTTATCGATTAAAGTATAAATATTATCAATTAGGACAGTTTCCTAATTAGTATCTTTCTCAAACTCCGAAGCGAGGGAAAAGCCGTGTAAAAAAGACGCTTCCCGCCGAAACGGGAAACGCCTTTTTATCTATACATGAGGAGGAAATTTATTGATTTTCGTCTTTGTTTTCGGGCTTATTGTCATTTGCCGCTTTGTTTTCCGCTCTCTTTGCCATTCTCGCGTCTTTCTTCATCTGCGCTTTCATTTCTTTCGTCACGATACGCGCGGCGTCGATCTGGGAACGCATTTCCTGAGGCGTGGGAGGCACGAACGCCGAGCCTTCCGCGTTTTCGGGAATGACTTCGTAGCCTTCGTCTCTTTCGAGCATCGTCGCTTCCGTGTAACCGTCGAAGAGGTGAATGTGATGCGCGTCGAACGCCAGATCGATGACGTCTTTAAGCGACACGATGGCACGGCTGGAAATCTTCGCGATCATCTGCGTGGAGTTATCGATGACAGAGCTTTCTTTGGATTCGTGATCAAGTTCGCAGTAGATCTGCGTCTCGGCGCCGAGTTTTTCGATAACTTCGATACGGGCTTTGACGAGCGTATCGGGAGAGTTGGCGAGGAAGAGCTGATCCTGGTGGATATCCTCGGGACGAACGCCGAGCGTCACGTCTTTATCCGTGTTGAGATATTCGTTGAGATTCTTGATTCTCGCGACGACCGTCTTGGGAAGAAGGATCTTATTGCCGCCGACGAAGCTGACGTACACTTTATCTCCTTCGGAGACGAGACGGGAGTTCTTGAAGAAGTTCATCTGAGGCGTGCCGATGAATCCGGCGACGAAGAGATTGATGGGATAGTCGTAAAGGTTCTGCGGCGTATCCACCTGCTGCACGAAGCCGTCTTTCATAACGACGATACGCGTACCCATCGTCATCGCTTCGATCTGGTCGTGCGTGACGTAAATGAAGGTCGTGGCGAGACGGACGTGGAGTTTGGAAATTTCCGTTCTCATCGAAGCGCGCAGTTTCGCGTCGAGGTTGGACAAAGGTTCGTCGAGCAGGAATACTTTGGGTTCGCGGACGATCGTACGGCCGAGAGCGACACGCTGGCGCTGACCGCCGGACAAAGCCTTCGGCTTTCTGGAAAGATAATCGGTGATGCCGAGGATCTCGGCCGCCGCCTTCACTTTCTGATCGATGATTTCCTTAGGCACCTTTCTCAGTTTGAGACCGAACGCCATATTGTCGTAAACGGACATGTGGGGATAGAGCGCGTAGTTCTGGAAAACCATCGCGATGTCTCTGTCTTTGGGAACGACGTCGTTGACGAGCTTGCCGTCGATATACAGTTCGCCCGAAGAGATTTCTTCGAGACCGGCGATCATACGCAGCGTCGTGGATTTACCGCAGCCGGAAGGACCTACGAGAACGATGAATTCCTTGTCTCTGATATCGAGACAAAAATTGAACACCGCCTGTACGCCCGAGGGATAGACCTTATTGATGCCTTTGAGCAAAAGTCCTGACATTTACTTTTTTCCTCCATGGACGGATAATGATTTTATAGTTTTATTTTACTATATTTTGCAGGAAATTACAATGGGCAAATTTCACAAACTTAGCGGCCGTGATTGTCTACTTTGCACAAGAATCCCCTTATCCTTCGTTTCTTCGCGCAAAAGGGCCGGCGCTTTTCCCAAAAGCTCCGGCCCTTTTGCGCGGTTTTCCTTAATTTTCAGCTTTCCGGCGTCGATTCCGACGTGCTTTCCGACGTTCCGCCGCCTTCCGAAGAACCGGAATCGGAGCCCGACTGAGAACCGGATTCCGAGGAGGAATCGGAAGAAGAACCGGAGGAATCCTCTTTCGCCTTCACCTTGATTTTGCAGGTAGCCGTCTTTTCGTTGGTGCTGGCGGTGACGATGGTCTCGCCGGCCTTTTTAGCGGTTACGAGACCGCCTTCGACGGTCGCGATCTTCTCGTCGGACACTTTCCACTCCACGCGTTTATCCTTCGCGTCCGCAGGGGAAACGGTTACGGTGAGAGTGAAGGTTTCACCTTCGTAGAGTTCGAGCTCCGTCTTGCTCAACGTGATCTCCACGTTCTCTTCCGCGGGTTTGTCCCCGCCGCAGGAAGCCATGCAGCCGAGCGCCGTCAGACAAAGCGCCGCCGCTAAAAATTTCGTCATGAGCGAATGAAATATTTTTGCCATTGTCATTTTTCTCCTTTTCGATATTCTTATTTTGCTCCGTCTTTTTGCTATTTATGCAAAGTATTTCCAGAAAATCCGAAAAAAGGACGGCTTTTCCGACGATTTTTTTACGGCCGCAAAAACTTGCCAAAAAGGGAAAAAACAGCTATACTATATATAATTCAAAAAAACGATCAGGAGCAAACTCTATGTCCGTAAAAGAAAAATTTCTCGAATATGTAAAAATCGACACGCAGTCCAACCCGGATACGGGAACGCACCCCAGCACGAAAAAACAGTTCGATCTCGCGCGCAAGCTCGTCGGCGAATTGCGGGAACTCGGAATCGACAACGCTCACTGCGACGAGCACTGCTACGTTTACGCCCAGCTTCCCGCCAGCGCCGAAGGACTCCCTTCGCTCGGCTTCATATCGCACCTGGACACCGAACCGGTCTGTTCGGGAAAGGACGTACATCCGCAGTGCGTGCTCTATCAGGGCGGGGACATAGTCCTCAAAAACGGCAAGACGATCTCCGCAAGCGAGTTCCCCGTTCTCAAAAATTACGTCGGGCAGGAGTTGATCGTCACGGACGGCAGGACGCTTTTAGGCGCCGACGACAAGGCGGGCGCGGCGGAGATCATGGAAGCCGTCTCCTATCTCCTTTCACATCCCGAGATCAGGCACGGAAAGATCGGAATCGCCTTTACGCCGGACGAGGAGATCGGCGAGGGCGCGTCCCTCTTCAACGTGCGCGGGTTCGCCTGCGACTTTGCCTACACGGTGGACGGGGAAGAACTGGGAGAGCTCGGTTACGAGACTTTCAACGCCGCCGAAGCCGTCCTTACGCTCGCCGGAAAAAACATCCACCCGGGCAGCGCTAAGGGAAAAATGCTCAACTGCGCATTGATGGCGGGAGAGTTTTTGGCCGCGTTTCCCGAGGACGAAACGCCGGCCGCGACCGAAGGACGCGAGGGGTTCTATCACATCGAAAGCGTCCGCGCGGAGGTGGAGTCGGGAGAGATCAAACTGATTATCCGCGATCACGATATGGAAAAGTTCACCGCGCGCAAAGATTTCGTCCGATCCCTTTGCGACAATCTCAAAGCGAAATACGGCGAAAACGCGGCGGAAGTAAAGATCCGCGATCAGTATTTCAACTGTCTCGAAAAGATCAAAGAACATTTCCATCTCGTCGAAAACGCGCGCAAGGCGTTTGCCGCTGCGGGAGTCACCCCCATCGAAACGCCCGTGCGCGGCGGGACGGACGGCTGCACCCTTTCCTTTATGGGACTGCCCTGCCCCAACCTGTTCACGGGCGGGCTCAACGCGCATTCCGTCCTGGAATTTATCCCCGTTCCCTCTATGGAAAAAGCCGTGCAGGTGATCGTCAATCTCGTTAAAATCTACGGCGGCAACTAAAAACTCGGAGCGTTTCTTGATAGAAACGCTCCGAGTTTTAACGGGTGAAAACGCGCGCGGCGCTTTTGTCCAGAACTTGCCTTTCCGTGCCTGTAACGAGGATCGCCTGAGAATTGCCAAAAGGCACCAGCGGCAATTTTTCGCCGTACTGAGCGATCATTTTATCCGCCGCCTTTTTAAGAGGAAAATTTTTATAGTGGGGCACCGGATAAAAATTCACAAGGTCCCAGCCGGCGAAACTTTTCAAAACCGGCGCCGCTTCGGGCTTATCCATCGCTCGGGAATAACCGATGTCGGGCGCGGCGATAATCGCGCCGGCGGATTCGCCGATAAAGAGTTTTCCCTCTTGGATCTGCGCCCGGATTATCTCCCCTGCACCCGTTCGGTTCATTTCTTGAAGCAGATAAAAGGTGTTTCCGCCGCCGACGTAAATATAATCGCTTCTTTTTGTCTTTTCTGCGATTTCGGCAGGCGAAGCCCCGGAAATTTCCAGTTCGTCCACAAACAGGCCCAATTTCGACAAGACTTTCTTGCTGTACCGGACATGAAAATTCAGTTTGTCGGGCACAGCGGCCGTCGGAATAAACGCCACCCTTTTTCCCGCCAGCGGTTCGCCGGCAAACGCCGCGAAGAGGCGGGTTACGTCTTTGAACAGGGAGGCCAAAAACAGTTTTTGCATGGGTTACTTTTTCTCCCGTTCCGGCGACCGGTACGTTTGCGGATTCAAACGGAACGTGAGGCCGTCGTACTTCTCCCCTCTGACCGTTCTTAAATCCGGTTTTCTTTTGACCTCTTCAAAACCGAGTTTTTTCGCGAGACCGATCATGCGGAAATTGCCCGACCAGGTCTGCGTATAAATTTCCTTCTCGCCGTGTGCGAGCAGATAGTCGATGAACAGTCTCAGCGCCGCCGCGGCGTAGCCTTTGCCGCGCGCGCTTCTCTCGGGAATATCGATCCCCACCGCGCATTTTTCTCCGCTCTCCGAAATATTATAGTCGTCGTCGATGCGGTAAGAGCCGCACCAGCCGATGTATTCTTCTTCGGGACCAAGCGTGCAGATCTGGAATTTCGTGCGTTTTTTATCCTCCGGCATGGCCGCGTACTCGGAAGCCCATTCGCGCATGCGAACGATATATGTTTCGAGCTCCGTTTTCTTTTTCTCTTCGGTCAAACCATCGTATTCCCACGGAGCGTCCCAAAGCTGCCATTCCGTTTCCACGGTGTCCCAGTAAATACGTTTTTCTATATCGCTTTCTTTAAAATCCCGCAGAATAATTTTTTCGTGATCAGTCAGTTTCATCTGGTTTCCTCTTTATAGTTTTACGGAAGCGTTTTTCCGGCGGCGAGATAGAGGGAATACCACTCTTCTCTCGTCAACTTTATATCCGCCGCCTTGCAGAGTTCTTTCAGCCTTCCCGCATGGGTAGTGCCGGAAATCACCTGCATATTCGCCGGATGGCGGAGAATCCAGGCGAAAGCGATCGCCGCCGGCGCGCAGTCGTACTTTTCCGCCAGCCGGTCGAGTTCTTTATTGAGTTCGGGGAATTTTTGATTTCCGACGAAGATTCCGTCAAAAAACCCGTAATTGAGCGGCGACCATGCCTGGACGGTAATTTTATGCAAACGGCAGTAATCGAGAACATTTCCGCCCCGCCATACCGACTCTCCGTTCGTCATATTGACGTTGAAGCCTTCGTCCACCATGCCCGCGTGCATAAGGGAAAATTGCAGCTGATTCGCGACGACCGGATATCTGCCCCCGCCGAGCAGTTCCGTCTGCAACACCGAAAAGTTACTGACGCCGAACGCGCGCACTTTGCCGGCGCGATACAGATCTTCCTGGGCGCGGAACACCTCTTCCGGTTCCATGAGCGCGTCGGGACGGTGCAGAAGCAATACGTCCAGGTAATCGGTCTCCAATCTTTTGAGGCTCCCTTCCACGGCGGAAAGAATATGTTCATAGGAAAAATCAAACTCCGGAACGCCGGAGGCGCTCTTCGAGATTCCGCACTTCGACTGCAAAATGATCTTATCGCGGACGATGCCTACGTTTTTCAAGGCTTTGCCGAAGGCTCGTTCGCTCTCGCCGCCGCCGTAAATATCGGCGTGATCGAACATATTGACGCCGCAGGAAACAGCCGTTTCGAGAAGCGCTTCCGTCTGTTTGGACGGTTTATCCGCAATGCGCATACAGCCGAGGACGATCCTCGAAGCGTTGAGGCCGCTTTGGCCGAGTCCTTTATATTCCATTCTCTTTATTCTCCGTTTTTCCTTCACAGATCCAGCAGATCGCTGAGTTTGGACAATTTATAGTCCGACTTTTCGTAAGACGCCGCTTCGCCGATCCCCGCCGTCGCAAAGCCGCCCGCGCGCCCCGCGTCGATTCCCGCGAGCGCGTCCTCGACCACGAGACATTCCTCCGGGTTCAGATTCAAAAATTCCGCCGCTTTCAAAAACACTTCGGGATCGGGTTTGGATCTCGTGATGTTGTTTCCGTCCGAGATTGCGTCGAATTCTTCGTATAAACCGATGCGTTCCAAGATCGTGGGCGCATTTTTGCTCGAAGAGCCAACGGCGATTTTCACGCCCCGCTCTTTCAAAGTTTTCAGCGTCTTTCTCACGTCCTCGCTGACGTCTTTTTCGCTCATCGTGCGCAAAGAGTCCGCATACAGCGCGTTTTTCTCCGCCGCGAACGCGTCCTTTTCCACGGGCGTGTATTCCTTATTCGCACGTTCGAGAATGATGTCCAGGCTGTCCATGCGGGACACGCCGCGAAGCCTGTTGTTGATTTCGCGGTCGAAATAGATGTTCAGCCGGTCGGCAAGCGCCTTCCAGGCACGATAATGCAGTTCGTCGGTAAAACAAATGACTCCGTCCAGATCGAAGATTACGCCTTTGAATTTCATGATTGACCTCCTCGCCGTCTCCCCCTCCGGGGCGCGGCTTTGCTTATTTTTTCATTGGTTTTCTATTCTTTTTATTTTCCTATCGAATCGAGTTTCCGCCACGCGCCGCTCAATCCCGTCTGTTCGTTCACCCTGCGCATGGCAAACGGCGGCAGAAGCTTTTGCAGTCCGTCCACCTCCGAAGCGACGCGGCGCAGAAACGCCGAGAACTCTTTCGGGGGCAGCATGTATTTGAATATCACCGTCAAAGCGAGAAAATCGCAGCGGCCGTATTTGAGTCTGCCGTCCGCGAAACGGGGTACTTGTATCTTACGAAACACCGTAAGATTTTCGGTCAGCCGCACTGCCGGCAGATGGGCGCAGAATATCCGTTCTCCGTGGGCGGCGATATTGCGGAAGCCCACCAGCATCTCCGTCATGTTCGTCAGCACGTCGCCGCTCAAGCCGTACTGCGCGGCGATCTCCGCCCGGTCTTTGGTTTTCATCAGTTTGAGAAACTTGGACGCGTTCCCGAAGCTCAGCGCGCGAATCAGCGCCCAGAGCGGCACATGACCGTAGACTTTCGCGTTATGCGCGATATAGTCGCGGTAACTCTTTTCGCCCTCTTTCAAACTGTCTGCGATCACGTCCCTGCAAGTCGCGATCAGCCAATGCACGTTGCCCTTTTGCGATTCGTCGGACGTAAAGTTTTCCTCGGCGAGATAGAAACGCTCGTGGACGCCGTAGCGCCTGCTGAATACGTCCGCGATCAGCGCTTTGATATTGCATTCCACACCCTGCGTATATTCGTAGACGATGCCGCGCAGATGTTTGTCGAAATCGTAGAGCGCTTCGACATGCTCGAAACGGGTGCCGCGGATATAACGTTTGTTCCCGTCTTTGAAAAGGCGGTTATAGCCTACCGCGAAGTTATAATACCCTTCCCATTTGAGCCGGGAAATCGCTTCGCGCTCGTCCGTTATTACCAGACCGTCCTTCCTGAGCTTTTCTATCTGCTGTTCATAAGTAAGATAAACCTTATCGCCCATGTCTCTGCGCACGCCCGCTCCTCAGACTCCCGACTTTTCAGAAAAACGGAGGCCTCATGAATGAAGCCTCCTCCGTTTGCGAAAAAACGGCGTTTTCCCGCAAATCCTTCCTTAGTTTTATCTTATCACGAATCGCGTACTTTGTCAATACCTTTTTCGAAATTTTTTTGAGATTTATAAGCGGAAATTCTGTGCGCGCGCACCCGTTCGGGCGCGCAGCCTTCGAACGAAACGTAGAACGTCGCCGTCAATCTGTCCCCCGTGACGAGTTCTGCCGGCGCGGTCTTTTCTCCGTTTTCGTCCGCCCATTCGGTGTAAGAATCCACGAAAATACAGGAGGGCGAAACCCCGGATTTGTCAATAACGGATCCGGGGTTTTATCTCTCAAAAAATTTATTTTTTCTTTTCGATCTCGTCCACCGCGTCGATGACCGCCGAGCGGAAGCCTTTGCGTTCCAGCGCCGCCACGCCCACGATCGTGGTTCCGCCCGGGGAGCAGACATCGTCTTTCATTTGGCCCGGGTGCGCGCCCGTCGCAAGCTGCAATTTCGCCGTACCCGCCAGCATCTGCGCGGCGAGGCGATAAGAGAGGGCGCGCGGCAGACCATGTTTTACGCCGGCGTCCGACAGCGCTTCCAGAAACATCGCCGCAAACGCGGGACCGCAGCCGCTCACCGTACCGGCGACGGACATAAGCCGAGTCTCCGTCTCCGCGAAGAAACCTATCCGCGAGAACAGCGCTTTCACGAACGCGTGCTCCTCGGGCGCGAGAGAGTGTCTGTCCTCCGCGACGATCACGCCTTCGCCGACGGCGACGGGCGTGTTGGGTACGACGCTCAGATGCCGGGTGCCGGGCAGAAGCCATTCCTCGTACTTTTCAAACGTACAGCCCGCGGCTACGGACACGACAATTTTTTCTTTGAGGAGTTCTTTGAGCGGCGCGAGCGTTTCTTCGACGATATGCGGTTTCACCGCCACGATCACTATTTCCGCCGCCGCGCATACTTCCCGCGCGTCTTTACAGGCGGCGATTCCGTCCGCTTCCGCGCGCGTTTTCAGGCTCTCATAGTGTTTCGCGCAGGCGAAGATCCGCGTTCCTTTCAACGCCCCCGCCGCCAGCCAGCCGGCCGCCAGCGCCCGCGCCATGTTCCCATAACCGATAAAACCGATCGTTACGCTTTCCGTCGTCATTTGTTTCTCCTTTCGTTTTTCTATACTTTAAAGGCGCGGTAATATCCGCCGCGTTCCAAAAGCTCCGCCCGCCCCTGCAAAAAGTCGATCAACGCCGCCGCAAAGTCCGCGGAAACGCTCTTTTTCACCGCCACGCGGAACACGACACGTTCGCCGTATTCCTCGTTTAAAAGCTCGCAGGGACGCGACGAGAAAAATTTCCGCGCCGCGTCCGTCTCCGTATAACCGACGATAATTTCGTATTCCGTGCAAAGTTCGAGACTTCTCAGTTCCGCCGCCTCCAGATTTTCCGCCGCGCAGGCGGAATACGCCCGCACGAGGCCGCCCGCGCCGAGCTTGACGCCGCCGAAATAGCGCACCACCGCCACAGCCGTTTCAAACAGTTTTTTGTTTCTGAGCACTTCCAGAATGGGCATACCGGCGGTGCCCTGCGGCTCGCCGTCGTCGGAAAACCGCTGCAAATTGCCCGTTTTATCCGCGACGAACGCGTAGCAGCAATGGGTGGCGAACGAGTGTTTGCCGCGGATCTCCGCGAGAAACGCTTTTCCCTCCGCTTCGCTCTCCACGTGCCGGGAATAGGTCACAAAACGGGACTTTTCGATGATTTTTTCGCTTTCCTGGCCTTTCCAGACCGTCAATACGCAGTTTTCCACCGGCTTATCTGACGACGACTTTCAAATGCACCTTTTTGCCCTTATGCAGGACAAATTCCGCGCCGGGCACGGGCATGTTCGCGTCCGTCACCTTCTCCTCGCCGACGCTGACGCCGCCCTGTTCGATCAGCCGTCTCGCCTCGCCTTTGGATTTTGCGATTCCCGCCGCGACCATCGCGTCCACCACCGTCTGCACGCCCGTCACTTCTTTGGCGAGAAGCTCCGATTCCGCGCCGCCGAACGCCGCTTGCGCCTGGCGCTTCGCTTCCTCCGCTTTCTCCTCGCCGTGCACTTCTTTCGTGAGCTCGTAGGCGAGGACTTCCTTCGCCTTATTGATCCGCTCGTCCTTATACCGGCAAAGTTCTTCGATCTCGGAAAGGGGCAGGAACGTGAGAAGTTTCAGACATTTTTCCACGTCCTCGTCCGCCGTGTTCCGCCAGTACTGATAAAATTCGTACGGCGTGGTCTTGGTCTCGTCCAGCCAGACCGCGCCCTTCGCCGTCTTGCCCATTTTCTTGCCGTCCGAAGTCGTCAAAAGCGTGAACGTCATCGCATAGGCAGGCTTTTGCTCCTTGATGCGGATCAGGTTGGCGCCCGCGAGGATATTGCTCCACTGGTCGTCGCCGCCGAGTTCCAAAGAACAGTTGTATTTTCTGTAAAGCACGAGGAAATCGTACGCCTGCATGAGCATGTAGTTGAATTCGAGGAAGGAAAGTCCCCGTTCGAGGCGTTGTTTGAAACACTCCGCCGTCAGCATTTTATTGACGGAGAAATGCGCGCCGATCTCGCGCAGGAAATCGATATAGTTGAGGTCCAGGAGCCAGTCGGCGTTATTGACGATGATCGCCGCATGCTCGCCCTCGAAGTCGATGAAGCGGGACATCTGTTTTTTGAAACATTCGACGTTGTGTTCCACCGTTTCTTTCGTCATCAGATTGCGCATATCCGTCCGCCCCGAAGGATCGCCCACCATGCCCGTGCCGCCGCCGACGAGCACGATCGGTCTGTGCCCCGCCTGCTGCATGTGGTGCATGGCGACGAGCTGCATGAAATGCCCCACGTGCAGGGAATCCGCCGTCGGATCGAAACCGGTGTAGAAGGGCACGCTCTCGCGTCCCAGCTTCTCGTAGAGCTCGTCCTCGAATACCGTCTGTTTGATAAATCCTCTCGCGCGGAGAGTATCCATAACGTTTGTAGCCATAAAGTTTACTCCTTTGTCCGTTTCCTTTTCTATTTTAGCACTTTTCCGCGTTTTTGGCAACACAATCCCCCGCGCCGCGGGGCAAAAGAAAACAAAAAAACGGTCTGCGCATACGCAAACCGTCGATCGTCCCCTTTCGTGTTCCCAAAGACTCTTCCGCGATTTTACGTACGGCAAATAAACGCACGGCCACGATAGGCGTACGCGTAAATGTGATAAAGTCCGTTCTCGCTCAGAAAATGTTTCATAATACGTCCAGTTTACTCCATTTGCAAAGGTTTGTCAAGCGTTTTGAAAGAAATTTTACGCCGGAAGTTCTTGTCCTGCCGCCGTCTTTTTTACCGCCGAGAAAAGCGACAGCGAAAGCAGCGCCTCGTACGCCTCTTCCTCCGTCCTCGAACGCATGCGCGCGGCGATCTCCTCGTTCATGCGCTCGTTGAGCGCTTTCTGCCGCCTTGCCTCTATCCCCTCTACATATAAATCGAACGTAGTCATTTCTCTTCCCTTCCTTCGCCTTAGTTTATGCGCCTATTATAACAAATATAACTTGACAAACGGGTGTCATATATTGTAAAATAGTTTTAGAAAAGGGAAAGATTTTTTACCCCGGGAGGAAAAATTATGAAATACACGATTTTACTGGATATGTTATTCGAGCTTTTATCCAAGCGGCGGCTGACGGCGAAATATCTCGCCGACAAGCACGGCGTTTCGGTGCGGACGGTGTACCGGTATATCGAGGAGCTTTCCATTGCCGTGCCCGTACAGGTGCAGCAGGGGCGCAACGGCGGGATATTCATTTCCGACAGTTACAAACTGCCCGTCAATTTCATGACGAAGGAGGAATACGGCGCGGCGATCGAGGCGCTCGAAGCCATGTACTCCCAACTGCCCGAGGAACGCTTCCTCGCCGCAAAGCGCAAGCTCTCCGCGCAAATCAAGTCGGAACTGAGGGATCTGACGATTTCGGGCACGATGGGCACGATCGTCGTCGACAGCGGTACCTGGGGAGACACGCGCAGATTTTCCGATAAACTCAGGCTTTTCGAGAGCTGTATCCGCGACTCCGCCGTGCTCGAAATCGATTATCATTCCCGCGTCGGGGAACAGACGCACCGCCGCATAGAACCGCACGCGCTCGTCTTTAAACAGGGCGTATGGTACGTTTACGCGTTCTGCCGCAAGCAGCGCGCCTTTCGGCTCTTCCGGCTCGGACGTATAAAAAGCTCGGTGTTGACGGGAGAAAAATTTATCCGCCGCCCCTTCCGCCGCGAGGATATCCCCCTCAATTACTGGACGGGCGAAACGGCTTCCGTCGACGTGCGTCTGGAAGTGAACGAGGAAGCGTTCGCCGACGTGCAGGACTGGCTGGGCGGCGAGAATCTGCGGCTGACGGACGGGAAGTGGTACGCGGACGTCACCCTGCCCGACGACGGCGTGCTCATTCGCAAAATCGTCGGGTTCGGAGACGCCGTGCGGGTGATCGAACCAGAGAGCGTGCGCCTGCGCGTCAAAGAAACGGCGCAAAAAATCGCAGGGCTTTACGAATAACCGCGCGGCTCGGAGCCTATAATAATATGTACCGTTTTCCGACGCGCCGACAAAGCGGCGGAAAAAAGCGGCACAATCCGAGGGCGGAGGGGCTTCATGAAAAAAATTCTGTTTACGGGCGGCGGCAGCGCCGGCCACGTCGTGCCGAATATCGCGCTGATCGAGGCGTTGAAAGGAGAAGCGGATATTTGTTATATGGGGACGGACGGAACGGAAAAAAGTCTCATTGTTCCTTTGAAAATCCCCTATTGGGAAATTTCCTGCCCCAAATTCATTCGTTCTTTCTCTTTCAAGAATCTGAAAATTCCCGCCCAGTTCCTGCGCGCGGAAAAAAAGGCGGTCGAAGGTTTAAAAACTTTCCGGCCGGACGTGGTGTTCTCTAAGGGCGGCTATGTGGCTCTGCCCGTCGTCTTTGCCGCCAAAAAGCTGAAAATCCCCTGTCTCACGCACGAGAGCGATCTGTCCTCCGGGCTCGCCAACAAACTGATGGCGAGAAAATGCAAGTATGTGCTCACCTCTTTCCCCGAAACGGCGGAGCATTTCCGCAACGGCAAATACTGCGGCTCCCCTTTGCGAGAGGAACTCTTCCGGGGCGACCGCGCCGAGGCGAGGAAAAAGTACGGACTCTCTCCGAACAAGAAAACGGTGCTCGTCTTCGGCGGCGGCAGCGGCAGCCGCGCCATCAACGACGCGGTGAGAAAGTACGCCGCACAACTTTGCAGAACTTATCATATCCTCCATTTCTGCGGCAGGGGAAACGTCGTGGAAAGCACCATACCCGGGTATATACAGAAGGAATTCGAGCCGGATATGGGCAGCGCTTACGCCGCCGCCGACCTCGTCGTTTCCCGCGCCGGCAGCAATACGGTCTTCGAGATCCTGGCCCTGAAAAAGCCCGCCGTGCTCATTCCGCTCGAAGGCCCGACGCGAGGCGATCAGGCGCAGAACGCCTCTTATTTTCAAAAACGCCGGCTTTGCCGGGTGCTCAAACAGTCGGAAACGGATTTCCTGCCCGAGGCGATCGCGGACGCGTTCGCGGACGAGGAACTCCTCTCCGCCCTCGCCGTATCCGATTATTCGGGCGGAAACGCGAATATCCTCCACGAGATCCGCCGCTTTCTCGTATAGGGCGCTTTGATGAAACGGTACGCTTCTTATACGGACGGAGAATACTGTCCGCGACCGC
This sequence comes from Candidatus Scatosoma sp., assembly GCA_048465415.1. GTDB lineage: Bacteria > Bacillota > Clostridia > Christensenellales > Borkfalkiaceae > Scatosoma. Next base: position 409,571 of record DBFWLO010000019.1, read on the forward strand.
CGGAAACTAAATATTACCGCAAAAAAAGACGTCGGAAAACGATCGCCGCCATCGTTTTATCCCTGTCTGTGCTCATCATCGGCATCGCGATTTATTTCCAGCGCAACGTCACAAAAGTGCTTATTTCCATAAGCGAGGCGACGATGCGCGCCCTCACCACCGTCGCCATCAACGACGCCGTATATTATACGCTCAGCGACGGGGTGCGCTACGAGGATCTCGTCACCGTCGCCCGGGACGAACAAGGCGCGGTCACGACCGTGTCCGCCAACGCGCTGAAAATCAATAAGATCGCCCGCGATGCCGCCTCTATCTCTCAATCCAACTTAAAAAACCTGAGTCTGAACGGGATTCCCGTCCCCTTAGGCGCGCTCACGGGTATCGAAGCCCTCGCCGGCTTCGGGCCGAGAATACATATCCGCATTATCCCCGTCAGCAGCGTCACCTGCGCCTTCTCTTCCGATTTCGAGAGCGTGGGGATCAATCAGACCAAACATTCCGTCTATCTGAACGTGATCGCCGACATCAGCATCGTCATGCCTTCCAAAACGGAAAAATTCGCCGTGACGACGGATATTCTCGTCTGCGAATGCGTCATCGTGGGCGCGATCCCCGACACCTATCTGCAAACGGATATTTTCGGGAAAAATATGAACCTTACGCCTAATTAAAAAATCCGGCTTCCGTAATTTTACGGAAGCCGGATTGCTCCGCTTATCATTTCCATAACTACGGTTCTTCATATTCGGCGGTATCGATATCATCGACGGAAAAAAATTCTTCTAAGGTGATGCCGATCGCGTCGCATAACAATTTTACGGTGGTGATTCTCGGGCAGGATTTTTTCTTCATCATATTGTATAAAGTCGAGGGAATGATCCCGGCTTTCATCGCCCATTGAGGAACGGGGAGCCGGTGTTCTATCGATAAATCTTCGATACGTTTTATCATGGCTTCATTCAGTTTCATCGCTTATGTCCTCTTTCTGCAAATATTTTTTCCTATTTAAAATATATCGTATTTTCCAATGTTTATGTTGAATAGTAGGATTTTCTAAACCAATCGCTTACACAAAAACCGGGCATGAGATATGCCCGGTTTTTGCGTTCTGGAATGGATCGGTTTAATTTTTCTTACTCTTCGATTTAAAGATCATCGCCATGATAAACGAGAAGATGACGGCGGCGCTGATGCCCGCGCTCGCCGCGCTCAGCGCGCCCGTAAACGCTCCGAACAGCCCCTTTTGGGAACCACGAATAGCGCCGTTGGCGAGCAGATAGCCGAATCCGGAAATGGGTACCGTCGCCCCCGCGCCCGCAAAGTCCACGAGGTACTGATACAGTCCCAATCCTTGCAGAACCACGCCCGCGAGCATGAAATAGACCAGGATTTTCCCGGAAGTCCAGTCCGTAAAATTGATGATGATCTGCGCGATCATGCAAATGAGTCCCCCCACCAAAAACGCTTTCGCAAACATGAGAATTACTTCAAAATATTCCGCAAACATATTTCCCCTCCCTCTTTTTCGGCTTCCTCCGCGTTCGTCGCAGACCTGGTATGCCGTTTTCCGCTTATTTATACGTTTTCTATACTGACCGCGTGCGCGATACAGGGAATACTTTCGCCCTGGCCGCTCGATACGGTGGACAACAGCGCGCCCGTCGCCACGAACAAAACGCGGTTGATTTCGCGTTTTTTCAGTTTATCGTAGATATAGGAATTGAACACCACCGCGCTGCAACCCGCGCCGCTGCCGCCTTGAAACTCGTCCTCGATCACCTTATAGATAATCTCCCCGCAATCCACGTGGTTGGGCTGGATATCCAGCCCCTTTTCCCAGAGCAGGTCTTTGACGATACGGCTGCCCAAGGCACCCAGGTCTCCGGTGACGATCAGATCGTAGTAACCGGGCTCGCGACCGGTATCTCTGAAATGGGTGAGAATTGTATCCGAGGCCGCGGGCGCCATGGCGGCGCCCATATTATTGACGTCCGTGATGCCGAAATCCACCACCTTGCCCACGGTCGCGCCGGTGATCGCGATATGGCTGCCCTGTTCGGCGATGATCGCTCCGCCCGCGGCCGTCACCGTCCACTGGGACTGCGGAGGACGCGTCGTGCCGAGTTCCAGCGGGTAGCGGTACTGACGTTCCGCGGAAGAGAAATGACTGCCCGTCGCCGCGACGATTTTAGTGAAATACCCCGCGTTGATGAGCGAGGCCGCGATCGCGAAGCTCTCCGCCATCGTCGAGCACGCGCCGTATACGCCGAGAAAAGGAATATCGAAATCGCGCGCCGCGAAAGACGCGGAAATGATCTGATTGAGCAGGTCGCCCGAAACGAGCAGGTCGACGTCTTTTTCTTGCAGGCCGGCGTTTTTGATCGCCGTCTGAATCGCGTAGGAGAACATTTTACATTCCGCTTTCTCGTACGTGCTTTCCCCGAACATATCGTCCGCAAGCGCCCTGTCCACGTACTTCCCCACTACGCCCTCACATTCCTTCGGGCCCGCGATGGTGCCCGTGGCAATAATCCTCGGTTGTTTATCAAAATAAATCGTATGCTTAGCCATAATTTTCAAAAATAGTATGGGGAAACGTTCAAAATTTATACTCCGCTTTTTGAGGCAAATCCCATTTCCCGATGCAATTTCTATTGCAAATTCCATTTAACTATGCTATAATAATTAAATAATAAAGCGGAATAAGGAAACAGCTACGGCTTATGGAGACGTTCAATTTTATCTGCGGGATCATTTTAAAAGTTTTCAGCGTTTTGACGTGTTATAAAGTGCTGTATGTCATTATCGGCTTTCTCGCCAAAGAAAAACCGCTGCCGCCGCCCGTCGAAAATCAGAAAAAGCATAAATTCGGCATCGTCATCTGCGCACGAAACGAAGAGGCGGTCATCGGGAATCTGATCGAAAGTATCCGCAAACAAACGTACGATCCCGACAAGATCACCATTTTCGTCTGTGCGGACAACTGTCATGACAATACCGCGAAAATCTGCCGGGACATGGGCTGCGTCGTTTACGAACGTTTCGATCCGAAAAAGGCGCGCAAAGGCTATGCTTTACAGTTTCTCTATGAAAATATCGCCAAAGATTACGGGATCGAAAGTTTCGACGCTTTCATCTCCTTCGACGCGGACAACCTTTTGAAAGAAGATTTCGTCGAGACGATGAACCGAGTATTCACGGATCGTTCGGGCGTCATCGTCAGTTATCGCAACACGAAGAACTTCGACACCAACGTTATTTCCGCCGCCTACGGGATTCACTTTTACCGAAGCACGATGACCTATCACCGCCCGCGGCGTTTTTTAGGGCTGAGCACGCACATCGCGGGAACGGGGTTTTTGGTCAATTCCCGGCTCTTAAAGGACGGCTGGAATTGCACTTGTCTTACGGAGGACACGGAATTTACCCTTAAAACGATCGCCAAAGGCGAGCCGATCGAGTTTTGCGAACAGGCGGAATTTTTCGACGAGCAGCCGCATAATTTCTTCGTCTCCTGGCGGCAGAGAATGCGTTGGGCAAAGGGACGGCTTTTCGCTTTTTTCGCGCGCGGCCCCCAGTTGATCGCCGGGATCTTCAAAAAACGTCCCGTACGCAAAAAGATTTCCTGTTACGATATCTTCTTTTACGCTTTCCCCTACGCTTTATTTTCCGCGATCCTCACCGCGATTTATCCCATCACCACCGCGATCATCTCCCTCGTGCAAGGGACGTTCTGGGGAAATCTGAATTTTCCGAGTTTGGCTTTGCTCGGCTTGAAAGCTTTGGCGACCAGTTATCTCGGCAACGTCGCCATCGGCGCGCTGATCTGTATCCGCGAAAGGAATCATATCCATTGCACGAAAGGAAAACTCGTATTCTATATCCTGACCTGGTTCTGGTTCAGTATCGTTTCCCTGCCCGTCACGATCGCGTCCCTCTTCATGCGCGTTAAATGGAAGCCGATCAAGCACGACGACACTACGAAGATCGAGGAACTTACCGCGAAAGAAACGGTCGGCGGCAAAAACGCCTCTTCTTTTTCCGGAAACGACACGGAATCGACCGTTTTTCATACACAGGAGGGTACGGAATATTCCGGCGCTATGCCCCCCGAAGAATCGGCGGCGAGTCCGTCGGGAGAGCGTTCTCTTCCGCCCGAGGATGTATAAAAGAAAAAAAACCGGCTCCTGAGGCCGGTTTTTTATATTGCCTGCTCAGCGCAGGAACCAGTAAATGATGCCCACGATCGTGCCCGAGAGTACGCCGTAGACGATGATCGGCCCCGCGACGATGAACATTTTAGCGGCGAGACCGTAGATCAGGCCTTCCGTTTTGAACTCGATGGCGGGCGACGCCACACTGTTGGCAAAACCGGTGATGGGCACGATGGAACCGGCGCCCGCGTTGCGGCCGATCCGGTCGTAAACGCCGAGACCGGTCAAAAGCGTGCCGAGGAAGATCAGCAGCACGCTGACCGTGCCGGCGAGTTCGTCGCCCGTAAGACCGAGATATTCCAGCATATACCGGAAAAACTGTCCGATACAGCAGATAAATCCCCCCACGCTGAAAGCGCGGAGACAATTTTTGAAATGGTGGGTAGGCGGAGCGAAAGAATTTACGTAAGCGATATAATTTTTATTGTAATTTTCTCTGTTCTTTCCCGTCATTTTACCCCTCCCATACGTTCCCCGGACAAATTTCTGTTCTCTCTGCCGGACGGGGCGGGAAAACAGCTCTCGCGCTCGTCGCGCGTTTTCAGTTCGTCAAAAGTTCTCACTCGTTTCATATCTATAATTTGGGAAAAAAGCAAAAACTTTATACCCCCGAACGGGAAAAAGAAAAAAGCTGTTGACTTTTCTCGGGAAATCGGTTAAACTGATTATACAAAAATAACAGTCCCCAAATTCCGGGAGGTAGAATCATGTCGAAAACGGGCAGTAAATTTGCCGTATTTCTTTTTAATATTCTCATCGCACTTTTATCGGCGGCCGCGATCGTCTTCTTTTTTCTCTCGCCGCTGTGGAAAGTGCACGTCACTTATGATTTAAAAGCCGAAAAGCTGGAAGAGATGCTGAAAGACGAGATGGGCGACGTCGATTTGAGCGAGGTCGTAGGAGAGGGTATTCCTTTGAAACTCACCCTCACTGTCCAAACGACCGATGTCTTTTCCGCGCTCACCTCTTCCGATACCGGGAAAACCGTGGAAAAAACAATCGAGGCGAACGTGGACTCCATTGTGGATCAGCTCTCCCCCACGCTGGACGAGATCGCGGAGAAATTTATCCGTTTCGTCGCCAAGCAGGGCGTGCAGACCGTCGTCAAGGATCAGATCCGGGAGTATCTCCAAGAATCGGAACCCACGGTCAGCGACAAAAGAATGGAGGAACTGCTCGACAAAGCCGGATTCACCGACGAATACATAAACCAAAAAACCGATTCCCTGATCGACGCCGTCTATGCCGACGGCGCGACCGTGAACAGCGTAGCAGACCGCGCGACGGCCGTGGTGGAAGAAGTTTTTGAAAAGCTCGCCGAAAGCGGCGAGGAGGTTTTTTCGGGCGCGGCGCTTTCGGAAGAGAATAAACAGAACATCAGGAACACCATCTCTAAAAATTTAGCCGCAATCGCCGACGAGGAGGGCAATCTCGACGCGAACGACCTCGCGGCTAAACTGCTTTTGGATCTGCTCCGCTCCGCCAAAAAATCGGACGCGCCCGAGTCGCAAACGGCCGGTGCGCTTCTGAGTACGGACAAAACGCCCGGCGATTCTGCGACAAGCGGCGGGGAGAATGAAGACGCCAAAGAAGCGCTGAAAGCGGAAGTCAGGCAGTATATCATGGACGGTATCGGGGATAACGCCGCAGAAGGCATCGTCGTCGCCTTAAAAATCGCCGCCGGGGTAATGTGTTTTGTGTTCTTTACTTGGGCGTGGCTGATCGTTAAAATGGTCTGCAAATTATTCTCGAAGAATCCGGCCGTCAAGCTCAAACTTCCCATCTGGCTGGGCTGGCTGCCCTTTCTGCTTCTAGTGCTGCTGCCTATGGGCGCCGTCGCGCTTTTAGAAGCCAACGTCTCTTTTATCGTCAACGCCATGAGTGCGGATATGCTCGAAGGCATCAACCGCATTCTCGGCATCACGCAGTTTTCTTTCGCTTCGTCCGGTTGGGTGGCTTTTGCCGCCGCGATTCTGCTCATCGTCGTCTCTATTCCTTACGGGATTTTGCGCCGGAAGCTGAAACGTTGACAATTTTTTATAAATAAAAAACGCGGCCCCA